>JANNXA010000038.1:0-5003 GCA_031409275.1 Planctomycetota bacterium
CGAGGAGGTCGAGCCTGACCTCGCACTGTGCGGCATCGAAGTCGACGCGCAGATCCTCGTCGTCGATCCGGGCGCCAGCGACGGCATCGCCTTCAGCCAGGGGCTCGAGCTGATCCTCGGCGGAATCTGAATCGGCGGCGGAGCGGAGTCGAGGCGAGGTCGCGCGCGGCAGCGCGACCTCGCCGGTAACGCCGCGCATCGCGGCAACGGGTGCTCTCGGTGCCGATCCGACTGCGGTACCAGATCGCGTTCGACCGTGAGCTCTGTCGCCGAGTCCGAAACGTCTTCGTGCGCGCGGTGCTCGGCTTCCTTCGGCGTCGCGGCCAGGACGCGGGAGAGCGCTTTCCCGAGGTCGGCGCCGTGACGGCGGTCCAGCGTTTCGGCGGCGGGGAGTTCCGGTTCGCGCCATTCGAGTCGCCCGACGAGGAAGACCTGCGACGCATGGTCTCGCGGATTCGTTCCCGAGTCAGCTCTCTGCTCCGCCTCGATCGGGTCCTCGAGCTCGATCGCGGCGCTGGCGAATTCAGCCACGTCAGGCTCGCCGTCACCGGGGAAGCGACGCCTGGAGGCTCGTTGACGATCACGTCCACCGGCACGCCAAGCGCGCTCACACGGCTTTTCTTCGGTGTTGGCGCGGGCGAAACGGCGATCCCTCACTTCGGCGCGCTCTTCGTGGATCTCACGTCGCCGTACGAGCTCCTGCCGTGGGCGGAGGTCCCGAGCACGATCGTCGTCGATCTGCCGGCCGACCTGCCGATTCCAGCCACCTACTTCGCGCAGCAGGCGACGTTCCTCGGCGACGCGGGCAACCTGTCCGACGTCGTTCGTGTCGACGTGGAGTGAATGGCAAGATCAACTTGGAGAGCATCGAGCTCACTTCGGGTGGGCGAGCCACGCCGCGAATGCGCTCTCGAGGTCCGCGCGCACGTCGGCGAACAGGCGGTCGAACAGCTCGGCCGCATCCTCTTCGCCGCCCCCGCGCGAGCCGAGCGCGAAGCTCTCCCACTCCTCGAAGCGGGTCGAGAGTCTCGGGTCGGACGTCGAAGAGAGGAACCAGTAGAGGGCCCACGACGCCAGGTAGAAGTTGCCGGCGCTGCCGTCGTTGCCGGCGATCTTCGCCGCCGCGTCGCCGTGCAAGAGGTCGTCGAGCGGGACCTGCAGGCGGCCGCCCGCGATCAGCGGTGCAAGGACGAAGACGGTCGGCTCGAGGCCGGTGGCGAGCTTGCCGTCCTTCACCGTCATCGAGCGCTCGTGGCCAAAGAAGCAGGCGATCCCCTCCTCGTACCACGACGGCATCGGCGCGGCGAAGACGTCGAAGTGGAAGAGGTGGGCCCCTTCGTGGACAGCGGTCTTGTCGAGCGACGGCTGGGGGAAGGTGACCGCGAAGCCCTCGCCGCTGTTGGCGAAGCCGGCGGCACGGGCGAAACCTCCGTGGTTCGACGCCTTGCACCACTCCTGGTAGGCGGCGTTGTCCGGGAAGACGAAGAGTCCGAGCGGCCTCGCGGTCTTGCGCGGCCCGAAGCGCGCCTCGTAGCTCGAATACGCCTGTTCGAGCAGGTCGAGCAGCCGCGTCGCCTCGTCGAGCGTCGTGGTCGTGCGCACCAGCACGCGGTCGCTGCGCGCCTCGTGCACCGCAGCGGTGGCCGGCAGCGACTTCAGCATGCTGTCGCGCAGCCAGCGCTTGCCATTGATCAGGACGAGCTCCTCGTCGATCAGCCGGCGTGACGCCTCGGCCGGGATCGTGCCCGCCTTGCCGAGGCGGAGCTGCCCCTGCGCGTCGACCTCGTACGGTCCGCCGACGATCGCGAGCGCGTCGAGGTAGCTCGTGCGCGCGCGCGCCTGTGCGGCCGCGCCGTCATCGCGCTCATGGTGCCCGGCGATCTTCAGCAGCGCCGTCGCATACGACGTGTCGTAGAGCTCCTGGCGCCGCTTGAACCCGGCATCGACGCCCGCCCGCGGCGACCGCCACCGCTTCTTCCGCCACGCCGGGTTGTCGAAGTCACGCAGCAGCGACGTGAAGCGCTTGAGATTCCCCGCCTCCGGCAGAAGCTTGGTCGCCCGCTCGAAACACCAGAGCGCCTCGCTGCGCCAGCCGTTCTTGTAGTAGTCGCTCCCCGCCTCGTAGCACTTGTCGAAGAGCGGCTTCAACTGCGCGAGCTCGTACTGCCGCGCCTCGCGCGTCTCGCGCGTGACCGGCTCGGCGTCCTGCGCCGCGAAGGGCAGCGCCAGCGCGAGCAGCGACGACGCGGCGAGCCGACGGAGGCGAACCGAAACCCAAAGACTCGGCATCGCGAGATTCCTCCGCGCGCAGGCCGGGAGCGTGGTCCGCGCTACCGGCCGGGCTTCAATCGTTCCTCGGGAGATCGGCGACAGGACCATCCGTCCGTACGCGATGAACGCCATGAGGAGCCCCAGCGCCCCGCTCATGACGATGGGCGTGATCTCCCCGTACTTGGCGTGCACCACGATGAACACGAGGCTCTCGATCGCCAGCACCGCGGCCGCGATCTCCGTCAGCGCCGGTTGCCAGTGGAATGCTGCGGGGACGATCAGCCCGACCGTGCAGACGAGTTCGAGCAGGCCGAGGGCCATCCATGCTCCCCGTGGCAACGCACCAAACGACGGGACGTCCTTGCTCACCTTGTCGAACAGGAAGACCTTCATGACGCCCGACGCACCGTACAGGAACGCAGCGAGCACCTGCAGCACCCACAACAGGATGTTCATCGTGTGCAACCTCCCGTTCTCGTGTCGGCGTGTACAAGGTCCTGATCCTGGCGCTCCGGAGCCGCATCTCATCATCGTGGACCGGCTCATGCAACGTCCGGCGTGATCGACGCAAGCGATGCTCGCGTCGAATCTCGAGGTGATCAGTCACCGATGCCGTGGGCCTTGGCTGCGTTGCGTGCCGACGTCGCGACGTAGGGCGGTGAGTCCTTCAAGCGGAATCGCACGGCTGCGCGGATCTCGTTGTCGATGAAGTGGCGATGCAACTTAGAGACTTGCTCGCGGCTGGCAAGTCGTCGCAACGCCGTGCGCTGCGGCGCAGAGGAGAACGGTAGTCGACTCGCAGAATCCGGTCGATACCGGCCGAAGCCGACGACGTGAGGAACGCACATGGTCGCGAGTGGGTCGTTGGCGCGCCCGAATTTGGATACGGCCTCCCGAATGAGCCCGGCTCGCTCCACCTGTTCACGTCGCGCGACTGTCACGCCACCGCGCAGAACTACGGCGCCGGCTGGCCCGGGACGAACGGCGTGCCGTCGCTGACGGCGAGCAACCCGCCGCAGCTCGGCGAGCCGATCTCGATCGATCTGGGCAACAGCTACGGCCAGCCGACCATCGCGCTTCTGCTCTTCGGCTTCGCCAAGGCGCAGATCTCTTCGAGCTGGGATGGCGACTTCCTGGTGGCGGCGCCGTGGGTGCCGTTCGTCTTCTCGCTGCCGGCCGCGGGGCTGGCGCTCGACGAGGAGGTCGAGCCCGACCTCGCCGGTAACGCCGCGCGGCGCTCTCGGATCTCCTTCTTGTCCCCCGCTCGCCAGAGGGCGGAGACGGTCGCGATGGTGCGCCTGCGGGACTGGAGGACGAGCCGATGAAGCGTTCGATCGTGGGATCCGTGGTGCCGCTTGCGATGTGGACGGGGCTCACCCTGCTCCAAGGGAGCGCGTCGGCGCAGACCGACCTGCTGCGAATTCGCGGGGTTGCGCCGAGTGATTCCTACGGCTGGGCGATCGGCCCAGCGGGCGACGTCGACGGCGACGGCGTTGACGACGTGCTGGTCGGCTCCCACGAAGACGACACCAACGGGACCGACGCTGGCCGCGTGCGGGTGCTGTCGGGACGTGACGGGACGCTCTTGCGCGAGCACCTCGGCGACAAGGCGTATGACCACCTCGGCTGGGCGATCGGCAAGCAAGTGGGCGACGTCGATGGCGACGGCTTCGATGACTACGCGCTCGGCGCGATGGAGACGCCGGACCTCGTGACCTACGGGTTGGGCTACGTGCGCGTCTTCTCCGGCCCGACCGGCTTGAAGATCCGCGAGTGGATCGGGACCGAGTTCGAGGCGGCCTACGCCGAGCGTCCGACGGTGATCGGCGACATCGACAACGATGGCTTCGCCGACGTCGCGGTGGGCGCCGTCTATGCCAACTTCGGCGGCCTCCCGTCGGCGGGGCAGGCCTTCATCTATTCGGGCAAGGACAGCTCGACCTTGTGGACCAAAGGCGGGTCGAGCGCGTCCGACTACTACGGCTGCGCGATCGTGCCGGTCGGTCTGGTCGATGCCGACTCGCGGCTCGACTTCGCGGTCGGGTCCTTCGGGAAGACGACCAACGGATACCAGCGCGGCGGAGCCGAGGTGATCTCGAGCAAGACCGGTGCGGTGCTCTTCGCCGAAATCGGCGGGATCGACGATCAGTTCGGTTGGTCGCTGGCCGGCGTCGGCGACCTCGATCAGGACGGCGTTCCGGATCTGCTGGTCGGATCGTGCAACGACAACTCGCCTGAGCGGCCGGGCGAGGCGCACGTCTACTCGCTGAAGAGCGGCGCCGAGCTCTACTGCCTCGCCGGCCCGACGGACGGCGACCTGTTCGGCTACGCGGTCGCGTCGCTGGACGACCTCGACGGCGATGGCGTGAACGAGTTCCTCATCACCGCGCCGGTCGGCAGCTACGCGCAGCCGTGGCGCGGCCATGCGTACGTCTACTCGGGCTACCGCGGCCGAATCCTCTACGACCTCGCGACCGGCATCGACGACGACGTCTTCGGCTCCGATGCGATGGTGCACGACGACCTTGATGGCGACGGCCTGCGCGAGTGGATCGTCGGCGCGCCCAACCACGCCTACGGCCTGCCGAGCCAGCCCGGCTCGCTCCACCTGTTCACGTCGCGCGACTGCCACGCCACCGCGCAGAACTACGGCGCCGGCTGGCCCGGGACCAACGGCGTGCCGTCGCTGACGGCGAGCAACCCGCCGCAGCTCGGCGAGCCGATCTCGATCG
>JANNXA010000039.1:0-1737 GCA_031409275.1 Planctomycetota bacterium
TTCTCGCTGCCGGC
Organism: Planctomycetota bacterium; assembly: GCA_031409275.1. Classification (GTDB taxonomy): domain Bacteria; phylum Planctomycetota; class B15-G4; order B15-G4; family SIAN01; genus SIAN01. The sequence goes on from JANNXA010000039.1 coordinate 15, forward strand.
CGCGGGGCTGGCGCTCGACGAGGAGGTCGAGCCTGACCTCGCACTGTGCGGCATCGAAGTCGACGCGCAGATCCTCGTCGTCGATCCGGGCGCCAGCGACGGCATCGCCTTCAGCCAGGGGCTCGAGTTGATCCTCGGCGGAATCTGAATCGGCGGCGGAGCGGAGTTGAGGCGAGGTCGCGCGCGGGAGCGCGACCTCGCCGGTAACGCCGCGTGACGCTCTCGGATCTCCTTCTTGTCCCCCGCGCGCCAGAGGGCGGCGACGGTCGCGATGGTGCGGCTGCGGGATGGGAGGAAGAGCCGATGAAGCTTTCGATCGTGGGTTCCGTGGTCCCGCTTGCGATGTGGACGGGACTCACCCTGCTCCAAGGGAGCGCGTCGGCGCAGACCGACCTGCTGCGCATCCGAGGCGTGGCGCAGGACGACACCTATGGCTGGGCGATCGGCCCAGCGGGCGACGTCGACGGCGACGGCGTCGGCGACTTGCTGGTCGGCTCCCCCGACGACGACACCAACGGGACCAACGCCGGCCGCGTGCGGGTGCTGTCGGGGCGTGACTGGACGCTCCTGCGCGAGCATTTCGGCGACAAGGCGAATGACCGCCTCGGCTTCACGATCGGCAAGGAAATTGGCGACATCGACGGCGACGGCTCCGACGACTACGTGCTCTCCGCGATGGAGACGCCCGACACCCTCAGCTCCGGCGTGGGCTACGTGCGCGCCTATTCAGGACCGACGGGCGTGAAGATCCGCGAGTGGATCGGCACCGAGCTCGATGCGCTCTACGGTTGGACGGCAACCGCGATCGGCGACGTCAACGCCGACGGTTTCGCGGATGTCGCCGTGGGGGCCTTGGATGCCAGTCCTGGCGGCGTGTTGTGGGCGGGTCAGCTCTTCATCTACTCGGGCAAGGACAGCTCGACCCTGTGGACCGGGAGCGGGACGAACCGGCTGGATTACTACGGCAGCTCCGCCGCCTCGGTCGGAGACGTCAACGGCGACGGAGCGACCGATTTCGCGGTCGGCTCGTTCGGCAAGAAAGTGAACGGAATCTGGCGCGGTGGCGTCGAGGTCTGGTCAGGCGGGCCGGTCGTCGGCAGTACCCTTCTCTTCTCCGAGATCGGTGGCGTGGACGACCACTTCGGCTGGTCGGTCGCGGGTGTCGGTGACCTCGACAACGATGGCGTACCCGACCTGTTGGTCGGAGCCCACAACGACCTTGCACCCGAGGTTCCCGGCGAGGCGCACGTCTACTCGTTGAAGTACGGCGCCGAGCTCTACTGCCTCTCCGGTCCGACCGATGGCGACCTCTTCGGCTTCTCGCTCGCCAAGCTCGACGACCTCGACGGCGATGGGGTGAACGAATTCATGATCGGCGCCCCGGTGGGCAGCTTCCTGCAGCCGTGGCACGGGCACGTCTACATCTACTCCGGCTTCCGCGGTCGCCTGCTGTACGACCTCGAGACGGGTGTCGATAACGACGTCTTCGGTCTCCAGTTGGTCGCGCTCGATGATCTCGATGGCGACGGCCTGCGCGAGTGGGTCGTTGGCGCGCCCGAATTTGGATACGGCCTCCCGAATGAGCCCGGCTCGCTCCACCTGTTCACGTCGCGCGACTGCCACGCCACCGCGCAGAACTACGGCGCCGGCTGGCCCGGGACCAACGGCGTGCCGTCGCTGACGGCGAGCAACCCGCCGCAGCTCGGCGAGCCGATCTCGATCG
>JANNXA010000040.1:0-256567 GCA_031409275.1 Planctomycetota bacterium
ACAACGGCGGGTGGCAGTGGGCCGCCGGGACGGGCACGGACGCACAGCCGTACTTCCGCATCTTCAACCCGGTGCTGCAGGGCGTGCGCTTCGATCCCGACGGCACGTACGTGAAGCGCTGGGTGCCGGAACTGGCCGACGTGCCGACCGAGTTCGTGCACACGCCGTGGGTGATCGGGACGAAGCGGCGCCGCGGGACGACGGGGCTGTTCCCGGACACGGTCCCACCTGCGGCGTATCCGGAACGCATCGTCATCCACGAGGAGATGCGCGAGCGGGCACTCGCGATGTACCGGGCCGCCTCGAACCCCTAGCGTTTCGGCATTGCCGTGGCGTTCGCCCGCCTACTTGTCCCGGCCGCGGCCCACGCGACGGCCCGGACGCTCCGACCACAGCGACTTGCTGCCGATCGCCGTGCTTCCGCCCGGGTTGGAGATCAGGGTGGGAGGCAGGACGCCATCGTCGGGTGCCGGGAGCTCCTCGATGGGCATGACCGCGACGGACGTCTCGAGCGGGGGGGAGACCGCGAGGGCAGCCGGTCCCATCGGATTCTCGGTGCCGCAGCCGCTGAGGCCGGCGACGAGCAGGGTGAGCATGGTGACACGGACGGTGTTCTTCAGGGCAACGGACATGGGTTGGGACCCTCCAGGGGGTCGCTCCACGCGAACCACCTGCCCCTGTTCCAATGCAACCGCCGTGCCCGGACGCTGAAAGTGTCGTCGCCGAGCCCGCGCCGGCCAGAGCGGGCGATGTGCACGGCGATTCGCACGAGGATTCGCAGGCTGCGTGGTCGCTGCGCTGCGGCGCGCGATCGGGCGGGGGAATCCCGCGCGACAGGCTGAGGATTCCCACCCACGTTCGCGTCGAAGCGGAAACCGTCGCTCCTGGCGACCTCGCCGGGGAGACCGGTCCGGCCGCGAAAGCTGTGCTATCCTCCGGCCCGTCCACGCATTGCGCCCCAGGTGCCCGACCCGATCCGAGGTTTCCATGCCGTTTCTCACCGATCAGAACCGCGAGTGGCAGGCGCGTGCCCGCGAGGTGGCCGAGAAGGTCGTCCGCCCCCTGGCCCGCAAGTACGACGAGCTCCAGGAGTACCCGTGGGAGATCAAGGACGCGCTGGCCGAGGGCGGGTTCTTCGGCGTGTGGATCCCCAAGGAGTACGGTGGGGCGGGCGGCACGGTGCTCGACCTGTGCCTGGTCATCGAGCAGCTCTCGCGCGCCTGCGGCGGCGTCGGCGTCATGTACTGCGTCAATGCGCTCGGCTCGTTCCCCATGCTGGTCGGCGGAACCGAGGAGCAGAAGAAGACGTGGCTGCCGAAGATCGCCTCGGGCGAGAAGCTGATCGCCTTCTGCCTCTCCGAGAAGTTCGCCGGCTCCGACGCGCAGGGCATGCGCCTGGCAGCGACGCCGGCGCCGGGCGGCGGCTGGCTGCTCAACGGCGAGAAGAAGTGGACGACCAACGGCGGCGCCGCAGACCTCTACACCGTGTTCGCGGTCAGCGACCCGGCCTCGAAGTCGCGGCGCATCTCGGCGTTCATCGTCGAGCAGGGCATGCCCGGGTTCTCGATCGGCAAGGTCGAGGACAAGATGGGCATCCGCTGCGTCCCTGTGGTCGAGACCGTGTTCAAGGACGTGAAGGTGAGCGAGGCGCAGCTCCTGGGCGGGCAGCCCGGCTTCGGTTTCCATCACGCGATGGGCACGCTGGACCTGGCGCGCCCCGGCGTCGCCGCGCAGGGCCTGGGCCTGGCCGCCGGCGCGCTCGAGTTCGCGCAGGTCTATGCCGCCAAGCGCAACCAGTTCGGCACCTCGATCAACTCGTTCCAGATGATCCAGCAGCTGCTCGCCGATATGGCGACCCAGGTCGAGGCCGCGCGTCAGCTGGTCTACGCCGGCGCCACGTCGCTCGACAAGAAGCTGCCGAGCGCGAACAAGATGGCGGCCATGGCCAAGCTGTACGCGACCGACACCGCGATGAAGGTGACCACCGACGCGGTGCAGATCTTCGGTGGCTACGGCTACATGCGCGACTACCCGATCGAGAAGTTCATGCGCGACGCGAAGATCACCCAGATCTACGAAGGCGCCAACCAGATCCAGAAGCTGGTCATCGCACGCAACCTCATCAAGGAAGCGATGCACCTCGACCATCTGATGAAGTACATCCCGCAGGAAACGCAGTGCGACTATCCGGCGTGAGCGCCGCGAAGCGCCGCTGATCGAACCGTCCGCGCGACCATCACGAAACAAAGAAGCGCGCCGTCAGGGACCACCTGACGGCGCGTCGTTTCATGCGAAGGGCGCCGCTCACTCACCGCGGCGCCCGCGCAGCGGGCACCGCTCACTCACAGCGGCGCCAGACCCCGACGACGCGGCCTTGGATCGTCACGTCGTCGACGTAGATCGGGTCCATCGTGGCATTCGCCGGCTGCAGGCGGACACGACCCGATTCGCGGAAGACCCGCTTCAGCGTGGCCGATCCGTCGTCGAGCAGCGCCACGGCGATCTCGCCATCGCGGACGTCCTGCTGCGGGCGCACGACGACGAGGTCGCCGTCGCAGATGTGGTCGTCGATCATGCTGCTGCCGCGCACGCGCAGAGCGAACGCATCGGGCGGCACCATCTCGGCCGGAAAGACGCGGCTCTCGTAGCCATCGGCCACCGCCTCGATCGGCGCTCCGGCCGCGATCGTGCCCGCGATGCGGACGCGGACGTAACCGGCCGGCACCGCCGCTTCCTCGACTTCCGTTGCCGCGACAGGCGCCGGCGACGTCTCGAACTCCGGCTCGAGCGCCATCTCGGCCGCCAATCCACCGCCGAGCGCCACGAGGGGCCGCGGGTCACTGGCGAGCAGCAGCTTCCACCCATGCGCCGAGCCGTCGCCTTTCAAGTAGCCCCGCCGTTCCAGCGCTTTCAGGTGCTGGAAGACGGTCGTCGGCGACTTGCGCAGGCGCAACGCGAGTTCGCGCACGGACGGAATGTGCCCGCGCGTACGCGCGAACTGCTCCAAGGCTCTCAACACCTCGAGCTGCTTCTTCGACAGCGGGTGCGACATGCGGCGTTCCCTCTCTTGGACCGATGTGGGCTGGCTTGTTACCGAACGCAGTACGAACGTTCAAGCCCCTCGCCGCCCACGATCTTTCCAAAGGATGTTCACGCCGCTTCATGAAGGCTCGGCGTCGGCGGCGCAACCGCCGATCGACCTATGATCGCGCCCCTCATGCCGCTCCTCTTCGATGCGCTGCAACGCCCGTTGCGCAGCCTACGGCTGTCGGTCACCGACCGCTGCAACCTGCGCTGTCAGTACTGCATGCCCGAAGCGGAATACCGCTGGCTCGACAAGGGGGCGCTCCTCACGTTCGAGGAGCTCGACCGCATCGTCGATCTCTTCGTTTCTCTGGGCGTCACCAAGGTGCGGCTCACCGGCGGCGAGCCGCTCCTGCGCCGTGATCTCGACGTGCTGGTCGCCGCGCTCGCGCGCAAACCTGGCGTGCGCGACCTCGCGCTGACCACGAACGGGATGCACCTCGTCGAGCAGGCGGCAGCGCTGAAGCGCGCCGGCCTCCATCGCCTGACCGTCAGCCTCGACACGCTCGATGCGCAGCGCTTCGAACGGATCACCCGCCGGCCCGGCCACGAACAGGTGCTCGCCGGCATCGAGGCGGCGCGCAGCGCGGGATTTCGCGACCTGAAGCTCGACACGGTCGTCGCGCGCGGCACCAACGACGACGAGGTCGTGCCGCTGCTCCGTTTCGCGCGCACCATCGGCGCAGAGCTGCGCTTCATCGAGTACATGGACGTCGGCGGCGCCACCCGCTGGAGCAGCGAGCAGGTCGTCGCGCGCCGCGAACTCCTCGCCACCATTGCCGCGGCGTTCGGACCGGCAGCGCCGCTGCCCGATCGCGACGGCGCTCCCGCCGAGCGCTTCGCGCTGCCCGACGGCACCACCTTCGGCATCATCGCCTCCACCACCGCGCCGTTCTGCGCGAGCTGCGACCGCAGCCGCCTGACCGCCGATGGCATGTGGTTCACCTGCCTCTACGCCACGACCGGCCTCGATCTGCGCGCGCCGCTGCGCGCGGGTGCGAGCGACGACGCGATGCGCGCGCTGCTCACGCCCGCCTGGCAGGCGCGCACCGATCGCGGCGCCGAGGAGCGCTTCGCGCTGCGCGAACGCGCGCCGTTCGCCCCGCATGCGACGTTGCAGGGCAATCCACATCTCGAGATGCACACTCGCGGGGGCTGACGATGGTGTCGCTCGCGCCGGCGCTCCTGTTCGTGGTCCAATCGACCGCCCCGCCGCCGCCTCTGCCTTGGCACGAGCAGCGCCCGGTCGCGCACGTCGCAACGATCGCGCGATTCGCCTTCGACGGCAGCGCCGACGGGTTCGTCGCCGTCCACGCGTGCGTGGTCGCTGCCGATTCGGAAGGGCTGCAGGTCTGCGCCAACGGCGACGATCCCTACCTCCACTCGCCGCTCCTCGACACGCGCGGGCCCGACTCCAGCGCGCCGGTGGATGCGAAACGTGGCGAACCGCTCGAACTCGAACTGCGCGCGCGAGCCAGTCGCGGGGCGCACCTGCGCGTCTACTGGACGACCCGCGAATCGCCGCAGTGGTCCGAGCAGCAGTCGTGCGACGGGGAGCTGATCGGCGACGGCAGCTGGCACTCGACGCGCACGCCGCTCCCGATCGTCGGCACGCTCCTGCAGTTGCGCCTCGATCCGTTCGACGGCGCCGGCACGCTCACCCTCGACTCGCTGCTCGTCCATCGCACGCGACGCTGCCCGGTTCGCATCGAGAGCGTCGAATCGTCTTCCGGCGGCGGCGACCTCGCCGGGTACACGCAGCTGCGCGTCCGCAACGATGGAAGCGAACCGGCGGACGTGCGCTGCAACGGAGAGCTCCATCGGCTCGCGGCGGGCGCTTCGACGATCCTGGTCCAACCCCATCCAGCGGGCGCGTCCGGCCGTCTGCTGCCGCTCGACCTCACCGTCGACGGCTTTCCACCCTTCATCGGGACGCTCTGTCCGTTGGATGCGACGCCGACGCCCCGCGCCTCCGCGCTCGCGTCGGGGCGCTGGTGCCTCGAAGTCGATCCATCGGGCAACGCCGCGCGCCTCTTCTGCGGCGCCGGCGAGGAGCGAGAAGTGATCGCGTGGATCGCTCCGCTGCTCGCGGCCATCGATCCGGTCGGCGGCGGCCTCGTGGCGCTGCCGAACCTGCGCGTGGTCCGACGCGACGATCACCGCCTGCAGGTGCGAGGCGACGGCGCGACGCTCGATCTTGAGTGGCGCGACGACGAACTCGTCGCGTCGGTCCGCGCGGAACGGAGCGTCGAGGGCCCGGTGGTGCGCACCAGCGGCGCCCCCACCCGCGCGCTCTTCTGTGGGCTCGAATTCCTCGAAGCGCGGGAGCGTTCCTCCTCCTCGCTCGACCTCGAAGGCGCCGCTCGCCTGCGCTACGCGCCCGATCCGGCGCTCGTGACCTGGCCGCTGATGGCGGCCGAACTCCCGCGCGCGACGCTCGCCTTCACCTGGGATCGCCGCGACCTGTGCCCCTGTTTCGCGCAGCCCGATGGCTACAACGGCGAGGTCGGCACGCGCATGAGCGTGCGCGGCGTCGGCAACTACACCGTGCGCCTGCGACTGTCGAGCGGCGAGGAGGACGGCGGCGGCCGGCTCGACGCCGCGATCGCGAATGCCGTGCGCGCGCGCGGACTGCCAGGCTCGCGGCCACAGCGGTCGCGCGAAGCGCAGTGGCGGCTGTGCGAAGCCGCGCTCGACGGACCGCTGGCTGGACCCGGCGGCTTCGGTCATTGCGCCGAGCCGAGCTGGCCGCGCCACCTCTACGCGAGCTTCCTCGCGACGCGCTGGCGGATGGACGGCACGCTGCCCGACCGCGCGACACTCGCGGGCGCACCACTTGCCGATGGCGGCTCGCACCTGCAGGACGATGCGGCGTGGCTGCTGTGCGAGCGCGCCGAGGAATGGCTGGCGCGGCGCCGAGACGAGGCCGCTTCGCTGCGAGCATCGCAGGGAACGGATGGGCTTTGGCGCGAGTCGGGGCCATTCGCGCGCGGCCACTTCGAAGCGACGGCACTCGGGCTGGGTGCTCGCAACGCCGCGCAACTCCTCGAACACGCGCGCGTTACCGGCAACGCGGAGTCGCGGCGCGCCGGCCTGCGCGCCGCCTTCGCGCTCGAGCACTTCGCCGTTCCGCGCGGCGCGCAGACCTGGGAGCTGCCGTTGCATGCGCCCGATCTGCTCGCGGCGGCCCATGCCGTTCGTGCCTGCCTGCTTGGCGCCGAGCTGTTGCGCCGCGACTCGGCGGCCGACGATCCGGACGGGGATCGCGCCGACCTGCTCTTGGCATCGGCGCGGCGCCACGCGCTCTTCGGATTGCCGTTCGTCTACTTGTGGGGCGAGCGCGTCCCCACCGGCGACGCGGCCACCGCCGGCGCGCCGCCGATCGACGACTACGCCACCATCGCCGCCTACGCGGCGACGAACTGGAGCGCGCCAGTCTGGATCGGACTGCCGGTGCAGTGGTGCGGCATCGTCTACGCCGACGCGATCGCGCGGCTCCCTGACGAGGGTGGCCGACGTGACGCGATCGACTGGCAACGGATCGCCCGCGGCATCCTCGCGACCGGCGAAGCGATGCAGCACGTCGACGGGCCGCTGATCGGCTGCCTGCCCGATGCCTTCCGACTCGCCGATCAGGTGCGACTGCCGGCCAGCATCAACCCTTGCGCGCTCGTCAACTTGCGATTGCAGCTCGAGAAGGCGCCGCACCAGCTCTTCGCGGTGCGCGTCGCGGAGCACGTCGTCACCGCGCCGTGGCCGTTGCAGGTCGAGGCGGACGGCGGCGTGCGACTCATGGCGCCGCCGACGACGCGGTGCGAAGTCGTGATCGACGGCACCCGCTGCGTCACTGCGATCGGCTCCGGCATGATCGAGCTTCCGTGAAGCCGCCAGAGTCCCGCCGTCGTCCGCTGCAACGAGATCCCCATGCGTCACGTCCGCCCACCCATCGTGCTCCGCCTTCGTCGCGAAGCGGTCTACGCCGCGCTCATGGTGGCGATGGTGTTCGGCGCCACTGAGATCGGGCTGCGCGTCGCGGCGGCCCTGAAGCGCGACCACCGCGGCGCGCGCCCCTACGGCATCCACAGCGAGACGCACGACGGCATCGCCTACGGCAACGACGACGGGCCGATCGCGCTCGCCAATGACCCCCACCTCGTCTACCGGCCGGTCGGGCCACGCCGCGGCTCCGTCGTCACGCTCGCCTCATCGGGATTCCGCGGACCGGAACGCGCGCGCATGAAGCCGGTCGGCACGCAGCGGGTCATCGTCCTCGGCGGCTCGACGGCCTTCGGCATGAACGCCAGCGGAGATGGCGCGATCTTCACCGCGCGCCTCGAACAGCGCCTCGCGAAGCAGGCCGCCGCGACCGGAACGACGATCGAAGTGTGGAATTGCGGCGTGATCGGCTACGACTCGACGCAGGAGCTCGTCCTGCTGGCGACCGAGCTCGTCGATGTCGCGCCCGATGTCGTGCTCTTCTTCGATGGCTGGAACGACTTCCGCGGCAGCGGGATGCTCGCCGATGCGAACGAGGCGCTGCTCCATCCGAAGTTCACCGAGAACGATCGCTACCTGGCGCGTCGCACCGAGCCGTTCGTCGAGTGGATCCGCAGCTTCGCGGTGGTCGGCAAGCTCGAGAGCGGCCTGGTCCGAGCGCTCGCTCGCGTCGGCCCGCCGCGCGACTTCGGCGAGTACTTCGACCATTCCGACGTCGCCGTGCCGCGCTACCAACGCAACCTGCGCGCGATGATTCGCCTGGCCCGCGCGTACGCAGCGACACCGCTGGTCGTGTCGCAACCCGAGCTCTTCCAGCGCGCCCATCCACCGCAGGCCGAGCTCGCGATGCGCGCCAAGCGCGAGGAGGAGGGCTACGGCGACTACGCGCGCTCGGTCTATCCGCGCTTCGTCGCCGCCGGACGCGAAGTCGCCGCTTCCGAGCAGGCCCCCTACTTCGACGCGACCACCGCGTTCGATGCGCTCGAGATCGTCGCCTTCACCGACTTCGTCCACCTCAGCGACGCTGGCAACGACCGCATCGCCGAATGGCTCGAAGCGCCCGTCCTGCAGGCGCTCGCAGCGTCGGCGTCGCGATGAGCACGACGCGCTGCGAACGGGTGCGCGGGTGGCGCGGCCGCCTCGAACTCCTGGGGGAGCACGTCGCGCGACTGCTGCACGAGAGCGACGCCGCCAGCGCGCCGGATTCGCATGCGGCCGTCGAGGCGCAGGCGCAGCAGCTCTTCGACGCGTGCGGACGACCGGACGGCATCCTCGAGCTGCGACGCCAGGACGACCAACCGCCCGAGGTCCTCGACTTGCGCCCGTACGACTTTCGATCGGACCAGCTCGCCGGAGGGCTCGTCGTTCAAGTGGCTGGCGAGCGCGCGCCGCTGCCGGCGACCAAGTCGCTCGATCGCCTCGAGGAAGCGCGCGAACGCCTCGCGGCGGCGCGAGCGCACGGCGTCGACGAGCTGCTGTGGTCCAGTCACGACGGCGCGTTGCTCGGCGCCACCACGATGAACCTCTTCCTCGTGCGCAGCGGCGAACTGCTCACGCCCTCCCATGCGAGCGGCGCGTGGAATGGCCTCCTGCGCAAAGCCGTGCTCCACGCCGCTCTCGAGCTCGCACCGACGCTCGGCTTCACGCTGCGCGAGACGACCCTGCGCCTTGCCGATCTCGCCGAGGCGGACGACGCGTTCCTTGCTGGCAGCGCCCACGGCATCGTGCCGATCCGTGCCATCGACGGTCGGCCGCTGCTTGCGCCGCCGCGCGGATCGCCCGCGCGCAAGCTCGTCCCGCAGCTCAAGCTGCGGGTGCACGAACTCTGCAGTCAGCGCTTCCTGCCGGCGTAGCGGCGGCGGGAGAGGTGCGCGACGCGGCACCCCGCCCGCCGCGTCAAGCCTCAGTTCTGGACGTCAAGCTGCAGCGCGTTGGTCATCGAGAAGTTGCGCGGAGCTGCCGAATCGAGCAGCGTCGCCTGCACGTAGACGGTCAACGGCGCGAGCGCGCTCAAGTCGTCGCCGCCAAGCGAGAGGCTGCCGTCACCGGCCACGCCGGCCGTTCCGCCGAGAGTGATGGGGAGCAGGGCGAACGGCTGCGCGAGATCGATGTAGAAATTACCGCCGAACAGAAGCGTCGTTGCCGTTCCGTAGCCCACCCACACGTAGCCGAGTCCCGCTCCGAGCCCGTTTTCGATCTCGACCGACCAGGGTCCGATCGACGGACCATCGACTCCGAAGAGGTGCGGGATGATCCCGCCGGTGCCGGCGAGTCCCTGTCCGAACTCGGCGAACGACGTCAGATTGTCGACGACGGTGATCGTGCGAGTCGTCGTCGACGCCTTGTCGCCGCGGTTCTTGCCGTTCAGGTTGACCGAGTTCCCGGCGGCCCACATGGTGACCGTGGCGGGTGCCGCCGGCGCGGTGAAGTCGAACGACCAGGTCGCCTCGCCGGCGCTGTCGACTGCCAGCGGCGTGTTGTGCGTCAGCTCCGACATGCTGACGAAGGTCCCGGCGTCGGTGGCGACGAGCGTTCCGCTATCGACCGCGATGTCGAGTCCGGCAGCAACGCGCTGCCCACCCGCCACCGTGAATGAGAAGCTGCGCGTGCTGTCGTGCAGCACGTAGATCGGGCCATCCAACGTCACGGTCGGCGCCGTGCCGCCCGAATGGCACTGATTGCACGTCACCGTCTGTCGCCCTGAGAAGCCGGTCATCCCCGTCGAGTGGAGTCCGGCGACCGCAGCCGAACTGGCCACGACCGGCACGACGATGGCCACGGCGGCGAACGCCGCGCGACGAACATGGCGGCGAGCGACGAGACGGTGATTGGAACTCATGCATGGATCCTCGAGCGAGATTCGATGTGGGAGCGATCGCAGCGGCTGCGCGCGACTCGCGCGGACGGTCGGCGCGGACTCAGTTCTGGATGTCCATCTGGATGGCGTTGCTGAGCGAGATGCGGCGCGGCGCGGCCACGTCGATCATCGTCAACTGCGCGAAGACGGTGAGCGGAGCCAGCGAGCTGTAGTCGTCGCCGTCGATCGAGAGCGAACCGTCGCCGGCAACACCCGCCGTCCCCTCGAGCCCGATCGGGATCAGCAGGTAGGGCACCGACAGGTCGACGTAGAAGTCGCCGCCGAAGAGCCGAAAGCTCGTCGTCGAAGCGCTCGCCCACAGGTAACCGGTGCCGCCGCCGAGTCCATCCTCGATCTCCAGCGACCACGGACCGACCGAGGGGCCGTCGATGCCGAAGAGGTGCGGCACGAAGCCGCCGCTGCCCGCGAGTCCGTGGCCGAACTCGGTGAACGAGGTGAGATTGTCGACCACGGTGATGTTGAGAGTCGTCGTGGCCGGCAGGTCGCCGCTGTTGTCGCCCGAGAAGTTCACCGAGTTGCCCGCGGCCCACATGGTGAGCGCGCCTGGCGTCGTCGGCGCGGTGAAGTCGAACGACCAGCTCGCCTCGCCATTGCCGTCGACGAAGCGGGGCTGATCGTGCGTCAGCTCCTCGCTCTCGACGTAGGTCTGCAGGTCGGTGGCGAGCAGCGTGCCGGAGTCGACCGCGACGTTCAGGCCGGCCGCGACCTGCTGACCGCCCGCGAGCCGAAAGGTGAAGGTGCGCGTGCTGTCGTGGAGCACGAAGCTCGGACCGGCCAGCGTCACCGTCGGCGCAATCCCGCCCGAATGGCAGCTCGAGCAGTCCTGCCCCTGCTTTCCGGAGAAGCCGGTGATTCCGCCGGAGTAGGGCATCGGCTTGACCGCCGCACCCTTCGCGATGGGAACAACGGCCGCGAGTCCGAGGAAGAGAGCGCCACGGCCGATCCGGCCAAACGAACGGCGAACGGGCGATGCAGTCAGTCGAACCGGAGTCCAGATCATGGACAGTCCTCTCAAGCTTTCGCGGGAAGAGCCCCAAGCCCCGACGGGCTCGACTCGGTACGCACGCAACGTGCCGCCGCGGCAACGACGAGGATGAGAGGACTGCTTGGCCGCACCGTCACGCCTTCGAGCGCGTCGGTGAACGTGAATGCGTGAGCAGCGCGCTCCCGCTCAGCGCGCGGTGCGCAATGCGCTAAGCAGAACGCCGAGCGGCCCGACCCGCAGCCTCTGAAGGAACGCGACGCTCGCGACCTTCAGCTTCTTGTAGGGATCGAGCAGGCCAAGCGTCTGCGTCGCGAACTCGCAGAGCTTCGCGTCGCTCCATGCCAGACGCTTCTGCTGCTCCTGAATCTGCGCGAACAGCTCCTTCATGGCCGGCGAGATCAACTGCTTCTGCGCCGCAGCTGCCGGCGCCGCCGGCGCGCTCTTGCTCTCTTCCGCCATCGCATTCGCTCCCTACGTGAAGGCGAGGAAGCATAGCGGCGCGTCGTTCGATCAGCGCCGTGGCGGCTCGACCACGAGGTGGTAACGCCGAGGCTCCGGTGCCTCGATCCGCGTGACGCCACCGCGCGGCCAACGGACCTCCACCCAATCGACCGTCGCCGCGCCGCCCAGCCCGAACAAGGCGCGCAGATCGACGAAGCTGTCGTAGCTGCAGCTGCCGCGCACCTCCCGAAACTGGCGACGGCCGCCGGCAGCGATCGTCACGCGGGCGCCGATCGCGGCGCGGTTCTGATCGCTGCCGCGCAGCTCGAACCCGATGAAACCGCCGCGCGTCGGCGCCTGGTTCTGCAGCAGCGACGCGGAGCCCTGGTTGCACCCGACCGCAAGGTCGAGGTCGCCATCATCGTCGAAGTCGAGCGACGCGAGCGCGCGCCCCACCCGCCGCTGTTGCAACCACGCCCCCGCTTCACTCCCGGCCAGCCGGAAGCGGCCCCCGCCGCGGTTCATGTAGAGGTGCGCGGGCTGCGCGAACGTCTGCCCTGGATGGATGCGCTCGATGGTGTCGACGACGTGGCCGTTCACCACGAACAGGTCCTCGGCACCGTCGCGATCGACATCGAGGTAGCGCGCCCCGAAACCGACCCAGAGCAGGGACGGCTCGCCAAGACCCGACTCGAACCCGCGCTCGGTGAACATGCCGTCGCCGTCGTTGCGATAGAGGGCGTTCGGCTCGAGCGCGAGGTTGGTGCAGACGATGTCGCTGTCGCCGTCGCCGTCGACATCGGCGGCGTCCACTCCCATCGAGGCCTGCGCCAGTCCGCGCGCGCTGACAGCGCAACCGGCATCGAGCCCGACCTCGGTGAACTTCAGTCCGCCATCGTTGCGCCAGAGGAAGTTCGGCGTCGAGTCGTTGGCGACGTAGAGATCGACATCTCCGTCGTCGTCGGCGTCGAGAACGAGCAGCCCGAGGCACTTGCCGAGCGCGTTGGCCATGCCCGCCGGAACGGTCGCGTCGCGGAAGGTGCCGTCGCCGATGTTCTCCCAGAGCCGATCGGGCTCGGCCGGATACTCGTCGGGATGGCAGTAGCTGCGGAACTCCGGCCCTTTGTCGCGATCGCCACACCACAGCGCGTTCTTCAGGTCGTAGACGACGTAGTGGCCGACGTAGAGATCGAGGTCTCCGTCCTGGTCGAAGTCGGCGACCGCCGCGCACTGCGGCCAGCCCGATTCGTGGATGCCGCTGGTCGCGGTGACGTCGACGAAGCGGCCGCCATCGTTGCGCAGGAGCACGACGCCACCGAGTTCGCACAGGATCAAGTCGCAATCGCCGTCGCCGTCCCAGTCCGGCGCGATCGCCGACAGCGTGTAGCCCCTGGTCGAGCAACCGGCCGCATCCGTGACGTCGACGAAGTTCCCCTCGACGTTGCGCAGCAGTCGATCGCGAAAGTCGACGCCATCGCTCTTGCAGCCGGGCAGCGGAGCTCCTTGCGGAAAGAAGAGGTCGCGCGCGCCATCCCCGTCGTAGTCGAGGACGACGACGCCGCCGCTCATGATCTCGGGGAAGTGCTTCTCGCCGCCGCCTCCGTTGTGGTGACGGAAGTCCACTCCGCGCGCTGCCGCGACGTCGACGAACCAGTCGACCGAAGCGGACGGGGCGGCCGGCGCCACCCCCTGAGCTCTCGCCTCCTCTGCGCCGAGGGCGACCGCTGCGACGAGTGCGGCGGACGGCAGCGTGCTCCGACGAGCGGCGCACGCGCTCATGGCGACCTCCGCGTCGGGGCGCCACGCAACAGCATCTCGATCTCGCGTGCGACGGCCGCCTGCAACTCGCGCGGCGGAGCTGGCTGGCAATCGGCGAGGCGCGCGACGGTCGCGCGGGAGGCCGCCGCATCGCCTTGCCGCGCGTGCGCGCGCGCCGTGTCGATCAAGACCTCGGCCTGCGGCGGGTGGCTGGCGAGCCAGGCCACTCCCTCACTGGCGACGGTCGCGTGCTCCTTCAATTCCGACAGCTCGCGCCAGCGCTTGATCCAGCTCCGCGGATCATCTTGCAGCTGCGCGACTTCGAGCCAGCGGCGCGCTTTTCCGGCGTGGTCCATCGCGAAGCGAGCCGAGGTGTCGTCCTGCAGCTCGCGCAGGAGGTCGGCCATGCGACGCGAATGCACGGCCTCCTCGTCGCGCTTCTGCCGCCGCAGCAACTGCGCACGCTCGTGCCACGCCACCAGCAGATGCGGGTCGAGGCGCACGGCCGCGTCGAGTTCCGCGAGCTTCGTGGAAGGGTCGCCACGCTCGCCGGCGACCTGCGCCAGTCCGTAGCGCGTGTAGCCGCGCTGCGGCCGCAATCGCGCGGCAGCCTCCATGTGCACCGCCGCCGCGTCGACCTCGCCGTCGCGCAGTTCGAGGAAGGCGAGCGCTTCGAGCGTCGCCGCGCGCAGTCCCGCCGGAAGCTGCTCGACGGGCAGCGCGACGCAACGCACGAGCAGCGGTCGGCCGCGCCCCGAATCGCCAAGCAGGAAGCGCGCGAGCCCTTCGGTGGCGAGGACATCCGGCGCATCGGGCGTGACCAGCGCCGCGAGTCGGGCCGCCCGCAGCCCGGCAAGGGGATCGTGGAGCGGCCCCTCCTCGAGCAGGATCCTGGCGTGCAGCAGCAGCGCTTCGACGCAGGCCGGATCGGCCGCCAGCGCCTGCTTCAGCGGTTCGAACGCCTGTTCCGTGGCGCCGTAGGTGGCGAGCCGCTGCGCCACCGCCAACCGCTCGAGCGCGAGCACGCGATCGCCGTGAACGGGCCGTTCGAGCGGCTCGTCGGCGAAACCGGGCGCCGACGCCGCCGGCGGTGACGCCTCCTGCGCATTCAGCGGAAGCGAGCTCACGATCCACGGCACGATCCACGGCGCGAGCCACGCGCGGAGGCGCGCTCGACGCAGCGCACCCTTCGCAGCAGTCGATCGCCCGTTCCGCGGGCGCCGGGTGGACGGCATGGCCACCATCGTTCGCAATCCCTTGGCGCCTGAATGCGAGCCGGAACTCAGGGCGAATCGTGGCGGTGAGGAAATAACACCCGCGCGGCCGTTTCGACAGAGGCGGCTGCGCGCGCCCCCTCCCGCTCCGCTCACACTCGATGGAGGGTGACGTCGGCGTTGTAGTCGGGCACGCGCGAAAGCGGCTCGCGCAGGTCGCCGGGCAGCAGCACGTTGACCTCCGGCCAGTGGCCTTGCAGCGTTCCCGGCGCGACCTCGGCGATGAACGCGCGTCCGCGGAAGCGTCCGATGGCGTTCATCAACTCGATGGCCTGATCGTGACGCAGCCCGAGTCGCTGCGCATCGACCGCGGCGATCAGGATGTGATCTCGCGCGGCGCCGTTCAGCGGGTCGACCTCCTGCTGGATCATGGAGTTGAACTGCTTGCCGCGGCGCGTCGCGAGGCGGAAGGTCGGCGCATCGGCCGCGACCCCCGCGGCTCGCGCCGTCGGAGCCGGCTCGGGGTGCGGCAGCGCGACGACGAAGTGAGCTTTGCCATCGGCGGTCGGAAAGGCGCGACCGCTTGGGTAGTGGGCGCCGCCGTACTGGAAGGAATCGCCTTGCTGCGCCAGCGCGGCGATGCCGCGATAGAGCGGCACCGCGCGCTCGATCTCGGCGCGGATCGCGGCGCCATCGGCGAAGTCGACCTGTGCGAAGCGGTCGGGATGGACGGCGCGCGCCAGATCGAGCAGCAACTCCCACTCGCTGCGCGCCTCGCCGATTCCCGCGCGCGGCAGCTCCGGGCTGAAGATGACGCGCCGTTCCGTGCTCGTCTCGGTGCCGCCGCCTCGCTGCTCGTAGCGCGTGCGCGCGGGCAACACGTAGGCGACGTCGGCCGGCGGAACGAGCATCTGCGAGGTGACGACGAGGTCGGTGTGGATGCGCAGCGGCACCTTGGCCAGCGCCGCCGCGACCGCCGCCGGGTCGGGCATCGTCTCCAGCAGGTTGCCGCCAATGCAATAGAAGGCATCGAGCTCGCCGCGCGCGGCCGCATCGAGGTAGTCGGGCGTCGCGAGGCCCGGCGTCGTCGGCACGTCGAAGCCCCACAGCTCGCCGAAACGGCGCGCCGAGCCGGCATCGATCGGCACCCCGCCTGGCAGCGCGCTCGAGTAGGCACCCATCTCGGCGCCGCCCTGCACGCCCGAATGGCCGCGGATCGGCATCAGGCCGCAACCGGGCCGCCCGACCCATTCGCGCAGCAACGCGAGATTCGCGATCGCCTTCACGGCGTCGGCCCCGTCGGTGTGATGGGTGATGCCCATCGACCAGACGAGGATGGCGCGTTCGGCGGTGAGCAGTTCGGCCGCGAACGCCTCGACCTCGGCGACCGTGAGGCCGGCGCGCGCCGCGAGCTCGGGCACCGACTGCGCCGCGAGCGAAGCGCGCCACTCCTCGAAACCCGTGGTGGCCTGCTCGATGAAGTCGCGCTTCGCGCCGCCCTTCGCCACCATCACCTTGGCGACGGCGGTGAGCAACGCGAGGTCGCCGCCCACCTTCACCAGCAAGTGGCGGTCGCTCATCTTGGTGCCGAACAGTGCCGAGCCTGGCGTGCTCGGCACCCAGTAACGCTCCATGCCCGGCTCGCGGCAGGCGTTGACGTTGACCACGCGCGCGCCGCGGCGGCGGGCCTCGTCGAGGTACTTCATCGCCACGGGCTGGTCGTTGGCCGGATTGCTGCCGAGGAAGACGATCAGGTCGGTCTCGTACCAGTCGCGGTAGCTGCAGGTCGTCGCCGCGCTGCCGATCGTGCTCTT
The DNA here is from genome assembly GCA_031409275.1 of Planctomycetota bacterium. GTDB lineage: Bacteria > Planctomycetota > B15-G4 > B15-G4 > SIAN01 > SIAN01. The sequence goes on from JANNXA010000040.1 coordinate 16,171, forward strand.
CAACGCGACGGTGCTGGGCGAATGGCAGAGGCGCGCGGAGTTGTCGACGTTGTTGCTGCCGAGCCAGCGCATCACCTTCTGCGCGACGTAGTAGACCTCGTTGGTGACGCCACGGCTGGTGACGAACATCGCCGTGCGCTGCGGATCGAGCGGCCGCCAGCGCGCCCCGATGTCGGCGAACGCCTCCTCGAACGAGACGCGCGTGAAGCCGCGCTCGCCCTTGCGCCGGCGCAGCGGCCAGCCCAGGCGCCCAAGCTCACGCAGTTCCTTCGAACTCTTGCGCTGCAGCGCCGCGGCGTCGCCCATCTGCTCGGCCGGGAACGCGCTCATCGTGTTGAGACGCAGCAGGTTGAGGCGCACGAGGCACAGGTGCGTGCCGTCGAGCGTCCAATCCTTCAGCCCCGTCGTGCCGAGCGCGCAGCCGTCGCACACCCCCTTCGAGAGCACCTTCCACGCATAGGGGAGGTTGTCACGGTTGGCCCAAGCGATCTTCGCCATCTCGAGGAAGTGGTGCGGCTTGCGTTCGTTGAGGCCGAACGGCACGAAGCTGTGGATCAGCGAGCGGAAGGAGCGGCGAGTTCTTGCCATGCTCACCGAACTCTTTCGATGCGCAGCGAGGCGAGCTCGAACCACGCCTTGCCGCGCGCGGCGCGCAACTCGACGAGGACTTCGATCAGGCGCGTCGCCTCCAGCACTTCGAATTCGCACGCGAGCGGCGACCAGGTGGCGGTGCCCATCGCCCCGACGACGCGACCGGCGCCCGCAAGACGCAGTTGCGCGCCGCTCGCGGGGTCGTCAGGGAATCCCACGACGTCGTCGACGCGGACGTTGCCGACGAAACGGTAGCGCCCCTGCGGCAGCATCACCTTCTTGCGCCACACGGCGCTGGACGGTTCCTTGCCCGCCACCACGGTGAGCGCCCGCTTGCCACCGGTGGTCACCTGTTCGCCGTCGGCATCGCCCTCTTCGACCGCGAACGCGAACCCCGACAGGCGCGCGCGGCCGCTGCCGTCGAACTCGATCGTCTTCGGCTCGGGGCGCTTCACCTGATCGCGCAGGCTCTTCTCGCGCGCCTCGAGCCGCGCCAGCAGGTCCTTCACCTTCCCTTCGAGCTCGCCCGCCTGCTCGGCTTGCCAGCTGCGCACGATCGGATCGAGCCGCTTCTGCGTCGCCTTCACCCGCGCCTGCAGCTTCTCCTTCACCTGGAACAGCGGCAGCAACGCGCTCAGCCGCGCGCGGAAGCGCTTGCGCCATTCCGGATTGCGCAGCACCGCCTCCGCCACGAGGGCGTTGGGGTAATCGAGGACCGAGGCCTCGGAGTCGCCGAAGATCTGGTCCATCCCCGACGGCAGGAAGTAGGCGCGACCGCGGGTCGGTTCGAAGTAGACGCGGTAGTTGTTGACGTTCTGCGAGTAGCCGTCCCAGTGGCCGACCATCAGCTCCATCGCGACGAACGTCAGGAACGCGTCGACGTCGAGCCGCTCCTCGATGCGCTGCCAGCGCAGCTGCGGATCGGGCTCGCGGCAGGCTTCGGCGAGCGCACGCAGGTCGCTGCTGTCGTCCGGCCCCTTCCCGGCGTCCTTCTCGATGCCGCCATCGATCTCCGTGCAGAAGCCGCCGTCGTAGAGGTTGCCGCCCGGCTTCTTGAAGTGGCGCGAGAGGAAGCGTTTGTCGAAGCCCTCCTTCAGCGTGTAGACGCCGAGGTCGCGTTCGTTCAGCCAGACGCGCGCCTGCGAGTAGCGCGGCGCCGGGACGCCGGCCGCCGCCATCAGCTCGGAGGCGATCCACTCGTGCATCCACGTCCCGTCCTGCACCGAGTTGTTCAGGTGGAACTTGACGAGTCCGTGGAACTCCTGCGCCTCCGCGTGCTTGTTCACGTCGATGGTGAAGGCGGGCTGGTCATCCAGTTCGCGGAAGCTGCCGGCGGCCCCCTTCAACTTCACCGCGACGTCGTCGTAGACCGTCTTGCCGTTCTCCTTCAGCTTCGCCTTCACGTAGCGGCGGGCATCGGCGCGAAGCGCTGCGAGTCCCGCTTCGTCGACGATCAGCTCGAGGCGCGGGATCTCGCCTTTGCCGAAGAAGGTGTCGGAAGCGTCGGGTTTGCGCGACTCGACGAAGAGTCCCGGATCGCGCGGCACGATCGGCGCCGACTGCGGGAGCAGCGCGCTGGCGACGACGAGCAGGAAGGTCGCGACCCATCTCACGCGTCGCCCTCCGCGAACTCCGCATGCTGCACGCCCTCGATCGCCAGCAGCCGCTGGACCAGGCTGAGCAGCGCGTCGGGGTCGCGCAGTTCGACGTCCCAGCGCACTTCGAGCGCGGCGCCCTGCTTGGCGCTCCCGGCCGTGGCGAGTGTGCGCGTGCGCAGAAACTCCGCGAACAGCGGCGCGACGAGCGTCTCCGGATCGCGGCCCGGCGCGACGCGCACGACGAGTCGCCGCTGCGGCACGGAGCGCGCGCCATCGAAGCGACGGGCCAGCCACAGCGCGACCAGCCCCACGAGCGGGACGCCGACCGCGCCGACGACCCACTCGCCGGAACCGAGCGCCATCCCGGCGACCACCGCGTAGATCACGAACGCCGTGTCGCGCGTGTCGTCGACCACGGTGCGGAAGCGGACGATCGACAGCGCGCCGACCAGCCCGAACGCCCGCGCCACGCTGCTGCCGATGATCACCGCCGTCAACGCGACCAGCACCGTCAACAAGACCAGCGTCGTGGTGAACGCACCGCCGGCGCGGCCACGTCGCGCCAGGCGATGGACCGCCGCGACGCAGCCGCCGGCGACGGTCGCGCCGATGAGTCGCATCGTCGTCGAGAGCGCGGTGGCGCTGGCCGTCGAGCGGTCGACGCCGAAGAGTTCCTGGAAGACGTCAGCGATCGCCACGAGGGGCTCCTTCGTCACGCCGCACCCGTTGCGCCAGCGCCGCATGCAGCGCGCTGCCGTTGCTGGCCAGCACGTCGCCGCGCGCCAGCATCGCGTCGCCACCTGCCAGATCGGTCACGCACCCGCCCGCTTCACGCACCAGCAGGATGCCGGCGGCGAGGTCCCACGAGTTCAAGAAGGGCTCCCAGTAGGCGTCGTAGTGCCCCGCCGCCACCAGCGCCAGATCGAGCGCCGCGCTGCCGAGTCGCCGCACGTCGCGGCACTGCAGCACGAGCTCGGAGAACTCGCGCACGTTGTTCTCGGCCACGTCGTTGCGCTGGTAGCTGAAGCCGGTCGCGAGCAGCGCCTCGCGCAGCGCATCGCAGCGACTGACTTGCAGCCGCGCGCCGTTGCGGAACGCCCCGCCGCCCTGGGTCGCGTGGTAGGTCTCCTGCAGCGCAGGCGCGTGGACGACGCCGACCCGCGGCACGCCGCCCTGCCAGGCGGCGATCGACACGGTGAAGAGCGGCAGGCCATGCGCGAAGTTGACCGTGCCATCGAGCGGATCGACGTGCCAGGTGATCGCCTCGTTGCCGGCGCGCCCGCCCTCCTCTTCCGCGACGATGCGGTGGCCTGGGAATCGGCGCGCCAGCTCGCTGACGATCGCTCGCTCGGCGGCGACGTCGGCGGCGGTGACGGGGTTGCGACGCCCCTTCAGCTTCACGTCGGCCGGGTCGAAGCGGCGCCAGAGGTCGAGGTGGATCGCGCCGGCCACACGGGCCAGCTCGAGCGCGCAGTCGAGCATCTCGAGGTCAGCGGTCATGGCGCGGCAGCGTAGCGCGCGCGGCGGTGGTGCGGCGCGTCACTTCGCGGCCGAGACCAGCGCGCGGCAGAGATCGTCCTGGACCTTCTTCATCTCGGCGTTGCCGCCCTTGAAGCCGTTCATCAAGAAGGAGAACGCGAACACCTCGCCGCCCTCCGGCTCGCCGGCCAGCAGGTAGCCCGAAAGGCCGGAGACGCGCGAGATGAACCCGGTCTTGGCGCGCACGCGGTACTGCATCGCCGGCTCGTTCATGCGACGTTCGAGCGTGCCGTCGACTCCGCTCACCGGCAGGCAGCGCACGTAGTCGTCGCGCCACGACGCCGCATAGGCACGCGCCAGCACGCCGACCAGCAGCGCCGGCGTCACGACATCGTCGCGCGACAGGCCCGACCCGTCGACGATGGCGCGCGGCGCCGACTCGAGACCGAGCTCGCGCGCAAGCTCATCGACCAGGCGCGCCCCATTGGCGACCGAGCCGAGCCCGTAGCGCGCCAGCGCGCACGTGCGCAGCAGCTGCTCGGCGATGAGGTTGTCGCTCTCCTTCCCGCACAAGAGCAGCGCCGGCAGCAGCGGGCTGCGCCGCGTGTAGAGCACGCGTGCCCGCTCGCCGACCTTCTCGTCTGCCAGCGGCGCGCGCACCTTGCCGCCGAACGCGATGCCGGCCCGCCCCAACGCCGCCTGCAGCGCGCGCCCGAAATAGAGCGGCGGATCGGCGACGGTCGTCGTCACGGTCGCGCCGCGCACGTCCGCGCCGACGCTGCCGCGGATGCGCACCGCCCCTTTGGCATCGGGCGGGGCCAGCGCGACCTTGAAGGCGTCACGATCGCCGCTCGCCACCAGGTCGTTCGTCAGGCTCCAGCCCGCGACTTCGGGCAGGAGCTCGGCCGCGATCGAGCCGTTGCCAAGCGCGCTGACGCGGGCGCGGATGCAATTGCCGTTCAGCCCGAGCGCCGCGACGGGCGCGGCGTACTCATCGCCGAGCTGATCGCGCGGCCAACCTTGCGGGATCCGTTCGCCATCGAAGGCGCGCGCATCGACGACGATGTCGCCGCGCACGCTCTTCACGCCCTGCAGCTGCAGCGCCTGCACGAACGGCGCGAGCGGTGCACCGTCGTCGTCGCTCTCGAAGAAGCAGGGGCGCAACGTCGGGTCGCCGCTGCCGCGCACCCACAAGTTGCCGTCGAGTCGGCCGCCGTCGACGATCGGACCGTCGGCGAGGAGCGGCGTCTCGAACTGGAAGTCGGGGCCGAGGGTCGCGAGCGCGAGGTAGAGCGTCACCACCTTCAGGTTGGACGCCGGCGCGAATCCCACCTCGGCATCGCGGGCGAAGAAGCGCTGGCCGCTCCCCAAGGAGCGCACGTCGATGCCGACCTTGGCGCCGGCGAGTTCCTTGCGCGCGAGGATGCGAGTGACGGCCGCTTCGAAACGAGCGGCCCGTTCCTGCGACGGCGGCAGCGCGGCGGCACTCTTCGCCGCTGCCGTCGATGTGGTCGCCACCATCGATGGCGCCAGAACGACGAGCAGCGCCCATGCGCCGAACCGCCGAAGCTTGCACATGTCGCCCACGTTCGCCCCCTCCACTCCGCGCCGCGTGCCCTGCGGGCTCGCTACGGCGGGATCCCCTCTTGCTTGGGCCGCCGCTCCGCCTCGCCAAGCAGCCACGCCAGCACCGTCACCAGCTTCGCCGTCTCCGCAATCTTGCCGAAGACGAGCTTGTCCGCCGTATCGGTGACCTGGTGATAGTCCGCGTGCTCCTCGGGCTCCATGAAGAAGAGCACCGGGATGCCGGCTCGCCAGAACTCGAGCTGATCGCTGCGCTTGAAGTACTGCATGCCGCCTTCGCCGACCTTGAGGCGCGCGCGCGACAACGTCGTCGCCTTGCGCACCAAGGCCTGGAAGTCGGCGGAGTAGGCCAGCCCGGCGGCGTCGATGTCGTGCGGCCGCCCGCGTCCGACCATGTCCATGTTGATCATCGCGAGCGTCTTGTCCGCCGGCTGCAGCGGCGCCTTGCAGTAGGCCGCCGAACCGAGCAGCCCATGCTCCTCGCCGGAGAAGTGGATCAGCAGCAGCGAACGCTTGAAGGTCACGTCGGCCGGCCCGATCGCTTCCGCGATCTCGAGCATGCAACTCGTCCCGGAACCGTTGTCGTCGGCGCCGTGGAAGACGCGGCCGAACTCGTCGACCCCGATGTGGTCGTAGTGGGCGCCGAGCACGATCCACTCGTCCTTCAGCAGCGGATCGCTGCCGCGCTTCACGGCGACGACGTCGTGCGTCTTCACCCGCTCGTCGTTCAGCGCGACCTTCAGCCGGACGCGCGTTCCCGCCAGCGCACGCGGCGCGCCCGCGAGCTTGCTGTCGAGCGTCTTCTGCATCGCGAGCAGCTGCCCCTGCCCGAACAGCAAGTCGGCGATGACGCCCGAGCAGTGGACCACCGGGATCGGGCAGTCGCTCTTCGGATCGAGCTGGCCGTAGCGCGGGAACTCGCCCTTCAGCGCAGTGAGGTCGTCGTGGTTCGCGGGGTCGGTGAAGAGCAGGACCGCGGCCGCGCCGCGCTCCGCCGCCACGCGACCCTTGCGAGAAATGCGCGAGTGGTCGGTCCACTCCACTCCCTTGAAGGCGCGCCCCTTCTTCTGCTCGCGCGGCTCGTGCAACAGGAGCGCGACGACCTTGCCTTTGACGTCGATGCCCTTGAAGTCGTCGTACTTCTCTTCCGCATCGACGATGCCGTAGCCGCAGAAGACGACCTCCCCTTCGACGGTGCCGCTGCCTGAGCGGCGGACCGGCACGAAGTCGACGCCCGGCAGGAACGCATCGACCTCGACCCCCTTCAGCACGGCGACGTGGTCGTCGGGCGCGAAGACGATGGCGGGCACGTCGTACTCGAAGCGGTAGCTGCCGTCCGGATGGCCGCTTTCGAGGCCGAACTTCTGGTGGTGCTCGATCAGGTAGTCGCGCGCCTTCTCGAGCCCCGGCTGCGGCGTGTCGCGGCCGGCGCAAGCGGGGCTGGTGAGGAACGCCGCGTGGCGCTTCAGGTCCTCGACCAGGATCGTGTCGAGGCGAGCCTTGAGCGGCGCCGGCAGCGTCGTTTCGCCTGACGGCATCGCCGCGGCGAACCACAGCGACCCGACGAAAAGCGCGGGGAGGAAGCGGTTCACAGCGGCAACCGCAAGCCGTCGTGCGCCAGCACCAGCGCCCCGAGGTAGTGCTCGCGCGCGACCGAGCGCACGTCGCTGCGTTCGGTGTCGGGATAGAAGTGGGTCAGGATCAGCTCCTTCACGCCGGCGGCCGCCGCGATCCGCGCCGCCGTCGAAGGCGTCAGATGGCGGGTCGTGTCGCCCCCTTCCGGAAAGGCCGACTCGAGCACGTAGACGTCGGCGCCACGGCCAAGCTCGATGGGCGCATCGCCCACTCCGGTATCGCCCGAGTAGGCGAGCGTGCGTTGGTGGCCGCGGACGCGGTAGCCGAGGCTGTGGCCCAGATGCGGCATGCGCAGCGCGACCCCTTCGAGGCGCTGATGCTCGAGCTCGATGCAGAAGGGTCCCGGCTCGAGCTCCACGATCTCGAGTCGCTCGGGCGGCAGCGCGACCCACTCGCCGAACACGCTCTTCATGCGCTCGACGAGGTCGGCAACGCCACGCGGACCGATCACGGTCAGGCGCTGCTTGGCGAGCGTCGGATGGCGCAGCCCGAACAGCAGCGCGAAGAGGTCGAGGCAGTGGTCCGGGTGGAAATGGGTGATCAACGTGGCGCGCACGCTGGCCAGCAGGACGCCGCAACGCGCCGCGGCGCGCACGCTGCCCGGACCCGGATCGACCAGCACGCCGCGCCCATCGGCCATGCGCAGCAGATGGCCGGGCGAGCCACGCGTCGCGGTGGGCAAGGCCGTGCCGGATCCCAGCACGATCCACTCGACCGGTCGCGCGACGTGGGGGTCCATCTCAGCTCGCGTAGCCGCGCGGATGCGCCTTCAACCAGTTCCACGCGTGCTGCACCGTGGCCACGAGTTCGACGTGGCGCGGGGTCCAGCCGAGGAAGCGCTTCGCCTTGTCCCCGCCCGCGACGAGCGCCGGCGGGTCGCCCTCGCGCCGCGGCAAGACCTGATACGGGATCGGCGCGCCGGTCACTGCGCGCGCCGCACCGATCACTTCGAGCACGCTTGCGCCGCGACCGGTGCCGAGATTCACCGGCTCGAAGACGCCGGGCTTCATCGCGCCGAGCGCCAATCGATGCGCGCTGGCGAGGTCAGCGACGTGGACGTAGTCGCGAATGCAGGTGCCGTCCGGCGTCGGATAGTCGGTGCCGAACACCTGCAAGGGCACGCTGCCGCCCGACAGCACGCTGCGCAGGATGGTCGGGATCAAGTGCGTCTCGGGCTGATGCCATTCGCCAAGCCGCCCGTCGGGGTCGGCACCCGCCGCATTGAAGTAGCGCGGCGCGACGGCGGCGAAGCCGTAGGCGCGGCAGTACATCTCGAGCTGCTCTTCGCAGAAGCGCTTGGTGACGCCGTAGGGGCTGATCGGCTGGCGGACGAACTCCTCGGTGATCGGCACCTTGGCCGGCACGCCGTAGACCGCGCAGGTCGAGGAGAAGACGATCTTCTTCACGGCGCAGGCGCGCATCGCCTCCAGCAGCTCATGCAGTCCACGGGCGTTGTCGCGCACGTACTTCGCGGGATCGGTGACCGATTCGCCGACGTAGCAGCGCGCCGCGAAATGCATGACCGCGTCGACCTGGTGCTTGCGGATCGTGTCGATCAGCAGCGCGCGATCGATCAGGTCGCCCTGCACCACCGGCGTATCGAGCGCGGCAGCGCGATGCCCCTCGACGAGGTCGTCGAAGATGACGACGGGATGGCCCGCCTTGCGCAGCTCGAGGACCGCGTGGCTGCCGATGTAGCCGGCGCCGCCCGTGACGAGGATCATTCCCGAGACTCCCTGGTGCGCGGCCGCAGTGGCGCGCGAGGCGGCGCATCCTACAATCCCGCCCCTTCACGGACCGACCCGCACCCATGGCAGGAACGCGAAGACCATGACGATGCCCGCCCCAAGCCGCGCCCCGCTGCGCGAAGCGACGATCCCCGGCCTCACGTTGAAGCACCGCGGCAAGGTGCGCGACCTCTTCGAGCTCGGCGACAAGCTGCTGCTGGTCGCCTCCGATCGCATCTCCGCCTTCGACGTGATCCTCGAAGACCTGCTGCCCGACAAGGGCGAGGTGCTCACCCGCATCAGCGAATTCTGGTTCCGCCACTTCGAAGGGCGCGTGCGCCACCACCTGATCACGACCGACATCGCCCAGATGCCGGCACCGCTGCCGAGCCATCGCGAACTCGCCGGCCGCTCGATGCTGGGCAAGAAGGTGAAGCCGCTGCTGGCCGAGCTGGTGGTGCGCGGCTACCTGGTCGGCTCCGGCTGGGCCGACTACCAGAAGACGGGCGCCGTCTGCGGCATCAAGCTGCCGGCCGGACTGAAGGAGGCGAGCAAGCTCCCGGAACCGCTCTTCACGCCCTCGACCAAGGCGCCGATGGGCCAGCACGACGAGAACATCAGCTACGAGCAGCTCTGCCGCATCATCGGCGACGACAAGGCGAAGCAATCGCGCGACCTCGTGATGTCGATGTACGTCGAAGCGGCGGCCTACGCTGCGAAGCGCGGCATCCTGCTCGCCGATACCAAGATCGAGATCGGCGAGGACGAGCAGGGGCTGCTGGTGATCGACGAGCTCTTCACGCCCGACAGCTCGCGCTTCTGGGCCGCCGAAACGTGGGAGCCGGGCCGCTCGCCGCCGAGCTACGACAAGCAGATCATCCGCGACGCGCTGCTGGCGATGGGCTTCAACAAGAAGCCGCCCGCCCCGCGCCTCCCGGCCGAAGTGCTGACCAAGGCGACCCACGCCTACCACCAGATCTACGAGCGGCTGACGGGGACGAAGTTCACTTCGCTGGTGCGCTGATCGCCACGCGCCACCGCCGCCCGCTGTGTGGCGCGCGCTGCCGACCGAGAGGAGCGAGACGATGAGCCGTGCCCGCTCGCCATCCGGTCGCGCGGTCGCGCTGCTCGCACTGATCGCCGCGGCGCTCGGCGCGGCGTGGTGGTGGCAGCGCGAGTCAACGCGGCATGCGCCGATCGCGGCGCGTTCGCCTGGCGCTGCCGCTCATGCGCAGGGACGGGCGATCGAGCCGATCCCGCTGCCGAGCGCCGTCGAATCGGCGGGTGACGCCTCGATCGGCGCGCGCCGCGAGGAGCGACCGCCTGCGAGCGACGTTCCATCGATGCTGACGATCGAGGTCCGCGTGGTCGACGAGACCGCGACCCCGATCGCTGGAGCCGAGGTCGTCGCCCTGGCCGACCTCCTGAGCGACCGGGCCGCGCCGGAAGGCTCACGCTTCGAGCGACGCTCCGACGCCTCCGGCCTCACGACCTTCACGCTGCCGCGCGAACTGGCTCCGACGCTGCGCTGGGTCACCGCATATGACGCCGATTGCGTGCCGGCGGTCCTGTTCCTCGGCGGCCACTTCACGGCCGAGGCGCTTGCCGACGCCACCGTTGCCGTGACAGTCGTGCTGGAGAAGCCGCGCTCCTGGGCGGTGCGGGTGGGAGACGTCTACGGCCGGCCGATCGCGGGCGCCCACGTGCAGGCGACGGCGGCCTGGGGCGAAGAGCTGCGGAGTACGCCAAGCGATGCGGCCGCGCGTCGACGGATCACGCCCGAGGCGACCACCGACGCCGACGGTCGTGCGACGCTTTGTCTCAGTCCGACGCTCCCCTACTTCGTCGAGGCGTTTTCCGACGGCTTCACCCCGTTTGCCGCAGTGGTGTCGCCCGATGATGCGATCGACGCTGCCGTCGAGATTCCACTGCGGCGACTCTTCGTGGCGGGCTACCGCACGGTCGGCGGGCCGTCGGGCGACGTCGGGATGATCGCCACCGATGTCGAGGAGTCGTACGAGCTGTGGCGCAATCCTCGTTTCAGGACGCTGCTCGGCATTCAGGAGACGCTCCTGCGACGCCGGTTCGAGCAGCCCGATGCGCAGCTCAGCTTTCAGCCCGAACGCGCGTCAGGCGCGCCGCCCGATGACTGGACGGTCACGGTGCTGCTCGCCGGCGAGGAGCGCGAGCTGACGCTGCACTTCCGTCCGCTGGCCGAGTTCCTCGCGAGCGACGTCGTCGAGCTCGCCTACCCGCCGCCCGGCACGGCGGCGGTCCACGTGCAGCTCGTCTCGGAGAGTGGCGCGCGACCCGATGCGGAGTTTGGCTGGTGGCTCCAGCAGATGGGGCGGTTTCGCGCCGTCCATCCGACGGCAGTCGACGCGGTCCGAGCGCGTCTCACCTTCAGCGACCTCGAGGCGGGTGCATGGCGTTTCGGCACGCCCAACTTCGCGTTCCGGCGACTGTTGCCGGTCGACGCGCCCTTCGAGCTGCGCGCCGGCGAGGTGCGCGAGATCGAGGTGACCGTGCCGACCGTGCTCGGCGCGAGATTGCACCTCGTCGTGCGCGACGGCTACGGTCGAACGCTGACCCGCTACCAGGCGATGCTTCGCAGCGCGTCCGGCTACTTCGCCGTCCTTGACCGCTTTCCCCTGCCGATCGAGCCCGGCCGCTATCCGGTGACGGTGCGCGCGCTCGGCTACGCCGACTGCACCGTCGAGCTCGACATTGATGGCCCCGACGTCACGCACGAGGTCGTGATCGGGACCCCAAGCGACATGGCGCTGCCCTGGTCGCGTCGATCATCACGGGCCCATCGCACCTGTGCCGCGGTACGGCCCTGCGCCACCGACCGCCCCCGACTCCACCGTGAGCGGGTCCGCGGGCGCTTCCTCCGGCCGCTTCTTCAGCGCCCAGCGCAACGCCAGCACGACCGCGAGCACGAGGCCGCCGCGCCAGTAGAGGCGGCGCCGCCAGCTCGAATCGCACTGCCAGCGCACGCGCCACGGCGCCACGGTCGCGCCGCGTTCCACTCCCGCGGCGGCCAGCAGCTCGCGCAACGCGACCTCGCCGCCGACGCGTCGACCGGTGGTGACGCCGGCGATCAACCCTGACAGGCGCGCCGCGGAGAACGAGGTGCCACCGTCGATCGAGTAGCTCGACGACTGGCCGCCCGTCGTCAACGGCATCGCCCCTTGCACGGTCGTCTCGAAATAGCCCTCGACGAAGCAGTCGACCCAATCACCGTAGCTCGAGGTCGCGACGCGTCCGAAGTCGTTGGCGTTGCCGACGGCCACCACCCCCGGCAGCGCCGCGGGATAGCGCGGCTGCGTGGTCCCTTCGTTGCCGGCCGCAGCGACGAGGATGACTCCCGCCGCGTCGAGCGCTGCGACGAGCCGCTGCTCGACGTCGGTCGCGGCGGGGCCGCCGAAGCTCATGTTGACGACGATCGGCATCGCGGCGTGGAGCTGCGCGTAGTCGAGCACGCTGGCGAGCGCCCGCTCGATCTCGCGGGCGGCAAGCCCCGCGCCGAGGTCGATCCGCGCGATGGCGACGTCACTCGGCGCGGTCCCGATCAGCGCCTCGGCCATCCGATCGCCGTGCTCGCGGCGACCGCCATAGAACGTGTCGAGCACGAAGACGACGCCGGCGTGCTCGTCCGCTTCGATCGCGTGGATGCTGCGGGTCGCATCCTGGACGCGCCGCTCGATCTCTTGCGAGCTAGGCGCGAACCAGCCCGACAACTCGACGGCCAACACGACGAGCAGCGCCACCGCGCCAAGGAGTCGCAGCAGCGACCGCGTGAAGTCGCGCGACGGCGGCTCCTCGGCAGGAGCACCGCCCTCGGTCACGATCACCGCTCGTCCGCGCTCCGGCATCGACGCCATCTTGTCCTCGGTCACCGCGCCGCGCTCCGGCGCACGATTTTCCGATGCAACTCGCGCGCCGTCGCTCGCCCGCCTGCTTCACGAAACCCCTGCTGCGGCTCGGTCTGCCGACTCCGTACGTCGTCGGGAAAGCGCGCTTCTTCCTCAGCGGGTCAGCAAACCCGCATCGTCGAAGTCGCGCTTCCCCTTCTCGTCCGGAGCCGACATCCCGTCGCCTCGCGACGGGGATCGTGAATCAAACGGGCTACCGCCGGAAAACTTCGACGAAGCGCGACGCCCGCTAAGTTCGCCTGCTTGAGAATCGCCCCCGGCGTGTCGACATCCTGCGGCGATGCGGGATCGAGTCGGGGGCTCGACCCGTGGAGCGTGCCGCGCTCCGCTCTTTGCCGGGATGACGTCCGATGCCGGTGGCCACCATCGATTGGAACGGGGAGCTGCCGGGAGCGGCGCGTCTGATCGATCAGACGCTGTTGCCCGACGAGGTGCGCTACCTCGAACTGACCACCGCCGAAGCGATGTGGGAGGCGATCAAGGTGCTGCGCGTGCGCGGCGCGCCGGCGATCGGCATCGCCGCCGCGTACGGCCTCGTGCTCGGCGTGCAGCGCTTCGCCGGTGACGATCGCGCCGCGTTCGCCGAGCAGCGCCAGCGCGTCGTGGCCTACTTGCGCACCGCGCGCCCCACCGCCGTGAATCTCTTCTGGGCACTCGATCGGATGGAGCGCCGTGCCAAGGCCGACGAGCGGCGCAGCGTCGCCGAACAGCAGCGCGGCCTGTTGGCTGAAGCGCGCGCGATCCATGCCGAGGATCGCGCGACCTGCCGCGCCATCGGTCGCCACGGACTGCCGCTCGTCACGGATGGCTGCGTTGCCCTGACCCACTGCAATGCGGGCGGGCTCGCCACCGCCGACTACGGCACCGCGCTCGCGCCGATGTTCGCCGCGCACGAGCTCGGCCGCCGCTTCAAGGTCTTCGCCGACGAGACGCGACCGCTGCTGCAGGGCGCGCGCCTCACCGCATGGGAGCTGCAACAGGCGGGGATCGACGTCACGCTGATCTGCGACAACATGGCGGCGCTCGCCATGCGCGATCGCGAGGTCGACCTGGTCATCGTCGGCGCCGATCGCATCGCGGCCAACGGCGACACGGCGAACAAGATCGGCACCTACGGCGTCGCCGTGCTGGCGCGCCATCACGGCGTGCCCTTCTACGTCGCGGCTCCGAGCTCCACGTTCGATCGGAGTCTCGCGCACGGCAGCGCGATCCCGATCGAGGAGCGGGCTGCGGCCGAGATCACCCATGGCTTCGGCCGTGCCACCGCGCCGAAGGGGATCGCCACCTGGAATCCCGCCTTCGATGTCACGCCGCACGACCTGATCGCCGGGATCATCACCGAACACGGAATCCTCGAGCGACCCGACACCCGTCGCGTCGCCGACTTCTTCGCGCACCACGATTCGCACCGGGGAGCACTCTCATGACTCGACGTCTCGAAGAACCGCGCCAAGCGCTGGTCGATCCGCTCCTCGAAGTGAAGCCGGAAGTCGCGACGGGAGATGGCGAGCGCAAGCGGCGCCGCCGCAACGAACGCAACGCCGCGGCCTACGACGACGAAGTGTGCGAGCTGCTGCAGTCGATCGACAAGTGGCGACGCAAGAGCGGTCGCTCGTTCCCCGCCTGGAGCGAAGTGCTGCAACTGCTGAAGGAGCTCGGCTGGCGCAAGGTCGGTCCCGTTGCAGTGCCGGTCGCGACCACTCCGGCGGTCGTCGAGCCGCTCAGCGGAGGAAACCGTCCGCGCGACGCGTAGCTCGTCGGGCGGTTCTCAGCCCGTTGGAGAACTTCCCGTGTCGCCTGGCGGCGTCTTTCAAGCCGGTACTTCGTCGGAGTCTCTCGACAACTCACTGGGGAGTTGGCTTCGAACCTCCTCCTCGTCCCGACTCGAAATCCGCTCGCCAGACTCGCGGTGAGTTCGCCAACGGGCTGTTAGGCTCGCGCGGCTCCGTCTGCCACCGCTAGCTGAGCCGCCATGCACGCCACCGCGCAAGTCGCCGCCCGCCACCGCCTCTTCCACGGCGCCGCACTCGGTGCGCTGGCCGGCGGCCTCGCGGGGGCGGCGGAAGCGGCCGGCTTCGCGACTGCGCAGAGCCAGTACATCCGCAGCTTCGCGGAGTCGCTCGCGGTCTTCGGAACGCCGGTGTGGATTGGAGTCGCGGGCGGCTTGTTGGGCGGGCTGCTGCTCGCGCGCCTCTTCGCGCGGGCGCCGATGCTGATCGTGCTGCCGTTCCTTGGCGTGGTGGCGGCGGTGCTCCGTTGGCGGCGAACCGACTTCGCGGGCGGCGCATGGCGCACGACCGCATTGGTGGCCGCCGTCGGGATGGTCGTGCTCACGCTGCAACGTCGGCCGTCACGCCCCCATCGCGTGGTCGGCGCCGCGCTCGCGCTGCTGCTGGCGTGGCCGCTCGCCGCACTCGCGGCGCTCGCGCTGGCGCGGGAGGAGACGCCGCCGATCGCCGCCGCGCGACCGGCCGCCGCATCGACGCCGCTCGCGCAAGACGCGCCCGAACGCGTCGTGCTGGTGACTTGGGACACGGTGCGAGCCGACGTGCTGCCGGTGTTTGGCGGTGGCGGCCTCGCGACGCCGAACCTCGACCGACTGGCGAGCGAGGGGATCCTCTTCGAGAAGACGCTCGCCGTCGCGCCGATCACCGGCCCGGCCCACCTCTCGATCCTCACCGGACTCGAGCCGCCGCGCCACGGCCTGCGCAGCAATGGCGATCCGGCGCCGGCCGCCGTCGGCCCCCACCTCGCGGCGCTGCTGCAAGGGGCGGGCTTCACGACCGCGGGTTTCGTCAGCAACCTCGCGCTGATGCGCCGCAGCGGCTTCGATCGCGGCTTCTCGCTCTTCGACGATCGACCGGCCGCCCCGCCGCTGGCGCGCTTGATCTCCATGGCGCGACTCGGCTCGACGTTCCTGCAGCGCCTGCTGCCGGCGGAACTCGCCGCCGCCGCCCATCAGACGCCAGGAGAGGAGACGCTGCGACGCGCCAAGGAGTGGCTCGCGACGGCGCCGCCGCGCGCCTTCTTGTGGACCCACTTCTACGACGCGCACGCACCCTACGACCCGCATGAGCCCTACGCGTCGCGCACGCGCGCACGCGCCGACGAGGGGCTGCGCGCCGTCGATCCGCGCGCGCAGGCGGACGTCATCTCGCAACGCGGAGAGATCGAGCACCTCGACGCGCTGCTCGGCGAGCTGCGCGAGGCGCTCGAGACCAGCGATCCGGGCCTCGAGAAGACGCTGCTCCTCGTCGTCGCGGACCACGGCGAGTGCTTCGGCGAAGGCGGGCTGCGCGGCCACCACCAGAGTCTGCTGCATGCGACGCAGCACGTGCCGCTGCTGATCCGGACGCACGGCGCCCATCCTCAGCACGCCACGCTGGCCGGGCTGCGCGTGAGCGATGCCACCAGCCAGATCGACGTCCTGCCGACCGTGCTCGCGGCGGTCGGACTTCCTGCGGAGCAGGAGGCGCACGGCATCGACCTGCTGACACTGGCGATGGGCGGCGAAGCGCCCGCGCGCGGCTTCTACCTCGAGGCGTTCCAGCATGCGCTCGGCGGCAAGCGGCTGCAGGGTTGGACGGAAGCGGGCTGGAAGTACCTGCGCGATCAGGCCGGCCACGAGCAGCTGCTGCGCCTCGCTGCGGACGGTCGCGAAACCCACGTCGACGACAACGGACGCCTCGCCGACTTGCGTGCGCGCCTCGACGCGTGGATCGCGGAACATCCGCAAGCAGGAGGCGCCGGCAGCGCGCCACTGTCGAGCGCCGATGCCGAAGCGTTGAAGGCGCTCGGCTACGCCGACAAGTAGCTCCCGTCAGCGGGCGACCACGAAGGCTCGCAGCGCCGCCACCACTGCGTCGGGCCGCTCGACCGGCAGATAGTGGCCGCTGCCGTCGATGATCGCGACCGTGCTGCCACGGATCGCGGTGGCGAAGCGGCGCGCGTGCAGCGATGGCGGGAAGTTGCGATCCCCTGCTCCCCAGAGCAGGAGCGTCGGCAACGCCAGCGTGGCGATCGCCGCCTGCGCATGCCCCTCTTCATCGCGCGCGAGATCGATCATCGTCCGCCAGTTCGCCGCCGAGTCGAGCACGAGGTAGTTCTCCTGCGCCTCGTCCTCCGGCACCGCTCCGACGAAGGAGATGCGCAGCGCGTCGCGCGTGTCGTCGAGCGATGTCAGCAAGCGCCCGAACGGCGCCAACGGATGGCGTTTGAGCGGCAGCTCCTCGTCGGGCACTTCGACGTCCGGTCGATGGAAGCCGGAGCTGTCGATCAGCACCAGCTGCGTCACTCGATCGGGATGGGACGCCGCGAGTCGCAACGCCACCTCACCGCCATACGAGTGGCCGACCACCACCAACGGCGGCGCGCCCACCGCGGCCAGGAACTGAGCGAGGAACTCGACCTGCGCCTCGAACGTGCAGGGAGCTGGCAGGGGCGTCGTCGCGCCGTGGCCCGGCAGGTCGGGCACCAGCAGCTCGAAATCCTCCGCGAGCCCGCGGTAGTCGATGCCATGAACGGTGCGACCGCTGCGGATCAGATGGGTGAACGTGAAGAGGGTCGAGGGAGTGCCGTGGATCAGCAGCAGCGGCGGCCGTCGGGGAGCGCCGCTCGGCGGTCGCGAGTGCCACCATCGAACCGAGAGAGACGTCGTGCCGCGGGCATGCCGGAACTGGAGCGGGAGCGTTGCAAGCTCCGCTCCCGCGAGCGGAGCGTTCTTGGCCAATCGCAACAGCGCCGCATGAACCGAAGCCGGACTGCGTCCGCCACCGACGAACGGCAGCACCACGCCGCACGCCACCAGGATGATCGCGCCAACGGCGATGCGGCGCCGCGACGTCGTCGAGGGAGTGGTCGTCGCGACGGCGGCGGCCCACTCGAGCAGCAGCGGCGTCGCCACCGCCCACGCCAGCCCGATGAGGATCAGCGGCGCCAACAGCGGTCGCGTCAACGTCACCGCGCCGAAGCGCTCGGCGCCGAGGAACGACGAGCCCGAGCCGATGGCGCCGAACAACACTGCAAGCCACGTCCGCGCGCCGAGCCATCGCAGCGGACCGCGCAAGGCCGTCGCAAAGAGCGCCCACAGGCCGCTGATCCAGAGCGGGCAGAGACCGACGGCGAGACGGCCACCGGGCGGATAGGCCAGCACGCCCCACTGCTCGAACGCCGTGTCGATTCCGGTGCCAAAGAGCGCGATGGCCAGCACGATCGCGGCTTCGTGCACCCGCCGGCCCGCGCCGGTGCGAGCGACGTGAAAGAGGAGCAGCGCGACGGTGGTCGCGACGCCCCACCACGGCCGCCCGGCACCCGCCGCGGCGACGTTGGCGAACCATCCGGCCTGGAACAGGACGAACCCGAGCCAGCCGGTCATCGACGGGGCGCCGGCGCGGGCAACGGCGGCAACATCGGAGCAAAACGGCAGCGCTCGCGATCGAACCGCATCTGCACGTCGCCGATCACGCGCTCCTCGAAGCCGCCCTCGCAGTAGGCGAAGTAGTACTCCCACGCGCGCACCTGCGCGTCCGTGACCCCCATTCGCGCCAACGCCGGCCGTTCCGCGAGGAAACGCAGGCGCCACTCGCGCAACGTCCGCGCGTAGTGCGGCCCGATCTCGTCGAGCGCGACGAGGCGCAGGTCGCTCGCCTTCGCCGCTGCTCGCGTCAGTGCGCTCACCGACGGGATGCAACTGCCAGGGAAGATGTACTTCTGGATGAAGTCGACCGAGCGACGCGCGGCGTCGTAGTGCGCATCGGCGATGACGATCGATTGGATCACCGCGGTCCCGTAGGGCACGAGCCGGCGCGCCAGCGTGGCGAAGAAGGTCGGGAACTGGCGCCAGCCGATCGCCTCGACCATCTCGACCGAAACGACCTTGTCGTAGATGCCGGTCAAGTCGCGGTAGTCCTCGAGGCGCACGTCGACGCGATCGGCGAGTCCGGCGGCGCGGACCTTCTCCACGGCGACCTCATGCTGACGGCGCGAGATCGTGGTGGTGGTGACACGACAGCCGTAGCGCGACGCCGCATGGACCGCCAACGCGCCCCAACCCGTTCCGACCTCCAGCAGATGGTCGCCTGGCACCAGCTCGAGTCGACGACACAGTCGATCGAGCTTCGCCAGTTGCGCCTGCGCGAGCGTCGCCTCCGGTTGCTCCCAGATCGCGCAGGAGTAGGTCATCGACTCGTCGAGGAAGAGGCGGAAGAAGTCGTTGCCGAGGTCGTAGTGGTCGGCGATGTTGCGGCGCGCGCCGTCGCGATCGTTGCGGCGCGACGCATGGGCGAGACGCAGCAGAGGCAGCGCCAGGCGCGCCAGCCCCGACTCGACCTGCTCGTTCAGCACGCGATTGCGCGCGAAGAGACGCACCAGGGCGACGAGATCGCTGCAGCGCCATTCGCCCGCCATGTACGACTCGCCGGCGCCGATCGAGCCGCGCAGCGCCAGGCGCCACCAGAACTCGGGGTCGACGACTTCGATCGTGACGCGACACGGGAACTCTTCGCTCGCGCGTCCGAACGTCACCCGCGTCGCGCCCTCGACCACGGTGAGCTCGCCCTCTGCGAGCGCGGCGAGGCGCGCCTGCACGGCGCGTGCGACCTGGCGCGTGAGCCATGAGCGCGCGGCCATCAACGCTCTCCTTCAGGGGTCGCGACCGCGCGCGGATGGGGATGGAACTTCGCGCGCTTGAACCACAGCTTGAGCGCCTGCCAGTAGATCGCACCGATCACCTTCGCGGTGATGAACGGATGACGCGCCAGCGCGACCGCCAGCGAGCGGCCGTCGATGGCGCGACGCTCCATGGTGAGCGTCGCGTCGAACCAGCGCTGCTCGCCACGCCGATTCTCCATGTGCACCACGAGCGCCTCGCCGGCGAGGCGGAAGGACCAGTGGTAGTCGTAGTCCATCGGCAGGAACGGCGAGACGTGGAACTCCTTGCGGAACTTCGCCTCGACCTGCAGCGGTCGCCCGCTCCCGTCAGGGACGCGCACGACGTAGGCGTGACGCTCGTTCCATGGCGTGTTGGTGATGTCGGCGACGACCGCCTCCACCGTCTCCCCGTCCGCGGCAAAGCAGTAGTAGAAGGTCACCGGATTGAAGATGAAGCCGAAGCAGCGCAGGTGCGTCAGCATCCGGACCGGTCCAACGGGACGTCGGCCGAGCTCCGCCGCGACGCGATCGCGCACCGCGTCCGCGAGCGGTCGCGCCGGATCCCCGAAGTAGTCGGCGCGGCGAAATCGTGCGAGCGCGAAGCGTCGAGTCGACCACAGCCAACGGCCGCGGAAGACGACGTCGAGCTCGTCGAGGTCGAGCCAGAGCATGAAGAGGCGGTAGTGGAAGTCGCCGGCCGGCGCTTCGACGCGACGATGGCGTACGTCGCCGAAGTAGAGCGCGCTGTTCACCGCAGCTCCTGTCCGAACGCGCGCGCGACCCGCAATCCGCTCTGCACGCCATCCTCGTGGAAGCCGAAGCCCCAATAGGCGCCGCAGTAGTGCGTGCGCGCGACGCCGCTGATCTCGGCCCAGCGCGCCTGGGCGGCGAAGCCCGCCGGCGTGTAGACGGGATGGTGATAGGTCATGCGGCGCAGGACGCGGCCAGCGTCGATCGAATCGCCGCGGTTCAGCGTCACCAGGAACGGCTCGGGCGAATCGAGCGACTGCAATTCGTTCATGTGGTAGGTGACGGTGACCTTGTGGCGCGGCACGTTCGGCGCGAAGTAGTTCCAGCTCGCCCACGCGCGACGCGAGCGCGGCATGACCGTCGCATCGTGATGGAGGAGCGCCTCGTTCGCTTGATAGGGCAGTGCGCCCAGCACCGCGGCTTCGGCCGCCGTCGGGTCGGCGAGCACCTTCAAGGCCTGGTCGGAGTGGAGCGCCAGCACGACGTGATCGAACCGTTCGCGACCGGCCCGGCTTTCCACCTCGACGCCGTCGCGGTCGCGACGGATGGCGGCGACCGGGCAGGAGAGGCGCACGCGATCGCGCAGCGGCGCGACCAACGCGTCGACGTAGCGCTGCGACCCGCCCGCGACGACGCGCCACTGCGGCCGCCCTTCGACCTGCAGCATCCCGTGGTGGTCGAAGAAGTGGACGAAGGGGCGGACCGGGAAATCGGTGACGCGCGCTGCGGGCGTCGACCACAACGACGCCGCCATCGGCACCACGTAGTCGTCGATCAGCTCGCGCGCGAAACGCCGCCGCATGAGCCACGCACCAAGCGTCTCGTCCGCCGCGGCCCCCTCGCCAGGCGGCGCGGCCAGCAGCTCGCGCGCCTCGCGGTTGAACCGCAGGATCTCGCGCACCATGCGCCAGAACGAGGGTCGCAGCAGATTGCGCCGCTGCGCGAACAGGCGGTTCAGGTCGGTGCCGTTGTATTCGAGGCCAGATCGCTCCGCCTGCACGCTGAAGCTCATCGAACTGTCTTGCGCGGTGACGCCCAACCGTTCGAGCAGGCGCGTGAAGCCGGGATAGTTGCGCGTGTTGAAAACGATGAAACCGGAGTCGACCGCGAAGCGGCGCCCCGCGGCCTCGAGCTCGTGCGTATGGACGTGGCCGCCGAGGCGATCGTCCGCCTCGAAGAGCGTGATCTCATGGACCGGATGGAGCAGCCACGCGACGACGAGGCCCGAGACGCCGCTGCCGACGACGGCGACCTTCACGAAGCACGGCTCCGGTCGCTGACGCCGCGGTCGCGCACCTCGGCCGGCACGTCGCGCAGCCCGCGCACGATCCCGACCGCGGCGAGCAGGCGGAGCACGAGCCAGCTGATGTCGAGCTCGTGTGGTCGGAAACCCTGGCGCGCCGCCGCGGGGTAGTGGTGATGGTTGTTGTGCCATCCCTCGCCGAACGTCAGCAGCGCGAGCCAGACGTTGTTGCGGCTCGCGTCCGGCGTCTCGTAGCGACGCGTGCCGAAGACGTGGGCGAGCGAGTTGATGGTGAACGTGCAGTGGTAGAGCACGACGGTCGAGATACAGAAGCCCCACACGACGAGCTGCCACCCCGTCGCTCCCGTCTCCGGCCACCAATGCGCGCAGGCGGCACCGGCAGCGTAGAGCGCCGCGAACAGGAACGCCGGCACCGCGACGTCGAAGCGATCGAGGAAGCGCAGCTCCGGAAAACGTGCGAGGTCGGGGACGTTCTGGATCCGCGTCGGGAAGTTTCGGCGAGAGAGGAACCAGCCGACATGGCTCCACCAGAAACCGTGCACGACCGGCGAGTGGGCGTCCGCGGGCTGATCGGAGAACCGGTGGTGATCGCGGTGATGCGCCGCCCACCACAGCGGCCCGCGCTGGATCGCCGCGGCGCCGAGGCAGGCGAAGAAGAACTGCCAGCCGCGCGAAGTCTCGAACGCGCGGTGCGAGAAATAGCGGTGATAGAAGGCCGTCAGCGCGAACATCCGCACGGCGTAGAGCCCCGCCGCAACCGCGACGGCGACCACGCTCGCGCCGACCCACGCCACGGCGAGGCAGCCCAGATGGATCAGCACGAACGGAACGACGCGCGGCCAGTCGATCTTGTCGCGCGTCTCCTGCGCCGCATCCGGCTCGATCGCCTCGGAGTCGATCCAGGCGCCGAGCGCGCGCCAGCCGCCTACCGCTCGCTTCGATGGCGTCGCCGTCTCCATCACTTCGCCCGCCCCGCCGCCGCGCGCGGTCGCATCCGGTAGTGCGCCACGAACCACTCCTCGCCGCCGCGGAAGCCAAACAGCTCGGCGCAGGCGAGGAAGAAGAGCTTCCAACGCATCCAGACGCGCGCCGCGCCGCCGTGCGCCTCCGCGCCCGACTGCGCCAGCACCTCGAGCAGCGCGAGCTTCTCCTGTTCCATCCGCGCGATCCACGCCTCGGAGCTCATCGCGTAGTGGCGGCCGTTCACGCGCCAGTGGGCGTCGAGCAGCAGGTCGCGCTGCAGCCGCGGCAGCAGCGAGTCGGAGGGCATCATCCCGCCGGTGAAGAAGTGGCGTGCCATCCAGTCGTCGGAGTCCTTCGCCTCGAACGGATAGGGCAGCTCGCGATGGCAGAAGACATGGAGGAAGAGGCAACCTTCCGGCGTGAGCCATCCGGAGATCCGGCGCAGCAGCTCCTCCCAGTTGCGCATGTGCTCGAACATCTCGACCGAGACCACGCGATCGAAGCGCGCGCCCGCGTCGAAGGCGTTCATGTCGGCCGTGACGATGCGCACGTTGGCGAGGCCGCGCGCAGCGGCCTGGCTCTCGATGAACTGGCGCTGGGACGCCGAGTTCGAGACGCCGGTGATGCGCGCCTTGGGAAAACGCTCCGCCAGGAACAGCGTGAGCGAGCCCCAGCCGCAGCCGAGTTCGAGGATCTGTTGGCCGTCCTCGATCTGCGCCCGCTGCGCGGTCAACGCGAGCATCGACTCCTCGGCCTGCGCCAGCGTCGTGACGCCCGCTGGCCACCAGGCGCCGCTGTACTTGAGGCGCGGGCCGAGGACCTTCTGGAAGAAGGCGGCCGGCACCTCGTAGTGCTGCTCGTTGGCCTTCTCGACACTGATCGCGACGGGACTCGTACGCATCTGCGCGAGCCACTGCTCGAGCTTCTCCTGGCGCAGTTCGAGGTCGCCCGGATCTTCCGCGGCGAGACGTCGCTCCAACAGGCGCCGGATGCCGACGCGCAACAAGAAGTCGGGCACGCGCCCCGACTCGGCGAGTTCGATGAGGGAATCGCTCACGACGCCTCCGTGCGTGGCGGCCACGGGAAGAAGGCGCTGGTTGTGCGCTGGTAGGCGCGGTAGTCGTCGCCGCGCGAACGCAGCGCTTGCGCCTCGGTCGGCGGAATGCCCGACACGTAGAGGATCAGCAGGACCATCGCCAGCGCGACCGCGACCGGCGCGGCGATCCAGCTGCTGCCCCAAGCCAGCGGCACGTAGGCCCACCAGTGCAGCCACTCGAAGAAGTAGTTGGGATGGCGCGACCAGCGCCACAGCCCGACGCGACAGCTCTTGCCACGCTGGCTCGGGTCGGCTCGAAAGCGCGCGAGTTGGCGGTCGGCGATCGACTCGCCGACCAGCGACGTGCAGAAAAGCAGGAGCGCCGCGACGAGCGCGCCCGTCGACAACGGGGCCGGCAGCGCTGCCAGGACGAAAGGCGACAGCGTCAGCAGCACGGCCAGCAGCGCCTGCGCCTGGAAGAACCAGAAGAACGCGACCTGCGCGGAGCCACCGAAGCGTGCCCGCAGATCGCGATAGCGGCCATCCTCGGCCTCGCCGCGCAGCCTCACCACGAGGTGAGCCAGCAACCGCGCGCCCCAGACGGCTGCGATGAGCGCGAGCACGGCGCGGCGGCGGCCATCGCCGCTGCCGAGCGCCGAATGGAGGAGCGTCAGCGCCGCGACCGCCACCGTCCAACCGGCATCGACGATGCCGGCGTTGTGACGCCGCCGCTGAATCTCCCACAGCAACGCCATCGCTGCGTGGACCACGACCACGGCGACGAGCAGGCCAAGCTGTTGGGACGTCAGGTTCACGCGGTAGGCACCTTTTGAACGAGGCGGACATTCGAGCAGCCAAACGCCATGAGGCAACCGCCGGTTGTTACGCGTTCCGCGCGTCGATGGATGGGTCCGCACGCGTTGGACGATTCAACGAACGTCTGCTGCGCGGCGCCGCCCAACCGCAGAGCTCAGCGCGGCGGAGCGCTCGCGGCGAGGAATCGCGCGACCACGGCGCTGTCGGCGGCCACGTCCCCGAGCCGCAGCGCCTCGTGACCGCCGGCGACCGGATGGAAGAGCAGCGGCGCTGCCGGCGGACTCGACGCGCGCGCCGCCTGCGCGATCGCGAAGAGCCGCTGGGCATGGTCGATCGGAACGAGTCGATCGTCGCGGCCGTGGAGCAGCAGCCACGGCAGCTTCAACTCCGCAGCCTTGGCCGCATTGTCGTAGTGGATGCGCGCGAGCAGGCGCACCGGCAACCATGGGAAGCGCTGCGCACCGACGTCCGGAATCGAGGTGAAGGTCGACTCCGTGATCAGTGCGGCGAGTGGCCGGCGCCGCGCCAGCTCGACGGCAACGCCACCGCCGAGCGACTCGCCCCACGCGACGATTCGCTCGGGCGCGACACCTTCGCTGCGCACCCAGTCGTACGCCGCCTCCGCATCCAGGTAGGTCCCCTCCTCCGTCGGATGGCCCTCGCTCTTGCCATAGCCGCGGTAGTCAAAAAGCAGCGTCGACCAGCCCATCGATCGAAGCGCGCGCGCGACGGCGATGCGCCCGCTGATCGACCCGGCATTGCCATGGCAATGGACGATCGCTCCGTGCGACGGTGACGCTTCGATCCACCAGGCGTTGAGCGCGACTCCGTCGGCGGTCCGCAAGGTGAGGTCGCGCAACGGCGGCCGCAGCGGGGGCAGGTGAGTCGGCGGCGGACCGGGGTACCAGACGAGCTTCTGCTGGAAGAGCGCCATCGAGACGACCGCAAGCAGCCAGGTCAGAAGGAGCGTGCGCATGGTGGTCACCAGCAGCGGCGGAAGGCGTCTCTTGCTTCGAGCGACTGAACTCAACGTCGGCATGGAGCGCATCGCCATGGCATGGAGACTCTCTTCGATCCGAAGCGTCCTGGCGGGTCTGCTGATGGCGTCGATCGCCAGCGCCGCGGCGCCATGGCATCGGACGGCAACGAGCGCGAACGGTGAGGCGAGAGTCGTCTCCGCCGAGGAGCGGCGCACGTTCTATCGAACCGCGGCGAAGGAGCTGCTCGGGCGAACCGTCCACCTCCACGTGGAGGCCGAGGTGTTACGCAAGACGCCGCACGAGTTCACCGATCGCTCGGGCGCGCGCTGGGTCCGCTTCGAGAATCGCGGCGTTCCCCTCACCATCCCGGCGCGCGCTGCCTGCTGGCTCCAGGTGCGCCGCCACCTCGATGGCGCCAAGGAGTTCTGCCTCCACGGCCGCGTGCGGATGGTCCCAGACGACGAGCGGCAGCGCGCAGGCGTGGAAGTCAGCCGCATCGCCCGCGCTCCCGGCTCGTGGCGGTGAGGGGCGCGTCGGCGCGCTTTCGCCGCGATCGAACGCGGCACGCTTTATGATCCCCCGCCATCCCATGCCTTTGTCGGCGACACTCGCGCTTCCCACCGTTTCCGCAGCCCCTCCTCGGAGCAGAACGCTCCTGGCGAGGCTCGAGCGCCGCGTCATCGCCACGCTCCATCGCTTCGTCGCCCGCCACTACCTGAAGAAGCCCGAGCTCGCCGAACTGCTCGAGATCAAGCTGCCCGACATGGCGTCGGTGGGATGGGCCGCGCTGAACGAAGTCGCCTACCGGTTGCGACTCGAGCGGACCGCGCGGGTCCTCTCGCTCAACGTCGAGACCACCAACTTCTGCAACCTGCGCTGCACCATCTGCCCGGTGAACCGCGGGATGGCGCGCGCCAAGCGCTGGCTCGACCCCGCGACGTTCGAACGGCTGATCGACCGCTCGCCGACCGTCCGATTCGTGCTGCCGTTCCAGTGGGGCGAGCCGCTGCTCCATCCCGAGATCGACCGCATGGTGGCCTACGCGCGCCACCGCGGCGTGCGCTCGATGCTGACCACCAACGGCACGCTGCTCGACGAATCGATGGCCCACCGCCTCTTCGCGAGCGGGCTGTCGCGGCTCACCATCTCGATCGACGGCGACGACGCCACCCACGAACGGATCCGCGGCGTGAAGCTCGCCGAGATCCGGGAGCGGGTCGTCGCGATGCGCAAGCTGCGCGACGCGCGCGGCGCCGAGCTGCGCCTCGACGTGTCGATGGTGCTCGACGACGTGACGAAACCGGCGCTCGACCACTACCGCGCGCAATGGCAGGGCGTCGCCGATCGCATCCAGGTGATCCCGCGGCTCGCGTCGGGCGCGCGCACGACCGCGTGCCGCGAAGCGTGGCGCGGCAGTCTCGTCGTGTTGGTCGATGGCACGGTCACCGCCTGCTGCGCCGACAGCGAAGGGAAGCTCGCGCTGGGCAACGGCCACGAAGAGTCGCCGGCGCAGATCCTCAACAACGGGGCGTTTCGAGCGTTGCGCCGGGCCCATCGCGCCTGCGACTTCAAGGCGCCGTGCGCCGGCTGCAGCGAGTTCGATGGCCGTGACGTCGGCGTGAACGCGAGGTTCCAGTGAGGCGCGCCACCGCTGCGATCGCGCGCGCGACCTCCCCCGCCGCGCTCGAATGGAAGAAGCGCGCGGACGCGTGGCTCGGCATCCCGGCGACGTGGCTGCTGCGTGCGGCGCGGGCGCTGACCGGCCGCGCGGATGCCGGCGTGCCCCCCGCTTCGGTGCGCCACGTCGTCGTCGCCAAGTTGTGGGGCATCGGCAACCTCGCCATGGTGCTGCCGCTCGTCGCCGCGGTGCGGCGGCAATACCCGGCCGCGCGCCTCTCGTTCCTGACACTCGAACGCAATCGGACGCTGCTTGCCGGCCAGCCCTCGCTCGATGCGCTGGTGACCGTGCGCGACCACGGCTGGTGGACGCCGCTCGTCGATCTGATGCGGGCCGCGCGAAGGCTTCGGCGCGAGCGCGTCGATCTCTTCATCGATTGCGAGCAGTTCGTGCGGGCGGCCGGCCTCGTCGCCCGCCTCGCCGGTGCGCGCTTCAGCGTCGGCTTCGACACGCCGGGCCAACAGCGCGCCGCGCTCTACGACCTGACCGTCCCCTGCGCCGGCGATCGCCACATGGCGCTGGGTTTTGCCGACCTGTTCCGCGCCGCCGGCATCGCGACCGAAGGGGTCGCGTCGCACGAAGTCGAGATCGAGCCGGCGGCGGCGCAAAGCGTGGCCGTCCGCTTCGACTCCAACTTGCCGCGACCGTGGGTCGTCCTCCATCCCGGCAGCGGTGACAATTTTCCAGGGCGCCGCTGGCCACAGGAGCGCTTCGCGGCGCTCGGTGCGCGTGTCACCGAGGCGTTCGGTGGCACCCTCTTCGTCAGCGGCGCCGGACTCGAGCTGCCGCTGGTCGACGAGGTCGTCCGGTCGCTCGCCGGCCACGGTGTGACGGCCCGTTCGCTCGCCGGGACGCTCACGCTGCCCGAACTGGTCGCCTTCCTCTCGCGCGCCGACCTGGTGATCTCGAACGACACCGGGCCGGTTCACCTCGCGGCCGCGGTACGCACGCCGGTCGTCGCCTTCTACGGCCCCAACTCGCCGCGCCTCTACGGGCCGCTCGGCGATGGCCATCAGGCGCTCTACCGGCCGCTGCCCTGCAGCCCCTGCCTGACCAACCAGAATGGCAAGTCGAGCCGCTGCCAGTTGCCTTTGTGCATTCGGCGAATCGCCGTCGACGAGGCGTGGTTGGCCGTCCACGCGCAGCTCGCACCGCACTTCGCGACTCGCGATGCGGCGCTCCTTTGAACCGCAGCGCGCAATGACCCGCTGGCTTGCACGCGCCCGCCTCGCCGCGGCGCTCTGGCGCACCCCCTCGCGCGGCCAGCCGCCCAAGGTGACCGCGATCCTCACGGAGCGCTGCCACCTCCGCTGCGGTTTCTGCCGACTTTGGGAGGCACCGCAGTCGGGCGCGGCGACGTCCGAGTGGATCGCGTTCTTCCGCGCCAACCCGTTCCTGCGTTGGGTGAACCTCTCGGGCGGCGAGCTCTTCGCGAAAGAGAAGCTGCCGGACCTGCTGCTTTGCATCGTCGACGCGCTGCCGCGACTCGAACTGCTCGACTTCCCGACCGCCGGACAGCGTCCGGCCGAAGTGGAGGCCGCGGTCGACCTGCTGCTCGCGACCCGACTGCCGTTGCTGGCCGTGACGGTGAGCCTCGATGGTGGCCCGGCGCTGCACGACGAACTGCGCGGCGTCGACGGAGCGTTCGAGCGCGCCTTCGACTGTTTCGCGCGCCTGCGCCAGCGCCGCGGCCCGCGCTGCGTCGTGGTCGCCGGCTGCACGCTGACGGAGCGTGCGGAGTTGCAGGCCGAGTCGCTCGCCGCCGAACTCGCGCGACGCCTTCCCGACTTTGATGCCCGCGAGATCCACTTCAACCTCGCCCACCACTCCTCGCATTACTACCGCAACGCCGCCTTCACCGAACTGCCAGGCGCCGGAGCACTCGCCGTCATGGCCCGCTGGCCCAAGCCGCGCGGGCCGCTGGGTTTCCTCGAGCGCGCCTATGCGCGACTCGCGCCGCGCGCGCTCGCCGAGGGGTTTCCGCCGATCGGCTGTGAGGCGCTGCGGCGCACGGTGTTCGTCGGGCCCGACCTCGACGTGCACCCCTGCACGATCTGGGAGCAGCCGCTCGGCAACCTGCGCGCGTTCGACCTTTCGCTCGAAGCGCTGCTGACGCAGGCGCCGACGACCGCGGCGCGCGCGACGATCGAACGGCGCGGCTGTCCGGGTTGCTTCAGCCCGTGCGAAGCGCTGCCGGCGATGGCGGCGCGCCCGCTCGCCACCGCGCTGCTGCGACGTTGACCCCGCGATGATCGGCACGCGACGCAGGCGTTCGCATCGGGCCGTGTTGACGACGGCGCTGCGGAGCGGCAACTGGCGCTGGCTGGCGCGCGCAACGTGGCGCGTGGTCGAGCAGAAGCTGCGGAACGGCGACGCGCGGCCGCTCTTCGCGACGCTCGCGGTCACCTACCGCTGCAACTACCGCTGCTCGTTCTGCGACCTGCCCGATCGCGCACGGGGCGATCCGCCCGGCTCGGTGCTGATCGAACGGCTTGCGAAGATCGCCGCGAGCGGCGCGCTGGCGGTCGGCCTCACCGGCGGCGAACCGCTGCTCCATCCGGAGCTCTTCACCGTCATCGCGGCGGCGCGGCGGCTGGGGCTGCTGGTCCACCTGAACAGCAACGGCTCGCGACTCACCGAAGCGGCGGTCGCGCCGCTGCTTCAGAGCGGGCTGCACTCGCTCAACTTGAGCCTCGACGGAGCGGCGCCAGCGACGCATGACGCGTTGCGTGGCGTGCCCGGTTCCTTTGCGCAGATCGAGCGCAGCGTGCGAGCCCTGCTGGCGGCGCGACGGCGAGGTGCGCCGCGTCTGGGACTGGTGATGGCGGTCGGCCCGAGCAACACCGGCGAGGTGCTGGGCTTCCTGCGCGTCGCGCGCGAATGGGGCGTCGACAGTGCCGGTTTCCTGCCCCATCACGAATTCGTCGCGGAGCGCGCCCCGCTGCCGGCAGCGACCGCCGCCGCCCTCGCGCGCGACCTCGCGACCGCCATCGAACAGGAGCCGCGCCTCGACAACTCGCCGGCCTACGTCGGCGCGATCGCGCCATTCCTCGGCGGCGATGCGATGCCCATCGAGTGCAGCGCGCCGCGCAGCCATCTGGCGATCGACCCGGAAGGGCTGCGCTACGCTTGCGTGCCGTTGATGACGTTGCGCCGCGGTGGCGTGCCGCTCGACGCGCCGACGCCGATGGCCCCGCTCCCTGCCGCCTTGCGCGAGGAGGTCTGCCGGAAATGCTGGTGGAACTGCCACCGCGAGCTCGACCTCTCGCTCCATCGCCTCGTCGCGCCGCGCTGATCGGCTGGCTGATCGCCCTACTGGCGCTGCTGCCCCATCTGCGCGGGGTGCGAAACGGCTTCGTCTACGACGACTTCCGCTTCGTCTCCGAGAACGGCGGCGTGCAGACGCTGGCGCATCCGCTCGAGCTCGTCACCTCGATCGAGCGCATGTCGACGCCGCGCGACAACGACATCTGGCGTCCGCTGCGCACGCTCGGCTTCGCGCTGCAGCACGCGATCGGCTGCGCGCAGGGCGACGGCCCGCATGACTGCCGCGACGCGACGGTGTACCACGCAACCAGCCTCCTGCTCTTCCTGCTGCTGGTGCGTGGACTGATCGCGCTGGCGCAGCGCACGACCGGCTGCTCGCTCGGAGTCGCTTGCGCCGGCGGACTCCTGTTCGGTGTCCATCCGCTCACCGTCGAGTCGGTGGCGTGGCTGTCGTCGCAAGGCGATCTCCTCGCCGCGCTTGGCGTCGTCGGCACGCTGCTGCTGGCGTCGACGCGGCCGCTCGCAGCGGTGGGAGTCGCGCTGCTGGCGCTGCTCTCCAAGGAGTCGGCGCTGCCGTTGGTGGGCGCTCTGGCGCTGCTGCACGCGCGGCGCGACGCGCTTCCCGTGCGCCGCGGCGTCGTCGTCGCAGCGGCGCTTGCCACGCTGCTCTACTTGGTGGCGCGCCAGCATCTGCTGGGACGCGAACTCGACTTCTCGCCCGCCGGCTTCTCGCAAGAGGCGGCACCGCTCGCGGCGCGCGCCGCCACCGCGGCGAGGAACTTCCTCTTCGCGCTGCGCCTCTTCCTGGTGCCGTGGCCGCTTTCGATCGACTACGACCACTCGAGCTACGAACCGCGCGCGTGGTTTCAGTCGGCGGGTTTCGTGCTGGGCGCGCTGGCGCTGTTGGCCGGCGCTGCGATCACCGTGGCGATGCGGGCCGCGCGACCACGCGCGCCGCTGCTCGCACCGCTGCTCTTCGCGATCCTCTTCTTCGTGCCGACTTGCGGGCTGTTCGTGGTGATGAAGAGCCCGATCGCCGATCGCTACCTGCTGCTGCCCACAGCCGGCGCCGCGCTGCTGGCGGCTGCCGTCGGCGCGCGCGCG
The DNA here is from genome assembly GCA_031409275.1 of Planctomycetota bacterium. Taxonomy (GTDB): domain Bacteria; phylum Planctomycetota; class B15-G4; order B15-G4; family SIAN01; genus SIAN01. The sequence continues at coordinate 47,229 of JANNXA010000040.1, forward strand.
TTCCAGCCAGGGCGGCTGCCCGCGCGCGCCGCGCCATGGGTGACGGGGCTCGCGGCACTCGTGCTGGCGACGCTGACCTGGCAGCGGACGGCGGACTTCCGCGACGACGCCACGCTTTGGCGCGCCGAGCTCGTCCACCATCCGGCCTCCTTGCAGGGGCAGCTCGGCCTGCTGCATGCCGCTGGCGCCGCAGGCGACACGGCCACGGAGCAGCGACTCGCGCGCGCCCTGCTCGAAAACGTCGCGCCCGAAGATCCGCGCGGCTGGCTCGCAGCGTTCCGACTCGGACAGCTCGCCGTCGACGCCGGGAACAGCAAAGAGGCGGTCGGCTGGTTCGAGCGCTGTCGCGCCGGCCTCGCGCGGCGCGGCCATGCGCGCGGCGTCGCCAGCGAACTCCACCTCGCCTTCGTCGGACTCGCCAACGTGGCGCGCGCCGACCAGCGGCCGGCGGTCGCAGAGCAGCTCGCGGAGGAAGGCATCCGCTGGTTTGGCCGGCAGCCACGACTGCTCGAGATGGCGGGGATCGCGCGCGACCTGCAGGGCGATCCGGGAGGCGCGGTAGCGCTTCACGAGGAGGCGCTGGCAGCCGGTGGCGAGACGGCGTCGCTCTGCTACCACCTCGCCCTCGCGCAACACCACCGCGGCGACTCGGAAGCCGCGCGCGCGGCGGCCAAGCGAGCGCTTCGGCTCGATCCGGCGCACGCCGGTGCGCTGCGCCTGCTCGCCGAACTCGACCGGTGAAATCGAGCCGCTCGGGACCTCCCCCGGGGCGGCGTGGGCGCGAGAGGTTTGGCGCCAAGGTTGCTCGTCCACGGCGGCGTGATTGAATGGCCCCGCCCCTTCGAGACTCCCGGAGCTCTCGTCCATGCTCGCTCTACCGCTTTGGGCCGCCAGCTTCCTGGCACCGCTCGTGGTCTGGTCTGGTGGCGCCGACGCGCAAGAGGTGGCCAAGCAGCGGCGCCCGCAAGTCAAGCTGTCGTTCGATGCGTTCGACTTCGGGACGGTCCTGGCCGGCACCTCGCCGTCCAAGGAGCTGAAGATCGAGAACGTCGGCGACGCTCCGTTGCTCCTCACCCGCATCGGCGTCACCTGCGATTGCGCCAAGCTCCACCTGTCGACACCGACGCGCCTCAATGTGCCGCTCGACAGCGGCGACGAGGGCAGCGTCTCGCTCTCCATCGAGCCGGGCCAAAGCGCGACGCTGCAACTGACCGTCGACACCACCAAGCTCCCTTCGGGCCCGTTCGAGAAGCGGTTGCTGGTGGTCTGCAGCGATCCGACGAACGGCGCGCTCTCATTGCCGTTCAAGGTCGTCGTCGAGCGTCCCGCCGTGACGCCGCCCGCCGAATCCGTCGGGGCCACGGCCGGCACGGAAGACGATGCGGGACAGAAGGGGCGAGAGGTCGCTCCGCCGATCGATCCCGCGCTCGCTCCACGCATCGAGTCCGACTGCTACAAGGCGGAGTTCGGCACCGTCTATCGCGGCGAGAAGCTGAAGAAGCTCTTCAAGCTGAAGAACAGCGGCAAGTCCGACCTGACGATCAACGAGATCCGCAACTCCTGCTCGTGCGCCGCGTCGAAGTTCACCGTCGACGGTCGCACGTTCGGCGAGGATGAACTGCGCGAGGCGAAGCGCCTCGGCGTGCTGTCGCCGGGCGAGGAGGCGGAGCTCGAGGTCGAACTCAAGACCGCCGCCGCCACGACTCCCGGCAAGGAAGCGGAGCTCAGCAAGGCCATCCGCATCTACAGCAACGACCCCGTGCGCGCCGTGCTCACGCTGACACTCGATGCGACGATGATCTCGCCCTTCACCGTCGATCCGATGACGATCGACTTCGGCGTGGTCAGGAAAGGGGCCGGGGCCAAGCTCTCGGCGATCGTGCAGTCGGAGCTGCTCGGCGACTTCAAGATCACCACGGCAACCTCGCCGAATCCGGAACTGATGAGCGTCGCGCTCACGCGGGTCGCCACCGAGCCAGGAGCGGCGCCGACCTGGCGCATCGACGCCGAGATCTCGCCGGCCGCGCCGATGGGCGCCTTCGCGAGCCACGTCGAGCTGGCCGTCGACCACGAGCGGGTGAAGGAGATCCTGATCCCCGTCCACTTCTCGGTCGAAGCCAACGTCCGCTTCGTCGACAACAAGCCCGACCGCGGCGACCTGCTCGACTTCGACGTGATGACGCCAGGCACGCCGAAGACCATCGAGCTCACGATCGAGAACGGTGATGCGGCGATGCCTTACATGCTGAAGAGTGCGCAGGTCAGCAATTGCCGTCCGAAGGCGGAGGGCTTCGTCGTCGAGGTCATCGAGGTCGAGAAGGGAATGAAGTACGTCGTGAAGCTGACGGCGCCCGGCACGCTCCCCACGTCGAGCTACTTCCAGGGCGACCTGGTCCTGACCGCAGAACACCCGGACGTGCCGTTGCGAAAGGTCCGTTTCCGGGGCTGGTACAAGGCGAGCGAGAAGAGCGGACAATGAACCAGCACCGAACCCTCGGCAGCGGACTCGCCGGGGTCGTGGTGTTGCTCGCGTGCACGGTGCGACCAGCTCCGCGCGAGTCGACGCCGGCCGTCGTCCCGATGCAGGCAGGCAACGGGGCGATCGAAGGCGGCGGACCTGACGAAGGCGGTGCGAAGCAGCCCCGCCGACGGCCGCTCGAGATCTACCTAACCGGCAGCGATGACGGCTACCTCGATGCGTGCGGTTGCGACGACGGGCTGCTGGGCGGTCTGCCGCGCCGCGCCACGCTGCTCAAGGTGCTGCGCGCCGGCGATGACGAAACGCTCGTCCTTTCCAACGGACGCGTGGTGACCGGTTCCGAGCCGCTCGATCACAACAAGTTCGACGTGATCGTCATGGCGATGGTGCAGATGGGTTACACGGCGCTCGCGGTGACCGAGCGCGAGCTGGCGCTCGGGCGCGAGACCCTCACCGGGCTCGGCGTTCAGCTAGGCGACGGTCGAGCGCTGCTTGGCACCAACCTCGTCGATCGCAAACAGGCGATCGCCGAAGTCGCTGACGCTCCCGCCGGTACGGCGCCGCTCGCCGCGCTCTTGCCGCTGCCGACCGTCTCCGCCGTCACGCGCACGGTGCATGGCGAGCCGGTCGTGGTGCTGTCGGCAGTGTCGCTGGCGCGCGCCGATCGCTACCAAGCCGTCGACCCGTTCGTGCACGTCGTCGATCCGGTGCGAGCGCTGCAGGAGCAGCTCGCAGCGAACTCGGCGGCACGCTCGATCGTGCTGGCGCAGATGAGCGAGGAGGAAGCGAAGTCGCTGGCGCTCGCGCTGCCCGACCTCGACCTCATCGTGGTGCAGGGACCCGACCACGAGGACTTCCCGCACGAGGAGGCGATCGAGGTCGGCACGACGTCGATCGTCACCACCGGCCGCAAAGGGAAGTTCCTCCTCTCGTTTCGCTTCGGCGGCGCCGGCGAGCTTTCGGAACTGCGCCGCCACCCGATCGAGGACACGCTCGAGAAGGACGAGTCGATCCAGGGACTGCTGAACAGCACCTATCGCGAGCGGCTCGTCCTGGAGAAGCCGATCGAGCGTTACTACTCGCAGCGCCCCACGGCCAGCGGCGCGCGCTACGTCGGCGCCGAGGAGGGCAGCTGCGCGAGCTGCCACCCGAAGGCCTGGGAGACCTGGGCCGCGAGCAAGCACGCCCACGCGTGGCAGACGCTGATCGATCAGGACCTGCCGCCCGACCCGAAGTACAAGAAGAGCCGTCAGAAGCACGCGGTGTGGGATCCCGACTGCGTGCGCTGCCACGTCACCGGCTTCGGCGAGATCAGCGGCTATGCCGGAGTCGAGCGCGAGCAGCCCGAGGCGCGCCTGATCGACGTCGGCTGCGAGGCGTGCCACGGACCGGCCGGTGACCACGCGGAGCGCGCGTCGCAGGGCGACCCGCGCTGGCCAAATCCGCCGATCGGCAAGGTTGCGGACGGCAGCGTCGAGCCGCTCTGCATGCGATGCCACGACCCCGACAACTCGCCCCACTTCGTGCTGAAGGAATACTGGGCCGGCAAGATCAAGGACGAGCAGCGTCCGTCGATCGGTCACGGCCGCGAAGGCGACTGAACCGGACGTTGCGAGGCCGCTACGGCGCCAAGCGAAATCGACGACGCTCAGCGTCCAGGAACACCGGGCGTCGTGAGCCACGCCTGCGCCGCATCGAACTGGTTCGCCGCCTTCTCGAAGTCGACCTCCATCACCTTGAGGTCGCTGATGCGGCGCACCCATGGCGGCGCCACGACGTCCGCGCGCAGCGGGATCTGAGCGGAGGCCGAAGCGGCGAGTTTCGCCTCCGTCTCGCGCGAGAGGACGTAGTCGATGAACTTCTTGGCGTACTCGGGATGCGGCGCGCCCTTCACCAGCGAGATGGTGTTCGGGATGACGAGGCAGCCGAGTTCGTCCTCGCCCTGATCGGGGTAGACGCAGCGCACCGGATAGCCATCGACTTCAGCCACGCGGTAGTCGTCGGAGTCGGTGAAGCCGTACTCGAACTCGCCGGCTCGCACCGAGCGCATCACGTGCGCGTTGCCGGTCAGCAGCCCCGTCTGGTTCTGGTGCAAGCCGCTCCACCACTCCTTCGCCCGCGCTTCGCCGAGCCGATCGAAAAGGACCGCGAGGTGGGTCGCCGTAGTGCCCGCCACGGGCTTCGCGATGGCCCACTTCCCTTTGCGCACGGGATCGAGGTAGTCGAGGTAGGACTTCGGCGTCTGCTCGGGCGGGCAGCTCGAATGCACGATGAAGACGCGCGCGCGCGCGGCGAAGCCGGTCCAGAACCCCGCCGGATCCTTGAACGCAGCGGGAATGTCCGCAGCCGACGGGCTGACGTAGGGCTCGAGGCAGCCGAAGTTCTTCAGGCGGATCGTGTTGACGATCTCGTTGTTCCAGAAGACATCCGCCTTCGGGTGCTCCTTCTCGAGCTTGATCTGGTTGGCGAGGCCGACGGTCTTGGTGATCTCGTTGTCAGCCTGGAGGCGGACGAAGAGCCCGGTCGCCGCGGTGAACTCCTTCAGGATCGCGTCGGCGTACTCGAGGTCGAGCGCGCAGTAGACAACGACCTCCTCACGCTCCTCCGCGCAGCTCGAAGCGAGCGCGAGGGGCAGCAGTGCCGCCGCGAGCCCGAGCACGAGCCGCGTCGAGCGCGACGAGACGTGGTGGCGTGGTGACGTCCGCTGCGTGGTCGGATGCATGCCGAGGCTCCCAACAGGCGACGCGAAAGCGAGTCGCTCTCAGCGCAAATGCTCCGCAATCGCGGCGCCAAGGAAGCGAGGGGCCGGAAGCTCTCGCCGAGGTGGCCCTCAGCGAGCACCGCCACCGGCGGGCGCAGGTGCGCCGTCGGCAGGCGGGGTGGCGTCGGCCGCGCCGTCGGCGGGCGGCGCTGCCGGATCCGGGGCTCCATCCGTCGGCGTCGTGCCATCGGCCGGGGGCGTCGTGCCATCGGCAGGAGCCGCCGGCGGTGCGGGCGGCGCCTCGAGCAGATCGTCAACGTTCTTCACGAGGTAGTCGCCCTTCCAACCTTCGATCCAGAAGAGGGTCCGGGCGTCGGCGGTCTTGCAGGCGTACTTGCCTTCCTTGTCCTTGTTGCCGATCAGCAGCACGGTCTTCGCCTCGGACGCGCCTTCGCGCGTGACGCGAATCGAAAACTGTGGCGGATCGAGGCCGAGTTCGGCCGCGCTCTCCTTGCCGGAATGGAACGCGCTGCACTCGAGCTTCGCGGCGTAGCCAGCGATGCTGTCGCACATCCACTTCTTGGCACGACCAGCCTTCGGCGCGACGACGTTCCAGACCGTCTCCTTCACCTCGACTTCAGGCGTCGCCGGCGGCGTCGCCCCCTCGGCCACCGCCTTCTCGCCCATCACTTTTTCGCGAGCCAGCACCAGGGTGCCCGTGCCGCTGGTGATCTCGATCTGGGTGATCTGATCAGCCGCACCGTGGTCGAACATCGTCTTGTCGCGCCACGTGTCGCCGCTGCTCGGACCGAAGTCCGAGGTCGACGCCGCGACCTTGCGAATCGCCTTCTCGGTCGGGAGCTTGAGGAAGGCGTTCTTCCAGTCGTTGTCGATCTTGCTGAGCACGAACTGCGCGACGGGAGCGCCCGACTTGCCGGCAGCGCCCCACACCGTGACGTTCACCGCCTTGGCGCCATCGAGCCCATATTTGACGACATCGCCCTGCGTCGACTGCACGACCCCCTTGGTCATCTTCTCGACCGCGCCGAGCAGCTTGTCGACCAGCGTCTTGTCGGCTCGGCCGTCGCCCTCGGTGACAACCTTCCAGTGGTCGCCGTCCTTCGCCAACTCGACGCGCTTTCCTTCGGGTCCGTCCACCACGATCGCGGCGACGTCGTCCTTTTTGAAGTCGGCGAAGAGCGTGGCGCCGGAGGCGGCCGTCTCTGTGTCGTCGTAGCGGCCGCCGCTCAACATCTTGAACGCCGACAGAGCGGCGAGCACCGCCACCACGGCGATCAGTTTTGCATTGGTTCCGAGCTTGCCCATCGCGTCGTTCGCTCCTTGCGCAGCGCGTCAGCGCCGACTCAGCTCTTCGCCATCGCGGCCATGCGGCGGCGCGCCGCGGCCGGCCGGATGCTGCGACGCCACGTGTAGGTGAACAGTCCGAATGCCGCGAGCATCAGCGGCGTCGCGAACCAACCGAAGACCCATGCCATGTTCTTCGCAGCGGGCGAAGGGTCCTCGAAGCTCGGCGCCTCGAAGCGCTTGGCGCGCAGGCTCGAGAGGCTCTCCGCAGAGAGGTAGTCGATCGCGCTTTGCAGGAAGAGGTCGTTGCGCATGCGACCGCCGACGAGCCCCTCACCGACGAACTCGCTGGTCCCGATCACGACGATCTTGGCTTGCTGGGTGGTCGACTTGAGGTAGTCGACCTCTTTCTTCGGGGCGACCTCAGTCGGAGGCGCCACGGCCTGCGGGTCGGCGGGTGGAGCGACGACGGGCGCGACCGCACCTGCGTCCTGCGAAGCGTCGAAGTCGTTGACGCGCGGACCGCCGCGACCGCCCGCTCCGTCCGCGGGCGGCTCGACGGGGAGGTCGTTGCCGTCCATCAGGTCACCGAAGGGTGAGCCCTGCGCGCCGTGGTCGTGGCCATCGTCGGCCGAATGGCCGTCGTCGGCCGGCTTGCCGTCGACGATCTCCGCCGGGAGCGGACGCGCCGTGAAGAACGACTGGAAGTCGCCTTCGAGGAGCCCCGCCAGCAGGAACTGTTCCTTGTAGGTATCGGGCGAGCTTTCCGGGTTCTTCTCGTCGAGCAGCTTCTCGAACGAGACGTCGATGAAGCCGTCGAGTTTCTTCGCGTGCAGGCTGCTCTTCACGAGCGGGAAGGCCTTCACTCCCGGCTTCGGCGTGAGCTCGATCGAAGAGGGCCACAGGAAGACGATGTCGCTGAAGCGCGCCGAAAGCGGGTGCTCCTGGTCGATCGAGTCGCCCACCACCATCGGGAAGGCGGGATACGACACGTAGACCGGGAACGGGAAGCTCGGGTCGCGGCGCGGCAGCTGCGCGCACTGCAGGTCGACCACGACGTCCTTGTTGATCTTGAAACCGTAGTGCTGGAAGAAGTCATCAGGCGCCTTCTCCGCGGCCGAGCGCATGAACGGCGAGCCGCCGCCCCCGCCCATCCCGCCGCCGAAGCTCATCGGCTCGGAGCCCTCCGCCATCACGATCAAGCCGCCGCCGCGCATCAGGTACTGGTCGAGGTGGAACTTCTGGACGTCGCTCAAGCCCGCGCCGGAGTTGCACAGGATCAGCGCCTTCACGTCGTCCGGGACCTTCGACTTCAGGTCGACGGTCGTCGTGTCGTACTCGGTCTTGAGCGCGGCATCCATCGCGGCGAGATCGCCGCTCGGCGTGTGGCGATCCTGGCTTGGCGGCCGTTGCATCCCTGGAATCTGCATGCCGCCGAAGGGGTCATTCAGCTGCCAGGCGACTTTGCTTGGCCCCTTGCGGGTCATCTTGGCGATGCGCCGGATGAGGTCGTACTCGAGCGTCTGCGTGTCGGGGACGAACGGCAGCTTGTCGCTGACAGTGCCGTAGTCGATGGTCATTCCGAGGTAGGCGACTTTCACCTCAAGCTTGTCGGTGTTGGCCGAGTTGATCTGCGCCGGGCGAATGCCCGCGGCCTCCGCCGCCTTCTTCAGCTCCTCGCTCTTGTCGGGGTCGATGACCTCGACCTTCAAGTGAGTCGTGTAGGACTCGAACTCGCGGATCAGGTCCTCGATGTCGCGACGCGTGTTGGTGAACTCGGTCGGCACGTCCGAGGAGAGGTACGCCGTCAGGCGCAGGTCGTCATCGAGGCGGCTGAGGATGCGCTTGGTGTCGCTCGACAGCGAGTAGCGCGAGTTCTCGGTGAGGTCGATGCGGAAGAAGTGGCCTGCCGCGAGGAAGTTGACGAGGATCGCGATGGCGCCCGTCAGCAACACCGTGATGCCGCGCCCCTTGCGGCGACGCACGGCCCAGACGTTCGCCACCAGGAAGAAGGTGATGAACGACAAGTAGTAGAGCAGGTCGCGCGAGTCGACGACGCCGCGCGCGATCGAGTGGAAGTGCGTGCCGAGCGAGAGCTGGTAGAGGAAGGGGCCGAGCCAGGCGATCCATTTCCAGCTCGGGATGACCGCAATGACCGGGTCGAGCCCGCAGAGCAGGAAGAAGAACGATCCGACCACTGCGATCACCAGCGAGATGATCTGGTTCTCGGTGAATGCGGAGGCGGCCACGCCGATGGCTGCGTACGCGGCGCCAAGCAGCAGCGCGCCGATGAAGCCACCGAGGATCGGGCCGGGATCAGGCGCGCCGAACCAGGCGACGACACCGGCGAGTGGCGCGAGGCACAACAACCAGACCGCCACGACGCCGACCGACGCGAGGTACTTGCCGAGGACCAGCTCCCCATCCTTGAGCGGCAGGGTCAGAAGCGTCTCGACCGTTCCTGACCGTTTCTCCTCGGCCCACAGCCGCATGGTCACGGCGGGCGCGTAGAAGAGGAAGAGCCACGGCAGGAACTCGAAGAGGCCGCGCATCGACGCCTGCTTCTGCACGAAGAAGCTGCCGACGGCGAAGAAGAACCAGCCACCCAGCATGGTGAAGACGAACAGGATCACCCAGCCGATGGGCGTCTGGAAGTAGGTCCGGAATTCCTTCCAGGCGACGACGAGCGCGTTGCGCATGAGTCGGGTTGCTCCTTCAGCTCGCCGCGTCGACGCTGCGCGTCAACTGGGCGAAGACGTCCTCGAGCGACTCGCGGCGCGCGAGCAACTCGGTGAGGACGAGGCCGTTCTTCACGGCGAATTCGAAGACCTGGTCGCCGCCGACCTGCCCCTGGTCGCTGCGGGTCGCGAGCGTGAGTCGCGCCCCGCCCGATTCCGATCCGAGCCGTTCGACCGACGTGACGAACGGCGCGCGCCGGAAGGCGGCCGCCGCGGCGTCGGCCGCGCCCCGCACGCCGACGGTGAAGATCGTGCCGCCCTGCTTCAGCGCGGTGAGCCCCTGCGCCGTGTCGTTCGCCACCACGCGACCGAAGGCGATGATGATCACTCGATCGCACGTCGCCTCGACCTCGGGCAGGATGTGCGTCGAGAGCAGGATCGTCTTCTTCTCGGCGATGCGCTTGATGAGGTTCCGGATCTCGACGATCTGGTTGGGGTCGAGGCCCGAAGTCGGCTCGTCGAGGACGAGGAAGTCCGGATCGTGGAGCAGCGTCGCCGCGAGTCCGACGCGCTGGCGGTACCCCTTCGAGAGCTGGCCGACCTCGCGGTCGAGCACTTCGGCGAGGCCACAGTCGTCGATCATCTGCGCGATGCGAGCGCGACGCGTGGACCGCTCGACGCCGCGGATCTGGCCGATGTAGTCGAGGTACGGCTCGATCGTCATCTCGGGATAGAGCGGCGCGGACTCGGGCAGGTAGCCGAGCTTGCGCCTGACCTCGATCGGGCTCGAGAGGACGCTGTCACCGTCGATCACCGCGTCGCCCGAGTCGGGCGCGAGGTAGGTGGTGAGCATGCGCATGGTCGTGGTCTTCCCGGCGCCGTTGGGGCCGAGGAAGCCGACGATCTCGCCGCGCTCGATGTCGAACGACACGTCGTCGACGGCGCGCCGCTCTCCGAATGTCTTGACGAGACCCTTCACCTGGATCAAAGGCCGATCTCCCGCGGGATGCTGCCGCCCGCTCGTTCCACGTCGAATTCGACGCAGCCGGGGACGGCGGCCCCTGGCGACGCACGACACGCCAAGGTGCTGCCCTGCGCCGCCCAGAGCCCCGGCGCGCGAAGGGAGGGCGCTCGAACGAGAGCCATCCCGAACTGACGCGCTCTACGGACCGGGCGACGAAGAGTTGGGGGATCCTAGCGGCTCCCGCGCCCCGGCTCGACTGTCGGCTGAGCGGAGCGCGTCAGTTCTTGGGGCGATTCGCGGACGCGCGAACCACGCGTCCACCGCCGGCGAGCGCCGCCTGGACCGCGGCGGCCTCGGCCGCCTTGGCAAGCGAGTCGAAGAAGATCGTCGCCCGTGCGTCGAGCGTGGCGATGCCGATCGACGCGGTCAGTTGCATCGACTCGCCCCCCAACGAGAACGGCTGCTTGGCGACCGCGGCGAGGATCCGATCGGCAACCGCTCCGGCGCCTTCCATGGTCGCGTGCGGGAGGAGCAGTGCCAGGCGATCGTGATAGTGGCCGATCGCGTCGCTCGCGCGCAGTTGCGCCTGGATCAACGGCACGAGCGCTGAGAACGCCTCGTCGCGGACGCTGCCGCCGAACTTCTCGCGCAGCGGGTCGATCCCATCGAGACCGACCGCGATGCAGCTGAGGGGGAAGGCGTAGCGGCGCGCGCGGCCGAACTCGATGCGGAGCGCGTTCTGGAACTGTGCGTAGGCGAGGAGAGGAGTACCGGTGCTGAAGGGGTCCATACCGTCCTCTTCGTGAGTCGGGGCTGAGGTCGCCATCGGCTCGGTACGAACAAAAAAAAGAGTTTCCCCCGCGGACGGGGGAAACTCTCTTGCACCTCGACTTCCGTTGATCAGAGATGGCGGTTGGGGAGGGGAAAGACTCCGACCACCGGAAGGATGCGAGGCGCAATCAGTCTTTGGTTGGTTGGTTCCGCAGTTCCATGGTCACTTGAGGCGTGAAGGTCAGATACCCCGAGTCGTGGTCGTTGCCAGTGAAGCTGCTGAACTTTCGTTCTTGCGCTCTCGATCCTTCAGCCCGACCACAAGAGGCGGAACGCGTTTCCGTACAAGCTGTGGTCATCTCGTCGAGGAGTCGAGGAGCGCGAACGCGGATGGGCAAGGTAGCCTCGATCGACGCTTGATTGAAGGGCTCGCTTTTCTTTCGATCTGAAACAGATCTAAGGAGAACCACTTAGTTGTTCGGATTCCAATCCGCCCGCGAGGATCGCCGACGCGCGGCGCGATTCCGAACCCTCGCGACGCTCCTCGACGGAGGCGTCTCGCTGCTCACGGCGCTGCCCCGGGTGGGCATCGCGCCACCCGCGACGACGACGCCGCCTCACGCCTTCCCCATCGGGCAGCTGCTCGCCCCGGGGGACGGGCGTCCGGAACTCGCCGCCGAACGGGCCGCGATCGATGCCGCCTCCCGAGCCGGCGAACTGCCTGCCACGCTGATCACGCTCGCGGATGACCTCGAGATCCTCCTCGCCGCTCGTCGGACGTTCCTCGCGCGGCTCGCCTATCCCCTCCTCGTGCTGCACCTCACGCCAGTCGCCGCCACGACGGCCGACCTGCTGACCCGACCCGGCCGCTTCTTCGGCAACGTGGCGCTCGCCTACCTGCTGCTGTGGTCGATTCTGGCGGCGATCGCGGCCGCGCTCGCGCACCTCCAGCGCAGCGCCGCGGGGATGGCTCGATTGGCCCGGCTGCCGCTGCTCGGTCCGCCGATCGTCCTCTTGGCGCGCGCCCGCTACTTCCGCCTGCTCGCCGTCCTGGAGGGCTCCGGCGTGCTGCGTCACGAAGCGCTGACGACCGCGACGGCGGCACTCGGCACGGCGATCGAAACGGATGGCTACGCCGAGTTCGCGCTGCGCATGCGACGGGGAGACCCGCCCGAGCAGGCGCTCGCGGCGTTGCACCGGCTGCCGATGGAAGAGCAAGGCGAACTCGCGGCCGCGCTCACCGTCGGCAGGTTCGAGGCGGCGGCGCGTCGCTGCGCCGACCGTGCCACCGAAGTGTGGCAGCGCGCGACGTCGCGCCTCGCCAAGGCGGCCGGAGCGTGTGCCTACGCGACCGCAGTCGTCCTGGTCGCCGTGAGCGTGCTGCGCTTCTACACGGCCTATCTCGCGGGCTTCAAACCGCCGCGCTAGCAGCCCGTTGGAGAACTCCCCGTGTCGCCTGGCGGCGTCTTTCAAGCCGGTACTTCGTCGGAGTCTCTCGACAACTCACAGGGGAGTTGGCTTCGAACCTCCTCCTCGTCCCGACTCGAAATTCGCTCGGCAGACTCGCGGTGACCTCTCCAACTGGCCGCTAGGGTCGTGATCCCGAAGTTCGCGTCACCGATTCGGGGCGCCCGTCGCGCGCGGCTGCGGCGAGCCCGGCACGAAGCGCACCTCCGACTTCACGCGCAAGCTTCGGGAAGCGGACCCTAGCCGCCGTCCCCCGCTTCGGTCTTGCCGTCGCCGCCGACCCCATCATCGCGCGACTCGACCAGTCTCCGCAGCCGCGCGCGTTGATCGACCGGCGCATCCTCGACGAGGCGCTGTCGCTGCGCGACCGAGAGCTCGGAGCGCGCCAGCCTGAAGACCGCCGCCTGCCGCTCGGCGGGGAGATCGAAGAAGCTGTCGCACCCAGCCGGCAGGAAGCGGCGCATCTTGCGCGTCCAGTCGCGACCGGCGTCGTCGACGATTCCAAGCGCCGCTTGCTGCACGAGCGCCTGGAACTCCGGGTCCTCGCGCAGGATGGCAAGGTCGCCATCCTCGAGCAGCCAGCGATGGTCGCTGAACCCTCCGCGAATCGCCTCGCGCAGGTGATCCAACGCCTCCTCGCGCCGCCCCTGGATCGCGCAGATGCAAGCGAGGTTGTAATGCGCGTTCTCGCAGGCGCGCGACTCGGGGAAGCGGGCCAGCAGCTTCCGGTAACAGCGCTCCGCGGCCGCATAGTCGTCGAACTGCTGGTAGTAGTAACCGGTCTCGAAGAGCAGCCCGCGCAGGAACTCGGCGCGCCAGTAGTAGAAGCCGCTGTCGCGGTCGCCACCGAAGTCGATGTCGCGCTGCTGGCTGGGATCGGCGAGGTACGCCTCCATGCAGCGGATCATGCGCAGGATCGGCGCGGTGCGCCCGGCCTTCGCCAGCGCGAAACGGACGTAGCGCGACAACTCGAACGCGCGGTGCTCGTAGATCTCGCGCAGTCCCGGACCACGCTCCAAGAACTCGCGTCCCATCTCGGCGAGCTCGAGCGGTTCGGGACGGATCAGCCCGGAGAGTTCCGACTCGAGCGTCGGCCGGCGCGTCTCGTGCAGCGCCATGACCGCGATCTCGCGCAGCACGATGTGGTAGCCGTCGTCGTACGCGATGGCGCGCAGCTCGTCGGGAAGGCGCGGGTGCAGCGGCCAGAGACCGGCGAATTGCCCATCGTAGAAACCGGGCACGCGCCCCGCCCGCATCCGCTCCGCCAGGGCGTCGCAGGCGACCGAACGCAGCAGCCGATCGAAACGGGCGCGCAAGCGCGGGTCGTTCTTGCGATCGACCGCCTCCGACAGCGGCGCAAGTTCCGCCGGCATTCGCGCGAGCGCTGCGCCGAGCGATTCAGCAACCCCCGGATCGGACTCGCGCAGGTACGCCTCGCTCAGCGCCGCAGCGAACGCAGCCTGCGGCTGGCGCGCGAGCAGCTGCGCTGCGGCCCGCCGCACGACGGGCTCCGGGTCGGCGAGCCAGGCGGCGAGCGTCGCCGATTCGCCGGCCACGGCTTCGCCGAGCGCCGCGAGGGCTGCGACGCGCACGGGCTGATAGGGACTCGTCAGCTCCGGCAGATGTCGCTGCAGCGCGGCGTCGGACTCGACGAGGCGGACGCGGGGCGCGGCGGGAACTCGCGCGCTGGCGATCGACGGCACGAGGATCGCCCATGCAGCGAAGAAGGGCCGCGCGCTGCGCTCAGCCAGCGACCACCACCCGCGCGAAGCGGCGCTTGCCCGCCTGGACGAGCACCTCGCGCCGGAGGTCGACCTCGAGCTTGTCGTCCGCCACCACCGCACCATCGAGCTTCACTCCGCGCCCCTCGAGCAGTCGCCGCGCCTCGCCGTTCGAAGCTGCGAAGCCGATCCGCACCAGGAGCTTCACCACCCAGAGCCTACCGTCGACGAGTTCGGCTGCTGGCAGCGCGACCGTCGGCACATCGTCCGGGACCTGCTTGTCACGAAACAGGCGATCGAAGCGCGCACGTGCCTCGCTGCCGGCGGCCGCTCCGTGGAGCCAGTCCGTCAGCCGCGCCGCCAGCGCCGCCTTCGCCTCGCGCGGATCGCTCGCCGCGAGCGCCCTCCACTCCTCCTCGGCCAGATCGGTGAGCAGGGTGTACCACGTCCCCATCAGCGCGTCGGGGACCGACATCACCTTGCCGAACACCTCGTCCGCGGAGAACGCGAGGCCGACGTAGTTGCCGAGGCTCTTGCTCATCTTGTGGACGCCGTCGAGTCCCGGCAACACGTGGGTGGTCATGCAGATCTGCGAAGCCTGGCCGGCGTCCGACTGGAGGTCGCGCCCGACCAGCAGGTTGAAGAGCTGATCGGTGCCTCCGAGTTCGACGTCGGCGCGCACCTCGACCGAGTCCTGCCCCTGCAGCAGCGGGTAGATGAACTCGTGGATGCCGATCGGCAAGCCCTCCTTCATCCGCTTGGTGAAGTTGTCGCGCTCGACCATGCGCGCGACGGTCATCTTCGAGCACAAACGGATGAAGTCGGCGAACCCCTGGGCGAGGAACCAGTCCGCGTTGTTGCGCACTTCGATCTCGCCGCGGACCTCTTCGCGGCGAACGACCTTGAAAGCCTGCGCGAGGTAGGTCTTCGCATTCTCCTCGACCTGCTCGCGCGTCAGGGTCGGGCGCGTCTTGTCCTTGCCTGACGGGTCGCCGAGCATCGCCGTCGCGCCGCCGACGATGAAGACCGCGTGATGGCCAAGGTCCTGGAACTGGCGCAGCTTGCGCAGCACGACCGCATGGCCGAGATGGAGGTCGGACGAGGTCGGGTCGAAGCCGAGCTTCACCCGCAGCGGCCGCTGTGCCGCGATCGACGCCCGCAGGCGCTTGCGCAAGTCCTCGGCCTGCACGCAATCGACGACGCCGCGCAGGAGCAGGGCCGATTGCCTCTCCACTTCGCGCGCGAGCGCTGGATCCACTGCCGTCGGTTCGCTCATGACCCGCGCCGCTCCGCCGCCGAGAAGCTCATCCCATCCGCCGATTCCCACCAGCTCCGCCAACGTTCGACCGAATCGCCGTGGCGACGGCCGGTGAGCCACTCGAGCGCGAGGCAGCGTGCGCGTCGACCGCGAGCGTCGGGTCCTGGCAACGACACCATCAGCGCGTCGACCACCGCGGTGGCGCCCTGCGCTTGCGCTAGGCGCAGCGAGGCGCCGAGCAGATGCTCCGGGATTCCGTCGAGCGCGCGCGCGAACGGCGTCGCGTCGTCGGCCAGCGCCGCTGCCACCGCCGCCGGCGCATAACGCAGCGTGGCGGCCGGGAATCGCACGGTCACCACCCGCTCCGGCTCATCGCCACAGCGGATCGCCAGCGAATGCAGCCGCGCCTCGACTTCGGCGATCACCGCGTCGGCGTCGGCCGGCAGCGCGAGATCGACGCGCACCAACAGCTCGCGGCTGCTGCCGGGCTCGAGGACGAGGTCGTCGAACTCGTCGAAGGAAAGGCTCTGCTGCAGCGACTGCAGCCCGACGCGCAGCGAGCCGTAGCGCGCGCTCGCCTCGAGGCGCACGCAGGCGCTTTCCTGCGTACGAAACGGCCAGATGCCGCGTTCGCGGCGCGCGACGAAGGTGACCGGGAGCGCACCATCGTTGCGCAGCACGAGCCGCAATTGCGCTCGCTCGTCGAGCGGCGTCCACGGTGCCGCAGCCGTCGCCGAGAAGGAAAGTCCGCGCTCGGCGAAGTAGGCCGCGGCGATCGATTGGCGCGGCGAGTGGTCGCCGTCGCCGAGGAACGGATTGGCGTCGAGACGCGCCCGTTCCGAATCGGGGTCGCCCCCGGCTCCGTCGGACGGAGCCGGGGACGAACACCCGCACATGGACATGAACACGAACCCTGCGAAGGACCGCAACCCCACCCGCCAGCACGAACGGACGTGTGTCATCGCGATCCTCCGCAGTCGGCGTCACCCGCTCAGGCGGATGGCGCCTCCCCTTCCGAAGGAGCTGCCCCTTCCGAAGCAGCAGCGCCCTCGGCCGGGACTTCGCCTTCGGCCGGCTTGGTCTCGACCGGAATCGGCGCCCGCTCTTCGACCTGGATGAGCGTGAGGCCGATCTTGCGCTCCTCTGGATCGACCTTGAGGATGCGGACCTGCACCTTGTCGCCGACCCGCACGACCTCTTCGGGGCTGTGCACCTTCTTCGGCCCGAGCTCGCTGATGTGCAGCAAGCCCTCGAGCCCGTCCTCGAGCTCGACGAACACGCCGAAGTTGGTGCTCTTGGTCACCGCGCCGGAGAGGCAGTCGCCGACCGAGAAGCGCCGCGGGATCGCGTGCTTCCAGGGATCTTCCTGCAGCTGCTTCAGGCCGAGCGCGACGCGCTTCTTGTCGGCATCGACCGACAGCACGACCGCGCGCACCGTATCCGCGATCTTGAGCATCTCGGACGGGTGGTTGATCTTCTTGGTCCACGACATGTCGGAGACGTGCAGCAGGCCGTCGATGCCTTCCTCGAGTTCGATGAAGGCGCCGTAGTTGGTCAGGTTGCGGACCTGGCCCTCGATGACCGTGCCGACCGGGTAGTTGCCCTCGACCATCGACCAAGGGTTCGCCTCGATCTGCTTCATGCCGAGGCTGATCTCTTGCTTGTTGTGGTTGATGTCGAGCACCACGACCTCGACCTCGTCGCCGATGTTCACCACCTCGGACGGGTGGTTCACGCGGCGCGTCCACGACATCTCGGAGACGTGCACGAGCCCCTCGACGCCATCTTCGAGCTTGACGAAGGCGCCGTAGGGCATGAGGTTGACCACCTGGCCCTTGTGGCGCGAAGCCACCGGGTAGCGGCCCTCGATGCCTTCCCACGGAGAGGGCATCAACTGCTTCAGGCCGAGCGCGATGCGGTTGCGCTCGCGATCGAAGCGCAGCACCTTGACCTCGATCTCCTGCTCGATCTTCAGCATCTCCGACGGGTGCTGGATGCGGCCCCAGCTCATGTCGGTGATGTGCAGCAAGCCATCGATGCCGCCGAGGTCGACGAACGCGCCGAAGTCGGCGAGGTTCTTCACCACGCCCTTGCGCACCTGTCCGACCTCGAGCTTGATCAACAGATCGGTGCGGGCACGCTCACGCTGCTCTTCGATGAGCTTGCGGCGCGAGACGACGATGTTCATGCGCGCTTCGTCGATCTTGATGATCTTGCATTCCATCTCCTTGCCGATGAACTCGCCGATGTCGCCCGTGCGACGGATCGAGACCTGCGAGGCCGGGAGGAAGACTGGGACGCCGATGTCGACGAGGAGGCCGCCCTTGATCTTGCGCGACACGTAGCCCTTGACGACGTCACCCTCCTTGTAGGTGGAGATGACGCGCTCCCAGCCGCGCTGGCGATCCGCCTTGCGCTTGCTGAGGAGCATGAGCCCGGTGTCGTCCTCGATCAGCTCGAGGAGCACCTCGATCGACTGTCCGGGCTCGAGCTTGCTCGGGTCCTCGAACTCGTCGACCGGGATCACGCCTTCCGACTTGTAGCCGATGTCGACGACGACCTCGGTTCCGATCACGCGCAGGATCTTGCCCGTGATGATCGTGTCGGCCTGGAAGGTCTTCACCGAGTCGTCGTAACGCTGGTTCAACACTTCCGTCGACGTCGCGGCCATGGCGCGCGCGACCTCGGCGTTCACTTCATTGGGGTCGGCGTCGAAACGCCGTACCAGGTCCTTCACCATTCATTCACCTTCGCCACGCTGCCTCGCGGCGGCGCAGCCCTCGACATTCGCAACGAGAGGTACCGTTCGTACCGAGTCGTTGAGCCTCCGCGGCGCTGCGCGCTCCGGCCTTCCCGCACGGGAAGAAACACCGGGGCGCGTCGCGGCGCCGCGTCAGGGTTCGTCCGTCGGCGCAGCGGCGCCCGCGGGTGCTTGCGCGCCCGCTGAGTCCGTCCGCGCCCCGAGCGCGCGGAACGCCTGCTCGACGCAGGCGACCGCTTGTCTGCGATCCATCTCGTTCAAGTACAACAGCGGGCCGACCCGCAATTCCACGCGGCCGGTCAGCCGCGGCCGCGAACGTCCGCGCGGCCACACCTCGAACGCCCCGTCGATGACCACCGGCAGCACCGGCACCTGCGCCTGCGCCGCCAACAATGCGAAGCCGGGCGTGAGCCGCTGCAGCGCACCATCGCTGCTGCGCGTCTGCTCGGGGAAGAGCGCGACGGCATCGCCGCGCTTCAATCGCTCGATCAGCCGCCGCGTCGCCGCGAGATCGCGGCCATCGCGCTCGACGTGTTCGAGGTCGAGCCATCCGGTCATCAGTCGATAGAGCCAGCTCTTTCGCAACGTCGCGCGCGGCGTGTACACGAGCGGCCGCGGCAGCGCGCAACCCAGGAGCGGCGGATCGAGCAGCGAGACGTGGTTCGCCACCACCACCAGGCCGCCCCGTCGCGGGCACTGCTCCACGCCGACGACCCGCATGCGGTAGCAGAGCTTGAACACGCCGGTGAGCAGCACCTTGAACGCGTTGTTGACGAGGACGCCGTGCCATTTCATGGAGCGTGCGCGCTCCGGCCTTCGACCGTGCGGCAGATCGAGTCGACCACTTCGTCGAGCGACAGGTGCGTCGTGTCGAGCACCGTGGCGCCATCCGGAACGCACAGCGGCGCGACCGCGCGCTCGCGATCGATGCGATCGCGCTGCGCCAGGCTTTCCATGGTGGTCGTGAGCTCGTGCGCATCCTCGGCCTCGCCGACGTGCTGGCGCAGCCGGCGCCGCGCTCGCTCGAGCAGCGACGCGTCCAGATAGAAGCGCCAGCGGGCGTGCGGGAAGATGTACGAGCCGGCGTCGCGTCCCTCGATCACCACGCCGCCGCACCGCGCCGCTTCCTGCTCGCCCAACTCGCGCTGCCAGGCGACGAGGAGCGCGCGTACCGATGGGAGCGCCGAGACGGGGCTGACCAGCGCGGTCACTGCCGCGCCGCGCACCTCGTCCGACACGTCCTCGCCATCGAGCCAAACTCGTCCTCCAGCGCCGACGCGCATGCGCCGGCGGGTCACCCATTGCGCGAGCACCGGAGCGAGCGTCGCTTCACTCACCCGCGCAGCGTCGAGGCCCGCGCGCAGCGCAGCCAACGTCACCGTGCGATACATCGCGCCCGTGTCGAGGTGGAAGAAACGCAGCCGTTCGGCGACGCGCCGAGCGACCGAGCTCTTTCCCACGCCGGCCGGGCCGTCGATCGTGAGCAGCTTCGAGCGACCATCCTCTGGTGTCATGCGGAAACGGCGGACCATACGCGATGGCCCGGCGGTGGCGCAATCGCCCGGGGCGCCGCCCGGGAGCGCGTCAACCGGCGGAGGCCACGGCGACGGGCAGCGGCTCGAGGGTGCCGTCGGGGCGGCAAATCTCGAGTTCGCCCGCTCGCAGCCCCGCCCACTCGACGAGGAAGCGCCCGTCGTCGCAGAACGGGGGCAGCACCAGGAGTTCGCCGCCCCCCGGAAAACGGCGCCGCTCGAAGCGATGGACGTGTCCGCAGATGACTCGGCGGGCGCCCGCCGAAAGGCGTGCGACGACCGCTGCCGGAACGATGCGCACGACGTCCGAAGGCTTGCTCGGCACGACGCGATCGGAGTAGCGGCGCAACCGCCGCCCCACCGCGAGCGGCAGCGCCGCCGGCAAGCGCCGCGTGAGCCAGCGCACCGGGCCGGACCGCACCACACGCTTCATGAACTGGTAGCCGCGATCGTGGGTCAACAGCTGGTCGCCGTGGAGCAGCCGAGTGGGAACGCCCGCAAGTTCGAGATCGAGCTCCTCGCCGACCACCGCGTCGACGCCCAGCGCCGCCCCATCCTCTTTCGTGAAGTTGTAGTCGCGATTGCCGGGCAAGAAGGTGATCTCGACGCCGGCCGCGCGAGTCGCCCGCAGTGCCGCGAAGAGCGGCTGGAACTCCGGCACGCTCCGCTCGTCGCCGGTGAGCCAGAGGTCGAAGACGTCCCCTAGCAGGACGAGCCGCGTCGCCCGCTCACGCGCGAGCGCCAGCAACGCTTCGATCCGCCCCAACCCGGCGCCATCGGCCGGCGTCAGGTGAAGGTCCGCCGCGAGCAGCGTCCGCCATGGTCGTGCGGCCGGCTGCGTCACGCATCCTCCAGACCGTAGTCGCGCAGCTTCTCCCACAGGTTCTTGCGGCTGATGCCGAGGCTCTTCGCAGCTTGCGCGCGGTGGCCGCGAGTCAGCTTCAGCACGTGCTTCAAGTGCTCCTTCTCGGCGTCTTCGACCACTTCCTTCAGCGTCGGGACATGCGACGAGATGCGGGCGCCCGAGCGGAACTCGTCGGACGGCGGGATCAGGTGTTCGCGCTTCAGGTGACGCGACTCGCCCGCGAGCGCGATGGCGCGCTCGACCGCGTGGCGCAGCTCGCGCACGTTGCCGGGCCACGGGTAGCGCAGCAGCTCCTCCATCACCTCGGGCTTCACCTCGTAGGGCCGCCCGCCGCCATGCGCGCGCACGAAGTGGTCGACGAGGACCGGGATGTCCTCCGCGCGATCGCACAGGCGCGGCAGCTTGAGCGTCACCACGTTGATGCGGAAGTAGAGGTCCTGCCGGAACTCGCCGGCCTCCACCATTCCACGCAGGTCCTTCTTGGTCGCGCACAGCAGCCGGATGTCGACGTCGAGCAGCTTCTCCGAGCCGACCCGCTCGATCTTGCGCGTCTCGATCGCGCGCAGCAGCTTCACCTGCACCTCGAGCTTCAGGTCGTCGATGTCGTCGAGGAAGAGCGTGCCGCCCTGGGCGAGCTCGAAACGGCCGCGCCGCTGCTTCTTCGCGTCGGTGAACGATCCCGCCTCGTGGCCGAAGAGCTCGGCCTCGATCAGACTCTCCGGCAGCGAAGCGCACGAGAGCGGGATGAAGGGTTGCGCCGCGCGGCCGCTCGCGTCGTGGATCGCGCGCGCGATCACTTCCTTGCCGGTGCCGCTCTCGCCTTCGATCAACACGCTCGCGTCGCTCTTCGCGACGGTCCGCACCGTGCGCACCACCTCCTGCATGACGCGCGAGCGGCCGACGACCGAACCGAATCCCTCGCGCTCGGCACGCTCGCGCAGTCGCGCGTTGTCGTCGGAGAGCGCGCGCATCTGCGCGATGCGGGCGACGTGAGCGACGATGTCTTCGTTCAGGAACGGCTTGACCACGTAGTGGTAGGCGCCCGCTCGCAACGCCTCGACCGCCGACTCGATGGTGCCGAAACCTGTCATGAGGATCACTTCGGTTTCCGGTCGCAGTCGCTTGGCGCGGTCGAGGACCGCAAGGCCGTCCGCCCCGGGCATGCGGATGTCGCTGACGATCACGTCGAAGACGCGGTGCTCGATCAGCCGCAGCGCCTCGGCGCCATCGGCGATCGCGGTGACGCGATGGCCCGCCGCAACGAGGTCGTCGGCGAGCGTGACCCGGATCGTCTCCTCGTCGTCGACCAGCAGCACCTCGAGCGCTTCGACGGTAGTGGACGGCGCGGCTGCGTTGGTTCGGCTCACGGGTTCCCTCGGCCGCGCGGTCGCGGAGATCGGTACGACGTCGCCGCCCCCGCGTGCGCGCCGTACGCGCCGCATCATCGAGCCCGAGCGCCGTGTCATCAAGCGCGGCGATCGCGACGCCCCACGCGAAGTCCATCCCCGCCACCGCGAAGATGCGTACCGGCGACGACGCTCCGCTACGGCACGAGTCGCATCAGACACGGCCCGAGCGAGCGGACCAGCGCGTAGGGCAGCGACGAGATCACGCGGCGCGGCAGGTCGAACTTCTCGTTGCCGGGGTTGATCGACGGGATCGCCCCGCCCGCGCCCAGCACGTATCGATACGCGAGCAACTTCGGCTCGAAGCCCATGTTGCGCTTGAAGTGGTACGGCCCCGTGTCGACGCGGCTGCGGCCGAAGTCGAATCGGCGAAATCCCTCTTCGGCGGCCGCGCGCATCAGTTGCCAGTAGGCGAAGTTGCTGGCCCCGAGGCGATCCGCTTCCGCCAGCGAACCGGAGTAGTAGGGATTCCAGACGCCGCCGTGCAGGAAGCTGATCACGGCGACGACGACGCGACCTTCCTTGCGCACGACGTGCAATCGGACGCGCCGGCGGCCGAGCGCCAACAGGTCGGCGAACCACTCCGCCGCGAAGGCGGGCGAGCCGAGCTTCTGCTTGTTCAGCACGAAGAGGCGATGGAAGTCGGCAAGCGCGCCGGGCGCCTCGGCGAAGGCGAGTCCGTGCTTGTCACGCGCCTGGCGCGTCGACGCACGCGACTTGCGCGGGATGATCGCGAGGCACTCCTCGGGATCGACCGGCAGCTCGCGCGTGAACGTCGCGTAGAGCGCGGAGCCTGGCAGCGCCGCGAAGCCGCCGTCGTCCGGCGCGGCCGGAAGCTCGGCGCAGCGCAGTTCCGCGAAGCGCAGTGCATCGTCGCGAACCATCGCCACGACACGTTCGCGCAACGCGGTCGCCGCATCGCCGTCGCGTACGAGCGGTCCGCCGTAGACCGCATACGGGACCGAGATCAGCGCCGGTCCGGCCAGGAAACTGCGCGTCTCGAACAGTGGCAGCAGGCCGACGATCCGTTCGCCGCGGCGCGCGACGAGAGTGCGGCGGCGATGCGGGAAGTGGCGCACCAGCCGATCGCTCCACGCGGAGGTGTGGAACAGGGTGCCATCGGGGTGGCGCTCGACGAACTCGTCGATGCCGTGCAATGCGTCGTTTCCGCGAGGCGCGGTCGCTGCGGGCAGTTCGGTCACCAGGACCGGTTCGCTGCCGCTCTCCCCCGTCTGCGCCAAGAGCCCGCCTCCGCTCAGAGGGCGCCCCGATCGCCGGGACGCAACCTTCCGCGTCGCTCTTTCGGCGCGGGGCCGAGCAGGATTGAGCTCTCGTCCGGCTTGCCCTTGGCGAGGCGGGGGCCGCGCGGGCCGCCCGCGGGTGGTGGCGGTGGTGGCGGCGGCTCCTCGCCCGACGCGTCCTCCGCCGCTGGCGGCTCGTCCTCGTAACCGCCGGTGACGCGGCCGACCTTGTAGTCCTTCAGGTTGCGCGCCTGGGTGAAGATCACGATTTCGGCGACCAGCCCGATGAAGAAGGTCTGGACGCCGAGCACGATCATCAACGCGCCGAAGATGAGCCACGCCCGATTCTTCAGCCGTGTGCTCGGATCGCCGCCGCCGAGGATGAACTCGACCAGCAGGAACAGGCACGTCAGCAAACCGACGCCGAAGATCGCGCTGCCCGCCAGGCCGAAGAAGCGCAGCGGTTTGCGGGTGAAACGAGTGAGGAAGATCAGCGCCGCGATGTCGAGCATCCGGCGCAGGTAGACGCCGCCGCCGAACAGCGACCCGAGCATCTTCCCGCGCCCCTCTTCGCGCAGGTGGCGCACCTGCACCTCGGCGACCTCGTAGCCGGCGCGGAACGCCAGCACGGGCAGGAAGCGATACATGTCGCCCTGCACCGAGACATCTTCGAAGACGCGTCGCACCATCGCCCGCATCAGGCAGTTCAGGTCGTGCACCTTCGTCCGCGTCAACAGGCGCATCACCGAATTGAAGATCGCCGACTGCACGCGGTTGGTCCACGGGTCCACGCGCGGCACGCGCCAGCAGGTGACGACGTCGGCACCCGCGTCGAGCGCGTCGAGGACCTTCTGGACATCGGCAGGATCGGTCTGCAGGTACTGCGGCAGCGACAGCACGGCTCGGCCACGCGCGATCTTGAAGCCGGCGGCCAACGCGATCGACTCGCCGAAGGGCTGGTTGAACTTGATCAGGCGAACCGAAGTGCCCTTCGGGCGGCGACCGCCGAGCTCCTCGAACAGGCGCTCCGAGGCGCCATCGAGCACGAAGACGAACTCGTAGGTGACGCCGCGCTTCTCGAACTCCGCGCCGTACTGCGCGAGGATCTCATTGAACTCGACGTGTTCGTCATGCACCGGCACGATCACGGTGAGATCGCAATCGTGCTCGGCACCGCCGCGCACCGCTGGCGCCATGTCGGAGAGCGCGCTCATCGGCCGGACTCCGCGAAACGCAGCTTGGCATCGCCAGGACGATGCTCGGTGTAGAGCTGCTCCATTCCGGCATCGCCGACGCGATTCAGCAGCTCGCAGAGGAACCCGAGCGTCAACAACGTGACGCCGAGGTAGGTCCCGAGCGCGGAGAGGCCGGGGAAGATCACGGTGGAGAGCAGTCCTTCGTGGTCGCCGCCGCTGCGCCGCTCGGCGAGCAGCGCGCCGAAGAGGATGCCGGCCACGAGGAGGAAGACCCAGATCGAGACACGGCCGAACCAATGCAGCGGACGAAACGCGAAATGGACGAGCATCTGCAGCACGAGGATGTCGAGCACCACCCGATAGATGCGGTTCATGCCGTACTTCGAGTGGCCGAAGCGGCGCGAATGGTGACGCACCTCGACCTCCTGCACCTTCGCTCCGAGCGCCGCCGCGAACGCCGGCACGTAGCGGTGCATGTCGGAGTACAGCGGCACGCGGTGCAGGAACTCCGCGCGGTACCCCTTCAGCGTGCAGCCGAAATCATGGAGCCGGACGCCCGAGACGCGCGCGATCACCGCATTGGCGATCCGCGACGGCAGCCGGCGCGAGAAGAAGACGTCCTTGCGATCGCGCCGCCAACCCGAGACCACGTCGAAGCCCGCGTCGAGTTCCGCGACGAGTCGCGGGATGTCCTCGGGGTCGTTCTGCAGGTCGGCATCGAGCGCGACGATGTAGCGGCCGCGCGCGTGGTCGATGCCGGCGCAAAGCGCGGCGGTCTGGCCCGCGTTCTGGGACAGGGTCACCACGCGGAAGCGCGGGTCGATCGCGAGGATCTCCTCGAGGCGCCGCGGCGTCGCGTCGGTCGAGCCGTCGTCGACGAAGAGCACCTCGAAACTGCGGTCCATCCCCGCGAGCACCCGGTGCAGCGCCTGCGCAAGCAGCGGCAGCGAGTCCTCTTCGTTGAAGCACGGGATGACGACCGACAGTTCCGGCACTGAGCCGACCAACCTTTCCGTTGCCCGCCCCTGATGAAGCGCGTGGACGACGCCAGCGAAGCGCCGTACCCACCTGCCGCGGCGTATCGACGGCCCGATTCGCTCCCCTTCAATGCCGTGGCGTCGGGCAGGACGCATCGGAATGGAAGTCGCAATCCATAGCGCCGACGCGCGGCGGCACAATTGCTTCGTTCCGGCCGACTTTCGCAGCCATTGTCGCCCTGCCCCGCGACCGGTAGAAAAGTCCGCCTCCGTCCACCGCAACCGGGTTCATCGAAGGCGCGTTCCTGATCGCTGCTCGGCGGCGGCGTGCCTCGACCGGTCGCCGCCGGAGCGAAGGGGGCTTGCGGCGCATGGCGAAGGCGCTCGTCGTCACCCTTCGCGACACCCGCTTGCCGCCGGTCCTCCAGGCGCTTGCCGGCACCGAACTTTCCTGTGAACCGGTCCGCGCGGTCGACGCCGCCTGTCGACGCCTCACCGACCAGCGCTTCGACCTCCTCGTGGTCGACTTCGCCTCGATGCAGCGCGCGGATCAGCGCGCAGTGGCGCCCCTGCGCTCCGCGGCCGGCGCGGTCCCGCTCCTCGCCGTCGTCGCCGCCGCAGCTCCGGCGGCGTTTCGACACGCTGTCGAGCTGCCTTCGGATGCGATCCTCGTCGATCCGATCGACCTCGACGTTGCCGCCGCCACGCTGCAGCGTCTGCTGCGCGCGCGAGCCGCCACGGTCCGCGAGAGCGATCCGCTCGAAGGGCTCTCGACATTCCTGAAAGGACTCGCGCACGAAATCCTCAATCCGCTCACGCCGATCACCGCCTTCTTGCAGATCCTTCAGCGCGACCCCGCCCTCGCGCCCGAGGTGAAGGCGCGCTACGAAATGATGGCCGAGGGGACCCGTCGCATCGAGAAGACGGTCCGTGATCTCGAGTGCTTCGCGCGTGTGCGCAAGCCGCAGCGAGCCCTCTTCGACCTCGCCGCCTTCCTTCGCGAGCAGGTGGAGCGCTGGCGCAGCGCCGATCCGCCGTTCGGCTCGACCTTGCACGCCCCCACCAAGGCACCGCTCGTCCTCGCCGATCGGGAGCAGCTCGCGGTGGCGTTCCGGCAGCTCGCTGGATTCGCGGCCGGCGGCGGCAACGCCGGCGTCGAAATCGAGCTGCGACCCGAGCGCGATGCCCTCGACATCGCCATTCGCGGCCATGCGCCCGTGCGACTGCCGCCGCGATCGGCCGATGCGCTGCTTCCCTACCACGACATTCAGGGCTCCGGGCGCCCCGGCACGCTCGACCTCGCCGCCGCCTGGGGCATCCTGCGAAGCCACCACGCCTCGCTGACCGTCGAACCGCAATCCGACTCCGCGGTCCGCTTCGCCGTCCGCTTCCCGACGGCCTCGATCTCCAGCGATGCGGAGGATGACCTGCCCTGAGTCGGGCGGGCGCGCCGCGCCTGCAGTCGACCCCGGGAGATGGTCGATGTCCCCCGGAAGAGCGGCCCCCTCGTCCGCGTATAAGAGGTCGCCCGTTCGGCAGGCGAATTCGGAGCGACGATGGCCAGGCGACGCAGTCGCACCTTGATCCTCAGCGCGATCTGGATCGCCGTCGGCGGCGGGCTGCTCGCAGGGGCAGGTCTGCTGGCATCGCGTCGCACCGACCCCGACGCCTGCAGCCGCCGAGCCGAGGAGCGCGTCGCCGTCGGCGATCTCGACTCCGCGCTTCGTGAATACGACCGCGCGATCGCGGCGCTGCCGACCGAAGGGAGCGCCAACCGCCGGCGCCGACTCGAGCTCCTCACGCGACGTGGCGAGATCAACCTCATCCGCGGCCGCGCTCGGCACGCGCTTGCCGACTTCGAAACGGCCCAGGCGCTCGACCCGAGCGACGTGCTGACCTGGGATCGCGTCGGCCGCGCCCACCTCGCGCTCGAGGAGTTCTCGCTCGCCGCCAACCACTTCGAGCAGGCCTCGAAGGAAGCGGAGACGCTCTTCCCGGATCGCCGCGAGTGGTTCCTCTTCGCTGCTGGCTGCGCTCACTTCCGCGCCTCGCGCGCGCTCCTCGCCGAAGGCACCAAGCTGCTCGAGCCGCGCGCTCGCGCCGGTTATCGCGACGAGCTCGTGCGCGCCCTCGAGCGCTTCGCCTCGAACGCGGTGGAACCGCCGCTGCGGACGCAGATCGAGCAGCAGCTGCTCGATGGCGCGGCCGACGGGAGCGCGACCGACGAGGCGTTCGAACGGCTGCTTGCGGCGCGCGCGCTGTTCGAGCGTGGCGACCAGGCGCTCGCAGGCTTCGAAACCTCGCCGAGCCTCGAGCTCGCGTACGGCTGCGTGCGCGCCGAGATGTACCTGCAGGCCGGACGCTTCTACGAGCTGCGCCGCTTGACAGAGCTGCTGATGCAGCTGCCCGGAGCACGCGAAAGCGACGAGTTCACGGTCCTGCAGACGACGCTCGCCAACGGTCTGCACAAGCTCGCGGTTCCGTCCGAGGCGATGAGCTCGTTCCTCGCGCTGCGCAAGACGCAGGCGGAGCTCGCGGCCAACGCGCGCACCGACGCCGAGCGCAAGCGCTTCAGCGAAGGCGCCACGCGCACCTGGCTCCTGGCGATCGAGACGCGCCTGCGACTGCGGCAAGGCAAGCAGGCGCTGCAGCTGATGGCCAACATGGCCGCCCCGCCGACGAACAACCTGCTCCTCAATTTCTTCCTCGGCTACTCCGAGTTCCTGCTCGATCACAAGGAGCGCGCGTTGCCTGGCCTCGAGACGGCCGCGCAACTCTTGATCACCGGCAACGGCCGCCATTGGCAGCTGCGCACGCCCGAGCTCACTCGCTTCGTCCTCGAGTCGCTCGTCGAGAGCCTGGGCGCCTGCGATCGCGGCGAGCTCGCCGCGCGACTGATCGCCTTCGCGTTGCCACTCGTCCCCGATCCCGCTCCGCTCATCGCCAAGCGAATCGAGTTGCTGTCTCCGCTGCGCGACATGCTTCCGGCGGTGGTCGCAGACCAGTTCAAGCTGCTGGAACTCGACCGCGCCGACGGCCGCAACCTCGCGCGTTGGGAGAAGGACTGGACGCGCCTGCGCCCGAAGAGTCCGCCCCATCTCCAGGTGGTCGCCGAGCAGGCCGAGCGCGTGCGGCGGGTCTTCGGCTCGCGCGACGCGGCCGTCGACCCGGCGCTGCGCCAGCTCGCTCAGATGGCGCTCGGCGACCGCAAGTCGAAGGTGCTGCCGCCCGGCTCGATGCAGAGCGCCGGCTCGGCACTGCTCGGCGAGCTGCAGAGCGAGCCGTGCCTCGCGCTTCAGGTCTATCGCGCACTCGTCGCTGCGGGCGAGCGGCAGCAGGGCTACCTGCTGCTGTACGGACTCGTGGCGGCGTATCCGAAGATCAGCGACTTCCGCCTGCTGCTGGCACGCCACGACCTCGCCGATGGACGGTTCGCCGACGCGGCGTTCGACATCGAGCCACTGCTCGACACCAACCCGAACGACGCCGAGATCACGCTCCTCGCGCTCGAAGCGGCGCAGGCGCGCGGCGACGAGGAGACGGCAAAACGCATCGAAGCGCGCGCACTGGCCGGCGGCCCGACGCCACTCGCTCGCATGGTGGCGGCCGTGACGGCCTACGAGCGCGACCAGCCGCTCATCGCGCTCGCCGCCGCCAGCGGTGCCGACCTCGCGACCCCAGCGGGCCGCGCCTTGGCGGGCGTCTCCGCGCTGGTGCTGGCCAAGCGGGGCGACTTCGACGCCGCGGAAGAGCGAGCGGCCCAGGTGCTGGCCGGCGACCCGAGCGAGCGTCATGCACTCGAGGCGCTGCTCGTCGCGCTGGCCCGCCGCAAAGCGGGCGATGGCGCTGCCGCGTGCGACCAGGTCGTCGCCGAGCGCCATTCGCAGCTCGTCGAGCTCGGCGAAGAGACGCTGATCCGGCTGGCGCGCGCCACCTTAGATGCCGGCGCGTTCGCCGCTGCCGAGCGCCTCGCGCGCACCGCGCTCACGCGCGCCCCGTTCCACGCCGACGCCGAGTTCGTCCTGGCCGATGCCCTCTTCGCGCTCGGTCAATACGACGAGGTCGACACGCTGCTCGCCGCGCCGCGCCCCGGCCAGACCCAGCTCGCCCGCACGCGCCGCGTCGCACTGGCGCGCGTCGCCCGCGACGGATCGCGCGCCGCGTGGAGCTGGCTGCGCGAACGAGTCGCGGCCGGCGAACGTGAAGCGGACCACGCGCTGTGGATGGCGATCACCGGTTGCGCCGCGGGCCACGCTCAGCAAGCCCTCGACGCGCTGGTGCGTCACGCCTGGATCGTCGGCGACGACGACCAGCGTTTCCTCGCGCTGGCGATCGCGGTGCACGATGCGCCGTTGAGCGATCAGCTGCCGTTCACGTCGATCGTCGATCGCGTCGCCGCGCTGCGCGCGCGCAAGAGCAGCGGCGACCGCGAGCTCGAACGTTTCGTCAGCCTCGACCTCGCCACCACCGGCCATCGCTTCGTCGAGGAACTCTGCGAACTGCGAATGATCCAGGACCTGCCGGAGCTCGCGATCCTGCGCCGCATGCGCGAACAGCGCCTGCAGGAGCGCTACCCGGGGCTCGGCGGGCTGACGCGCGCGCGCGCCAACTCGCTCGACCTCGAAGGACGCGGCAACGAGGCCGGTGCGCTGCTCGTCAGTCAGCTGCGCGTCGATCCCAACGACGGCGAGACGTTGCGCTACCTGCTGCCGTTCACGCGCACGCTCTCGTCGGCGGACATCGAGTTCGCCATCCAAAGCGCCGCCAGCGCGCAGCTCACCGATGGCGAACGCCAGCTGCTGACCGCGGGCGCCGCAGAGCTCGCGGGCGAAACCGCCAAAGCGGCTGACCTGCTGGTCGCGGCAACGGCCGACGCGGAATCACGCGCGCTGGCACTGCTGGCGTTGGCCGAACTCGGCGCCGCATCGACTCCTACGCTCGACAGCGGCCTCCCGCGCGCCCCCTGGTGCGAGGCCGCCGACCGGGCCAAGGCCAGCACCAGCCACGCCGAGCTCTATTCCGCCGTGGTCGCCGTCGCGCACGACGCCAACGCCGATGCACGTCTGCGCGCACGCCTCGCGCGCCGCCTCGCGACCGAGAGCCAGACGATCCCGCCCGAGCTCGCCCGCGAACTCGCGCTCAATCTGGTCGCACAACCCGGTCCCTGGTTCGCCGCCTACGACGCCGTCACCGATGACCTGCTCGACGCGGCGCCCGACCTCGCGGC
This sequence comes from Planctomycetota bacterium, assembly GCA_031409275.1. GTDB lineage: Bacteria > Planctomycetota > B15-G4 > B15-G4 > SIAN01 > SIAN01. The sequence continues at coordinate 77,778 of JANNXA010000040.1, forward strand.
GCTCGACCGCGTCTCGGCGTCGCTCGACGCCGCGATCGCGCAGCAGAGCGACGAGCGGCTGCCGTTCGAAGCGGTGAACTCGCTGGCGCGATTGGCCATCCTCGCGCGCCGAGCCGGGGTCCCGGAACGGGGCGCCGAGTGGCTCGCGCGTGCCGAGCGCGATTGCCCGGTCCATCCGCTCGTCCTCGCGGAACGCGGTCGCGAAGCCGCCGCGAACGGCGATCGGGAGTTGGCTCAGAATCGCTTCGAGCTGTCGCTCAGCTTCGGCAATCGCGATCCGGAGATGTTCCTCTGGCTGGCCGAGCGCGAGCTCAACGTGCAGGGTCTGGCCCTGCCGGCGCTCGAGCACGCGACGCTGGCGCTTGGCGCGTCGCCGCGCGACGCGACCCTGCGAGCGCGCGCCCAGGAGTTGATCGCCCGCACCAACTTCCTGCTCGGAGCGACCGATCGCGCGCAATCGGCATGGGAGGCGGCGTGCCGCGAGCGCGGCGACGATCCGAACCTCTCGGTCGACATCGCGCTCGAGAGCGTGGCGCGCTACGGACCCAAGGCCTCGATGCCGCGACTCGAAGCGCTCGTGAGCGCGGACGGCCCCTACGCGCCGCTCGCTCGGCGGCTGCTCGCGCTCGCCACCGCCCCTGCGCAGAGCGAACCGAAGCCGTAGCCGACCGGCCTAGCTGAGGATCATCCGCGCGGCGGCGGCGCCGACAGCGGCGGAGGCGGTGAGGCCGTGGCCGCCGAGTCCCGCCACTCGCTGCACCCCGCGCGGATGAAGGAGCGGACCGACCACGAATCGTTCGTCGGGACGTCGCGTGCGATGGCCGGCCCAGAAGCGCATGGTCGCCGCCCCCGCCGCGCGGGGCCACGCACGCGCGAACTTGGCGCGGATCGCCGCCGCTTGCGTCGGATCGACCTTGCAGTCGCCGGGCGGGTCGGGCGATTCATCGCAGGCGCACAGCAGCAACCCTCCCGCTTCGGGTCGTGCGTAGAAGTCGCGAAGGTGGTCCCACACCCATGGCGCGTGCGAATCGAGCCGACCATCGGGCGCCGTCTGGAGCAAGTGGCGACGCGTCGATCGCACTCCGTCGTCTGCGGCGCCGAGCGCTGCGACGAAACTTGGGGACCACGCGCCGCAGGCGTCGACGAGCACGCCGCAGCCGATCCGCCGCCCGCCCACTTCAACGGAACGCACCGCTCCTTGCACGACCTCGACCTGCCCGAGCGGCGCGCCAAGGTGCACCGTCGCTCCTTGCGCCTGCGCTCCGGCAACGAATCCCGCCACGACGGCACTCGAGTCGGCCACCCCATCGTCGGGCGCGAAGAGGATCTCCGCGCCGTCCGGCAGGACGTAGTCCGGAAGCGCGCGCGCAAAGGCGGTCACGCTCGATCGTTCGACACCGCTCCGCGCCCACGCTTGCGCCTGCTCTCGCGTCACCACCAGGAAGCCGCCGGTACGCCGGAAACCGGTCGTGCCCGCGAAGTCGGGCGGCGGAGCCGCGAGGAACGCCGCGCCTTCGTCGCAGAAGCGATCGAGTTCCTGGTCGCCAGTCGAGCGCCGGACGATGCCGGCGTTGCGGCCCGAACTGTGACGCGCCAACGTCGTCTCCTGCTCGACCAGCAGCACGCTGGCGCTGCGCGCGCGCGCGACCATGAAGGCCGTCGCCGCGCCGGCCAGCCCGGCGCCAGCGATGACGACGTCGTAGCGCGCGTCGAGTCGACTGCTCACGCGACGGCCGGAAAGCTCGCGAGCGGAGGCGCCGCGGCCGCCAGCTCGGCGCACGTGGTGAAGGGGAATTCATCGATCAGCTGCGCCAGGCGCGACGCGGTCCGATCGAGGTTCCGGTAGTGGCGCAGATGGCCGACGCGGCCGATGACCGATGCAGCGGCACGCGGCTGCCCCGGATCGAGTTCCCACGGATGCAGGTAGACGACTCCCGGCGCCCCCGCTGCATTCATGGCGCGCAACGCTCGCTGCGTGAACCAGAGCGGCAGCTGCCGGAGGTAGCCGCCGCCGGCCGCCGGCAGGTTCTGTCCCAGCAGTCGCCAGGTCAGCAGGGGCAGCTCGACGATGGTTCCACCGCCAGTCGACAGCGTCACCGGCGTGCGCGGGAAGTCGGGGATGCCGTAGCGATCGTGGCGCACCGGGAAGATGCTCGAGTCGTAGGCCAGCCCGAGCTTCACCAGCCGCTCGAGCGCCCACCACGTCGGACGGGTGACGGAGAACGTCGACGCCCGGAAGCCGCGGATGGGCCCGCGTGCGAGCGGCGACAGCAGCTCGAGGCTCCTGCGAACGTCGGCCTCGAATCCCTCGGGCCCGAGCTCCTGCGCCATGCGGTGCGAATGGCCGTGCGAGGCGATCTCGTGGCCCGCCGAGACGATCGCGCGCACCACCTCGGGCTCATGCTCGGCGATCCAGCCGAGCACGAAGAAGGTCGCCTTGCGGCCCGCTCGGTCGAGCAGCCGCAGCGACTCCTCGACGCCCACGATGGCGCGCCACGGCAGCCGCTCCCAGTCGCGCTCCGGAAAGGCCGCGCGCAGGTTGACCGCGTGGAAGTACTCCTCGACATCGATCGAAAGGGCGTTCATCGCGGGGGCGGACTTTCGCGGTCCAGCGGGTCGATCGCAAGCGCGCGGTCGACTTCGGGAAGGAATCGCTCGAGGAAGCGGCCGAGACGGAGCCGCGCCGCATCGCGATCGCCGTCCGCGAGCGAGGTCGAGAAGCGCAGCAGCGCGGCGGGCGCGGCCTCGCGCCGCAACCGAGCCTGGAGCGCCAGCCACTGCTCGTGCCACCACGAACCGGTCTCTTCGTCGCCGACGCGGTACCACGACCAGACCATCTCGCGAACCCCGTCCTGCGCGATCACGAGCTCTTCCAGCGAACGCGGGCGGCCGGCGAGCCGCACCTCCCACTCGACATGGGTCTCGATCGTCCACCCCTGCCCGCGGTAGCAGACCTCCGGCGGATGGGCCGCCTTGTTCGCCGGGCCGGCGACGGCGAGGCACGCCAGGACGCGGTCGCCTGCGGCCGTCGTGTAACGACGCAGCAACACGTCGCGCGTCTCCAGCAATCGGTACTGCCGTTCTTCGAGCGGCACGTCGACACCGACGTATCCGGCAAGCTCCATCGGCAAGGTCGCGACATGCAGCACGCCGGCGATCGGCACCGGTGCGCGCAGCAACGCGGTGCCTGCCCACGCGAGCAGCGCCAGCAGCACGGCGACGACGAAGCGGGACCGGCTCATGGCGCGGCTCCGCGCGGGCCGCGTCGCCGCAGGAGCTGCTCCGCCAGCACGAAGCCGCCGATGGCGAGCGCGTAGACCAACGCGTTGGTCACGTCGTGCCAGTCGCCCACCTTCGCTGCGCCATGCGCGAGCCCGATCCACGCCAGCGAGAGCACGCGCACCAGATTCGAAAGCAGTGCGACCGGCAGCGCCAGCGCGAGCAGAACGACGCGCCGCGCGGGCGAGAGTGTCGTCGCCGAACCGGCCATGAACGCCCCGAGTGCCGCGAGCGCGATCGCCGACGAAAGGCCGGAGCACTCGTCGTCCACCAGGAGTCGCTCGCCGCCTGGCAGCACCAGGAACGAGCCGGCGGCATGGATCCCGGTCCCCGCCCAGCCAAGCAGCGCGCCGCTGGCGGTGAGAACCACCTGCTTCAGCGATTGCACCGTGTCGGCAAGCAACTCCATCGGCCAGGGCACGGCGAAGAGCAGGAAGCCGAGCGGAACGGCGAGACGCCGCAGGAAGCGGGCGCCGAAGAGGAGCCAGGCGAGCCCGGCCGCCAGCAGCAGCAGCGCCACGACGGTCGGCGAATCGACCCGCACGAAGGTCGCCGCGAGCAGCAGCGCCGTCGCGGGCAGCGCCAGCAGCAAGCCGCGCCAATCGCCACGCGCCTCCGCTGCCGCTTCCGCCAACGACTTTCGACGCGCGAAGGCGAGCCACGCGGCCGCGAACGGCACCAGCGGACCGTGCGAGAAGAAGCCGTCAGGCTGCTGCCAGCGGCTCCAGATCCACGGCGCCAGCGGAATGAACGCGGCCGCCAGCAGCAGCGCAGGAACCCAGGCGAGTCGGCGCGAGAGCAGCGGCGCGCTCATGGCGAGCCCCGTTCGCGACGCGCGCGCAACGCCTCGAACTCGGCCACGACCCGCGCGGCGTTGTGATCCCAGGTCAGCCCGAGTGCGTCGATCGTCGCGCGTCCCGCGGCGCCGATGCGCGCGCGCACGACCGGATCGGCGACCAGGGCCGCGAGGCGAGCCGAGAAATCGGCATCGTTGGATGGATCGAACAGCACGCCGTTCTCCCCATCACGCACCACTTCGCGCAGGTTCGGTCGATTCGGCACGAGCGCGGCACGCGACGCGGCGAAGTAGTCGAGCAGCTTGAGCGGCGAAGCGTACTCGGTCACTTCCGGCAACAGCGCGACGTCGAACGCGGCGACCGTGTCGAGCACCTGCGCGCGCGGCAGCGTGCCGAGGAACACGACCTGCGCCGCGACGCCAGCCGCGACGGCGAGCTGTTCGAGGCGCGCTCGATCGGGCCCCTCGCCCACCACCGCGAGCAGCGCGCGCGGCTCATTGCGCAGGAAGGGATAGACGCGATCGAGTCGGTTCCAGTCGCGCACGAAACCGACGAACCCGAGCACGATCCGCTCCTGCCAGCCGCGCGCGCGACGCAGCGCGGCGCCATCGAGCGGACGTGACAGCGCCGCGGGTTCCAGGCCGTTCCAATGCACTTCAAGGCGCTCCGGCGCGACCCCTTGCTGCTCCATCAGCTGCGCCATCGCGCGGGTGACGACGATCACCCGATCGGCGCGGTTGAGCGTGTGCGTCTCGAGACGGCGTGCATGGTTGGCGAGGCGGAGTCCCCCGTGGCGCGAGCGTTCGAGCGCGAGCGGCGCGTTCACCTCGATCATCAGCGGCAGCCGCAGCGAGCGCGCCGCCGCGGCGGCGCTCGTCGTGAACAACGCATGGCGCGCGTAGATCGCCTCGGGACGGAACCGGCGCGCCGCGCGCATCAGCTGCAGACGCTCCGGGACGTTGTAGGCCAGTTCGGCGAGCTCACGCACGAGGCTGGCGCGAGGAGGACCGGCGTCGACGGCGGCACGTCCGGCGACGCCGGGCGCTTCGACCCGTGGCCGCGGCTCGACGATCTCGACTTCGTGGCCGGCCCGAACCAGCGCACCGACGAGCCCTTCGATGTGGATGCGTTGACCGTCGCGCGAGCGCGTTCGATGGTGATAGAGGATCCTCATCGAGCCGCTCCGGCGGCGCGGCGCGCGAGGATCCGCTCGAAGAGCGACTGCATGCCAGCGACGGTCGCCGCCCAGGAGTGCTGCTCCGCGTAGGCCCGCACGCGGGCGCGATCGCGGGGCGCGTCGAGCAGCGCGGTGATGGTTGCGGCCACCGCGGTCGGCGTCGGCGCGTCGATCAGCAGGCCGACCGACTCGTCGCGCACGACTTCAGGCGTACCGAACACGCGCGTCGCAGCGACCGGCGTCCCGCACGCCATGCTCTCGAGCAGCACGTTCGGCCACCCTTCGCGCGACGACAAGAGCGCCAGCACGTCGGCCGCCGAGTAGGCGACATGCAGCTGCGCGTGGGCCATGCGGCCGCAGAACTCGACGCGATCGGCGATCCCGAGCGTGACCGCCTGCGCCGCGAGGCGCACGCGCTCCTCGCCGTCGCCGACCAGCTTGACGACGACGTCGGCTGGCAGTCGCGGCAACGTGGCGAGCAGATGGTGCGGGCCCTTGCGCTCGATCAGGTGGCCGACGGCCAGCACGATGCGTCTTTGCTGAGGCCAACCCAGCTGCGCGCGCGCCGCGGCGCGATCGAGCGGCCGGAACTTGGCGAGGTCGACGCCGTTGCGCAACGTCACCGTCTCTAGCTCCGGTGGCGCCAGCGCCGCCATCTCGACGCGCAACGCCTCGGCCACGGCGACCGCCGCATCGGCGCGCGCCAGCAGGAAGCGCAGCCAGCGCCGCGGGATCGCGTGACGCGGGATCAGGTTCACGTCGCTGCCGCGCGCGGTCACGCACAGCGGCAGATGCACGGCTCGCGCGATCAGCGCCGCCGCGACACCGTCGGGGTAGAGGTAGTGCGCATCGATGAGATCGAAGCGCTCGCCCTGCGCCAGGAGCTTCCGCACCACCGCCTTGCCGGCGCGCGCCAGCGTCAGCGGCGCCACGTTCATGCTGACCTTCGGCAGCAGCAGGTAGCGCGGATGGAGGACGCGCAACCCGTCGCGCGACTCCTCGGCCGGCACCTCGCGCAGCTCGCCGAAGCGGCCGCGCGCCAGCGCGCGCGGCACGAAGGGCACCGGCGCCACCACCACCGCACTTCCGCCCGTCGCCGCCATCCAGTGGCGCAGCCGCTCCAGCACGAAGACGCCGTGGTGCGGCGCGCCAGGATGCGGGAAGAGGGTGGTGAAGACGAGCAGGCGCATGGCGGCGCTTTCATCCCTCCGGCAGCCAGCGGCGCTCGAACGCGCGCAGCACGCGCAGCGCGTAGAGCGGCTCGGAGAGGTCGCGCCACCCCTTCTGGTGGCGTTCGAGCATCGCGGCCACCGTCCCGCGATCGACCGTGCGAGGCATGTCGAACGGCGCGCCGCTTGCCAGCTCGCGCTTCACCCATTGCTGCAGCGGCGGCGCGAAACCCTGCTTGCCACGCGCGATCGTGTGGGCCGGCAGGTGCGCCGCAGCGGCGCGACGGAACAGCCACTTGCCGACCCCTTCGCGGATCTTCAGGTCCGGCGGCAGCGACGCCGCGAACTCGACCAACCGCCAATCGAGCAGTGGTTCACGCGCTTCGAGGCTCACGGCCATCGTCGCGCGATCGCTCTTGGTGAGGATGTACTCCGGAAGCCAGGTGTGGAAGTCGGCGTACTGCGCGCGCGCCAACGGATCGTCGCTCGGCGCAGCGTCGTACCAGCGCCGATGCTCCGCGCTCGGATCGTGGTTGGCCGCGGCGATGCGCAGGTCGGGATGCAACAGCGCACGCGCCTCCTCGATCTCCATCTGGCAGACCGAACGGAAATAGGCGGCGGCCGGTGCGCGGCCGAGATTCCGCAGCGTCGTCTTCGCGCGCAGCCGCCGCGGCAGCCAATCGCCCTTCGGCCACACGCCGCCGCCGAGCTTGAAGAGCGAACGGAACAGCGCTCCTGGCAGCAGCGAGCGCACGCGGTGCTCGGCCAGGTCGAAGCGATAGCGCCGATAGCCCGCGAAGCACTCGTCGCCGCCGTCGCCCGAGAGCGCGACGGTGACGCTCCTCCTCGCCTCGCGCGCGAGCAGGTAGGTCGGGATCGCGGAAGGATCCGAGAAGGGCTCGTCGAAGTAGTCGGCGAGCGTGTCGACGAGCCCCATCGCCGCCGGCTCGAGTTCGTGCACTTCGTGGCGGATCGAGAGCGCCTGCGCGACGATGCGCGCGTGCTCGACCTCGCTCTGGTCCCAACCCTTGAAGCCGATGGTGACGGCATGGACGTCGCGCCCTTGCAGTTGCGCCATCGCCGCGACCACGGCCGACGAGTCGAGCCCGCCCGAGAGGAACGCGCCGAGCGGGACGTCGGAGAGGAGGCGCAGCTTCACCGAATCGACCAGCAGCTCCCACAGCTGCTCGGCGAGCTGTTCCGGAGTGCCGCGATTCGTCCCGAACGCCGGCAAGTCCCACCACTTCTCGATCTTCACGTCGAGGCCGCCGCGGCCGTCGCGCTGCACCTTCATGAAGTGGCCGGCGGGCAGCTTCTGCGCGCCCTTCCAGATCGTGCGCGGCGACGGGACGTAGCGCAGGCAGAGGAACTCGAGCAGCGCGGCGGGGTCGAGCTCGCGGCGCAGGCTGCCTTCGGCGAGCAGCGTCTTCAGCTCGGAGCCGAAGACGAGTCCGCGTGACGTCTGCGCGTAGTGGAGCGGCTTCACGCCGAGGCGGTCGCGCGCGAGGAAGAGCGAGTCCTTGCGGCGATCGTGGATCGCGAGCGTGAAGAAGCCGTTCAGCCGCGCGAGCAGCCGTTCCGGGCGATCGTCGCGGTGGCGTTCATACAGGTAGACGAGCACCTCGGTGTCCGACTGCGATCGGAAGCGGACGCCCTGCTGCTCGAGCTCGGCGCGCAGCTCGCGGAAGTTGAAGATCTCGCCGTTGAAGACCACCGCGATCGAGCCGTCCGGCGAGTACATCGGCTGGTTGCCGTCGGGCGAGAGGTCGAGGATCGCGAGCCGGCGGTTGTGCAGCCCGATGCCGGAGTGGAGCGTCGACCCGTGCGCATCGGGGCCGCGATGCTTCATCGCCTCGCCCATCGCGACGAGCTCCTCGACGCGGGCCGGAGCCGCGGGGTCGTTCGCGAAGAAGCCAGTGATGCCGCACATGAGTCGTTTCCTACGAAGTCGCCGGCAGCGCGGCCGGCGAGGCGGTCCACGCCTGCTCGAACACCGAGAGCAGCTCGTCGCCGAGACGGTCGTAACGGAAGCGATCGGTGCCGACCGCGGCCGCCGCGTTCGTGCCGCGATCGCGCGCGCCAGCGATGGCCCGTTCCAGTGCCGCCGCGATGGCGGCCGGATCGTCGGGCTCGGCGCGCTCGCTTCGCACGCCGGCCTGCGCGAGGATCTCGGCGATCGCCCCGCCCGCACGCGACAGGGTCACGATCGGTCGGCCGGCCGCGAAGTACTCGTAGAGCTTGCCCGGCACCTGCACCTCCGGCTCGCGGTTCTCTGGCCCGAGGATCAGCAGCAGGTCGCTCTGGCGTTGGCGCGCGAGCGATGCCGCGTGCGCCATCGGTCCGGGGATCGAGAGCGCGCTCGCAACGCCGAGCTGCTCGGCCTGGCCGCGAAACGCCGCTTCGCCGTCGATGCCGCCGATGAAGGTGACGCGCAGCTGCGCGAACGCCGCAGGGGCGCGCTCCTTCAACTGCGCGAGCCCCTGCAACAGGTACTTGCCGCTGCGAAGACCGTAGAGCTGGCCGAAGTGCGCCAGCTCGACGCCGCCTTCGAAGGCGCCGCCGGTCGCCGCTGGCAGGTGGGCGTAGGCGTCGGGGTCGAAGCCGTTCGGGATCGTGCGCGCGCGCATGAAGTCGGGATAGCGCGCGCGAAACTGCCGTTCGAGCGCCGGGGTGTTCAGCACGACCTGCGCCGCGGAGGCGACCACGCGCCGTTCGAGCGCCGCGTCGAGCCGACGGAAGCGCTCGCTGGCGTAGCGACGGAAGGGGTTGCCCATCCACGGGTCGCGGAAATCGAGGACGAGCGGGCAGTGGAAGAGGCCGGCGAGCGCGCTCCCGACCAGATGCATCGTGTGCGGCGGGCTGGTGGAGAAGACGATCTCGGGCTCATCACCGCGCAACGCGAGCGCCGCGCGGGCGACGGCAAGCGGCAGCCATGGCAGGTAGCGATCGGGGAGCGCGATCGCCTCGGTGACGAGGTCCTGCCAACGCCGCGCGCTCGAAGGACGCAGCACGGCGGGCGTCGCCACCGCCGGCGTCACCGCCGCAGCGGGCGTACCCGACGCAGTAGCCGCGCCATGGAGGCCATTCGCGCGACGCAGCGCTTTCAACCAGCCCCATAGGCGGAACGGATCGAGCAGCGGCACGCGCACGATGCGTACGTCGCGCGGCACCTTCGCCAGCAACGCCTCGTCGAGCCGTTCCCCTTTCGGCGGGACGCCGGTCAGCACGGTGACGCGCAACCCGCGCCGCACCAGATGGCGCACGAACTGCAGCGGTCGATGGACGCCGCCGCCGGAAAGCGGCGGGAACCACCAGGCGACCACCAGCACGTGGCGCCCGCTCATGGCAGGGCTCCACGCGTCGCCGTCTCTTCGACCAGTTCCACGAAGCGTCCGAGGACCGCCGGCCACGCGTAGCGCGCCTCGACCAGCGCACGCCCTGCGACCGCGAGCTGCGCGCGGCGCGGCGCGTCGGCGAGCAGCGCGATCACCTGTTCCGAGAGCGCGGCCACATCGTTGCCGACGACGAACTCGACACCGGCCGTTCCCTCGATCCCCTTCGCCGTCTCCTGGCTCGCGACCAACGGCAGCCCGCTGGCCAGCGCTTCGAGCGCCTTGTTCTGGATGCCGCGCGCGATGCGAAAGGGCAGCACCGCCAGCGTCGCACGCTGCAGGAACGGCGTCACCGAGGCCACGTCGGCATGCAGTTCCACGCCCGACTCCCGCGTCAGCGCGCGGACCGCCGCGCTCGGCGCGCGGCCCACCAACGTGACGACGGCGGCCGGCACGACGGCGCGCACGCGCGGCAGCACTTCGAGGACGAGCTGGCGCGCCGCATCGACGTTCGCCTCGTAATCGAGCGCGCCGACAAACAGCAGTTCGTGGGCGGCGCGGCCAGCCGGGCCGGCGAACGGGTAGGCGTCGAGATCGACGCCGTTCTTCAGCACTTCCAACCGGCGCGGCGTCACGAAGCTGCGCAGCGAGAGCGCCTCCTCGTCGGTGCACACCAGCGTCAAGTCGGCGTCGAGGCAGGCGCGCCGCTCGAGCGCGCGCAACCGCTTCGCCTCGATGCCGCAAGCGATCCGCGCCGGGCCGCGCACGGTGCCGCGCTCGTGATAGAGGCGGAACTTCTCCGAGTCGACGTCCACGAGATCGAGGACGCGCGGCCGCCAGCCTGCGACCAGCGGATCGACCGCTCCGCTGTAGACGACGACGGCATCGAAACGCGGTCCGTCGCGAAGTTCCGCGAGCCGCGCCACCAACTCCGGTTCGGCGAAGTGGGCGGCCGTCAGCGAGCGCCCGCTCGGCAGCGCGCCTGCGGCGCGCAATCGCGCCCCCCACTTCGAAAGGCGCACGACCGTCATGCTCGCGACCGCGTCACGCCACGCTGGCGCCGGATCGATCTCGTCCTCGTCCGCGAGGGTGCACAGATGCACCTCGTGTCGCTTCACGAGCGCGGCAAGCTGGTGAAATGCCCGGATCTTGTCGCCCTTCGTCGGGCGATCGGGCACGCGATGCGCAAGGTAGAGGAGCCGCATGCCGCATCGCTCAAGCGAGCGACGCGCGCAGGTCCAACGCCCACTCGACCAGGCCGCGCGGCAGGTCGTTGGGATGCGCCACGCAGACCCAGATCACCGACGCGAGCCCGCCAAGCAGCAGGAACGACGCCGCGACCTGGACGGTCCGCTGCAGGCGCGCACGGCGCAATTCCGGGACGGTCTGGATCGGGGCGACCTCGCCGAGCACCGGCAAGCGCAACGTGCGCCGCGCCTGCTCGGCGCTGCGGAAGGAGGAGCGCAGGAACTCGCGGCCGATGATCGCGACCAACGCGAGGCCGAGCCCCAGCATGGTCGAGACGGCGAGCGCGATGGTGCCGAGGAAGGCCGACGGGATCGTCGCCGGCACCGGCTTCTCGAGCTGGGTGAACGGCATGCGCTGCCCTGGCCCGCGCCGCTCGCTCTGCAACTTGTTGTCGCGCAGCGGCTGCAGCGCCATGGTCGCGTCGTAGACGATCTGCTGCTTGCCGATGATCTCCGCTCGCAGCGTGTCGTGGACGCGCAGCACCTCGGGCAACGTCTCGAGCGACTCCGAAACTCGGGCGAGATCGCTTTCGATCCGGCTGCGTTGCGCCACCTTGCCCTGCAGCTGCAGGTAGAGCGCGTCGCGCTGGTCCTTGGCGGCCTTCCAGTCGGGATTGGGGATACCGGGCAACGGAACGCCGGACGCGGTCGATCCGAGCTCGGACGCCGCGACGAGCTGTTTCTTCAGCGCGACCTTGAGCTGGCCGAGCAGGCGGTCGCGATCGGGGTTGTAGCCCGAGATGAGGCGCGCCTCGATGGCGGCGACGGTCGCCTCGATCTGCTGGATCGCGGCGGCCTTCTGCGTGTTGGTGAGCGGGCTGTCGGACGGCAGCGTCGGCGGCAGCAGCAGATCGCCCTGCGCATTGGTCGCGGTGAGGCGTGCGTCGAGGTTCTCGATCTGCGCCTCGAAGTCGGCGATGGCGATGGCGAGCGTGCCACGGTCGGTCAACAGTCGATCGAGCTGACCCTGCGCCCCCTGGCGTTGGTCGATCGCGCTGATTCCATTGCGGACCTCGAACCGTTCGAGCGCCACGCGCGCGTCGTCAAGTTCCTGCTTCTTGACCGCGAGGACCTCCTCGGCGACCGAGAGCTTGCGATCGACTTCCGCGGTGTAGCGCTCGAGCGAGGTATCGAGCCAGAACTTGTTCAGCGCGGCGCAGAACTCGGCGGCGCGATCGCGATCGTGCCAGGCGAAGTTGAGGAAGACGATCCGCTCGCCGAGTTCGCCAGCGGTGACGCGGCAATCGATCTTGTCCTTCACCTTCTTCAGGAAGGCGCGCTGGTCGAGCTCGCCGCCTTCCTTCGCGCGGGTCCAGTCGTCCCATTCGAGGTCGTTCAGCACCGCCTCGATCCAGGTCGTGGAGCGCAACTGCTCCTCGAGGTTCCGGCGCCGCGTCGAGAATGGGATGGTGTCGATGTCGCGCGACTCGGCGACCGAGTCGAACATCCACGCGCTGTTGAGCTCGAGCTTCGAGGTGGAGACGTAGGTCTTCGGAATGAACAGGAACAGCGAGACGCCGACCAGCAGGCCGGCGCCAAGGCAGGTCGCGATGGCGAGCCAGCCGCGCTTGATCACGCCGATGAATTGACGGATCTGCTGCTGCGGATCGACCTCGCGGTCGAAGTCGTTCGCGGCGGCCATCAATCGCCTCCGAGCAGCGCCGGGTCGATCGGTGCGAGGGCCAGAGCGCTGTCGCTGCCCAGCGGCGGCGGCGCTCGGCTGAAGCTGCCGCCGAAGTTGTTGCGGCCGCTGTTGCCGAAACGCCGCGTGTCGCCGAAGGTCTCGGCCGCGAAGATCAACCGGTTCAGGTTGAAGGCGCTCGAGACGATCACGGTGAGCGGCGCGAAGAGCTGCTGGGTGAAGATGGTCAGGTAGCCGAAGAGATTCGGCGGGATGTAGATGATGTCGTTCTCGCGCACCTCGACGTTGTCGAGCGACCAACCGCCTTCGAGCATGTCGTCGTAGTCGAACTCGACCACGAGCGGGTGGTACGGATCGGAACGGATCAGCCGGATGCCGTCGTCGTCGGCGAGCAGCGTCGGCGCCGCGTCGAAGACGGCGCGAAACAGGGAGGTCTCGCCCTCGAACGGCTTGCGTCCGCCGCCGGCCACTTCGCCGTCGACGTAGTACCACTTCGACGTCGACCCTTGCAGCGTCGCATCGATGTCGGCGCTCGAGTTGAACTCGCGGAAGCGCCGGGTCAACGTCTCCTCGAGATCGGGGATCGTGAGTCCGGCGACGAAGACTTCGTCGATCAACTCAGGATCGATCACGCCGTCGGTGCGCACGCGCAGCGCCGCATTGAACTCGGGGTGCAGCGCGTCGGAGATGCTGATGATGTCGCCGATGCCGAGGTAGTACTGGTCGTTGGTGTCGCCGACGTAGCGCGTCCCGAAGCCGCGCTGATTCAGCAGTTGCTGGACGCGCCCATCGTCGCTGGTGACGCAGCCGCCAAGCGCGAGCAGCGGCAGGAACGCCACTCCGGCGCGACGTGTCGAGATCTGGGTCACGTTCTCTCCTGGCACCTCGCCATCGTTGCGACCGCGATTGCGGCGCCGCGACAGCCCTCCCTTCGACCTTGGACGGCGTCCGGGTTGAAACGTCCCGTGCGCTCGCTCAAGGGCCGGGGCCGCCCCCGGGGGCGAGGCGGCCGCCGTACTGGCGGTCATAGTAGTCGCGATAGGCCCCCGAACGGATGCGCAGGACCCAGGACTGATTGGCGCGATACCAATCGACGGTGGCCGCAAGCCCCTCGTCGAAGCGGCGCGTCGGACGCCAACCGAGCTCGGACTTCGCCTTGGCGCAGTCGATTGCGTAGCGGCGATCGTGCCCGGGTCGATCGGCGACGTAGCGGATGAGCCGCTCGTCCTTGCCGAGGATCTTCAGCAAGGTGCGCACGACGGTCAGGTTCGGCAGCTCGCACTCGCCACCGAAGTTGTAGACCTCGCCCGGCCGACCGCGTTCGAGCGCCGCCAGCAGACCCGAGCAGTGGTCGTCGACGTGGATCCAGTCGCGCACCTGCTGGCCGTCGCCATAGACCGGCAACGGCTGGTCCGCCATCGCGTTGGCGATCATCAGCGGGATCAGCTTCTCGGGGAACTGGCGCGGCCCGTAGTTGTTCGAGCAGCGGCTCGTCACGGCCGGGAAGCCGAAGGTGTGGAAGGCGGCGCGCACGAGCAGGTCGGAGCCCGCCTTGCTGGCGGAGTAGGGCGAGTTGGGCGCGAGCGGCGTCGACTCGCTGAAGCTGCCGGTGGCGCCAAGCGTGCCGTAGACCTCGTCGGTCGAGACGTGCAGGAAGCGCTGCACGCGCTGCGCGCGCGCAACGTCGAGCAGGTGCTGCGTCCCGACGACGTTGCTGCGCACGAAGATCGCCGGTTCGAGGATCGAGCGATCGACGTGCGACTCGGCTGCCAGATGAGCGACCCAGTCGATCCGGTGGCGCGCGAAGACCGCCTCGACCTGGGCCCGCTCGGCGAGGTCGGCACGCTCGAACGCGTAGCGCGGGTGACCTTCGAGGTCCGCCAGCCAGGTCAGATCGCCGGCGTAGGTGAGCGCGTCGAGGTTGACCACGCTCCAATCGGGGCGGGTCGCCAAGACGTGGCGGATGAAGTTGGCGCCGATGAAGCCGGCGCCTCCGGTGACGAGCAACTTGGTCATGCGCGGCCGATCCCCTCGCGAAGCTCCGCAAGATAGCCGGCGAGTCCCTCCTGCCACGAGGGCGGCGACGCGCCGAGCGCGGCCGCGAAGCGCAGCTTCGAGAGCACTCCGTACGCCGGCCGCCGCGCCGGCCGCGGAAACTCGGCCGTGGTGCAGGGAGCGACCGGAGTGGTGAGTCCGGCGCCGGCGATGATGGCGAGCGCGAACTCGTGCCAGCTCGCGTCCCCCGCCGCCGAGCAGTGCCAGAGCCCCGGTGCCACGTCGGCGGCAAGCAACTGCCAGAGGCCCGTCGCCAGGTGGTTCGACCAGGTCGGGCACCCGCGCTGGTCCGCCACCACCTTCAGGCTCGGTCGCTCGCGCGCCGCCTTCAGGATGGTGTCGACGAAGTTGCGACCGCCCGCACCGAAGACCCACTGGGTTCGCACGACCAGCACGCGTCCGCCGCGCGCCAGCGCCTCGAACTCTCCGAAACGCTTGCTGCGGCCATACGCCGACTGCGGCGCGGTCGGATCGTGCTCGAGGTAGGGAGTGGTCGACTGCCCATCGAAGACGTAGTCGCTGGAGAGGCAGAGGCAGCCGGCGCCAGCGCGCGCCGCCGCGTCGACGACGTTGGCGGTGCCGAGCCAGTTGACGCGGAGCGCGCGCCCTGGATCCTGCTCGCAACCGTCGACGTCGGTGAAAGCAGCGGCATGGATCACCCAGTCGGGGCGCGCGGCAGCGATGGCCGCGCGCGTCTGCGCCGCATCGACGACGTCGAGCTGCGCGCGCGTCGTCGACTGCAGTTCGACGTGGCCCGGCCGGGTCCGCTGCAGCGCGGTGCCGAGGATCCCGCCGCCCCCAGTGATCAACACGCGCACGGCATCCCTCCTGCTGCTCGCCAACGGTGCGCCGCGCGACGTGCCGCGGCGGCTCGATCAGCCGAGGTTCGCCCCGCCTTCGCGCACGAGCGTCGAAGCCTTGTAGAGCGACTCGAAGGTGCCGGCGTCGCTCCACCAGCCTTCGAGGCGGTCCCACTGCAGCTCGTTGCGCGCGAGGTAGGCGTTGTTGACGTCGGTGATCTCGAGCTCGCCGCGGTGGCTCGGCTTGAGCGTGCGGATGATCTCGAAGGCGCGGGCGTCGTAGAAGTAGATCCCGGTCACCGCGAGGTTGCTCTTCGGCTGCTTGGGTTTCTCGACGATGCCCACGACCTGATCGCCCTTCACCTCGGCGACGCCGAAACGCTCCGGATCGGGCACTTCCTTCAACAGGATGCGCGCGCCGCTCTTCTGCGCCAGGAAGCGGTCGACCGACGGCTTGATCGACTTCTGCAGCAGGTTGTCGCCGAGCACGACGACCATGCGGCCGCTGCCGACGAACGGCTCGGCGAGGCGCAACGCATCGGCGATCCCGCCTTCGCCCTGCTGGTACGCGTAGCAGAGGCGCGCGCCGAACTCGCTGCCGGAACCGAGCAGCTTCAGGAAGTGGCCGGCCGAGTCGCCGCCGGTCACGATCATCACGTCCTTCACCCCACCCTTCACCAGGCACTCGAGCGGGTAGTGGATCATCGGCCGGTTGTAGACGGGCAGCAGGTGCTTGTTGGTGATCTTGGTCAGCGGCATGAGCCGGCTGCCGAGCCCGCCGGCGAGGATCACGCCCTTGATGGAGTCGCTGTTCATGTGGTTCCCCTGCGCGGATCGCCCGTCGCGACGCGCGCTGTCTCCCGCTCGCGGTACCACTCGAGCGTGCGGGCCAGTCCGTCCTCGAAACGCGTGCGCGGTTGGTACCGCAACGCGGAGCTGATTCTGGCGATGTCGGCAGCGGAACGCACGATGTCACCGGTGCGTGCCGGAGCGTGATGCGGTGGCTCGTTGCGCCCGGCGAGCTTCGCGAGCGTGGCGTGCAGTTCGAGCAAGCTCCTCGATTCACCGGTGGCGACGTTCATCACCGCGCCATGCGGCGCCTCGCCCTCACCCGCAAGGCGGAGCGCCTGCACCACGTCCTCGACGTAGACGAAATCGCGCGTCTGGCGACCATCGCCGTAGATCGTGACCGGGTCGCCGCGCAGCAGCCGCTCGCAGAAGATCGAGATCACTCCCGAGTAGGGCGAGCCCGGGTCCTGGCGCGGGCCGTAGACGTTGAAGAAGCGCAGCGCGACCGCCGCGAAGCCGCGGGCGGCGCCGTAGTCCGCGAGGTAGTGCTCGCCGAGCAGCTTCTGCGCGGCGTAGGGCGACTTCGGTTGCGGCGCGCGCGCCTCGTGGACCGGCGCCTCGCCGGCATCGCCGTAGATGGCGCAAGAACTCGCGAAGACGACGCGGCGCACGCGCGCCTTCGCGGCGCCAAGCGCGACGTGCAGGGTGCCCGTCGCATTCACCGCGTGACAGTAGGCCGGCTCATCGAAGCTGCGCGGCACCGAAGGGCACGCCGCGAGGTGGTAGACCGTCGTCACGCCGGCGCACGCGCCGGCCACGGCGTCCGAGTCCACCAGCGACGCACGCACGAACTCGACCCGCCCTCGCACCGGCGCGAGGTTCTCCTCGCGACCGCTCGACAGATCGTCCAGCACGCGAACCGCTTCGCCCGAAGCGACCAGACTCGCGACGAGATGGGAGCCGATGAAACCGGCGCCGCCCGTGACCAGGATCACAGGCTCGCGCCTTGCGCGAAGAAACGGACCAGGCGATCCACCACGCGCTCGGCGGCGTGGCCGTCCCATCCTTCGGGCACGCGGAACGTCGCCGGATCGCGCGCCAGCATGGTGCGCGCGCCCGCCAGGATCCGCTCCGGCACGTTGCCGGCCAGCAGGTTGCCGCCACACTCGATCGTCACCGGCCGCTCGGTGTTCTCGCGCAATGTGACCACCGGGACCTTCAGCACCAGCGCCTCCTCCTGCACGCCGCCCGAATCGGTGAGGATCAGTCGCGCGCGCGCCATCGCCGCCATGAACTCGACGTAGCCGAGCGGCGGGACCAGCCGGATACGGCCTCCCGCGGCGAGCGACGCGGCAAAGCCGAAATCCTCGAGCCGCTTCTGCGTGCGCGGATGAACCGTCCACGCCAGCGGCAGATCAGCGGAGAGCTCCTGCAGCGCCGCGAGGATGCCGCGCAGCGCGGCGCCATCGTCGACGTTGCTCGGCCGATGCAGCGTGACCAGCGCGTAGTGCTCCGGCCAGTCGGCCGGCCGCGGTGACTGCAGCGCAATCCCGCGGAAGCGCAGCAACGTGTCGATCATCGTGTTGCCGACCATCTCGATGCGATCGGCGCGGGCTCCTTCGCGACGCAGGTTCGCGACCCCCGACGGCTCGGTGACGAAGAGAAGCGAGGAGAGGGCGTCGGTCGCGAGGCGGTTCAACTCCTCGGGCATCGAGCGATCGCCCGAGCGCAGCCCCGCCTCGACGTGAGCCACCGGTACGTGCAGCTTCACCGCGGCGAGCGTCGCTGCGATGGTCGAGTTGACGTCCCCCACCACCAGCACGAGGTCCTGCGGATGGGCGAGCAGCCACTCCTCGAAGCTCGCCAGCACCTGCGCCGTCTGCTTGCCGTGACTGGCGGAGCCGACGCCAAGATCGGCGTCGGGCTTGGGGAAGCCGAGGTCGCGAAGGAACTGCCCGGCCATGCGCTCGTCGTAGTGCTGGCCAGTGTTGACCAGCTTCACTTCGAAGCCACCGTGGCGCTGCAGCGCATGCAGCACCGGACCTGCCTTCATGAAGTTCGGGCGGGCGCCGACGACGATCGTGATGCACGGGCGGTGCGCCATCGCTCAGCACCCGGCTCGGGAGCGCGCCTCGTCGGCGATCTCCTGCTGCAGCCACGCCACGAAGCGCGCGATGCCTTCGGCGAGCGACACGCGCGGGTCGTAGCCCAGCACGCGCCGCGAGAGCGAGATGTCGGCACAGGTGGCCGGCACGTCGCCCGGCTGATCGGGCTGCCCCTCGATGCGCGCCGGCACGCAAAGCGCCTTCGAGAGCATCTGCAGCAGCGTCGTGAGCGAATAGGTCTGCGACTCGCCGAGGTTGTAGACGCCGAATCCCTCGTCGTGGTCGACCGCTTTCACCACGCCATCGAGGATGTCGTCGACATAGGTGTAGTCGCGTACCGAGGAGCCGTCGCCGAAGCGCTGGATCGGCTGCCCGGCGAGCATGAGGCGCGCGAACTTGTGGATCGCCATCTCGGGACGCTGACGCGGACCGTAGACCGTGAAGAAGCGCAGGACGGTCACGCGCAGCCCGTGGATCGCATGCCAGGTGTGGCACAGCATCTCCGCCGCGCGCTTGGTCGCGGCGTACGGGGAGATCGGGCGGTCGGCGGCCTGATCCTCGCGGAAAGGCGACTCCTGGCTGCGGCCATAGACCGACGAGGTGCCGCCATAGACCAGGCGCTTGCAGCCCGCCGCGGTCATCGCGTCGAGCAGGTTCAGCGTCCCGGTGACGTTGACATCGATGTAGTGCTGCGGGCGCTGCAGCGAGGGTCGCACGCCAGCCTGCGCGGCGAGGTGAACGACCTTCTCGGGGCGCGTTCGCGCCACCGTCGCGAGGACCGCGGCGCGATCACGCAGGTCCGCCTCGATCAGCTCGAAGGAGCGTGACGCGAGCGCGCCGCGCAGGTTGCGCCGCTTGATCGCCGGGTCGTAGTAGGGATCGAAGTTGTCGAACCCGACCACGAAATCGCCGCGGGCGAGCAGGCGGTCGGTGAGGTGCGAGCCGATGAAGCCCGCCGCTCCCGTCACGAGGATTCGAGCCATGACGCTTGCGCCGAAGCCCCGAGGGCGCCGACGCTCCTTGCTTGCCGCGGGATCAGAGCTTGAGGATGCGCGCCTTCGCCGACTTGCCCTTGGTGGCGTTGCGCGAGTCGACCACCAGCGGGCAGTGCTCGAGCACGGTCGCCAGGTCCATCGACGCGTGATCGGTCACGATCACGGCGCAATCGAGCTTGCGGCACCACTCGGCGTTGAGCGGCACCGACTTCAGCTTGCCCCACTCGAGCGTGACTTCCGGCGCATGCGGATCGTGGTAGCTCACCTCGGCGCCGCGCTCGCGCAACTTCGTGGCGATGTCGAACGCCGGCGACTCGCGGACGTCGGAGACGTCGCGCTTGTAGGCGAAGCCGAGGATGCAGATCTTCGACCCGCGTACCGACTTCTTCTCGTCGTTCAGGCCCAACGCGACCTTCTCGACGATGAACTCCGGCATGGCCGAGTTGATCTCGCCAGCGAGCTCGATGAAGCGCGCCTTGGTCTGCAGCGTGCGCATCTTCCACGACAGGTAGAACGGGTCGATCGGGATGCAGTGGCCGCCGAGTCCGGGACCCGGATAGAAGGGCAGGAAACCGAACGGCTTGGTCGCCGCGGCGTCGATGACCTCCCACACGTCGATTCCGAGCCTTTCGCAGAGGATCGCGATCTCGTTGACGAGACCGATGTTCACCATGCGGAAGGTGTTCTCGAGGATCTTCACCATCTCCGCGGCGGTGGCGCTGCTCACCGGCACGACGCGCTCGAGCGCCGCCGCGTAGAGGGAGCGCGTCACTTCGCCGCACTTCTCGGTCACGCCGCCGACGACCTTCGGCGTGTTGCGCACGTTGAAACGCTTGCTGCCGGGATCGATCCGTTCGGGCGAGAAGGCGAGGAAGTAGTCCTTGCCCACCTTCCACGACTTGCCCTGCGCTTCGGAGAGGCGCGGCATCACGACTTCGACGGTGGTGCCGGGATAGGTCGTGCTCTCGAGGATGATCAGCTGCCCCGGCTGCAGGCGCTTCTCGACTTCGAGCGTCGCGTTCACGATGTAGCTGATGTCGGGGTCGCCGCTCTTGTTCAACGGCGTCGGCACGCAGACGATCACCGCGTGTGCCTTCCTCAGCTCGTCGAAGTCGGTGGTCGGCTTGAACTTCTTGCGATCGAGCTGCGCCTTGAGCTGCTCATTGCTGATGTCGTCGACGTAGCTCTTGCCCTTCTGCAGCCCCTCGACGCGCCGGACGTCGATGTCGAGTCCGATGACCTCGAAGCCCTCTTCCGCGAAGGCGAGGCAGAGCGGAAGACCGACGTAGCCGAGGCCTAGCACGGCCACGGTGGCCGTACGCGCCTCGATCCGCTCGAGCAGTTCCTTGTGCGTCATCGCTCCCGCCTCGCTCCCGTGACAGCCTCGCCGGCGGCGCGGTTCAACCGAGCACCATCGGACCGGCAGCCTTCAATCGGCGCTCGAAGTCGGGCAGCGTGAGCTTCAGCCCTTCCTCGAGCGAAACCTTCGGTTCCCAGCCGAGCTTGGCGCGGGCACGAGTGATGTCGGGCTGGCGGATCTTCGGATCGTCGACCGGGAGCGGCTTGGTGACGATCCTGCTCGAGGAGCGGGTCAGCTCCTTCACCTTCTCCGCGAAGGTGAGGATCGACATCTCGCGCGGGTTGCCGACGTTGACCGGGTCGGACTCCTTCGACAGCGCGAGCCGATAGATGCCGTCGACGAGATCCGTCACGAACGTGAAGCTGCGCGTCTGCGAGCCGTCGCCGTAGACGGTGATGTCCTGGCCGAGCAGCGCCTGCGTCATGAAGGTCGGCAGCGCGCGCCCATCGTTCAGCCGCATGCGCGGGCCGTAGGTGTTGAAGATGCGGACGATGCGGGTCTGGACCCCGTGGAAGCGGTGGTACGCCATCGTCATCGCCTCGGCGAAGCGCTTGGCCTCGTCGTAGACGCCGCGCGGTCCGACCGGGTTGACGTTGCCCCAGTAGCTCTCGCGCTGCGGATGCTCGAGCGGATCGCCGTAGACCTCGGAGGTCGAAGCGATCAGGAAGACGGCCCCTTTCGCCTTCGCGAGCCCGAGCGCCTTGTGGGTGCCGAGCGACCCGACCTTCAGGGTCTGGATCGGGTAGTCGAGGTAGTCCTTCGGACTCGCCGGCGAGGCGAAGTGGAAGATGAAGTCGACCTTCCCCTCGACGTGGATGAAGTTGGTCACGTCGTAGTGGATGAAGCTGAAGCGGCGATCCTTGAAGAGGTGCTCGATGTTGCTGAGGTTGCCCGTCAGCAGGTTGTCGAGCACGATCACTTCGTGCCCCTCGGCGAGGAGGCGCTCCGCAAGGTGGCTGCCGAGGAATCCGGCGCCGCCGGTGATGACCGAACGTGGCGTCATTCGTTCCACTCCTGTCGACGCGGAGCGCCAAGCGGCGCTCGCGTGATTCTCATGGTCTGTCCGGGCCGCAACACGACGCGCGCCCCGCACGCGCGAGCGATTCCGGGGATCGGGCCGCTGCCGATCAGCTCGATCTGCGCGTCGCGCGTTTCGAGCTTGATCGGTTCGGGCGCCTGCACGCGCAGTTGCCCGCGAGGTTCATCGAACAGCGTCGCCTCGCGGACGAGGTCCGGCACGAAGGCGGCCGGCTCGGCGAGGACCGGCAGGAAGATGCGCTGGCCGGGCTCCACCGTCAGCATGCGCCCGCCCAGATAGGGGCAACGCACGACGACCGCGTTGGGGCCGGTGACGCGAATCTCGAGCGCCCGGCGATCGCGATCCAGCAACGCGAGGCGCGTTCCGTTGCCGGCCAGGTCGTTGCCGCCCGGCAGGTAGAGCACGGTGTCGATGCCGCCGCGTCCGAACCAGAGGTCGGCGTAGCGCTTGAGGCTGACGATCTCGATCTCGCGCGGGTTCGCCAGCGCATGCGAGGTCATCCGCCAGATCGCCTCGCCGTCGAAGCGCAGATGCGCGCCATCCTCGAACTCGAGCAACGAGCAGCCGCGCCCGTCTTGGCGCACCTCGTCGCCGCTCTCGAGCGCGTAGACCTTGTCCCAATACTGCAGATCGCGGCGCAATCCGTCGGGACGCACGATCTGGATCGAGTCGGACGCACGCGTCAGCAGCGCACGGAACCGTTCCGGGTCCACCGCATCGACGTCTTCGGCGTCTGGCGTCGGCGGTGTCTCGCTCGGCACGACCACGGCGGGCTGCTCACGCTCGGCGAGCAGGCGCTGCAGCAGCGCGTCGAGGGCCGCCGACGAGGTGCTCGGCACCGGCGCCGGCGGCTCGTCCTGTTTCTCGGCGGACGGTTCAGCCGGGGTCTCCTGGACGCGGCACGCCGGCACGACCGCTGCCGAGCCGACCACCGCGATGCAGAAGTTGAACAGGAAGAGCATCTCTGAAGCACCTCGCCGCGCTGCTCGCACGGCCCATCGTCAGCCCATTTCTCGCGCAAGGCGGCGGCACACCGCCGTCGCCATGAGCCACCGGGCGCCGGCGACGTCGGGCAAGCCTATCGACCGTCGGTGAAGTTTCGCTTCAACCGCCGGCCCGATCGGGCCGGAAACGGACGCCCGCCCCACCGCGAGTCACGTCGTTGGGAGCTTATTCAAGCGTTCGCAGGTGAACCGCGGGGCGAGCGACGCGCCGGGCGAAGGGGGGCGACGCAGCCATCGGCCAAGGGTCCCCCGATCGTGGCGCGACCTCGCACGACCCTAGACGAAATGGGTCTCGACGTACTTCGTGTCCATCTGCGCCTTGCGGAACGCCTCGCTGCGCAGGATCTCCTTGTGCAGCGGGATGGTCGTCTTCACCCCCTCGACGACGAACTCGTCGAGCGCGCGCAGCAGCGTGGCGATCGCCTCCTCGCGCGTGTCGCCGCGAACGATCAGCTTGCCGATCATCGAGTCGTAGAACGGGGGAATCCGGTAGCCGGCGTGCGCATGGGTGTCGAGGCGCACGTTGCGGCCGCCCGGCGCGATCCAGGTGGTGATCACGCCAGGCGATGGCTTGAAGTTGCTCGCCGGGTCCTCGGCGTTGATGCGGCACTCGATCGAGTGACCGCGCAACGGCATGTCGGGATGCGGCCAGTTCAGCCGCTCGCCGGCGGCGACGCGCAGCTGCGCCTCGATGAGATCGAGGCCGGTCACCTCTTCCGTCACCGGATGCTCGACCTGGATGCGGGCGTTCACTTCCATGAAGTAGAAGTTGCCGCCGGCGTCGAGCAGGAATTCGACGGTACCGGCGTTGTAGTAGCCGGCCTGCTTGCAAAGAGCGCGCGCGGCGGCGCACATCTGAGCGCGCACCTCCGGCGTGACCACCGGTGACGGCGCTTCCTCGATCAACTTCTGATGACGGCGTTGCGTCGTGCAGTCGCGCTCTCCGAGGCTGTAGACGTTGCCGTGCTGGTCGGCGATGAACTGCACCTCGATGTGGCGCGCCTTCTCGATCACCTTCTCGAGGTAGACGCTCGAATCGCCGAAGGCGGCCTCCGCCTCGCTGCGGGCGGCGAAGTAGCCATTCACCAACGAGACATCGTTGTGGGCGATGCGCATGCCGCGGCCACCGCCGCCGGACACCGCCTTGATGATGACCGGGTAGCCGAGTTCCTTGGCGACCGCGAGCGCCTCGGCGTCGCTCGAGACCGGCCCGTCGCTGCCTGGAATGGTCGGGACACCGGCTTTGCGCGCCGTCTCCTTCGCCTTCGACTTGTTCCCCATCAGGTCGATCGCCTCGGGCGGCGGACCGATGAAGCGAATGCCGCACGAGCGGCACACCTCGGCGAAATGAGAGTTCTCGGAAAGGAAGCCGTAGCCGGGATGGATGGCGTCGACGTCGGCGATCTCGGCCGCGCTCACGATGCGCGAGATGTCGAGGTAGCTCTGGGCCGAGCGCGCCGGTCCGATGCAGATCGTGTCGTTCGCCATGCGCAGATAGCGCGCGCCCTTGTCGGCTTCGGAGCAGACGGCGACGGTCTCGATCCCGAGCTGATGACAGGCGCGCAGGATCCGCAGCGCGATCTCGCCGCGGTTGGCGACCAGGATTCGTCGGAACATCGTGCGGTCAGCTCGACTGGATGACGAAGAGCGGCTGGCCGAACTCGACGGCCTCGCCGTTCTCGACCAGGATCTGAACCACCTTGCCGGCCTTCTCGGCCTTGATCTCGTTCATCACCTTCATCGCCTCGATGATGCAGAGCACCGCATCGACCTTGACGCTGTCGCCCTCCATCACGAAGGCCTTCGCCTCGGGTGAAGCGGCGCGATAGAAGGTCCCGACCATCGGCGAGAGGAAGTTCTCCCCGACCGGACCGGCCGGAATCGCCGGTGCATCGGCCGCAGCGACTTGCGCCGTCGCCGCGGGTGCCGCGGCGGCGGGCATCGCCCCCATCGGCATGCCCATCGCCATGCCCATCGGCGCAGGACCGTTCTTGCTGAGCCGCACCGAATGGCCGTCGGGACCGATCTCGAGTTCGCTCAGCGCATGGTCTTTCATCAACGCGAGCAGCTCGCGCAGACGCGCGATCTCGGCATCGTGCGCCGCCGGCTTCGCGGCCGGGACCGGTGTCGCCGCGGCCATCGCCCCTGCGCGCTTCGCTGCCTTCTTCTTGCGTGCCATCCGCTGCGTCCTCCCGATCCGATGATTGGAAGCGCGCCGGCGAATCGCCGCTCGCGCCAGAAGAAGTCCGGTTCCGCTCGTTCGCTCAGCAGCGCTCGACGTAGCGTCGATCGCGCGTGTCGACGCGGATCCGCGTGCCCGGCTCGACGAACGGCGGCACGGTGATCACCGCGCCGGTCTCGACCTTCGCCGGCTTGCCGCCGCCCGCCGCCTGCTGGCCCTTGATGTGGGCGTCGGTCTCGACGACCGTGAACTCCATGAAGTCGGGCAGCACGACGTTGATCACCTCGCCCTCATAGAGCTTCACGCTGCACTTGGTGTTCTCTTTGAGCATGTCGAGGAGCGGCGCGATCAGCTTCATGCTGACGTGCGTCTGGTCGAAGGTCGTCGTGTCCATGAAGACGAAGTTGTCGCCCTCGCGGAAGAGGTACTCCCACTCCGACTTCTCGAGGATCGCCTGCTCGACGCGCTCTTTCGAGTCGAAGGTCGGCTCGAGGACCTGGCCCGTCTTGACGCTCTTCAGCTTGCTGCGGACGAACGGCGTCCCCTTGCCGGGCTTGACGAACTGATGCTCGATCACGTCCCAGAGCTGGTCCTCGTAGATGATCGTGATGCCGTTCTTCATGTCGTTGGCATTGATGGTGGGCATGGGTGGCTCTCGGGAGGCGGCGCGAGGGCGAGGCGCCCGAAGGCGCGGTGTTTGCACCGCGGAAAGGGGCGTCATTTAGGGGGCACCGCGCCGCGAAGTCAAGCAACGCGCGCGACGGTGATGGCTGGTTCAGCGGGCAAGTTGCAGCTCGGCGAGCTGGACGGCGGTCAACGCGGCCCCCTTGCGCAGCTGGTCGCCGGCCAGGA
The DNA here is from genome assembly GCA_031409275.1 of Planctomycetota bacterium. GTDB lineage: Bacteria > Planctomycetota > B15-G4 > B15-G4 > SIAN01 > SIAN01. Next base: position 103,602 of record JANNXA010000040.1, read on the forward strand.
AGAAGGCGAACGCGCCCGCTCGATCGGCCGGTCGGATGCGCCCCACCTCGATGCCATCGCCACCCGCGGCTGAGCGCGGTGTTGGAAGGACGCCCGCAGCGACGTCGTCCTTCAAAGTGACGCCCGGCGCACCGCGCAGCGCGGCGATCACCTGCTCGAGCGTCGCCGATCGATCGCGCAACTCGACGAGGACCGACTCGGAGTGAGCGCGCAGCACCGGGACGCGCACGCAGGTCGCGGTGATCGCAAGGTCGGGTCGTTCGAGGATGCGGCGCGTCTCGGCGGCGACCTTCTGCTCCTCACCCGTGGTCCGCGCCGCCACGCTGCCGGAAGCGTCGAGTTCGCCGATCGACGGCACGCAGTTGAAGGCGAACGGCGGCGGTCCGCCGGCCGGCAGCACCTCGCCGCGCAGTTCGCGCGTCAGCTCGTCGCGGAGCCGTTCGAGCGCGCGGCGACCCGCGCCCGAAACGGACTGATAGGTCGAGACGACCACGCGCTCGAGTCCAAACGCCCGTTCCAGCGGCGCAAGCGCCAGCACCAGCAAGATCGCCGTGCAGTTGGCGACGGCCGCGTGACGGTGCGCCGGAGTCAGGCGCTCCGGATTGACCTCGGGAACCACCAGCGCGACTTCGGGATCGAGCCGAAACGCGCTGGTGTTGTCGTAGAGGCGCGGCCGACCACGCAGCAGCTGGGGCGCCAGCGTCCGGCTGAGCGACGCTCCCGCCGACAGGAAGACGACGTCGCACTGCGCCAGCGCGGCCACGTCGAGCGGCTGCACCGCGTGGTCCCGACCGCGGAAGCGCACGACGCGACCGGCGCTGCGCGCGCTCGCCATCGGCAGCAGCGACTCGACCGGAAAGCCCCGCTGCTCCATCACCTGGAGCAGTTCCTCGCCCACGGCGCCGGTGGCACCGACGATCCCGACGTTGACGCTCATCGCCCTTCGACCTCGCTTCGCGGAGCCGCGATTTCCACCTGGCAATCACGCACCGCGCCGGCCAGCAACCGCGCGGCGTGCGTGAAGATCGGCAGCGCCACCTGCAGGCATTCGAGCGCACCGCGCGGCGAGCCCGGCAGATTCACGATCAACGCGCGGCCGAGCGTTCCAGCAGTGGCTCGTGAAGCCATCGCCATCGGCGTCGATGCGAGGCTGCGCGCGCGCATCGCCTCACCGATCCCTGGCACTTCGCGCTCGATGACGGCGCGCGTCGCCTCGACGGTGACGTCGCGCGGCGCGATCCCGGTTCCGCCCGACGTGAGCACGATCGGATGCACGGCGGCGAGCTCGCGCAGTCGCTGGCCGATGGCGGACACGTCGTCCGCGACGACCACCACCGTCACGAGTTCATGGCCGGCGGCGGCGAGCGCCGGCGCGAGCAGTGCCGCCGTCGCATCGTCGCGCGCACCGCTCGCGGCACGATCGGAGCAGATCAGCAACGCGATGCGCAGTGCCGGCGACAGCGGCCGCTCCGCGTTCAACTCCGCGCTCCGCGTCGCGCCGGCCGCTCCTTGCGCGCGTAGTCGCCCGACTTGCCGCCCGATTTGGAGAGGAGCCGCACGCTCTCGATCGACGCGCTGCGGTCGACCGCCTTCACCATGTCGTAAAGCGCGAGCGCCCCGACGCTGGCCGCCGTGAGCGCCTCCATCTCGACACCGGTCCGGTCGAGCGCGACGACTTCGGTCGTGACGACCCAGCGCCCGGCGCGGACGCGCGCGAGCTCCGCGTCGATGCGCGTCAGCCGCAGCGGGTGGCAAAGCGGGATCAACTGCGAGGTCTGCTTGGCGGCCTGGATGGCGGCGAGGCGCACGACGTCGCGCGCGCCCCCCTTCTTCAAGGTGCCGAGCCGCAAGGCGCGGTCGGCCGCTGCAGACAGCGAAACTTCGGCGGCCGCGGTCGCCCGGCGCAGCGTGATCGCCTTGGCGGCCACGTCGACCATGGTCGGCTGCCCGTTGGAATCGAGGTGCGAGAGGCGCGTCGGCGGAGTCATGGGGGCGGGATCTTACGCGCCCGGTCCGCGTCAGCGCCTGCTCGCGCCGTTGCGACGCCCTCCCCCGCCTCTAATGTCCTTCTGTCCGAACACTCCGCGCTTTCGCTCGTAGAGGATTTCGCGGGATGCAGCTTGAGAGGGGCGCTGGCCGAGGCCGAAGCACCCAAACGACGGCGCCCCGGTCCGATCCGGCACGCGATGGAGGAGAGCTCGTGATTCGCAATTGGATGGCGGTGCTCGCACTCACGGTGTCCGCGTTCGCCGCTGGCGACGACCGCATCGACACGATCCTGGCCCGAGTCGAGAAGGCGGGCCCCTCCGGAGCCTGCGATGGCGCGCGTGAACTCGTCGAGCTCGGCGCCGCAGCCCGAGCGGAGATTTCCGCCCGTCTGCCGAAGGGCACGGCGCTGGCGCGAATCACGATCGGCAAGGCGCTGATCGAACTCGATGAGCTCGATGCGGCGCGCGATGCGCTGGTGCAGGTGGTCGAGGATGGCGCGACGGCCGGCCCGACCCGCAACGTCGCCGTGCAGATGCTCGGCATCACCGACTTCGCCGCCGACGAGCGCGTGGTCAAGCTGCTCCGGTCGCGCCTCGACGCCGAGCTCGACCCGATCAGCAAGCTCGCGGTCGCCAAGGCGCTCCACAGCGTCAGCAACGCCGACCGGCCACGCTGCACCAAGGAGATGGAGCGAGCGCTCGAATCGGAGCGCAGCGACGTTCGCATCCAGGGCGCGCTCGCGCTCGCCGAGATCGGCGCGATCGAGAAGGCTGCACCGGTCCTGAAGAAGCTGCAGCGCGACCCTTCGCCGGAAGGACGCCTGGCCGTCGCCTACCTCGAGAAGGACAAGGCCGCCCGTCTCAGCGAGTCGCGGATGCGCAGTCGACCGCGCGGCGACGAGTTTGCGCCGGGCTCCGACCTCGACCTGCTGCAGGAGATCCTCGATCGCCTGCTCGAACGCCATGTGCAAGGCAAGGACTACCGCACGCCCGAGTTGCGCGAAGAGCTCATCGAGGCGGCCGCCGACGGAATGATGCGGCGGATGGACCCGCACTCGAACTTCTTCACTCAAGCCGAGCACGAGCGCTGGAACCTCGACCTGCAGCGCGACTACGGCGGCATCGGCGCCTACGTCGACCAGGTCGGCGAGGACAAGGTCTTCACCATCACCCGCCCGATCTACAGCGGCCCCGCCTACGAAGCCGGCCTGCGCAGCCGCGACCAGATCTGGAAGGTCGACGGCTGGGAGACGACCGGCGTCAAGGACATCAACGAGATCATCGGACGACTCAAGGGCCCCGCGAACACGCCGGTGACCATCACCGTCTTCCGTCGCGGCTGGACCGAACCGAAGGACATGCAGCTGTCGCGGCAGCGCATCATCATCCCGTCGGTTTCGCACGACATGCTGCCGGGAGACCTCGGCTACGTGGAACTGGTCACGTTCGCGCGCGAGTCTCCTGACGAGATGGTCAGCGCGCTCATCGACTTGAAGCAGCGCGGCATGAAGGGACTCGTCCTCGACCTGCGCAACAACACCGGCGGATTCCTCGAGGTGGCGCAGATCCTGGTCAGCCTCTTCTGCGGCGACAACAAGCTGGTGGTCCGCACCGAAGGTCCCATGCCGCAGGACAACCAGAACTACGACACGCCACCGCTCCCCATCAGCTTCGCCGATCGCGACAAGCTGCCGATGGCCGTCCTGGTCAATGACGTGTCGGCCAGCGCGTCCGAGATCCTGACCGGCTGCCTGAAGCACTACGGACGCGCCACCGTGGTCGGCACGCACACCTACGGCAAGGGCTCGGTGCAGACTCCCATGTCGCCGATCTCGCGCTTCGAACGCTTCACCGACCAGAACGGCAACGGCGAGTACGACCAGGGCGAGCCGTTCAACGACCGCAACGGCAACGGGAAGTGGGACATCGGCCCGTACATGAAGATCACCACGGGCCGCTACTTCCTCCCGGACGGCACCACTCCCGATCGCCAGTACGACACCGACGGCCGCGTGCTGACGCAGGAGATCGACGGCAAGAAGTACATCAAGGGCGGCATCCATCCCGACGTCGTCGTCGAGTTGCGCGAGCCCGACCTGTGGAAGGAGCAGGAGTTCGCCAAGTTGCTCCTGAAGAGCCCCGATCGCCGGCGCTCCACCGTCTTCCACGGCTACCTCGACGATCACTACGACGCCAACCGCGACCTCTTCCTCGAGCTCTCTGCCGGCGACCGCCACGACGCCTCTCGCTACCCGGGATTCGACGAGTTCTACGAAGGGCTCGACACGCGGCTCGCGCGTGAAGATGTCCGCTTCTACCTGCGCCACTATCTGCGCGAACGCGTCTGCGACGATCGCAAGCAGACGTTCCCGGGCCAGGGCTACTTCATCCTGGGCGACTACCAGGAAGACAACCAGCTGCAGGCCGCGATCAAGCTGGTGCTGGAGAAGCTCGGCAAGAAGCCCACGGACTTCCCGAGCTACGAGTCGTTCGACGCCAAGGTCGCCGACGCGCCACCCGCCGCGGAAGCAGCCGCGGGCGGCGGCTCGCACTGAGGGCGACGCGCGAACCCGCTGCGACCGCGTCGAGCGCGGCGCAGCGGCGCCGGCAGCTCAGCGCGTCTCGTTCAGCCGCAGCGTCGGGCGATAGCCCCGCTCGAAGGCCTCGCCGAAGTCGAACCCGCCGGCGAAGTCTTCCTTGCGGTCGTGTTCGCCCTGGTGAAGCAGGTCGTGGTCGATCAGGCTGAAGACGATCTCGCCGAAGTCCGCCGTGCTGTAGACCCCCCAGCTCTCGAAGACGCAGCGGGCGAGCGGCCCGAAGCGCTCGAGGCCGAGTCGGCGCATTCCTTCGAGGAGTTCCACCACCGCGATGTGGCGCTGCGCCGGATTGGCGCGGCAGCCGGGGTGGGTCAGGACGTAGTCGAGCGCCTGGAAGACGAACTGGTAGCTCTCAGCGCAGTAGCGCCGATCGGAACGCACCAAGTCGTCGATCTTCGTTTCCAGAGTCAGAGCGGCCATCGGCCATCCTCCGCATCACCGTTGCACGAAGAGACGTTGCTCGTCGTGACGGGTGACGCCCACCGCTCCTATCGGCGCTTCGGGAGGATCCGCCAAGCGGAATCTCTTCCGCTTGCCTGACCATTTGAGGAGCCAACCCAGACGCACCACCGCTGGTGGCTGCCGGCATTGACCCCACTACCGATCGTGGTCGGCCGCACTTCCGGGAGGTCGTCAGCGCGAACTCAGGCCGCGCTCACCCCTCGAGATTGGGGTCACCGGAGCCATCGCCCCCCAACTCGTCGTCCTCATTCGGAGCGGTTGGCGCGGGTCCGGGACGGTTCGCCTGCTCCTCGATCCGGGCCGGCCCGACCCGAGCGGGACCGACTCGGCGGACGGGCGCACTCTCGGCGCCGCGATCGCGCGGGTCGAGCATCGGCGGGCGCGGCGGCTTGATTCCGGTCTCGAGCAGCTGGGAGACATGCGCGATCGCCCGTTCGCCGTTTTCGAGCTCGATGACGAGCTTCTGCAACAGCAGGTCGCTGTTCACCACGCGGCCGAGCCCCTGCTCGATGCGCACCCACGCGTTGCGGCGCGGGAGCGACTTCTGGAGCTCGACGTAGACCGAGTCCTCGTAGCGCAGGCAGCATTTGAGCTTGCCGCATTGGCCGGCGATCTTGGTCGGGTCGAGCGTCTTCTTCTGCTGCTTGGCCATCCGCATCGAGACCGGCTGCAGGTCGTGCAGGAAGCTCTTGCAGCACAGCTCGCGTCCGCACGACGCGACATCGCCGGTGAGCCGCGCTTCGTCGCGCGCGCCGATCGGCTTCATCTCGATGCGCGTCTTGAAGCGCTGACCGAGGTCGCGCACGAACTGGTGCAGCTCGGCACGGCTGTTCGAGGCGAAGTGGAGGATCAGCTTCTCCTTCGCGAACAGGTACTCCGCGCCGACGATCTTCACGCCAAGCCGGTACTCGCGCGACTTCTCGCGCGCGAAGCGGACTTCGGTCATCACGCCGAGCTTCTTCTGGGCGAGCTCGCGCTGCACCTCGTCGGGAGCCGCGCGACGGACCACCGTCCCCTGCGACGTCGCACACGACCCGCACGCCGATTCGCCGCAACCTGCCTCGCCCTGTCCATCCTCGATCGGCTTGGCGAGGATCACTCCAAGCTCGGTGCCCCGCGACGATTGGATCACGCAGGTGTCGCCCGCCTTCAGCTCTTCGCCGGTCTCCACCGTGAAGAGACCGCGCAGCTTGAGGCTGCCGTAGCGAACCGTCGTGAGTCGGCGCATCAGAGGAGTCTCTTCGAGGATTCTTTGGATCTCACGCCTCGCCGACCCGCGCGGCCTCGTCGGCTGCCGGCTGCAGCGCGCACCAAAGCACGGACGCGGGATCGACGTTGCCTTCGATCCGGTCTTGGGCACGCGCCAGGCGAGTGAGCGCCGCGGAGGCGTCGGCCCACTCGGGCCGGCTCGCGATGTGGCGCAGCCGCTCGACCTGGTCGAGGTTGCGGATGGTAGCGCCGCCTCCGGAGGCCCTCAACACGACGGCGTCGCGAACCAACGAGATCACGAGCCGCAGCAGCAGCCGCGCGCGCGCTCGCAGCTGCGCCGGTTCGGGCTCTTCCTCCTGCTGCTCATGCAGCAGCGCGATCCAGCGCGCGAGGTCGTCGCGGCCGCGCTCCTCGGCCAGCAGCTGAGCGACCCCCCGGCGCAGCGCGTCGACGAGCGGCGCCGACCACTCGACCAGGATCCCGGGACAACCCGCGGCGACCGACATCGGCAGCGACGTCGCCAGCCCCAGGCGCGCGGCGACGGCGTGCACCTCCTCGTCGGCAAGCGGGGTGAGCGCGAAGCGCTGGCAGCGCGAGCGGATGGTCGGCAGCACGGCATCGCCGCGCGCCGCCGTCAACACCAGGACGTTGCCCGGCCGCGGCTCTTCGAGCGTCTTGAGCAGCGCATCCTGCGCCGGCGGCGTCATCCGATCGGCGCCGAGCAGCAGCGTCACCCGGCCGCGCTCATCGGGCGGCGCCAGGCTCAAGTCGCGCGAGAGGTTCTGGACCTGCTCGATCGAGATCGCGCTTTTGCCATCGGCGACGGTGACGGTGAGCACGCTCGCATGGTTGCCGCGCAGCAGCGCACCACAATCGGCGCAAGTGCCGCAGCCGTGCCCGTCGCGGCAGAAGCGCTGGGCGACCAACGCCTGCGCGAGCGTCCGTTTGCCGACGCCGCGCGGCCCGAGCAGGAGCATCGCGTGCGGCAGCGTTCCCGCCGCGCAGCGCTCCCCGAGGAACTTGCGCAGCGGCGCATGGCCGGCGACCGCATCGAGCCCGATGGCGGGAGTCGGCGGCGGACCGAAGCGCGGCGGCGGCGACGAGGGCGGCGGCGACTTGGCGGCGGGCGGCGACATGGCGCGGAGCATATGATCCGCGCCCCGTTTCGACCCGACACGACCTCGCGAGACGAATCCTCCATGAGCTCGTCCCCCGCCGCTTCCGCCCCGACCTCCTGGCGCCCGCGCGTCGATCCGACCTCCGAGCAGCTCGCGCAATGGGCGCCGCGCTTCGAAGTGGTGGCCGACGTGATCGACCAGTGCATCGACTTGATGCTGAACCACCGCCAGAGCGGCCATCCCGGCGGCAGCCGCTCGAAGATCCCGGTGCTGGTGACGACGCTGCTCTCGGGCGCCATGCGTTGGGACGTGCGCCATCCCGAGAAGCGCTTCGGCGACAAGTTCGTGCTCGTCGCCGGCCACTGCAATCCAGGCGTCTACGCGACGCTCGCCGTCTTCAACGAAGCGCTGCGCTTCATGCACCAGAAGACGGGGGATGCGCGCTACTCCCACCCGCTCGGCGAGAAGTTCACGCTGCTGCCGAAAGACCTGCTCGACCTGCGCCGCAATGGCGGCCTACCGGGCCACGCGGAGATGGAGGGCAAGACCCTCTTCTTCAAGTTCAACACCGGCCCGTCGGGTCACGGCTCACCCGCCGCCGCAGGCGAGGCGCTCGCGCTCAAGCTCGCCGGCTGCGACGACGTGCGCGTCTTCGCGCTCGAAGGCGAAGGCGGCATGACGGCGGGCGCGATCCACGAGACCAAGAACACCGCCTACGGCCTCGGGCTCGGCACGCTCTTCTACCTGGTCGATTGGAACGACCACGGCATCGATCCCCACCAGGTGTCGAGCGTCGTGAAGGGCTCGCCCAAGGAGTGGTTCGAGAGCTACGGCTTCAACGTCGACGGCACGCTGCAGGGCCACGATTTCGCATCGATCGGCGAGGCGTGGCATCGCCTCCTGTCGCGCGCGAACAAGTCGACGCCGAACATGCTGTGGGTGAAGACGCGCAAAGGGCGCGGCTACGGCGTCTACGACGCCAAATCGCACGGCACTCCGCACGCGAAGAACAGCGCACCGTTCTGGACCACGAAGAAGGAGTTCGCGGCGCGCCACGGCGTCGAATTCATCGGCGTCGACCAACCGGCGCCCGAGGATGCGAAGGCGTTTCGTGAGCAGACGTTCGCCAACCTCAACGTCGCGCTCGACGCGCTGCGCGTGAAGCACCCCGAGGTGCTCGAGTTCCTCGCCAATCGGCTCGTCGAGATCGGCGACAGCGTCCCGGCCGAGAATCCCAACTGCAAAGTCCGCGCGGACGTCGATCCGGGTCGCGACCGCCGCATCCTCGACGTCGACAAGCTTCCCGCCGAGCTCTTCGCCGCGCCCGGCACCAAGCAGCCCAATCGCGCCGGCTTCAGCAAGTACGGCGGCTACGTCAATGCGATCGCGCAGGAAGTGGCGGGTCGCCCGCTCGTCATCGCCTGCAGCGCCGACCTCGCCGAATCGACCAACATCTCCGGCTTCGCGCATGGCTACGGCGCCTTCAAGGGCCACGGCTGGTACCAGCGCGACACCAATCTCGGCGGCGCGCTGCTGCCGCAGGAGATCACCGAGTTCACCAACGCCGGCGTCGTGGCGGGCCTCGCCGTCACCAACCTCTCGCCGCGCCCGTTCGAGGAGTTCCGCGGCTACTGGGGCGCCTGCTCGACATACGGCTCGTTCAGCTACTTGAAGTACGGCTTGATGCGCCTCTTCTCGCAGGTCGCACAGGACTCGCAGATTCGCGTGGGCCGCGTCCTGTGGGTCGCCGGCCACTCCGGACCCGAGACGGCCGAGGACTCGCGCACCCACTTCGGCATCTTCGAGCCGGGCGTGACGCAGATGTTCCCGCGCGGCCACGTGATCAACCTCCACCCGTGGGAGCACAACGACGTGGCGCCCTGCCTCGCCGCCGCGTTCGCCACCGACGTGCCGGTGATCGCGCTCCATCTGACGCGCCCCGCCGTGACGATCCCCGACCGCGCGAAGCTCGGCATGGACGACTTCCGCATGGCGGCGAAGGGCCTCTACGTCGCGAAGGAGTGGACGCCCGGCCAGCCCAAGCAGGGCACCATCCTGGTGCAAGGCACCAGCGTCGTCGACTCGATGATGAAGGTGCTGCCGAAGCTGAAGGAGTCGGGACCCAACGTCCGCGTGCTGGTCATCTCGAGCCACGAGCTGTTCCGCCTGCAGCCGCGCGACTACCAGGAGAAGCTGCTTGCGTGGGCCGACTGGCAGGACTCGACCGTCTTCAGCTCGAGCAGCCGGAAGAACATGGGCGACTGGCTGCCGAACAAGGTCGCCGAGGAGTACGCGCTCACTCCCGACTGGGACGATCGCTGGCGCACCGGCGGCTCGGTGGACGAGATCATCAAGGAGTCGCACCTCGACGCCGCTTCGCTCGAAGCGGGGATCGCCCGCTTCGTCGCCGACCGCGAGCAGCGCCTCGCTCGCATCCGCGCGGTGTAAGCGATCGGCTGCAACGGCGCGCCGCTGACCCACTGCATGGCCAGCGGCGCGCCGCCGCGAAACTCCGAAGCGAGGCGGCTCGACCTCAGTTCCCGAGCACGAGCTCGAGTCCCTGCGTGAACGAGATCTTCTGCGGCGCGCCGACGTCGACTTCGAGCGCCTGCGCGAAGAAGGAGACGCCGCAGAGCGCCGGGTCGTTGTCGATGTCGGCATCGAGCGGCGTCGAGCCGGGGTTGAGCGTCAGCAGGAACGAGAGGTCGGCGTCGACGAGCAGCGTGCCGCCCTTGAACGGCAGCGACGTCGTCGAGTCGCCCACCATGACCAGGGCGAGCGTCGCAGCGCCGAGCGAATTGCCGAGGTCGGCCGTCATCGTCGTGCCGAGGATCGGCGGCACGCTCACGGTGAAGCTCGGCACGCCGAGCGTCCCGGCGAGCCCCGCACCGTAGTTGCTCCACGAAGCGGTGGTCGCGAGGCAGAACTGGAAGTCGTCCCAGGCGACGCCGCCGACGTCGCTGATGCTCTTGATCTCGACGCGCGAGACGTCGCCGAATGCGGTGCAGTCGACGAGGAGCGGTGTCGCCGGCGTCCCCGCCCCGACGACGTCGACCGACCCGGCGAGCAACCCGTTCGAGTAGACATCGACCGTGGCGACGCTGCCGACGTTGTCGACGCCGATCGCGTGGAAGGTGAGCGAGGCGATCGGGCAAGGAAAGTCGATGAACGTGTCGTGCGTGCAGTCGGCCGCGCCGCCGAGCGGTGCCGTGCAAAGCATGTTCGGCGCGGTGGCGCCGTTGGCCGACGCAACGGCGATGTTCTCGAAGCCCGCGGACGAGGAGAAGGCCGCCTCGGCGTATTGGCTCGTGACCGCAACGCCGGTGGCGAGCGTGTCGAAGTCGATCCCGACTGGGTCGCGAACGACGACGTCGACCTCGGCCGACGCGATTCCGTTGGCGATGACGGTCAGCTTCGCGGGGCCGATCTCGCCGCTCGGCACGACGAAGTGGGTCGAGTGGATCGCGCTGCCGGTCATGTAGCCCATCGTGCTCGGGTCATGGGCGCGGCAGTACGACGTGTGGCCGCTGTTCGTGAACTTGATCTTCACGATCGGGTAGTTCGTCGCCATGTTGCATTCGTCGCCGTAGCTGCACGCCGTGCTGCGGCCGTTCAGTTGGGTGCCGAACACCTTGTAGTCGACACCCGGGATCAGGTCGGTGGGAACCGACGTGATCGTCGGCGCCCACGTCGGATCGGGGCTGCCATCGGGCGTGTAGATCGAGACCGAGTAGCAGGAATTGAGCACCTTGCCGGTCGGCAGGAGGAGCAATCGCGCCTCGTAGGCGGGGTGGCCGCTGTTGGCGGGATCGGGGACGTCGATCCAGTTGGAGCCGTCGTACTCGTACATGTAGTACGGCGCGCTGAAGCCCAGACCGAGCGTGACGAGCAGGTTGCCGTTCGGCAGGAGAGCCGAACAGGAATCGTAATTGGAGACCGCCTTGCCACCGACCAACGGCGGGTCGGTGCTCTGTACCCAGGTGCCGACTCCGCCGGGCGTCGTCGACGGCGTGTAGTGGCAGACGTGCGGCGTGGCGCCGAAGCAGACGACCTCACCGTTGTTCATCATCAGCGCCGAACCGATCTCGAGGATGCCGTCGACGAGATCCACCGGCGTGTTGCCGAGCGAAGTCCAGGTGTCGGCGACCGGATCGTAGAGCTCCGAGCCCGGGTGGCCTGGGCAATCGACGGAAAGCACCGTGCCGTCCGGCAAGACGGTCCAGGTCTCCTCGACGCTGCTCGAATTCAATTTGTCGGCGGCGCTCGTCCACGCATTCGTCTTCGGGTCGTAGATCGCGACCCTCGGCGTGAAGTACTCGGCCAGCATGAAGCGCCCGTCGGGAAGTACGACCGAAGGCGCATCCGCAATCGAACCCCAGCCGGTCGGCTTCGCGACGAGCGTCCACGTGTCGAGGACGGGGTCGTAGATCTCGATCGTGTCGGTGCCGGTGCCGTACTCACCTCCCGCGATGATCACGCGGCCGTCGCCGAGCACCCCCGATGCGTAGTAGAGGCGGCTGTCGTTCGCGGTCGCGGCGGCGGACCACGTGCCGTCGGTGTAGCTGCCCGTGATCGTCGGTGTCAGGATCCACCACTTGGTGCTCAGGTTGTCGTTCATGAGCACGCGCCCATCCATGAGCAGGAAAGCGGTGCTCGCCTTCCTCCCCGTCGGCTGGTGGGACAACTGCTGCCAGCCGTTCGCGGGCGCCGAGGGCGCGGCGGCGCCAAGTGCCAGCAACGTGGCGAAGATCGCGAGGGGTTTCATGCCAGCTCCTTCTTTCGATGCAACGACCCGCGCCGCGCACTCGCGCGACCGGACCACGGAGTAGCAGGTCGGCTCGATCCCGGATACGGGTGACCCCGACGCGCCCGGAGAAGCGCGGATCGAGCGGAAGGAGGGCGGCGTTCGACGGCTCGGAGCCGCGATCTCACTGCTGAGAAGGCGCCACCGTCGTCACTTGCGCGCCATGAGCAGCCACGCGAGCAGATCGCGAACCGCGGCATCGTCGAGCAGGTCGCCGAAATTGTCCGGCATCAGGGAGAAGCGGCTGGGTCGCTCTTGGTCGAGCGCCGCCAAGGGCAGCGTCTGCTCGGCGCCGCGCTCGTCGACGTAGACCAGCACCTTCGCTTCGCGGCGGCGCACCAGCACCGAGAGGACGTCTCCGCTCTTCAGGAAGAGGTTCGTCCGCGCGAATTGCGGATCGACGTTGCGATTGGGATCGAGCAGATCCTCGAGCACGCGCTCGAAGCCGCGCAGGCGGACGCCATCGAGCTGCGGACCGATCGTGGCGCCGATGCCGCCGATGGCGTGGCAGCTCGCGCAGTTCCTGGTGAAGAGCTGGGCGCCGATCGCCGCGTCGCCGCCGAATCGCGCGAAGCTCTTCTTGCGAGCCGCGAGCAGCTTCACGCGCGCCTCGTCTTCGCTCGCGAGCCCCTTCGTCAGCGCCTCGATCCGCGCCGCGCCGTCCTGCGGCAGCGAAGCGACCAGCGCGTCCCGACACGCCGGCTTGGCGAGCAGCGCACGAGCGGCCTTGCCCTGCTCGACGAGTTCGATCAAGCGCTGCGCTCCCTCCGGTGCTCGCGCCCACGCCACCGCGATCGCGAGCTGCTGGCGGCTCGGGCAGAGTTCGACGGCGCGCGCCGCCACATCGGCCAGGAGCGACTCATCGGGCGCGACGCCGGGCGCCGACGGCGCGGCGAAATCAGCGAGCCCCGCCGCGATCGGCTCGATCAACTCGCGTGGCGCATCGGGATCGTCGAGCAACTCCGCCAACGCGCTGGCCACCGTCGGCCAACTCGGCCCGCGCGCCGATGCCAGCAGCGCCGCGGCGGCCGCGGCGCGCACCCTCGGCTCGGCGAGCGGTGAACGAAGCAGCGCCGCCAGCGGCGCTTCGAGCGAACCGTCGCGAAAGCGGCGCGCCACGTCGCATGCCGCGACCAGCTCGTCGCTCGTTTCCGCGGGCGAGCGCTCCGGCATCGCGACCACCGCCGGCTCGAAGCGACCGAGCGCGATCCATGCGTAGGCGTCGTAAGGATTGGCGTCGATCACCTCGAGGACCACCGCTCGACCCGCGGCCGCCGCGAGATCGAGTTCGACTCGCTGCGCCAGGTCGTTGCGCGGCGCGAGGAGCTCGGCAAGGAGCCTCGCATCCTCCGCATCGACGACGCGCACCTTGTTGAACGGAATCGCCGCGCGATCGGTCTCGCCGTTGTGGCCCGCGATCCAGAAGGCGAGCGTGGAGGGCGCCTCGAATGGCGGCGAGCGCAGTGCGCCGGTGCGCGCCTCGCCGCGCGGCAGGCTCGAGAGGAACGGCGCCTCGACACCATCGGCGCTGCGGCGAACCTGCAGGCACCACGGGTTCGCGCTCTTGCCCGCGCCGGCGACCGCCTCGTTGCGCCACGCCGGTGCGCGCGCCTCGCGCTGCACGAGCGCTGGAGCGATCAACGCCTCCGCCCAGCCTGAAAGCGCCGGGATCGGCGTCCCGCCGCGCGCCTCGAGCCCTTGCAGCATCGCCTGCAGCAGCGCGAGCTGCGTCGCTCGCTCGTCGCCGAAGCGCGCCTGCACGGCAGCGACCAGACGCGGCAGATCGCGCGGCGCGGCCTCGCGTGCCGCGTGTTCGAGCAGCGGCGTGATGCGCGCGCGATCCGTGAGCTTCAAGGCTTGCTCGATCAGGAAGCGACCCGCCGCTTCGCCGTGGAGCGCGAGCGCGAGTTCGACCACAGCGGCGCGCGTCGCCGCGTCGGGTGAAAGGTCGTCGACCCGATCGAGCGCACCGGGCAGATCGAGGTGGGCGCGCAACGCGAGCTTCAGCGCATGGCGCAACATCGGGTCGTCGACCGAGACGCGGGCGAAGGCGTCGATCAGAGGGCCGAGCGCTGCGAGCGTCGGCAGCCGTTGCAGCGCATGGGCCGCGGCACGCACCACGAACGGATCGGCGTCGCGCAGCGAAGCGATGAAGTCGCGTGAGTCGCGCGGAACCGCGAGGCTCCCGCCGCTGGCGCGACCGAAGAGACCGCGCGAATGCACGCCCTCCACCACCGCGATCTCGGCGAACGCCTGCAGAGCCGTCCACTTCGGCAGCAGCGGCAGTTCGTCGGCGAGGCGGACGAGGTCGCTCGGGGCCAGTCGAAAGAGCGCCCACATCAGCATGGTCGCACGCTGGGGACTCGGTGGCGAGGCGTTGGCGGCGGCGGCGCGTTCTATGTGCCAGGCGCGAAGCGCCGTCACGACGGCCTCGGTCGCGAACTCGTCGCCGAGCCGATCGGTCAGCTCGTCGAGCGCCCGCATCCGCACGCCGAGGTTGCGGTCGTCGAATCGCGCGATCAAGCCGTCGACATCGGCGCGGCGCAGGTCGAGGCGCAGCGACGAGGCGTCGCCGCCCGGCGGCGCGATGCGCCAGATGCGGCCGCTGGTGCGATCGCGTCCCGGATGGTCGAGCGGTACCTCGTAGTGGCCGATGATGCGGTTGTAGAAGTCGGCGACGTAGAGCGCGCCGTCGGGCCCGATCTGCAGGTCGACCGGCCGGAACCACGGATCATCGCTGACCACGAGATCGGGCTGCTCGACGGCCATCGGCGTCGAACCATGCCATTCGAGGTGGTCGCGATGGACGCGACCGCTCATCACGTTGCCGACGAAGAGGTCGCCTGAGTACTGCGGCGGGAAGGCGCCGCCCGTCTCGATGGCGAGGCCGCACAACGCCGTCGAGCCGTGCAGGTGCTTCATCACCTGTGGCGCGAAGCCGAGCCCGTCGTGCGGCGCGCCGAAGCTCTCGTAGCAGGCGCCCTGCAGCAGCATGGTGATCGGCAGCGTGTGGCAGTCGGCGGTGAAGAGGTCGCCGCGCTCGTCGAACGCGCTGCCGAACGGGTTGACCTGGCCCTGCGTGAACTTCTCGATGTGCGAGCCGTCGAGCTTGAAGCGATAGGTATTGCCCGACTCGAGGTGCATCGACACGCCGTCGCGCCCTTTCACGTCGGTGATGTTGTTGTAGCCGTGGCATGCGTAGATCCAGCCATCGGCGCCGCGACGGAAGCTGTTGTTCAAGCCATGGGCGTCGCGCTGCCACCCCATCGGGCCGTAGAGGAGGGTGCGTCGATCGGCGCGGCCATCGCCATCGAGGTCGTCGAGGCGCCAGATGTTGGGGACCGAGAAGACGACGCAGCCATCGTGGCCCGCTTCATCGACCACTGGCAGCAGGCCGATCGGCACGTTCAGGTCTTCGGCGAAAACGATCGTCGTCTCCGCCACGCCATCGCCGTCGCGATCCTCGTGGAAGGTGAGCTTGTCGCGCCCCGTGAAGCCACGGTCGGGCCCCACCGGAACCGGGTACTCGGTCGAACTCGTGCACCAGAGCCGCCCGCGCGCGTCGAACGCGAGGTTCATCGGCTTCCAGATCTGCGGCTCCTGCACGAAGCAGGTGACCTGGAATCCGTCGGGCACATGGAGCTGCGCCTGCTCCTGCGCTGGCGCAAGCCATGGAGTCGGCCGGACATCGGCGGCGAAGGGGTCTTGAGCGAAGGCGAGGAACGCGACCCGCAACCGCCAACGATTCATCGCGCGACTCCGCAGACACGCCACGGGCAACGCGTGGCCGCGCGGCTGGTTCGCTGCGCGCGCCCGCTCAGCCGAACAGGAAGCGCTGGCCGCGGCCGATCTCTTCCGCGACTTCGCGCAGGAAGCCGTCGAGTCGGCGATCGGTCGCGCGCAGCGCATCGATCTTCGCCTTCGCGTAAGGGTGAACCGACGGCGACAGCGGACCGAGCCACCGGCGCACCGTGGCGCGCTGCAAGGCGAACACTTCGAACGCGAAGTAGATCGCGAGGTGGCGGCCGAGCGCGGCGGCGCGCGTGCGCGAGCCGCTGACCAGCTCCTCGCGTGGAGCGCCGACGAACTGCGCACACCGCTCGAGCACGCGATCGAACGGCTCGGGACCGCCCGCTTGCGGCACCAAGGCGCGCACCAGATCGTCGAGCTCAGCCCGCGTCGGCGTGCGGCCCAACGACTTCGCGCGCTCGCGTGAGGCCAGCAACAGCGAAATGGCGCTCGCCAACGGGACTTCGGTCGCTGCCGCGAGCTCCTCCGCCAGCGCGGCGAGCGTGCCGCGTGCGCTGCCGATGCGCGCGGTCAGGATCTCCGCGCGCGACGCCGCTGACCACTGCGGAATGGCGAGACGGAGCCCTTGTCGCAAGAACGAGCGCAGGGACGGCAGGAACTCGCGCGGACCGCCCTCGAGCGGCCGACCCGCCACCACCACCGGCCGCCCGCGCGCGCGCAGGTAGCTGAACATCTCGACGAGCTGCTCCTGGCAGATCAACTTGCCTGCGAGTTCATGGATGTCGTCGAAGACGAGTCCGTCGCACGCCACCACCGAGCCGCGGAACGCCGCGCGCTGACGATCGAGGCAGGCCGAGGCGAACGAGCGGAAGAACGGTTCGCCGCGCTCGCGCTGCCAGCGCTCGTGCGGATGGCGACGGCGGCGCTGCCACACCAACGTCTCGAGCAGCAGCGACTTGCCGACCCCCTCCGGACCTTCGAGGTAGATCTGGTCGAACTCCGCCTGCGGGTCGCGCGCCAGCCGCAGCAGCGCCTCCGCGGCGAGGCGATTCTCGGAGCGCGTGACCAGGCTGACCACCGGCGCCTTCGGCGGCGGCGCCCGCAGCCCGAGCGCGCGCAGGGCGCCACCAAGGCTCTGGTCCAGTTCGATGCGAACGCGCAGCACGCTGCCCGCCAGCGCTCGCAGCTCCGCTTCGAGGCGGGGCGCCACCTGCGTGCGCAACGGCATCAGCGCCTTCGCGCTGCGGGTCACCAGTTCGAGCGCACCATCGCGGAGCGCACGCGGTTCGAGGCGGGCGAGCCACGGCATCAACGGGCCGGCGAGCGCACCGCTCGCGACGCGCGACAGCAATGCCTGCCAGAGCTGGTCGACGAGCTCGAGGGCAGGATCTCCGGCGACCGTCGCGGCGTGGGAGCGCCCGGCCGCGCGCCATGGCGCCGGCACCGACAACTTGGCCTGGCCGGCCCCGTTTCCCCCTCGTTCCAAGCCGTCTTCCCCGTGCCGCCGTCCAGGACCGTCGATTCGTTCCGTCGTCGCGCTCTCAATCTCCCGCGATCGCCGCCGCTCGCGATCTCAGCCGCCCGCGATCGACCGTTCGAGCGCTTCGATGCGCGGCAGATCGGGCGCCAGCTTGCGCGCCTCCTCGACCGCCTGCAACGCCAGCTCCCGTTCGCCCGCCTGGGCCCGCAACTCGCCGATGTCGAGCAGGATCTCGGCGCGCTCGCGCGCCTCGGCCGGATCGCCGTTCCCATCGGCTCCAGCCGCTGCCGCCGCGCGGGCGGGATCGTAGTCCGCCTCAGTGGAGGGGTCAATCTGCAGCGCGACTTCGAGCAGCGCCAACGCGCGCGCCGGTTCCTTCAGTTGCCGCTCGCAACGCGCGAGGTCGCGCCACACCTCGCGGTTGAACGGGTCGATCATGCGCAGGTCCTGGAGCCAGCGCGCCGCGCCGCTCCACTCCTCGCGTTCGAGCGCTCGACGCGCGAGCAGCTGCCGCGCCTGCACATCGGAACCATCGATCTCGCAGAACGCTTCGAGCTCAAGGAACGACTCGTCCTCGCGATCGAGCTCGCGCAGCAGCCGAGCGCGCAACAGGTAGGGGTTGTTCTCGCCCACGAAGCGGGGAAAGCACGTCCTGGCGCGCAACAGCAGATCGAGCAGCCGTTCGCGAACCGCCTTGCCGGCGGCGTCGAGTTCGCTCTTCGGATCGCCGTCGACCGCCGCTTCCGCGGTCGCGCCTGGCGGCGGCGAAGGTGCGCCGCCGTGCGCGGCCCCCGGCCGTCGTCCGCCGAGACCTTCCTTGCTGGCGAGCAGCTGCGAGTAGCGCAGCAGCGCGAAGAACTCCTCGCCGCCCGCCGCCAGTCCGACCTCGAACTCGCGCAGCGCCTCGTCGGTTCGCCGCCCCTGCAACGCCCGTTCGGCCAGCAGGAAATGGGCGGCCGGCAACTTCGCGTCCCGCGCCAGCGCCTGGTTCAGGAAGTCGTCGCGATCGACGGGTCGACCGGCGGCGTGGTAGGCCCACGCGACCTGCGCGAGCAGATCGGCCGGTGCGACTTCCTGTGCGCGCACGCGATCGAGCAAACGGCGCCGCCCCGCCTCGGTGTAGGTCGGCTGCACCTTCATCGCGGCGATCTTCGTCCGCTCGAGCCAGGCGAGGAACTGCCGATCGAGCTCTTCGCAGCTCATGCCCAGCACCGACTGCACCGCGCCGGGCGTCTCGGCATCGTCGGCGAACTGGCGCAGCATCTCGACGAGGACCGCTTCGCCGCGAAGCTCGACCAGGAAGTCGCACAGCAGACCGCCCTGGTAGTAGCCGAACAGGATCTTCGGCCCGCCGAAGACGCGATTGAGTTCGCGTACCGGCACGATCTCGCCACTGTGCCAGTAGTTGTAGAGATCGAGGTCCATCTCGCGATCGCCGGTGGGCGCGTAGATGTGCTCCTCGTGGACCGAGATCCCTTCGGTCAGCCAACGCGGCACCTTGTTCTTCGACAGCCCGAGCGTCACGACGTGGGCGAGTTCATGCACCGCGGTCTTGTCGAACTCGAACTGTCCGCGAAACTCCGAGCGCGGCGACAGCAGCGTGAAGACGTCCCCGAAGCAGACGCCAAGCGCGCCAAAGCCGGTGAACCCGACGGTGCGCGCCGAGAAGTCGGGATGCCGCGGAAAACACTCGATGCGAACTTCGCGGCGCGGGTCGAATTCCCAACGCTTGCACAGGTCGGGCCACGCGCGCCCGTACGCCTCCTCCAGCACCGGCACCAGCACCGGCGCGTCGAGCGGGTGCATCACATAGGTGAACGTGCCGCGCCGCAATTCGACGAACCCCGCCAGGCGTTGCAGGGCGATCGAAACGTTGTCGGCCAGCGCGTACGGCACGCGATCGGTGCGGCGGAACTCCTTCATCGCGTCGATCGCGCCGCGCAGATCGCCGGTGTTCACCAGGCAACGCGCGAGACCGACCCAGCTGTAGCTCCAGGTCGGGTCGTTCTGTAGCGAGCGGCGATAGAGCGGGATCGCCTCGCGGAAGCGATAGAGGTAGGCCAGGATGTCGGCGAATCGGCCGACGTGCTCTCCGTCGTCCGGCTGCTGCTCGACGAGCGCCGCGAGGACCTTCTGCGCTTCCGGCTTGCGGCCGAGCACCCACAAGGCCGCCGCCTGCACGGAACGAGCCGCGGCGTGGCGCGGGTTCTCGCGCAGCGCGCGCTCGGCGGCATCGAGCCCTTCCGCGGCGCGCTGATCGAAGAGCAGGATCTCGCCGCGCACGGCCCACGCGTCGGGGTGGCGCTCGTTGGTGACGAGCGCCTCCTTGATCGCCTCGTCCGCCTCGCCCGACTCGTAGCGGAAGATGCGCGCGCGGGCGAGTTCGACCTGCGCCGGCACGTTCGCCCGATCGAGGCCGAGCGCATCGCGCAGGACGGCGATGGCCGGCAGGTTGTCGCCGCCGGAATGGCCGACGCGATAGGTGCGACCGAGCAGGAACAGGACATCCGCATGCCGCGGGTCGCTCTTGTCGCGGAAGTAGCGATCGAGCGCGACGAGCTGCTCGGCGGCGCGCTCGTGCTGGCGCAACGCCACCAATGCGCGCGCCGATTCGAGCGCGTAGGCCGGATCGGTGGCCGCTTCAGGCGTGTCCTTCAGCGTCCGCGCGAAGTGGTCGGCTGCGGCCGCGCGGCGTCCGCTGCCAACCATCAGGATCACCAAGCGGCTGTGCAGCGGTGCGACCGCGCGATCCTGCGCCTCGCTTCCGTCGATCCCGAATTCGAGCGCCGACTGCGCCGCGTCCGTGTCGCCGCGCTCGACGGCGAGGTCGAACGCAGCGATCGACCACGCGACTTTCGCGAAGCGATCGACGAACGTCCCCGCGCGTGCCAGCGCAACGTCGGCCGCCGCATCCTCGTAGCGACCGCGCCGCCGTGCGAGCGTCGCGCGCAGCGTCAGTGCCCGCACCGAACCGGGGAAATCGGCGAGGTACTCGTCGAGCGGCTCCGCCGTGTCACGACCGAGTTGGCCGCGCGCGATCGCCGCCTCGTAGCTCTTGAGCTCGGCGAGGTCATCGGCCGTCTCCTGCGCCGACGCTGAGGCGGGCCGTTGCGAATCCTGCGCCGCGCTCACCGTGGCGAACGGAGCGACGAGCAGCGCGGTGAACAGAGCGCCGGCGCGGAAGCGGAGTCTCATGCGGGTCTGCTCCTCAAGCGTCCCGACGCGGCTGAAAGGAGCCGGGGTCGCCGACCCAGGCCGTGCCGTCGCGGAACTCCTCCTGCTTCCAGATCGGGGCTTTCGTCTTGAGGGTGTCGATCACCTCGCGGCATGCCGCGAACGCCTCGCCGCGATGCGGGGCAGCGACGACCACCGCCACCGAAGCTTCGCCAAGCGGACAATCGCCGAGTCGGTGCATCACCGCCACTTTCGCCCCTGCAAACCGCGCCTGCGCCGCCGCGACGATCTCTGCGATCACCCGATCGGCCATCTCGGGGTACGCCTCGTAGCGCAGGAGGTTCACCTCCTTGCCTTCCGAGTGGCGGCGAGCGGTGCCGAGGAAGGTGCAGATCGCCCCCGCTTCGACATCGGCTACCTGCGCGGTCAGTGCGCCGACGTCGATCGGCGCTCGAGTCAGGTGGTGCCACTGCTTCCGCGCATCGGGCGCAACCGTCATCTTCGTCCCTCGCACCGCGATCCGCTCGGCGCGCGCTCAGCCGCCGGAGAGCGGTGGCAGCAGCGCGACTTCATCCCCATCTGAAAGCACTTCGTCGGCACGCACGACGGCCTGGTTGCGCGCGACCACGTACGGCACGGAGCGCAGGAACGGATGGTCGCGCTCGAGCCGCTGCACGAGCGCACCGACCGTGAGTGGCGCCTCCAGATCGAGCAGCGGCCACTCCCTCGTGCCGGCTCGCTCCGCGATGCCGGCGAAGAGCAGCACGCGCAAGTTCACGATCGACGCTCCATGGCCCGCTCAGAACGGCAGGTCGTCTTCCTGCGTCTGGGCCGGCGGGGCGTCATGGCGCATGGCGCCACCGCCACCACCGCCGCCGCCGTCGAACGACTCCGAAGGCGGACCACCCTGGTCGCCCTCGTCGTTGGTCGTCGTGCGGCCACCCCCACCCGCGGCACCGCCGCCGAGGAACTGGAAGTTGTCCGCCACGACGCGCATGGTCGTCCGTTTCTGGCCCTGTTTGTCGGTCCAGTCGTTCTGCTGCAGGCGTCCTTCGATGAAGAGTTCACGCCCCTTGGTGACGTACTTCTTCACCGTCTCCGCGCCGCGCCCGAAGACGCTGACGTCGATGTAGAGGACCTCTTCCTTCTTCTCTTCCTTGCTGCGGTAGGTGTGGTTGACCGCCATGCGCAGTTGCGCGACGGCCATCCCCGCCGGCGTGTAGCGCAGCTCAGGGTCCTTGGTGAGGCGTCCGATCAGCAGGATCTTGTTCAGCTCGGCCATGGCCGTCGCTCCTTGAAGTCGCGGGATCTTACGAGGCGCCGCCCAAACTGCTTCAGCCTGCCGCGTCCGGATGCCGAAAGCCCGCGGACGAGGCGTCTACCGATGCACGGCCCTCCCGACAGGAATCGTCGTTCGCCGGTGCCGGTGACGGCCGCCGCGGTGGCGCCACGTCCGGAGGGACCCGCCGAGCTGCGCGAGCTGACGGCGGCAGGGCTTCGCTGCCGGACCGAGTCGCCCTGGCGTGAACTCACGCGAGTCCGGCTTGCGCTGCGAGTTCCGCAGGGCCCGGCGACGACGCCGACCTTCGAGCAGATCGAGGTGGAGGGCGTCGTCGTCGGCTGCGAACCGCTGCCGGGCGCGGAGAGTCGTTTCGACGTCGTGCTGATGTTCGATCGCCTCGGGCCGCGCGGGCGCGAGCGCCTCGTCGCGCGCGTGGCGCCCGCGCTCCACGAGGGCGCGCTCACGGGCGCCGGCCGCTGACCACACGACCGATCGAGGCGAGGTCGTTGTGCACGGCAACCTCCCGCCATCCGCTCGCACGCATCTGATCGCGCGCCACGCCCGCCTGACCGGCGCCGACCTCGATCGCGAGCCAACCACCCGGCACGACGCGCGCCGCCGACTGCTCGATCAAGCGGTTTCGAAACGAAGCGGCGCTCTCCAGCCCCGGCGTCAGCGCGAACCACGGTTCGAACTTCTGGATCTCGGCCGGCAGCGCGGGCCAATCGAGCGGCTCGACGTACGGAGGATTGGCGACGACGCCGTCGAAACACGGTCGCGCCGCGATTCCATTGAACAGGTCGCTGCGAACCGCGTGGACGCGTTGCTCGACTCCATGCGCCTTGGCGTTGTGCCGCGTGCAGCGCAGCGCATGCACGGAGAGGTCGAGCGCGACCATCGACAACCCGGCGCCGACTTCCGCGGCCAAGGTCACCGCGAGGATGCCGCTGCCGCTGCCGACGTCGGCACAGCGACCGCGCGGTCGGAACGCCAACGCGACTTCGATCAGCGTTTCGCTGTCCGGGCGCGGGACCAACACCCCGGGGCGCACCGCGAAACGGCGCCCGTAGAACTCGCGTTCGCCGAGCAACAGCGCCATCGGCTCGCCGGCCAATCGGCGCACGGCGAGGCGGCACGCCGACGCGACCACCGGCGGCGTCGCCACTTCGCGACCGCGCACGATCAGTCGTTCGCGCGCGAACCCGGCGGCCGCGGCGACCAGCATCTCGGCCTCGAGCGCCGGCGAATCGACCTGGCCGCGCAACCGCTCCCGCAGGCGCGCGGCCAGGTCATCGAGCGTCATCTCGCGACCGCTTCGATCAGCGGCGACGCGTCGCCGGAGCGGGGGCCGGAGCCTTCTTCTTGCCAGAGCCCAGCATCGCGCCGATGAAGCTGATCACGAAGAAGGTCGATCCGACCATCACCAGCAACCAACCCGGTCCGATGTGCGTGAACGCCGAGTTCCAGAAGCGGACATCGGTCCACGCGGCGCCGGGCATCGAGGTGGCTGGATGAAGCAGGTCCTTGTCCTTCCAGTCGAAGGTGAGTTTCGCGGCGAATCCGGGCACGACCGCGGCCCAGGAACCGATGGCGATCAGCAGCATCACCAGCAACGGCCAGAGCTTCACGCGGCGGAACTTCATGCACCACCAGTACTGCGCCGCGATCAGCACGCCGGCGAATCCGATCAGCGCGCCGTAGAAGGTCTGCGTTCCCGCCGGCCCGACGAGGGTGCGGTTGAAGACATCGGCCTTCCACTCGGGATGCGCGGAGGTGAAGGGGAAGATCGTCCCGATCACGCAAGCCATCGCGCACCAGAAGAAGCGATAGAGGCGCGGGTCGGCGGGCTGCGGACCCGACGGTGCGTACATCGGCGGCGGCGCGGCGGCTGGTGCCGCCGTTTCGACTTCCTGAAATTCCTCAGCGCTCATTCGTGGCCTCTCTGCAGATTGGCCAGCGAACTGGCCGTGGGTGTGGCATCTGTCGCGGCGCGCGCACGCGCGACCGGTTCACTCGTCCATCGCCGCGTCGGGCGCGGCACGATCATGCTCGTTGGCGGGCGTCCCGTCGAGCGTCCCGCGGCGCTCGAGCGCATCGAGCCGATGCTTGAGTTCGTGACGCTTGCAGGCGGTGATGACCTCCTCGCAGTCGCCGTCGAGGAGCGTCGGCAGGTCGTGGAAGCTCTCCTTGATGCGATGGTCGGTCAGGCGGTCCTGCGGGAAGTTGTAGGTCCGGATCTTCTCGCTGCGCTCGCCGGTGCCGATCTGCTCGCGACGGTCGCTCGCCCGCTCCCGATGGAGCTTCTGCTGCTGCAGTTCGAAGAGCCGTGAGCGCAGCGTTCGCATCGCCTTGGAACGGTTGCGGCTCTGGCTGCGTTCGTCCTGGCAGATCACCACGAGCCCGCTCGGCACGTGGGTGATCCGGATCGCCGATGACGTCTTGTTGACCGCCTGACCACCCGGTCCTCCCGAGCGGAAGATGTCGACCTTGAGGTCCCCTTCGTTGAGATCGACCTCGACCTCCTCCGGCTCGGGCAGCACGGCCACCGTCGCCGTCGAGGTGTGGATACGCCCTTGCGTCTCCGTCGTCGGCACTCGCTGCACGCGATGGACGCCGCTCTCGAAGCGCAACGAGTCGTAGACCGCTTCGCCTTCGATCGACGCCACGTACTCCCGGAACCCGCCGACGTCACTGCGCGAGCTCGCGATCTCCTCGAAACGGAAGCCCCGGCGCTCGGCGAAGCGCCGGTACATCCGCACCAGATCAGCCGCGAAGAGCGACGCCTCGTCGCCCCCCGTGCCGGCCCGGACCTCGAGGATGATGTTGCGGTCGGACAGCTCGTGCCGCGCGAGCAGCTCGCTCTGCAGCTCTTCGCCGAGCGCCGCCGCCTGCACGTCGCATTGCTGCGCTTCCGCGACGGCGAGCTCATGCAGTTCGCCGTCGCCCTCTGCGGCGGCCAACGCACGCGACTCCGCTGCGGTTCGCTCGATGCGAAGCAACTCGCCGAATCGGCGCATGCGCCGTTCGAGCTGACCGCTCTCGACGAGGAGCGACCGCAATCGCGCCGGATCGCGGGCGAGGTCAGGTCGGCCGAGCTGCGCCTGCAGCTCGGCGTGGTGCTGCGCCTCCGCCTCCAGGAGCGCCCGGACGGACGGGTGCAGCATCGTGAGACGTCAGGCCGTCGGCTTGGCGTCGGCCTTCGCGCTACCGTCGCCCTTGCCATAGCGGCGCAGGAACTTCTCGACGCGGCCGGCGGTGTCGACGAACTTCTGCTTGCCCGTATAGAACGGGTGGCACGCCGAGCAGATTTCGACGCTGATCTTCGGCTTGGTGGCGCGCGTGGTGAACGCGTTGCCGCAACCGCAGGTGACCGCGCACTCGACGTACTTCGGATGGATGTCGGACTTCATTTCGGTTCGACCTCTTGGCGTGGGCGCACGGCGGTCGCCGCCGCGCGTTTCCACGAATGGTTCAATCAAGTTCTACTTCGCCGCGTTCGGGCGGCGCCGCTCAGGACTGGTCTTCGCCCGGCACGAGATCCCCGATCCAGGTCGGCAGGACGATGATGTCGCCCGCCTTGACGCCATGTTGCGCGAACCAGCCCTGCGTCATCTCGAGCGCGAGTCGGACCGCGGCGTGCGACGCCTGGCCCGACTCGTCGAACGGCTCCATGTCCGCGATGTTGACGATCCGACCCTTGCCGTCGGGCAGCTCTTCGATGAAGGCGATCGAGAGCGGGATGGCGGTATTGCGCATCCAGAAGTTGAGGATGCGCGGCGCCGGATAGACGAACAACATGCCGTGATCGGTGGGAAGCGCCTTGCGGTGCATCAATCCGAGCTGGCGCGATTCCGACTTGTCGGAGACTTCGACGACGACCTTCTTGCCGCCGAGCTCGAACACCTTGCCGGCATCGTGCGCCTGCAGCGGCTGGTACTCATGCTGGCACCCCGGCGCCGTGAAGACGGCGACAGCGGCGACGAGCGCGATCAAAGTGGCGCGAAGCGCGTGCATGTTCGTGCAACCCCGGCGGGCGTGGAAAAGGGCGCGGACGATACGCCCCGCCGGACGCTTTGACAATCGAGCGGGCGCCCCTCAGGCGCGGAGCGCTTGCCGGAGCGCCTCCGCGAGGGATCGCACCAGATCGACGGGCAGCCCCACGACGTTGTCGACCGCACCCTCCATTCGTTCCAGGAAACGGGCCGCGCCGCCCTGGATCGCGTAGGAGCCCGACTTGCCTCGCGGCTCGCCGCTTTGGACGTAGGCGGCGACCTCGGCGGTCGTCAGCGGCCGGAAGGTGACGGTCGTGGTGGCGACGCCGTCGACTCCCAGCAGGCGCGCATGGCCGACGTGCAGCAGCGCCACCCCGGTGTGAACTCGATGCGAACGGCCACCAAGTCGAGCGAGCATCGCGCGCGCATCGGCATCGTCGACCGGCTTGCCGAGAAGTTCGCCATCGAGGTCGATCACCGTGTCGGCGGCGAGCAGCGTCCCGCGCACGCCGCGCGCAGCGACCGCGACGGCCTTGCGGCGCGCCAGCACGCGAACGGCGTCGTTCAGCGGCCCCGCTGGCGGAGTCTCGTCCACATCGGCGGCGACGACCGTGAAGGGCTCATGGACGGTCGCCATCAGCGTGCGGCGCTGCGGGGAGCCCGAGGCCAGCACCCAAGGGGCGAGCGAGTCGACGGAGGATGCGATCACCTTGCTCTTCCAGGAGTCGCGCCGCCTTGAGTTCAGCCGAGAGCCGGCCGGGCTCGAGCGCAAGAGCGCGACGATAGCTGGCGAGCGCCTCCTCCTCGCGACCGGCGCAATGGAGGAAATCGGCGCACGCCTCGTGAACCCCCGCGTGTTCCGGCAGCCGCTCGCGCGCGCGCAGGAACAGCTCGAGTCCGCGCGCCGGCTCGCCCGCGTAGAGCAGCAACGGGTGCAGCATCTCGTAGAGCTCATGGTCGCGACAGCCGCCTGCTTCGATTCGCAGGAGTCGCGCCAACGCGAACTGCAGCTCATGGTGGCGCAACTCGAGGCGCGCGCGCATCAGATTGGCGGCGAGGTCGTCGGGCGTGACTGCGAGCGCGGCGTCGAGCGCCTGGCACGCGCCCCCCTCGTCCCCGACGGCCAGCCGCAACTGCGCCAACGCGACCTGCACCGGCACGACGCGCGGCGCGACGACCGCCGCCTGCGCCAGCAGGAGCAGCGCCTGATCGCGATCGCCGAGGCCTTGCGCGATGCGCCCGCGACAGAAGAGCGAGAGGGCCGCGGAATCGTCGTTCACCGCGGGACCACCGGCACCGGGCCCGCTGGAAGCGACCGTCGTCGCATCGGCGGCCGTGCGACAGCTCACCGCTCCCGACAGCAGGAGCAGGAGGACGCTCGGCCGCACACGGCGCAGCGGCAGCAGCACGGCGAACTGGAGTCGCGACATGCGCGATGACGTACCACTTCTGTTCCGCTCCGTGGGCGGCAGCGCCGGGCAATCCGCGCGCAGCGGAAGGAGATTCCTGTCGCGGCGCGGTTCGCGGGCTAAAGCTCGCCCGCCGCGCTCGCTCTCGCCTGGCCACGCCCCATCGACCGCACGTGAGGTACGCTCCGCGGCCTGACCTGAGAACGTTCGTTCACCCGACCGGCGCCCCGCGTCGCTGCGCGACGGCGATTCCCCTACGGAGTCTGCATCGATGCTCACCCCCGCACTCGCCCTGATGTTGGGCAGCTTCGCGATGTCGGACTCCCCTTCACCGAGTGCGGCCGCGCCAGCGGCGGTCGGTCGAGCGCGACGCGCCGGCGAGACGTTGCGCGATCGCGTGCTGCTCAAGCTGACGGCCGATGCGGCCACCCGCGCGGCAACGGCCACGCCGACGCGGTTCGGACTCGCGGCGCTCGATCGCGTGCTGGCCGAGGTCGGCACGACGCGCGTGCGACCGGTCTTCGCTCGCCCACCGCGAGGACGCAAGGAGCCCGCCGCGGCCGCGGCGCTCGGCATCGACCGCTGGTTCCGCGTCGAGTTCGGACGTGACGTCGCCGACCTCGACGCGATCGTCGCTCGGTTCGCCAGGCTCGGCGTCGTCGAAGTCGCCGAGCTCGATCGAGTGGTGCTGCCGGCCGTCGTGCCGAGCGATCCCGACTACGTCGGTTCGCAGTGGTCGCTGCAGCCCGCGAAGAGCAACGCCGAAGGGGCCTGGGATACGGTCACCGACGCGAGCGGACTGCTGGTCTGCGTGATCGACACCGGCGTGCAGACGACCCATCCCGACATCGTGGCGAACCTCTGGACCAATCCCGGCGAGATCGCCGGCAACGGAATCGACGACGAAGCCAACGGCTTCATCGATGACGTGAACGGCTGGAACTTCCTGCTCGACAACAACGACGTCTGGGACAACTGGCCGCACGGCATGCACGTGAACGGCATCATCGGCGCGGCTGGCGACAACGCGACGCAGGTCACCGGCATCGCGTGGAAGTGCCAGTTGGTGCAGGGAAAGATCTTCGACCAGGGCACGGGCACCTGGGAGGCGGGTGCGGCCGCGACCGTCTACGCCGCCGACCTCGGCGCCAGCATCACCAACAACTCCTGGGGCGACACCGTCGCCGGACCGCAAGTCTTCGACGACGCGCGCGTCTACGCCGACGCAGCCGACGTGCTGCAGGTCGCGGCCGCTGGCAACCAGGGCAACACCAACCCGTTCTGGCCGGCCTACTACGACGACTTCCTCTCGGTGGCCTCGACCCATTCAGGTGATGGCCTCTCGGGCTTCTCCTCGCATGGCGATTGGATCGACATGTCGGCGCCAGGCGAGGGGATCTGGAACCTCTGGGTGAATGGCGGCACGGCATCGCTGTCGGGCACGTCGATGGCCTCGCCCCACGTCGCCGGCGCCGCTGCGCTGGTGCGCACCATCAATCCGCAGCTCGACGCCAACGAGACTCGCCTCACGCTCCGCCTCCACGGGGACGACCTTGGCACGCCCGGCTTCGACAACGACTTCGGCTTCGGTCGCCTCGACATCGCCGAGGCGGTCGCGGCCGCGCGCGCCCTCTCGCTGTCCAAGCAGTCCGCGATTCGCCCCGACAGCGTCGATCTCCTCCTCGACGCTCCGAGCGAGGCGGGCATGTACCACGTGCTGCTCGCCGGCATCTCGGGCAACGAGCCCGGAATCGAGCTCGCCGACTTCGATCCGGCGGACGCCCGCCTCTTTCCAATCCAGGAGGACCTGCTGCTCGACCTGATCGCCGCCGATCCGTACTTCCCGCTCCTGCCGAACTGGTTCGACCTGCTCGACGCATCGGGCCAGGCGACTCGCACGTTCAGCGTCCTGAAGGGGAAGTTCTTCAAGAACCAGCGCGTGTCGCTCTGCTTCTGCACGCTCGACCCGGCCGACCTCAGCAAGATCCGCTTCGTCTCGGCGCCGGTGCATTTCGACGTTCAGTGAGGTGACGGACGGGAGGCGGGGTCGGGAAGGGCGCCTCCGAAGGGCGCCTCGGGCTCTCCTGATGGCGCGAAGCGAACCGCGAAGTCGACTTCGTCGCCCGCGCCGGCAAGACGCTGCTGGCGATCGAAGTGAGAAGCGGCGCCGCGAAGGGCGCGCCGCCGGGCCTGACCGCGTTCACCGCGAAGTTCCGCGGCGCGAAGGTACTGCAAGTCGGCGGCAGCGACGGCGTGTCGCTCGAAGATCTCTTGGCGAGCGAGGTGGAGACGTGGTTGGCGGGTTGGGGGGGGAAGTCCCGGGCGCGCTACGGCGCGCTGCCGCCGCCCGTCTCGAGGGTGACACGGCTCCCAACGCCGCGTTCGGGCCGGTAGTGCAGCAGCTCGAACCCGGTCACTCGGCCCGATGCGTGCTTCATCAGGACGACCTCGCGCGTCGTCTCCTCGCAGATCGCCTCCTTGGTGGGGTCGTCGGTCCAAATCGTGAGCGTGTGACCGGCGAGATCGTGAAACACCCGGCCTTGTCCATGTCCGCTCCCCCACCTTGATCGCATCGGTCGGATCGGCCGTGATCAAGGACCCGCCAGCCCCTTCCGGCCGAACCACCGGCGGCCCTCGCCGCCGCGTTTCGCTCCCTGAGGCGTCCGAACGGAGCGCCGCCGTGATCTAGGCCTACTCAGACTCGCGCAACCTGCGAACGTACGCTAAGAGATGCCCCCCTCGCGCGACCGAATCCGCCGCTGCCCGTCGGAGGTTGGATGGACGCTCACGACCCTTGGTGGCTTCGATCGACCCTCAACGCCAAAGCTGCGCGGCGTCTGACGACGATGGAGCCGAAGCTCTGCGTTCCGGCGGCGTCGCGGACCTACTACGCGCTGTTCCAGGCATGCATCGCTCACTTCGAAGCTGCCGGGAAGCAGGCGTCCGATTTCGGATCGAACGAGCAGCGGTGGCGCCACACGCCGGTCATGAACAACCTCAACGCGGTGCCGCGACTTTGCGCGCTTGGGAAGCACCTCAAGTCCCTGTTCATCAAGCTGCGAAGTCGACGCGAGAATGCCGACTACGGCCCGGAGCTGCCGGAAGACGACGACGTGATCGCCGATCTCCACGAACTGGAACGACTCCTCCCTCAACTCAAATGAACCCGCGCCGCCGATGAATGACCACCCTTCAATCGCCGAGCTCATCCTCAGTCGTTTTCGCGACGAGCGGTTCGGCCTCGACGTGACTGCCTGCCACGGAGTCGACCCTGAGACCGGCAACTCTCGGATCGAGATCCACGCGTTCCACGACGGTCGGGGCGATCGCCGTTCCGTCGAATCCCAGTTCTTCGACACCCTTGCCTCCATCGATCTCTCGGGTCAGACGGTTGATGTCGCCGGCGAACTCCACCCTGCGACGGCTACGACAGCTATCCGCGCTTCCGTGATCGCGCGAGAACTCATCCCGTCGTACATCGCGCTGCGCGCGGAGCCCTGCGCAGCGCAGCCCATCCGAGACAGATGGAGTCTTTCGTCGATCCGGACGGGAACGGCATCGCTCGAATCGAGGTCGACACATCGCATCGACTTTGCGATCCGCGATCTCTCCTCGACCGTCTTGGTAGATCTCGGCCCCCACGCTTCTAGTGGCGCATCACTCGCATGGCGTTTCAGTGGTCCACATCGTTGGACCCTGGCTTCAGACGCTGTGAACTCGCGAGACGGCAGCGAACTCGGAGCCGCCGCATGAGTTCCGCTCCAAGAGCGACAGAAGGTTTCAAGGTCCACGCGATCTTGCTCGAGCGCTCGAGTTTCGCGCGGCACCTGCAAGCCGAGTCCAAGTCAGGGACGTCCGGTGCGCAAGGACACTTCGATCTCGACGTGAAGCGGAACCTGCCGCCGACCCCCATCACTCGCCGATTCACTGAGTCATTGACCGTCACCGCACGGGGACTCATCGGAAGCGTCGAGACTTGGAGAGCGGAAGCGACCTACCTCGGCGAATTCGAACTCGCCGAGGACTCCGAGGTGTCGATCGAGTCAGCGACCACCGTTCATGTCCCCGCACTCCTTTACGGATTCGCCCGCGAGCATCTCGCCGACCTCACCCGCAGGTCGCTCGTCGGCCAGCTGATGCTGCCGCCGATGCGATTCGTCGAAGACGAGGCGCAAGCGGAAACGGTGGCGGACGTTCCGGTGCCCACCGCCAAGAAGCAGCCGCGCAAGCGGTGACCGCGTACCCGGCAGTTAGGAGCTGGGAACCGCGCCGCGCCGGCGCCCCAACGTCATGGTGGATCGACGACCTCGACCCATGCGATGAGTTCCGTCGAGTAACTGCCGCCCTCCACCACCAGCTGGCGATGGAGCAGCTCGCGCTCGAGCATCGGTTCGATCGCCGCGAGCAGTCGGTGGGCATCAGCTCGCGTGGCGGACGGAGACGCAGGTGTTCCGGCATCGAGCACGCCCGATCCGAGGCGCTCGAGTGCGACGTGACGCACGCCGTCGCCCGTCACCGCAAGCGAGACGAGTGACGTTCGCTGCTCCGCCCCTCGCCGTTCGGACTGCACACGCCAGACGGAGAGAACGCCCGGACCGACCGGATGCCGCAGCGCGACACCAACCTCGCCGGGTTCGAGCGTCCCCGCCTTGCGGATCGCATCGGCCACCAATGGGTGGTCGAGGCCCAGCAGTTCGAGCCCGTCCTCGTTCCTCGACCGTTCGCGATCGAGCGTGAATCGCCGCGACTTAGCACCGTCGCGTTCGACAACGACGCACTCGCCGCCTTCGCGAACCTCGAGTGCTCGGCCATCGAGTTCGAGCGACGCGCTCAGGAATCTCCTCATCCGCTCCAACCCCGGCTTCACGTCCGCGAACGGCTGATAGTCATCGAGCGAGAAGCCGTCCAAGTCCTGGAACAGTTCGAATACGACCTTGCGCGCGACCCGGGCGTTGTCGAGCGCCGCCGCCAGCTCCTCCTCCGTCCGTCGCAGGTCGGGGTCGTCCAGCGCCTCGCGGTAGAGGCGGTCGTACGACAGCCGCTCGGAAAGCTGTCCCAGCACCTGACTGCGCAAGTCCTCGGCGACGTTGCCGTGCTCGTCGACCTTGCCGAGCGTCTTCGCGATCTCGCCCAGCTTCTCGTCGAGCAGCAGGTAGATGCGCCCCTCGATCGTGTCGGAGAGGACGAGGTTGTAGACCTGCGCGGTGTGCTTCTGCCCATAGCGATGGATGCGCCCGATGCGCTGCTCCATGTCCATCGGGTTCCACGGCAAGTCGAAGTTGAAGAGGATCCTCGCGAACTGCAGGTTGATCCCCTCGCGCCCCGCTGCCGTGCAGACGAGCACTCGCGGACCGTCGGCCCGCTTGAAGCGCTTCTCCGCGGCCAGCTTGGAGCCGTGGTCGCCGCCGCGCAGGACGACGACGCCTTGGCCGGGAAACGTGCGAGTGATCTCCTGCTCCAGGAGTTCCACCGAGCCGAGGTAGGTCGCGAAGATCACGACGCGTTCCGACGGGTCCTGCCGCCACAGCTCGCCGAGGCCGCGCAACAGCTTCTCGACCTTTGTCTCGGGTTGAGTCGGGAACGCCTGCAGCAGATCGCGGATGCGCAGGCGCTCTTCGGGCAACGCGAGGTTCACCGCCATGGCGGCCACCTCTTCGCCGCCCACTGCTGTCAGCTCACCGGCCGCGGTATCGGCCGCCTGTTCGAGTTCCTCGTCATCGAGCCGCTGGAGGAGCTTGAGCCTCAGCTCGGCGACGATCGCATCGACCTTGCCGGTGCCCACCTCATCGCGAGGGATCCCGTGCTCTTCGTGCACGAGATCGCGGGCTTCGGCGTGGAGCTGCTGGCGCGCGTCAAGGTCGAGTTCACGGTCCCTCAGGATCGCCTCATGCAGCGTCAGCATCAGCAACCGGCGTCGCAGCGTCCGGCGGACCGCGGCGAAGCTCGATGCCGCGATCTTCTGGAAGATCGTCATCACGAAGCCGAGCGCGCGCCCCTCGTTGCCGCGCCGATTCGCCAGCGCGAAGCCCTCCTTCAGGTAATCGTTCAGCGCCACGTAGAACGCGCGTTCGTCGGAGTCCATCGTGAACGACTCGGTACGCACCTGCCGACGCGCGAAGAGCGGCGCCCCATCCGGACGACACGCGTCCGCCTTCGTTCGCCGGAAGACCACGGAATTGAGTCGGTGGCGATTCTCGACCATGTCCTCCGCGCTGAGGAAGAGCGTCGGATCGAGCAGCTGCACCAGCATCCAGAAGCGGAAGTGGTCGCCCTGGTGCGGCGTCGCCGACAGCAGCAGCAGGTCGCGCGAGTGCTCCTTCAAGGCCTCGGCGAGCTTGTAGTTCTCGGTCTTGCGCGTCCGCTTGCCGCTCTGGAACGCAGAGAGGTGGTGCGCTTCGTCGAAGACCACCAGGTCCCAGCGCGGCGCGTCGAGCAGCCGCTTGATCCGCGCCGGCCTCTTCAGCGTGTCGATGCTGGCGATCAGACGGTCGTGCTTGGCGAAGGCGTTCGACTTGCGGTCGGTCACGTCCCCTTCGCTGCCGAAGACCTCGAATCCGAGCCGGAAGACCTCGTTCATCTCGCGGTGCCAGTTGTTCACCAGACCGGCCGGCACCACCATCAACGCGCGGTCGAGCTCCCCGCGGCTGGCCAGCTCGCGCAGCACCAACGCCGTCTCGATGGTTTTGCCGAGCCCTACTTCGTCGGCGACCAGGAAGCGTCGCGGGGAGGCCGTCGCGATGCGATGGGTCAGGACGACCTGATGCGGCAGCAGGTCGATCGGAGCAGCGGTCAGGGCGGCAGCACTCTCGATCAGCGGCAGCGCATGGGCCTCGTGGACCAGCCACGCCGTGCGGCGACGCGCCTCGCTCGACGCGACCCCGGCGACCACTCGGTCGGCGCGCGATTGGAACGGCTGCACCTCGGCCAGCGCGACCTGTCGTTCACCGACGGAGAAGAAGACGCGCAGGTAGTCGTTGCGCGCAGGAGCAAGGACGACCCCCTCGCCGAGTTCGGCGTGGCGAATCCGGGCGCCGGGCACGAAATCGGGCGAGCGCTCCATCGACCGCCTACGAGATTCGTTGCAGGTGGAGGCCGACGTACGCGTCACCGTCGAGGTCGGGGCTCTTCTCCGTCGAGTCGAGGATGCGCGCCACGTCGGCCTCGGCGCCGCCGAAGAGGCAGCGACCGAGCGGCAGCAGTTCGGCGGACCGATCGACCGAGGAGCGCCAGCGGTACGACTCGTCGGTCGAATCCATGGTGATGCGCTTGCGTCCGGAAGGCAGCCAGAAGAGGAGCGCCGCTTGGCCCGCGTAGTGGTCCTGGAACTCGAGGATCGAGCTCCTCAGGTCCTCCTCGAGCCATCGCTCCGCGTCTGCCGCCGCCAGCGCATCGAGGCAGCCTTCGAGACCCGCGACGACCAGTGCGTCACCCGACGTCGCCGGGAGAGTCGACGGCCACTTCGACTGCAGCCGGAAGTACTGATGCATCGACACCACCGCCGGCAGCTCGACGACGCGAGCAAGCGCTTGCGGGCTCCAGAGCAGCGACACCCCCTGCCGTTGCCAGCTCGAATGGCGAATCGTGTTCACGCCGGCTCCTCGGTGCCGAAGAGGCCGCGCTGCGTCTCCTTCGGCTCATGGCGGCTGCGGTGCGCCGTCAGGAGCGAGCGGGCGCGCGAGGCGGCGGTCCGGTAGTCAGGCGTCGGTCCGCGCGTCGCCAGCCAGTCGAGCAGCGGCGGCAACGCGACGTGCGGTTTGAACTGCTGGTTCGCGAGCGTGGCGGCGGCGTCGATGCCGCTGCCCTCGAAGCAGCCGCCGACGAGGAAGAGCGCCTGTTCGTAGTCGCTGCTCAAGCTCCGCCGTGCCTTGCCATGCCACGCCCGCGCGAACTCGAGCGGCGCCACCGGCTGGAAGAGCCGCTTCTCCTCGCGACACCAGCCGCGTTCGACGAACTCGGACGGAGCGATGGTGCTGCCGCGCAACGCCTTCTGCATGGCGTCCCGCGACAGCTCGGTGACGCCGTCGAACAGGCGGAGGAACTGGCGGGTGTAGGGCTCCGCCATGGTCGGCGGAGGGTCCTTCACGCCTCCCGCCTCTTCGTCCAGCAACTGCCGAATCCCCTCCAGCGCCTCGGCAACCGACATGCGCCGGTCATCGTCGACCAGCACCTTGCCGTAGTGGCGCGAGTAGTAGAGGAGCGCCTTGCCGATCCGGATGATCCGCAGGTCCTGTTCCGGCAGGCCCGACTTCTGGTGGAGTTCGAGCATCCGCCGCAGCCCGCGCACGTCTTCCAGCACCTGCCGGCGCATCTTCGCCCAGCTCACCGGCTGCGGGTCTTCGGTGCGCTTGCGGCAGACGTGGATGATGTCGTACTCGATCTTCTTCGAGCCGAACTCGCCCTCGCCCTTCGTCTCGTCGCTGCGGATCGGGTAGGTCGCTTCGAGGCAGAAACCGGCGTCGAAGAGGCTTTCGAGCACCGAGACCCACGGCGCGTCTTCGCTGTGGTGGAAGGTGAAGGCGAGCGTGCCGCCCGGCTTCAGGATGCGATGCGCCTCCTTCCAGCTCGCCGTGAGGAGGCGCTGGTAGTAGCCGTCAGGGTCTTCGGGCTGCCGGGCGCGGTTCGAGACCGCTTCGAGCGTCTTCGGCGTGTACGCGGGGCCGAAGAGGTCGGGGTAGCGCTCCTTCAGCACGAGGCGCAGCCAGACGTAGAAGAAGTCGGAGAGCTCGGAGTAGTGGAGGAGACCGCCGAACGGTGGATCGGTGATCACGAGGTCGTGGCTGGAAGTGGCGCAGGAGTCGAGATCGGTGGCGGAACCGCAGTGCAGCGCGCTCGACAGGACCGGGTCGCCTGTGCGCGCCTTCTCGCTCTTGCCCGAGGATTGCCCTGCGGCCTCGGGCGCAAGGGTCGAAAGCCAGTGGTTGTTCACAACCTCCCACGGATCTGACGACCACTCAGCGGTTTCGTCGAGCGAGTCGGAGCACGACAACCAGTTGCCGCGACCCAGTTGTGCGAAGACGCAGTTCTCGATCACTGTCGACTTCGGGTGGAAGTTGTTGTTCGAGAACATCGGCTCCAGCGTGTCACGCTGAGGATTCCAGATCGTGAACATGTTCTGGTTGCGCAGGTACTGCTGGAACGCCGCGAGCACGAACTCGCGCGTCTCCCAACGATGGCGCTCACCGCCCGCTTCGTTGACCGCCTTCAGCAGCAGCGCATTCACCAGCAACTGCCGCGGGTTGAACATGTCCTGCCATCGCAGGTACCCGTGCTGCGGCAGCGGTTGTCGCTGATGCGTCATGTGGCCGAATGGAATCTCGCTCCTCGGCCAATAGTCGCGCAGGTCGCCTTCCTTGCGAGCCTCCCACTCGCGATGGGCGGCTGCCACCACATCGCTGTCGTTCATTGGCGCGAAGAAACGCCCGCCGTATGCAGCTCCCGTGTCTTCGAGCCGCTTGCTGAAGCCTTGAACGACATACGCGCTCGTCGGCGCCGATGCCCCCGACGCCGCCGTCGAGATGACGAGCCGTTGCACCTTGCCGCATGACCCGCACGCGAAGTGCGCGTCCTTGGGCACGGTCGCGCGACTCGTCGAGAAGCGCGCCTGCGTCTCCGGGCACGTCACCTCCTCCGGCAACGTCCCGCGCACTTCAACCATCCGGATCCGTCGCGCGCGCGCCGCGTACCAGCGCGACGAACTCTCCCCATCGTCCGTCACGCTCCCGCCATGAGGTTGTCCGTCGGCGTCGCGCGGCGGCTCGCCCTTCAGCCAGTCGGGATGGACCAGCAGCGTCAGCGACACCTTCTTCCGCGTCGCCTTCGGCAGCGCCGGCAGCGCCTGACGGACGCGGCAACCGGGACAGGTCACGCCGCCATCGCCCTCGCGCACGACGAACGGCTTCTCCTCGGGCGCCACCACCAGCGGCACGTCCGGCGCCATCCGCGCCTCGCACTCCTCGACGTCGAACTCGGCGCGGCACGAAGGGCAGGTGAAGGGCGACGCGCGGACGGTCAGCTCCTTCACCGCGACCACCGGCGAACTCATGACCGGCGTGCGATGGCCGCAGCCGGTCACCTCGCAGGGACCGTGCTTGCCCCAGAAGACGTAGATGATCTCGGGCCCTTCGTAGGCGTAGCCCTTGCGTTGCTCCGGCGGCACGGCCAGCGGATCGAAGTCGTCGCCCATCGCCTTCTTGTCGGCGAGGCGCGTCCAAGTCCCCTTCTCCCCATGTGGTCCGCGACAGGCGTAGAAGGGCATCAGCTGCGGATTGACCTCGGCCTTAATGTCGGCGAGGAGCGCCTCCACCTCCGCTTGCGTGACCTTGGCGAGCTCGGCCTTCACGATGAACCACGCCACCGGATTCAGGTCGTTGCCGAACATCTGCATGCCGAGGCGACTGCCCTCGACGATGGTCGTCCCGCCGCCCATGAAGAGGTCGGCGACCTTCAGGTGCGCGAAGGACCCGTTCTTCTGGTGGTTGGCGTAGTAGCGCTCCCAGACCGTCTTCGCGGCCGCCGCCTCGTCCTCGGGGGCCTTCGTTGCCGCGGCGATCAGCATCGACCGGAAGACGCTCGATCGGCGGCGCGCCCACCACTTCGACATCTGGTAGATCGGCTTGCCGGCGTTGCCCTCGATCGCCGCGACTTGGTTCACCGGCAGGATCGGGAAGTCGACTTCGAGGCAGCTCTTCGGCCGGTTCGGATCGGCGAAGTCGACCGTCTCGCTGGTCACCGCACGCCCCGCGCCGACGACGCGCGCGACCTCCCGCTCCAACCATTGCGCCTTCGTCAGCCCGTCGCCACGCGTCGTCCGCTTCGCCACGCGTCAGCTCCCGCCCGGCCGCGACAGCTCGAGGAACGGCACTGCGACCTCCAGCAGCGACAGCCCGCCATGGGTCAGCGTCGGGTAGCCGCCCGGGCTCTTCCACTTGCGCCGACCCAGCACGAAGCGCCGATCGCCGTGCGCGGTCTGCAGCTGCACGTCGAGCGGTGGAACCCAGCCAGGCTCGCCGCCGGAGGCACTTCCGGAGGTGCTCTCCGTGGTCGCTGCCGAACGGCCGCTCTTGAATCGTTCCTTCAGGTACTGCGCTTGGGCCGGATCGCTGACGTCGGGGAATCCGGCGCTCTCCGCGTAGCCGTGGTCGGCGGTGATGACGAGGCGCCTGCCGGTGGTGAGCTGTCGCACCAGATGCCAGAAGGGGTCGCCGAGAAGATGGCGACTGGCCTCGTCCGCCAGTGACTTGAGCACAGGTCCGGGCCCAGCGAGGTCGTGTACCCGATCGTCGGGCCAACCATGCCAGAGGATCCAGTCCGGAGTTGCGTCGATCATCCGCGCGCACTCCTCCCAAGGT
Source organism: Planctomycetota bacterium (assembly GCA_031409275.1). Classification (GTDB taxonomy): domain Bacteria; phylum Planctomycetota; class B15-G4; order B15-G4; family SIAN01; genus SIAN01. Next base: position 142,215 of record JANNXA010000040.1, read on the forward strand.
GCGGACGTCGATTCCGTCTTCGCGCCGCGCAGGCGTCCGGTGACGCCGCTGCCGCCGCTCTCCAACGCGCTCCGACCGGAAAGACCGAGCGCCTTGGCGAAGGGCGTCGTTTCCGCGGGCAATTCGGCGGCGGTCGGCCGCGCTTGGTGGACCACGTAGCCGCGAGCCCCTGCGCCTTGCAGCAGCCACGGCAGCTCGCGCAACGAGAGCGCATCGAGGATCAGGATCGCCCGCGCCGAACGGCGTTGCTCCCACCACTCGATCAGCGCCGGCGCAGTTCGCGGCGCGGCACGCTCGTACTCGACCCAGAGGTCCCATGCCGCCGTAGCGAGGAAGAGGTCGACCGGTGCGAGCGCAGCGTCGCGTTGCGAAGCAGCTTTCGCGGCGTCGTTCGCCGACAACGGCGCCGCGAAGCGCTGCCACGCGTCGTCGAGCAGCGCCGCCCAAGCCTCCTTCGGCGAAGCGGATTGGAGCGCGCGCAGAAGCGGCAGCGGCAGCGAGGTCACGACTCTTCCTTGTTGAGCGTGAGTTCGTAGGTGACGCCGTCGGGGAGCTTCTTCAGCAGATCGTTCAACTGCGCGCCGGTCATCACGCCGACCCGGATCTGGACATCCTGCACGCGCGTCCCCGTCCGGATCCCCCAGCTCTCGACCTTGCCCATCAGGTTGAGCGCCGAAGTCGCGGTCACCGAGCTCAGCGGACGAAGCGGTCGCGGGCCTTGGAAGAGATCGCCGCTGTTGCCGGTGGCGGGTCCGGTGGGTGCCGGTGCGATCGCCCGGTCGATCAGGCGCTGCTCGTCGCTCGGAATCACGTAGCCCACGGGACGCGGCGAGTCGGGAGATGCCGTCGGGTTTGCATTCGGGGCTGCATTCGTGCCGACCATCCCCTCCGCGCGCGGGCTCGCCTGCGGCAGGCGCATGGGCGACTCGTCCAGATGACGGCCGCTGCCAAGCTTCCCGCGGATCCGTCGGTAGGTCGCGTCGGCTTCCTCGCCGGGATCGGCCTGCAGCAGCTCCATCCCGCGGAGGTCGACGGCGACTTCACCCCGCGCGCAGCACCAGAGGAGCTTCTCCTTCATCGCGGCTTCGCCGAGCCACGCAATCGACCGCGCACCACCGGGTCGTGGCTCCTGCAGTTCGCGCAGGAAGCCGCCGACCGACTTGCTCTCCTTCGCGGCCTGACGCACCAACTCGGAGAAGTCCTCGGCCACGAAGAGATCGCGGGCGACCAGCTTGTGCACCTCTTCGGGAATCGCCGAGCCCTCGACCCGATGCGATTCGACGCGGAAGGTCGAGCGCTCTGGCTCCTGGAACGACCAGCTCTCCACGATCGCGAAACGGTCGAAGCGCTTGGCCAGGACATCGCGCAGCTGCCGCTCGTGCTTCTGCTGGAGCTTTCGGTACTCCGGGCTCTGCGCCTTCCAGGCGTCCGCCAGGTGGATGGCCCGCGCCAGGAACTTCAGCGGCGGCTCGTAGAAGAGGTTCGGGCTGCCGTCGCGTGGCACGAGGAAGCGCACCGCGTTGCGCCGCGAGCCGAGCCGGTTCCGCAGCCACTTGCCGAGGGTTGCTTGCAAGTCGCCGGACGGAGCCTCGGGCAACACCAGCAACGGGATGCGCTCGTCCCAATGGTCGGGCAGGTCGCGCTCGTCGAGGCCGCGGAACGGGTCGTTCTCCCAATCGGCGGCGAGGACGACGACCCGGAATAGCGGGATCGCCTCGTCGGAGCCGCCGATCACGTAGCGCACCTCGCGGGCGAGACGCTTCAGGTCCTCACCGCCCTCGAACAGCCGCTGGTTGCGCGCGTTGGCGAACAGCTTCGCCTGCGGATTCTCTTCCTCGCGAAAGACGAGGCGTTCGCCCTCCTCGTGGATGTTGAAGCTGTTCTCGATGATCCGCTGCAGCTCGACCCCGAAGCCGTTGACATCGAGCGGCTTGCCGCGCGTGAGGTCGACTTGCAGCTCGGCGCGCGTTGCGCCGGCGTTGCGCAGAGCCAGCGAGCGCAGCCAGAGTGACGCGACGATCTCCTCGAGGTGGGGCACGTCCTCCTTGGGAACCGTGACGGCGTCGCGCACGGCGCTCAGGTTCCGCTGCGCCTTCTCGCGCAGCGTCTGGTACTGGAGGTTCGACACCGAGTCGAGCAGGGCGGCGACCCCGCTCTTCGTGTCGTCAAGCAGGAAGTCGGCCGGCGTGATCAGCGGCGATACCTCGCCGCGCGACTTGTAGACCGCAGCCAGCACCTTGATCAGGTCGCGCGTCTCCTGCGCCTGAGTCGCCTTCAGGACCTCGTCCTCGAGCAGCGTCATCAACGTCGGCGAGAAAGGCCACGCCTCGACGAACTCGCGGCGCACGCGCTCCTGATCGGCGGGCGCGATCCCGGCAATTCGCAGGTGGGTGTCGACGTGCGCCGTGATGAGGGTCTCGATCGATGGCGCCGCCACTTGCAACCGGTTCGTGAAGAGCCGGTGCAGCAGTAGCCGAAGACGGTCGACGCGCTTGCGCGGGCCCTTGAAGTCGATCAGCTGCGGGTTCATCCGAGCGATCTGCTGGAAGGCGTCCGACTCGCCATTGCGTACCGAGACGACCAGCACCAGCAGGTCGGGGTGCTCGCGCGCGATGTCGGTGAGGATCTGGACGAAGTTGAAGGCCCAGGCGCGTGCCGGGATCTGCTTGCTGTTCGAGAGCCCGTCGAACCAAGTTTGGTACTCGTCGAGGATCAGTGCCGTCGGCTGCTTGCGGAAGAGTTCGAGGAGCAGGTCCGAACCCGGCATGTCGGTCTTGCGCGCGCCCTGCGAGTCCCACATCCCGCGTACGTATTCGCCGTGCGGGTGCCTCTCGAAGAGCAGGTCCCAGAGGAACTTGAAGCTCTGGCGGTGGAGACTCTCACTGATGACGTGCATGCCGGAGCGCAAACGCAGCGACGCCGGTCGGGGGTCAGCAAGGCGCTCGGACCACTCTGCCAGCCAGCGGCGCGTCTCCTCCGGGCTGGTCAACGCATGGTGCAGCGCCGCCAGTAGGTGCGACTTGCCGAGCCCGCGCTCACCGATCAGGACGACTGGCTTCCCCGTTCCGGGGCCGGTCGCCTCGATCGCCTGCAATACGTCAAACGTCGGATAGGTGATCGCAAGGTGCGCGGACGCAGCGATCTGGATCGCACCCGTCCTCTCGCGGTTCGAGAACTCGATCGCCGTGCCTTCGAGGCGACGGCTCTTGAACTCTTCGCGGAGCATCAGGCCGAGCATTCGTCAGGCTCCGTAGGTCGTGAATCGGCGGCAGGTTAGCGCGAAGCGTCCGCAGCGTCGCCGGTCTCGATCCCCTCCGGCAATGCGAAACCGTGGACTGGCGAGCGCTAGGCCGAGAAGCACCCGCTGGCGAGAGTGCGGTCACGAGCGCATCCTCCAAAGCGAGTTCGAAGCCGGTCGGTCCAGATGGTCGACTCACTGACCGTTCGATGCGGTTTTCCCTTAGCCACGCCCCCGCCACCTCCTCCCTACCACCCCCCTTCATGGCCCTCGCCTCCCCCATCGCGTGGACCGACACGACTTGGAACCCGGTCACCGGGTGCGACAAGGTGAGCCCGGGCTGCACGCACTGCTACGCCGAGCGGATGGCGACGCGGCTCGCGGCGATGGGGCAGGCCAACTACGCGCGCGGGTTCGAGCTGACGCTGCAACCGGCGATGCTGGAGCTGCCGCTCCGGTGGCGCAAGTCGCGGCGGATCTTCGTCAACTCGATGAGCGACCTGTTCCACGACGAGGTTCCGCTCGACTACGTGCGACGGGTCTTCGACGTGATGCAGCGCGCGAGCTGGCATGAGTTCCAGGTGCTCACCAAGCGAGCGGAGCGGCTGGCGCAGGTCGCTTCGCTGCTGCCCTGGCCGCGCAACATCTGGATGGGCGTCAGCGTCGAGAGCGAGAAGTTCGTCGCGCGCATCGAGGCGCTGCGGACGGTCCCGGCGGCAGTGCGCTTCCTTTCGCTCGAGCCGCTGCTCGGGCCGCTGCCGGCGCTCGATTGGCGCGGGATCGACTGGGCGATCGTCGGTGGCGAGTCGGGGCCGGGCGCGCGGCCGCTCGACCCGGCGTGGGTGCGCGACCTGCGCGAGCAGTGCGCCGCCGCGCGCGTCCCGTTCTTCTTCAAGCAATGGGGTGGTGTGCGGAAGAAGGCGACCGGCCGCGTGCTGGATGGCCGGACGTGGGACGAGTTGCCGACGCCCCAAGTCGATCGGAGTCCACGCGACGGCTGCATGCCGGCAGGCGTTGAATCGCGGCTTCCGCCTTTGCACTCTCACGTTCCACCGTCCCGGCCCCCTCGCTCCTCGAAGGACGCCGCCCCCATGCCCTCCTCCCCCATCCCCTCCTCCTTCGACGACTTCGAGCAGGAGCAGCGCTCCTTCGACCTGATCGATCAGCACCGCGCCGCGCTCGCCGCCGAGGCGGTGCGCATCGCGCGGGAGGCGCCGGACGCGGCCGTGGCCGGGCTCGCCGGGCTCATCGTGACGGCGGAGGCGCCCGAGGCGGAGGCGCTGCTCGCCGCGATCGGGTTGCCGGAGGAGGCGGCGCGCAGCGGCTTCCTCGGCATCGTGCCGCGCGAGCTGGCGGCGGCGATCCTGCGCGACGTGGCGATGGAGGCGCTCGACGAGCTGGTGCGCCTCGAGGCGAAGGTGGCGGCGGGAGCGCGGCCGTTGGCGATCGTGCTGCTGGCGAAGGAGGGGCTGCGACTCGGGCTCGCGAGCTACGAAGCGGAACCGACGGCAGGTGGTTGAGCGCCGCGCGACCGCTCGCATGGCCACCGTTCGCAAGGCATCGGCCCGCACCTCCGCTTCCACGCTGACGATTCCCGCCTACGACAGAGCGCAGCCGGCGCCGCTCGCGGCAATCTGCCGGAAGCTGCGCGCCGCCCTCACGCGCGGGCTGCCGGCGGCGAAGGCGATGGTGTGGCACGGCTCGCCGGTCTGGTTCGTCGGCGAGGTGCCGGTGGCCGGCTACTGCGTCGGCGCGAAGGGCGACGTGCAGCTCCTCTTCTGGAACGGCCAGGCGTTCGACGAGCCAAGCCTCGCGCCGCTCGGCAAGTTCCGCGCTGCCGAGGCGCGCTACCGCAGCGCGGCAGAGCTCGACGCGACGACGCTCGAGCGGTGGCTGACGAAGGCGGGCACTCAGTGGTGGGACCTCGACGAGCTGCGCGTGCGCCGCGAGACGGCGCAAGCGGCGAAGCGGAAGGCGGCAAAGCGCAAGCGGTGAGCGGCGCGCACGGTGGCGCGCGCCCCCTCACCGGAAATCACGCGACCGCGTCGCGAGCCGCCGGACCTGCTCGCTCAGGTCGGCGACGCGCTCGGCGAGCAGGTGCACCACGTCGCCGACGCGTTCCACCTTGCCCCGGACCAGCAGGAGGCGGCCGCTGATCACGGCCAGCCGATGCCTCTGTTGTTCGCGCTCGCGCACGATGACGTTGGCGACGCCGCTCTCATCCTCGAGCGTCATGAAGAGCACGCCCGACGCGGTGCCGGGCTTCTGGCGGTGCAGCACGAGGCCGGCGACGGCGGTGCGCGCGCCCTGCAGCGCGCGCGCCAGCACGCTGCACGGCGCACCGCCCAGCTGCGCCACGCGCGAACGCAGGAAGCGCAGCGGATGGGAGTGGAGCGTCAGCCCGGTCAACGCGTAGTCGGCGACGACGAGCTCCTCTTCGCGCGGCGGCGGCAAGGACGGCGCGGCCACCGTGTCGACCACCGCTTTCTCGAAGAGCGGCGCCGCTTCGCCCGCTGGCGCCGCCTGCCACCACGCCGCGCGGCGATGCGCCGCCAACGCCCCGAACGCGCCCGCCTCGGCCAGCAGGCGCGCGTCGCGCCGGGGAAGCTGCGCGCGCCGCGTCACCTCCTCCACATCGACGAAGGGCTGCTGCGCGCGCGCCGCCAGCAACCGCGCGACGCTCGCCGGCGACACGCCTTTGATCAGCTGCAATCCCAGCCGCAACGCCGGCACGGCCACTCCGCCGGCACGGCCATCGACTTCGAGCGTCGACTCCCACGCGCTCGCAGCGACGTCGACGGCGCGCACCTCGACGCCATGCGCCCGCGCGTCGCGCACCAGCTGCGCCGGCGCATAGAAACCCATCGGCTGGCTGTTCAGCAGCGCGCAGGTCAACGCCGCCGGATGGTGGCACTTCAACCAGCACGACACCCAGGTCAGCAGCGCGAAGCTCGCCGCGTGGCTTTCGGGGAAGCCGTACTCGCCGAACCCCTTCAGCTGCTCGAAAAGGCGCCGCGCGAACTCGTCCGAGTAGCCGCGCGCCAGCATCCCGTCGACCAGCTTCTTCTCGAAGCTCGCGATCAGGCCAGGCCGCCGCCACGCCCCCATCGCGCGCCGCAGCAGATCGGCCTCGCCCGGAGTGAAGCCGGCGGCGACCACCGCGAGCTTCATCGCCTGCTCCTGGAAGATCGGGACGCCGAGCGTCTTCTCCAGCACCGCCTTCACCGCTTCGGAGGGGTAGTCGACCCTCTCCTCGCCGGCGCGCCGTCGCAGGTAGGGATGGACCATGCCACCCTGGATCGGACCAGGCCGCACGATCGCCACCTGGATCACCAGGTCGTAGAAGCAGCGCGGCTTCAAGCGCGGCAGCATCGCCATCTGCGCACGGCTCTCGATCTGGAAGGTGCCGATGGTGTCGGCGCGCTGCACCATCGCCCAGGTCGCCGCGTCGTCCGCCGGCACGTTCGCCAGCGTGAGCTCGACGCCATGCACCGCGCGCACCAGCTCGAAACAGCGACGGATCGCGGAGAGCATCCCGAGCGCGAGGCAGTCGACCTTCAGGATCTTCAGCGCGTCGAGATCGTCCTTGTCCCACTGCAGGACGGTGCGCCCCTCCATCGCCGCGTTCTCGATCGGACAGAGCTCGTCGAGCCGTCCGCGCGTCATCACCATGCCGCCGACGTGCTGCGAGAGGTGACGCGGGAAGCCGTGCAGCTCGCGCGCCAACGCGACCACGCGACGCAAGGTCGCGTCGTGCGGATCGAAGCCCGCTTCGCGCAACGTCGCATCGGGCCAATCCGCTTCGTCCCAGCCGTGCAGCACGCCGGCCAGCCGCTCGACCTGATCGAGCGAGAGGCCAAGCGCCTTGCCGACATCGCGCACCGCGCTGCGCCCTCGCCACGTGATCACCGTGCCGGTCATCGCGCAGCTCTCGCGACCGTGACGCTCCCACAGATGCTGCAGCACCTCCTCGCGCCGCTCGTGCTCGAAGTCGATGTCGATGTCGGGCGGCTCGTTGCGATCCTTCGAAAGGAAGCGTTCGAAAAGGACGTCGAAGCGATCGGGATCGACCGAGGTGACGCCCAGGCAGTAGCAGACCGCCGAGTTGGCCGCGCTGCCGCGCCCCTGGCAGAGGATCCCGCGCCCGCGCGCGAAGCTGACCAGCTCATGCACGGTGAGGAAGTAGCTCTCGTAGCGCAGCTCCGCGATCAAGCGCAGCTCGTGGACGAGGAGCTTCTGCACCTTGTCGGGGATGCCGCCCGGCCAGCGCGCGCGCGCGCCGGCCAGCGTCAGCTCGGTCAAGCGCGCGTGGTCGCCCTCGTCGGGATAGGTGTAGCGCAGCTCGTCGAGGCGGAAGGTGCAGTGCTCCGCCACGTCGAGCGTCCGTTCGAGCAGTTCGAGGCGGCCGCGCGACCCGCCGGCGCCGCCAGGACCGTAGAGGCGTCGCAGTTCGGCGAGCGGCCGCAGCGGGCGCACCCCTTCGGTCGGCACGCGCTCGCCGAGTTCGGCCACGGTGCAGCCGTGACGGATGGCGAGGAGCGTGTCGCGCAGCGCGCGGCGCGCCGGGTCGTGCGTCTCGACCGCGCCGGTCGCCACCAACGGCAGCCGCGTCGCCGCGGAAAGATGATCGAGGCGCGCGAGGCGAGCGCGATCGTCGGGGCCGTCGGCGAGGTTCGCGGCCAGCCACGCACGCTCGCCGAACAGCTCCTGCAGCCAACGCAGCCGCAACGCCGCGTGCGCCAGCTCCGCCGCGCCGGCCCGCGGAGCCAATGCCGCCTCGTCGGGCAATCCGATGGCGAGCAGCCCTTCCGCGTGGTCGGCGAGCAGCGCGCGATCGAGCCGCGCCTCACCTTTCGGAGCGGCGCGTCTTCCCGCCGTGATCAAACGCGCGAGGCGCCCATAAGCCGCACGATCGGTGGCGTAGAGCAGCACGGTCGCGCCATCGATCAGCGCCACTTCGCTGCCGATCAGCAGCTTCAAGCGCGGGGGCTGACCGGCGGCCGGCGCCGTCGCCTGCGCCGCGACATGCGCGCGCACGACACCTGCCAACGAACACTCGTCGGTGAGCGCGAGCGCGTGATAGTTGAGGGCCGCGGCGCGCTCCACGAGTTCGTCGGGATGGGAGGCGCCACGCTGGAAGGTGAAGTTGCTGACGCAGTGCAGCTCCGCGTAGCGCAGGAACGGTTCCGAAAGCGGCGGCGCCAGCGGCGCCTGACGTGACGGCGCCACGGTCGCCGGATGGGGATGGCGCTTCTTGCGCGGCAATTCAGGCATCGATGCGCCCTCGCGACCGCCTCAGCAGAACGAGCCGTGGCAGAACCAGCCGCCGCCGACGCGATCGCGGAAGAGCCAGCGGCGCTGTCCGTCCGGCGCCTCGACCTCGAAGTAGTCGCGCTCCACGTCGCGCCCATCCCACCAGCCGCCCGCGACCCGCTCCGGTCCGCGCACCACTCGCAGCCGCTCGCCGCGCGCGCCGGTCTCGGCGCAGGGCGCGCCGCGTTCGTCGCACTCGATCGCGCAAGGTTGCGGCGGCTCGATCAACGTGAAGGGACGCGCGCCCAATGGCACGGCCCACGCGGCATTCGCCCGCGCGCGGCCATCCGCCGCGGCGACGCGTGGCGCGGCCGCTTCGCAGAGCGCCTGCCAGCGAAACGCGCGCTCGGGGCGCGGATCGGCGAGCAGTTGCGCCCCTTGCACCCGCTCACGACCGAGCCGCACCGCCAGTCGATCGGCCAACGCAGTCGCCGCCCGCTCGCCATCGCGATCGCGCTGCTGCGCGAAAAGCGGCCCCTGTTCCGCGGCGCACTCCACGCGCTGCGTGACCGCCAGCCGCACCGCTTCGATCGGCCCGGGCAACGGCTGGCGCTCGAGTCGATGGGAGAGCAGCAACAGGAGCAGCTCGGGATCGCGCGTCGGCGTGGCGGGCGCCAGTTCGAGCAGCGTCGACGGGCCTCTTCTCACCGGCACGAAAGAGAAGGTGGCGCCGGCCCATGCTTCGTTGCGCCGCTCGAGCTCGAGGCACGCCGACTGCAGCAGCCGTTCGCAAGCCACGAGCAGCGGAGCGCACTCCTGCACGGCGGCGGGCAGCTCGATCTCTTCTTCCAGCCGCTCGGGCACGACGATGCGCACCAGCGGCTCTTCGAGTTCGCCCAAGAGTCGCTGCAGCTGCTGCACGAAAGCGATCGAGGTGCGCGTCGCGAGGCCGGCGCGCGGCAGCGCAAGGAGCTCGCGCAACGTTCCCACCCCCAACGCACGGCAGGCCCCCTCCACTGCTGGTGCTGGAGCCAGCGCCTGCCACGGCAACGCAGCGAAGAGCTCGCGCGCGGCGGCCGGCTCCAGCGTGGCGTTGGGCGCGTGGCGAGGCGCCGGGTCGCCGGCGAGTTCACTGGCACGCGCCAAGGTACGCGCCGCCTCGGACGTATCGGCAACGGCGATCTGCGCGTGATGGCCGGCGCGCTGGCACGCCGCGATCACCGTCGCAACCAACGCCTGCTCGCCGCCGAAGTGGAACGCGGTGCGCCCCACTTCGAGCGCCAGCGCGGCGGTGCCAGGCGCATCGGTCGGCCCACCGTCGAGACAGACATCGGGCGTGAAGCGCAGCAGCGCCACGGCGAGCCGCGCCAGCGCGCGCGCATCGGCCGCCGGATCGGCGCGCGCCACTTGCAGGCCCGCGCAAAGCGCTCGTGCCGCCGCCACCGCCTGCCCGGCACGCACGCCGGCCGCAAGCGCGGTGGCCGTCGCCGCGACGATGCGTTCCCGTGCACCGTCACGCACCGACAGCGCGAACGCCGTCGTCGCGAGGGCCGGGCAGGCGCGCAGCCTCCGCTCCATGGCGAAGCGCGGCAGGCGCAGGCTCATCCAACGGATCACGCGACCACTCCAGCACGATCGGATCGGCCCCCAGCGACGCCCCTCCACGACAACGCAGCGGCCTCACCTGCAGCCGGCGGTGAGCCGACTCCGTCGACGGCAGCGGCGCCACTTCGAGCCGCACTGCCGCCGGCGACGGCTGACGCGCAAAGCCGAGCGGCCGCAGCAGCAGGCCGACCGTGCCGCCCGCTTCCGCTGCGAGCTGCAGCCGGCGCAGGGAGCGATCGTCGAGCGCGTGCAGCCAGGTGATCACGAGGTCGCAGGCACCCGAACGCAGCGCGAGGTCGACCGCCCACGCCTGCTCCTGCGCATGGCGGGGCCGCACGAAGAGGCAGCGCGTCAGGTCGACGCCCGCCTGCCGCAGCGCTGGCGGGTAGGGCACGCGACTGGGATGGATCCACGCCACGAGCCGCGCCGGCCCGACGTCGCTCGCCGTGGCCGTCAACGCCGGCAACAGTGCCTCGAGGACGCCGGCGCCTTCTGCCGCGCACAGCAGCTCATGCAATGCACCGACCTGCCAGCCGCCACCAAGCAGCGCATCGAGTTCGGCGAAACCGGTGGTCAGCGTCGTCGCGCGGGGGTTGGCCGCGTGCCGCGCGGCACCGCCGGCCCCCGCATGATGAGAGCGCTCGAGTTCTTCGAGTTGCGTGCGCAACCGGCCGAGCTCGCAGCGGCGGCGCAGCTCCTCGCGGGCGCGCTCGATCCGGTGATGGTTCGGCGTGAAGGAGTCATCCGCCGCTCTCATCGTCCCGCCCTCCCAAGCTGCGTGCGCACCAGCCCCACCACGCGCCCCTCGATCACCACTTGCGTGCGCGTCGGGTCGACCACGAACGGCTGCAGTCGCGCATTGGCCGGCTCGAGCACGACGCGCCGCGCCGCGCCGCGCCCGCGCCACCGGAAGCGCTTGACCGTCACCTCGTCATCGAGCCGCACCACCGCGATCTCGCCGTCGACGACGGTCGGCGTGCGCTGCACCGCAACGAGGTCGCCCGACTCGATGCCCGCGTCCACCATCGAGTCGCCACGCACGCGCAGCAGGAAGTCGGCCGGCGCACGAAACAGCGCGCCGTCGATCTCGACCTCGCGCTCGAAGTGCTCCTGCGCGAGGATCGGCTGCCCCGCCGCCACCTCGCCGATCACCGGCAACCGGCGCACTCCGCCGCGCGCGAGAGGCGACGCGCCGCCAACGATCCCATCGAGCAGCCGCAATCCGCGCGAGCGACCCGGCTCGATCGCCACGACGCCTTTGCGCACGAGCAAACGCAGGTGCTGCGCCGCCGCCGTGGCCGACGCGAAACCAAGCCCCGCCGCGATCTCGGCGTGCGTCGGCGGGAAGCCGCGTTGCGCAAGGAAGCGGCGGATGAAGTCGAGTACCCGAACCTGGGCGGTGGTGGGCGGGCGCATGGGGCTCTCTGCGAAATAGTGTTCATCCAAACAGTATTCCGAGAAATCAAACGCGCAAGGCCTCTTCGCACTCCGGGGAGCGGGCGGCAACCGCGGCTTTCACCCGGGGAGGGCCCGCTCCCAGGCTCAAGCCCCCCCCCACCACGCAGCCGATGGTCGCGGACAAGAAGGAGCCAGTCGCGACGGCGCTCGCTGGCCGCCGCGCTCTCTCCGGAGGACCGCTGTGCTCGCGATGCCGCTTTTCCGTACCTGCCTGTTGGCTGCTGCCGCGTTCGTCCTGCCTGGCGGGGCCGATCCCGTCGGCGGCAACGTCGCTGGCACCGGTGTCAACGATCGTCTCGGCACCCGTTCGACGAGCTCGATGCTCGCCTCGTCGATCCTGTTCCGTGGCCAGCCACTGCGCACGCCACCCGGCGTGCGCGTCCTCTCGTCGAACACGATCCTGCTCGGCGGCGTGGCCGTCGAAATCCCGATCGACGTCACCCTCGAGTTCAGCGAGACCGGTGAAGCGGTCTTCGAACTCGCCAAGGACGCGCCGCCCCACGCGTGGGTGCTGACGGTCGGCAAGAAGAAGCTCGTCGCGAGCGCGAGCGCGCGCGCGATCGTCCCGCTGCCGGGCGTGGGTGAGCCGCGCATCGAGTGGAGCCGGTCGGCCTATCCGGTTCCTGCACCTCGGGATTCCCTGAACCGTGCCCGTGACTTGAAGGATCCCTTTGATGCCAGCCCTTACCGCTAGCCGCGCCTTCCTCCTCGTCCCGTTCCTCGCCGGCCACGCGCTGGCGCAGGACAACGCGGGAGGAAGCCAGGCCACCGGCAACGTCGTTCCCGCCGACACCGCGGGCTGGCAAGCGCTGGCCCGCGACCTGTTCCTGTCGGGCGAAAGCAGCCTCGTCGACCCCGGTCGCATCGAGCCGCTGCCGCGCCAGATCTTCAAGCTCGGCCCAGTCGAGCTGCTCCCCAAGATCGACGAGCAGGTGGTCTACGACGACAACGTCTTCCTCACCGAGAAGGACGAGGAGCGCGACTTCATCCTGCGCACCGGACTCGGGCTGCTGGCCGACTACCGCTTCGGCTCGAACCAGCACCGCCTGAGCGCCGGCTACGACATGACGCGCCACTGGTTCCTCGGCGGTGAAGCCAAGAACTTCGTCGAGCAGCTCGCCTCCGTGCAGCTCGAACTGCGCTTCCGCCGGCTCGAGCTTGCGATCGGCGACCGTTTCGAGGATCGCACCGATCCGATCCTGTCGGTCTTCACCGGCAAGATCGAGCGCAACATCAACACGGTCCATGGCCGCGCGGCGTGGCGCGAGGACGAGTGGACGCTCGAACTGCGAGCGCAGCGCTCGACCACCGCCTTCGACGACTCCTCCTTCGAGGCGTTCGATCGCGACGAGGACCTCGCCAGCCTCGAATGGTCGGCACGCGCCGAAGAGGAGCTGACCGGCTTCGCGCGCCTCGACGGCATGGCGCGCAGCTTCGACCAGAACGCCCTGAACGACATGGACGGCGTCGCCGGCTCGGTCGGCGTGCGCGCGCGGCGCGGCACCGAGATCGATGCCATGGCACGCGTCGGCGTGCGCGCCGAGAGCTTCGACGACGGCGCCGCCACCGATGCCGACGACAGCGCGATCAACCCCGAGCTCGAGGCGCGTCTGCGCTGGTGGCTGATCCAATCCGCCGCGCTCGAGCTGCGCGTCGAACGGACCACCGAGTTCTCGCCGATCTCGAACTACGAAGTGGCGTCGCGCGGCGAAGTGACCTGGATGCACCAGCTCGAAACGCGCCTCTCGGCGCGCGTCGGCAGCGGCATCGAGCACATCGACCCGTCGAACACCGATGCCTCGTTCGTCCGCTACACGTTCGGCGCCGGCATGCGCTACGCGCTCAGCGACAACGCCGACCTCACGCTCGGCTGGCGCCTGCGCATGCGCCACACGCGCGCCGCCACCGGCGACTACTCCGGCAACCAGTTCACGCTCGGCGTCGCGCTGCGGCTCTAGAGAGTTCGCAACCTCGCGGCGACCGCCCAAGAAACGGTCGTCGCGCGCCAGAAGAAGAGGAGAGGAGAAGTGAGGAGAGCTGCTTCGCGCGCTCGCGCGCTGTGCATCGCCGTCGCCTTCCTGGCGGCCGGCTGCGCCAACGGTCGTGGCGTGCAGGACGCCCCGCCCGCGGAGGCGCACGCCGCCGCGACGGCCGCACCGGCCGCACCGCTCGTCGCGCATCAGCCGCCGCCCTCCATCCCGGCGCCGCAACCGCGTCGTCCCGCCGTCGCGACGCAGGAGTGGATCGAGCCCGCAGCGACCGACGCGCCCAACGACGACCATCTCGCCGTCGGCGACGAAGTGCGCATCGTCGTGGTCGGCCAGACCGACCTCTCCACGCAACTGCCCGTGCCTCCGCGCGGCTCGATCGAGCTGCCGGTGATCGGCAGCCTCGCGCTTGCCGGTCGCACCGCCGCCGACGTCGCACTGGAACTGCGCGCCCGCCTCGAAGCGGCGAAGTTCCTGGTGCAGCCCGAGGTGGCGGTCAGCGTGGTGCGCTTCGCCACGCGCCGCGTCTTCGTCGTCGAGGGCGTCGCGCGTCCCGAGGCCTACGAGCTGCCCGTCGGCGGCGGCCTCCACCTGACGCAGGTGATCGCGCTCGCCGGCGGCCTCTCCGCGGGTGCCGACCCGGCGCACGTCACGATCCTGCGCCGTCCGCGCGAAGGCGCCGCGCAGCGGATCGCCGTCGACCTGCGCACCATCCTCGATTCGGAGCAAGTCGGCCTCGACCCGATCCTCGAGCCGAACGACACCGTCATCGTGCGCGACCTGAAGCAGGGCGAGCAGCAGGTCTTCGTCACCGGCAAGGTGCGAACGCCTGGCGCGCACCGCTTCTCGCCGCGCGAGGGGATCAGCTTCCTGCAGGCGATCGTGCTGGCGGGCGGCCTCGACAAGTACGCCAACCCGGCGCGCGCCGCGCTGCTGCGCCGCACCGAGGACGGCCGCATCACCATCGCCGTCGACCTCGAACGAATCCTCGCCGGCGACCTCGATCGCGACCTGCCCCTGCAAGCCGGTGACGTCGTCTTCGTGCCCGAATCCTTCTTCTGAGCCGAGCTGATGCTTCCCCACCCTGCTGCCGCCGCGCCCTCGACCTTCGCTGACCTCGTGCGCAGCGTGCGTCGTCGCGCGCTCTTCGTGCTGGCCGCCGTGGCGGTCGCCGTCGTCGCCGCCGCCGCGTGGGCCGTGCGCGCTCCCAAGCAGTACCGCGCCACCGCGTCGCTGCTGATCGAGCGGCCGCTGGCGACCGACCTCGGCATCAGCTCGCCGTTTGGCGCCGCACAGGAGCTCGACCGCTTCGCCGCCACCCAGCTCCAGGTCCTGCGCAGCCGCACCGTGCTCGACGCGCTCGAACAGCGGCTCGACGTCAGTGGCTGGCCGGAGTTCGCCGGCCTCGATGGCGAGGCGCGTTCCGGCGCGCTCGCCGATGCGCTCGAGATCGAGCCGCGCGGCCAGAGCGCGCTGGTCGACGTCGGCTTCGTCGCGCTCGATGCGCAACACGCCGCGACCTTGGTGAACGAGCTGTGCGCGACCTACCTGAGCCACGTCGCCAGCCGCGAGAAGGAGCACGTCCGCAACGACCTCGCGGCCATCGAGTCGGAGCTGCCGCGCCTCGTCGCGCAGCGCGAACAGGCGCGCGGCGATCTCGACCAGTTCAAGAAAGCGAGCGCGTCGCTCACCTTCGACGGCCGCGAAGAGCTGCTGCAGGAGGAGTTGAAACAGCAGAGCCGCATCGTCCAGGAGGCGCGCGAACAGCAGGATGATCTCGAAGCGCGCTGCTCGATCATCGATCAGTACGGCGTCGACGCCGACCGCGCCGCGTTGGCGCGCGCGCTCGATCTCGAGCCGAGCCGCGAGGCCATCACCAAGCTCGTCGAGTTCGAGACGCGACGCGCCGAGCTCGCCGGGCTGCAGGGGACGCGCACCGCGCAGCTCGCGACGCTCGACGCCGAGATCGAGCGGCTGCATACGGCGCTTGCCGGCGAAGAACAGGCGGCGATCGCCGGACTCGTGCTGAAGCTCGAGATCGCGCGCAAGGAGGTCGGCCACGCCGAGGCGCGACTCGAACAGCTGCGCACCACCGCCACCGAGCTCGACCGCGCCAAGTCGGAGCACGACGCGCTCGCTTCGCGCGTCGCCGACGCCACCGGGCTCTTCGATCGGCTGAGCCAGCGTCGCGACGAGCTGCTCGTGCTCGAAGCACGCAACGGCACGGGCAGCCGCATCTACGTGCAGGATCGCGCTTCGGTGCCGACCGTTCCATGCGCACCGCACCGGCTGGCCGCCATCGCCATCGCGCTCGTCTTCGGCCTGCTGGTCGGGATCGCGGGCGCGCTCGCGCTCGAACGATTCGACGACCGCGTCGGCGCCATCGAGGAGCTCGAAGCGTCGCTCGAAACCAGCTCGATCGCCCGCATCCCCCACCTGCCCCTCACGGCCGGCACCGCGCCGGAGTACGAATGGGTCAAGCGGCCGGAGGCGTTCCCGGCCGACGAATTCCGCAAGCTCTTCCTCACGCTCGGCGGCGACCAAGGCACGACCGATCGCGCCCGCGCGATCACCGTACTGTCGGCGGTTCCGCGCGAAGGCAAGACGCTGGTCGCGACCGGCATCGCGATGGCCGCCGCCCGCGCCGGCTTCTCCACGCTGCTGATCGATGGCGACTTGAAGCGCCCGCGCCTCCACGAGGTCTTCTCGCTCGAGTCCGAGGCCGGCGTGCTCGACCACCTGGCCGGACGCAGCGCGCTCGAGCAGGTGGTCCATGCCACCCGCTTCGACAACCTGTCGCTGCTTCCCGCCGGCACGCCGACGCCCGATCTCGAACGCCTCGCGCACCCGCGCGCACTGGCGCGACTCGTCGAGCAGCTGCGCAAGGGCTGGCAGGTGATCGTCTTCGATACTTCGCCGACGCTGCTCTCCGCCGACGCATTCGTCTTCGCGCGCCACGCCGATGCGCGCGTGCTGGTCGCCTCCGCCGCGAGCTCGAAGGTCGGGCCGCTGCGCCAGGCGATGGCGCAACTGCGCCACCTCGGCATCGAGGTCGCCGGGACCGTCATCAACCGTCACGCGTCGCCGCCTGCACCTTATGGCGCCTACGACTACACGCAGGTCGCCGGCAGCAAGCGGCGCGCGCGCTCGGTCGCCTCGGCCACCAAGGTCGAAAGCGCGGGCGTCGGCACGCCGCCGGAGCGATGAGATGCACCCCGCCACCGCTCGCGCCCCGTTCGTGGCGCTGCTCGCGGCGGCCTTCGCGCTGGTCGAGCGTTGGCCCGATCCGCTCGCGCAAGCCGAGCAGATCGCGCGCACCGCCGATTCGTTCGCCGTCGCCGAGTTCGCGTGCGGCCGGGCGCCCCGCGTCGCCGTCGGCCACCTGATCGCCGCCGCGCTCGCGGAGGAAGAAGGCGTGGCGACCGCCGCGCGCAGCGAGATCGAACGGGCCGCGCGCGCGGCTCCTTGGCTCGGCGAGATCCAGCACGGCGTTGCCGATGCGCTGCTGGTCGATGCCGTCGAGCAGCACGATCCGGCGCGCCTCGCCGCCGCCGCACGCGCCTACGCCGTCGCCGTCGCGACCGGCACGCTTCCGACCAGCGCGGCCTTCGCCGCGCTCGCAGCGGCCGACGCTTCCCCAGCGCTCTTCGAGCAGGTTGCCGGAAACGATCGCGCGCGCCGCGAGGCGTTGCTCGAGCACTACGCGCGCCGCCTCGCGAGCGAGCTGGCGCTCGAGCTGGCCGCCACGCTCGATCGTGAACGCGGCGGAGCAGGCGCACCGATGGCCGCGCTCGCCCATCGCCGACTCGCGGCCGCCCATCTCGAGGCGGGCGATCCAGCGCTCGCGGCGCGCCACTTCGAACGCGCCGCGCAGCTCGCCGGAACTCCGGAGGTGTTGGCCCTCGATCGCACGCAGGCGTGGTTCGCCGCCGGAAACTACGAAGCGGGCAGCGCGGCTCTGGTCGTCGGCCTCGCGCACGGACAGTTCGACGCTGCGCAAGGCGCGGCGCTGCTGCAAGCGGCGGCCGATCCGGTGCGCGCGTCCGACGCGTTGTACGACGCCCTTCGCGCCGCACCCGACCCGCAGCTTGCGCCGCGAGCGGCGCCACTCTTCGCGGCGCTCGGTCAGCGGGAACGCCAGCAGCAGCTGCTGCTGTTCGGCGGCGCGCGATGAGTCGCACGCACGCCGTGGTCGCCGAACCAGTCCCGACGGTGAGCGAGCCGACGCGAGCGGCCATCGTCGCGTTGGCTGGCATCGCCCTGGTGCCATTGCTGCTCGGCGGCTTCGTTCCCGGACTCGGGATCAGCGTCGCACTCGCCTGCGCCGCCGCATGGAGGCCACGCGCCGAGCCGCTCCTCGCGCCGTCCACGGCGACGCGCCAGTTCGCGCTGCTGCTGATGGCGGCACTCGCCTGGTCGGCGGTGACGCTGCTGCCGTTGCCCCTCCGTCTGCACCAGTGGCTCGCGCCGGGCGCGACCGCGCTCGACCTCGCACTGGGCGGCGATGCGAATGCGGTGTCCCTCTCGCGCGATCCTGCGGCGACCCGGCTGGCGCTGCTCGCGCTGGCGCTGGGCGCGAGCGTGGTCGCGGCCGTGCGCCACGTCGGCCGGACTGCGCGCGCGCGCGCCTTGCTGCAAGGGGCGCTGATCGCGAGCGCGAGCGCGGTCGCGCTGCTCGGCATCGTCGAGACCTTCCTTGGCGAGCCGCTGCTGCAGCGGGGATTGCCGGCCCACGCGCGCCCGTTCGGGCCGTTCGCCAATCGCAATCACGCGGGCGTCTTGCTGGTGCTGGCGCTGCCGCTGGCGCTGGCCGCCGCACGCCGCGCGTCCCAATCGCAGCGACGAGCGGCCGGCTGCGCCGCCACGGGCGCCAGCGTCATGCTGCTGCTCGGCTTGCTGGTGAACGGCTCGCGCGGCGCCGCCCTTGCAGCACTGCTGGTGACCCTCTTCAGCCTCCTGTTCGCGCGGGGTCGGCGTGGCGCGAAGCTGCTGTTGAGCGGCGCCGTCATCGCGGCCCTGGTGCTGCCCGGCGCCGCGTTCGCGCGCCGTGGCGACGCCACCACGATCGCGGAGCGCGTGACCCTGGCGGGTGACGCGCTGCGGATGGCGGGCGACTCGCCGCTGCTCGGCATCGGCCTTGGCGCGTTCGGATCCGCCTACCCTCCCTACCAGACGGTGCCGCGCGACCTGCGCTTCCGTCACGTCGAATGCGAGCCGCTCGAACTGCTGGTCGAAGGCGGCGTCCCGCTGCTCCTCCTCGCTCTGCTGGCATTGGCGCTGCTGCTGCGCGTGGCGACGCGCGTGCTGGCGAGCCCTCGACTCGATGACGCGGCCCTCGCCGCGAGCGCGCTCGCGGTGCCGTTCCACGCGTGGTGCGACTTCCCGCTGCGCATTCCCGGCGTCGCGCTGCCCTTCGCCATGAGCGTCGGCCTGCTGCTGGCCGTCCATGACGCCGCCTCCGAGGGCGCGCGATGAAGCTCTCGGTGCTCGAAGTGCTGGGCTACTCGACGGCGGGAGGAGCGGCCGAATCGGTGCTCGAACTCGTGGCAGCGCTGGTGCGCGACGGTCATCGAGTGACGCTCGCGGCGCCGCCCGAACCTGGTTTTGGCGAGCGCGCAGCGGCGGCGGGCGCCTGCTACGTGCCCGTGGCGATGACATCGCGGCGCGACGCGAAGAGCTTCGCCCAACTGGTGGCGCTGATGCGCCGCGAACGCTTCGACGTCGTGCACACCCACTGCCGCAACGCCGACCTGCACGGCGGGCTCGCGGCGCGCTGGCATGGCGAAAGTGCGCTGGTGAGCCATCTGCGCGGCCTGCTGGTCGACGGCGACGGACGCCCCGCCAACACCTGGGTCGATCGCCTCCATCGCGCGGTGCTGCGCCGATTGCCGCGCCGGATCGTGGCGGTCAGCGAAGCGGTGCGCGCCCGTGCGCTGGCCACGCTTGCGCTGCCGGGGCCGCGCGTCATCACCGTCCGCAACGGGATCGCGTTGGCGCGCTTCGCTGCGCCGAAGCGGTCCCCCGCCGAGGTACGCGCCGAACTCGCCGTCCCCGCCGGAGTGCCGCTCCTGCTCGCGATCGGGACGCTCGGCCGCTGCAAGGGGCAGGACCTGTTGATCGAGGCCCTGGCGCAGTTGCGCGAGCCGGCGCTGCTGGCGCTGGTCGGCGAAGGAGCCGCGCAATCGGCACTGACCGCGCAAGCGCAGCGGCTCGGCGTCGCGGATCGCGTCCGCTTCCTCGGCGCTCGCCGCGACGTCGTCGATCTGCTGCACGCGGCCGACCTCTTCGTACACGCCGCGCGTTGGGAGGGATTCGGGCGCGTGGTCGCCGAGGCGATGGCGGCGGGCCGGCCCGTGCTCGCCACGCGCGTCGGCGGCGTGCCGGAGTTCGTCGCGGACGGCGTCACCGGCCGCCTGGTCGCGCCCGACTCCGCTCCCGTCCTCGCTGGCGCCTTGACGGCGCTGCTCGCTGATCGCGGCCACGCGGCGCGGCTGGGTGCCGCCGCCGCCGACTTCGCCGTGCGCGAACTCGATGTCGAGACGACCTCGCGCGGCGTCGCGCAAGTGCTGCAAGAAGCGGCCGCGGAGGCGCTCGCATGAGCGGCGACCGGCACAAACCTCCCGCTCTCACCATCGCCCTCTCGCCGCGCGTCACCATCGCCATCGTGGCCGCGGCGGCGGCGCTCGCGCTTGGCGCGCTGGCAGGGGCCATCACGTCGGGGGATCCGCTCGCGCTGACGCTTGGCACCGTGGTGGTCGTCCTGCCGCTGTTGGCGCTCGCCGGCCGCGCCGGGCTCGACTTGCTGCTCGCCTGCGTGCTGTTCGGCGCGCTGGCATTCTTCACCGCCATCCGCCACCGCTCGACGCTCGGCGACGACGTGCCGCACCCCTTCTACGAATGGACGATCTGGCGCGTCACGCTGCCCGAACTCCTGGCCGTCGCCACCCTGGCCGCGACGTTCCTGCACGCCCGCCACGCTCCCGGCGACGCACCGTCGCGGATCGGCGCGACGCCGTGGCTGGTGATCTCGTTCCTCATGCTGGCGCTCGCCTCCGGACTCGCGCGTGGGAACACTCTCGAAGCGTGCGTGCGCGACGGACGCAAGGTCGCCTACGTCGCGCTCGCGCACGTGCTGATCGTCCGCGTCGCGTCGGCGCCGGCGCGCCGCGAGCGGCTGCTGCGAGCGATCGGAGCGGCGCTCTTCGCCGCGTCCTTGGCGACGATCGGCGCGTGGTGGCTCGATGAGGGGTTCCACTACAACGGGACGACCCGAGCGAGCGTCGACGTCTCCGACTTCCTGGGATTCCTCGGCATCCTCTGCCTGCCGATGGCGCTCCTGCGCGGCAAAGCGAGCGGCGGCAGCAAGGCATGGCGTGTCGCGTTCATCGTCGCGGGTGCGGCGGCCACCATCTGCACCTTCTCACGCGCGGCCTGGTGCGCGGCGCCGATCGCCGTGGCCGTCGTGGCGCTCCATCCGACGCCAGCAGCGGGCCGCTCGACGCGCTGGCCCACGCTGCTGGTGGTGGCGGCGGCGTTGCTCGCGCCGTTCCTCTTCAGCGGCATCACGACCCAGGCGTGGTTGCGATTGGCTCCCCTCTTCGATCCAGCCGGCGATCCCAGCATCACCTACCGCGTTCGCGAGCTGCGCGGCGCGTTCGCGGTCGCGCTCGACCACCCGCTCGC
This sequence comes from Planctomycetota bacterium, assembly GCA_031409275.1. Lineage (GTDB taxonomy): Bacteria > Planctomycetota > B15-G4 > B15-G4 > SIAN01 > SIAN01. The sequence goes on from JANNXA010000040.1 coordinate 163,440, forward strand.
GGGAATCGGATTCGGGACCTCCTTCGATGCCGGTGCGGCGCTGATCGATCGGCGCCGCGGCTCGGCGACGCTGGTCCACAGCCTCTTCCTGTGGAGCGCGATGAAGGCCGGAATCCCGGGGCTCTCCCTGCTCTGCGCGGCGCTCGTGCTGACCGCCAGACGGCTTTCACGTGCGGCCCGCTCACAACGCGACCCGCGCGCCGCGGCGCTGGCACTCGGGCTGCTCGGAATGGTGGTCGGATTCCTGGTCATCGGTCAGGTCGGCGCGATGTTGAACCAGGCGCGCACCGCCTTCCTGCTCGGCACGCTCACCGGACTCGCGCAGACGTTGTCGGCGCAGACGGCTGCGACGGCGACGAGACGGGCGGCGGCGCCATGAAAGTCGTCTACTTCGGGGCCTTCGATGAGCAGGTGAGTCCACGCGTGCGCATGCTGCGCGATGGACTGCGGCGTCATGGCGTCGAGGTCGTCGAGTGCCGCGCGCACGGCAAGGTGGCGACGCGCTGGTCGAAGCTGGCGTCGACGTTGCCGCGCGCGGCGCGCGGCGCCGACCTGATCCTGGTCGGCAAACCGGGACAGCGCGAGCTGCCGCTCGCGTGGGCTGCCGCGCGACTGCTCCACCTGCCCGTGGCCCTCGATCTGTTCGCCTCGCTGTGGCTGAACGAAGTCGAGGAGCGCCATCGCGTCGCCCCCGACTCCTTCGCCGCAAAAAAGCTGCGCGTCCTCGATCGCTTCGCGTTGCGCCGCCCCGACATCTGCCTGGTCGACACGCTGGCGCACGGTCGCTTGATGGCGGCCACCCTCCTCGAGGGGCGGCGCGCGGCAGCGCAGGAGCGCGTCTTCGTCGGTGCCGAGGAGTGCTTCACGCCGCGCCCGCGCGTGCGGCACGCCGGCTCGTTCGAGGCGCTCTTCGTCGGCACCTTCATTCCATTCCACGGCGTCGATGTCGTGCTTCAGGCCGCCGCACGGCTGCGCAACGAATCGACGTTGCGCTTCACGCTGCTCGGCGACGGTCAGGAGCGCGAGCGGATGGAGCGGATGGCCGCCGAGCTCGCGCTCGACAACGTCCGCTTCGAGCCCGCGATTCCCTACCGCGAGCTGCCGGCGCGACTCGCGCGCGCCGACCTCGCGCTCGGCACCTTCGGCGCGACGCCGACCGCCCAGGTCGTGATCCCGAAGAAGGTCTTCGCCGCGCTCGCCAGCGCGATCCCGGTGGTGACCGCCGACGGCGCCGGGATCCGCGAGGCGCTCGACGACGAGACCGCCTACCTCTGCGCGCCCGGCGATCCGGCGGCGCTGGCGGCGACGCTGCGGCGCGCGCTCGACGACGGTGTGCGGCGCAGCGAGGTGGCCGCACGTGGCCGCGCGCTGCACGAGCGGCGTTTCACCGTGACGGCCACTGGCGCGAGCTGCCTCGCGGTGCTGACGCAACTGCTGACGGCGCGCGCCTCGTCGACCGCGAGCTCGGCAGCGCCATGAGCGTGGCGCGACGCCTGACGCGCGACGGCGCCCTGCTCGCCGGCGGGGCATTGTGCAGCCGCTTGCTGCAGGCGGCGGGGTACGCGTTGCTCGCGCGCGCGCTGCCCCCCAGCGACTTCGGCACGCTGGCACTCGCGGCGATCGCGATCAATGCGCTCACGTTGCTGCCCGGCTTCGGGCTCGGGACCGCGCTGCTCGCGCGGCGCGAGGATCCGCGGCCGGTCGCGCCCGGCGCCGTCACGGCGGCGCTGCTTGGCGGCGTCTTCGTCACGTTGCTCGCGTGCGCGATCGCCTGGTTCGTCGATCGACACGGCGATCCGCAAGTGGCCGCGCTGATCGTGCTGCTCGGAGTTGCGTTGCTGTTCCAAGGGCCTGGAGTCGTCGCCGGTGCGCTGCTCGATCGCGAGCGGCGCTACGGCGCGCGCGTCGCGGCCGACCTTGCCGGTGCTCTCGCCTCCCTCGTCGTTGCCATCACCGCGGCCCGGTGCGGCGCCGGAGCTCGCGCGCTCGCGCTCGGGCTGGTGGCAGCGGCCGCCACGCAGTCGTTGGTGGCGCTGCGAGCGGCGCGGCTGTGGCCTTCGTGGCGGCTCGAGCGAGAGAGCCTCCGTGGGCCCATGCGGCTCGGCGGATTGGTGCTGCTCACCGCGCTGCTGCAGTGGGTCTTCACGGCCGCCGATGTGGCGATCCTCGAATGGCGCTGCGGACGCGAGGCGGTCGGCTGCTACTCGACCGCGATGCAGCTGGCGATGGTGCCGGCCAGCGCGCTCGGCCTCCTGTCGGGCCGCCTCGCGCTGCCCGCGTTGATGCAGGCGCGTGTGCAGAATCGCGACGCCAGCCGCGGCTTCCTGCGCGCAAGCCAGTTGGCGGCGTTCTTCGCTGCGGCGGCGTGCGTCGTGATGGTGGCCGGCGCGCGCCCCCTGGTCGCGTTCCTCTACGGCGAGCGTTTCGCGGCAGCGGCGCCACTGCTCCCGATCCTGGCGCTGTCGGCATTCGCCCGCGTGCTCGGCGGACTCGCCGGCCCGGCGCTGCTGGCATGCGGTCGTGCGCGCACGGCCTGCTTGCTGGTGGCCGCGCAAGTGGCGCTCGCGCTGCCGGCCGCGCTGCTGGTGCCGGTCGAGTTCGGCGCCGGAGCGATCGCGCTGGTCTTCACGCTGGTGCAGGTCGCGGCGTGCGCCTTCGCCTTCACGCTGGGAGCGAACGGACTGTCGCTGCCGCGCGCCGCGACGTTGCGCGCGAGCTTGCTGCCACCGTTGGTTGCGCTCGGCCCGGCGCTGCTGACCGCGCGCCTCGCCCCCGATGCGTTCGCCCTCCACGCGGCGCTCGGGCTGCTGGTGCTGGCGCTGTTCGCGACGCTGCAATGGCGGGCGCGCGATCGGGGCGCGCTCGCATGAACGCCACGTTGCCCATCACGCTGGTGATGCCCGCCTACGCTCGCGCTCACCTCGTAGCGCGCACGCTGCCCGCCTGCCTGCGCCAGCCGGTCGCCGAGATCCTCGTCGTCGATGACGGCAGCCCGGAGCCGCTCGCCGAAGCGGTCGCGATCGCCGCGGGCGGAGATGCGCGCGTGCGACTGCTGCGGCTCGAGCGAAACGGCGGTTCGTGCGCGGCTCGCAACGCCGGTGCGGCCGCGGCGACGCAGCCGTGGCTCCTCTTCGTCGACGATGACGCGCTGCTGGCGGACGACTACGCCGCGACGCTGTTCGCTCATGCGCAGGCGCATGGCGCCGACGCTGCGGCGGGCCGCCGCCTCTGGCTGCACGACGACGAGACGCCGGCGCAGGCGTTGGCGGCGCGAACGCGACACGTCACGCCCTCCGAGCTGATCGATCGCCGCCACTTCTGGTTCGACGACGAGGCGGCCTTCGACGACGACCTGCTGGTGCCGATGGCGTGCGCGATCATGCTGGTGCAGCGTCGCTGGTTCGACCACGCGCGATACGACGAGCAGCGTTATCGCCAGTCGGGCTTCCGCGAGGAGACCGACTTCCAGATCGAGCTCGCACGGCGCGGCGCACGGCTGCTGGCCTGCCCCCACACCGCCTGCTTCAACCTGCCCAAGGCGGTCATGGGCCGCGCCGGCGGACAGCGACGCGGACAGGTGCTGCGCTACGAATGGAACGTGCTGAAGAACGACGCGCGCTTCCGCGCGAAGCACTTCGCGGCGCTGAAGGGCGAGCTCGGTTTCGTGCCGGGCGCGACTCCGTGGATCGGGGCGCTGCACCACTACTTCGGATTCCGCGTGCCCTCGAAGCTTCGCCACGCGCTCCGTCGGGCCGGTCCATGAACGTCGTCGCGACTCCACCGCGCATCGTCCTCTTCACGCGCGACGATCCCGCGACCTCCACCGGCGGCGTGGAGACTTTCTGCAAGCGCCTCCTCGACCTCTTTCCGGGCAGCGCGGTCGTGGCCTACAGCGGTGCCGCCGGCGAGCGCCGCCTCGCGAACGAAGCACGCGATGCCTTCGCGGCGCGCGACGCGCTGGCCGCCGCAGTGGCCAATGTCGATCCCGCCGCGATCGTCGCCAACGGCGCCGCGGCGTGGGCCTTGCCGCGCGGCAATCGTCCACGGATCACGGTCCTGCACGGAACCTACGCCGGTTTCGGCCGCGCCATCGCGCGCTTCGCGCCGCGGCGCGGCTTCATCGCCAGGACGTACGGCGGCTTCCTCGAACGGCGCGCGGCGCGCAGCGCCGACGCCGTCGTCGCGGTTTCGAGGAGCGTCGCCGAGCAGGCGCAACGCTGCTATGGCGTGCGCGGTCGCCTCGAAGTGATCGAGAACAGCGGGCCGGCGCTCGAGCCGACCCGGCCGCGGCGCGTCGACGCACGCGCGCGCCTCGCCATCGACCCGCACCAACGGTTGCTGCTCTTCGTCGGTCGCGGCGAATCGACCAAGGGGTTCGACGCGCTCCTCGAACTGCTGTCGCGCCGCCCCGATCTCCATCTCGCCGCCGCCGGCGTCGCCCCGAACCGCGCCTGGCCCGGGAACGTGCGCGCGCTCGGCGTGCAGACCGCGGCGCAGCTCGTCGACTGGCATGCGGCGGCCGACCTGATCGCGCTGCCGACCTGCTACGAAGGCTGCTCGTTCGCGCTGATCGAGGCGCTGCTGTCCGATCGACCGATCGTGGCCACTGCGACCGGTTGCTTCGAAGTTCCCGGGCACCATCCCTTCGGCGTCGTCGTGGCGCCGCCGCGCGCCCCGCGCGACTTGGACTTCCTCGCGCGCATCGAAAGTGCGATCGACGCGGTCCTCGCCCGAGCGAGCGAGTTCACGCCGCGCGCCGCCTGCGAGACGCGCTTCGCCTTCGATCGCTTCGCCCGTGAGTGGCGCGCCTTGCTTGCGACGGTCGCCCAAGATGGCCGCTGAGACGACTTCGCGCGAGGGCGCGCGCCCACTTCGAGTCGCGCTGCTCGAACCCGCCGGCCGCGGCGGCATCCACCACTACACGCGCGCCCTCGCCGGCGCGCTCGCGCAAGCGGGCGCACGGGTGACCCTCTTCACCGCGCGCGACCACGAGTTCGCGGCGATGGGCGCGCAGGCGCCGCCGCCGTTTCGGATCGAGCCGCTCTTCGCGCGCCGCCGCACGGCGCCGCACCTGGTGTGGCGAGCGCTGCGAGCAGCTGCGCCCGACGTGCTGCATCTGCAGACGGGCACCCACCCGCTGCTTCACCTTGCGCTGCTGATCGCGGCGAAGGCGGCGACCGGCGCAGCGGCCGTCGTCACCGCGCACGACCTGCGACCGAAGAACTGCGGGTGGTTTGGAACCGCGGCGGCGGGATGGCTCCAGCGCGCCGCCGACCTGCTGATCGTGCATGGCGAATCGCTGCGCGAACAGCTCGTGGCCACGCGTCCCGCCCTTGCGCCACGACTTCACGTGCTGCCGCACGGCGAGTACGGCTTCCTCGCGCCAACCGCGCAGGCGACGAACCCGACCGGCGCGGCCGCGGACGCCCTCGCGACGCCCACCGCGCTCTTCTTCGGCTACCTGCATGAAGAGAAGGGGCTCGAAGACTTGATCGACGCGATGCCGGCCGTCGTGGCACGCGTCCCGCGCGCGCGGTTCGTCATCGCGGGCCAGCCCGAACAGCCCGTCGCGCCGCTGCAGCAAAGGGCCCGGCAACTCGGAGTCGAGGCGGCGATCGAGTGGCGGCTGGGCTACGTCGCCGCCGACGCGATCGCGCCACTGTTTACGGCCGCCGCCGTAGTGGTTCTCCCCTACCGCGAGGCGTCGCAGAGCGGGGTGCTCTTCCTGGCCGGCGCCTACGCGCGAACGCTGGTCGCCACTCGCGTTGGCGCGCTTCCCGAGGCGATCGAGCATTCGCGCACCGGACTCCTCGTCCCGCCGCGCGACCCCGCCGCTCTCGCCGACGCGCTCTGCGAACTTCTTTCCGACCTGCCGCGCGCGAGAAAGATGGGAAAGGAACACGCACTCCGATGCCGAACGGAGTGGGGCTGGCCGTCGATTGCGACGCGGACCCTCGCGCTCTACGCGCGACTGCCGCCGCCGCGAAGGACGCCGCTCGAAGGAGGAGCAGACGGTGGAGAGAAGTTCGGCGACGCTCGCCGCGCCCATGCGCGCAGCTGAGACGGCGGCGGTGGCGTGCGCCACGGCCACCTCGTCGTCGACGTGCGTCCTGCCGTTCGTCACGGTCCTGATGCCGACCTATCAAGAGGCCGCGCACCTCGACGCGACCCTCGAGAGCCTCCTGTCGCAGGACTACCCGCAAGATCGCTTCGAGATTGTCGTGATGGACGGCCGCTCGACCGATGGCACGCGCGAGAAACTCGAGGCGTGGACACGCCGCGATTCGCGAGTGCGCTGGTTCGACAACCCCGGCGTGATCGTCTCGACCGCGCTCAACCTCGGGTTCCCCCATGCGCGCGGCGAGATCGTCGCGCGCGCGGACGGCCATTCGACCTACGCGCGCGACTACCTGCGTTGCGCGGTCGCCGCGTTTGCGCGCACCGGTGCCGATGTCGTCGGCGGGCCGATGGTGGCGTGCGACGACCTGTCGCCGTTCCAGTGCGCCGTCGCCGCAGCGCTGGCATCGCCGTTTGGCATGGGCGGCGCCGCGTTCCACTTCGAGGGACGCTGCGAGCCCGCCGAAGCGGTCTACCTCGGGGTCTATCGCAGCGATGCGCTGCTGCGCTTCGGTCCGTTCGACGAGCTGCTGGTGCGCGACGAAGATGACGAGTGGTTCGCGCGAGCGCGAGCGCGAGGCGCGAAGGTCTGGCTCGATGGCTCGATCCGCTCGCACTACGCGCCACGTCGCGACTTCGTGGCGCTGGCGCGCCAGTACTTCGGCTACGGCCGCTACAAGCCGGCGGCGTTGCGCCGCGTGGCCGGTAGCGCTCGGTGGCGCCACCTCGTCCCATCGGCGCTCGTCGCGGCGCTGCTGCTCCCGCTGCTGACGCCGTGGCCGTTGCTGGCGGCGCTGCCGGCAGCGACCTACGCCACGGCGTTGCTGGTGGCCAGCGCGCATGCGCGGCCGCGCGGCGCGCCATTCCTGCCGTCGTGGCTTCGACAGGCCACCGTCTTCGCCACCATGCACCTCGCCTACGGCGTCGGCTTCTTCGCCGGGCTCTTCCGCGATGCGCCGAGCGACTCGACGGCGACGCTGCGCTCGATCTACGCCGGCTATGCACGCGATCCCGCCAAAGCGAAGGCATGGAATGGCGCACGACCGGGCCAGGCGGCCATCGTCCTGCAGCGCGACCGCGCGCTCGCGGCGGCTCTGCGCGAGCGCTTCGGGTCGCGCGTCGGCGAGTTGTCGATCCTCGACCTCGGTGCCGGCGATCGCGACCTCGGCGCCGCGCTCGCCGCCGTCGGCGCGCCACCTCGCCGCGTGGTCGCCTGCGACCTGCTGGCCGAACGGCTAGCGGCCAACCCGCGGGGCGATCGGGTCGCCGCCGACAGCCGCCGGCTCCCGTTCCGCGACGGCAGCTTCGACGTCGTCGTCCAATGCACGATGTTGTCGTCGGTGCGCGCCCATGCCGCGCGAAGGGTGATCGCCGACGAGATGGCGCGCGTCGCTCGCGCCGACGGCGTGATCCTCAGTTACGACGCACGGGCGGCGAACCCGTTCAATCGCCACGTCCGCCGCGTGACCCGCAGCGAACACTCGACGCTCTTCGCCGGTCGTCCCATCGAGTTCGTGCGACTGACGCCGCTGCCGCCCCTCGCGCGACGAGTGCCGCGGCTGTTCCGCTGGCTCTCGCGCGTGCCGTTCCTCTGCGTCTTCGATCTCGCCGTCGTCGGTGCCGCCCCGCGCGCACCGCTGGCCGGCGCCGGAGCCTCGTGATGTCGATCGCCATCGCCTCGCCCACCGCCGCCACCCCCGTCGCCCTGCCGGTGCAGCAGCCGGCAGTGACCGGTGGCACGATCCCGTTCCATCGCGCGGTCATCGACGAGAGCGACGTTGCCGCGGTGACTGCCGTGCTCCGCTCCGGATGGCTCACCACCGGCCCGCGCTGCCAGCAGTTCGAGCAGGAGCTCGCTCACGCGATGGGCCGCCGCCACGCGCTGCTGCTCAACTCGGCGACCTCGGCGCTGTTCCTGGCCTACAAGGCAGCCGGCGTCGGTCCGGGCGACGACGTGCTGGTGCCGGCGATCACCTTCATGGCCACCGCCGAGGTCGCGATCCACCTCGGGGCGCGGCCGGTCGTGGTCGACGTCGACCCCGAAACACTGCTGCTCGATCTGCGCGACCTCGAGAAGAAGCTCACGCGGCGCGCGCGACTGGTGGCCCCCGTCCACTACGCCGGCCATCCATGCGCGATGGAACCGCTGCGCGCCCTGGCGGCGGCGGAACGGCTCGCCATCGTCGAGGACGCCGCCCACTGCCTCACTGGACGCGAAGGGGCACGGCAACCGGGCGCCGGAACGCTCGGCGCGGCGCTCTCCTTCTACGCGACGAAGGAACTCGCCGTCGGCGAAGGCGGCGCGCTGGTGAGCGACGACGACGGCGTGATCGAGCGGGCGCGCCGCTGGTCGCTGCACGGCATCAGCAGGCCGGCCCACGCGCGCATGCAGATTGGCGCGCGGGCGCTCTACGACGTCGAGGACGTCGGCTACAAGATGAACCTGCCCGACCTGCTCGCGGCGCTCGGCCGATCGCAGCTGCCACGCATGGAAGCGCAGCGCGAGCGGCGTGAGGCGATCGCGCGGCGCTACGACGCCGCGCTCGCCGGCGTGCCGGGCGTGAGGCCGCTGCCGGTGCGCCCCGGATTCGTCTCGGCGCGCCACCTCTACGTCGTGCGTGTCGACGCAACCGCGGCGGGCCTCGATCGCGACGCGCTCGCCGCCGATCTCGGCGCACAAGGCATCGGCACCAGCGTCCATTTCACGCCGCTGCACGAGATGACCGTCCTGCGCACGCTGTACGGAACACGTCCCGCGGATTGCCCAGTCGCGTCGAAGGCGGGCCGCGAGGTGCTGTCGCTGCCGATCTATCCGGGCTTGAGCGATGCGGAGTGCGATCACGTCGCCGCCACGCTGCGCTCCATCGTCGCCAGGCGGTCGCCTTGATGGAGCCGCTCGCCCCTATCGTCGCCGCTCGCCAACGGCGCCTCGAACAGGCGATGCGCCTGCTCGACGTGACGGTCGCCGCCCTCGCGCTGCTGCTCGCGGCGCCGCTGCTGCTGCTGCTGGCGGTGGCGGTGAAGGTCGGCTCGCGCGGTCCGGCGTTCTTCGCGCAGGAGCGCATCGGGCGCGGCGGCGCCCCCTTTCGCCTGTTCAAGCTGCGAACCATGGTGGTCGATGCCGAACGGCTCGGGCCGCGGGTCACCGGCCGCGACGATCCGAGGATCACGCGCATCGGCCGTCTGCTGCGTCGCACCAAGCTCGACGAGTTGCCGCAGTTCTGGAACGTTCTCATCGGTGACATGAGCCTGGTCGGCCCGCGACCCGAGGTGGCCGAGATGGTGGCGGCGGCGCAGGGAAGCTACGCCACGCTGCTGCGCGTGCGACCGGGCCTGCTGTCGGAAGCGACGCTCGCCTATCGCCACGAAGAGGAGCTGCTTCCGGCGCAGGGACGCGCCGACTTCTACGTGCGCGAGATCCTGCCCAAGAAGCTCGCCCTCGACCTCGCCTGGCTCGAGCAGCGCAGTTTCGTCGGCGACCTCGAACTGCTGGCGCGCGCGGCGCTGCTGCTCACGCGGCTGCGGCGCGACGAACGGAAGCTGGCACTGCCGGGCGGCCATGCGCTGCGTCTCGCCTTCAAGCTCGCGCTCGACGGCGCGCTCGCGGCGGCGGCCTTCGCGATCGCGACGCTGCTGCGCTTCGACGGCGCGCCGACCGGCGTCGATCGCGAACGGCTGCTGGCGTTGCTGCTGCCGCTGGCCGTGAGCACGGCCGTGATCGCGTTGCCGACCGGCAGCGCGCGCGCGATCTGGCGCTTCTTCGACACGGCGCAATTCGCGCGGCTCGCGCTGCTGCACCTGCCCGCGTTGCTGGCATTGGGTGCCTGGCGCGCGCGCCTGCCCGTCGAGCTGCAGCTCCTGCGCACGCCGTGGTCGGTGCTCACCCTCTCCTACTTGCTGGCACTGCTGTCAGGCGCGGCGCTGCGACGCCTCTGGAGCGCCGCCACGGCGCACGCGGAACGACGCGCGCGTCCACGATCCGCGCTGTCGGGCCGGATCGCGCTGGTCGGCGCCGGCCGCCACGCTCACGCGATCGTGCAAGAACTCCAGCGCAGCGCGGGCGACGCGGTCGAGCTGCTGGCCTGCTTCGACGACGACGACGGCAAACGCGGATCGAGCGTCGCCGGCGTGCGCATCGTCGGCACGCTCGCCGAAGCGCCGGCGTGGCTGGCGCGCGCTCGCCCCGACCACCTCTTGATCGCCATCGCCGAGCTGCCCGAGCGGAAGCTGCGGCCGCTCCTCGATGCCGCGGCGCTGTGCGGCGCGGCGGTGAAGATCGTCCCGTCGCTCGTGGAAGGCAGCCACGTGCCGACCGGGCTGCTGCGCGACCTGTCGCTCGCCGACCTGATCGGACGGCCACCGGTGCGCCTCGACCCTTCCGATCCGCAGATCGTCGGCGCCTGGCGCGGCCGCACGATCCTCGTCACGGGCGCCGCCGGCTCGATCGGCTCCGAGCTCGTGCGTCAGCTGCTGGCGCTGGCTCCGCGTCGGCTGGTGCTGCTCGACAAGGACGAGAACGGTCTCTTCGAGCTTGGCCGCGAGCTCGACGATCTCGCCCCGACGCTGCCGCGCGAGCTGGCGGTGATGAACCTGTGCGATCGGCGCAACGTCGCGCGACTGCTGCGACGCGAGCGTCCCGAGGTCGTGCTCCACGCGGCGGCGCACAAGCACGTCCCGCTGATGGAAGAGAACGTCGTCGAGGCGGTCGCCAACAACGCGTTGGGGACGCGCAACTTCGCGCGCCTCGCGGCGGCGGCCGGAGTCGCCTCGTTCGTGCTGATCTCGACCGACAAGGCGGTGCGGCCGACTAGCGTGATGGGCGCGACCAAGCGCGCCGCCGAACTGGCGGTGCGCGAGATGAACGAGCGACCGGGCGTTCCGACGCGCTTCGTCGTCGTGCGCTTCGGCAACGTGCTGGCGAGTCGCGGCTCGGTCATCGAGACGTTCCTGCGCCAGCTGCAACGCGGCGATCCGCTGACGATCACGCATCCCGACGTCGAGCGCTTCTTCCTGTCGATCCCCGAAGCGGCGCAGCTGGTGCTGGTGGCCGGTTCGCTGCCGCGACCGCGCGGGCAGTACGTCCTGGAGATGGGGGCGCCGCGGCGCATCGTCGACGTCGCGCGCGACCTGGCGCGCCTGGCGGGCGGACCGCTGCCGCGGCTGCGCTTCATCGGCCTGCGGCCTGGGGAGAAGTTGACCGAGGAGCTGTCGGGGAGCGGCACGCTCGAACCGGTGCCGGAGCGCCCCGGACTGCTGGTCGACGCCGAAGCGGCGCCACCTGCGCATGAGGTGAATGAGCTCTATCGCGGATTGCGCCGCGCCGTGCGCCGCGGCGACGCCACCGCGGCGAGGCACGCGCTGGCGCACGCCCGCGTCGGACTCGCGGCGCCGCGGGCGCCCGTGGTCGAAGCGCGGACCGAACGAGCGGCGGCGCCCGACGCCCATGCGTCAGGCGCCGTCGAGGTCACGCCGTCTCGCCGTCCTCGTGCAGTCCGACCTTGCGCTTGAACTTGCACGATTCGACCAGCACGCACTCGCCGCAGCGCGGCGACTTCGCCTGGCAGATCTCCTCGCCGTGCTGGGTCAGCAGCAGCAAGTAGGCGTGCAGGTCCTCCGGGTCGATCAGCTTCTCGAGCACCTTGCGAGCGGCGCCGTCACTGTGCACGCGCTCGATCAGGCCGAGCCGCGTCAGCGTGCGCACCGCTCCCTGCGGCACCGGCAGCGCCGCCTCGGCTCCGGCCATCGCATGCAGCAGGACCTGGACGATGCCCTGATGGAGCACCGCGAGGTTCGACAGCAGTCGCTGGCGCGAGTCGGGCTGCATCTCGCGCAGGAACTCGAGCGACGTGGCGTTGCGTTCCTTCCACAGCGCCGCGAGCAGGCCACGCAACTTCTCGACCTTGATGTCGAGATCCTTGTCGCCCAACTCCGCAAGAGCGCCCTTCAGCTCCGCCGGCGAGGAGACGCGGACCTCGTTCCAGTCCACGAACTCCTTCTGCAGGATGCGCAGCGCGCGCTGGGCCTTGCGGTAGTCCCAACCTTCGCGCAGCAGGAGGAAGACCGCGTGATCGAGAGTCGGCTCTTCCGGCAGGACGATGACCTTGCCGTAGGGCTTCTCGAGCGCACGCAGCACCTCCGAGAGCTTCGCTCTCGTGGCGGCCTCACTCATCAGGATCCCCCGCTCACTTCTTCTTCTTCGGGGCAGGGGCCGGCGCCGGCTTGGCCGCAGCCGCCGGAGTCGCCGGCTCGACCGGCTTGGCGTACACGCCATGCCGCTTGAAGAGCTGATGGACGGTCTTCGAGGGCTGCGCCCCCTTGCTCATCCAGTAGAGGGCGCGATCGGCCTTGATCGTCACCTTCTCCTTCTTCTGGTCCGTGATGGTGTCGTACGTGCCGATCTCTTCGATCGACTCGCCGTCACGCGCATTGCGCTTGTCCATGACCGCAATCCGCCACGTCGGGCGGTTGGTACGGCCAAAACGCTTCAGTCGAATGGAAACTGCCAAATTCGTCTCCTGTGACGCCGCCGGTCAGCGGCGCTTGCGATTCTTCTTGCGGGCCTCTTTCTCGCGCTTGCGCGCCGCCCGCCGGCGCGCCTCGTCGTCTGGATCCTTGCTGACTGCTGCTTCCGAACCGCTGCTGCGCGACATCTTCGCGAGCAGTTCCTGCTGGCTGCGCAGGTCGCGCCCACCGCTGCCGGGCATCCCCTGCATCGCGCTGGCCATGTCCCCGCCGCCGCCGCTGAACATCTTGCCGAGCTTGCTCAGCATGCCGCCACCTTGGAAGCGCTTCATCATGTCGCGCATCTGCTCGTGCTGGCGGATCAGCTGATTCACCACCACGATCTCGTTGCCCGAACCGCGGGCGACGCGACGGCGGCGGCCGGCGTCGAGCAGATCGGGACGGCGCCGCTCTTCCGGGGTCATCGAGAGGATGGCCGCCTCGACGCGGCCGAGCTCCTTCTCCTGCACTCCCGACTGTTCGAACGCCTGGCCGATCTGGCCCGGCATCATCTTCAAGATGCCCTTCAGCGGGCCCATCTTGCGGATCGCCCGCAGCTGGTTCAGGAAGTCGTCGAGGGTGAACTGCGCCTTCAGCAGGCGCTCGGCGGCCTCCTCGGCTTCGTCCTCGTCGAGGACCTCCTGCGCCTTCTCGACCAGGCTCACCACGTCGCCCATGCCGAGGATGCGCGACGCCATGCGATCGGCATGGAACTCGTCGAGGTCTTCGGGGCGCTCGCCGGTTCCCACGAACGCGATCGGTTTGCCGGTGACGTGCTTCACCGAGAGGGCGGCGCCGCCACGGGTGTCGCCGTCGAGCTTGGTGAGGATCACCGCGTCGAGGCGCAACTTGCCGTGGAACTCGCGCGCGCTGGCGTAAGCGTCCTGGCCCGCCATCGAGTCGCAGACGAGGTAGGTGGCGTTCGGCGCGGTGAGCTTCTCGACGCGCGCCAGCTCGTCCATCAGCGGCCCGTCGATGTGCAGGCGGCCGGCCGTGTCGAGCAGGACGACGTCGTAGCCTTCCTTCTTGGCGCGGGCGACGGCGTTGGCGCAGATCTGCGGCGCGCGCTCCTCGTTGCCGGGCCCCTCTTCGGCGTAGACCGGCAGGTCGAGCGATTTGCCGAGCACCTGCAACTGCGTGATGGCGGCGGGTCGGCGCGTGTCGGCCGCGACCAGCAAAGGGCGACGGCCCTGGCGCTTCAGGCGCCGCGCGAGCTTCGCGGTGGTGGTCGTCTTTCCCGATCCCTGCAGACCCACCATCATCACGACGGCCGGCTGTCCGGCGATCAGCGGGATCTTCGGCGGCTCACCGCGCATCGTCTCGGTGAGCACGTCGGAGAAGAGCTTGATGATCTGCTCGGCCGGCTTGACCGAGGCGATCACTTCCTGCCCGACGGCACGCGCCGTCACCGTTTCGACGAGCGCGCGAGCGGCCTCGAAATGGACGTCCGCTTCGAGGAGCGCCTTGCGGATCTCCTCGAGTCCATCACGGATGTTGTCGGCGGTGAGAAGGCGATCCTTCCCCCACTTGGAGAACACGCGCTGGAGGGCGTTGGAGAGCGACTCGAACAAGCGGTCCTCGGAAGGCGGCAGGCGGCGCGGAAAAGGCGGGGGATGGTAGCGGGCTCTCCCGCGAGGGGGAAGGGAGCGCGCGCGCGACCGCCGCGAGCCGCCGCGGCTGGCCGCCCTTCTTTCACTTTGCACCGCCAAGTAGGATCGGCCGCATGTGGACCCTCGCAGCCCTGCTCTTTCCCGCGCTGGCGCTGCCGCTCCTGCTGCAGTTCGCGGGTGCAGACCACCTGCCGTCGCTCCGGGTCCCAGCGCTCTGGCCGGTCGAGCTGTGGGTGATCGCGATCGCCGGCATCGTCGCCACCGGCGCGGGCGTCCTCGACTGGCGGTTCCATCGCGGCGGCCTCCGAACGGTGTCGCGCCCCGAGCGGCGCGCGGAGCTGATTGCGCTGGCGCTCGGCGCGCTCCTCTTCGTCCTGCTCGCCGCGGCCTCCGCCGGCGAGCCGCGTCCCGCCCTGGCCGTCCCGGTCGTCGCCATCGCCCTGACCACCGCCGGATTCATCGTGTTCGACGAGACGCGCTACCACCAACGCTGCGGGCGTTACGAGACGCTCCTCCACCGTCTCCTGGTCGGCGGCAACACGCTGGCGTTCCTCGCCTGGTTCCACTGGTGCTTCGTCCGAGTGGGCGCGCTTGCCTGACGCGCGGTCGCTGCTGGTGGAGGCGGCGCGCTGGTACGACGAGCCGCGCCACGGGCTCGCGGCTGCCGCCAAGGGTGCCGCACGCGGGGGCTTCGCCAGCGGCGCCGAATGGATGCGCTTCGCGCTGGGAGCGATCCGCGGGGCGCCACCGACTGGCGCCGCGCGCTTCCATCGCCTCGGGTTCGCCAAGTACGCGCTCTCGGCGGCCGCGGCGCTCGGAGCACTTTCCGCCGCGAGCTTCACGCGGATCGCCCTGCCGCAGTCGCGGCCGCTCGCCACCGTTCTGCTGCTGCTGCCGTTCGCGATCGTCGCGTTCTACGCGGTCGAGAGTCGCTTCGTCTTCGCCTTCCCGTGCGCGCTCGATGGCCATCGCGCGCCGTTGCGTGAGAGTGCTGCGATGGTGGCGCGCTCGATGGCGCCGCTCGCCGCGATCGCGACCGTGATGCGGATCGCGGCCGCAATGGTCGGCGGCGGAGTGGTCGGCCGCGGCTTCCTGCGCAGCTGGAGCATCGGCTGCCTCGCCGTGCTGCTCTGGTACGAGCAGGCGCGCCGCGTGGCAGCGAGCGCTGCGAGCGGCGGCGCGGTGTCGTCGTGATCGCCGGCTTCGAGTTCTGGAATCGCGGTCCGTTGCTGCTGCGCGAGGAGCGCGTGACGAGCCGCGCCGCGACGCAAGGCAGCGCTGCGTGGACGCTCCTCTACGCGAGCGATCTTCATCTGACGGCGCGGCGCGGCGCACGCTTCGAGTCGCTCCTCGCCGCGCTCGTCGACCAGACGCGAGCGGCGCGGCCCGACGTCGTGCTGCTCGGCGGCGACCTCGTCGACTCGCGCGCGGGCAGCGAGGCGCTGGCCGAGTGCGTGCGCCGGCTCGCCGAATTCGCGCCGGTGGCGGCGGTGGCCGGCAACCACGACGCCGCCGCCGGGCTGGCGTCCGTGCGCGCCGCGGTCGGCGCCGGCGGCGGCCACTGGTTGCACGACGCGCCCCTCGCGCTGGCGAGCGGCGGCCGACGGCCGTTGCTCTGCGCCGCCGTCGCCGACGACGCCGCGGAGGCCACTGCGGCCCTTGACGCCAGCGCGCTGCGCGTCCTTGTCGGCCACCACCCCAACGCAGCGGCCGCCGCTGCGCGCGGTGGCTTCGACGTCGCCTTCGCCGGCCACCTGCATGGCGGCCAGTGCGTCCTTTGGCAGCGTGGAACGCACCTCTATCCGGGAGCCTTCTTCAGCCGCTGGAACGGTCTGCGTTTCGCACTCGGCAGCGCGACGCTGCTGGTGAGTCGCGGTGTCGCCGACACGTTGCCGGTGCGCTTCCGTTGTCCGCGCGAGGTCGTGCGATGCCAGCTGACGTGAACCAACCCGAGACCGCACCCGAAAGCTCGTCTTGGCGCGAACGGCAGCAGGAGCGCATCGAAGCGAACCGCCCGACGCCGAGCCGCAGCGAGCAGTTCGTCGGAATGCTGTTGCTCGTGATCTTCGCCCTCGCCGCGACCGTCGGAACGTCGCTCGTCCTCGGCGGCGCCGACATCGGAGGCGCGATCACGCTCGGCCTGCCGATCGCGCTCGGCATCGCGGCGGGGCTCCTCGCGCGCGACCTGGGCAGGATCCTCTTGATCCTCATCGTGGCGACACTCATCGGCGTCGTCCTCGTGACGCTGCTCTCCGCCAAGGAGATCGGCCCCTTCTGCGCGTGCGTCTACGGGACGCTGGCATTCACGCCCGCGTTCCTCGTTGCTCTCGCGACGCTCTCGTTGCGGCGCTGGCAGCGGCGCCGCAGACACACGAAGCGAACCGCACGCAGCAACGCGCTCCTCTTGATTGGTGCCTTCGCGCTCCCGCTCGTATGGCGCGCCGCGGAGCGCACTTGGCCGCCGGCCCACGCTCCCGAATCGATGGAAGCCGTGCGCGTCGTTGACGCGCCGCTCGAAGCCGTTTGGGAGAGCCGTCTCGCGTTCCCCAACGCGGGAACGCTCGCCGCGGAAGCGATCCACGCGCCGCTGCCGCGCGGTTCCGACGGGTGCGCCCATGCCGTCGGCGACGTCAAGCGGCTGCTCTTCAGCAAAGGAGCGATCATCGTCCGGATCGTGCGCGTCGAAGCGGGCCGCGAGTTCGTCGCCGAAGTGATCGAGCAGACCGTCGAGCAGCGCGCGCTGCGGATCGAAACGGTGACGCTCGCGTGCGAGCCGCTGGCGTCGGGCCGCACGCAGCTGCGCGTGCGAATCGACTTCACGCCGCTCATGGGGCCGCGCTGGTACTGGCGCCCGTTCGAACGTTGGTTCGGCGCGATCACGTTCGACGCTCTGCTCGACGGCTGGGAGCGCGCAGCCGAGTCGTCGTCACCCCCGGCTGCGCAGGCTCACGCGCCGCCGTGAGCGCGCACGGTCGCGGCGGAGGGCGAACGGATCAGCCGCCCGCCCCCGCCGCCATCGCCAACCCCGGGCTCTCGCCCGCGCGCCGCTCGATGCGCGCGCCCAGAAGCCGCAACCGCTCGTCGATCCGCTCGTAGCCGCGGTCGATGTGATAGACGCGGTCGACTGTCGTCTCGCCTTCCGCGGCGAGTCCTGCCAGCACCAGCGCCGCCGAACCGCGCAGATCGGACGCCATGACCGGCGCGCCCGAGAGCTTGGCGACGCCTTCGACCAGCGCGGTCGCCCCTTCCTTGCGGATGCGGGCGCCCATGCGATGCAACTCGGCGACGTGGATGAAGCGGTCGGCGTAGATCCGCTCGTGGATCATGCTGATGCCGTCCGCCGTCGTGAGCAGCGCCATCATCTGCGCCTGGAGGTCGGTCGGGAATCCGGGGTAGGGCAGCGTGGTCACGTCGATCGGCTTCAGCCGGCGCGGCGCGGCGACGCGCAACCAGTCGCTGCCGGTCGCCACTTCGCAACCGGCGGCGCGCAGTCGCTCGATCAGAGCGAGGAGGTGGCGCGGCTCGCAGCCACGCACGGTGAGGTCCCCTTTGGTCATCGCGGCCGCGATCGCGAAGGTGCCCGCTTCGATGCGATCCGGAATGACGGAGTGCTCGACGCCGTGCAGCTTGTCGACGCCGACGATGCGCAGGCAGTGGCTGCCGATGCCATCGATCTGCGCGCCCATCTTCGCCAGCACGTGGCAGAGATCGACGACCTCCGGCTCCTGCGCGGCGTTCTCCAGCAACGTCTCGCCTTCGGCGAGCGTCGCCGCCATGACGACGTTGGCGGTTCCGAGCACCGTCGAACCGGCGCTCGATCCGAGGAAGAGCGTGCCGCCGCGCAGTCGCGGCGAACTCGCTTCGACGTACCCCGAACGCACGTCGATGGTGGCGCCGAGCGCCTCCATGCCTTTCAGGTGCAGATCGATCGGACGCACGCCGATGACGCAACCGCCCGGCATCGAGACGCGCGCCCGTTTGCGCTTGGCGAGCAGCGGGCCGAGCACGCAGATGCTCGCGCGCATCGTCTTCATCAGCTCGTAGGGCGCCGTGATCGGCGTCTCGTCATCGGAGCGGATGCGCAGCAATCCCTGCTTCTCGTCGTGCAGCACGCGCGCGCCGAGCGACTGCAGGACCTTCACCTGCGAGGCGACGTCGCGCAAGCGCGGAACGCGCCGGATCACGACCTCTTCGTCGGTGAGCAGCGCTGCCGCCATGATCGGCAGCACCGAGTTCTTCGCGCCGCCGACCAGCACGTCGCCGGTCAGGCGATGCCCGCCCTGGATGATGAAGCGTTCCACGCTCTCCCCCTCCCCGTTGGATCTCGAGCGCGCCACCCCCACCGCCAAGCAGGGGTCAGCGCGCGCCGTTCAGCGGGAGCCGCGTTTCACGATCCACTCACGCCAGAGCTGGATCGATCGCGCGCGCACCGCCGGTTCCGCCTCGGCCTCGAATCCCACGTCGAAGCCGGCCAGTGAGACTAGCGCCTCGTCGGCATCGTCTCGCACCATGCTCTCTTCGTGATCCAGCAGCGGCAGCAAGTCGGCCAGCACCGAAGGGTCGCGCAGCAACGACACGGTGTGCAGCAGGAGGCTCGCGACATGCGGCTCGCTGCGGCGGGCCTCGGCGACGAGTCGCGCGGAGAGCCCGGCCGGCTTCTGTTCCGCGAGCAGCACCGCCCAGCCGAACAGCGCCTTCTTGAGGCGCGACTTCGCCGTCCACACCACGACATCGGCGATCGGCACCGACCGCTCGCTGCAGAACGCGGCCAAGCGAGCCGCGGCGCGCGCGCGGTAGCGAGCCACCGGCGAAGCGCAGAGGCCGACGAGGCCAGCGATCGCGGCATCGGGCTGTGCGGCGAGGTCGGCATCGCTGCGGTCGAGCCACGACGGGTCGGGCTTCAGCTCCGGCTCGAGGTCCTGGCGCGGGCCGTAGACGTGGAGCGTGTCGCCCACCCGCTCGTACTCCGCCACCTGAGCGATGCTCGACTCGATCACCTCCGCCGCCGCCTCCGGGGCGAGCAACCCACCACCCTCCGGATCCTCCTCGAGGGGGATGCCGCGGCCGCGAAGCCCGGCGGCGAGCGCGGTCAGCGTTCCTCCGGGGGCGACGATCCGGACCATCCGCGTCGCGGCGGCGGCCTGGAGCGCGCGATCATGCGTCGCGAGGTCGGCGACGAGGTCGCTTTCGCAATCGGCACAGCGGACGATGGTCGCCCGATATTCCTGGCGGCACTTGGGACACCACGGCATCGCTCGTCTCCCCGTTGACTTGACTCGCAAGGCGGCGCCGGTAGCTTGCCCCGGTTTTCCGCTGGAAGGTGCGCGGCGCAACGCAACCACTGCCCGCCCGCGACCGCCTCTCCCCGCGCTTCCCGTCTGCTCTTTCGGAGGATCGCATCGATGCCGAGCTTGGACTCCGCCCCGAAGCTCGCCACCCAGCCCCCGGCCACCATCGAAGAACTCGAAGCCGCGCGCACCCACGTGCTCGGCGAGAGCGACTTCTATCGTGGCTACGAGACCTCTTTCTATGAGGCAGTTCCAGCCGAGCCGGGCGACGACCCCACCAAGCTCAAGGCCGCGATCGGTCGCTTCCTGCTTGGCCAGGAAGCGCGCGCGCTCGAACTGCTCGGCCAGCAGAAGAACGAACTCGCCTTCTACATCCGCGCCAGGATCTACCTCGGCCGCGGCGACTGCCAGCGCGCGTTGAAAGAGATCGCGCCGATCGCCGACAAGAAGCAGAACTGCCTGCCCGCTCAGCGGGTGCGCGCCGATGCGGCGGCGCAGATCGGCGACGTCGCGCTCGTGGAGAAGGCGGGCAAGGAGATCCAGCGCCACCACGGCGACAGCGCCGACGCCTCCTACGTCGTCGGGCTGCAGCGCGAACTCGACGGCGAGTACGACGAGGCGGTCCGCTCCTGGCAACAGGCGCTGGCGATCGACCCGACCCACTCGGGCGCGCTCTTCCGCCTCGGCTACCACCAGGCGCTGCGCGGCGACACCGAAACGGCAATCGACCTCTACGAGCGCCTCTGCAACCAGAAGCCGGCCCCGGTCGGCGCGCTGCTGAACCTCGGGATCCTGTTCGAGGACGAAGAGGACTACCAGCTCGCGCGCAACTGCTTCCAGCGCATCCTCGACTTCGATCCGAACCACCCGCGCGCGCGCCTCTACCTGCAGGACGTCAGCGCCAGCTCGTCGCAGTACTACGACGAAGAGAAGCGGCGGAACGAGGACAAGCACGCGGCGGTGCTCGGCATCCCGGTCACCGATTTCGAGCTCTCGGTTCGCTCGCGCAACTGCCTCGCGAACATGAACGTGCGCTCGCTCGGCGACCTCATCTCGCTCAGCGAGCCGGAACTGCTCGCCTTCAAGAACTTCGGCGAGACGTCGCTGACCGAGATCAAGCAGATCCTGAATCAGAAGGGGCTGACGCTCGGGATGCTGCCGCCGAAGCCCGACGCCAACATCGGCCTGCGGGCGCTCGAAGGCGTCGATCGCAGCACCGCCATCCACAAGCCGGTCGGCGACCTCGACCTCTCCGTCCGGTCGCGGCGGGCGCTCGACACGCTCGGCGTGCGCTCGCTCGGCGAGCTGATCGGGTTGTCGGAACAGCAACTGCTCGCGTGCAAGAACTTCGGCCAGACGTCGCTGATGGAGCTGAAGAAGAAGCTCGAAGCGTACGGGCTCGTGCTGAAGGCGGACTGACCGCGACGACGTGTTCGACTTCCTGCGAGGCGAAGTCGCGCGCAAGAGTCCGGGCGAGGTGGTGGTCGACGTCCACGGCGTCGGCTACCTCCTCTCCATCTCGGCGCAGTGCTACGCGGCGTTGCCAACGCGCGGCGCCGCGACCCTGCTGGTCCACGTCCACACCAACGACTCGGGCACGCGCCTGTTCGGTTTCGTCGACGAACAGGAGCGCCTGCTGTTCCGGCAGCTGCAAGGCGTGCGCGGCATCGGGCCGTCGGTGGCGCTCACGCTCCTCTCGCACGAGACGCCCGACGCGCTCGCGGGCCGCATCCGTGCCGGCGACGTGAAGGGGCTCACCCGCATCAAGGGGATCGGCACCAAGACGGCCGAGCGGCTCGTCCTCGAGCTGAAGGACGTGGTCGCACCGGGCCTGATCGCGACGCTGCCGGCTTCGCAGGAAGATTCGTTGCTGCGCGCGCTGCAGAGCCTCGGGCTCGATTCCGGCGAAGCGCTCGCCCGCACTCGCGCCGTCCTCGCCCAGCACCCCGCCGACGCCTCGCTCGAAGTCTTGCTGCGCGCGGCGCTGAAGAGTCGCAGCGCCGGCCGCTGACGGCAGACCTCGAGCTCGCCGGCGTTCGCCCCCGGGAAGCGCGCCGGACGCAAGCTTGGAGGGCCGACCAGCCGATTCAGCCGAGGCGGTCGCATTCGGGCGACCGCACTGGCGCGAGGGCTGCGACCGTGCGCGACTACTGCGTGCGTCACCACGTCCGACTCCGAGTGATTTATGGACGTGACCGGGCCAGCGGCACCGGGGCGTATCATCCGCCCCTCGCCGACTCCCGGCGATCCGCCCCATCGGCGCAAGGAACGCTGAACGATGGCTCGAGCGATCCACTTCGCGTTGCCCTGGCTGCTCTGCTGCAGCCCCGCTCCCGCGCAGGCGGCGCCCGCTTCTGACCCAGCGGCGGCGCCGCCGGCTCCCGCGACCGCCGGTTCCGATGGCCCGCGCGGACTGCTCGGCGTCGCCGAAGCGGAGTCCGCCCGATCGGCGCGCGTGATGCGCGAACGAATCCTGGTGATGCTGCGCAACTTCACCACGCAGAAAGAGACCGCCGCGGATCGCGGCAAGGGCTTCCTCGACAACGTCGTCCTGCTCGGCCCCGACGCCGTTCCGCTGCTGCTTGAAGTGATGCACGAAGTCGACAAGGGAACGAGCGATGCCGCCTTCGCCGGCGCCGCCGCGCGCGCTCTCTGCGGAATCTTCCAGCGCACGCACACGAAGTCGATCCTGGCGAGCCTCGGCGACACCGTGCGCGACGGCGGCCCGGCCGTGAAGTCGGGAACGCTCGAGGGACTCGAGCAGCTCGACCACCCGCAAGTGATCGAGATCGTTGCGCCGCTCCTCGAGTCGACCGATCCGGCGCTGCGCAGTCGCGCGGTCCGCGTGCTCGGTCGCCAGACGTCGAGCGCGGAACTCGTCGGCGGCCTGCTGCGTCCGCTCCTGCAACAGCAAGGGGCGCCATGGACCGAAGTCGTGCAGGCTCTCCACGCGCTTGGCGATGGCGGAGCGCTCGATGCGGCGCATCAGTTCCTCAGCAAGAGCGAGGACTCGAGCCTCCTGCTCGCGTGCGTGCGCTACGTCGCCGACGTCGGTGGCCGCGCCACCATCGCGCCGCTGCGCGCGGTGCTCCTGCGCAGCGGCGGCAACCTCCCCGAGACGTTGCTCAAGCAGGCGGTCGATGCGGCGCAGTCGATCGGCCTGCGCGAAACGGACGCTCACAGCGGCGTCGAGGAGCTGCTCCTCGAAGTCTTCAAGAAGCTCCGCGAAACGCGCAAGGCGGTCAGCGACTACGCGCTGCGCCAGCTCGGACCGTTCGGCACGGAAGAGGCTTTGAAGACCCTCGAGGACGCGATCGACGACGCCATCGCGATCAACAAGCGGATCGGCCAGCCCAATACGAGCCGCTACCTCGAGCTCGCCGAGGATCGACTGCAGTTCAGCGCGTGGAGCCGCGCGATCGACGCGCTCAATCGCGCGCGCGATGAGGACAAGAAGGGGCTGCGCACCAGCGACATCGAGGGGTTGCGTGCCGTCGCTCACTGCGGCCAGGGCAAGTTCACGGCCGCCGAAAAGATCCTGCAGACGCTCAACTTCGACCAGCGGCTCGACCTGCTGCAGCGCTTCAAGGTGCTGGAGAAGATGGCCAAGGATTCGCGCTTCAAGGGCCTCTTCCCGCCGCCGGCCCGCTGACGTCGCACGGCGTCACCGCGCCGCCACACCTGGCGCCGCAGCGGCGCAGGACGCCCCCGGCGACTCCCGGGACCGCGGATTGCTGACGGTGCGTCGTCCATTCCTCGGAGCGCATGAGACGATGGTTCCACCGCCCGCCCTCGAAGTGCTCGGGGTCGTCGCCGGCGCCGGCAGCGAGCCGGTGCTGCGCGGTCTCGATCTGACGCTCGCCCCGGGTGAACGGGCGGCGCTGCTCGGCGCGAGCGGCTCGGGCAAATCGACGCTGCTTCGGGTCGTCGCCGGGTTGCTGCGGCCGCGCGGCGGCACGGTTCGCATCGCCGGGCGCATCGTCGCCGATGGCGAGCACGACGTGCCGCCGGCGCAACGCGGGATCGCCATGGCGTTCCAGAGCTACGCGCTCTGGCCCCATCTCCGCGCGCGCGAACAGCTGCGCCTCGTCTCGGGCGACGCCGCGCGCGCCGACCTCTGGCTCGAGCGCGCCCGCATCGCACCGCTGGCCGATCGGCTGCCCGGCGAGCTTTCCGGCGGCGAGCAGGCGCGCCTCGCGCTGGCGCGCACCTTCGCGAGCGGCGCGACGCTGCTGCTGCTCGACGAACCGCTGCGCAACCTCGATCCGCCGCTGGCGGCCGACTTGCGCGCCGAGATCGTCGAGTGGATCGTCGCCGCCGGCGCCACGGCGCTGCTGGTGACCCACGATCCGCAGGAGGCGCTCGCCATCGCGACTTCGATGCACCTGCTCATCGACGGACGCATCGGCGCGAGCGGCACGCCGGCCGCGCTGCTCGCCAACCCGCCCGACGAGATCGCGGCGCGCATGCTGGGACTGCGAGCGAACTCTCCGCGCACCGCTCTGACGGAGGCCGCTCGATGAGGGGCGTGCGACTGCTGCTCGGTCTGCTGATCGTGGCCGCGTTCGTCAGCGCGCTCGTGCTGTTGCAGGGCGATGAAGCGAAGGCAAGCGACCTCAGCAGCTCGAACTCGTGCCGCGCCTGCCACACCGAGATCTGGGACGAGTGGGTGAGCTCGTGGCATGCGCAGTCGTTCACCGATCCGCTGGTCCTGGCGAAAGAGCAAAGCAACAACTTCCGCAAGCAGGAGTGCATCCCCTGCCATGCGCCGGCGCCCGTCTTCGAGTCGGGACTCGGCAAGGAGCGGGTGCTGGAACGGGTGAGCGAGCGCGAGCTCGGTGTCGATTGCCTCTCATGCCATCGTGCGTACCAGAGCGTGGTCGGTCCGGCGCCCGCATCGTCGGGCGCCGCGCGCGCCCCATGCGCGCCGATCGCCAACGAATCGCTCGCGTCGCCCGCGCTGTGCGCTCCGTGCCACAACCAGCACAACACCGTCGATGAATGGGAGGCGAGCAGCTACGCGAAGGCCGGTGTCACCTGCCTCGACTGCCACATGCAGCCGGTCGAGCGGCGCCTCGCCGATGGCAGCACGAAGCGCGGGCGCTCGCACCGCTTCCCCGGCGGGCACGACGTGGAGACGTTGCACAAGGCCTTCACGCTGCGATCCGAAGTGCGCAGCGCCGCCGATGGCGGGCAAGTGCTCGCCGTCACGCTGACCAACAGCGGCGCCGGCCACAACTTCCCCGCCGACGCGCGCCACCGTGCGCTCGACCTCGTGGTGACGCTGCTGCAGGAGGATGGCCTCGAGTTGCCGCCGCGCGAATCGAATCGCGGTTACGGCCGCGAGCGCGGCACGGCGCGCCGCCGCTTCCGCAACCCCTACCGAGAGGAGGTCGAGCGGCTCACCAACAAGGAGCAGTTCGGCCGCGAGAACACGCAGATCATCTCCGGCGAGTCCGTGCTCTTCGAAGTCCCCTTCGATCCGGCGGCGGTCGCACGCGCGCGCATCGAACTGATCTACAAGTTGACGCCGATCCAGAACGATGACGAAGGAACCCGCATCCATGATCAGGCGCTCGACCTGCGCTGAAGCCGGCGCCCGGCCGCGCTGGCCGAGCTGGTTCGCCCTCGTCTTCGTGTTCGCGGCGTGCAGTCGCGACGACGGCAGCGCGGCGTCGCGCGGTCCGCTGTCGGCCCGCGATCCGCGCCCCTTCACACCGTGGCGCCCGATCGACGCGCCTTCGCCGTTCCCCGACCGCGAGTGGTACTGGCAGGAAGTCTTCGCGACCGCGCCAGCGCCCGAACCGCTGCCCGCCGACCCCGCCGCGGCGAGCGAGATCTCGGCGACGCTCGAGCGCATCGCTGGGCTGGAACTGCTGCAGTCGGAAGCGGAGTTGCCCGGCCTCGTCGCGCTGGCGCGACGCGACCTCGCGGCGCTGCTGACGGGGCTCGACGATGCGCGCGGCGAAGTTCGCTTCGCGGTGGCGCGGGTCATGGTCCGGTTGATGGCTTCGCGCTCGCGACCGGAGGGCTGCCCCTTCCCGCAACGGCTGGTCGCGGCCGCATCCTCGCACCTGCGCGATCGCGCCGATGAGGTCGCGCTGCTCCACCTCGAGACGATCGCCCGCGGCGGCTACGCGTGGAGCCAGCCGGTGCTGCTGAAGACGTTCGGCAAGCTCGACAACCACCGACTCACGGTGCTGCGCGTGCGCGCGGCAGCGCAACTCGCGCGACAGGGTTGCTACGGCGGCGTGCCGCTGCTGATCAAGGCGCTGAGGGAAGGGACTTCGATCCAGGACGACTTGAACCGCGAGTGGGATCCCTCCTTCCAGACGGCGTGGTGGAAAGAAGAGGCGATGGCCGGCATCGAGGCGGTCGCCGGCGAACGCTTCGGCCACTCCCCTGACGCCTCCGACGCCGATCAAGTCGCCGCCATCCGCCGCATCGAAGCGTGGTGGAGCGCGCACGCGATCGAGCGCTGGGCGGCCGCGCCGCCGCTGCTCGACCCTGAACTCGTGGCGCGCGTCCATCTCCTGATCGATTCGTTCGGCACGTTCCAGCTGCGCAACGTCGACAACGCTGGCTTCCTGCTGAAGGGGCTTGGCCCCGGCGTCGTCCCGATCCTCTTTCAGGCGCTCGATGGCTCGAGCTTCCGCGTGCGGCGTCACGTGCTGGCGGCGCTGGCCGACCTCGCACCGCTGGTGGCGCCCGAGCTCCGTGAGCGCTGGCTCACCCGCTTCTTGCCGTTGCTGACGGAAGCGGGCGGCGAGCTACGCGTCTTCGCACTGCAGGCGGTCGGCGCCCTACGCATCGACGCGGCGCTTCCGCACCTGGAAGCCGCGCTGCGCCCGGAGGACAAGGAGCTCTGCGAGACGGCGCTGCTCCAGATCGCCTCGCAGTCCCCACGACTGGCCCGAGAGGTGCTACAACGCTTCGCGACGAAGCTGCCCTCCGCGCACCTTCTGACCACACCGCTCCAGGCGGCGAGGTTGCGCGCGGGCGATCTCGAACCGCTGCCCGACTACTTTCGAAAGCTGTCGGGTGAAGCGGGGCCGGACGCGCGCGCGCAGCTCTACCTCAGCTGGATCGTCGACGTCGACGGTTGGTCCGATGCCAAGAGCGTGGAGGAACGGCGCGCCGCGCTGCAACGGATCGAAACCGAGATCCGCGCGCGCGCCGCGGCTTCGTCCGGGAGCTCGCCATGAACCTCGGACGCTCGCTCTGGGTGGTGCGGATGATCGTCGTCGGCCTCGTCGCGTCGAGCGGCGTAGAGGCTTCGACGCTGAAGTCGTTGGCGGCCGGGGATGGCAAGGCCACCGCGGGCGGCAACGACAAGCCAACCGGCGGCTCCGGCAAACCAGCGGGCGGCGGCGGGAAACCGGCGGGCGGCGGCGGCCAGGCCGGCGGCAAGCCCGCGGGCGGCGCTCCGAGTGGCGGCAATCCGAGTGGCGGCAATCCGAGCGGCGGCAATCCGAGTGGCGGCAAGCCGAGCGGCGGCGCCCCGAGCGGCGGCGCCCCGAACAATGGCGGCGGCAAGCCGAGCGGCGCCGGCAACGCTGGCAACAGCAACAGCGGTGGCGGCAAGCCAGGCGGCGCGGCGCCGATCAATGGTGGCGGCAAGCCGACCGGTGGCGGTGGCGCTCCGCCGTCGGCGAATGGCGGACGTCCCGCCACCCCACCGGTGGTGGCGCCTCCGCCGAAGGCCACGCCCCCTCCGACACGTGGCGTCACCCCGCCGCGCACGCCGGCGAACGATCCCGTTCGACCGGTCGAGCCGCGTCGCAACGGCGGCGGCAATGAACGCGACAACGACTCCGCGCACCGCGCTCGCCCGACGCTCCCCACTCCTGCGCCGGCACCGACCCGCACGACGCCGACGCCGCCCCGCAACGAAGGCGAGGCGGCGCGCCGCGGCGGCGGCGCCCCTTCGACCGGGTCGCCGATCGTGGCCCCGACCCCTTCGCCACGCGACATCCGCGACCCGCGTGACGTCCGCGACGCGCGTGACGTCCGCGACGCGCGCGACCTGCGTGACGAGCGGCGCCGCGACGCCGATCCTTCCGCCGATCGCGCGGAGCGTCCCGTTGGCAACGACTCCGAAGCGCGCCGTCGTCCCGAGTCGCGCGAGCCGGACGCCCCGGCTGCCGACGCGCGCGACGCGGCTCGCCGCCGCTCGCAGCTCGAGGTGATGCGCGATCGCCGGCAGAGCGAACGAGGCCGCGACCTCGTGCCGAACCAGCCGAATGCGCCGACGGAAACGGCCGCGATCCCCGAGCACTCGCCACGCTTCCAGCCGGTGGTGCGTCGATTGCCGCGCGACACCGTGCCGCCGAATCGCGGCACGCCTTCGACGACGACGCCCGTCACGAGCCCGCCGGTGACGAACGTGAACGTCGACGTGGAGGTGAACGTCGACACCTCTTCGCACCACTCGCGCCACCATCACGACGGCGTGGACGTCGCCTTCTATTTCGGTGACTCCGGCAACCGCCACCCGTGCTGGACCGATCCCTGCGGCATCCGCTACGGCTACGTCTTCTGCGGCTCGAGCCTCTGGTGGTACCGCTGGTCCCCCCATTGCGAGCCGTGCTTCACGCCCTACTACTACTACTGGTCGCCGAGCTGCTACTGGCTGCCGTCGTACTACCCGACCTATGCGACGGTCTATGTCGTCCACGACGACGTGGTCCTGCCTGCTGACGCGAGCAGCGAAGTGACCGTGCCGGCGCCCGGCGTCGACGCCGCGCAGCGGATGAGCGACGGCTTCGCCGCCTTCGCCGCCGGCAGCTACGGCGATGCGCTCGAATCGTTCCGTCTGGCCGTGCTGGCGCAACCGGACGACCCGTTCGCGAAACTCGCCATGGCACAAGCGCTCTTCGCCATCGGCAACTACGGCGACGCGGCGTTCCTGCTGCGGCGCGCCGGAGATCTGCTGCCGGACTGGCCGGTGGTCGGCGAGGACCCGCGCGGACGCTACGGCGATCCGGCCGACCACTTCGAGCAGATGGTGGCGCTGCGCGCCTTCCTCGATCGCATTCCGGGAGAGCCGTCGGCGACGCTCGTGCTCGCGCTGCAGGCGTATTTCACCGGCGACCTCGCCGTCGCCCGCGACGCGTTCGCGGCGCTGGCGACGCTGGATCCGGAAGATCCGCTGGCGCGTCGCTTCCTCGATCGGCTCGGCCCTGCGCCAGCGACTGTCGCGCCCGCTCCCGATCTGCTCGCCCCGGCCGATCGCTGAGCCGTCCGACCCGCGCGAGGAACTGTTTGCGAGCGCTCATCGACGGCGGTCGGCAAGACGCAGGCCGACGACGTCGCGCGGACGGGTGACGCGCCGATCGGCGGCGCGCGTCAACCGCAGCTGCTCCTTCGTGCCCGCCTTGTAGTTGCCGCCGCGGACTCCGAGCGCCCCGTCTGGCAGCACGACCCACTCGGAGAGCGACGAGCAGAAGTCGAAAGCGCCGCACGGCGCGCGATCGGCCGCTTCGCTCGCCGATTCAGGCGGCAGGCCGTCGCTGCGCCACGCGCTCGAATCGGGTCCGCGCAGGCGCGCCTCGAACTGCTGCCCCCACGGGTAGGCCGACGGCGTTCCGCCGTGCGCGGCCGCTTCCCATTCGTCGCTGGTCGGCAATCGACCGCCGGCCCACGCGGCGAAACGTCGGGCGTCGTCGCCGCTCATCCCACCGACCGGAACACGCTCCGCTCCGTACGAATAGCGACCGCCACGCCAACCCTGCGGCGCAGCGCCGCCTTCCGCCCGAAGAAAACTCCACCACTCGTAGCTGCTGACCTCGATGTCGTCGATCGTGTACGCGGCGAGTTCGATGTCGCGTGGGGGGTTCTGATCAGGCGGGAAGGAGGAGCCGACGCGCCGCACGCCAGCCGCCATCGGCAACGGCACGGCTCGACGCGGCCGATGAGCGCGAACGTATTCGAGCGCGGTGCGCGCCTCGAAACCGGCCGGCGCGACGGCGGCCGCCAGCTCGGAGTCGAGCTCCGCAGGCAGGGCGAGCAATCCAGCCTGGGCGGCGAGTCGCTCGCTGCGGCTGGGCGCCGCGAGCGCCGCGACGAGTTCCTCGACGGTGAGCGCGCGCGCCGATGCGGCGGCGCCCCACCAGGCGATCAGGAGAAATCGAACTGGTACCACAGGTCGGCTCCACAGGGACTCAAGCGAGCAGCGGTTGGCGGCGGCAACGGCGGCAGCATCGGTACGAGCGCGCCGGCGTCACGTGGCGCGACGAAGATCCAGGCGCGATCGACGACGCGCGCGGCGAGGAAGGCGGCGGCGACGTTCGGCCCACCCTCGACCAGCAGGCGACGCACGCCGCGCTGATGGAGCGCTGGCAGCAGTTCGCCGTCGAGGTCGTGCGGATCGTGCAACGGGAGATGGAGGACCCCCGCCGGCACGGAAGCCGCCGGACGCGCGTGCGTCTCCGTCACCCACCACGTCGGCGCGGCGCCGTCGACGAAACAGCGGGCGCTCGCCGGCACCCGCGCGCGGCCATCGACGACGACGCGCACGAGCGGCCGCGGACCGGGCGGACGCGCGGTCAGCTGCGGATCGTCGCGCAGCACCGTTCCTGAACCGACCAGGATCGCGTCCACGCGCGCGCGAAGTTCGTGCCCCTTCGCGCGCGCCGCGTCGCCGGAGATCCAGCGCACGGTGGGGTCGGCGTTCTGCCAACCACCGTCCTGGCCCTCGGCCCACTTGAGGAAGACGAACGGACGTGCCCGCCCGAGATGCGCGGCAAAACGGGCGATCAGCGCTTTGGACTCCGGCGAGTCGACGAGTGCCACGTCGATGCCGCTCGCCTTCAGCTGCGCGAGGCCGGCTCCCGCGTGACGCGGATCGGGATCGAGCGCGCCGACGACGACGCGCGACACTCCCGCCGCGCGCAACGCTTCGACGCACGGCGGCTGCTTCTTCGCTCCGCCACGGGCACTGCACGGCTCGAGCGTCACCACCAGCGTCGCGCCGCGCGCGGCGTCGCCGGCCACCGCGAGCGCCTCCGCTTCGGCGTGCAGGCTGCCCCATTCCCGATGAAAGCCCTCGCCCACTCTCCGCTCGCGCTGCAGCAGGACGGCGCCGACCGGCGGATTGGGCTCGACCGCGCCGACCCCAAGACCGGCCAGCTCGATCGCACGCGCGAGCGCTGCCGCCTCCGGTGGTGCCAACGAGTGGACGGGCGCGTTCATCGCCGACTCACGCTCCCGGGACCAGCTCTCCGGAGAGGCTGAGCGCCGTCGCATCGCCGATGCGCACCGGGACGATCTGCCCCTTCAGCGCGGCATCGCCGCGGAAGTGCACGATGCGGTTCGCCGACGTCCGGCCGGTGAGCACCGCCGCGTTGCGTTTGCTCGGCCCCTCGACCAGCGCGTGTTCGATGCTGCCGATGCGCGCGCGATTGCGGCGCCGCTGGATCTCGTCTTGCGCGTGCAACAGTTCATGGTTGCGCGCCTCCTTCACCGCCTGGGGCACGTCGTCCACCATGCGCTCCACCGCTGCGGTGCCCGGTCGCGCCGAGTACTTGAAGATGAACGCCTGCACGAACTCGGCGCGTCGAACCAGCTCCATGGTGGCCGCGAACTCGTCGTCGGTCTCGCCGCAGAAACCGACGATCAGGTCGGTCGCGAGCTCGATCTTCGGCGCGACCGCTCGCAGCCGATCGGAAAGGCGCAGGTACGACTCCGCCGTGTAGCCGCGCGCCATCCGCTTGAGGCAGCTGTTCGAGCCCGACTGCACCGGCAGGTGCAGGTAGGAGACCACCTTCTCGCAATCCTGCAGCGACTGCATGAGGTCGGGCGTCAGCAAGGTCGGGAACGAGGTGACGAAGCGCAGCCGAAGCAGTCCGTCGATGCGATCGAGTCGCCGCAAGAGCCTCGCCAACGAGGCGTCACCGCCCGACTTGCGCCCGTACGCATTGACGATCTGCCCGAGCAGCGTGATGTCGACCACGCCATCGGCAACGAGCGCGCGGACCTCCGCTTCGAGGTCCTCCATCGAGCGCTCGACTTCGGCGCCGCGCGTCCGCGGGACGACGCAGAAGGTGCAGGCGCGATCGCAGCCGCGCTGGATCGTGACGAACGCCGAGTGCTTCTGCGGCCGCTGCGCGAGGTCGCGCCGGCCATCGGGCAGCGGGTCGTGCTCGCCGAGCGCCACGATCGGGCCGCTGCCGCCACGCACGCGCTCGACGAGCTCGTCGATGCGCCCGAACTCGCGCGTGCCGCAGAGGATGTCGACGTGGGGAAAACGTTCGAGCAGCGCTTCGCCCTCGCGTTGCGCCATGCAGCCGAGGACGGCGACCACGAGGCCCGGATGGCGCTCCTTCGCCCCGCGCAACTCGTAGAGGCGCGCACGAACGCGCTCTTCGGCATGGTCGCGCACGGCGCAGGTGTTGAAGGCGACGACGTCGGCGTCGTCCCGGCGCGACGTGAAGACGTAGTGACGCGCGGCGAGCCGTCCGCGGACGAGCTCGGAGTCGAGGAAGTTCATCTGGCAGCCGAAGGTCTCGAGGAAGACTTTTGGCGGCGGAGCAGCGACGTCGGGTTCCATGGGCCGCGCGAGGATAGCGCGGCGGCGCGGCTCAAGAGGAGGCGGCTGCCTCGGCGAACCGCTCCTTGTTCTTCTCGAACCACTCCTCCCACGCCTTGACGCCCTTCTCACGGTCGGACGGCGTGCCGTCGACGACGTTGAAGCGCTGGTTGTTGCCGGTCAGCGCGACGAGCGCGTCCTGCGCCTCCTCGCGGACGATCAGCTCGCTGTCGCGCAACAGTTTGATCAAGCGGCCGACGGCGGGTCGCGCGTTGAGTTCCCGCATCGCGCTGATGACGCGGAACTTGACGAAGGTGTCGCTGTCGGCGAGCAGCGGGAGCAAGTACGGCACGACCACGGGGTCGCGCTTCTTCGCGAGCCGATCGACCGCCTGCCAACGGACTCCTTCGTCCTTGCTCGCGAGTTCGCCGACCAGCTTGGCCGATTCGGCATCGAGCTTCGGCTCGGTCTGAGCCTCGGGGCCCGGCGCGCCCGCGCCTTCGACCGCGGCCGCGGGCCCGGGCGCCGAATTGCCGATGGCCGTGACGCGCGCAGCGAGTCCCTGCGCAAGGTTCTTCAGCTCTCCGAGCTCGTGATCGAAGCGACCCTGGACGAGCTCGAGTCGCTGCACGACTTCGCGATCGGAGCGCAACGAGCCCAGCAGGGTCGAGATCTCCTGGTTCGCGCGCTCGGTCGTCTCGATCCGGTGCAGTTGATCCGCCAGCGCGGCGCGCAGCGCCGCCGGCTCGTTGGCGAACTTCTCCACGCGAGTCGCGATCGACTCGAGGCGCCCGCGCGCGGCCGCGCCATCTTCGAGCAGCCGATCGAGCGTCTTCTCCACGCCATCGAGGCGACCACGCAGGTCGGGTTGCGCGTCGAGGCGCGTCCGTGCATCGAGCGCATGGAAGAGCCCGGCGCCGCCGACTCCGAGCGCCGCCAACGCGATCAGCGTGACGGCGAAACCGCCGCCCCCCCCGCGCGTGCTTGCCATCACCATGGCCGGCGCTCCGGCCGTGGCCGCGCTGCCGGCCGGAGGAACGCACTTCGCGCAGATCATCTTCCCGCGCGCGGTGGTCACGCGGCTGTTCTCGAGGTCTTCCTGCTTGATGCTCTCGTTGCAGAGATCGCAGAAGTAGATCTTCACGTTCCCCTTCCTTTCGTCAGCTCGGGCCCCCGCCCGTTCCGTGCCGCGATCCGCAACCGCTGGCGCCCGGATCGAAGCACGCGTCTTCTCTCAAGTGCAGATTTCGGCGGCGGCAACGGCGAGCAGTGCCATTCCCGTCAAGTACGCCACCATCCCGACCACGGTCGGCGCCGCCGCGAGGAGCTGCTCGCGCGGCGCGAGGACGACGTCGGGCGGGATCGAGTCGATTGCGATCGGGATCGACAGCTGATGGCAGCGTGAGCAGTAGAGCTGCCGGAACGGGATCAGCTCGCCGCATGCCGCGCACGGCTTGATCCGGTCGGCATCCTCGTCCTGCTTCGCGCGCGCGCCGCATTGCGGACAGGGATCCTGGTCGAAGCGCAGGATCACGCCGCACTGCAGGCACGGGCGCACGCGATCGTCGTCGGCCGGGGCACCGGCGCCCGCGGCGCCGCAGGCACCGCAGCGAAGTGCCGAGAACGGCATCAGCGCACCGCAACGAACGCAGGGACGGATCCGCTCCGAGCGAGTCGCGGACATCGGAACTGCTCCTGACGGCACGGCGAACGAGCCGCGACCGGGGCGGCAGGTCGCCGCGCTCCGGGAGCGCTCGTCGCCGGATCAACGGCGCGGATGATACGCCGCGAGCCGCCTAGCTCCGCGTCTTGTCCACGCTGGCGTACCAGCTGCGCCACTGCGCGATGGCCGCCTGGCGCGTGGCCGAATCGCCGTCGATCGAATAGCCGAAATCTCGCGAGGTGGTCGCGCTGAGCTGTTCGTGACAGCGGTAGCGCACCCCCGACTCGGGGTGGTCGAGCCCATCGATCAGGATCGGCAGGACATCCCACTCGCCACGGGCGGCAAGCCCGGTCGCGGCCTCGAAGCGAACCGTGGAGTCCTCGTCCTCGAGCCCATCTCGCAGCGTCGCTTCGATGACCTTCATCCGATGCGGCTGCTCGATGTCCTTGATCTGCGCGAGGACGTACATCGCGTTGCTGCGCAGGCGCGCGTTCTCGTCCTTGGCGAGCTCTGCCATCTGGTCGACCGCGAAGACGTCGTAGGCGATCAGGCGTCGCAGATCAGCGAACAGCGTCGGGCCGTTGCCGATGCGAACCGACTGGACGATCGTCGCGATCTGACGCTGGATCTCGTGGTTCGCGGGGTGGCTGTCGATCGGATCGGAAGCACACCCGACCAGCGTCATCCCACCGACGAACAGGAAGCAGCGCAAAAGGCTCATCGCTCGACTCCACGCAGAAAATCGTTCCGTTCGATCCATCGGCCGAATCGCCGTGGGAGCTTGAGGAGGACGATCAGTGCGGCGTTGGCGCGAGCGGAGTGAGCGTGCCTGCGAAGAGCACCCGATCGTCGGCGTACGCCACGCCGACCTGCCCGGGGGTGAGCGCCTCTCCGGGCGCGTCGAGATCGAGCGTCACCATCCCTGCCGCGATCTCTCGAACGATCGCCGCCACCGGCGAGTGGTGCGCGCGCACCTGGAGCTGCACCGCCAGGCCCGGCACGAGGGTCGCTCGATCGACCAGGAAGTTCGGGGCACGGACGCTGGCGACGCGCTGCAGCAGGTCCGTCCGATCTCCGACCACCACCTCGTTCGTCTCGGGATCGGTCCGGACCACGTAGCGAGGTGTTCCGGTCGCCAGCGCGAGCCCTTTGCGCTGCCCGACCGTGAAGCCGGCCGCGCCCGCGTGGGTACCGAGCGGCGTCCCATCGAGGTCTCGGACCACGCCGGGACGCAGCAGTTCGGGCCGACGCTCGCGCAGGAGGTCGCGATAGTCCCCGGTTGGAACGAAGCAGATCTCCTGGCTCTCGGGCTTGGCATGAACCGGGAGGCCTGCGCGCCGGGCATGGTCGCGGACCTGCGACTTCTCGAGATCCGCGAGCGGGAAGAGGGCGCGTGCCAGGTTGCGGCGATCGACGGTCGCCAGCACATACGACTGGTCCTTGGCGAGATCTTGCGCGCGGCGGAGCGCCACCTCGTCGCCGTGCACGTCGATGCGCGCGTAGTGGCCGGTCGCCAGCCGTTGTGCTCCCATCCGCTCCGCGAATTCGAGGAGCGCACCGAACTTGAGTTCGCGGTTGCACTGGACGCAGGGATTGGGCGTCTCGCCGCGCGCGTAGGCCGCGACGAACTCGTCGATGACGCGGCGGAACGGCTCGGCATGGTCGAGCGCGTAGAACGGAATCGACAGCGCGGCCGCGACCTCCTCGGCGTCGCGCGCATCGGTGGCGCCGCAGCATCCTTGTCCCTTGCCGCGCGCCCCGGCCTCGATGCCGTTGCGCAGGAAGACACCGACGACGTCGTGCCCCGCCTCCCGCAGGAGCAGGGCACTGACCGACGAGTCGACGCCGCCCGACATCGCGACCACGATCCGCACGAAACGACCTCCGGAGTGCAACTGGCGACTTGTCCCGCGTGGGAGGCGCCGCAACAATGCGCGGCCCTTTCTACCCCCCGAAGGATCGCCGCATGTTGCTCGTCTCCCTGCTCCTCTTCCTCCAGGGTGCAGGCCCGGAGAGCGGCGCCGCCGCACCCGCCGGCGGCGCGCCCGGCACCGCTGCACGCCCCGCACCGAGCCTCTTCGGCGCCGACATGCTGGTGCCCCTGCTCGGCTTCATGGTGATCTTCTATTTCCTCATGTGGCGACCGCAGGCGAAGGAGCGCAAGGCTCGCGCCGCGCTCTTGGCCGCAGTGAAGAAGGGCGATCGGGTCGTCCTGACTTGCGGCATGGTCGGGGACGTCGCCGCTCTCACCGAGCATGACGTGCTGATTCGCTTCGACGACAAGGATCAGCGTCGGCTGCGCTTCAAGCGCTACGCGATCCACACCGTCGTCAAGGACGACGACTCGCCGCCGAGCGAGACGGCCGACACTCCGCCGAAGTGACGTGCGCGGAGTGATCCGTCACCACCGGTCACTCGACGACGTCGAAGCTCCAGCCGGCGATCGTCGCCGGCGCTGGAGCTTCGATCATGGAGCCGCACGCCCTCGGTCGCGCTGCGGAGCAGGCGGTCGCCCGGTTCCTGTCTCGCCGCGGCTACCTCCTGCTCGGGAAGAATCTTCGGTTCCAGCGTGGCGAGCTCGATCTCGTCGCCTCGCGCGCCGGCCAGCTCTGGTTCATCGAGGTGAAGTGCCGCGGCCGGTCGGACGTCGGCCCGCCCCACCGCGCCATCGATGCACGGAAGCGACGCGCACTGTTTGCTGCTGCACGCGAGTACGTCCACCGAGCGCGCTATGGGGGCAGCTACGGCTTCCTCGTGGCGTCGGTGGTTTGGGCGCAGGCCCCGGCGCCGCCGATCATCACCGTCGCTCGGCTCCAGGTGACACCGCCCCTCCATTGACGCTGCAACGGCGACGCGCCGAAGCGGTTGAGACCGACTGATGGCCCTCGCAAACGGCAACGCACTATCGACACGCCGCCTCGCCCTCGTCCTCGGCGAGAGCGCGCTGCTCTGGTTGGTGTGCACTGCCGTTACGAGCTTCCGCGACGTCATCGAGGTGTACGCCCGTCCCGAAGGCGGTTCGATCTCCGACGTCGTCTGGCCACCCTTCGTCTGGCGAGGCGCGGTCCTCACGCTCATCTGCCAGATCTGCTTCATGTTGCAGGATCTCTACGACTGGCGCGTCACCAGCAACTCGAACCAGACCAGCGTCAAGTTGCTCGAGTCGATCTTCTATGCCGGGATCCTGGTCGGGATGGTCCATTACGCCATCCATTCGGGCGCCTCGGTGATCCCGCCGCCGCGCGTCGCGGCCTACACCAGCCGACCATGGACTTCGCTCGCGGCGCTGGTGGCAGTGCTCCCCGTCTCGCACTTCTATCGCGTGTTCTTCCACTGGATCTTCGCGCGGTGGCAGCTGCATGAGCGGGTGCTCCTCGTGGGTGCCGGGAACATGGCGCACACGCTCCTGCAGGAGATCCACCGACTGCACGATCCGGCCTACGAGCTCATCGGCTACGTGAATTGCGATGCGGAGCCGGCCAAGGATTTCGAATTGCCCTGTCTCGGTCCCGCCGACCAGCTCGAGTCGATCGCGGGAACGCATCGCGCGAGTCGCGTCGTCGTCGCGCTCGACGAGCGGCGCGGAAAGCTGCCGGTCATCGAGCTGCTCAACTGTCGACTCTCCGGGATGCGCGTCGAGGAAGCCGAGCTGCTCTACGAGCGCCTCACCGGCAAGATCGCCGTGCAGCGCCTGCGCCCGAGCTACCTGGTCTTCTCCGAGGGCTTCACGCAGGGGCGCGTCACCTTCGCGGTGAAGCGCGCTCTCGATCTCGTGCTCTCGATCGTCGGCCTGATGCTGGCCGTGCCGATCGCTCTGGTGACGGCCGTCGCCATCAAGGCCGAGTCGCGCGGCCCCGTCTTCTACGGCCAGACCCGCGTCGGCAAGGATGGCCGCGTCTTCACCGTCTACAAGTTCCGCTCGATGCGCACCGATGCCGAGAAGGGCGGTCCGCAATGGGCGGCGAAGAACGACAGCCGAGTGACTCGCGTCGGTCAGTTCATCCGCAAGACGCGCATCGACGAGATCCCGCAGATGTGGAACGTGCTGCGCAACGAGATGTCGTTCGTCGGGCCGCGACCGGAACGGCCGTTCTTCGTCGACGAGCTGCGCAAGCAGATCCCGTACTACATGGAGCGCCTCCTGGTGAAGCCCGGGCTCACCGGCTGGGCGCAGATCAACTACCAGTACGGCTCGTCGGTCGAAGACGCGTTGACCAAGCTCCAGTACGACCTCTGGTACATCAAGAACCTGTCGATCTTCGTCGATCTGCTGATCGTGCTGCGGACCATCAAGGTCATCGTGCTGCGCCGCGGCGCGAACTGAACGAGCGGCATCCTCGCCGCGAAGCTCAACGCTCCGCGACGTCGAGCTCGACGAGCAGGCGACGGGCGGCGAGGTGGAGTTCCCCCCGAGTGAGGCGGTCGAGCTGCTGCAGGATCACCTTCTCGCGATCGATCGACGGGAACTCCTTCGGCGCCTCCTCGATCAGCGTCACGAGTCGGGCGAGCAGTTCGCGGTAGCCGTCGGCATGCGGCGTCAGTCCATCGCGCCCCGAAAGCTGACCGGCACAGTCGGAGAGCACGAGGAATGGGTTGCGCGCGCGCGCCAATGCGGCCGCTTGCGCACGCAGCTCGAGCCACTCCTCGATGCGCCGCGGCGAGAATCCGAGCGCGAGCAGTTTCGGGAGCTGCCCCCAGATCTTGCGCCCGAGGGGCAGGAAGCGCGCGGCATCTTCGAGGTGCGCCGTCTCGTGCTGCAGCACCGCATCGAGGGCGTCGACCCGGAGCGCGAGGCGAAACCGCTCCGGCTCGCGCGCACGGCAGTCGGCCAGCGCGCGCAGCTCGAGCTTCGCCGCGACTTCCGCGGGCTCGTCGATGCGACAGCGTTCCGCGCGCGTGGGCGCCCGCTCGACCGGATCCGCGAGCAGATCACTCGCCGTCCCTTCGAGCCGCGCCTCGAAGGTCGACAGCCGCTGCACCTCGTCCTCGACGGTCGCCACGTCGATCCAGACGAACCGATCGAGCGCGGCGCCGGCGAAGCGCGCGCCCTGGTGCTCGAGCCATCCGGGAATGGAGGTGCCCTCGACCCATGACAGCGCGGCGAGCTGCGGACCGGCGACGCCACGCGCCAGCACCGGCGCGACGAAGAGTTCCGGTGGCTGGCCACTGCGTTGGCCCACCACCATCAGGCGACCACCGTCGGAGAACCAGCGCGGCAGACCAGGCCCCGTCGGGTCGATCAGCTCGCCGAGCGGCCAGAACGACAGTCGGCGCGTGCTCTCGATCAGATCGACTCCAACGACGCGTTTCGCGATCGCGCCGACCGCCTCGACGAAACGATCAAAGTCGCGACTGGGCGCGGCATCCCCTTCGGAGCGATAGGTCGCCAGGGCGAGCACCTTGAGCTCCGCTTCGAGCTGTCGTTGCGCCAGGACGCGCCGGCGCAACGACTCGACGTCCTGGCGATCCCCGCGCCGCCACGGCCGCAACAACGCCAGCGCCTCCTCGTCGAAGCCGAGCGCCACGAGCTGTCGCGCGAGGTCGAACGCTCCGCTCGCGCCAAGCGCGCCAGCCAACGGCGCAAGCTCGCAAGCGGCCGCGAACGCGGGTGCTTCCGCGCCCAGTTGCGCGAGCGCGGCGAAGCGGTCGCGTTCCTCGTCGAGCGCGCGCATCACCTCGCCGCGCTGCACCAGGAGCAGGCGGCGACGCGCGCGCGTGGCGGAATCGCCGGGAGGCGCAATCTCCCAGGCTGCCAGCGCCGCCGCGGCGTCGCCGGTCAGTGCGTGGCAACGCGCCAGCAGCTCGGCGACCAATGGCTCATCGGCCGCGTTTCCAAGTTCGTGCACGAGCCACTCGACCTCGGGCAACGTGACGTTGCCGTCGAGCCGCGCGCGCAACCGCCGCGCCGCTTCCCTTTGCTGCGGCTGCCGAGCCAGGAGCTGCCCCAGCAACTCGAACGCTTCGTGCGTGCGACCGCCGCGGTCGCGGCAATCGGAGAGCAGCAGGACGCGCTCGGCCTCCCAGTTCTCTTCAAGCAACGCGCTCGCCAGCAACTTCTCGGCGGCCTCGCGCTTGGTGAAGTCCGCCGCCCAGGCGCGCAGGACTCCAAGCTCGAGGTCCGGCTCGTCGGGAGCAAGGGCGCGTGCCTGCTCGTTGGAGGCGCACGCCAGCGTCACATCGCCCTGCGCCAGCGCAAGCGCGCCGAGCCCGAGGAGCGGCCACGGGCAGCGCGGATCAAGGCGGCGCGCGGTCGCGAAAGCTGTCCGCTGGACTTCCGGATCGCTCTGGATGCGACCCCAGAGGTACCAGCGCTCGGCCGAAGTGGGCTCCGCGTCGCGGAGCGCGCGATACGTCGTGAGCTGCGCGCCGCGGCGATGGCGGGCGAGCTCGAGATTCTGCAGCGCACGGTGGGCAGCGACGAACCGCGGCGAAACACGGACGACATCGCGCAGCAGCGCCGCTGCGGGATCGAGCTCGCCGCGCTCCTCGAGTTGCCGAGCGTCGCGGTAGCGTTGCCATTGCGCCGGCGCGATGGGCGGCGCCGGCGGCGGCAACGTCGCGCAACTCGCGACGAACCACAACGACGCGAGCAAGCGATATCGTCGACCAAGCGGTCCGCGCGAAGCGGCTTTCCCCTCGCGGAGTCCTCCCACGGCCATGCTTTGCACCCTCTTGCTCGCCTTCGCGGCCGACGTTCCGAAGCTGCCGTTCACCGAGAAATACGACGCCGCCTGGGCCGAGGCGAAGGCGCGCAACGTACCCGTGCTGATCATCGACTTCGACGGCTGGACCAACGACCTCAAACAAGGACAGCCGAGTGCGTTCTACGCGGACAAAGAGTTCCTGGCGCAATGCGAGGGGGCGGTCCTCCTGCTCGCGAGCCAGGAAGAGCACTCGATCGCTCGCGAGGAGATCGACGGCGAGGTGCGCGACGTCTGCGAACAATGGGGAGGCGTACCGTGCGCCGCCCATCGCGACCTGCTGCCGCGGATCTTCACCGACTTCGGCCGCGACGGCGTCCTCGTCTCCCCGTTGTTCGTCGTCGCCGACCCCAACCGCAAAGAGCTTGCGCGTCTCGAGCACGAACACACGCCGGCCGAACTCGTCACGGCGCTGCGGGCCGCGAGCAAGAAGCTCGGCGCTGGGATGCCGCGCCGCGACCATCGCAGCGTCGTTCGCGGGCTTCGCGACCTTCGTCGGCTGCTCGAACTGAACGAACCGGCCGCGGCCGTCGCGGTCCTCGACACGCTGAAGAAGATCCCGGGGTCGTTCGCGCCGAACGCCGAAGTGACGGTGGCGGCTCAGAAGCTCGACGAAGCCGGACGCAGCCGTCTCGCGCGAGCAAGCGAGCTCTGGAACGCCAAGCGTCCCCCTGACGCCTTGATCGAAGCGGACGACGTTCGAGCGTCGTTCGGGAAGCTCGCATGCGCAGGCACCGCAGCCGCAATGGTGGCGGAGTGGCAGAAGGACGCCGCCGTCAGCAAGTCCGACCTCGCGGACCTGAAATCGCACCAAGGCGCGCGGCAGCTCTACCAACAGGCCGTGGATCAGGAGCGGTCCGGTGAAGCCAAGAAGGCGCTGCAGACCCTCGAGCGGCTGCTGAAGCAGTTCCCCGACAGCCGCATGACCGATCGCGCCCGCTCGCTCCGCGACTCGCTGAAGAGCGGCTAGCGGGAGCGACGGCCGTCGTGGCCGGCCGTGTCGCAACGTTCGCTTAGCGCTCTTGAGAGACTTCGTCCAAGAGCTACGAAGCATGTCCGTGCATGTTCTTAAGTCGTTTAATAACAGATATTTAAGAATATCACATGGATGTTATCGTCAAGTTCGCATGTCTTCAGCATGCTCATTATTGCACTAGATGGGCACTTGCGATTTGTTCAATAAAATTTCTTAAGTCTATTATTTACAATTGATTACAGATCATCGCCGAAGTTTTTCAGCCATCGGCACCCACCTTGCTTTGAACGAGCTCACGCAAGGCGATCTCGGGACTCGTTGGATCTCTCAGGCACCAAAAGTGGTTCTTCGAGACAAGGACGCGTGCGGGGAAGAACGGATCGTGCGGAAACCGTGAGCCCTGGCTGATACGGTTTTCGCGGAAAGTTGTGGGCGGCTTCCGGGGGGAGGCCGCCCGCTTTCTTTTTCCCGCGCCTCGCTCGGCACCGAGCGCCGCAGACTGGCGGCGCGAATGGCGGGAGCGCATGGGAATTGAACCCACCTAGGACCTTTGTAGGGCCCCACAACGGATTTGAAGTCCGTGCGGCACACCAGCACCGATCCGCTCCCGCTCAAGGCGACGCATGATACGACGCCTTCGCCCGGATCTTCAGGACCTTGGCGCCGCCCTCTCGCCCCCCATCGGCACATGATCTACCTCGACAACGCCGCCACGACGAAGCCGCTCGATACGGTCGTCACTGCGATGACTTCGGCACTCCGAGACGAGTGGGCAAACCCGTCTTCGTCGCATCGACCCGGGCTCGCCGCGCGCGCTGTCGTCGAGACGGCCCGCGCCGCGGTCGCGGACTACTGCGGACTCGATCCGCAAGGCGTGATCTTCACGTCGGGAGGGACCGAGGCGAACCACCTCGCCGCGCTTGGGCTTCCACTGCGCTCGGGAACAACTCGGATCGTCACGACCGTCGCGGAGCACCCATCTCTTGGGCGGGCGTTGGCGTCGCGTCGCGACGCCGAAGTCATCGCGATCCCGCTGACGCGACAGGGCGGGATCGACCTCGATCAGCTCGAACAGAGACTCGACTCGAGCGTCGGTCTCGTCGCGATGTTCGACGGTCACAATGAGACGGGCGCCAAGAACCCGATCGAGTCGATCGTGGAGCGCGTACGGCGCCGCTCGCCGCGCGCGTTGATCCACGTCGATGCCGTTCAATCGTTCGGGAAGCTCGGGCGGCCAGGCTTCGCGCTCGGCGTCGACAGTGCCGCCGTCTCGGCGCACAAGATCCACGGGCCGAAGGGTGTCGGTGCGCTGCTGCTGCGTACGCGAACACGCCTCGCCCCGCTTCAGTTGGGTGGCGGCCAGGAATCGGACCGTCGCAGCGGTACCGAGAACGTTCCCGGCATCGCCGGATTCGGCGCCGCCGTCGCGGCACTGGCGACACCGTCGGCGCCTTTCGCTGCGATCGCCGCGATGCGCGAGCGACTGGTCCGCGAACTTACGGCACGCATCCCCGGCTCGCGCGTCCTCGGCGAAGGGGGACCGACGTTGCCGCACATCGTCGCCATCGTCCTTCCGGGCGTCCGTTCCGAGGTGGTGCTGCACCACCTCGAACAGCAGGGAATCGTCGCCTCCGCGGGTGCGGCGTGCCACGCGGGATCCCATCAGCTCTCGGCGGCGCTTCGTGCGATCGGCCTCACCGACGATGAGATCCGCGCGACGCTCCGGCTCAGCCTTGCGCGAACCACCACCGAAACCGAGGTCCACGCCGTGATCGAAGCGCTTCCGACCGTCGTTCGCCGGCTGCAGATGCTCGAGAGGGGCGCGTGACCGTCGACGCGGCGTTGATCCGATTCGGCGAGATCGGCCTCAAAGGCGCCAACCGCCACGATTTCCTGGCGCGCTTTTGCAAGAACCTGCGTCACGCGCTCGAGCCGTTCGAGGGCGCGCAGGTCGAGGAGATGCAGGGGCGCTTCCTTGCCCGTCTCGCGGGCCACGGCGACGCCGCGCTGACGGCGCTGAGCCACGTGTGCGGGGTCACTTCGCTCTCACCCGCCGTCCGCATCGAGCCCGACTTCGCGGCGATCGAGCCTGCGGTGCGAGCGGCCGCGCAGGAGGAGATGCGCGCGCGACCGTTTTCGACGTTTCGCGTCAAGGCCAACCGTGCCGACAAGAAGTTCGCGGTGAAGTCCACGGAACTCGAGCGCCGGCTCGGCGCCGCCGTGCTCGCCGCGCTGCCGCAACTGCGAGTCGATCTCGGGCAGCCCGAGCGGACCTTCGGCGTCGAAGTGCGGGCAGAAGGGGCCTTCGTCTTCCACGGCCGCATCGCAGGCCCCGGCGGGCTGCCGGTCGGAAGCATCGGCCACGCGCTCGCGCTGCTCTCCGGCGGAATCGACAGCCCGGTCGCCGCCTACCTCGCCATGAAACGCGGACTGCGAATCGACGCCGTCTTCTTCCACTCCGCCGAGTTCACCGGATTCGCCGCAACGGAGAAGGTGAAGGAACTCGCGCGACTGCTGTCACGCTTCGCGCCGCGGTTCGGCCTGCACTTGATCCCCTTCGCGCCGATCCAGACGGCGATCAAGGAAGCGTGCGATCCGTCGTACCGAACGATCCTCTATCGCCGC
Organism: Planctomycetota bacterium; assembly: GCA_031409275.1. Taxonomy (GTDB): domain Bacteria; phylum Planctomycetota; class B15-G4; order B15-G4; family SIAN01; genus SIAN01. The sequence continues at coordinate 207,450 of JANNXA010000040.1, forward strand.
ATGATGCACCGCATCGCGACGGAGCTTGCGCGACGCGAACGGCTCGCCGCGCTCGTCACCGGCGACAATCTCGGCCAGGTCGCCTCGCAAACCCTCGAGAACCTGGCGTTGACCGCAGCCGCGACAACGCTGCCGCTGCTCCGACCGCTGATCACCTTCGACAAGGAAGAGACGATCGCATTCGCGAAACGCATCGGCACGTTCGAAGTGTCGATCCGGCCCGCGCTCGACTGCTGCACGGTGTTCCAGACGGCGCATCCGCGGATCCACGGCAACGCCGCCGACATCGATCGAGCCGAAGCGATGCTGCCACTCGCCGCGCTGATCGAGGAGTCGCTGCTCGGTCGCGAACTCTGGGTCTTCCACCACGGCAGGCCGGGACGCGCGATCGAACTGCCGCGGCGCGCCAACGAGCCGCCGGGCCGGCCGTCGGTTCAGCTGCCCTGAGTCTTGCCCGGGGCCGCCGGATCGACCGTCTCGGCGATGTCGCGCATCAGGACCTGCAGCTTGGTCAGCAACCGCTTCGCCTCGAACGGGTCGTCCGTCGTCGATTCCCAATCGTCCGCCTCGCGCGACGCGCTGCGCCCAGCCGACGGGCTCGTCTCCTGCTGCACTCGCAGACGGAGCGTCACCACGTCGCCGTGGCCATCCGTCTCGACGACGACTCGCTGTCGAAGCGCCTGGTGAGTCGTATCCGCATAGGCACCGTACAGCCACCCCGTCTCGAAGGTCCCCTCGCTCGCGTCGAGGGTCCGCGGCGGATAGCGATCTTCGACCACCGTCTGCACGAGTTGCAGCACCGCCGAGGAGTTGACGCCGCGATAGCTGCGTTCCACCCACTGCGCTTCGTCGCCGCCGACGCCGAGCTCGCGGAAGATGGCGCAGCCGCCGAGTGCCGCGACGAGCGCCATCGACGCGACCCGCGCCGCGGACCGCCAAGCTCTCATCTGCATCGCTCGCTCCTGATGACGTCGATCACTTCGGGATCTCGTTCTTCACGCGCTCGCGAACCAGGAAACGGATCGGCACTTCCTCGAAATGGCCGCCTTCGCGCAGCACGTTCCCGAGCCACCGCTGATAGGGCGCGCTGACCAGCCGCGTCTCGTTCACGAACAGCACGATCGTCGGCGGTCGCACATCGACCTGCGCGGCGTAGAAGATCTTGCCCGTGCGCCCGCCCTTGACCGGCGGCGACTTGCGCTCCATCGCATCCTTGATGAGGCGCATGACGTCGCCCGTGCCCAGGCGCTTCCCGGCCTCGTCGTGCAACCCGATCACGAGGTCGAGCGTCTCCTTGACGCGCAGATCCTGGGTTGCGGAGATGCACGTGATCGGCGCGAACGTGAGGAAGTCGAGGCGATCGCGGACGTAGGCACCGAACTGCTCAAAGTCCTTCTTGCCTTCGACCAGGTCCCATTTGGTCAGCACGATCACGAACGGCTTGGAGGAGTCGAGCAGCAGCTTCGCGATCGAGTGCTCGATGCGGCCGATCTCCTGCATCGCATCGATCAGGAACAACGCGACGTCGCAGCGGCGGACGGCACGCTCGGAGCGCGCCTGCGCATAGAAATCAGGCGAGCCATCGACCGAGTTGGCGCGGCGCAAACCCGCGGTGTCGACCACGACGCAGCGGCGACCGCCGTGCTCGAACTTGAGGTCGACGGCATCGCGCGTGGTTCCCGGCACGTCGCTGACGATCATGCGCTCGCTGCCGAGGATGTGGTTCACCAGCGTCGACTTGCCGGCGTTGGTCCGGCCGACGACGGCGATGCGGACGACTTCACCCTCGGCCTCTAGTTCCGGGGCGCCGGGCAGTAGTTCGAAGATGCGCTCGCGCAGCTCGCCGATGTTGCGGTTGGCCACGGTGGAGACGGGGAACGGGTCGCCAAACCCCAGCTCGCAAAGTTCGCCGGACGCGTGCTCGAAGCTCGCGTTGTCGGCCTTGTTGGCCACGAGCAGCAGCGGTTTCCCGAGCTTGCGCAGCCGTGCCGCGATCGCGCGATCGGCGCCGGTCACCCCCTCCATCACGTCGAGGACGAAGAGCAGCAGATCGCTGCCACGCATCGCGATCTCGATCTGCGCTTCGACCTCGTCCTCGAGCCCGAGTTTGTCGACCACGCCGATGCCGCCCGTGTCGACGAGTTCGCAACGACGCTCGTCGTGGCGCAACTCGACGCTGACGCGATCGCGCGTGACGCCGGGCGTCGGGTCGACGATGGCGACGCGCGAGCGCACCAAGGCGTTGAAGAGTGAGGACTTGCCGACGTTGGGCCGGCCGACGATGGCAACGACTGGGAGCGACATGCTTGGAGCCTTCGCGGCTGCCTCACGGCAGGCGCAGGAACTTGTGGGTCTGCGGAATGACGCGGAGATCGGAAAGATGAAGCGCCGCCGCGTCGTGGCAGGCGTTCAACAGGGACAACGGTAGTTCCGGCAGCCCCCCTTGACGCGGGGTCTCCGGTTGGAAGATCAGCGGGATCGAGCGGTCCTCTTCGGCGATCAGCCGCGCCAGCCGCTCGACTTCGGCGACGTCCGTCGTCGGCCCGACGATCATCTTGGCGCAACGCTCGACGCCTCGGCAACTGCGGAGGAAGGCGCGATGGTCGGCCGTGCGGTCGCCCTCATGCGCGACACTGTCGAGCTTGACGTCGAACGCAACCAGTTCGACGTGCGGACGGAGCAGCTCCATCTCCGCGCTGTTCACCCCTGCCGTCTCGAGATGCCGGCGCCGAGGCAGCAGCAACGGAGCGAGCGCGGCAAGGAATGGCGCCTGCTCGAGCGGCTCGCCGCCGGTGAACGAGATCCAGGAGCGGCGCCCCGGGTCGAGTTCGTCGACGGCCGCCGCGACTTGCTCGACTGTGAGCGGATTCCGCAGGCGGCGTGGAGCCGACGAAGCGTCGCCCGTTTGCAGCGCGGCCGGCACCTCGATCTCCGCCCACTCGGTACGGACGAGCGCCTTCGGCGTGTCGCAATAGCGGCAGCGCAGGGAACAGCCGGCCATCCGGACGAACACGGTCTTCGTCCCGACGGTCGTACCTTCGCCCTGGAACGAGACGAAGAGTTCCTGCAGATGGCCGACGGGCGCTACCACGTGCAACTGATCCCGACGGCAACGCAAGCGCGGCGCCTCTGCGCCAGCCGCGCGCAGACGAGACTCGCGCGCGGCCGGGAGCGCGCCGTCGCGCTTACTTGCCGGCCTTCGCCGCGGGCTTGGCAGCAGCCTTGCCCGCCGGAGCCGCGGCCGCCTTGGCGGCGCCGCCTGCAGCCGGCGCACCGGCCGCCGCCGCGTCCTTCTTCGGGACCTTGGTCGACTTGACCTTGAGTCGGGTTCGCACCTTCGGAAGCCCGAACACGGAGCGCCCGTCCGAGAACTTGCCGTCCTCCTCGAGCTTCATCACGCGCTCGAGGCGCTTCCAGACGTTGCGGGAGCGCGTCATGCTTGACTTGACGCGCAGGCTCTTGTGAATCGTCATCGCGTGCTCTCCGTCAGCCCGCAGCACGTGGGCTGCGGATCAGCGCGCAGGCCAGAGCGGCCTACTGCTTCTTGAACTTCTTGGTGAATGCGCTCGCGAAGCTGCCCCCGAGGGCACGCACCTTGGCGAGGACCTTTTGCAACTCCGCGTCGTTCTCCGTGAGCGCCGGCCCGATGCGCAACAGCGCCTCGTTGCCTTGAGCGTCGGCGGTGCAGACCTGGATTTGCATCGCCGGGAACTCGTTACCGAGCGCCTTCACGACGCGCTGCTTCTCCAGACCCCAGCGCTGTTTCCAATCCTTCCGACGATCACCGCTCAACTTCTCGCTTCCGGCCAGAACCCAGTACTCCACCTCCGGCGCTGCAGTCGCGGCCGGCGTCGCCCCGAGCGTGTCCGAAGCGCCAGAGCTGCTCGCGCGCCCCAACGCCGTGTCATCCGCGCTAGCGCCGCCGTCGCCGGCGGGACCGCTCGGATTCCGCCAGTGTTCGTACCGACGAAGCGAGGTCGAGTGATCCGCCGCCTCGCCATTTGGCACGAATGGCCAGAAGTGGAGAGCATAGGCCGCGCCGACCAGGATCACCAGTGCTGTCAGCACCCCAGCGAGCGCCCGCAACGACAGCGAGCGTTGCCGGGAGGCTGGCCTCGACGCGCCGCGAGCTTTCTCGGACCGCGTCGGCTGGGGCGGTGCATTCCAAGCGCGACGGGTCGGAGCGACCGCGGCCTCGGCTTTGACGCTCGCCGATTTGACGCTTTCCGCTGCCGTCGACGACTCGTCCCGTTCGCGCCGCGGCTTCTGGGCGGCGACGTCCGACGCCGAGGTGACCTGAGCGCCACCGTGGCCGGCCGCCATCTCCCGCGCGCGCTCGAGGTAGGCGCCCTTCAATCCACGTCGCGAGGCCTCGGCGAGCCCTTCGTGGGGAGCTCCCGCCTGGGATCCCTGTCCGCGCGTCTGAAACGAACGGCCGCTCTCGCGAAAGATCTCGAGCGGGTGTTTGTGACCCCGCATACACGGCTCCCCACCACGGCACGGCGTGACTCACGCTCGCCAGCGCGGAGAGGGGACGAAGTTCCACCCTTCCACAGCAGCCCGGCGACCGCCAGGTGCCGCTGCTGCATCGCTGCGTAGACGCGGCGGGGATTATCGGGCTTCGCGCTCGCGCGTCAACGAGGCGGTGGCGGCTTTTGCGCGAGTTCTCGCACACGGCGAATGAACGGGGCGTAGTGGTACGGCGTCCCGCTCTCGTCATGGAGCTGCTTCAACCGAGCGTGGAAACGCGCGGAGAGCTCGTCGAGCTCGACCGCTTTCGTGGTGTCGCAGAAGTAGACCCGGCAACCGAGCGGTCGACCGTCGCGCGCGGTGCACAGCCCCTCCTTCCACCACGGACACAGCTCCGGATCGCCGTCAGCCAGCAGCGGCGTCGTCGCCGCGAGGTGGGCGAGCTCGAGGTCGGTCGAGAAGAGCGTCATGCCGCTCGTCTTGAAGTTGCAGCAGCGACCGGAGAGCTCGCACTTCGGCCGCAGTTGGGCGAGCTCCTCGGCGAGCTCCGCGTACAACGCGCGCAACCCAGCCAACGCGGGCGACGGCGTGCCGTTGACGGGGATCGGGCCGCTCAACGCGGCCGGCGCCGCCGCAAGATCGGCGCGATCGGCCGCTTCTCGGGCGGAAGCTCTTCGAACGGCTTCTTCAGCAGCTCCGCATCGCCCCCCTCGGGACGAAACTCGAGCGTCTTCTTGCCGCGAATCTGCCCCTCGATGTCCGCGATCAGTTCGTCGGGCGTCTGGTAACGGACCTCGCGCTCCTTCGCCATCATCTTCTCGATGAAGTAGTGCAGGTGCGGTGAGATCTTGCGCGACTTCAGGACCTCGGAAGAGAGCGACGCCAGGATCTGGGCCGCGAGCACTTCCTGGTTGTCGTGCCCGGTGAACGGCAGCTCCCCCACCACCAGCTGATAGAGGGTGGCGCCGAGCGAGTAGATGTCGCTGCGCACGTCGAGGTCGGACTGGCCGCGCGCCTGCTCCGGGGAGATGTAGGCGACGGTGCCCACCGTCGTCGCCGCGGGCTCCGCGCCGCTGTCCGCGCCCCCGTCCGGAGCCGCCTCCCCCATGCTCGACGCGAACCCGAGGTCGATCAGCTTCACCTCGTTGCGCGCCGTCAGCAGCACGTTCGCGGGCTTGACGTCGCGATGGACGACGCCGTTCTGGGCGAGGTAGCGCAGGGCGCGCGCCACCTGCAGCACGATGTAGAGCGCCTGATCCTCGTCGAAGGCCTGGCCGCCCTTCAAGAGATCCTGCAGCGACTTGCCCGGAACGAACTCCTGCAGGAACACCAACCGCCCTTGGAACGCGCCCACCTTCTCGCCGGCGACGACGTTCTCGTGCTTGAGCCCGATCAGGAGCTTGGCTTCGCGCAGGAATGCCGCCTTCGCCTTGGGGTCGGCCTCGAGCTCGCGCCGCAGCACCTTGATGGCCACGACGCGCCCGCTCTTCTTTTCCTTCGCCTCGAGCACGATCGCGGTGCCGCCGCGGCCAGCGACCGCGATCACGTCGAATCCGGGGAGTTCCGGGACGTCTTCGCCCTCGACGCGGCGCAGGAAATCGAGCCGCTCGCGGGTGAACAGCCCGGCCGCGATAGCGAGGTCGAAGGGCTTTCGCCGCGTCGCCTGCGCCTCGCGCATGAGCCCCTCGGCGGCGGCGCGATCGAGCACGCCACGGTGGACGAGCAACGCAAGGAGCTTCAGGTCTTCGGAGTCGCCCATGAGGTCCGATGCGAAGGAGTTGCGGAGCGGCGGCGGACCGCGATCGCGGCGATTTCGCGACGCAGGAGTCTACCACCCCCGCCCGCGGCCCCTGCGGCTCCAAGCGGACACGTTTTCGAGTTCCGGAGTTTCTAAGGCCCCCATCTCAATGGCGCTTCACGGCGGCGCCGAAAGGCGGGTGTCGAGGATTGAGCGGAGCGGGCGATCGGGGCCGTCGTTGCGGCTGGCTGCGATCGGACCGATCTGCCAGGAGCTTGCGCGGGAGCCTGCAACGTGACACGCAGCGTCGACTGCAACGTGATCCTGAAGTACTGCGAGATCCTTGACGAATTCGTCAAGGTCCGCGTCTTCACCGAGGAAGACATCGTCGAACTGCTGAAGGTCCGCGAGACCCCCAATCGCAGCGCCTACCAGCAGCTCGTGGTGAACTCCTGCGTCGTGAACTTCCTGGACGAGGTGGTGCCGCTCTTCAAGAAGCAGAGCCGCGTCTACAAGACCGCCGCTCTCGAGGAACTGCTCTACCAGATCTGCGTCGAGGTGAATCCGCAGCTCGAGATCCACCAGGTGGCGCTCCCGCTCCAAGGCGAGACCAAGCTGAGCGGCCAGCTCCACCTGCTCGCCGCGCCCGGGCTGCACCACCAGAAGGAATCGAAGCGCGACCTCGATCGCGTCGAGGCCGAGCTGCGACGCGCCATCATCGGACAGGATCCGGCGATCGACGCCGTCGTGAAGTCGTTCCGCAAGGCGGCGGCGGGCATCAAGGATCCGCGCCGGCCGATCGGCGTCTTCCTGCTAGTGGGATCGACCGGCACCGGCAAGACCGAACTCGCCAAGATGACCGCGCGCCATCTCTTCGGCGACCCGACGCGCCTGGTGCGGATCGACTGCAGCGAGTACGCGCTGCCGCACGAATACGCCAAGCTCATCGGCGCTCCTCCCGGCTACGTCGGCCACAGCGAAGGCGGCCAGCTGACGGAACAGATGAAGGAGAAGAAGGTCGGCGTCGTCCTCTTCGACGAGATCGAGAAGGCGCACAAGAAGGTCCACAACCTGCTGCTGCAGATCATGGACGAGGGGTTCCTGACCGACAGCAAGGGTCAGAGCGTCCCGTTCAACAAGAGCTTCATCCTGCTGACCTCGAACGTCGGCGTCGACGAGATCGAGTCGATCCGCAATCGCGTCGGCTTCGATTGGCGGCAGCGCGAGCACGTGGCGCGCGACGACGCCAAGGAAGCCACGCTCGAGGCGATGAAGCACGCCTTCCGTCCGGAGTTCATCAATCGCCTCGACGGAGTGCTGGTGTTCAATTCGCTGACGGAAGGCGATTGCGTCCGCATCGCCCGAAACCAGCTTGCGCAGGTCGCGAGCTACCTGAAGCAGAGCGGCATCGGGCTCGAGTTCGCGCCGGGCGTGGCGCGCAGCGTCGCCCGCATGGGCTTCAACCCCGACTACGGCGCGCGCGAACTGCGCCGCATCATCCAGAACGAGATCGAGGAACCGCTCTCGGAGCAGATCCTGAACAGCCACTTCCGCACCGGTGACCAGGTGCGCGTCGTCGCCCGCGGCGAGCGCTTCGCGTTGCAGCGCGTCGGCCGCCAGCGGGCCGTGCGTGAGCCGGCCGTCGATGCTTCGTCGTCGCCGCCCGCGGGAGCCACTCAGCACCACTCGGGGAGCAGCCCCTCCGCCTGACCGCGGCGACGCGGGCTATGCTCCCGTCCTCGATCGACCGCCGCGGAGAACGCCGCGGACTCGCTTGAGGAGCGACCAGTGCTGCGTGCCGCCTTGTTCTTCGCCGTCGTCCTGCTGCCAATGGCAGCGCAACAGGCGCCGCCTGGCGCCCCGCGCGCTCCCGTCGCGCAGGACACCGAGCCCAGCGATGCCGCGGCCATCGGCTTCCTCGAAGCGGTGGTCGACCAGCGCGTCTATTCGCTCGAGAGCGTCGGCGCCGCGCGCCTCGCGTCGAAGATCAAGGCGACCTTCGAGGTCACCGACCCGCTCGAGAAGCGGCCCTCGACCAGCGTCGAGCTCGACTTGACCTACGACTACGCCACCGGCGCGACGAGTTGCAAGCCGACCGTGCCTCCCGCCGACGCGCAACAGCAGCAGATCGTCGTCCAGGCAAGCGTCGCCGCGCAGAACGCCCTCTCGCTCAAGCCATCGCGCAGCGCCAACGGCTGGAAAGTGCACTTCGTCCAGGAAGGCGACGAGATCCGCCTCGACTACGCGCCGCGCAACCCCGCCGGGCTCGTCGAGTCGTTCAGCGAGTGGCATCGCGCCGATGGGACGCCGCTGCGCCGCAAGATCACGTCGCGCGTGCCGAGCCACGGCGTCCTGACGACGGTGACGCAGGAGATCGCCTTCGACTACGAGGAGATCGCAAAGCGCCTGCTGCTGAAGGAGCTCAAACCCGTCGACACGAACGGCGCGCAGTTCGGCTACCGGTTCCAATACATGGAGAAGGACGGTCTCCAGTTCCTCTCCAAGCTGACGCAGGAGAACGCGGGATGGCGCCTCACGCTCGACTTCAACACGAAGGTCGAGCTGGCGACGAAGCGCTGAGTCGCGGCACGTGACGGGACGAACGATGAAACTGCTCCTGCGCGCGGCCGCGGCCGCAGCCTTGGCGTTCGCGATCGATGGCCGTGCGGCGCACGCCGCGACCGACGAGGTCGATCCGCCGGTCGGCACGCTCGACGGGCGGCCGCTCGAGGCGGGTCGGTTCGCCGAGTTCGTGCTCTCCGAGCAAGGCCGGTCGGCGAGCGGCGCCGACGCGCTCGACCACCTCGTGCAGGCGCATCTCGTCGACCTCGAAGTGGCGCGCCGCGGCATCGTCGTGACGGAGAGCGACGTCGACGAGCGCATCGACGCGCTCGACGCGCGGTTGCGCGCCGAGTCGAACGGCAAGCTCTCGATCGCCGACGAGCTCAAGTCGCGCGAAATGGACCGCGACACCTTCCGCATGCTGATGCGCAAGGCGATCGCCTGCGAACGGATGATGGGAGCCGACTACGGCCTGCGCAGCGGCTCGGAGATCCCGCGCGAGAAGCAGAGTCTCTGGTTCCAGGAACTGAAGGCGCGCAGCGCGGTCCGCGTCGACGGGCTGGCCACCGGCATCGCGGCGGAGGTCGGCGACGCCTCGATCAGCCGCACGGCGTGGGGACTCGAGCTCTTCGGCGCCTTGCCCAAGGACGACGCTGCTCGACTCTTCGACGAGTACATCGGGATCGAGCTCCTGCTCGCGGCCGCGAAGAAGGCGCGGCTCGAGGTGACGCCCGCGCATGTCGCAGCCGAGGTGCAGGAGCGGTCGGCGAAGCTCGCGGCCAAGCTCAAGGCGGCGGGGATGTCGACCGACGGGGTCGACTACCTTTCGACCTTGCGCGCGCGCGGAGACGATCCCGACAGCGTGCTGGCGAGCGACCGCTTCCGCGCCGAGATCTTGCTGAAGGAACTCGCGCGCCAGCGCTTCGGAAGCGATGGCTGGAAGCGCTACTACGCCGACCACCGCGCCGACTTCGATCGCGCGTTCGGACGGCGCGTGCACCTCGCCACCATCCACCTGCGCGCCGACGCCCGTTCGGGCGGCCCGGCCGGCCGCACGCTCTCCGACGCGACGGCCACGCTCGACGGGCTGAAGCAACGGGCGCAAGCGGGCGACGTTCCGGTCGCCGAGGCCTTCGCCAGTTTCGCGCGCCTGCGTTCCGAGCATGAGTCGGCGCCTCGCGGCGGCGACATCGGGTTCCTCGCGGCCGAGGAACTCGAACGCAACGGATTGCCGTCGTCGCTGCTCGACGAGAAAGTCGGCGCGGTCGTCGGCCCGGTGCCGACCATGAGCGGCGCCCACCTGCTGCGCGTGATCGAGCAGAGAGCCGCCTCTCCGTTCGAGGAGGTGGTCGGCGAAGTCGAACTTGCGGCGCGCCGGCAGCTGCTGCAGGAGCTGCGCAAGGCGGCCAAGGTGGAACGCAAGATCTGAGCGAGAGGGGCGCGGTTCGAAGGAAGATCGGCGGCACGCAGCGTCGCAGGAGGCGTGAAGGATGCAGTTGGCACGAGTCGTCGGGACGGTCGTCTCGACCATCAAAGAGCCGCGCATGCGCGAGCTGAAGCTGCAGGTGCTGCGGCTGCTCGACGAGCAGGGCCGCGAGACGGGCGGCTATCAGGTCGCGGTCGACGCCGTTGGCGCCGGCCACGGCGACGTCGTCCTTTTCGCCGGAGGGTCGAGCGCGCGCCAGACCGAGCAGACTGACGGCAAGCCGACCGATGCGACCATCATGGCGATCGTCGATTCCTGGGACGTCGCTGGCCGCGTCATCTGGTCGGCAAGCGGCAGCGAGGCGACGCCTTGAGGCTTGGACGCGTCATCGGCCGCGTCGTGGCCACCGTTCGGGCGAAGGATCTCGACGGCGAGAAGCTCCTCGTGGTGCAGCCGCTCGATGGCGAGCGGCGCCCGATGGGTCCCACGGTCATCGCTTGCGACGTCGTGGAGAGCGGTCCTGGCGACCTCGTGCTCTGGGTCGGCGGCCGTGAAGCGGGCCTCGCGCTCGCTCGTTCGTTCGTGCCGGTCGATGCGACGATCATCGGTCACGTGGAGCCCGAGTCCGGCACCAGCGTCGCTGGCGTGAACTGAGGAGCGGCCATGTACCTCGCCCGCGTCCTCGCACCCGTCGTCGTCCCGATCCACCATTCGGTGCTCGACGCGAAGACACTGCTGCTCGTCGCCCGCGTCGAGCCAGACGGGCGGCGCGACCCGCGCGCCCACCACCGCGTCGCGCTCGACACCGTCGGCGCCGGCGAAGGCGACCTCGTGCTGATCCTCGAAGAGGGGAACTCCGCGCGTCAGCTCCTCGACGACCGCGCGGCACCGGTGCGAAACGTCGTGGTCGGCATCGTCGATGAGGTCGAGGTCGAAGGCAGAATCACCTTGTGCAACGAGGCGCGCTCGCCCACCGCGATGCGCGCCGGATCGCCGCCGGAGCCCGCTCGATGAACTATCCCTACAGCGAAGCGGAGCTGCGCCAGCAGCTGTGCGACATCGGCCGCATGATGTACGAGCGCGGCTTCATCGGCGCCGCCGACGGCAACCTCGCCGCGCGCATCGATGACGAGCGGCTGCTGGTGACGCCGGCCGGGGTCCTGAAGGGCTTCATGACGCCGGACATGCTGGTGGTCACCGATCGACAAGGCAACGCGCTCGATGGCGGCCGGCCCTCGACCGAGATCAAGATGCACGTGGCGTTGCTCGAAGAGCGGCCCGATGTCTCCGCGGCGCTGCACGCCCACCCGCCCTACACGGTCTCCTTCTCGCTGGCCGGCATTCCGCTCACGCGCTGCGTGATCCCCGAGATCGTCGTGACCATCGGCAATGTGCCGACCGTCCCCTACGCGACCCCCGGCACCGAGGAGCTGCCCGACTCGCTGCGCGTGCCGATCCGCAGCTCCGACGTCCTGCTGCTCGAGCGGCACGGCATCGTGACCGTCGCGGACGAGATCTGGAACTGCTTCAAGCTGCTCGACATGGTCGAGCACTCGGCCAAGATCACCCACCTGGCGATGCAGCTCGGCGGCGCGAAGGTGCTCGACCGCGAGCAGGTCGAGAAGCTGGTGCAGTCGCGCTACGACCTCGGCATCGGCCAGCGCAACACGATCGCCGACGATGTGCAGTCCCGCGTGAGCTGTTCGCAGCCGATCCGGCGCGGCTGAGTCGGCGCCCTCCGCGTGACATCGCGAACGCGACCGCCCGTCCTCATCGACGCCACGGCCGGCGCGCGGCGGGAGCGCTCGGGGGTCGGCCGCTACGTGCACAACCTGCTGCGCGCGCTCGCGCTCGATCCGGCGACGCCGCCCTTCGCGCTCGGCGTCCGCAGCAGCAAGTGGCGCCATCGCGGACAGCTTCCGGGCGCGGAGGGTCCGCCGAAGCAGGCGCGTCGCCTGCTCGACTGGATCGACCGCTTCGGCCTGCGTGGCGTTGAACTCGTCCACGGCCTCGACGTCCGCCTCCCGCCGAACCGCCGCGTCACGCGCGTCGCAACGCTGCACGACCTCTTCTCGCTCGAGCGCGTCGATCTGGCGCCGCCTTCGTTCCGGACCAAGCGCTGCGCGCAGTACCAGGAGATCGCCGACCACGCCGACCGGGTGATCTGCGTCTCGGCGGCGACCGAAGCGGCGTTCCTGCGCCACTTCCCGCAGGCGCGCGGACGCACCTGCGTGGTCCACCACGGCGTCGAGCCGCGTTTTCGTCGCGCCGAACCCGCCGCCATCGAGGCCCTGCGCAGGAAGCGCCAGCTGCCGGCGCGCTACCTCCTCTTCGTGGGCCTGCTGTCGACCCGCAAGAACCTGCTGTTCCTGCTCGAAGCGTTTCGAGCGCTGGCGCCTCGTTTCCCCGACCTCGCCCTCGTCCTCGCCGGCCAACCGAGCTTCGGCTTCGAGAAGATCGAGCAGGCGCTGCGCACCCACCCGCATCGCTCGCGCATCGTGCTGCCCGGCTTCGTCGCCGAAGAGGACCTTCCCGCGCTCTACTCCGGTGCCGCCTGCTTCGCCTTCCCTTCGGTGCTCGAAGGCTTCGGGCTGCCGATCCTCGAATCGTTCGCCTGCGCCACGCCGGTCGTCGCCAGCGCGCTGCCGGTGATCGAGGAGATCGGTGGCGACGCGCTGAAGACCGCGCCCGGCGACGCCATCGAGCCGTTCGTCGAGCTGCTGGCGCGCGAGATCGAGCAGCCGTGCCCTCCCGAGCGGCGCCTGCGTCTCATCGCGCAGGCCGCTCGCTTCACCTGGAGCCAGGCGGCGCAGCGCACGGTCGCGGCGTGGAACGTGGCGCACGAGGTGAGGACGGGGCACCCGCTGCGCGGTTAGAACCGCCGCGATGATCCGCCACCGAATCGCCCATCGCCGCGCCACCCCGTCGATTGGCGCCCTGCTGCTGCTCGCCCCGCTGACGCTGCCCATCGTTCAGGAGAGCGAACCGCCGCTGCCGCCGCGCAACGAGCGCGCGCTGACGAAGGACGCGGAGCTCGGCGGCTCCACGCTGCCGCCGCAGCTCGAGCGTGAGCTCGCCAATCGACTGCGCATCCTCGATGTCGCGGCCCACCCCGACGACGAGGATGGCGGGCTGCTCCATCTGCACGCGCTGCAGGGCGCCGAAGTGACGACCCTCTTCTCGACCCAAGGGGAAGGCGGCCAGAACGCGATCGGCAGCGCGCTCGACAGCGAGCTGGGTGCCCTGCGCGAGGAGGAGACGGTCGCGGCGAGCGCCGTGGTCGGCTCGACGCCGTGGTTCCTGGGCTTCCCCGACTTCGGATTCAGCAAGCGAGCCGAGGAGACCTTCTCGCGCTGGGGTGGTCGCGACGAAGTGGTGCGACGAATCACCTTCGCGATCCGTCGCCTGCGCCCCCACCGCGTCTTCACCAACCACGCGCAGACCGGCGGCCATGGCCACCATCAGGCCACGTCGATCGCGCTGCACGAAGCGGTGGTCGCCGCCAGCGATCCGGCGCGCTACCCCGAGCAGATCGCCGCCGGACTCGAGCCGTGGACGGTCGACGCGCTCTTCGTGCGCATCACGGAGGGCGAGCCGCCGCCTGACACGACGTTCCACTTCGACTACGACGTCCCAAGCGCCGTGCCCGATCGCACGATCGCCGCGCTCGCCTACGACGCGCTCACGCACCACGCGAGCCAGGGACCTTGGGCGCCCTTCGATCCGGCCAAGCGCCACGAGAGCAACTACGCGCTGACCTGGAGCGCGACGCCGCTGCGCTCGCTGCGTGAACTCCCCGCAAGGCAGGCGCGCATGCCGACGCGCGACGCGACCACGCCGTTCACCGTCGCCGACCTGTTGGCGCTGTTGGCGCTGCCCGCGTTCAACGGGGAAGCGGCTCCGAGCGAAGAACGAGTCGACGAGTGGCTCACGGCACTGCTCGGCGCCGAGCTGATCTACCCGGACGACGGCGACCTTGCGGCACGCGCCTTGGTGACCGGCGAGCCGCTGCGCGTGTTGTTGCTGCTGCACGGACGCGACCCGCTCTACCGCGGCGAAGAGTGCGCCGCCGCCGTTCGCCGACTCGAGCTCGACCTCGCGCTCACCGGACCGGCCGAGATCACCGCACGCGCCGACCTGGCGCAAGTCGCAAAGCGCCCCGAGCTGATCGAGACCTGGCGCGATGCGCTGTGCGGCGCCCTTTCGCTCCAGGTGAACGCGACTGCGCCCGCCTCCTTTCCGGCGGCGCAAGCGCCCTCGACGCCATGGTCGGCCGCTCGCCACCATCCGCTCGCCGTGCGACTCGGGCTGCGCCGCGGCGATTCCACGCTCGCCAACCTGACCCTGCCGATCGCCAAGCCGATCGCCCCCGCGCTGATCGGCGAGCTCGAGCAGGATCCGCTGACGCTCGTGCGACCGCCGGGCGCCGCCGTCGCGCGCGGAACGCTGCGCCTCTCGTTTCCAAGCGGCCGCGTGCCGCATGGAAAGCTGCGCCTCAAGGCCCCCGCCGGTTGCGACTTCGAGTCGCTCGGTGCGCGCCTCGCCGAACTGCCGGTCGAGCTGACCGCCGCCGCCAACCTTGGCAGCGCGGCCGCCCCACGCTTCGCGATCCCGTTCGTGCTGCGCCGCGACGAACTGCCGCCGCCGACGGCCGACCGCACCTCGGCACGCCTGTCGCTCGAGTTCACGCTCGCCTTCGCCGACGGCGCGCCGATCGCGACGGTGCAGGGCGAGCTCGCGGTGATCGACGCGCTGCCGCCGAAAGGCAGCCGGGTCGCCTTCGTCGAAGGCAGCGATGGCAGCGCCGGCCGCGCGCTCGACGACCTCGGCGTGCCGTGCACGCGGCTCACGCCGGCGGCACTCGCACGCGAGGAACTGCGCGGCTACACCCACGTCCTGCTCGACGCGCGCACGTGGGGCAACGCCGCGCTGCGAGCGCAGTCGACGCAGTTGCGCGACTTCGCGGCGCGTGGCGGCCATGTCATCGCGCTCTATCACAAGCGGAACGACTGGAACGACGCGGTGAAGGCGGGGCAATCGCCGGCAGCGCTCGCGCTCGAGATCGCCGACGTGCGCGTCTGCGAGGAGCAGGCGCCGATCCGCATCCTCGCGCCGGGTGCGCGCCAGCTGATCTATCCCAACGTGATCCTCGCGCGCGACTTCGACGGTTGGGTGCAGGAGCGCGGCCTCTACTTCGGGGAGGCGAGCGACGACGCCGGCTGGCAGGAGCTGCTCGAATGCGCCGACGCGGGCGAGACGGCGCATCGAGGCGGGCTCCTCGTGGCGACCACGCCGGGCGGCGGCTCGTTCACCTACTGCGCCTACGCCCTCCACCGCCAACTGCGCGCCGGCCATTCCGGCGCCTGGCGTCTCTTCGCCAACCTGATGGCGCCGCCGCCCGTCCGCTGAACGCCACGCCTTCTTGATGCGGCGCTACGATGCCGCGCCTTCGCGAAGGGAAGAGGGGAACCGCCGATGAAGATGCGCTTGTCGCTGATGATGTTCCTGCAGTACGCGATCTGGGGCGCCTGGCTGCCGATCCTCTACCCGTACCTGCTCGGCCACCTCCACTTCGAGCTCGCTGACGTCTCGAAGATCTTCGCCGCCGCCGCCATCGGAGCGATCGTCGGCCCGTTCATCGCGGGCCAGGTCGCCGACCGCTTCTTCGCCACCGAGAAGTTCCTCGCCGTGAGCCACCTGCTCGGCGCGGCGCTGGTCTGGGAGCTGGCGAAGCAGGACAGCGTGAACGGCTTCCTGGTGCTCTCCACGCTCTACGGCGTGATCTACGCGCCGACGCTGGCGCTGACCAACTCGATCTCGCTCCACCACCTCACCGACCGCGACCGCGACTTCGGGCGCGTACGCCTATGGGGCACGATCGGCTGGATCGCCGCGGGGATCGTCGTCGGCCACTGGCTGAACCGCTTCACGCCGATCGGGCCGGAAACCACGGCGGCGATGCGCGAAACGGCGTGGAACGCCCACCGTGCGGACGCGTTCAAGCTGAGCGCGCTCCTCGGCGGTTTGCTCGGCCTCTACTGCCTCACGCTGCCCCACACGCCGCCGCGCCGCGACGTCACCCAGAACAGCGCGATCGGCAAGGCGCTCAGTTACGCCATGAAGCGTCCGCTGGCGCTCCTCTTCCTGCTCGCGATCCCGATGAGCTGCGTGCACCAGTTCTATTTCGTGCACGCCTCGACCTTCCTCTCGCGCTTCCAGAGCGGCGCCGCCGGCGACTTCTCCGAGAAACTGAACCGGATCCTCGGCGTCGGCGGCGGCGGCCTGATGACGATCGGCCAGATGTCGGAGATCGCGGTGCTGGCGCTGGTCACCGTGCTGGCCAAGAAGATGTCGCGCAAGTCGCTGCTGGCGATCGGTCTCGCGGCCTACGCGGCGCGCATGGCGCTGTTCGCCTACACCGACTCGGTGGCGACCGTGCTGCTTGGCGTCGCACTGCACGGCTTCTGCTTCGGCTGCTTCATCTTCGTCAGCTTCATGGTGGTCGACGAGGAGACGCCGAGCGACGTGCGCGCGAGCGCGCAGAACCTGTTCAACCTGGTGATCGTCGGCATCGGCTTCATCGTCGGCAGCTGGTTCGCCGGCTCGCTGGTCGGCGGCTGGGCGAAGAACAAGGCGATCGGCCCCGAAGGCGACCCGACCGCCGCGATTCCAGAGTCCCTGCAGCGCGCGTACTACACGAACCTCTTCTCGGTCCCGATGTGGATCGCGCTGGCTTGCCTCGTCGTGCTGCTGGTCGCCTACCCGGGCGGCCGCAAGCCTGCGGCGGCGAGCTCGCCGAGCTGAAACGCGGCGGGAACGCGGCCGCTCAACGCGGCCAATCGCTCCAGTGGCGCCGCACGACGTTGGCCAGGAGCGTGGCGACGGCGTCGTGGCCGTGCGCGTTCAGGTGTCCATCGCGCGGGTAGTACGCGTTTTGCGGCGGCGCGGCCCACCCCTCGGCGAGATCGACAAACGCGACCGTCGGACCGCTCCTCCCGGCGAAGGCGGCAGCGCCCGGCACGGCCGCCCGCGCGGCGACCAGTTCTTTCAACGCAGGGAACGGCCGCCACCCGGCGACCGTCGCGATGTGGACCACCAGCACGCGCACGCCGCGCGCCTGCGTCGCGTCGAGCAGCGCGTCGAGGCAGGCGGCGTTCAGCTCCCACCAGTGGCCGACGCCCCACTGCTGGCCGAGCCGGCGATCGATCGTCTTCCAAAGCGTGAAGGTGCGCGACCGCCGGTCGAGGATGCGGGCGAGCGGTCCGAGGTTGTCCTCGCGGCCGGAAGGCACCGGGCGGCCGCGCTCCGCCTTGAAGCGCGGCTTGCTGAAGCCCTCGGCCGCGCGGTAGGCGTGGAGCGTGCGCTGGAAGTCGTCCTGGATCAGGCCGACGATCAGCAGGTCAGGGGGCGGACCCGAGAGCACCTCGAGTTCGGCGGCGCGCCACATCTGGTCGACGCCGAAGCCCGGTTGCGCCCGGTTCAACACCGCCGCCCCCAGCGCGTCCGCGAGCCGTGCGCCGTAGGTGTCTGCGAAGGCGACACCGCTGCCGAAGGTGAACGAGTCGCCGACCAGCGCGATCAGCGGCGCCCCGGCCGGCGGCGCCGGCGCGTTCGGGCGCTCGTCGATCCGGAAGCCGCGGTCGTCCGCCCGGAACGGGAACTCCTGCCCCTCGGTGCGCCAGCGGTAGCTCGTCCCCGGCCGCATCCGCCAACCGAGCTCGAGATCGGCGACGAAGTGCTTGCGCGACTGGTTGGCTTGGTCGCCGACCTGGGCGATCGGCTCAGGCGGCACTGCGCCAAACAGCGCGAGCGCCCCGTCAAGCAGGAGCAGCCCGACGAGGAGCGCGCCGAGCGACAGCGCGAGCCGCTGCCACAACGCTCTTTGCGGACGGCCGGCCGCCGCAACGGCACCGCCGATCACGGAGCGGGCGCGATTGCCAGCGGCGTGGTCCATGCGCGGCCCGCCCGGTCAGTGCGGGTGGGGATGGTGCTTGTCGTGGTCGCCGCCGCCGCACGGGTAGCCGGGATGCTCCGCCGCGACGGCTGGCTTGGCCATCTTGCGCTTGCGCAGCGTCAACATCTCCGGCGCCTCCATGAGGCAGGTCGCGAGCAGCTTCCAGCTGCGGAAGAAGACCGAAGCGCTGCTGCGCTTGAGTTCCGGCGCCGCCGAGCCGACGTCGGGGAAGCCGCGCGCATCGGGCTTCACGTTCTCCCAGTTGGAGAAGAGTCGGCCCCAGTCGCTGTTCAGCACGTCCTTCATGCGCGACTTGGCGAAGCGCGGGTACCAGAAGGTGTCATGGTAGGCGACGCTCGCGAGGTAGGCCCACGGCGCGAGGAAGGTCTTGAGCGACCATTCGACCGGCTTCTTCAAAGGCCCCCAATAGATCTTGTGCTGCATGCGGGAGGCGAAGGTCATCTTCTTGAAGGGGCCGGTGAAGTTCCAGTTCTGCTTGGCCGCTTCGACGTCGCCCACGATCTCGATCTTGCTCGGGTCGCCGCAGCCGAGCCCCGCTTCGTGCGCGAGGCGGATGAACTTGATCGACATCGGGTCGATGCCCATCAGCTTGGCGGCGACCGCATCGATGGCGACCTGATCGGCCGAAGCGAGCAGCACGTTCTTCACGTGCGGCACCATGCAACGCGGGCCGGGTCCGTCGCCCGCGAAGGTGCCGTCCATCACGGCGAAGATGCCGCGGTGGATCTTCTTCTGGATCATCAGCAGGTCGACCAGCGTCTCGTGGATGGTCGGGTGGGTCCAGTGGCGCCGCTCGTTCAGCAGTCCGCCGAACGCGTTCTTCATCGCGCCGGTCGTGGTCGTGAAGATGTGCGTCTTGACCGTCGGCAGGTGGAGGATGTTCTCGCCGATGAAGCGCTTGGGGATCGAGAAGCCCTGCGGATAGACCTGATTGAGCGTGAGGAACTTCTTGGTCAGGTCGCCGACCGCATCACCGACCGGGATCCACTCCTCCCCTTCGTAGAGGTGGACGTTCCGCAGCCCGTGGGCTTCGACGACGTTCAGCTGCTTGTTCTCGCGCTCGCCGAGGTGGGCGTCGATGACGACGGTCCGGTTGTGGCAGGCATGCATCAGCTTCGGGTCGAAGCCGTCCTGCTTCATCGCCCGGATCACGCCTTCGAGCTGCCACGGGGTGGTCGAGCTGCCCGGATAGAAGAAGTGCCAGCTGATGTTGACCTTGAGCGCGGTGTCAGCCGCCTTGTCGAGGTGCTGCTGGTAGCCGGCCAGGTTCATCAACTCGTGGTAGTCCGAGAGGACGCTGCCCGGGGTCGTGCGGAGGATCGCGACAGGGGTCTTCATGGTGAGGTTGGTTTCGGGTCCGCGACGGGGGTGACTTGATGGCGGGCGATGGTAGCCCCGCTCCCGCCGCGAACGAGCGGGAGCTCGCCCGATCGCGGCCGAGCCTCGTCAGGCACGGTGGAGCAGCGTGGCCCAGCGCTGATCGAGCCGCTCGTTGGCCTCGGCGAGAGGCCGGGCGCGCAACCGCCCGCCTTCGACCTCCTGCGCGAGCCCGAGGCGCAGCAGCTTGCCGATCGCGTCGTCCTCCTCGAAGTCGACCACCAGCCCGAGCCGCTGCGCCAGCCACTCCTCGACGTGCGCGTCGAGGTCGGCGCGCGCCATCGGTTGGTCCGCTTGCAAGAGGAAGGCGTAGGCGAGGACCCCCTCGACCGTCTCTTCCGCTTCCGCGTCGTCGAGCAGATGGAGCAGGACCCCGAACCCCGAGTCGAGCGTGCAGGTCTGCAGATGCTCGGCAAGCTGGCGGTGGAGCAGGTTCTTGCGGCCGAGGAAGCGGGCCCACTGACGGAACAGGAAGGTGATGAGGACGGCGACCCCCGCGAGTTCGCCAAGCCCGCGCGCGCCGAGCTCCGAGTCGCCCTGGCGCAGCCCGAGCAGCACCATCACCGCCAGCAGCAGCGCGTAGAGGGATCCCAGCAGCTTCAGGTTCAGGATCTGCAGCGCACCCGCGGCAGCTGGCACTCCGAGCAGCGCGCGATCGAAGCCGCGCATGCCCACCCGGACCCCGGGAAACAGCGCCTCGACGTCGTGCTTGGGGACGTCGCGATAGAGGCGCAGCGAGACGGCGCCGGGCCGCGCCCCGAGCTTGCCCTCCAGGCTCTTCTTCTCGGTGAAGTGCGTCGCCTCCTTGAAGCGGGCGAA
Source organism: Planctomycetota bacterium (assembly GCA_031409275.1). Lineage (GTDB taxonomy): Bacteria > Planctomycetota > B15-G4 > B15-G4 > SIAN01 > SIAN01. The sequence goes on from JANNXA010000040.1 coordinate 227,817, forward strand.
GACGCAGAAGCGGTCGTAGCTCGCCACCTCGATCGTCTCGCGCTTCAAGCCGAACCAGCGGCGGCGCACGACGCTGCGGGTCGTCTCGCGCCGACGCCACGACGCCAGGTCGGCGAAGTCGCCGAGGTCGAGCTGGATCTTGAGGCCGAAGGAGGAGTGGCGGGCCATCGCCTCGGTCAACTCGGAGATCGGAACGTCGGTGAAGTTGGCGCGCGCGAGCAGTCGACGCAGCGTGCCGAGCACGTCCTTGGCGAGTTCGCGCTGGTCATCCGACAGCGCCGACGCGGCGGCGGCGCCCACCTCGATCTGATCCCAGGCGTGGCGCAATCGCAGCTTCACCGCGAGGAAGTCGTGGTGGAAGTGAGCGCGCAGTGCTTGAGCGAAGCGACGCAGCGGCACGACGTCGGACGCTTGGAGGACCTTGTCGTCGACCAGCCGCTCGACCAGCGTCGCGAGGTCGAGCGTCAGGGCCCGGTCGAGCGGCGCAGGCTCACTTCCCATCGAACGCCGCAGCGGAGAGCGCGCCGAAGGGGCCGTCGGAATCGCGCGCGGGAGTGTCGTCCGCAAGCCGGTAGTCGCGCCGCTCGCGCGCGCGGAAGCGCGGATCGCCGCCGACGTGGCACTGCTGCTGCTGCGCCGGCTCGATCTTGACCACGTCGGTCGCGTTGCCGGAGACGACGCAGCGAGTCAGCGTGATCGTCCCCGATCCGAACTTCCGATCCTTGCGCTCGACTCCCGAGCCGCGGTTGTCGGCGATGGTGCATTGCGCCAGCGCCACGTCGATCCCGTTCTGTTGCTCGCAGATGGCGAAGACGCCCGCGGCACCGTTGCCGACGATCGTGCTGTCGCGCGCGCGCAACGTGGAGCGGGCGCCCGTGAAGTTCCCGAACAGCAGCCCGATCCCGATGCTGTCCTCGACTCGGCAGCCATCGAGCTCGACGGCGCGACCGGCGGCGAGGAACTGCGCACCGATGCCGTTCCAGCGAAAGGTGCAGCGCTCGAAGCGCGTCACGCCGTCGAGCGTGGTGCCGCTGCCGACGCTGCTGACCCCGAAATTCGTGTTCTCGAGGAAGGTGCAATCGCGCACGACGAGCGGCACGTCGCCACCGGGCAGCTCGAACATCATTCCCATGCGTGCGCCGCGGAACTCGCAACGTTCGAAGAGCCACGGCGCGCGCGTCTGCTCGTGGCCGTTGGCGCCGCGGCGCACGAAGCCCACGGCCTCGCTGCCTTCGAATCGGCAGTCGCGCAACGCGACGTCGCGCAGCGCGCCCTCGGGCGGCACCCGCGAGTCATCGAGCACCAGGCCCTCCGTGCCGCCGCTGAAGGTGCATCGCGAAAGATCGATCGACAGCGGCGCGCCGGCACCGGCATGCAGGCCGATCGACGCGGCCTTGGTGCGCAACCCGTCGGCGCGCAGGTGGACGCGCGCCTGCGCGGCCGAAAGCTCGACGGCGACCGGAACCTCTTCGATGCGCACATCGACGAGCTGCACTTCGAGCGGCGCGCTGCCGCCGGGCTGCGCCTCGATCCCCACGCTGCCGCCCCGCAGCGCCACGCTCTCGATCGCGACTCGCCCGTGCCGCGGGAGCAGCACCACCGGCTGCCCCTCTTTGCCGCCAAGTTCGCACGAGCCCGGTCCGTAGCCGACGAGGCGAACGCCGCTCGGCAACACGACGGGCATCGGCTCGCCGCTGGCTGCGGCATAGAAGCCAACCTGCAGGCGCAGCTCGACCCACTCCTCTTCCATCAGCGCGCGCACGGAGAGCGCTTTCGCGATGGTCTGGAACGGCTGCTCCTGGCTGCCGTCGCCGCCGACATCCTTGCCACGGCGCGCGTCGATCCAGAGGCGCGGCGGCGCGGCCGCTTCGGCGAGTGGCGCGTTCGACGACCGGGCGGACGGCAGGAGCAGCGCAAGGAGCGCGGCGGCGGGCACCATCGAAGTCGACCTCACGAGCGGCCGCGCACGCGCGGGAAGGCGCTGCGCGGCGGATTCACGTAACCATGGCGCACCCGCGGGAAGCGTTCGCGCAGATGCTGCTGCAGCTGTCGCATGCCGCGTGCCGGCGTGCCAGCGGCCAGACCGATCACGTCGACGTACGCCTCGGGATCGATGTTGAGGTTGCGCCACTGGATCAGGTCAAGTCCGGTTCGCTCGATCAGCCGCTCGAGCGCGGCGATCTCCGGCTCGCTGTCGGTGAAGCCGGGAAACGCGAGGTAGTTGATGCTGACGTAGGCGCCGCGGCGCTTGGCGACCTCCATCGCTCGCACCACCGCCTCGAAGCCGTAGGTGAGCGGCCGGTAGTAGGCCTGGTAGGCCGCCGGTTGCGCGCTGTTCAAGCTGACGCGCATCGAATCGAGACCGGCCGCGCACAGCCGCTCGACGGCATCGGGGCGGCTGCCGTTGGTGTTGAGGTGCAGCGTGCCGCGCGGGGTCGCCGCGCGCAGCGCACGGCAGATCGCCTCGATCTTGTCCGCCTGCAGCAGCGGCTCCCCTTCGCAGCCCTGGCCGAACGAGAGCATCGCGCGCGGCGCCTTGCGCAGGTGCGGCAACGCGAACTCGAGCACTTCGGCGACCTCGGGCACGAAGGCGAGGCGATCCTGCGGCGACGGGATCGGCGCGTCGGGTTGCGCCGAGATGCAGCCGATGCACGCCGCGTTGCACGCTGGCGCCATCGGGATCGGGCACTCCCAGCGTTCGTAGAAGAGGTTCTTCGCGTTGGCGCAGCCGTAGGTGAGCGCGCAGTTGCGACTGAGGTGGTCCACCAGCCGATTGTCGGGGTAGCGCGCCTTGAGGAGCGCCACGCGCTGCGCCAGCTCGACTTCGTCGAACTGATCGGGGTCGTGTTTGACGTCGGCCTCGATGCGCGCGGCCGGAACGTGGAACGCCCCCTTCCACCACGCCAATGCCGCGTAGCTGAACAACGGCAAGAGCGGCGCCCCGCGCCGGCTCGAGTAGGCGGCGAGACCGAAGACCGAGTAGCCCGGCGGCAGGAAGCAAGCCGCGGCACCGTGGCCGCGCAGCGTCACGAGGCCATCCTTCGCGCGCCCCTGTTTCGCATTGAAGCCCACCGCCGTGCGACCCGGCAGCGCATAGAGCGAGCTGCCGATCGGCAACTCGATCAGCTCGCCCGGGTCGATCGGCAGGAAGTCGCGACCGCTGCGCAACGCCGGTGCGACACCCGGCAGCTCGATCAGCTGGCCGCTCTCATCCGCGACGACGACGCACGGAGCGGTGGCACGACGCGGCCGCGACCGCGGTGGCGGCGACTTCTTGCGCGATTCCTTCCTGGCGGCAGCGGGACGGGCGCGGGTCACGGGGTGAGGGTGATGACCGTCGGATTGGTCGCGTAGATCGGGCGCGGCCCGAAAACGTACGCCGCCCAGAAGGTGTCGAGGCCAGAGAGCGACGGGTCGAACGCTCCCTGCGTATCGAGCACGATCGCCGCGCTGCCGGTGCTGTCGAGGACGCCGAGCGAGTTCGAGAGGAGCGCCGTGTTCGCGAAGATAAGGGTCGTCTCGAACAGCGCGTCGTAATTGAGCGGCAGAAGGACCGGCCCGAGCTTCAGGCCCGGACTGGTCGAAAAGCTGCCGAGCAGCCAGTAGCTCGCGTTGCGCTCGTTCGGACCGACGTTCAGGTCGAAGTTCACCACGCCACCCGTCGCCGCGGACAACACGTCGATGTCGGTGTGGAGGTCGAGGTGCAGCTCGTCGGAAGTCTGGTCGAGGCTGCCGCTGCGCCCGTCGGGGAAGAAGGGGCGCACGAAGTGGTCCGAGTTGTCGAGGCCGATGTAGTCGCCGAGGTACCAGCCATCGGTGTTCGCGAAGTCGAAGCCGGCGTCGGAGACCGGGTACTCGCGCCACTTGGTCGCGCCGTTGCTGCTGCGCGCTACCCAGACCCACTGCAGGTAGTTGTTCGGATCGAGTCGCGAGTCCCAGAAGGCGATGTTCAGGTTGCCGTGCGAGTCGACCTGCGCCCACGGCATGACCTGGTGCGAGCCGCTGGTGTCGCCGACGTTGACGTTGTTCTTCGCCCAGGTGGCGCCGCCGTCGTGCGAGTGGACCACGTAGATGTCGGCTTGCTTCGGATTGCCGCCCCAACGGTGGTAGGCGACGTAGATCGAGCCCGACCACGGCCCCTGCGTGTGGTCGACCGCGAGGCTGAAGATGTCGAAGATGCGAAAGAAGTTGTTCGGCAGCGTGAACGGCACCTGCACATAGGTGCCGGCGATCACGTCGGTGCCGAAGGTGACGCCGCCATCCAGCGAGCGGTCGAGCCGGATGTCGAACTTGCCACGATCGGCCCACATCACCCACAGCTCGCTGTTGGGGCCGTACGCGACGTCGGGCGAGATCGCGCTCCCCTTCACGTCATCGACGCGCTGGATGTTGCGCCAGGTCGCGGCATCGTCATCGGAGACGCCCACCAGGACCGTGTCGCCCTTCGTCGTGCCGAAGCGATCCCATGCAATGGCAATCTGCCCGCGGTGCGGTCCCATCGAGAGGTCGACCGCCGACTGCACCTTGTCATTCGCGGAGTCGAGATCGACCATCAGCGGCGCCTGCCAGGTGAGGCCGCCGTCGAGCGAACGGTAGGAGTAGACCGCGCTCCCGCCGGCGCCGAAGTACTGCAGCAGCGTGATCACCGGGATTCCCGTCGGAGTGATCACGACGGTCGAATCGCCGTTCAACGCATAGCCAGACTCGTTTGGAAAGACGCCACTGGTCCAATTCTGGCCGCCGTCGAACGACGTGTACCAGGTGGTGAGCGCCGAGCCCGATGCGAAGTCGATGGCGGTGCCGACGACGTGCTGCTCATCGTTGGGGTCGATGGCGATCGAGCACTCGCACTGCGCGCCGCCGCGCCCGGCGTCGGGCTGCTGATCGGTTCCGTCGGGCGGCGACGGCGGCCGCTGCTGCGGCGTGCGCTTCACATGTTGGCGCAGTCGGTTCAGGTAGTCGGCATCGCGGCTGCCGATCGCCGGGCCGATGGGCTCGCCCGACTCGCCGGTGATCGCCTGGCCGTGCGCGACGGGCGGCTCGAAGAAGAGGCCGAAGGCGAAAGCGACGGCAGCGGCGCTGCGAAACTGCGAGCGCTCGCTGGAAAGTGGCCATCCCATCGAAGGCTCCTCGTCACGTTGCCTGTCGCGGCAGCGCGACGCCGCGCGCGCAGAAACGGTGGTGCGTCCGAAAGGATTCGAACCTTTGGCCTTCGGCTTCGGAGGCCGACGCTCTATCCAGCTGAGCTACGGACGCATCGTTGGACCGCGCGAGGCGATCCAGCGAGCGCGCCATGCTGCCGGGCGGCCACCGCGAGTCAAGGGTGGTCGCCGCCGCCCGCGCCGTAGCCCAACGCCTCCATCTGCGCGCGCTGCTGCGCGCTCATCGGCGTGCTCTCGACGGCCAGACCCTGTGCCGCGAGCTGCGCACGGCGCGCCCGCGACGCCGCCGTCAACGCCGCGGCTCGCACCGGATCGCGCGCGAGGAGATCGCTCCGTTCGAACGGATCGGCGACGACGTCGAACAGCTCGACGACGTCGCGGCGACCCGCGTAGTCGAGCGAAGTCTCGATCAGTCGCAGCGGCCAGCTCTGCACCAGGAACGCCGCGCCTTGCTTGCCGCGCTCGAGATGGGCGACGAGCGGAGCGTCCCGCAGGAACTCACCGCCGTCGAGCAGCGGACGCAGCGACTGGCCGTCGCCGATGCGCCCCGCCTCCGCCACTGGCAGCAGATCGAGCAGGTCGAGCAGCGTCGCCGGCAGATCGACCAGCGACACCGGCGCCTCCAATCGCCGCCCACCACCGCCACCTGCCGGACGCACCAGCAGCGGCACGTCGACCACCTCATGGTGGAGCGTGAATCCGTGGCCGAAGCCGCCATGGTCGAACAGCTCTTCGCCGTGGTCGGCGGTGACGACGACCAGCTCCTCATCGCCCGCGGCGCCGGCGCGACGCCGCTCGAGGAAGGCGCCGATCACGTCGTCGGTGTAGGCCACCGCGGCGGCGTAGCGGGCGCCGAGATCGGCGCGGTCGGCGGCCGTGACGTCGGCACGCCGGGCGACCTTGCCTTTGCGCATGACGTCCTTCCAGAGGTCGTTCTGGAACGGGAAGTCGGAAGCGCCCGCCACTCGAAAGCGGTCGCGCCAGGCGGGTGGCGTGAGGTACGGGCCGTGCACGTTCATCACGTGCAGGTAGAGGAAGGTCGGCTGCGCGGTCGGCTGCGCCAGAAGCGCTTCCGCCTGCGCGACCAGCTCCGTGACGTCGGGATAGTCGCGCGCGTGGTCGCTTTCATCGAAGACGAAGGTGTCGAAGCCCTGGTCGAAGCCGAACTGCGGCGAGGCGTTGGGGTTGCCCGAAACGCCCAGCGTCCGGTAGCCGTGTTCCCGGAAACGCTCGGCCAGGAGCACGAGCTCCTCGGGCAGCCGCGCGTACTCGTGGCAGCCGTGGCGCGTCGGGTAGAGGCCCGTCAGCAACGACGCCGTGCTCGGCTCGGTCCAAGAACTCGCCGCCATGCAGTGGTCGAAGATCAGCGCGTCGGCGGCGAACGCGTCGAGGCGCGGGGTCAGCGGGCGCCGCTCGCCGTAGCAACCGAGGTGGTCGCGCCGCAGCGTGTCGATCACCACCAGCAGGACGTTTTGCGGCTTGGGCGGCTTCGCGGTGGCAGGAGCGGCGGGCGCTGCTTGGGGCGTCGGTGCCGGTGCGGCCCCGATCGCGCACGCGACGACACCAGTCGCCGTCGCGACCGCCCATCCGACCGCCCACCCGACGGCACTTCCGATCGCCGCGCGCGCCGCGGCACGCGGTTCTCGGGAGAACGCTCCCTTGGCAAGGCGCATCACGGTCTGAAGAATCTCCCAGCTCCACTCCGCCTTGGAAGCCTCCATCGAATGGTACGAATCCCCACGCTCGCCGGCGACGTCGCCGCTCTCCGCATCGCCGTCGTGCGCGCCCGCTTCAACTCGGAGGTCACCGAGCGACTGCTGCAAGGCGCCCTCGCCGCGCTGAAGACGGCCGGCGTTCCCGAAGCCACCACCTTCGTGATCGAGGTGCCCGGCGCCGTTGAGCTCGGCCTCGCCGCCGCGCTCGCCTTCGACCACCTGATCGTCGATGCCGTCGTCTGCCTCGGCGCCGTGATCCGCGGCGAGACGAGCCACTACGACTACGTCTGCCAGATCGCCGCCGACAGCCTCGGGCGCCTCGCCCTCGAACAGAAGAAACCGGTCGCGTTCGGAGTCCTTACCTGCGACGACGAAGAACAGGCGCTCGCGCGCGCGGGCGGTGACTCTGGGAATCGCGGCGCCGATGCCGTGGCGGTCGCCCTCGAGATGGTGCAGTTGGCACGCACGCTGATGCGCACCGGAGCGCGCTGACATGCATCGACGCACGCGCGCGCGCGAGCTTGCCCTCCAGTTCCTCTACACGGTCGAGGTGCGTGGCGCCGATGCGCGCGACGAGTTCGACGACTTCCTCCATCGCTCGGGCGCCTCGCGCTTCGCGCGCCACTTCGCCACGGAACTCGTCGATGGCGTCCTCGCGCAGAAGGAGTCGCTCGACGCCGCGATCAGCGCGACCGCGACCAATTGGTCGCTCTATCGGATGCCCGCGGTCGACCGCACCATCCTGCGCATCGGCAGCTTCGAGTTGCTGCACTCGCGCGACGTGCCGGTGCGCGTCGCCTTGAACGAGGCGATCGAACTCGGCAAGCGCTACTCGACCGCGCAGAGCGGCTCCTTCATCAACGGCATCCTCGATCAGCTGAAGTCGCGCCGCGCCTTCCCGCTCGAAGTCAGCGATGCGCCGGACGATCGCGACGAAGAGGAGCCGATCACGCTCAGCGACGACGACGACGCGCCGCCCCCCACCGCGCCGCCGGCGCGAAGTTGAGCCGGCGATGATCTTCGCTCGACTGCGCGAAACGCTGCGGAAGACGCGCGAGAAGCTCGCCGGCGGCCTTTCGAAGCTGTTCGGGCTCAAGCGCGAACTCGACGAGGCGTTCCTCGCCGAGCTCGAGGCCGTCCTCTTCGCCGGCGATCTCGGAACGACCGGCCTCGACGTGCTGGCCACGCTGCGCGCCGAGTACCGCGAGCGCAAACTGAAGAGCACCGAGGAGGTGCGGTTGCGCCTGCGCGCGTTGCTGCGCCAGAAACTCGGCGAACCCGCTCCGAGACTGGCGCAGGCGGCGAGCGGCCCGACCGTCGTGCTGATCGTGGGCGTCAACGGATCGGGCAAGACCACGTCGGTCGCCAAGCTCGCCAAGCGGTTGAAGCTCGACGGCAAGCAGGTGATGGTCGCGGCGTGCGACACCTTCCGCGCCGCGGCGGTCGAGCAGCTCGCGACCTGGGCCGCGCGCGTCGGCGTCCCGATCGTGCGCAAGGAAGCGGGCGCCGACCCCGCCGCGGTCGCGTTCGACGCCGCGACTGCCGCGCTCGCGCAAGGGATCGACGTGCTGATCGTCGACACCGCCGGTCGTCTGCACACGCGCGAAGATCTCATGGCGGAGCTTGGCAAGGTGCGCCGCGTGCTGGACAAGAAGATCCCCGGCGCGCCGCACGAGACGCTGCTGGTGCTCGATGCGACGACCGGCCAGAACGCGATCCGCCAGGCGGAAGTCTTCACGCAGGTCGTGCCGCTGACCGGCGTCCTCCTGGCCAAGCTCGATGGCACCGCGAAGGGCGGCGCGGTCGTCTCGATCCGCGATCGCCTCGGCATCCCGGTGCGCTACACCGGCCTTGGCGAAAAGGCGGACGACCTCGAAACGTTCGATCCCGAGCGTTTCCTCGACGCGCTGCTCGAAGAGACGCTCGGCCAGGCCGAGGATGCCGCCGGGTGACCGCCGCTCTGCTGGTCGCGGCGCTGGCGTTGGTCGCCGCGGCGACGCAGCCCTATGCGTTCGACCTGCTGGCGCTGAAACGCTCCCTGCTGTTCCTGAGTGCGCTGCCGCTGCTCGCCTCGCGACCGCTGCAGCAGTTGCTGGGTCGGCCGCTGCACGGACCGCTGAAGGCGCTGGTCGGCGCGCTGGGAGTGCTGCTCCTGGCCGGCTTCGCGGGGAACCTGAACCCGACCTTCGCGTCGGCCTCGGCACCGTCAGCTCCGGTGCTGGCGTGGCGTTCGACCTTCGAATTCCTGCTCTTCGTCCTGCTGGCGCTGCTGACGCGAGAGGTGGCTTGGGAGCAGGCCGGCCGCCTGCTGGCCGGCATCACCTGGATCGGCGCGGCGCTCGCGTTGGTGGCGCTGCTGCAAGTGGCGGGCTTCGATCCGATCTACGGTGCGCAGTCGTTGCGCGTCGCCGTCGCCACCTTCGGCAACAGCAATGCCTTCGCGGCCTTCGCCGCGCCCGCGCTTGCCGTCGCGATCGGCCTCGCGAGCCGCGAGCGCGCCCTCGCAGCGCGCGTCGGCGTCGTGCTCCTCGCGGCGGCGCTGGTCGTCGCACGCGGCCGCGGTGGCTGGCTCGCCGCCACCATCGGCGCGCTCGCGGCGCTGCTGGTCGCCGCGCGCACGGGACGCAGCTGGCGGCCGGCGGCCGGCATGTTGCTGATCGGCGGCGCGCTCGGATTCGCGCTCACGCTCGGGCCGCGTGGCGGCGACGAGCAGGCGAGCAAGCCGCTCGGTCTGGGCCTCGAGCGCCGCTCGAACGTGGTGCGCCTCGAAGTCGCGAAGGCGACGCTCGAGGTGATTGCGGACGCCCCATGGATCGGCCACGGGCCCGGCAGCTTCCGCCACGAGTTCCCGCTGCACCGGCGCGCAGCGGAGGCGGCGATCGCGACGCGCGATGGCGCCGCTTCCGAGGTCGACCATCCGCACGTCGAGTGGCTGCGGTTGGCCGCGGAAGGCGGCTGGCTCACCGCCGGACTCGTCGCGGTGGCGCTGCTCGGAACGCTGTTGGCGGCGGCTCGTGGACCGAAGGTGGCGCGCGCCGACGACGGCGCGATGCGCGCGGCCGCGGCCGGCGGAGTCGTCGCCTGGCTGATCGCGTCACTCACCTGGTCGACGCTCTACGATCCAGCGACGGCGCTCCTCGGAGCGCTGCTGCTCGGCATCGCGAGCGCCGGCGAGGAGGAGGTCACGCTCGTCGCGCCGCGCAACGCCTGGCTGGCGAGGCTCTTTTCCGTCGGCCTCGCGCTGCTGCTCGCATGGAGCGGCGCGCCGACGCTTGCGGCCGAGTGGCGGGAGTTCAGCGCGGCACGCACCGGCCGCATCGACGCCAGCGAACTTGCGGCCATCGCAGCGCTCGATTCCAACAACCCGGAACGGCAGTACGCCACCGGCGCGCTCTTCCTGGTGCAGGCGCGCAGTGCGCCGCCGGCAGCGGCGCCGGCGCTGCTCGCAGGAGCCCGCACCGCGTTCGCGCGCGCGCTGAAGCTGCTGCCGCGCCATGTGCCGTCGCTCGCGGGACTCGCCGAAGTGAGCTCGCGCCAAGGGGACGCCGTCGAGAGCCGTCGGTTGCTGATCCGGCTGCAGCAACTCGAACCGTGGCGCGGGTCGGTGGCGACCGCGAGCGCCGCGCTCGCAGCCGCCGCCGGACGCGACCTTGACGCGGCGGAGCAGCGCCTCGCCAACGAAGGCGACGCCGCGATCGCGCCGCTCTTCGCGCAGGCGCAGGCGTGGCGCGTGGCGGGCAGGAATCGCAACGCCGCGCAGCTGCTCGACCTGCTGGTGCAAAGTGCACCGGAGCAAGGCGACCTGCAGCGCGAGTTCGCGCTGGCGCTGAAGGACCTCGACGACGACTCCGGTTATCGCCGCGCGTTTCGCCGATCGCAGCTCTGTTTCGCGCTCGATGCGCTCGAGGCCGGCGAGGCGAAGGCGGCACGCGGCAACCTCGAGATCGCGCGCCGCTATCTGCCGGAAGGCGCGTCCGCCTCGCTCGAAGAGCTGCTCCAGGCGTGCAGCGAACTCCAGAGCGGCGACTTCACCGCGGCGAAGCAGCGCCTCGAATCGCTCGATCCCGCCGCGGTGCAGACGTCGCTGGCGAGCGCCGGCCCGCGGCTGCTCGCCCAACTGCGCCTGCTGCACGCCGCCCCGACGCTGGCGCCGGCGGCGGAACGCCTGCAACTGCCGCGCTGACGCGCGCGGGCGCGCCGCACGCTGGCGTCAGCCGTTCGCGCCCGCCGCGCCCGCCGCGCCGTGGTTGCCGGCCGCGACGCACTTCTTGCAGTTGCCGAAGATGCGCAGCGAATGGGAGCTGATGTGGAAGCCGTGCTCCTTGGCGACCTGCTCCTGCAGCTCCTCGATCCGTTCTTCTTGGAACTCGATCACATGGCCGCAGCGCACGCACATCAGATGGTCGTGGTGCTCGCGACCGAGGATGTGCTCGTAGCGCTTGGTGTCGCCGCCGAGTTCGAGCATGTCGAGGAAGCCGCCCTCGACCAGCAACGAGAGGGTGCGATAGACGGTGGCGCGCGAGACGTCGTCGCGACCGCGCCGGAACGCCTCGTGGATCTCTTCCGCCGTGAAGTGGCGGTTGGTCGCGAAGACGCGCTTCAGGATGCGGCGACGCTGCGACGTGAGCTTCAACCCCTTGCGGCGGATGAAGGTCTCGAACTCGCGTTCGACGCGCTCGAACGCGGTCGCCACTGCGACGCGACGAGTCGGCGTTGTCGCGTGGCCGCTGTGATTGGACTGCGGATCGATCATGCGCCCGTACCCTCTCCTGCAGGCGATGCCATCGCGGCCGGCCCTTGTTCCGGCAGTCGGCCGTAGTAGGCGCGGTAGAGCTTGGCGGGCGAGACGCCCAGGCGAAAGCCCCAAGCGATCGCGAGGTTCAACAAGGTCGTCTTGCAGATCCCGTGACGCTCCCAGCGCCGGGCACTGAGATGGATGGGGCGTTGTGTCTCGACGATCGTCCCGAGCGCGCGCAACCGCGGCGCCATGCCGAGGTCTTCGCACAGCGGCAGGTCGGGAAAGCCGCCGATGCGCACGAAATCGGCGCGCCGCAACAGCAGCCCCGAATCGCCGTAGGGACAACGCCGTACGCGCGCCCGCCAGGAAGCGACGTCCTCGATCCATCGGTAGGCGCGGCGATCGCCGTCGATGCGCTGGCGAAAGACGACCGCGCCAACGCCGGGCGCCGCGAGGGCGGCGCGCGCTTCGACGAGCGCGCCTGGCTCGAGCCAGCAGTCGGCGTGGATGAAGAGCAGCTCGCTGCCGCTCGCGGCGGCGGCACCGCTGTTCAGCTGTCCACCGCGACCTGGACGACAGACGACTCGCCGCGCGCCGCACTGCTCGATCATCGGAAGCGCTGCTTCGTTGCCACCGCCATCGGCGACGATCAGCTCGGCCACGCCCTCCTGCGCCGCCAGCAACGGCAGGTGGCTCGTCAACGCGGCCGCGTCGGCGAGCGCCGGAACCACCACGCTCACGCAACGGGGGACTTCGCCGCTCACCGCGATTGGTCTTCCTTCAGCACGCCGACGTCGCGGCGGTAATGCATCCCCTCGAACGAGAGGCGCGCCGCGGCCTGGTAGGCGCGCGAACGCGCCTCATCGAGCGAGCCGCCGACCGCGGTGACCCCGAGCACGCGCCCGCCGTTGGTCAGCCAGTGGCCAAGTTCGTACTTGCTGCCCGCGTGATGGAGGTGGACGCCGGCGACTTCCGCCGCCGCCTCGAGCCCGAGGATGCGATGCCCCTTCTTGAAGGGGCCTGGATAGCCGCCCGACGCCAGCACGACGACGAGCGCCGCGTCGGCCGAGAACTCGAGGCTCTCGAGCTCGTCGAGCCGCCCTTGCGCGGTCAGCAACGCCAGTTCGACGAAGTCGGTCTTCATCCGCGGCAGGATCACCTGCGTCTCGGGATCGCCGAAACGGACGTTGAACTCGAGGACCTTCGGCCCCGACGACGTCAGCATCAGGCCCGCGTAGAGGACGCCGCGGTATTCGAGCCCCTCGCGGTTCAGCGCGTGCAGCGTTGGAACGAGCACGCGCGCCTCGATGTCCGCCTGCAGTTCGGGCGTCCACAACGGCGTCGGCGAGTAGGCGCCCATGCCGCCCGTGTTCGGGCCCGCATCGCCGTCGAAGACGCGCTTGTGATCGCGCGCCGGCTCGAGCGTGCAGAGCGTCTTGCCATCGGTCACGGCGAGGACCGAGATCTCCTCGCCGATCAGGCACTCCTCGACCAGCAACTTGTCGCCGGCGGTGCCGAACTCGCGGCGCACCATGATCCGCTCGACCGCATCGAGCGCCTCGCGCCGATCCTGCGCGACGACCACGCCTTTGCCGGCGGCGAGCCCATCGGCCTTCAGCACCACCGGCCACGCGGTCTGCTGCTCGGCGAACCAGAGCTCGGCGTGGCGCGGATCGGTGAAGACGCGGTAGTCGGCCGTCGGGATGTGGTACTTGCGCAGCAGGTTCTTGGTGAAGACCTTGCTGCCTTCGAGCTGCGCCGCGGCCTTCTTCGGCCCGAACACCGGGATGCCCGCGGTGGTGAGCGCATCGGCGAGGCCGGCGACCAGCGGCCCCTCGGGCCCCACCACCACCAGATCGACCTTCAGCTCCTTGGCGCAGCGCACGATCCCGGCCGTGTCGTCGGCGGCGACGTCGACCAGCATCGCCTGCTGCCCCATCGCATCCGACCCGGGCGCGACGTAGAGGCGCTGCGTGCGCGGCGAGCGGAGGATCGCTTCAGCGAGCGCATGTTCGCGGCCGCCCGAACCGATCAGGAGGATCGTCAACTTGCCGGCCATCGCTGCCCTGCCAAAGAGGAGCCAAAGAGGGGCGGGGATGGTAGCAGCCGCCCCGGCACGCGGCCACGCACCGCTCGCGCCAGAGGTGCCTGCGCCGCCGCCCGCTTGACCGCCGCCGCCGCCACCTCTTGCATGACGACCCACACGCGCCCGTAGCTCAACTGGCTAGAGCCGCGGTTTTCTAAACCGCAGGTCGCAGGTTCGAGTCCTGCCGGGCGCACCAATGGAAGAGCGGCGGGAAGTGCCGCCTGCGGACGCCCGGACTTGCACGGGATGGCAGCCTGAGCATCGCCGACACCATTCCGGACGATCCGGCGGTGATCGGCATCCCGGTCGACTCGCAAGCGTTCTTCATCGACCCGGTCGCGGTGAAGCGCATCTCGATGACGCAGGGGCTCGAGCTGATCATCGGGAGCTGAGAAGGCGCCGCAGCGAACGCGACTCCGTTCGCACGGCGCGACGCTCGGATGCGCGCCGCTACTGGATCTCGAGGTCCATCGGCTGCGAGGCGATGACCTTCCCCGAGAAGCCGATCGCGTAGGCCTGCAGCGAGTAGGTGTGGCCGCCCAATCCTGGCGGGAGAACATCCGACAGCGGCCAGAGCCCTTCGCCGTCGAAGTTGCCGAAGCTCAGGAAGTCGAAGCGCGGCACCCCGTCGATGCCGACCAGGTAGAGCCCTGCGAGGTTCGCCGACGGGCCACCGCTAGTGGTCGCCGTGACCGTGACGCCGGCCGTCGCCACCGGCGGATCGATCTGGAGATAGAGATCGTCGAGGAAGTAGAGCGAGAGCCGTCCCGCGAGGGAGCCGTTCGTCTTGTCGTACTTCGCCCCGATCGCGACGTCGGGAATCGAGTCGCCGTTCATCGATCCCGTCGAGCCCGGAGCCGCGATCCCGGCCGGCGCGTATCCGAAGTAGTCAGACGCCTTCGAGCTGTCGAAGCGGAAGAGAACGCCGCCCGAGCCACCGGAAAGCAGCCAGGCTTTCCCGCGCTCTCCGATCAGCACCTCGCCCGTGCCGTCGCGGTTGACGTCGCCGATCGGCGTCAAGCACTTGCCGAACTCATCCAACGCGGCGACGCCGTCCCATGTTCGCAGCAGGTTTCCCGTCGCCCCCGAATGGAGGTGTACCTTTCCCCGTAACGCTCGGCCGGCCTGCGGCGCACCGATGAAGAGGTCAGGCACTGCATCGCCATCGATGTCGCCGGCGCCCGCGATCGCCGCACCGAAACTCGTCAGTGCCGCCCCGACCAACGTTCGGATCGTGGCTCCGGTGGTTCCCGAAAAGAGCGTGACGGCATCGTCGGCCGGCGAACCCATCGCCCAATCGCCCGTGCCGTCGCCATCCAGGTCGCCGATCCAGACGACGGCGGCCCCAAATCCATCGAAAGAGGCGGGCTTCCCGGCGCCGAGCGCGGTGACGACGTTCGCTCCCGTCACGACGTCGTAGACGAAGACCGCGCCGGATGCGCCGTAACCCGGGCAGCCGATCGCCAGCTCCACCGCTCCCGACGGCTGGATCGCCACGGCGCAACTCATCCCGAAGTAACCGCCACCGCCGCCCGCCGGCGGAAGCGTCTGCAGCAGGCTGCCCGTCGCTCCCGAGCGAACCTCGACCTCTCCCTGGCTCAGCGATTGAGGTCCCGGGACGGCAATGGCGTACTCGCCGATGGAGTCGCCATCGATGTCGGGAAGCGCAACCACGGTCTGTGCATAGGCGTCGTCGATGGAAGCGCCCTCGTGGACACGCAACTCGGAGCCGTCGACTCCGGAGAGCACCCGCGCGCTGCCTTCGTAGGTCCAGACGCCGCCGACTCCGACCAACACGTCGCGAACGCCGTCACGGTCGACGTCATCCAGCAAGGCACTCGTCCGGCCGAGCATGTCGACTCGCGAAGTCCCAGCGGTTTCCCGCGCGAAGTTCGCGGCGACGGGATCGAGCAGCCACGCAGCGCCCGCGTACGCGCCGCCGGTGTCCTCGATCGGCAACCCGACGACGAGCTCGGGCACGCCATCGCCGTTGATGTCGGCGCCGGCTGCGAGCGCGCGGACCCATGTCCCGGCTTTCACGTCCGCCAGGATGGCACCGCTCTGACCGGAGACGACGCGGCAGTAGTCGTCGAGGCCGTAGTACTCGAAGGCGAAGTCGGCGAATCCGTCGCCGTCGACATCGCCCGCTCCGCACACAGCGCGGCCAGTGAAGTCGAACGTCGAATCGGCGTGGAGCACCGCGCCGGTCGCGCCGTCGTAGACCCAGACTCCGCCGAAGAAGAAGCTGAACGGGCCGTTCGGCGTGACCGGGTAGTTGTCGTTGCCGACGATGACGTCGTCGATCCCGTCGCCGTTGACGTCGCCCGCCCCGTTCGCGGTCCACCCGCGATCGGTTGGGCCCAACCCCCACTGGCGAAGGAGCCCGCGCGTCGCGCCCGAGTAGATCCGCAACGTCCCCGACGCCGTGCCCGAGGAGGCGTCGGCCTGCTCGACCACGAGCAGGTCGTGGACGCCATCGCTGTCGGCGTCGCCCGCATCGGCGACGACCGAGCCGAACTTGCCGCTCGTCGAGCCGCCCGTCCAAGAGGCGAGGACGCTGCCGTTCGCTCCGGAGTGGATCGCCGCGAACCCGTTTCGGCTGCCGCTGACGAGATGCTCCGGAGCGCCGACGGCGAGGTCGTCGATGCCGTCCCCGTCGATGTCGCCAAGGTTCGCGAGCGACGTCCCGAACTCGCTCTTCGACGTCGTGCCTCGAAGCGTCCGCAGCAACACGCCCGTCGCCCCCGAGTGGAATCGGACCGCGCCCTTCCCGTCGAGCGACGCGCCAATCGCGAAGTCGTCGACGCCGTCCCCATCGATGTCACCCGCGCTCGCAACCGCGCGACCAAACCCCTCCGCCTGCTCGCCGGCGAGGTCGAACAGGATCGCTCCATCGACGCCCGAGCAAATCAGGGCGTGGCCGATTCCTTCCGGCACCAGCTTCAACGCTGGCCCGCCCGCGATGTAGTCGGCCACTCCGTCGCCGTTCACGTCGCCGAGGACTGCGACCGACGTGCCCACGTTCGGACCGCTGCTGATGCCGAACTTGCGCCACGCTTCCTGTTGGGCGGCTGCTCGACTCGCAAGCGCCGCTGCCGTCAGAAGCACGACGCAGGAGCCCGCGACGAGACGGTGCGTACGCATGATTCACTCCTGGACGCGCGACGGAACCGGCGACCGGTCCAACCTGCGGACCCACTCCGTGTACCACCGGCAGCCTATCCCTACTCCTCGCCGCCCGCTCGATGGTCGTTGACCGCCGCCCCCGTCGTGGACCACACGAGTTGCAACGATCGGGAGCGGTTCCACGCGGGCCGAAGCAACCACCGGTCCTTGCGACGCTCGACGGCTCCGAAAGGGCGTCGCTCGGACGACGGGACGGGCCGCGGGCTCGCGCCGCTCAGATCCCGTCGAGGAACGCTCGGAACTCCTTGCGCATCGCGTAGACGTCCGCGAATCCGAGCTCCTTCCACGGCTCCTTCAACGTCTCCCCCGCATAGACCTGCTGCAACCAGCGCCGATAGATCGCGCGCCCGTCCGGACCGCAGCGGTTCATCACGAAGAAGGTGAGCGCCGTCGCCTGGGCATAGAAGACGCCGCGCTTGTCGAGGAACGCCTCCTTCAGCGAATGGCGCAGGCGAACCGGCCCGAACTGGCCGCCCTCGAGCTCGGAGTGGAACAGCTTGCGATCGATGTTGAGCAGGTATTCGAGCGGGATCAGCTGGTCGGCGCGCGCGGCCGCCGCGGCACGGTCGATCGCCTCGACTGTCGCATCGTCGAAGGCGTCGCCGAGGCGCCCGATCTCCAGGGCCTGGCCGGCGACGAATTCGGCGAACCCCTCCACCATCCAATAGCTGCCGCCAGTGCCCGACGGCTTCTCGCGCGCCCAGCGCCGATCGACGTAGTGGTGAGTCAACTCGTGCGCAAAGACCTCCTGTAGCGTGTGCGCCAGCGGGTCTTTCTCATCGCCGCGCTGCTTCGAATAGAAGCGCGAGAGGCCATCGAACGAGGAGTAGCAGCCGGCCGACCATTCGGGCGGCGACGCTCCGTCCGCCAGGTAATCGGCGCGCTCCTGATAGAGACGCACTTCGAGCGGGACGTTCGGCGAGAGCTTGTCGGGGCTCTCGCCGAGGATCAGCTGCAGCGCGCGGATGGTCGCCTCGCCCCGCGCCAGCAGCGGGCCGAGCACCTTCGGATCGAACTCCTTCGTGTAGAGCAGGATGTTCTTCGTGCGCAGCGACATCGCGCCGCTCGCGAACTTGGTGACCGACAGCCGTCGCTCCTGCGCATCGTCGAGCAGCGCGAACGTGGCACCGGACGGCAACAGCGCGTCGGCCCAGCTCGGCCAGTCCTTGACCGCCGTCTTCGCCAGCGCGTCGGCCGGGAAAGTCGTCGGCTGCCAGTCGGCGAGGAGATCGGCCGAATCTTCGATGGGGACCTTCGGCGCCACTTCCAATGCACGCTTGAGCAGCACCGTCGCCGCGGTCGGTGCGCCGACTCGCGCGCACCACTTCGAACGCGACACGATCTCGTCGGAGCTATCAACGCGCGCCTCCGACTCGGCGTCGGCGCACTTCTTCTTCGCCGCCGCGACCGCCGCCCCCTTCGCGCTTGCCTTGCCGGTGATCGTCGCGTTCAGCTCGTCGACGCGCGACTGCGCCAATCCGAATCGAGCGGCCTCTTCGAGCAGCCGCTTGCACTCATCGAACAACTTCGCTTCGCGCGCCTGCTCGAAACAGGTGACCAGCCGATCGCCGTGGCGAGCGGCCAGCGCGTTCCAGCACGCCTTGTAGAGCGGATGCTCTTCGCCGAGCCGTTTCGCGGCATCGCCCGGATCGACCAGCGCGACCTTCGACGCGTCGAGCTCGATCGGCGCGCCGCCGCCCTCCGGCTCGAGCTTCCACTTGCCTCCCACCTGACTCGGCTTGCCCGGCAGGAAGCGGCCATCGACGCGCACGAGACCGGGCTTCTTGCCCGGCAGTTCGAGGGACACCGGAGTCGCATCCGCGGCCGCCGCGGCGGCGCCCGATCCCGCGCCCGCTCCGTAGACGACCAGCGCGCCGCCCTTGGTTCGGATCGCCAGCAGGTCGTCGCCGCACGGGATCGCCGGCCCTTCCGGGTCGAGGTCGGCGAGGCACCACAACAAGCGCCGGTGGTTCAGATCGACCGCCCAGTTGCCAAGGAAGAGGACCTCGCGCGCGAGCGACGGCGCACCGAGCTTGGCGCCCGGCAACAGCGCCGCCTTCTCGACCAGCGGCGTCGCGCCGCGATTGGCCGCATCGAAGTCGACCAGGCGGTCGAGTTTGTCGAAGCCGTAGAGGTGGCTGCCGCGCGCCGCCGGCGGCTGCTGGAAGGGTTGCGACTGCCACCCCTCCTTGCGCAGCACGCCGCCCGCATCGGCGGCGCCGCACCACGCGTACCACTCGAGCGCGTCGCGCCCCTGCACGGCCACCAGTACCGTTCGCGCCGCGCCTTCCGTCGTCGCGACCCGCGGGCCGCTCGCCAGCGTCTCGGCGCTGCCAAGCTTCGGCGCTCCGCTGCCGGCTGCGATCGGCGCGCGGCGCAGCGCGACCTCCCCCTTCTTCTCGTCGACCATCAGCGTGACGAGCGAGCGCGACGGCTTGCCGCCGACAAGGTCGTCTTGGAGTCCGCCCGCTCGCCCGAAACTGGCCGCGACCGCGCTCGCCGCTTTGCCGGTGGCCCAATCGAGCGCCTGCACGCCGCCCGCATCGGCGCGTCCGACGAAGCAGGCGCCACCCACCACCGTCGGCGCACCGCCGAAGCTGCCGCTGATCGACTTCACGAGTTCGAGCGTGCTGCCGACCAGCCGCCAGCCATGCACCGCGCCCGCCTCGACCACGATGACGACGCCATCGGCGACGGCGAGCGCCAGCGGCGCGACGACACCGACGAGCGCGCTCTCGGCGACCATCGCGCCCGACGCCGGGTCGAGCGCGAGCAACGTGAGCTGTCCCGCCTTGCGCGCGACGACGAAGAGCTTCGCCTGTCCCACCACCGGCGCGACGACGACATCGGCGAGGCGCCAGCGCTCGACGGGCAGCGCTTGCAGCGGCGCGACGTCGACCGCGGCGGTACCGGCGCTGTTTCCTTGCGGTTGGCTCCACTCCTTTGCGAGCGGCACGCCTTGCGGCAGCGGCGCCGGCAGCGGCAGGGCGACGAGTTCCAGGACGGCAAGCAGGCAAGCGACGATCACGCGAGAGCTCCAACGGACGAGGCAGAGGCAGCGTTCCGCGATCTTGGCGCCGCGCCTACTCCGCCGCCACTGCGCGGACGGCGAAGCGGCAACGCTGCTCGCGCGACTTCACCTCGACCGTCGCTTCGTAGAGGCCGGGCGTTTTCGGCAGGAAGCGCAGACGCAGCAGCGAGCTGCCCTGCCCCTCGACGCTGGCGCGCGGCGCCTGCACGACGCTGAACGCGGCGGCGCCCGCGCCCTCGATCGTCACGGCGCCCTTGCCAAGCGCGAGCGGTGCATCGCCGCGATTGTGCAGCAGGAAGCGCCGCTCGATCCCCTGCTTGCTCTTCTTGGGCAGTGCGCCGAAGTCGGTGTGGTCATAGGTCGACGGCGTCGCATCGCCGTCGACGACGAAAACTCCGTTGCCTTCGACCACGAGTTGCGCGGACCGACCACTCTGCAGCGGCGCGTCGGTCACGCGCACGCAGAGGTGGGCGACCTCCTCCTCGCTGCCCGCTTTCACCTTGAGCCACGCCTCGTAGATGCCCGGCGTATCAAACGTCTTGGTGACGGTCGCGACGCCGCTCGCCTCCGCAGTCGGCATCACCGGCTTGCCGGGCGCACGCGGCGCGAAGGCCCAATCGCCCTTCTCCTTGCCGTTGGCACCGCTCGTGAACTTGATCGTGAGTGGCGCCGGTCCGGCGACGACGTCCGCATTGATCCGCGCGAAGAGCTTCGGCTTCACCTGCAGCGCGATCGTCTGCGCTTCGTAGCTGCTGCCGCTCGTCGCGTCGGAGCAGAGCACCGTCAAGGAGCGGTCACCGGCCGCCTCCTTGCCGGGCACCTTCCAGATGTAGACGTTGCCATCGAACTCGCCGGGATCGCCCGCGCGCTTGGTGTAGCGCAGCGGCTGTCCTTCGGGATCGAGCGCGCGCAGCGTCAGGTTCACCGTCTCGCCCGGCTTCACGGCGACGTCCTGCAGCCCGAGCAACGTCGGCCGCCGGTTGGCGAACTTCGTGTCGTAGACGTAGTCGTTGTAGCCACCGCCGCTCGGCGGCAGGTCGCCGCGCTTGCGGTAGATGGTGACGGCCGCGGGGTTGCCATCGTGCACGCCGTTGTTCGCGACCAACAGCAGCGTCGTGCGCCCTTCCGGAAGCGACTCGTCCCATGGCACGCGGATGGTCCAGATCGCGGCGTCCTGCGGATCGCGTGCGACGCGGGTGGCGCGATTGCCGTAGAGGAGCTTCCAGCGCAGCTCGAGCGGTCGCTGCGCGAGGTCGAAGCTCTCTTGCGTCGAGACGCGCAGCACCGCCTCCTGCCCCGCTTCTTGCAGCACCCCGATCGTCTTCTTCAAGGCGACGCGCACCGAAGCGTCGCGCGGCTCGAGCAGCTTCACCACCGCTTCCGGCGGCGCGACGTCGAGCGCCTTCGCCGCTTCGATCATGCGACGCAGATGTTCGACGTCGTCGTACTGATGAAAGTCGAGGCACATGTCGCCGCGCGCGATGCCGGCCGCGTCGTAGCCGCCGGGAAAGGCGAAACGATCGCCGACGGCGGCGTAGGCGACTCGGTGGCGCCACTCCTCGTCGTACTCCGCCTCGATGGGAAGGCACGACTTCCACAGCCAGAGCAGCGCGGACGCGTAGAGGCCGCTGCGCTTCAGCAGGAGCTTCATCTCCGGCTTCAGGTGCGCGCCCACGATCACGAGCTTGGTGATCGCCATCGTCTCGCTGTCGGAGGAGCCCACCGAATTGAACAGCGTCGGCATCAACGTGAGGTAGAGGTCGGTGGTGAGCGCCGCGTTCGCCGCGCTTTCCTCCACCAACGACAAGTGACAAGGCGAGCAGAGCAGGCCCGAGGCGAAGTAGAGGCGCTCGTACGCTTCGCTGTTCTGTGGGATCACCGCATTGGTGATCGTGTGCGCCATGCCGGTCGTCGACTGGTGATAGAAATTGATGCCGAGCTTGAAGTGGCTCTCGGTCGGCGCCTGATCGACGACGCCCACGATCGAGCCCGCGATCCCCACCGCCTCGTCGCCGCCGGGCCCGGCCCAGCGATCGCGCACCCAGCCATGCGTGCCCGACCAGCTGGCGTAGACGTCGTCCCAGGTGCCGGCGAACTGCTTGCTCGGTTCGTGGGTGAACTCGAAGAGGCGCCCCTTCGCCGGCTTCGCGACCGGCCACCAGCGCTTGTCCGCCGCCGGCAGTTCGATGACCGATGGAGGCGCGGTGGCGGGCGGCACGAAGACGCGCGCGTCACGCACCGCCTCCTCGTCGAGCCGCCACACCTTCCACTTGCGCTGCGGGAAGTAGGGGTTCTGCAGATCGGGCTCGTCGTCATGAGCGGCGTCGTCTGCGACGGCGGCCAAGGCATGCGAAGGCCGCATCAGCGCCGCGAGCGTGGGCGCGAGCGCAAGGCCTGTGAAGAGGAGCGCATGGCGTCGAAGCATGATGGCGCCGCAGCGTAGCCACCGCACCACGCCGTGCCGCGAACGCACGCTGGGGCCCTGCTCCCAACCCGATGGGAAGTGGCCACCGCGCGGGGTGATCGCCACCGCGTGGTCGAGTGCGCGCGCCGTTTGCTCTGCCCCCGCATCACGATCGAGGGAGGAACCGCCATGCGCGTGCGCGACTTGATGACCTGTCCGGTGCAGACCATCGCCCCCGGAGCGACCGTCGAAGCGGCGCGCGAGCGGATGCGGGGCCGCGACCTCCACCACCTCGTCGTGGTGCGCCACGGCGAGCCGTGCGGCGTCCTCTCGGCGCGCGACCTCGGCGGACGCGGCGGTGGCGCGATGCGACGGAAGACGACCGTCGAAGCGCAGATGACGCCGCTCGCCGTCACGGTCACGTCCAACACCACCGTTCGTCAGGCGGCGAGCCTGATGCGCGGCCGTGGCATCGGCTGCCTGCCCGTGGTCGATGACGAACGGCTCGTCGGCATCGTGACGATCAGCGACCTGCTCGGGTTGCTGGCTGCGGGTCTCGGCGTCTCCACCACGACCGAGCGGCGGCTGCGCACGCAGCGGCTACGCAAGCGCAAGGTCGCAGCGAGCCGCTAAGCGCGGGGGCGCCGCTTTGCGCCGGCACTCACCGCTTCTGGTGGTCGTCGCGCACGTAGCTGTGGCAGGAGAAGCACTGGCCGACGAGGTCGACGAAGGCGAGCTGCGCGCGCTCCAGCTTCTCGTCACGCGCGGCACGCGACAGTTCGGCGATGGTGCGCCGCAGCGTCGCGCTGCGCTCGAGGTACTCGGGGGTGCCGAGCACGTTCCATTGTTCATCCAGGCACAAAAGCCCGAGCTTGTCGGCGTGGCGCGACGCCGCCTTCAAGTCGCCCGTCGACAGCTCCGCCATCAATCCCTGCGTGTGTTCGAGCTTGCGCTGCATGAACTCGGCGCGCGGCACCCGCGGCGACGGCGTGTCGGGCACCCCTTGCCACGCGACCCCCGCACTCGCGAGTACGGCAACCGCGGCCAACGCAGTGGCAGCAGCCAAGGAGAGCTTCGATCGATGCGGCATGGGCGGGTCCTCCGGCGGTGAGCATGCAACCGGCGCGCCACCGCCGCATCGCTTCATCCCGCCCCGCCGCTCTTGCGCAGCGTGCGCGTCGCGTGGTTCACGATCCAGGCGGTCTCGCGAGTGGGCGATTCGCGGCGCCAGCGCGAGGTGAGTTGCACCACCCACTGCGGCTGCGTCTTGCTGGCGTCGTTCAGCCAATTGGCGACCGCACGGCGCACGTAGTCGCTCGGATCGGAACGGCACGCTTCAAGCAGCGGCAGGCCGGGCGCCGGGTCGCGCTTCAGCGCCTCGAGGTGCTGGGTCCAGACGCCGCGCGGCCGGCTGCTCTCCACGGCGCAGCGGCGGACGTTGGGATCGGCGTCGCGCGCCCACGCCTCGAGCAGCGCGAGGCCACGCACCAGCTCCTGCGCGAGCGCCGGCCGATAGCTGTCCCAGGCGCATTCGCGCACCGACATCGCGCCATCCGCGGCGAAGGGGCGAGCGGCCAGCAGGCGTGCGGCGAAGTCGAGGGTGACGTCGGCCGCCGCGGCATAGCACGCCAACGAGCGCACCATGTCGGAGCGATGCGTCGCCAGCGCGGCGAAGGAGCGGCGACTTGCCGCGGCCGGCAACTCCGCGAGCCAGCCGTGCAGGTCGCTGCCGGTGCCGCGCATCCGCTGCATGATCCCTTCGCTCGCGCGCCCCTTCGCGGTCGCGACGGCTCGAGCGACGAGCGGCGCCGGGAAGCCCGCGTCGGGCAGCGCATGGCGCAGCAGCGTCGGCGCATCGATGGCAAGCCACTCGACGAGGTTGCGCGTCGGCTCGTGCCCTTCGTTCAGCGCGCGCCGGATCGCCGGCGCGATCTCCGCCATCGTGCGCGCGCCCTTGCGCTCGCTCATCGTCAGGAGACGTGCACGCGCTGGCTGGTCGCCTCGACGACCCGCCCGATCCGGTGGACCGGCACATCGCGCCGACGCAGCTCCGCTTCAAGCCGCGGCGCGCGGTCGGCCGGCAGCGAGATCAGCAGGCCGCCGGAGGTCTCCGCGTCGAAGAGCAGATCGGCCAAGGCGCGATCGACGTTGCGACCGAAGCCGACCTCCGCGCCGAGGAAATCGCGCGTGCGCGCCGAGCCACCCGAGAGGATCCCCTTCGCGGCGAGGTCGAGCGCGCCCGGGAAGATCGGCAACTGACTGGCTTCGATCTCGAGCGTCACCTTGCTCTGTCGCGCCACCGACGCCGAGTGGCCGAGGAAGCCAAATCCGGTGATGTCGGTCGCGGCATTCGGGCCGGCGGCGAGCATCGCTTCGGCGGCCGCCTTGTTCAGCGTCCCCATCACTCGACACGCGGCTTCGACGATCTCGGGCGCCACCTTGTCTTTCTTCGCGCCCGTCGTGATCGACCCCATGCCGAGCGGCTTGGTGAGGTAGAGGAGGTCGCCCACCTTGGCGCCGGAGTTGGGCACGATGTTCACGGGATCGATGCGACCGGTCACGGCCATGCCGAACTTGATCTCGACGTCGATCACGGAGTGGCCGCCCAGGACGACCGCGCCCGCCTCGCGCACGACTTCGGCCGCGCCTTCGAGGATCTCGCGCAGGACTTCGAGCGGCACCTCGTCCTTCGGGAAGCAGACGATCTGCAGCACGGTCAGCGGGACGCCGCCCTTCGCGTAGACGTCGGAAAGCGAGTTGGCAGCGGCGATGCGGCCGTAGTGGCGCGGATCGTCGACGACCGGCGGGAAGAAGTCGACCGTCTGCACCAGCGCGAGCCCGGGCGCGATGAGGAACACGCCAGCGTCGTCGTACCCCTCGGGTCCGAGGAGGACAGCGTCGTTGGTCGGGATGTCGAGTCCGGAAAGGACCTGAACCAGGTCCTTGGGCGATAGCTTCGCCGCTCAGCCGGCGCAGCTCGACCAATCGGTCAGCTTCAACGTTTTCTTCTTCTTAAACACTTCAAGCCTCTTCAGTGGCTCAGCGCGGCCGCGGCACGCAACGCCGCGGCGACCGAGGAGTCTTCGGATGGAAAGATCGTCCGCAGGTCGAGCCAGACGCGCCCGTCCTGCACTCGCGTGAAGACGCGCGACGGCCCGATGCGCAGCTTCCTCGCCAGTTGATCGGCTGCGCCACCCGGCGCGAGGAGCGCCACGGCGACGGAATCGAATTCGCGGCCAGGCACCGAGCCGCTCCCCACCTGGGCGTGCGAATCGACGACGGTCGCAAACGGCGCCGCGAGCCCGGCCGCGGTGATCAAGGCACTGGCGCGGGCGCGCAGAGCATCGAACGGCGCCGCCATCATCGCGTAGAAGGGCAGCGTCATCGGCAGCTCGCCAGCGCCGGCCTTGCGCCACTCGATCAGCGTCGCCTCGAGCGCAGCCAGCGTGAGCTTGTCGGGTCGCAGCGCGCGGAACATCGGCTCGCGGCGCAGCTTGAGGATCGCCTCCTTGCGGCCGACCAGGATCCCGCACTGCGGACCGCCGAGCATCTTGTCGCCGCTGAAGGTGACGACGTCGAAGCCGGCCGCCACCGCCTCCTCCACGATCGGTTCGTCATGGAACGGCAGCTGCGGGAAGCGGCGCAGCAGCCCCGAGCCGAGGTCGGCGGCGACCGCCACCTTCTTCTCGCGGCCGACGGCGACGAGCTCCTCGAAGGTGGGCCGCTCCGTGAAGCCGACGATGCGGAAGTTGCTGGTGTGAACGTGCAGCAGCAGGCCGGTCTGGGGCGTGACCGCGGCGGCGTAGTCGGCCGCGCGCGTGCGATTGGTGCAACCGACTTCGACCATGCAGGCGCCGCTTTGCGCCATCACCTCGGGCACTCGAAACGCCCCGCCGATCTCGACGAGTTCGCCGCGCGAGACGACCCCTTCCTTGCCGTAAGCGAGGCCGCGCAGCAGCAGCACCACCGCGGCGGCGTTGTTGTTGACGACGGTCGCCTCTTCGGCGCCGGTCAGCTCGCACAGCAGGTCGCGCACGAACAGCTCGCGACGACCGCGCTCGCCGCTCTCGGGATCGACCTCCACCAGTCCGTAACGGGCGATCCGCGTCAGCGCAGCGGCGGCGGAGTCGCACAGCGGCGCCCTCCCAAGCCCGGTATGCAGCAGCACTCCGGTCGCGTTGACGACGGAAGCGTGGCGTGGCTCCACCAACGCCGCGAGGCAGGCGGCCAGATCGCGCTGGAAGGCGCCCTCCTCGAAGTGGCGTTTGGCGCCGCCGGGAGGTGGCGGATCGGTGCGCCATTGCGCTCGCAGCTGGTCGGTCAGCTGGCGCAAGGCGGTCCGCAGCAGCGGGCGCGGCGCGTCAGCGTAGGCCGCGCCAAACTGCTGCAGCAGTCGATCGACGGGAGGGATGTCGCGCAGCTCGACGCTCACCAGTCGCTCCCTGACGGTTTGACGGACTCGCACGGGCCCGCTTGACTCTCACGGCTTGTGCCGCGCAAGTGAGCGAGGATCTTAATGCCCCCTTCGAGAGTCTGGTCGTTTCGCCGTACCGACCCGGACCTCGAACGCGAGTTCGAGCAGCGCCTGAACCTCTCGCCGCTTGCCGCTCGCGTCCTGGCGACGCGCGGCATCGCGTCGAGCAGCGCCGGGCGCACCTTTCTCGATGCGAGCCTGAAGGACCTTTCGGCCCCGACCGACCTCGGCGGAACCACCATCGCGGTCGAGCGCCTCCACCGCGCGCTCGCGCAACGCGAGAAGATCTTGGTGTTCGGCGATTCCGACGTCGACGGCCTCACCGGCGCGAGCCTGCTGGCGCGGATGCTGAAGGCGCTCGGCGCCGACGTGGACGTGCACGTGGCCGAGCGCACCATCGACGGCTACGGCCTCTCGCCCGCCGGCGAGGCCGCGGTCCGCCGCCGGACGCCGGCGATCCTCATCACCGTCGACCACGGCGTCACCGCGCATGCGGCAGTCGGCCGGCTCCAGCAGTCCGGCATCGATGTGATCGTCACCGATCACCACCAGAAGCCCGAGCAGTTGCCGCCCGGCCTCGCGGTCCTGAACCCGCTGTTCCTCGATCCATCCCATCCGGCCGCGAAGCTCTCGGGCGCGGGCGTCGCCTTCAAGCTCGCTTGCGGTCTTTTCGAGACGCTCTCGGCGCAGAAGAAACAGGATCCGCGACTGCGCCAGACGCTGCGCGAGGGGCTCGCTTTCGCCGCGCTTGGCACGGTGGCCGACGTCGTCTCATTGACCGGCGAGAACCGCCTGCTGGTGCGCCACGGATTGAAGCAGTTGGCGCAGACGACGGTGCCCGGGCTGCAGGCGCTGCGCACCTTCGCGCGCCTCGATGGACGCGAGATCGACGCCGAAGATGTCTCCTTCGGCTTCGCGCCGCGCATCAACGCCGCCGGCCGCATGGGACAGGTCGACCTCGCGCGCCGCCTGCTGCTCACCGACTTGCCAGCCGAAGCGAAGCAGCTCGCCGCGGACCTCGATCGCCTGAACCAGGAACGGCGCGGACTCGAAGCGCGCGTCTTCCAGCGCGCGCAGCTCAAGCTCAAGGAGTGGCCGGAAGAGGCCGCGATGGTCGTCCTGTCGGACCCTGAATTCCACGCGGGTGTGATCGGCATCGTCGCCGCGAAGCTCGTCTCGCAGACCGGCAAGCCCGTGCTGTTGATCGCGACCGACGGCACGACGGCGCGCGGCTCGGGCCGCAGCGTGCCGGGCTTCGACCTCGCCGGCGCGCTCCATCTGGCGCGCGAATGCACGCGCAGCTGCGGTGGCCACGCCATGGCGGCCGGCCTCGAGATGGACCCAGCGCGCGTCCACGAGCTCGCTGACCTGATGGCGCAGATCGCGCGCGATCGGATGGAGGCGCCGCCGCCCGCGACCCTCGAGCTCGACGGCGAGGCGATGCTGCACCAGATCACCTTCCCGCTGGTCCAGGAGCTGCGTCAGCTCGGTCCCTTCGGGCAGGGACACCCGCAGCCGCTCTTCGCCGCCAGCGGGGTCGAGCTCGCCGCGCCACCGCGCCGCGTCGGCGTCGACGGCGGCCATCTGCAGCTCAAGCTCAAGAACGGCCCGCACGTGATGGCCGGCATCGCCTTCGGCCAAGGCGCACGCGCCGACGAGATCGCCGGCCGCAAGGTCGCGGTCGCCTTCACTCCGCGCCCCTCCACCTTCGCGGGCAACCACGGCGTCGAGCTGCAGATCGCCGACGTCAAACCCGACCCGGGGCCAGGCCGGCACTGAGTCGCGCCGTTCGAAGCGTCCCGAAGCTGTGTCCGAAAGGACACTGCGATGGGCGCTTCGACGCCGCAGATGGCGCCCCGCCGCAAGTCGCCTAGATACGCACCTCGACTTAGTCAGCTGGCACGAGCCCGGTGACGTGCGAGAGATCGTAAGGTCACACGGATGGACTCAAGTCC
>JANNXA010000041.1:0-8814 GCA_031409275.1 Planctomycetota bacterium
GGAAGCAGCACTTCGCCGGCCAGGTCGAGCAAGAACTCTCCCGAGCAGAGCAAGTCATCCGCGCCGCGCTGTCGCGCTGAGCGCCACCCGGCCGAGCAACGCCCGCGTGACGGCGCAAGGCGTGCTTGGCGTGACGGATACCATCAATCGCCTTCGCCGTCAGTCTCGGCGCCGACGGCGGCCTGCTTGCCGGCTGTCAATCCGCAGGCGCGCCGGCAATGCCGTAGACGCGGTCAAATCGACCAACGCCGCAGTCCAATCGGCAGTCCACGCGGCAGACAGCACCGACGCTGCCGGTCTCTCTTCCCACAGCCGACGGCGTGATCGGCCACCAGGCCCCGCGCCTCACGGTGCTCGCCGCGGCCGCGCCGCCCACGCTCGACGGCGTCGCCGCAACGCCCTTGGGAAACGCGCCTCTCGCGACCGATCCGCTCGCACCCGCTGCTTCGGCGCCAACGATCGAACTCGACCTCGCCGCCCTCCTCAGCAAGGTGGTCTGGATCACCTTCTATTCCGCCGAATGCTGAAGCGGGTCGTTCGCGAGCCGGGAGCTCGCGGCGATCGCCGCCGCGTAGCTGCGTTCGCAGAGCACGCTGAGCTTGAGCGACATCGACGGCCGGAGCGATCTGCCGTTCGCTCCCGAGATCGCCTTCGGCTTCCGCTCCGGCTCGCCAAGCGACTTCGTGATCGATCGCGCGGGCAGCGTGCGCGCCGGTGTGGCCGATCGCGCCGCGCTGCCGGGCCGGCTCGTCCGGCTGCTCGCCGAGCGGTAAGGCGCGCCGCAGGCCGCGTCTCCGTCTTGAGAGTAGTGAACGATGCGCCTCGAATGCACGCACCCGTTCGCCGCCGACCTGCTCGCCACGCTCCCCAAGCGACGGTGGTCCGCGCGATCCGCGTCGGCGATCTCCTCGCGCCGCAGGCCGCCCGCGACTCTGCTCTCCGCTTCCTGCCCCGTATCAACTCTCGCTTCGGACCGACGGCTCACGGTGCGCGGCGTCAGTGGCGGCGAAGAGTTCAAACGTCTGCGAACCTGGTCGGGCCGAGGAGACGGCAATAGGACTTTTCGTGGGTGGCGTCCGAGGATGGGCGCGACATGTCACCTTCGCCATCCGCGATCTCATCGACGTTGCACGGTGATACGGCCACCTTCCGAGTTGACCATCCCCACCATCCCTGCGGACGCCGACAGCCGACCAATCGCCGCGGCGATGCAGGCGTCACTCCCGACGAGTGTCGCGATCGTCGACGCGTCGTCCATGCTCACGCTGCCCCCTCGGCGGCGTGGTCGTGCCTTCATCGATGAGGGCGAGGTACTTGTCGTAGCCGAAGACGCGGTTGCGCCGCTTGCCGGTCAACTCCCGCACGATCCCGAGGCTCTGCAAGCTCTTCATCGCCGCGGTGACCGTCGGGATCGTTAGCCCTGAGGCCTTCGCCGCAGAACCGATCGTCCGAACCGGACGCGCTTGCAAGACGAGGTGGATGCGAAGCGCCGAGCTGACCGCGGCTTCGAGACCCTGAATGCGCTCGCGGTCGTCCTTGATCATCTGCGCAACCTGTCGAGCCGTGGTGACCGCCTGCTCCGCGGTATCGCGCACGCCTCGCATGAAGAACGAGATCCACCGCTCCCAGTCGCCGTCCGTGCGGACCTGTTGGAGCAACTCGTAGTAGTCGCGACGGTGCGTCTTGAAGTAGAGGCTCAAGTAGAGGAGCGGCTCCTTCAGGACGCCTTCCGAGCAGAGCAGCAGCGTGATCAGGAGGCGGCCGAGACGTCCGTTGCCATCGAGGAACGGGTGGGTCGTCTCGAACTGCACGTGCGCAAGCGCCGCCTTGAGCAGCGTCGGCGTTCGCGCAGGCTGGTCGTGCAGGAACTTCTCCAACTCGCCCATGCACTCCAAGACCTTGTCGGGCGGCGGCGGGACGAACGCAGCCACGCCGGGGCGTGAGCCACCGATCCAGTTCTGCGAGGTCCTGAACGAGCCGGGGTCCTTCTCGCTGCCACGGCCCTTGGACAGCAGCACTTCGTGGAGTTCGCGGAAGAGCCGATTCGAGATCGGGAAGCCGTCGCGCACGCGCTTCACCCCATGTTCGAGCGCGCGGACGTAGCTCGAGACCTCGCGCACGTCGTCGAACGGCACCCCCGGCGCTTCGTCCAACTCGAAGAGGAGCAGGTCCGACAGCGACGACTGCGTCCCCTCGATCTGCGACGAGAGGACCGCTTCCTTGCGGACGTACATGTAGAGGAAGAGCGACGGGTCGGGCAGCAGCGCCGAGACGCTGTCGAGGCGGCCCAAGGCGAGAAGCGCTTGGTCGATCTCCTCCCGCAAGGCGGCGTCGATCTGTAGGTCGGGTGTCGGCGGCAGGGGCGCTGGCACGAAGGCGCGAACGGTCTCGCCGCCGACGGACGGACCAAGAAGGAACACGCCCGTCGGTCCTCGCTTCACGCGCCCGGCTCCTTACGAAAGGTTCCTTCATGGAGGCGTGCGTTATTAAATCACAAGGCCAATCTCTTTCATAATGTAGCGCGGCTCCCTGGGAGCGGCTGCTGGAACCGAGCCCATCACGCACGAACGGATGGTCTGAGGGTACGAGCCATTTCCCGCTCGAATCCCGCATCCGATGCGGACCGCTTCCGGGGAGCAGCAGCCCGAGTCACTCCTCGGCCACGGACGGCGTGAGTCGCCATCGACGCCCACCCCGCGGGGCGTGGCAAGTTCAATGCGTCTCGTGTGGTCGGGCCGAGGAGATTTGAACTCCCGACCTCTTGCACCCCAAGCAAGCGCGCTAGCCAAGCTGCGCTACGGCCCGACCGGTGGACTCAGACGCACGAGGCCGCGGCTCCTTGGTAGGGCGCGGATCGTGCAGGGACGGAGCGTCTTAGGGGCGGCGGCGAGCAGGGTCAAGGACGCGGGTCGCCGCCGCGGGTGAGCATCAGTCGTGGTAGATGGCTGCGGCGGTCGCTGTTCCGACGCCGCCGAAGAGCGCGGCGTGGTTCGACGGCAGGACGATCGCGGCGGAACCGGCGCGCGGTTCGGGCAGCGGGGACTTCAGCGCAAAGAGGCCGGCGACCGGGTCGAAGAGCTCGACGACGTCAGTCGGGACTGGAGTCGTCACGCTGGTTCCGGTAGCGCCGCCGGCGACGAGCACCTGATTCGTGCCGGGCAGCACGACCATCGGCATGCCCGAGCGGCCGAGGCTCATGGAGCCGACCGAGCTCCACTTGCCCGTGACCGGATCGAACGCCTCCGCCGAGGCGAGGTTGTTGGGCGACGTGATCGAACCGCCGATGCCGCCCGCGAACAGCGCGCGACCATCGGCGAGGAGCACGCCGCTCGCGCCGGCGCGCGCCGCCTTCATCGTCACCTCCGCGGTCCACGCGAGCGTCGAGAAGGTGAAGCCCTGCGCGTGGTTGTCGATCGCGGGGATCTTGATGCCGATGATGGTCGTGTAGGTGCCGCCGCCGCCGATCAGCACGTCACCGTTCGCGAGCCCGACCGCCGTGTGCGCGACATGCGGGCGCGCGAGGTTCGGGCCGGCGCTGAAGCTGTTGTTGAGCGGATCGTAGATCTCGCAGCTCTTCAACGCGTGCTGCGCGCCGGCCAACGCATCGCTCACGTCGGTGGTGCCGCCGACGATCAGCACGCGGCCATCCGGCAGCAGCGTCGCGGTATGAGCCGCGCGCGCGCTGACCATGGCACCCGTCGCGCTGAAGCTGTCCGTGACCGGATCGTAGAGCTCGCCGCCGGCGTAGACCGTGAGCGCCGCATCGGCGCCGCCGCAGATCAGCACCTTGCCGTTCTGCAGCTTGGTCACCGTGTGACCGCCGCGGCCCGCCGGCAACGCGGCGAGCAAGCTCGAGCGCTGCGTGCAAGGATCCCACGCCTCGCACTGATCGAGGTTGGTGCCGGCCGCGCCGAAGAAGGCGATGCGGCCGTCATCGAGCGCGATCGCCGGCACCGCGGCCGGATCGTTCAAGAGCGGCGCCACCGAGTGGAGCCACTCGTCGTTGAACGCGAGCTGCACCTTGCAGAGGTTCGACTTCTCCGTGAACTTCCCGCTCACCAGCGAAACCATCTGCAGATTGACCACGACGCCATCGAGCGCCGGATCGGGATCGAGGTCGAGCGTCTCGGTGACCGTTCCGGCCACCCCCATCGTCGCGAAGAAGTTCGGGATCAAGAAGGACAGGTTGAGCAGCGCCAAGTCGACGTCGATGCAGCCGACCGGATGCTTGGGACCGAAGCATGTCGGCCCTTCCGTCAGGCTGACGATCGTGACGTAGGTGGTGCCGGCCGGCGCGGCCATCACGACGTCCACGGTGTTGCCGAGGTCACCGTCGCGGTAGCCGACTTCGAGCTGCGCCGAAGCGCTGCCGCCGCAAACGAACGACGCCGCGATGAGCGACGCCATGGAAAATCGAGTCCTAGTGCAAGCCACGGGAGTCTCCGATCACCGAAAAGGCGCGCCGCCAGAAGGGCGACTGCGCCGCGCCTCCCGCCAAGCGGGCGACCGGCGCAAGGCTAGTGGCGCCGGCGCGTGACCGCGAGGGGCGGCCCGACGCGCAGCGCTCGGCGCGCCATGCTCCGGGCTCAGCGCCGGGCTCAGGACCGGCCTCAGCGCCCTTCGATCTCTTCGCGCACCCAGCAGAACACCGCCACCGTCGCCGGCAGCCCGAGCAGTGAGGCCGCCAGGGCCACGACCTGCTCCAGCTCCTCGGCCTCAGCACCGGCGGCCAGCGCCTTGCGCACGGCGGAGTGGACCGCCCCCTCCTGCCGCGATCCGATCGCCAGCGCCAGCTTGAGGAGGCGCACCGTCTTGGCGTCGAGCGGCCCCGCCGACGACCCGGCGTCGCCGAGAAGTTCCCAGGCCTGTCCGAGCTTGGGGAAACGCTTCACGAACGCGCGGTAGGCGGGAGGCGCCTTGGAGAGCGCTTTCTTGGTGGCCATCGGCTTCCTTTGAAAAGAGCTTCGAAGCGCCGCTGCACGCGGCTTGGCAGACGCTTTGTATCCTAGCCCGCCCAATTTTCAGGTGCTGCTCCACGCGCAACACCCGTCTGCCGCCGCCGAGAAGAACCTTGAGCCCAGCCAACGACTCCGTCTACGACGAGCTCTTCAACCTGGCCCGCAAGGCCTCCGGACAGAACCTGGAGGCGAAGTTCCGGGAAGCGTTCACGGCAAGTCCAGATCGACTCGACGATTGGCTGCGCATCGCCGAGGAAATGAAGAACACCGGCAAGCGACCGCAGGCCGGCCAGCTGTTGACGATCACGATCGAGCACTTCGAGCGCAGCGGCACGCCCGAGCAGCGCGTGCGACTGCTCGCCTTCGTCGCCGGCGCGCTGGAGAAGGATCGCAACCATCGCCAGGCGCTGCTGCGCGCGCTGCAGGACCAGCACGGTTCGCGCCCCGCCTTCGAGCTCTTCCTCGACGCCTCGGGTCTGCGCGCCGACACGCCGATCGACGCGGCGCTCGGCGAACTGCAGCGCATGTTCGACTACGACGTCGGCAGCTTCGTGATGCACGGCTCGGGCTGGGGCGTCGGCGTGATCGATGGCATCGACGCCGTCGCGCGCGAGCTCACGATCCTGTTCGAGTCGCAGCGTCGCCACTCGATGCCGGTGCAGTCGGCGCTCGACACGCTGAAGCCGCTGCCGGGCGACGACTGGCGCGTGATGAAGCACTTCAAGCTCGAAGAGCTGCGCCAGCTCTGCGAGAACGATCCGGGCGAAGTGATCGCGCGCATGCTGCGGCAGATGAATCGTCCGGCCGACGTCGCCACCATCCGCGACTTCCTCGCCGGACCGGTCGTGCCGCCCGCGCAGTGGAACAAGTTCTGGGCCGGCGCACGCAAAGCGGCGCTGCAGCGCCCCGACGTCGAGCTGCAGGGCAACCGCATCATCTGGCGCAAGGTGAGCCAGGTCGACCGCATGAGCGCCATGCGCAAGGTGATGTCCGCGCGCCAGGTGCTCGAGATGGCGAACACGGTGCTGAAGGGCGTGAACGAGCGCGCCGTGCCGGAACCGGCGCTGATGCAAGATCTCTTCCCGGTCCTCTGCGAAGGCGCGCAGAAGCACGCCGCGCCCGAGGAATCGGCGCCGCTCGAACTGCTGCTGATCGCCGACGAGATCGCCGAGCAGTACCAGATGCCGCGCACGGTGCTCGACGGCCTGCTCGCCAAGCAGATGGGCGACGAGCGCAACTTCTTCCGCCGCCTCTCCGAACTTGGCAACGCCAAGCTGGAGAAGCGCGCGCTCGAGCGTTTCCGGTCCTTCGCCGACACGACCTATCCCGAGCGGCTGATGGCGCTGCTGTCGGTCGCGAGTTCGCGCCTGCTCGACCTCATCGTCCCTGAGCTGCTCGACTCGGGCCGCGCCGTCGACGTCCGCGCGCTGCTGAACGAGGCGATGCGGAAGTTCGACGTGCAACCGGAGCTGCTGGTCTTCGCGCGCCGCCGCGTCGGCCACCCGCGCTTCGCCGCGATGTTCGAGGGAATCGAGCCGCGCACGCTGGTCGAACGCTGCCTGGCCATGGGCGAGGGTCTCGGCAAGGCGCCGAGCCCGCGACTGCGCGCGCTGCAGCGCCAGGTCGCCAAGGAGCTCACCGACGGCGTCGGCAAGGAGTTCCGAACGCTGGTGAAGACCCTCTCGGTCGAGAACGCGCGCCTGCTGATGCGGCGCATCGAGATGCTGCGCGGTCTCACCGACCACACGAAGACGATCATGATGTCCGTCTTCGGCGAAGTGCACAAAGAGCTGGCGAAGAAGGAAGAGGTCTTCGCGGCGCACCTCGACGAAGCCGTCATCTGGTGCACCGAGGCGGGCATCCAGCGCCGCAACGCCGAGTACGAGCACCTCATCAACGTCGAGCTGCCCTACATCTTCGCGGCCGTCGGTCGCGCAGCGGCGTTCGGCGACCTCTCCGAGAACGCCGAGTACACCGCCGCGCTCGAGGAGCGCGCGCGCCTCACCAAGCGCGCCGAGGAGATGGTCGAGGAACTGCGCCGCGCGAAGATCATCGACGAGACGCTGCTGAAGGCTGGCGAGATCACCATCGGCACGAAGGTGAAGCTGAAGAACGTCGCCACCGGCGACACCCGCAGCTTCACGTTCCTTGGGCCGTGGGATGCCGACCTCGACAAGGGGCGCCTCGACTACCGAGCCGGCTTCGCGCGCGCCCTCATGGGCCGCAAGACCGGTGAAGTCGTCACGGCGGAGATCGGCGGCAAGCAGGCGGAGTTCGAGATCCTCGAAGTGACGCCCTGCCTGAAGGTCTAGGAATGGCGACCTGCGCCGCCGCGTCGAGCACGGGGGGCGCAGGGCGCAAGCGGCAGGACGGCGGACGATGAGCGCGACGAAGCAACGCCTCGGCATCCTGTGTGGCGGCGGCCCGGCGCCGGGCATCAACTCGGTGATCGCCGCTGCCACCATCGAAGCGGTGAACTCGGGCTTCGAGGTGATCGGCCTGCGCGATGGCTTCAAGCACCTGATCGCCGGCAATACGACCGAGGTGGAAGCGCTCACGATCCACTACGTGTCGCGCATCTACGCGCAAGGTGGCTCGATCCTCGGCATCTCGCGCGACAACCCGACGCTGAAGGACCCTGGCGCCGCCGACCCAGGCTGGCGCATGACCAACACGCTGCGCACCATTCGCGAGCTCAAGCTCGATGCGCTGCTCACCATCGGCGGCGATGGCACGGCGCACTCCGCGCACCGCACCTGCGAAGCCTCGGGTGGCACGCTGCCGATCGTTCATGTCCCGAAGACGATCGACAACGATCTGCCGCTGCCCGGCGGCAAGTCGACCTTCGGATTCCAGACCGCCCGTCACGTCGGCGCGCAAATCGTCGAGAACCTGATGGCCGACGCCTACGCGGCGCGCCGCTGGTTCTTCATCGTGGCGATGGGCCGCAGCGCCGGCCACCTCGCGCTCGGCATCGCCAAAGCCGCGGGCGCCACGCTCGCGCTGATCCCCGAGGAGTTCGAGCGCGACCAGCCGATCCGCCTCGAGCAGCTCGTGGACGCGCTCGAAACGTCGATGCTGAAGCGGATCGTGCACGGCCGACCGTTCGGCGTGGCGATCCTCGCCGAGGGGATCGTGCTGCGCCTGCCCCCAGCCGACGTCGAACGGGTGCAGCCCGACTGCGAGCGCGACCAGCACGGCAATCTGCGCTTGTCCGAGATCCACCTGCATCGGCTGCTGACGCGACTGGTGAAGGAGCGCTTCAAGGCGCGCGGCCAGGAGGCGACCATCGTCGCCAAGTCGATCGGCTACGAGCTGCGCTGCGCGCACGCGATCCCGTTCGACATCGAGTACACCCGCGATCTCGGCTGCGGCGCCATCGAGTACCTGCGCCAGCTCCTGCGCGGCGAACACGCCGAGCGCGGGGGCATGGTTGCCATCGATCAGGGGCACCTCTCCCCGATGCCGTTCGGCAGCTTCAGCGACCCGAAGACCGGCCGCACCATCGTGCGTGAGGTCGACATCACCACCGAGAGCTACCGAGTCGCGCGCAAGTACATGATCCGCCTCGAGCGCGACGACCTCGTCGACGAAGGCAAGCTCGCCGCGCTGGCAGCCGCCGCTGGCCTCGCCCCCGCGGCGTTCGCGGAGCGCTACGGCCACCTCACGCAGCTGCCCGGGGCGCGCGCCGCCGCGCGCTGACCGGGCAGCCGCCCCGCCGCCGATTCAGATTCCGCCGAGGATCAGCTCGAGCCCCTGGCTGAAGGCGATGCCGTCGCTGGCGCCCGGATCGACGACGAGGATCTGCGCGTCGACTTCGATGCCGCACAGTGCGAGGTCAGGCTCGACCTCCTCG
>JANNXA010000042.1:0-58864 GCA_031409275.1 Planctomycetota bacterium
GCGACGACCCACTGGCGAAGAGGACACCCTGCTCGCTACTGTCGTGCACGCTGAAAGCCCCTCGAATGCCTCGGATCAGCTGTGGTAGGCCGATTCGTACGCATCGAGGGCTTTCGCGTTTCAGGGATTACGAATAATCCGGGTTAGCGGAGTTCTCTCAGGAACTGCAGCAGCTTCGCCATGTCCTCTTCGAGCGGACATTCGAAGTCGAGTTCGCGGCCATCGATCGGATGCTCGAAGCGCAGCCGAGCGGCGTGCAGCGCCTGTCGGTTGAAGTTCGGCACCGGCAGCCCCTCCGCCTTGCGCTCGGCGATCATTCGGTAGTACTGACCCACCGCCTGGCGACCGTAGATCGGATCGGCGATGCACGGGTGGCCAAGATGGCCGAGGTGCAGCCGGATCTGGTGGGTGCGGCCCGTCAACGGCGAGCAGCGCAGGTAGGTGTAGCCCGGCAGCCGCTCGATCACTTCGTAGAAGGTCGAGGCGGGCTTGCCAGCGACGAGATCGATGCGCTGGCGGTCGAACTGCTTGGGGTCGGGGCCGATGGGCAGATCGATGTAGTCCGACTGCAGCGCCATCTTCCCGACGACGATGGCGTGGTACTCCTTCTTCACCGTCCGCGCCTTGAACTGCTGCACGAGCTTGTATCGCGCCGCGTTCGACAGGGCGACGACCATGAGCCCGGAGGTGTCGCGGTCGAGGCGATGGACGACGCCGGGCCGCTCGGGCGCGCCGACCTCGCGGATATGCGGCCAGCGGTGCAGGAGGCCGTTCGCCAACGTGCCGGCGCTGCGCCCGGCGCCGGGGTGGACCGCGAGGCCGAGCGGCTTCTTCACGACGGCGAGGTGGGGATCCTCGTAGAGCACGTCGAAGGCGATCGCTTCGGGCTGGAGAGACCGGTCGGGCGGCGGCGTCGGGTCGAATTCGACCTTGGCCCCCTCGACCAGCGTGTGAGCCGGGCGAACGCACAACCCGTTGACGCGCACCGCGCCGGCCTCGATGCGACCGACCAGGAAGGAACGCGAATAGGCCGGGCGCAGCTGGTTGCCGAGCCAGCGGTCCAACCGCTCGCCCGCCGCGGTCGCGTCGACGGTGAAACGCACCGGTTCGAGCGACGGCTCACCGACCGCGTCGTCCGCTTCGATCTCTTCGCTCACGCCGTCTCCACGTCCCGGAAGCAGGCCCCGCGTCGGATTCCCGCCCCCATCGGGCGAGCGGTCCAAACGGTGCTATTCCCGGCCACTCAATTGATGTTCTCGCAGCGGGGAGCTACGTTCCCCCGCTCGGTTCCAGGCCGCACCGATCATTCGTACCGAAGCTCTCGACCGGATCAGGGGGGTCGGATCATCGAAGCGCCTTCCGGAAGTTGTATCAGGCCGAGCGTGCTGGTCGTCGATGACGATCCGGCGATCTTGGAATTGATCGCGGCTCGGCTGCAGGCCGAATTCGACGTCGTCCACACCAGCGACCCCTTCGAGGCCAGCGACCTCGCCCGCAGCCGGCGCTTCGATCTGCACCTCTACGACCTGTCGATGGAGCCGCTGCCGGGGCTCGAGCTGCTGCTGCTGACTCTGGCTCACGCCTCCGACGCCGCGGTCGTGCTGATGACCGGCGAACCGTCGATCGAGCGGGCGGTCGAGGCCCTGCGCGCCGGCGCGACCGACATGCTGCTCAAGCCCCTTCGTTTCGACGATCTGCCGGCGACGCTGTGGCGCGCCCTGCAGAAAGCCAAGGCGCGCGGCGTGAACCAGGGAGTGCGGGTCGCAGCGGTCCACGACGCGTTGACGCGCGCGGTCGAAGCCAAGGACCCGACCACGTCCGGCCACGGCGAGCGCGTGCGCCACCTTTGTCGCCGCGTCGGTGAGGCGTTCGGACTCGCGCCGGCCGATCTGGAGGTCCTCGACAGTGCGGCGGCGCTGCATGACATCGGCAAGATCGGCGTTCCAGATGCGGTGCTGAGCAAGCCCGGTGCGCTCACGCCGGTCGAGTTCGACATGATCAAGAAGCACCCGGAAGTCGGCTTCCGCATCCTCGAACCGGTGCCAGGACTCGACGCGGTGCGCCGCTGCGTGGTGGAGCACCACGAGCGCTGGGATGGCAAGGGCTATCCCTACGGTCGCCGCTCGACCGAGATCTCGATGCCCGGCCGCGTGCTGATCCTGGCGGAGGTGTTCGACGCCCTCTCCCATGCCCGCTCCTACAAGAGCGCCTGGTCGCGACCGCAGATCGAGGGCTTCTTTCGCGACGCTCGCGGCAGCCATTTCGATCCGGAACTGACCGATTCGTTCCTCGGCCTGATCGAGCGCGACTTCGAGCTCCTCGTCCAGCCGAATGGGGCTCGTTGACGAAGAGCCCCTCGTGGGGCCGCGTTACCGAGAGCGGAACGCGGCGTAGCCATTGGGTCCGGCCGACTCCAACCGATGCGGTCGGCAGCGCCTCCAGGGGCTGCACGCCTTGTGCCTCTCCGGGGGGCCGTTATGGTTCCGCGCTCGATTTGCGCCTAGACGTAGCTGGCGGTCCATCTCCCCGTGCCTCGGACCGGGACGCGTGAGCCGCTTGCGGAGGACCGAGATGCTGCTTCGCTTCGCGAGGAAGCCGGCCAGTTTGGCCGTCATCGCCGCCCTGCTCCCGCCGATCGGCCTCCCCCCCACTGGCGAGCCCGCTCCCAAGGCGGCGCCCGGACTGCGCACCGACTGCCGCAGCCACACGAATGGCGCGACCACCGGAGCGGTTCCCACCAACATGGTGCTGGTTCCGGGTGGCTCGTTCACGATGGGCATGTCCGAGAAGCTGCTGTCGAAGTGGCTCGAAGGGGACAGCGACACGCGCAGCCAGGCGGCCGAACACCTCGTCGCCGTCTATCCCGACCACAACGAGGTCTGCGAGGACCTGCTGGTCGACAAGTTCGAGTCGTCGAACCTCCAGTACAAGACCTGGCTCGACGCGCACGGCAAGCAGCCTGACGAACTCACCATCAAGTACAACTGGAGCAGCTTCAAGAACGGCAAGCAGGTCGAGGGGCTCCCGCCCGGCCAGGAACAGCACCCGATCCGCTGCATCTCCGCGGAAGAGGCTCGCGAGAGCCTGCGCTGGATCGGCAAGCGGCTGCCGACCGAATTGGAGTGGGCCTACGTCGTGACGCGCGGCCTCAAGCCGGATCAGGCCTATCCGTGGGGCGGCGCGATCGGCACCTGGGACCCGACCAAGTGCGCCAACTCGTCCAACTCCGCGCGCGGCGCCCAGGGGCCTCAGAGCTTCCCGCCCGGTTCGTGGAAAGAGGACGTCACCGTCGACGGCATCCTCGACATGTGCGGCAACGTCTGCGAATGGACGAGTTCGCCGTTCGTGCAGTACCCCGGGTTCCAGCCGCTCGAGATCAAGGACGTCAAGGACGGCAAGAACAAGAAGCTCAAGCTCAGCGGTCGCTTCAGCGCCGATGAGTTCGTCGTGCGTGGCGGCTCCTTCTTCGGCAACCACATCACGAACAATGTCTTCTGGCGCAAGGGTGAGAACCCGATGCAGCGCCTCGAGGGCGTCGGCTACCGCGGCGTGATGTCGGCGCTGCCCGGCATCGACGCTCTGGCCGACGCGCAGAAGTCGCTGACCCTGTTGGCCACCGACTTCAAGGGACGACTCGAGCTGACCAAGGACGGCGTCGCCGGACAGGTGCTGCAGTACGTCGACCCGGAGACCAACGTCCTTCGCGGCGGCAAGCACCTCGCATTCACGCGCGTCACCTCGATCCTCGCCCCGCTGATGAAGGTCGAGCGCGACTCGGTCGACAAGCCGGTCCTGCTCGGCATCCTCACGGTCTCTTCGCCGATCGCCCACCCGAACCTTCCAGCGGGCAACTACGGCCTCTACTTCAAGGGAAAGGGCACTTCGGACGAGCAGAAGAAGGCGCTCGAAGATGCCAAGAAGCACGAGAAGGCCGGCGGCAAGGAGAAGAAGGCCGGCGATCCGAAGGACGACCCCAAGTCCGATCCGAAGGATGGCGACAAGAAGGGCGACAAGAAGAAGGACGACAAGAAGTCCGGCAAGGCCGACAAGGCCGACAAGGCCGACAAGGACGCGAAGGACGGCGGCAAGAAGGGCGACGACAAGAAGGACGAGCCGAAGCCCGCCGATGCGGCCGACCCGAAGAAGGACGAGAAGAGCGCGGATGAACTCGCCGCGGAAGCGGCTGATGCCGCCACGAAGAAGGCGCTCGAGGACATTGGCGCGGTCAAGGCCACGGAAGTGTCGCTCGTGGATGTTCCGACCGATCGCGCGGTGATCCTCTTCAAGAACGAGGCCGACCGCATCGTGGGGTTCATCGACGCGAAGTTCCTCGCCGACCAGGCGCCCCATGCCGTACGACTGACCTACAAGCCCAGCGCAGCGGGTTCTGCCAAGAGCACCGCGGCAGCCGGCGGATCACCGATGGTGGTCGCCGCCCACGACCTCGCCCGGCTCGTCTTCACGGTGAAGATGGGCACCGGGACGCGCTTCCCTGAGTTCGACCTCCCGCTCGAGTTCGCGGCGGGGAGCTTTGAGCCGATCGAATAGGCGCTTGCAGCGGACGAGCGAAGCTCGCCGCTGAAGCGCGCGATCGGCTGACGAAGGCGCCGCGTGAGCGGTTCGCCGCTCGAACACCTTTCGCCCGGCGCCTTCGCAGCACGATCGAACACTGCAGCTGACGGCCGCCGGTGGCGGCCGCAGCTGAGTGGGCCGCTGGGAGGGTGGTGGGGCGAGCGGCTGCGGGTACGCAGCGCTCGGCGACCGTGGCGAGGCGAGCGGCGCGAACGAGCGGCCGCGGCGCGGCGCTCGATGACGGGGGCGGGGCGCGCGAGCGGCCGCTGCGCGGCGCTCGATGACGGCGGTGAGGCGAGCGACCGCGGCGCGGTGCTCGATGAAGGCGGTGAGGCGAGCGGCTGCGGGTACGCAGCGCTCGGCGAAGAGGGGCGAGGAGACGGGAAGCGGGCGGCGGTCAGCCAGCCAGCTCCTTCAGCTGAGCGGCGACCTTCGACTGCTCGTCACGCAGCTGGCCCATGCGCTCGCGCTCGCGGGCGACGACGTCGGCGGGGGCGCGCGCCACGAAGCCCTCGTTGGCGAGCTTCGCCTCGATCTGCGCGACCTGCTTGGCGATCTCCTCGCATCGCTTGGCGAGTTCCTTCGAACGCGCCACCTTGTCGACGAGGCCGGCCAGCGGCAGGTAGAGCTCGGCGGCGCCAAACGGCTGCACGGGCACGACGGCAGCGTCGGAGTCGGCCGGACGGGCGAGGTCCGTCGCGAACGCGGCGAGGTTGCAGCGGGCGAGCCGCTCGAACCACGGCTGCGCTTCCTTCAGCACCGCGACGAGTCGCGCGTCGGGCAGCTTCACGTGCGCTGCCACCACGGCGTGCTCGGCGATCTTGTTCTCCGCGCGCAACTTGCGCAGCGCCGAGGTGATCTCCTGCAGGCCGGCCATCGCGGCAGCCGCCTCGTCATTGCGCGCCGTGCGCGGCGGCAGTGCCGACGCCTGCGGCCATGGCGCGACGATCAGGTCGGGGGCCGCGGTCGGCACGAAGCCGGCGCTCTTCAGGTGGCCCCACAGCGACTCGGTGACGAAGGGCGCCATCGGGTGGAGCAGGTGGAGCAGCGTCTCGATCACCTGGACCGCGATGGCGCTGGCCATCCGCCGCGACGCGGGATCGGCGGCGGCGTCGAGGCGCACCTTGGCGATCTCGACGTACCAATCGCAGAGGTCGTTCCAGGTGAAGCGGCGCAGCGCGTGGCTCGCCTCGTGGAAGCGGCAGGCGGGGATCGCGGCGGTCACCGTCTCCACCGTCTCGCGCAAGCGCGCCAGGATCCAGCGATCCTCGAGGCGCGTGGCCTGCGCGAGATCGACGCCGACGACGTCCTCCTTCGCGACCTTCTGCAGGACGAAGCGCGTCGCGTTCCAGAACTTGTTGACGAAGTTGCGCGCCTCCTCGACGCGCTGCTCGCTGAAGCGGATGTCCTGGCCCTCGACGGTCAGCAGCATCAGCGACACGCGCATCGCGTCGGCGCCGTACTTGTCGATCATGTCGATCGGGTCGATGCCGTTGCCGAGCGACTTGCTCATGCGCCGGCCCTGGCCGTCCAGCACGGTGGCGTTGATGTAGCAGACGTCGAACGGGCAGCGCTGGTCGAACGGCAGGTGGTCGGCGAAGGCGTAGCCCGCCATGACCATGCGCGCGACCCACAGGTAGATGATCTCGCGCGCCGTCGACAGGAACTGCGTCGGGTAGTAGCGCGCAAGGTCGTCGGTCTTGCGGGGCCAGCCCAGCGTCGCGAGCGGCCACAGCCAGCTCGACGCCCAGGTGTCCAGCACGTCGGGGTCCTGACGGACGATGGGCTTGCCGCTCTTGGGATGGCGGTCGCCGATCGAAAGCTCGGTGCGCGACGCGACGGCGAGCCCGTCGGCGTCGTACCAGACCGGAATGCGGTGGCCCCACCACAGCTGGCGGCTGATGCACCAGTCGCGGACGTTCTCGAGCCAGTCGAGATAGACCTTGCTCCAGCGCTCCGGCACGAAGCGCAGCTTGCCGCTCTTCACTGCATCGATGGCGGGCTTGGCGAGCGGCTCCATCTGAACGAACCACTGCTCGCTGATGCGCGGCTCGATGACCGAGCCGGAGCGGTCCGAGAGCGCGACCGACATCTCGTGGTCTTCGGTCTTCTCCAGGAGCCCCGCCGCGTCGAGGTCGGCGATCAGCCGCTTCCGCGCCTCTTCGCGCGAGAGCCCCTGGTAGCGGCCGCCATGCTCGTTGATGCGGCCCGCGTCGGTCAGCACCGAGATCACCGGCAGCTTGAAGCGCTGGCCGCGCGCGTAGTCGTTGGGATCGTGGCCCGGCGTCACCT
The DNA here is from genome assembly GCA_031409275.1 of Planctomycetota bacterium. Taxonomy (GTDB): domain Bacteria; phylum Planctomycetota; class B15-G4; order B15-G4; family SIAN01; genus SIAN01. Next base: position 6,865 of record JANNXA010000042.1, read on the forward strand.
TCACCGCGCCCGTCCCGAAGCCGAGCTCGACGGTGTCGTCGGCCAGCACCGGGATCGACCGTTCCATCAGCGGCAGGATCACGCGCTTGCCGATCAGGTGCTTCCAGCGCGGCTCGTCGGGATGCACCACGACCGCCGTGTCGCCGAGCATCGTCTCGGGACGCGTGGTCGCCACGACGATGAACTCGCCGGGCGTCCCTTCCACCGGATAGCGCAGGTGCCAGAGCTTGCCCTTGCGCGTCTCGTGGTTGATCTCGTCGTCGCCGACCGCGGTCTGCAGCACGCAGTCCCAGTTCACCAGGCGTGGCCCGCGGTAGATCAGCCCCTGCTCGAAGAGGCGCACGAAGCTCTCGCGCACGGCGGCGGAGAGGTCTTCGTCCATCGTGAACTTCTGGCGCGTGTAGTCGGCCGAGCAGCCCATGCGGCGCAACTGCTCGACGATGCGGCTGCCGTACTGCTCTTTCCACTTCCAGACTTCTGCCAGGAACGCCTCGCGACCGAGCTGCTCGCGCGTCTGGTTCTTCTCCTTGAACAGCTTCTTCTCGACGACGGCCTGCGTGGCGATGCCGGCGTGGTCGGTGCCCGGCACCCACAGCGTCTCCTTGCCGCTCTTGCGGTGGAAACGGACCATCGCGTCCTGCACGCTGTTGTTGAGCGCGTGGCCCATGTGCAGCGAGCCGGTGACGTTGGGCGGCGGGATCATCACGACGAAGCGACCGCCGCGATCGGCGGCCGCCGCATCTCCGCGGCCGCCGGTGGCGTTTCGATCGGGCTGGAATGCGCCCGACTGCTCCCAACGGGCGAAGAGCGGCGACTCCGACTCTTCGGGGGAAAAGCGGTTCTGGATCTCGAAAGCCATCGCCTCGATCTCGCTTGGAACTCCGGCAGCGCCGGAATGCAAAGCGCGACAGGCTAGCAGCCCATTCGAGAACTCTCCGAGTCGCCCGGCGGCGTCTTTCGAGCCGGTACTTCGTCGGACGTTCTCGACAACTCTCAGGGGAGTTGGCTTCGAACCTCCTCCTCGTCCCGACTCGAAATCCACTCCCCGGACTCGCGGCGACTTCTCCAACGGGCTGCTAGCAGGCGCGCCGACCAAGTCGGGACGATGCCGCTCGCGGCGCGGCGTTCAGGCGCGCGCGCCGCGGCCGATCGGCTTGGCGAACCAGCCTTGCAGCGCTCCCGCACTCGCCAGCTGCAGGTCGGCCGCCAGCGCCGAGCTCTCGGTGAAGCGACGCTCGCGCACGCCAGCGAGACCGGCGCCGTAGAGCGCGAAGGGGACCGGACCGGCCGCGGTCGCCCGCGTCTCGACGGCCGTCGAGTGGTCGGAAGTGACCAGCAGCCGGCGTTCGAGCGGCGCCGCGTCGATCCACGCCAGCAGCGGCGCGACGATCTCGCGATCGACACGCTCGATCTGCGCCACCTTGCGGCGAGCATCGCCGCTGCGGGACGCCTCGTTCACCGCCGCGACGTGGACCACCGTCAGCGCGTGGCTGTCGACGAGCGCCAACGCCGCCTGCGCCTTCGCGGCGAGGTCGGAGCGCTCGTCAGCGGTGGTGCCGGCCACCCGCGGCGCACTGAAGCCGGCGCCGAGCGCGAGCCCTCGCACCAGCGGCGCCGCGGCGACGAACGCGACGCTCGCGCCGAACGGTCCCGCCGTGCGCGGCAGGCTGCACGCACTGCCTTCGCCCCACGGCCACACGGCGTCTGCCGGGTTCTCGCCGAGATCGACGCGAACGCGATTCACTTCGTGCGGCCGCAGCTTCGCCCACGCCGCCTCGATGAATCCCCGCAACGCCATCGAATCGCGGCCGTGCGGCAGGTGAGCCGCGAGCGGCTGGCCCAGCACGACATGCGGTGGAACCGTCTCGATGGCATGGAGCGCGCCGCCGGGAAGGAGCAGCAGATGGCGGTAGCCCGAGCCGGCGATCAACCGCCAGCCTGCCGGCAGCACGTCAGGCGCACGCAGCACTTCGAGCAGCAGATTCGCCTCATGATCGGTGACGTGGCCGGCACGCGTGTCGGCCAACGCCCCTTCGAACGTCGAGACGAAGTTCACGCGCAGCGCGAGGTCGTCCGGCGCCAGCTCGACGCCAAGTCCGAGCGCTTCGAGCGGGCCGCGTCGCAGATCGAGCGCCGCCGCGTCCCAGCCGAGCAATGCCGGCAGTCCCGTCACCGCGCTCGGCGACGCGCCTGGAACGGTCAGGTCGACGCTGCCCATCCGCCCGCGCGTCGCCAACGCGTCGAGCGCGGGGTGGTCGGCCACCTCGAGCGGCGTCTTGCCCTCGAGCGCCTGCAACGGCCGCTCGGCGAGGCCCGGGATCACGATCATCAGCGCGCGCATGGCGGCCCCCCCTCCGCGTGAACGATGCGCCGCGACGTTACGGCCCGCCAGGCGGCGCGTCCACGCGAGAGGAGAGCCGAGGAACGCGACGGCGCCGGGCCGCGTGTGCGACCCGGCGCCGTTTCATCGATCGTTCGGTCACTCGCCTTCGATGCTCTCGAGCGGGCCATTCTCCGGCATCACCTGAAGCGTCTTCAGGAAGTCGATGACGCAGGCGGCGTTCGCCTCCGAGAGCGCCGCGTACGCATCGCGCGCGGCCTGCGCCTCGCCACCGTGCATGAGGATGGCGTCGGCGATGGTCAGCGCCCGGCCGTGGTGCATGAAGGGCGGCTCGCTGGCGAAGCCCCAGAGCTTCTTGGTGAGGAACTGCGAGGTCGGCACGCCGCCCTGGACGAGCGTCTCGTTGTTGAGCTCGGCGCCCATGTCGTGGCGCTTCAGGTCGGTGTAGGCCGGGACGCGCACGCTGCCATCGGTCTCCGGCGCGAGGTGCGGACCGGGGCCGTGAGCGGTCAGGTCGACCTCGAAGGGCGCCGCCACATCCGCCACCGCTAGGTTGCCCGACGGGTTGAAGGGGTTGGGCTCGCTGAAGAGCGGGCTGTCGAGTGCGAGCTCGGGCACGTGACAGGTCGCGCAACCGAGCGACGCGAAGAGCTTCTCACCGCGCTCCACGGCCTTCTGTCGCTTGCCCTGCGCCGGCAGGACGCGGCCCGGCACCGGCAGGAGCGCCTGGTAGAGCGTCGTCGCCGTGACGTCGCCGCGCGAGAGCTCGTCGAGCACGCCATCGCTGTCGGCATCGACGCCGTCGCCGAACCGCTCGGACGGCTGCATGCCGTGGTGGTGGTTCATCGCGTTGTTGGTGAACTCGCGCAGCGAAACCACGACGCCCTTCTGGTGGAACGGGCGCACGATCAGGTCCGCGTTGACGCCCTGGACTCCGCTCGTGTCGACCGAGCCGTTGGCGTGCGCGGTCAGGGTGCCGAAGGAGACGCCCTTGGTCACGAGATCGACCGTCACGTCCGCGTTGTCGTTCGCCGCCTGCGCGATCGCGGCGACGCGCTGTGCGATCAGCTCCGTCGACATCTCGCGCGAGAGCAGCTCGATGAAGCCGGCGCCCCACATGCCGAGCGTGTTGCGCTCGTTGGCGGCCTGTTCGAGCGTCGGCGTCAAGCTCAAGTCATCGAGCCCGCCGTTGAAGCGCAGGAACGGGAAGCGCTGTCCGAGCACGAAGACGTTGGCGACGTTGTCGCCGCCGCCGCCCGAACGCGGCAGGTTGTGGCAGCCGCCGCAGCTGTTGGCGTCGGGGGCCGAGATGCGGTTGAAGTTCTCGGGCACCGCGTGAGCCGTGCGCGCCGAACCGGTGCCAGTGGTGGTCGGACGCCCCTGGCCGTCGAGCGTGTTGAAGAAGGCATTGAAGCCGACCTTGCCGATCGCGAAGAGCGCCTCCGGCGTGTAGACGCCCGCGTCGATGTCATCCTGATCGATGTGGCCACCGGCAAGCGCCGGCTCGTCGCCGATCGTTCCCGAGGGCGCGCCGATCACGACGCTCGACGTCGCGTCTTCCGGCAGCACCTGCAAGGTCTTCAGGAACTCGACGATCTTCTTCTGGTCGTTGGCGGACAGCGCTTCGTACGCGAGCCGCGCGGCATCCCCTTCGCCGCCATGCATGCGGATCGCCTCGTCGATCGTCGTGGCGCGGCCATGGTGCATGAACGGTGGCTCGTTGCTCATTCCCCACAGCTTCTTGGTGAGGAAGAGGTTCCCCGCGACGCCCGCCTGCACCAGCGGCTCGGCGAGGCCGGAGCCCATGTCGTGGCGCTTCAAGTCGGTGTAGGCGCGCACCTTCACGCTGCCATCGGACTCGCGCGGCAGATGCGGCGCGGGGCCTTCCGTGGTGAGGTCGACGGTCACCGGATCGATGACGTCGACGAGGCGCAGGTTGCCGGCCGGGTTGAACGGGTTGGGCTCGCTGAAGAGCGGACTGTCGAGCGTGAGCTCGGGGACGTGGCACACGGCGCAGCCGGCCGTCGCGAAGAGCTGTTCACCGGCGATCACGGCATCGAGCTCGACGCCAGCCGGACCGGGCAGGAGCTGGCCCGGCGCGGGCAGCGTCGCTTGCCACAACGTCGCCGCGGTGATGTCGCCGGGCGTCAGCTCGTCGGCCATGCCGTCGGCATCGGCGTCGACGCCAGCGCCGAAGCGCTCCGACGACTGCATGCCGTGGTGGTGGTTCATGGCGTTGTTGGTGAACTCGCGCAGCGACGTGACCACGCCCTTCTGGTGGAACGGCTTGATCACCAGCGTGGTGTCGACCCCCGCGACGGCGCTCGTGTCGAGCGAGCCGTTGGCGTGCGCCGTGATCGAACCGAAACCGACTCCCTTGGCGACGAGCGGCAACGTGACATCGCTGCCCGCCGTCGCCGCCTGATCGATCGCATCGTCTCGGATCGCCTGCAGCTCGGTCGTCATCTCGCGGGCGAGCAGCTCGATGAAGCCGGCACCGAACATCCCGAGCGTGTTGCGCTCGTTGGCGACATCCTGAAGCGTGTGGGTCTGATTGCCGTCGCCGATGCCGCCGTCGAAGTTGACGAACTCGAAGCGCTGCCCGAGCACGAAGACGTTGGCGACGTTGTCACCGCCGCCGCCGACGCGAGGGATGCTGTGGCAACCGGCGCAGGAGTTGGCGTCCGGGCCCGAGATGCGGTTCATCTTCTGCGTGCCTTCGCGGCGGTTGCGCGCGACACCAGTACCCGTCGTCTCGGGTCGCATCGCGCCGTCGAGTTCGTTGAAGCTGCCCGCGAAGAGGAGCGCGCCGGCATCGAGCACCTGCTCGAGCGGCACGCGGCCAAGCTCGAGCGCGCGCTGGTCGAGGTGACTCCCGAGCACGCCGCTGTCGCCTTGCGCGGTGAAAGGCGTCTCCTCGTGACTGCTCTTGCGCCAGCAACCCGCGGCGAGTGCCGCAGTGGAAAGGAGCAGGAGTCGAGAATTCCCGCGTCGAACGCTGCGGACCGCACGAACATGAACCATCGCTGGATCCCCTGATGAAGCCGGCGTGCCCGAAAGGAGCTGGGCGGCCGGGCCTCTGGACATAGCACGTTCGGCACCAAATGGCCGCCAACTGGAATGAACGGCCGATCGGGAACGGTGACTCAGTCGCGTGGGGACAGGAAGTCCCTCAGTGCCCCGATCCGACGGGTCATCCAGCCCGATCGGCAGCGACGACAACCTTGGCTAGCTCGGCCAACGCCGCGGGCAAAGGCTGCGGCTCCGGCAACCCCTCCGACGCGATTCGATCGCTCGCCAACGAGACGTCGCGCGGCCGGCCGCCGCCGAGCTCGGACTGCGCGGCGGGGACAAGGCGGCGCAACGGCGCGCCGGCGGCCACCGGAAACGCCGCATCGATCGCCTGGCCGAGCGCGAAGCGGTCGATCCGCGTCGGCCCCGCCACATGCAACGTGCCCGTCAACCGCTTCGCCAGCGCCGCATCGACCACGCGCGCGAGGTCGAGCACCGAGACCGGCGTGCGCCACTCGTCGGTGAAGAGTCGCACCTCGCGCTCCGCCGGTGCGTGACGCACGAAGTCGAGCGCACCGCTCGCTCCGTCAGCCGACGGCGCCAGCACCAACGCGGTCCGCAGCACCAACGCGTCCGCGCCGCTCGCCACGAGCGCCTGCTCCGCGGCGACCTTGCTGGCGCCATACGCGTGCAGCGGCGCCGGTGCGTCCGCTTCGCGATAGCCCGGAGCGCGGCCCTCCTGCCACGTGCGATCGCCAGCGAAGACCTGGTCGGTCGAGAAGAGGATGAAGTGCGCGCCGTCGCGCGCCGCACCACGCGCCAGTCGAGTCGTCGTGGCGACGTTCATCCGCTGTGCGAGTGGAGGATCGCGCGCGCAATCGGGCAGCGAGGCGAGCGCGGCGAGGTGGACGATCGCCTGCGGCTCGACCTGCTCGAGCAGCGACTCGATCGCGCCCGGAGCGAGCAGATCGCACGCCAGCGCCTGGTCCCCGCGACGCAGCGGCGCCGGCGCGCGTCGACGATGGGTGACGACGACGACTCGCCAGCGCGCGAACGCATGCCGGTAGAGCGGCGCACCGACCAATCCGGTGGCGCCAGTGAGCAGCAGCGTCGGTTGCGTCCCCATCAGCTCCAGCCACGAGAGCGGGCGACGATACAATCCCGCCCCCATGACTCCTGCCGCCGCCGCCCGTACTGCCAGGATCCGCGACCTCGTCGTCGGAGCCAATCGACCGCTCGCGCTGCTGGCCGGCCCCTGCGTCGTCGAAGGCGAAGCGATCACGCTGCGCATCGCCGAGCGCGTGATCGCGCAGGCCCGCGCCGCCGGACTGCCGATCGTCTTCAAGGCCTCCTTCGACAAGGCCAATCGCACTTCGGGCAAGTCGTTCCGCGGCCTCGGCGCCGACGCGGCGCTCGCGGTCCTCGCGAAGGTGAAGCGCACCTTCGACGTGCCGTTGGTCACCGACATCCACTTGCCCGAGCACGCCGCGCTGGCGGCCCAGGTGGTCGACCTGCTGCAGATCCCGGCCTTCCTGTGCCGGCAGACCGACCTGTTGCTGGCCGCCGCCGCCGCTTCCGTCGCGACCGGTTGCGCCATCAACGTCAAGAAGGGGCAGTGGCTCTCGCCCGAGGAGATGGAGCACGTCGTGCGCAAGCTGCGCGACGCGGGTGCCAAGGAGGTGATCGTCACCGACCGCGGCACCTTCTTCGGCTACCACCGCCTCGTGAACGACTTCGCCTCGATCCCGATCATGCAGCGCCACGGAGTGCCGGTCTGCTTCGACGCGACCCACTCGGTGCAGCAGCCCGGCGGCGCCGGCGACAAGAGCGGCGGCAATCGCCGCATGGCGCCGACGCTCGCGCGCGCCGCCGTCGCCGTGGGCGCCGACCTCGTCTTCATGGAAGTGCACGAGAATCCGGACGCCGCGCTTTCGGACGGCCCGAACTCGCTTCCGCTCGAAGTGCTGCCGCGCGTCTTCGCCGCCCTGCGTCGACTGCGCGAGCAGGCCCTGGCCGATCCGCCCGGCAGCGAGTTCGACGGTGAATGACGGCCCCGATGCATCCGCCGAGCGGCTCCCGCTGCAGGAGCTGGTCGGCACCGTGCTCGGCGAGTACACGATCCGCCGCATCCTCGGATTCGGATCGATGGGCGTCGTCTTCGAGGCGCACCACACCAAGCTCGATCGCCGCGTCGCGCTGAAGGCGCTGCCGCCGGGGCTCGGCGCCACGGAGAAGGCGATCCAGCGCTTCCTGCGCGAGGCGCAGGCGGTGGCGCAGCTCACGCACGAGCACATCGTCCCGATCTACGAGATCAGCCAGACCGGCGCGATCCACTGGTACGCGATGCGCTTCCTCGACGGCGAGCCGCTCGACCGCACGCTGAAGCGCGGACGCCTCGACCCAAACGAGGCGGCGCGCCTCCTGCAGACGGCCGCGCGCGCGATCCACTTCGCCCACCAGCACGGGATCATCCACCGCGACATCAAGCCGGCGAACATGATCGTCGAGCACGACGGCAAGCTCGTCATCACCGACTTCGGCCTCGCGCGCCCCGAGCAAGGCGGCGGCATCACCGATTCGGGCGCGATGGTCGGCACGCCGCGCTACATGAGCCCGGAACAGATCCGCGCGCGCAAGGGCGAGGTCGACCGGCGCACCGACATCTGGTCGCTAGGCGCCACGCTCTACGAGGCGGTTGCGGGCGAGCCGCCCTTCCCCGGCGAGTCGACACAGGAGATCCTGCAGCAGATCCTCGACGTCGATCCGCGCTCGCCGCGCAGCCTGCGCCCCGACCTGCCGTTCGACCTCGAGGTCATCATCCTCAAGGCGATGGAGAAGGAACCCAAGCGCCGCTACGCCTCCGCACTCGCTTTCGCGCAGGACCTCGAGCGCTTCCTCGAGGGCGAGCCGATCGTGGCGCGGCGCACCTCCATCGTGAAGCGCTCGCTGCGCCGCCTCTCCAAGCACAAGGCGATCGTCGGCCTCACCGCGGCGATCGTCCTCATCGTGCTGACGTTCGGTTGGATCACCAAGCGGTCGCGCGATCAGCAGAATGACCGCATGTTCCGCGACAAGCTCGAGCAGGCGCGCGGAAGCTTCGCGGACGAGAACTTCGCGGACGCCGACCAGAACTACGACGACGCGCTGCGCCTGCGCGCGAACGATGTCGAGGCACTGCTCGGCCGCGCGCGCGCCCGCTGCTTCCTCTCCCAGGAATGGGAACGCGAGCTCGCCGCCGATCCGAACGCGCTCCCGACGCTGAAGCAGGCGTGGGGATCGCCCGACAAGCTCTACGCCGCGGCGTTTCGCGATCTCGAAGCCGTCGAGAGGGACCTGCCCGACCAGCCGCTCGCCTGCTTCTATCGCGGGTTCCTGCGCTGGCGCTCGCGCGTGGCGCTGGAGCGTGACCGCGGCTTCGAGGACCTCTTCCGCGCCGAGACGCTGGGCGCGGGAGATTGGGAGACGCAGCTCGAGTTCGCCCGTTTCCGCTTCGGGCTCGCGCGCGATGAACGGCGCGACGAGAGCCAGCGCGGCGAGTTGTTGCAGCATGCGCTCACCAACGCGACGCGCGCCGTGCAGATGCTGGAGGACGCCTCGACGCACCACCCGACCGCCTTGCTCGACCGCTGGCGGTTCCGCGCGCACAAGCTGCGCGCCGACGTCTACCAGCGCCTCTACGAGTCGGGCGGCAACCTGAAGACCTACCTCGAGCTGGCGCTGAGCGACCTCGTCGCCGCGTTGGCGATCGACCGCGAGCGAGACGTGCTGACGCGGCAACAGCGCGACTTCGTGAAGGGGCTGCTCGACGAAGCGGCCCGCCCCGCCCCGACGAGCAGCGGCGTAGCCCAGATGCGTCCCGACGCGCGGCCGCTGCCAGGCATCGCGCGCGATCTGCTCAAGCTGTTCGACTCGGCGCCGATGAGCGAGAAGAGCGAGACGATCGCCAAGCTGCTGAAGAGCGGTGGCGCGGCGCTCTCGCCCCTCGTCGATCCGCTGCTCGAAAACGTCGGCACCTTGCGGGAAGGGTTGATGGACCGCTTCATCAACCCGTTCCTCCCCGCCGGCGCGACGGTCAGCGATGCGGCCCGCACGACCGCCGAGACCAGCGCCCAGAAGGCGCGCCACCTGTTGCAGGAAGCGCTGAAGAGCGGGACGGTGACGCGCGCCGTGCGCGAGCAGGCGCGCGATCATCTGCGCGCTGCCGCCGCCGCCAACCCGCGCAACGCGCAGTACCACTTCGAGCTCGCCGTCGTCGAGCAGGACCTCGGCGAGCTGGTCGACGCGCGCAGCCATCTCGAGCGCGCCACCGCCATCGCGCCGAGCAACCCGCTCTTCTTCAGCCAACTGGCGCTGGTCTGCGAAGGGCTCGATGACTTCGCCAAGGCCATCGAGCACGCCCACCAGGCGGCGCTGCTCGCGCCTGGGATCGCGGAGTTCCAGGCGCTCGAAACGCGGCTGCGCGACGATGCCGCGACGCAGCAGCAGGACGGCTGAGCGGCAGGAGAACAAAAGGAGCGCGCCGAGCCCTCTCCTGCGAGATGACCCGGCGCGCTGCGATGCAGTCCATCAATTCCGGCCGCGACTCGACGTCGCGCCGAAGTGTCTCAGAAGCGCAAGACGACTCCGGCCCAGTAGCCGTCGACGTCACCGGTGTTCTTGCCGTCGAGCGTCGTCTTCCAGCCGAGCGTGACACCAACCGTGTCGTTCAGGCGCGCGTAGAGCGACACGCCGGCGCGATCCGATTCCTCCTGGACGGCAGGGAAGTCACCCTGGCCGATGTCGATGTCGCCATCGCTGGTGACGGTGCTGTAGAAGGGCATGACCGTCACGTACTGGGTGACCGGAACACCGAGCGTCAGGTTGAGCGGGACCTCGTTGCCCGGCTGTTCGGTGCGATAGTCGAAACCGCCTTCGAGCGCGAGGAAGACGCCGAAGTCGAAGCGGTACTGGGCGATGGCGCGCGCCCGATAGTCGATCTGGCCGTCGCCAAGCGCAGTGACCGCGTTGGCCTGGTAGTGGCTCATCGGGATCTTGACCGACGGCGCCGCCAGGAAGGAGAAGGCGCCGGGACCGAGGCGCTGCTCGAAGACGCGCCACTTGACGCCGAGCGACATGTCCTGCAGCTGGCGCTCATCGCGGAAGTTCGCGGTGCCGTCGTTCTCCGCTTCGACCAGCGCGAACGAACCGACGAGGTCGAGATCTTCGCGCAGGCCGTGCGCCACATAGAGGTTGAGCGACTCGCGAGTGACCTCGCCGACGCCCGGATCCTTCACCTTGTTGTCGCCGACCCAGAAGTGGTCGTACGAGTCCATCGCGTAGGTGATGGCGACGTCCGTGCGACCGGTGCCGCGGAGGAAGCCGTTGTCGCCCTGCGCGACAGCGCGCCCGGAAATCGCCGCCACCGCGGCGGCCAGCGTGAACGCCACGCGAGAGTTCGAACCCAGTCGATTCATGGAACGGTTCCTTACCGAAGAGTCGGCGCGACCCGCGCCCACGGCACAACGATCGTGACCCTTCACGACCGCGTCGGGAGCTTGGCGAACGGGGTGCCACACCGTCAACTGCGGGCGCAGGGAGGCGCCCCGAAATGGCATGGCCCGCACGGGACTCTTCGGCTCACGCATTGACGCCGAACCGGCCGATCTGACCCGCGGCCGTCGGAGATCCGACGCGCCACTCCGGCAATCCGCCTCGGCGCGCGATCTGCATTGGCCCGCCCATTCCAAGTTCCAGGGAGCCTCGTTCCATGCGCATCGGTTTCTCGTCCACCTTGATCGCCGTCGCCCTGTGCTGCAGCACCGGGTGCCAGCGCGTCAGCCACGACCGCGCCCCGACCTCGGAGGCGACGGCGCAGTTCGACGCCAGCGTCGCCACGCGCTGGATGCAGACGCTCTACGACGTGGTGAAGACCAACGCCGGCCTTTCTCCGCCGGTCGCGTCGCGCGCCTACGGCTACGCGGGCGTGACGCTCTGGGAGTGCGTGGTGCCAGGCATGCCGGGCCATCAGTCGCTCGCCGGTCAGCTGAACGAGTTCACCGGCGTGCCGCAGCCTTCCGGAATCGTCGACTACCGCGCGGTCGCCAACACCGCGCTCGCCGCGGTGATCCAGGGCGGGATCATCCCGGCCATCAACGGCACGAACGTCACGCGCGTCACGGACCTCGAAGCGGACATCAACGGCGAGCTCGCGCTCGAAGTCGATCCCAGCGTCCTCCAGCGCTCGAACGACCTCGGTGCCGACATCGCGGCCGCGATCCTGACCTGGGTCGCGGGCGATGGCTTCACGATCTTCAACAACTGCACCTACACGCCGCCGGTCGGCCCCGGTCTTTGGGTGGCGCTCAGCGGACAGACGGCGCTGCAGCCGTGCTGGGACCTGATTCGCCCCTTCGTGCTGCTGCCGGCCAGCGAGTGCGCTCCGATCGCCCATCCGACCTTCAGCGAGACGCTCGGTTCCGCGTTTCGCAACGAGGCGCAGGAAGTCGTCGACACGTGCGGTGACGCCGGCGCGGGCCTGACGGTCGATCAAGACGCAATCGCCCGCTTCTGGGCCGACGGCCCCGGAGCCACCGGCACGCCGCCGGGCCACTGGATCTCGATCACCGCGCAGATCTGCGACGACGATGGCGAGACGCTCGCGGTGGCCGCCGAGGCCTACGCGAAGCTCGGCATCGCGGTCGCCGACGCGTTCATCTCCTGCTGGCAGACCAAGTACCAGTACAACCTCGAGCGGCCGATCACCTACATCCAGCGCGTCATCGACGCGAACTGGGATCCGCTGCTGGCGACGCCGGGCTTCCCCGAATACACGTCGGGCCACTCGGTGCAGTCCGGCGCGGCTGCAACGGTGCTGACCAACGTGCTCGGCGCGCGTGCCTTCACCGACAACACCCACACGATCCACAATGACTTGGTCGGCGCCGGCAACACGGTCCCGCCCGCGCGCAACTTCACCGACTTCGACACCGCCGCGCAGGAAGCTGCCGATTCGCGCCTGTTCGGCGGCATCCACTTCCGTGCCGCCATCGACAACGGCGTCGCGCAAGGCGTCTGCGTCGGGACCGAAGTGCTCGACAACCTGCAATTCCTGAAGTGAGACCTGCCCGGTCCTGAGAAGGGGTGGGAACGGGGGCTGCGGCACGGACCACCCTGGCCGTGCCGTGGCGCCTCGCGAGAGCTGCCTGCGCGACCGGGCAGCCCTCGGCTGCGGGCGCTGCCTGGGAAACCGGGCGGCGCCTGCTTTTTCCTGCGCGCACTGCCGGCGCTACTTGCCCGCGTAGCCCAGGGCGTGCAGCGCCTCGCTGTCGAGCGCTTCGAGCTCGCGCGCGTTGCTGCCCACCGGCGGCGGTAGCTCGCGCATCTGGCGCAAGGCCTCGTCGCGCAGCGTCGCGGCGCGCTCCGGTTGCGCCGCAGCGAGGTCGCGCTTCTCGCCTGGATCGAGTTCGAGGTCGTAGAGCTCGACCTTGACGGGCTCGTTGGCCCGATCGAGCGTCACGATCACCTTGAAGCGCTCGCTGCGCAGCCCGATCAGCGAGTTCGGTACCACGTTGATCTGCCGCTCGCGCAGCGCTTCGAGCAGGATCTCGCCCGGCGCTTCCGCCGCCGCGCGACGCGCCGGATCGGCGTCCGTGAAGGACAGCAACGAGCGCCCCTGCATCGCGGGCTCCGGCGGGAGTCGCAACCACTCGAGCACCGTCGGCGCGACATCGAGCGTCCGGACCAGCGGCGCCACCCGCTCGCCGCGCGCGCTGGCGTCGGGACGCCGCACGATCAGCGGCACGCGCATCACTTCGTCGTAGATCTCGCTGTTGTGCTCGAAGATCTGCTTGTGCTCGCCGAGCGCCTCGCCGTGATCCGCCACCACCACGATCAGCGTCTCGTCGAAACGCCCCACCTTGCGCAGCCCGTCGAGCAGCCGGCCGAGCTGTTCGTCCTGCCACGCAAGTTCACCGTCGTAGAGCGCCGACATGTGCTCGCGATCGCCGGCGCCGAGCTGCCCGCGCTTGTAGAGCTGCCAGAACTTGCGCTGGTCGCCATCCATCGGGCCGCGGTAGTCGGGATCGAAGGCGCGATCCCACGGCGGCGGCGGCTGATAGGGCTGGTGGGCGTCGAAGTAGTGCACCCACAGGAAGAAGGGCTGCTGGCCGAGGCCGGAGAGCCAGTCGAGCGCCGCGTTGGTCGTCGAGTCGCCGCTCCGTTGATAGGCGGTGGCGATCGTCGCTTCCCACTTCTTGCGATCCTCGGCAAGGTCCTTCGGCAGCTTGCTCACGTCGAACTTCATCAGCGGCGTGTCGACGTGGTCGTCGTACGCGGCGAAGCCCTGGTCGAGGCCGAACTGGGAGTCGAGCACGAACGCGGAGACGAAGGCGCCGGTCGCGTAGCCACGCGCCTGCAGCAGTTCGGCGAGCGTCGTCTGCTCGGCGCCGAGGAAATAGACCGCGTTGTCGTGGACGCCGTGGCTCTGCGGATAGCGGCCGGTGAAGAGCGAGGAATGGCTCGGGAACGTGGACGGAATCGGCGTGAACGCGCGCTCGAAGGTCGTCCCCTCCGCCGCGAGCGCATCGAGGCGCGGCGTCTTCGCCGCCTTGAAGCCGTAGGGGCCGAGCCGGTCGGCTCGCGTCGTGTCGAGCGAGACGACGAGCACATTGACGGGCTGCCCCACCGGCTGTGTGGGCAGACGCGACGGCGGCTCGTCACCGCAACTCGCGAGGAGCGCTGGCAGCAGCGGGAGGAGTGACGCCGTTATCGTGCCGCGGTGGCCATTCATCGCGCGGAGCATATCGACGGCGCGACAGCGCGACCCGCAACGGGCCGACGCTGGCGCGCGTGGATTGGCGGGCTGCTGCTGGTCGCGGCGCTCGTCGGCTCGGCGCAGGTCCGTCTTCGCGTCGCCCGCGCCGATCCCGGCTTCGACGCGAGCGATCCGCGCCGCGTGCTGTGGAGCGACCCGGCGCTCCTCTACTACTTCACCGAGCGCATCGTGGAGAACGGCGGCAGCGCCCCCGCCGACCTGCGCGCCGACCCGAGCTTCCAATGGCCCGACCGCGTCGACGCGATCGCGTTCGAGACCGTGGGTCAGGAGTACGTCGCGGCGGCCTGGCACCGCTGGTTCGGGGCGGGGCAGTCGCTGCACGTGAGCTGTCTCGAATCGATGAGCTGGTCGGCGAGCGCGGTCGCGATCGGCATCTTCCTGCTGGCCGCAGAGGTGACCAGGAGCGCGCTGCTGGGCGGCTTCGCGGCGCTGCTCTACGCGCTGCTTCCCACCAGCTACCGCACGCTCGGGATCATGCTGCTGCGCGAGGATTTCGCGCTGCCGTGGTTCGCCCTCCACCTGGGCCTGCTCGCCATCGCCGCGCGCCGCCGCACCGCGAGCTGGTTCGTGGCGAGCGGACTGGCGCTGCTGCTGGCGCTGGCGACCTGGCACGCGATGGGCTTCGTCGTCGCGATGGAGGCGGCCGTCGTCCTCGCGTGGTACCTGCGCAGCGGCGACAACCCGTTCACGGTCCCGCGCGCGTGGCTGCTTCCAGCCGTCGTCGCGGCCGGCTCGTTCGTGGTGCCGGTGCTGCGCGCGAAACTCGCCGTCTTGTCGCTGCCGATGCAGGCCGTCGCCGGCCTGCTCGCGGCGCACGTCGTGATGCGGCGCGCCGGCGCGAAGCCGTGGCACGGCCGCGCGGCAGCGCTGGCAGGCACCGCGGCGGCGGCGTTGACGGCGATGGCGTTGTCGAGCGCGCTCGGCGGCGGTCTTGGCGACTACTCGCACGTGGTGCGGCTGCTGCTGGCGAAAGCGCGCTTCCTCGGCCAGTTGCCCGCCGATCCGCGCGCGCTCGATTTCGAGGCGCGCCTCCTGTGGCAAGGTCCGTTCGAAACCAGCAGTGTCGCCGCGCTGGTCAGCGGCATGGGCATCACGCTGATCGCCGTGGCGTTGCTGCTGCTTCGCCGGATCCCCGATTGGGTTCGCGGTCGCGGCGAGCGACGCGAAGCGCTGTTGGCGGCGTTCTCGGCCGTGACGCTGGTCGCCGCATGGTTGGTGGCGCGCACGGAAGTGGTCGCCGGGATGGCGGCGCCGGTGGCGGCAGCCGTCGTGGTCGGCTGGCTGCGACCGCGCCTGGCGCAAGCGCTGGTCGCCGCGCTCGCACTGGCCATCGCCGGTTTCCAGCTCGAGCCCTTCCTGACCCACCACCGCATCGACTGGTACTCGGTCCCGCGTCGCTCCGCCGACGGCAGCGTCTCCCTCGTCGCCCATCCCCGCCAGAATCACCTGCCGCGGCTGCTCACGTTCATCGACGCCAACGTGCCGAAGGGCGCCGCCGTCGCCGCGGACATGGTCACCTCGACGGCGATCCTCGCCCACACGCGCCACCCGATCCTGCTGCAGCCGAAGTACGAGTCGCGCGAGAGCCGCCGCCGCATCGAGGAGTTCCTCGACACCTTCTTCCGCGGCACGCCCGCCGACCTCGCCGCCTGGCTGCGCCGCTACGACTGCCGCTGGTTCGCGTGCGACGTGAAGACGCTGGGCCTCGGGTCGCCCTACCTCGCCGGGTTCAAGGACGACGGCAGCGAGCCGCCCGCGCCCGGCACCGCCGCCGCCGCCTTCCTCGCGCCCGAGCCACCGGCAGAGATTTCCGGGCTCACACTGCGCTGGCGCTCCTCCGTCGACCCGCGCGCTGAGCTCTATCGCGTCTACGAGCTGACCAGCGATTCGTGAGCGCGACGGGGGACGCGTCGCTGCGCCGCGCTCGAGCACACCTCTTTCCCGCCGCCGCGCCCGACCGATAGGGGGTGGAGCCGTAGACAACGCCCCCTCGAATGCTGATCCTCTGCGCCTCATTTTTCGCCGGGACGGTGAACGCCGTACCGGCAGTCGTCACGAATGGACCTGCTGATGCTGCAAGCTTTCATCCCCCGGGAAAGCGAGCCGGGCGAAACACGCGTCGCCGCGACGCCCGAGACCGTGAAGAAGTTGATGGCGTGCGGACTCGCCGTCGCGATCGAGAAGGGGGCCGGCGAACGCGCCTCCTTCGTCGACGCCGCCTACGTCGCGGCCGGAGCGACGCTCGTCGCCGACCGTGCGAGCGGACTCGCGGGCGCCGACCTCGTCCTGCAGCTGCAGCCGCCGCGCCACGAGGCGGAACTGCCACGGAGCGGCGCCACCCTCGTCTCCTTCCTCTATCCATCGGCGCGGCTGCCGATGGTCCGGCTGCTGGCCCAGCGGCCGGTGACCGCGTTCGCGATGGAGCTGATCCCGCGGATCTCGCGCGCGCAGCGCATGGACGCACTCTCCTCGCAGAGCAACATCGCCGGCTACAAGGCGGTGCTGATGGCGGCGGCGCAGCTCGGCAAGCTGATGCCGATGCTGATGACCGCGGCCGGCACCATCACGCCGGCGCGGGTCGTGATCCTCGGCGCCGGCGTCGCCGGACTGCAGGCGATCGCCACCGCTCGGCGCCTCGGCGCGCTCGTCGAGGTCTCCGACATCCGGCCGGCCGTGAAAGAGCAGGTCGAGAGCCTCGGCGCGAAGTTCATCGAAGTCGCGGTGAAGCAGGACGCTGAAGACAAGGGCGGCTACGCGAAAGAGGCCTCCGCCGAGTTCAGGAAGGCGCAGGAGGAGGCGTTGCGAAAGCGCGTCGCCGAGGCGGACATCGTGATCTGCACCGCGCTGATCCCCGGCCGACCCGCGCCGAAGCTCTTGCCCGCTTCGATGGTGGAAGCGATGCGGCCGGGATCCGTGGTGGTCGACCTCGCCGCCGAGCAGGGCGGCAACTGCGAGCTGACACGCCCCGGCGAAACCGCCATCACGAAGAACGGCGTCACCATCCTCGGCGTGAAGAACGTTCCGGCATTGGTGCCGGTGCACGCCAGCGACATGTACGCGAAGAACGTCCTCTACTTCGTCCAGCACCTCGTCAAGGACGGGAAGCTCAACATCGACGTTCAGGACGAGATCACCGCCGGTTGCCTCGTGACGCGCGGCGGCCAGGTCGTCCACGCGGCGACGGCGGCGCAGATCCCCGAAGGAGTCGCCACGTGATCGCATTCCTCACGACGTTGCCGCTCGCGTTGCCCGGTGCGGCGGAAGGCGGCCATACGCTGCAACTGCTGACCGAGCTGACCGTCTTCGTGCTCGCCGTCTTCATCGGCTTCGAAGTGATCAACAAGGTGCCACCGACTCTGCACACGCCGCTGATGTCGGGCAGCAACGCGATCTCCGGGATCACCATCGTCGGCGCGATGCTCTCCGCCACCACCGGCGCCGCGACGCTCGCCAACGTGCTTGGCGCCGTCGCCATCGCGGCCGCGATGATCAACGTCGTCGGCGGCTTCCTGGTCACCGACCGCATCCTTCGCTTCTTCAAGAAGCGCTGAGCGAAAGAACGCCGCCCCATGAACGAGACGCTCGCATCGCTGTGCTATCTGCTCGCATCCGTCGCCTTCATCCTCGGCCTGAAGATGATGTCGACGGTCAAGGGGGCACGCCGCGGCAACGGAGTCGCCGGCGTCGGCATGGCCATCGCCATCCTCGGCACGCTCCTTCACGCAGGCTCGATCGACTACCGTTGGATCGTGGGCGGCGCGGCGGTCGGTTCGATCCTCGGCGCCTGGCTCGCCTACCGCGTGCCGATGACCTCGATGCCCGAGTTCGTCGCCATCTTCAACGGACTCGGCGGCCTCTCATCGACCCTGGTCGCGTTGTGCGACTTGCTGCACTGGTCGGAGTCGACGCGCAACATCGACATCACCTGCGCCTCCGCGCGCGGCTGGGACTGGACCATCGCCCTCGAGCTCAGCCTCGTGGTCGGAGCCATCACCTTCACCGGCAGCATGGCCGCGTGGCTCAAGCTCGCCGGCAAGATCCGCAAGGGCGAGCCTGTGCTGTTGCCCGGCCGCCACGCGATCAATCTGGCGCTCGCGGCACTGATCTTCGCCGCATCGATCTGGCTCGGCGGCTATGCCGTCGATCACGGAACGCAGCAGATGGCGGCGCTGCTGATCGCCGCCCTCGGCGGCGTGCTCGGCTGGCTCCTCGTCCTGCCGATCGGCGGCGCCGACATGCCGGTCGTCATCTCGCTGCTGAACAGCTACTCGGGAATCGCCGCGGCGACCACCGGTTTCGTGCTCGGAAACGACTGCCTCATCATCAGCGGCGCATTGGTCGGCGCGTCGGGGATCATCCTGACGCAGATCATGTGCAAGGCGATGAATCGGTCGATCGGCAACGTGCTGATCGGCGGCTTCGGCCAGGTCTCGGGCGGTGACGGCGAGAAGAAGAAGTCGTCCTACACCAAGGTGAAGAGCTGTGCCGCCGAGGAAACGGTGTCGATCCTCGAAGCCGCGCGCAGCGTCGTCTTCGTGCCGGGCTACGGCCTCGCCGTCTCGCAGGGCCAGCACGCGATCCGCGAGCTCGCCGACCTGCTCGAGGCCAAGGGCATCCAGTGCCGCTATGCGATCCATCCGGTCGCCGGCCGCATGCCGGGCCACATGAACGTGCTGCTCGCCGAGGCCAACGTGCCCTACGAGAAGCTGATCGAGATGGACCAGATCAACTCCGATTTCAAGGAGACCGACGTCGTCATCGTGGTCGGAGCCAACGACGTCGTGAACCCGGTCGCCCGCGACCAGAAGGGCAGCCCGATCTACGGCATGCCGATCTTGAACGTCGACGAGGCGCGCACGATCTTCGTGATCAAGCGCAGCCTCGCGCCCGGCTTCGCGGGGATCGACAACCCGCTGTTCGAGACCGACCGCACGTTGATGATCTTCGCCGACGCCAAGGAGGCGCTGCTCGCCATGGCGAAGGGGCTGAAGGGCTGATCGACGCGGATCGGCAGAGCCGCCGGCTCCTCCGTCGGCGCGCCGCGCTCAGAGCCTGAGCTGGAATCCTGGATCGAGCCCGACGAAGCTCCGCGCCCGCATGGCAACGCGGGATGCGCCGCGAGTCGGGCGACGGGAGGGGTTTCTTCTCAGGCTCTCAGCGGTTGAAGGGCGTCTCGTTGATCCAGCGGAAGCCGCGGTCGAGCAGCAGCCAGCTCCGCTCGGGCGCGAGCTTGAGTTCCACGCGCAGCGCGCGGCCGTCCATCGTGCCGTCGATCCTCAGTCGGTCGAGCGACGGCTGCTCGAACGTGAACTCCGCTTTCCAATCGGGCTGGCCGTAGCGGGTCAGGACGAGCGTCCGCTGGTCGAAGTCGAAGGCGGTTCCGTAACGTTCGTACGGGTCACCGACGGTGACCAGCGCGGCGCGCCGCGGATAGCTCACGATCAGCTGCCGCCAGCAGGCTGGCTCCGCCGCGAAGCCGTCGCCTGGACGGCCGTCGACGACGCAGGTGGTCACGTCCCAGATCCCGCGCAGCGGCGACTGGTTCGCCGGGTCGTGGAAGCTCTGCTCCTGCTGCCGGGCCGCTCCGAGCGTCTGCCAGAGAGCCCAACCGACCACGACGTAGCGCACGACGAATCCCGGCGCCCGCAGCCAGCGCGACTCAAACAGCCGATCGAAGTGCAGCGGCCCGATGCTGCCGCGCGCCGCCAGCAGCCGCAGCAGCGCCATCGCATCCGGCAACGCGATCAGCAACGCCATCAGCAGCAGGTGGCTCGAGTAGAGCTTCACCGGAACGTCGAAGAAGTAGTTGAAGGCGGCGACGTTCAACATCACCCCGCCGCCGACCAGCGCGCCGAGCGTCGCGGTGCGTCGCTGCAGCAGCAGCAGGCCGGCGAAGATCTCGGCGCAGCCGGAGAAGCGCTCGAACGCGGGTACGGCGCCGATGAAGGTCCAGAGCAGCCCCATCGGCGAGCTCTCGCCGTACGGCTGCGCCAGTCGCTCGAGATCGGGCAGGGGCATCTGCGCCGGGATCACCTTGTAGGCGCCGTAGCCCAGCAGCGCGAGCGCCAGGACATAACGCAGCTGCCAGCGAAACCACGCGAAGAGGCGCGGGGAAGCGGTTCGTCGTGCGAAGAGCGACCAGAGCCCGGCTAGCAGCAGCGCGGCGGTGAGCGTGCACGCCAACTGGACATAGTTCCAGGTGGTGTCGCCGCTGCCCATCGGGCCGACCGTGACCGACACCCGCAGCACGTGCTCGCCAACCCAGCGCACGACGCGATCGACCCCCGTCTGCCACGGCGCGAAGACCCAGGTCGAGAGCGCTTCGGCGAAGCGTCCCACCGCCGCGCTCCACGGCAGCTTGTCGTGGCCAATCAACCCGAACGGAATCGCACCCAGCGGAAACGGGAAGCTGTAGAGCAGGAAGTAGACCACGCCGAAGCGCAGCAGGAACCGCCGCGGCGCGCTCCACTCGAGCGGCACGGCCTTCGGAGGCGGCGGCGTCGAAGAGACGGGATCGTCCACGACCACCTCGCTCAGAACTGGAAGTAGATGAAGGCGCGACCGTCGTCCTTCGAAAGCTGAACCAGCAGGCCGACCAGGATCCCGAACAGGATCCAGCGCCAGACGCGCAGCCAGCGCGCCGCGCGCGGCCCGGCACGCTCGAGCAGGAAATGGAGCGCCCACGGCGCCGCGAAACCGGCCGCCTGCAGCAGCGACCTTCCGGCGCTGGCGAACTCGAACGAACGCAGCGCCGGATCGCCCTGCCCGAGGCCGGCGACGACCGCGTGACCGAGCCAGTGCAGGCTCTCCGCGCGAAAGAAGCTGAACAGCAGCGTGACCGTGGTGAAGGTCGCCGCCCACGACAGGAGGCCCTGCCAGGCGTGGCGCGGCTGCCAGCGCCGATCGAGCCCGAGTTGCCGCGAGATCCAGACCGCGAATCCGTGGCCGAGCCCCCAGACGATGAAGGTCCACGCGGCGCCATGCCAGAGGCCCGACAGCCCCATCGTCGCCAGCAGCACCGCGAGCAGGCGCCAGCGGCCGCCCTCGCGCGAGCCGCCGAACGGGATGAACACGTAGTCGCGAATCCACCCCGACAACGAGACGTGCCAGCGCCGCCAGAATTCCGGCAGCGTGCGCGCGAGGAAGGGCGCGTCGAAGTTCACCATCAGCTCGAAGCCGAGCAGCCGCGCGATGCCGCGCGCCATGTCGCTGTAGCCGGAGAAGTCGGCGAAGATCTGCAGGCTGAAGAGGATCGAACCGGCGATCAGCAGCGGCAGCGACGGCTCATGCAGCGCGAAGATGCGGTCGACGCCGGGCGCGATCGAGTCGGCGAAGATCAGCTTCTTCCAGAAGCCGATCAGGAGCAGCGGCCACGCGCTGCGCATTCGCGCGAGGTCGAAGCGGCGCGGCTTCTCGATCTGGGTCAACAGGTTCGAGGCGCGCTCGATCGGACCCGCGACCAGCTGCGGAAAGAAGGAGACGAAGAGCGCGAAGTCGATCAGGTTGCGGCGAGCCTTGAGATCGCCGCGCCACACGTCGATCGTGTAGCTCATGGTCTGGAACGTATAGAAGCTGATGCCGACCGGCAGCATCAGCGCCAGCGCCGGAAGCTCGATCTGGAGGCCGAGTCGCTGCGCCGCGAGGTGCACGTTCTCGGCGAAGAAGCCCCAGTACTTGTAGAAGCCGAGCAGCCCGAGATTCCCGCACAGGCTCGCGACGAGGAAGAGGTTGCGCCGCCGCGGCCAGCGCTCGATGCCGAGCGAGCAGCCGTAGTCGAGGAAGGACGAGGCGAGCAGCAGCGTCAAGAACCACGGATGGACCCATCCGTAGAAGACGAAGCTCGCGGCCAGCAGCAGCACGTTCTGCCACGCGACCCGGCGCAACGCCCAATAGAGCGGTGCGACGATCGCGAAGAAGGCGAGGAACTCGGGCGTCGTGAAGAGCATCGAGCGGTGCGAGTCCTCGCCAGTCGAACGAAGCGCGTCTGACCTGCGCCGATCCGCGGTCGCGGGATGATCGCGGCGCCCGCGCGCGATCGCAAGCAACGGCGGTCCTGCGGACCGGCGAATCGGGGCTATTCCCTGGTGCGGCGGCAACTGCCTGGATGGCCGTCGGCATCAGGAGGAGCACTCGACATGGGACGGAATGGGGTGACGTCACGACGAGGCGCCGGCCGGAGCGGCTGGCGCGGATGGCGGACCGGTCTCCTGTTGCTGATGGCGAACTGCGGCACGACGCCAGCCGTCGACCCGGCCGGCGATCCGCGAGATCTGTCACGCCGGATCGCGACCACGGTGACGCGCGTGCTCAACGAACGGCAGATCCCCGGTGCAGTGGTCAGTGTCGGACAGGGCCACCACTTCCTCCAGCAGTACGCCTTTGGGTGGCGCGACCTCGCTCTGCATGAACCGATGACATGCGACACGCTCTTCCCGGTGGGTTCGATCACCAAGCCGATGACCTCCGCCGCGTTGGCGAGCCTGATCGAACAGGGCCGCCTGACGTGGGAGACCCCGCTCCGCGAGGCGCTTTCCCCAGGCCTCGAGCTGCCAGCGGAGGTCGGCGCGA
Source organism: Planctomycetota bacterium (assembly GCA_031409275.1). Taxonomy (GTDB): domain Bacteria; phylum Planctomycetota; class B15-G4; order B15-G4; family SIAN01; genus SIAN01. The sequence continues at coordinate 29,598 of JANNXA010000042.1, forward strand.
TCACGTTGCGGCAGCTCGCCGCGCACACGTCGGGATTGCCGGCGCTGCCCCACAACTGGACGACGTCCGTGAAACCGCTCGCGGCGGACGGCGCCGCTCCGCACGCGTACACGAACCACGACCTGATCGAGGCACTGCGCACGGCGACGCTTGCGCCCGTCGCTCGCGGCAAGTGCAGCTACTCCAACTTTGGCTCGGCGCTGCTCGGCGTCGTGCTCGAGCAGGCGAGCGGCCGTTCGTTCGCCGCGGCGTTGGAAGCGTTGCTCTTCGAGCCGGCGGGCATGCGCGAGAGCGGCATCGCGGCCGGCCCCGCCCACGCGGCTCGCATGGCTCACGGCTACTCATGGGGCGAACGGCGCCTCGTGGCGCAGTCGCACACGACGTTCGGCGACGTCGCCTCGGTCGGCGGCGTCTACTCGAGCGCGGCCGACCTCACCCGTTTCTGCGCGGCGCAGCTCGATGGCGGCCCGTGGCGCCGCGAGACGCTCGCCGACCTGCACCGACCGATCGCGAGCGTCCAGGGCTTCGCCGGCCGCGCCTCCACCACCGGTTGGTTCCTCGAGACCATCGACGGCTTCGGCCACCTGCTCGCCCACGTCGGCGAGATCGACGGCATCAGCAGCTGCATCGCCATCGACCTCGCGACCGGCACCCACCTCGTCATCCTCGCCAACGCCGACGGAAACGCCGCCGAGCTGATCGCCCGCGCGCTGATGCAACAGCTCGGGCGCAGCGACGGGACGTGGCGGCTGTAGGAACGGTCGAATCGGCGAACGGCGAGGTCGCGCCGCGGTGCGCCACGGGAGGTCAGCCCGCGCGCGGACGAGCGAGGATCACGCGATTCATGCGCGTGATCTCCGGCGAGACGCTCGACCAGCGCACGTGGAAGCCCGCCGCCTCCAGCCGATAGGTCCGGTCGACGTCGACGGCCAACGCTCCGAGCGCCTGCTTCAGCGCCGGTGGCGCCGCCGACGTGCCGACCGGGTGGCAGCAGGGCATCAGCGCGACCGGCATGCGAGTGGCGATCGCGAGGTCGATCACTCGATCGCTCTTCTCGCCGCACGCATGCACCGCCACCAACCCGGCCGTCGGCGGGATGCGCTTCGACGCATTGCGCAGCTGCGCCTCGACGTAGTCGATGCGTCCCGCCGTCCATGGCGCCGTTGCGGCCGCCGCCGCGAGGATGCGATCGAAGCTACCCGGCCGCCGGCGATCGAGCACCAGCGCCCGGTCGACGGTCGGCTCGAACATGACGAAGAGCGCTGCGACCAGGCCGTGCCCGCCGCACAAGTCGGCGACGACCGGTGCGCGCACGTGCTTGCGCGCCAGCGCGAAGAACTCGAAGGCCTCGACGATCTCGCGGAACACCGTGGCCCGGTGCGCACACAACTCGCGCGCGAAGCGGTCGGCGAGGCCGTCGCCCGGGAAGTCGACCGCGTCGCTGGGCGCGACTCGCCGGCGCCGATCGACGCCCTTCGCGTTGGCGGGATCGTTGAACTGCTTCAGGAAGCGGAAGCTGGCGCCCCCCTGCAGCTCATCCGCGACGCCATCGACGACGGTGGCGCGCATCACTTGCGGGGCGTGCCTGGCTCGACGACCCCGTTGGTCGTGAGCAGTTGGAAGTGATGGACGCGATGCGGCCCCGTGTAGCTCCAGACGACGCGCTTCTCGGGCGTCACTTCGAACAGCTTTATGCCATTCGCCGCCGTCTGCGCGTAGCAGGCGACCGCGGTGTTGCCGTTGGCGAGCCGTTGCACGCCGCAGGCATCGGCGATCGGAGCGCCGGGCAGATCGCCGTTGTCGAGCCGCCAAGCGACCTTGCCGGACGGATCGAACTCGACCACCTTGTTGCCGTGCGTGAGCCCGACCAAGGTGTTGCCGGAGTCGAGGCGGATCGCCGTGAACGGCCAGTTCTCCGCCGCCCGGCCACCGAGCTCCGGGAGGTCCGTGCGCAGCGTCGCCACGACGGAGCCGTTGGCCGCGTACTCCTTCACCTGGAACGCCAGCAGGTGCGGGACAAGGTAGCTGCCCGACGCCAACTGGCGAGCCATGCGCGTCTGCATGTGGGCGTTGTCGGTCTCAGGCTGCAGCGCGACGGTGACCACCGCCTTGCCCGCCGCGTCGACTTCAAGAAGGCGCGGGGACTTGCCGAGCTCGGTCACCAGGGTCCGGCCCGATGGCAGCCGCTGCGCGGTGCCGATCTCCTGGTTGTCCGCTGACAAGTCGTAACGGAACACGAGCTCGCCCTGCGGCGTCGTCTCGACGACGAACTTGGCGAACGCCACCAGCACGTGGCCATTCGGCAGCACCCAACCATCGCGGGCGCCCGGCTGCAGCGCGTCCCACTGATCGCGCCCGTCCTCACCGACGATGCCGGTGAAGTCGGGGCCGGCGACGAAGAACGAGTGGGCGATCGGCGCCGCGAGCGGCGCAGCCGGCGGCGGCTCTTGCGCCGGCGCGCCCGATTCGCGCGACCCCACGAGACCGGCGAGCAAGATCGACAAGGCGACGCGCATGGCCGAGCACGATAGCCGTCGAGCAGCGAGTGGCGTCGCGCTGCAGTCCGCACCACCAGGTCGCGAGCGAGCGCCTAGCGGAACTGGCTCGTTCGCTCGGACGCGTGGATCACGCGGTGCTACTCAGGATCGAAGGTCGGCACGTCCAATTGCACACCGCCCTGCAGCGCCGACTCATGCGCGACGATGCCGGGCACCGTCATCGCGAGTGACTCGTAGACGTCGATCACCGGCTCGCGATCCTCGGCGAGCGCGCTCACGAACTCGTGAGTGAGGTGCGGATGCGAGCCGCCGTGATGGCTGCCGACACGCAGCGGCTCCGGCAAAGACGCGGAGCGGTCGGGCAAGACGTCGCTCGTCGTGCCGTCCGCGGCGACGATGCGGAACGGCTGGCCGCCTGACCCGGCCATGTAGAGCGACAGCGAGTCACCGAGCCACTGCGCGCGCTCGCCGTCGGCATTCACTTGCCAGAAAACGTTGCAGCGGCAAACGAATCCACGGCTGGTCCGGAAGAGCGCGGAGCCGTTCCAGAACGGATTCTTGTAGGCATTGTCGGCGAGCGCGTCATCGCCACTCCCCCAACCGAGCGCCGAGACCTTGGTCAACCGTTCGCCCGACACGCCCACCAGGAATGCGGTGGAGTGCGTCGGATAGAGCATCGGCGGATAGCCGTAGCGCCAGGTACGCTCGCCGTTCCAATGGGAGAGCTCATGGGTGTTGTGACCGATCCCGGGGTGGTAGTACTCGACCTCGGTGTAGACCAGCCGGCCGAACGCGCCCTGCTGATGCAGCTCGCGCGCAAGGAGCGCCTCCGGTCGATACCAGCTCGTCTCGGCCATCATGTATTTGCGGCCGGTCCGCTTCTTGGCAGCAAGCACGGCTCGGCATCCTTCGAGCGTATGCGCGACTGGCACGGCGGAGATCACGTGCTTTCCCGCCTCCATGCTCTGCACGACGTGATCGGCGTGGTTCGGCGCCTCCGTGAAGATCGCCACGGCATCGAGCGAGTCGTCCTTGAGCAGCTCCGTCAACGACGGATAGACGACGTCGCAGCCATAGACACGCCTCAGGCGAGCGCGACGGTCCTCGCGCAGATCACTCACCGCCGCCACTTTGCAAAGCGGGTGGAGATGCCACTGGAACTCGGCGCCAAAACCGCCGCCCACGACGCCGAGCCGCACCGGCGGACGAGGTCCAGAATGCAACGTCCGCGGCTGCACGACGATCGATGGAACGGTCGAGGCGACGGCGAGTGCACCCGCCTCACCGAGAAACTGCCTGCGCGACAGAGAACGGCTCGAGTGATGCATGCGATCCTCCGGTTCGAAGCAAAGTCGCTGGGTGAGATCTCACAGCCTAATCCAGCTTCGCGCGCTGCTCGATCGCCCGCTCGATCTGGGCACGCCGCGACGCCGTCGCACCATTCGGTGGAGCCCGGAGGCAGCAGCGCCACCCGTCGGTCGGGAGGCTCGTTCGGCTCGGTGACGTGGCGAGTTGCTTCAGGCTCGTCGAGGCGCTGGACGGCGCTCTCCCTGACCTGTCCCTGATCGTTGCACCACACCTCAAATTGGACTCCGCGGGGGGCACGGGTCCGGTGCGTTCGACGTCGGCGAACGACGCACCCTGCATCGGCGACGCAGCGGCGTTAGCGTGCTCCGGCTCGCAGGAACAACCGTCCCGAGCTCGGAGCCGACCGTGACCACGCGAATGCAGAAGCGAATCGTGCTGTGCATCGCCGCAGGCGTGACCGGTGCAGGTCTTGCCGGCGCGTTCTTCTTCGGCTGTGCCGCACCTCGACCCTCGAATCTGGGGGCGCGGGCGGGACGGCTTTCGCCGTGCCCCGATTCCCCCAACTGCGTCTCGAGCGAGGCGGCGACGTCGAGTGAACGCTACGTCCCGCCGCTCTCCTTCGAAGGCGGCGCGAATGACGCGTGGCAGCGCGCGCGAGAGGCGGCGCTTTCGCTGCCGGGGGCGCAGCTGGTCGAAGAGCGCGATGACTACCTCTGGATCGAGGTCACGACGCGTGCGCTGCGTTTCGTCGACGACCTCGAACTCCTGCTCGACGCCAACGAGCGGCGCATCGACGTGCGCTCGTCCTCGCGCGTCGGTTACTCGGACCTCGGCGCGAACCGGCGGCGCGTCGAAGCGCTGCGCGAGGAGTTCGAGCGGCAGCGTTGAGCCGCGAGTCGCACGCGCCCTCAACGAACGCCGACGCCGCCATCACCTGCCGAGCCACTCCGCGCACCGCCCCACCATGGTGGACCCGCTGGGAGTCGAACCCAGCCACTGCCGATTATGAGTCGGCTGCTCTGACCAACTGAGCTACGGGTCCGGGGCGCGCGTTCGCGAGAGGCTGGTTCATAGCGGGTCGGGCGCGAAGGCGAGCGGGAGCCGCGGCGTCGCGGCGACGAAACCGACCGCGATGGTCACAGTCGCGGCGCGGCTGCGTACGTGCGGGTCTTGCGGCAACGGGGCCGGCCTCGATCGACGAGGGGCCGCGGATGCCGTCGTCGATTCGTCCCACCTGGACTAGGAGATCCGCTCATGCGCCTGTTTTCGTTCCTGTTCGTGGCCGCCCTGGCGGCGCCCGCGAACGCCCAGACCGGCTCGCTCTTCACGATGACCAACGACGCGACGGCCAACGAAGTGGTCGTCTTCGCGCGCGCCAGCGACGGTTCGCTCGCCGAGACCTATCGCATCGCGACCGGTGGCCGCGGCAGCGGCGCCGGCCTCGGATCGCAGGGCGCCCTGGTACGCACTGACGATGGGCTCCACCTGCTGGCCGTCAACGCGGGCAGCAACGACCTCTCGGTCTTCGCCATCTCGGATGGACTGGTCCTCGAACTGCGCGAGATCGAACCGTCGATGGGAACGATGCCGACGAGCGTCTCGGCGCGCGGCGACCTCGTCTACGTACTGAACGCGGGCGGCACCAACAACGTCTCCGGCTTCCGTTTGTCGAACCTCGGCGACCTCACGCCGATCGCCGGATCGACCACGTTGCTCAGCGCCGCGAGCACGGCGCCAGCGCAGGTCGAGATCTCGCCCACCGGCGGCCGCGTTGTCGTGACGGAGCGCGCCACCAACAAGATCGACCTGTTCGAGATCGACGCGAACGGCAAGCTCGGCATGCGAGTCGAGAACGCCTCGACCGGCGCGACGCCGTTCGGATTCGCCTACGCCAAGCGCGGCGTGCTGGTCGTCTCCGAGGCTTTCGGCGGCGCGCCAGGCCTGAGCGCCATGTCGACCTACCGGACGCGCGACGATGAGACGTTGAGCAACATCTCGGCGTCGGTCGGGACGCTGCAGAGCGCGGCGTGCTGGGTGGTCTTGACCCGCGACTTCCGCTTCGCCTACACGTCGAACACGGGCAGCGGGTCGATCACCGGCTACTCGATGACGCGCGACGGCGTGCTGCAGCGCCTCGATGCGAGCGGTGTCACCGGATCCACGGGACCGGGAAGCGGGCCGCTCGATATGGCGTTCAGCAACGGCGACGGCTTCCTCTACTCGCTCAACAGCGACGGGACGCTGAGCTCGTTCGCCGTGGAGTCGGACGGCAAGTTGACCGCGCTCGGGACCGTGGTTGGGCTGGCGCGCGGGATGGCCGGACTCGTCGCGCGCTGACGATCGCGGCGGTAAAGGATCACGAACGGGGAGCGGGGAAGACGAGCCCGCTCCTCGTTTTCGTTTCCGGTCAGCGCCCCCACCACTCGCGGGACTGGTCGCGCAGCATCTCGAGCTTCATGCGCTCCATCGGCAGGATCGCCTCTTCCCGCCTTTGCGCTTCCACGCTCGACTCGAAGCGGCGCCACCCCGGCCGGACGCGCGCGCTCGATCCGGCTGCACTGACGATTTCGACCTCGCCTTCGAGCACGCACACGCACGTCGTCTCCTGCTCGCGCCGGACGGCGAGCGTCGTTCCGACCACTCGAACGGTTGCCTCGCGACTCGTGACCTCGAGGGTCGCGCCACCGAAGCGCGGCCCCGAGGTGATTCGCACTTCGCCAGCGATCATCCGAATCGTGCCGCGCCGTCCCCACCATCGCGCAGGACGCTCGATCAGTTCGATTTCGGTGTCGCGAGCCAGCACCAGCGCGAGCTCTCCCGGCAACTGCAGCGTCAGCTCCGCATCGTGCGGCGAGCGCAAGGTCACTCCGTCGACGAGCCGCCGCGCCAGCTCGCCTTCGCTTCCGGCGACGTCCACGCCATCGACCTGCACGCGCCCGCCGACCTCGAGCGCTGCGACCTGCCACGGCTGCGGACGATTGGCCACGTAGCCCGTCGTCGCACCTCCGAGCAGCAGCGCCGCGGCGGCGACGCGCCAAAGTCGATGCGCGCTCGACGGCCGGACGGGCACCGGCACGGCCGACGCCGCCAGGAACTGCGCCTTCATGCGCGACTTGAAGTCCGGATCGGGGCGCTCGTCCGGCAGATGCGCGATCGCATCGCGCAGGCGCGGGTCGAGCGCGCTCTCGTCGCCATCTCGTGGATTGAGGTTGTCGCTCACGAGCGCATCCTCGCCAGCATGCGGCCCAACGCGTGAACGGCACGCGAATAGGCCTTCCGCGTCGCGGCCGGGGTCGCGCCGGTCTGCGCGGCCACCTCCTCGTGCGTCAGATTCGCGTAGTCGTGCATGAGGATCGCGGCTCGCGCCGGACCGGGCAACTCATGAAGCGCGGCACGCACCTGCTCGATCTCCTCGCGACTCATCGCTCCCTCGACGGGAGTGGCGGCGCTCGTCGCCAGGTTCGCGGCAGCCGCCGGTGCTCCTTCCAGCGAACGGGAGCGGCGCTCGATTTGAGCGATCGCCGAACGTTGGTGATCACGGAAGGCGTTGCACGCGATCGTCACCAGCCACGGCCACGGATCGCGAGCGGGATCGAGCGACGCGCTGCCGCGCTGGACGCGCAGGAAGGTCTCCTGCGTGAGATCCTCGGCGGCATGCACGGAACCGGTCAGATGACGCGCCAACGCGTACAGACGATCGAAGTAGCGCTCGAAGAACGCCGCCATGGCCATGCCATCGCGCGCACGGACCCCATGCAGATCGAGTGTGGCGGTAGTGACCACTTCGGGAGGGTGTACGAGGCGCGCTCGCGAATGGGACAGGTCCGCCTGCGCGCGACCGCTTCGCAGAGGGGTTCCGTCCGGAATCGCCTCCGCGTCGCTCACTCGAGGCTCTCGATGCGGCGCGCAGCGGCTTCGATGCGCGCGCGGCGGGCGGCGTCGTCGCCGGCCGCGACCCGCGCACGAACGAGCAATCGTCGGGCGGAGAGGCGATCCCCATTGGCGGCGTCGAGCCGCGCGGCGTTCACCAACGCGCCGACGTGAGCGGGGTCGAGGTCGACGGCTCGTGCATAGCGCAGGCGGGCGCTGGCGGCGGTGCCGTTGCACTCGTCGATGAATCCCTGCTGGAACCACGCTTCGGCGCTTGGAGTGGCGCCGTCGAGCCACGGCGCGACGCGCGCGGCAGCGGCGGCGAGGTCGGGCGGATCCTGGGAAAGGTCGAGCGCAGCAAGGGCCAGCGCGGGGCGCGACTCGTCGGGCGCCAGCGCCGCCGCCGCGGCAAAGTCGGCACGCGCCTTCCCGCGCTCGCCCAGATGGGTCTGCAGCTCACCCGATTCGTACGCGAGCGCTGCATCACTCGGCGCCTGTTCGCGACGTCGAGTCACCAGCGCGAGAGCTTCGCGCTCGCGTCCGAGATGGCGCAAGAGCGCCGTCTTCTGGTCGAGCCAGCCGGCATCGCCGGGCGCGCTCGCAAGTTGCTCGTCGACCAGAGCGAGAGCGGCGCGAAAGCGACGCTGAGTGATCGCTTCGGCGACGGTCGCCTCGACACTGGCACGATCGGTCATGACCGGCGGCGGTGGCGGCGGCACTCCTTGGCAAGCCGAGAACGCCGCCATCGACACGAGCACGCCCGACCGCAGCGCGGCCCATGCGGCGCGTCGTGTCGTCGCCGTCCCGCTAGAACGCTTGCCGTTGCCGCCGTCGTTGCCGCTCATGGGCGGCCATTGTGCCCGGTGGAGGCTCGCGTGTCGCGCGTTCGCGCCCTCTTCCTCGACGCCCACCACACCCTCTTTCGTGAATCGCCGCCGCGCGCGGCGATCTACGCCGAGGTGGCGCAGCGCCACGGCCTGAAGGTCGACCCGGCGGCGATCGCGAGGGCGATGCAGCACGCCTACGCGACGCTGCCGCAGCGCATCGGCGCCGCCTACCGTTACACGCGGCCGTGGTTCGTCCACTTCATCGATGCCGTCTTCGCGCAGGTAGGTGTGGCCGCGACCGATGCGCTGCGAGCGGACCTCTTCGAGCGGTTCGGCCGCGAGACCACCTTCGCCCTCTATCCCGACGTGTTGCCGCTGCTGCGCATGGCGCGCCCGCGCCTCGCGGTGATCGGCGTCATCAGCAACTGGGCTCCGACCCTCCCGGAGCTCCTGGAGCGACTCCAACTCGCAACGTGGTTCGACGTCGTCGTCGCCTCGGCAAGCGAGGAGTGCGAGAAGCCGGAGCGCAAGCTGTTCGAGCTCGCGCTTCAGCGCAGCGGCATCGCGCCGCATGAGGCGCTGCACGTGGGCGACCACCCCGTGAATGACCTCGCTGGCGCACGCAGTGCCGGAATGGAGGCGCGCCTGCTGCTGCGAGGCGTCGCGCTCGAAGCGGGCCGCGAAGCCGTGCCGCCCGGCGACACGATCGCGACGCTCGCGGAACTCGACGCGCTGCTGTGACGCGGACGGGAGTCGGCGGCCAACGGGCGGAGCCGCCCGTTGGAGAACTCGCCGCGAGTCGGGCGAGTGGATTTCGGGTCGGGACGAGGAGGAGGTTCGAAGCCAACTCCCCGGTGAGTTGTCGAGGAGCTCTGACGAAGTCTCGGCTTGAAAGACACCGCCGGGCGACACGGAGAGTTCTCCGACGGGCGGTTAGAAGGGGTCGCGTGCAAACTCTCACTGGCGATCTGCCCGGCACTGGTGGCCGGCTGAAGGCGACCCCCGAGGACTTCCGCGTCGAGGAGGTCCCGCTCTACGACGCGAGCGGCGAAGGGGGGCACCTGCTGCTTCACGTCGAGAAGCGCGGCATGACCACGCACGAGGCGGTGCAGCAGCTCGCACGCGCGCTGCGCGTCCCCGACCGCGACGTCGGCTACGCCGGCATCAAGGATGCGCGCGCGGTCACGACGCAGTGGATCTCGGTGCCCGCGGCGTGCGAGAGCCGGTTGGCCGACTTCGCTCATCCCTGGCTCAAGGTGCGCGCAATGCAGCGCCACTCGAGCAAGCTGCGCGCCGGCGAGCTGGCCGGCAACCGCTTCATCATCGTGCTGCGCGACGTCGGCGAGGACGCGCTGGCGCGGGCGCAGGCGATCCTCGCTGTGCTGTCGAAACGCGGGGTGCCCAACTGGTTCGGGGCGCAGCGCTTCGGCACCAAGGGCGACAGCGACCGCCTCGGCCGCGCGCTGGCGCACAACGACTGCGTCGAGGCGCTCGCGCTCTTCCTCGGCCGGCCGTCGCCGCTTGAACAGGACCCGCGCATCCGTGCCGCTCGGCAGGCGTTCGACGAAGGGCGTTACGAAGAGGCGGCCGCGGGACTGCCGCCGCGCATGCGGCTCGAATCGGTGGTGTTGCATGCCTACCGCGAGCATGGCGACCCGTTCCGCGCGCTCTTCAAGATCCCCAAGCGCCTGCGCCTGCTCTTCCTCTCGGCCTACCAGTCGCGCCTGTTCAACCGCTGCCTCGAAGCGCGCTTCGCCACGCTCGATCGCCTGCAGGAGGGCGACGTCGCGGTGCGCCACGAGATCGACAAGGCCTATCCCGTGCTCGATCCGGCGCGCGAGCAGCCGCTTGCCGACGCCTTCACGCTCTCGCCGGCCGGGCCGATCTTCGGGCCGGGACTGCTCCGTGCGCGCGCTGGCGTCGCGGCGATGGAAGAGGCGATCTTCGCGGCCGAAGGGATCAGCCTCGAGCACCGCACGCAGCCGTTCCCCGACCTCCACCTGCGCGGCGAGCGACGCGCCTATCGCTTTCCGCTGCGCGATGCGACAGCAGCGCTCCAGGACGACGGCGGCCTGCGCCTCACGTTCGAGCTGCCGCGCGGTTGCTACGCGACCAGCGTGCTGGCGGAGGTGACCAAGACCACCGCGAGCGGCGCCGAAGAGAGCGCCGAAACGACGTCGGCGGATGGCGCGCAAGCACCACCCGCCGACGATTGAAACCGTACGGTCAGCGCCTCGCTCAAAAGAAGACGAAGGTCACGACGACGAAGAGCGGGATCAAGAAGGCGAGGCTCCAGGCCATGTAGCCGAAGAAGCTCGGCATCTTCACACCCGACTGCTCGGCGATCGCCTTCACCATGAAGTTCGGGCCGTTCCCGATGTAGGTGTTGGCGCCCATCATCACGGCGCCGCACGAGATGGCGGCGAGGATCTTGGCCGCCTCCTCGCCGAGCCCGAGGTAGTGGGAGAGATCGTCGGCCGTCATCCCCTTCAAGCCCGCCGCGACCGACGCGAAGGTGAGGTAGGTCGGCGCGTTGTCGAGGAACGACGAGAGCACGCCCGAGGCCCAGAAGAAGGAGCGAGCGGTCGCCACCCCGAGGTCGGCACCGCGCGCGTTCAGGATCTTCAGCGCCGGGATCATCGCCAGGAAGATGCCGATGAAGAGGCACGCCACCTCGATGATCGGGCCGTAGGAGAACTGGTTCTTGGTCCGGATCGCCTTCGACGTCGTGAAGATCGACGTCAACGCCAGGACCAGCATCACCGCTTCCTGCGCACCGGTCGGCCAATGGAACTGGCCCGAGCAGTAGATCGTCGCGACGACGCCCGCCAGCAGGAGGAAGTTGAAGCCGCCCTCGAGTCCGAACGGCTCGCGCGCCTTCTCCACGGCCTCATCGAGGTCGGTCGACTTGTCCTGCACGTCCTCGCGGTGGAAGAAGTGGCTGTCGAGGAAGTGGAAGATGATCAGCAGCGCGCCGTTCACCAGCGCCCACTCCTTCCAGAGCTGCAGCGTCCAGCCGAACGGGACGCCGCGCAGGAAGCCGAGGAAGAGCGGCGGATCGCCCAGCGGCGTGAGCAGGCCGCCGCAGTTCGAGACGATGAAGATGAAGAAGACCACCACGTGGACCTTCTTCTTGCGGACCGCATTCGCGCGCAGCAGCGGACGGATCAGCAGCATCGACGCGCCGGTGGTGCCGACGATCGACGCGATCGCGGCGCCGATGGCGAGGATGCCGGTGTTCACCGACGGCGTGCCGGCCAGCGTCCCGCGCACGTAGATGCCGCCCGAGATGGCGAAGAGCGCGAACAGCAGCAGGATGAAGGCGACGTACTCGTGCATCGAGCTCAGCACCGGGTGCTCGTGCAGCGTCAGCGGGATGTGCCGCGCGCTCGCCTCCATGAACATGAAGATGCCGATCGGCAGGCCGAGCAGCATCGACACGATCAGCTTGTTCTTGTTGTGCTCCCACCAATGGGAGAAGGTCAGCGGCAGGATCGCGATGCAGAGCAGGAGCACTGCGAACGGGATCACCGACCAGATCGGCAGCCCGCTCCAATCGACCGGTTCCCCTGAACTCATCGCCAGCAGTGGCAGCGACACCAGATCGCTCTGCATGCACGCGCTCCCCAATTGGACTCGATCGCTCCGCGGCGGCGATCTGCCTGCGATCGGCGCCGCGCCGATCCATCCGCATTCGAGCAACTCCGAGGGCGCCCGGTTCTACGGGGTGCCCCGAAGCGGAACCACTATCTGCGCAAGCGGTGGCAGGTGACGCCGTAGAACGACGGCGTCAGCGCGCCACTTCGAAGCGCAGTCGCCCGTATTCGTTGCCCCACTGGAAGAGCAGCGCGAATCCTCCCTCCGGCGCCGGGAGCAGCGTGAAGCTGAGGTAGGGGAAACGCTGCTCCGTCTCGGCGAGATCGAGCGGGAAGCGGACGTAGTCGTGGTCGACGAGGAGCGCGAACTCGTAGGCGCCCGACGCGTCCATCCACAGCCCGAAGCGATAGGTATCGGGCTCGAGTCGCTTGCCGCCGATGCTCAATGCGACCGGAGTTTCGAACTGGCTCTGCAGCCCGACCGGGAGGCGCTGATTCATCTGCTCGCGGATGGCCGGGTCGCCGCGCATCCGTGCCGCGCCCTCATCCGACCAGGCGATGGTCCGATACTGCAGCGACACCGACTTGCCGGGCGCGAGTTCGATGGCGGCGCGCGCCACAGTCTCGCGCGTCGCATCGAACCCGCCGCGCTCCTGCCACGCCAACCACGGCAACAGGAGCAGCAGCGCGGCAGCCAGCAGCGACTTCGCCATCGTCATCTCCGCGCCGAATCGTCCGGTGCCGACGCGACTCGGCGATGCGTCCCTTCGCCTCTCAGTGCTTCTCGTCGCCGAACTTGGGTGCTTCCGAGGGCAGGTCGTCGATCGAGATGCCGGTCGCCGCGGCCGCGAGGTCGGAGCGATCGACGATGGCGGCGGCATTCACGCCCAGCGTGACCGCGATCGTCTCGCTGATCTCGCCGCGCGTCGCGCCGTACTTGACCGCCTTCTTCAGGTGGCCTTCGAGGCACCCCTTGCAGTTGGAGACCAGCGACGCCGCGATGGCGATCAACTCCTTGGTCTTGCGGTCGAGGTGGCCGCGCTCGTACGTCGCCTTATAGAAGCGCATGTACGGGTGCATGATCTCGGGCTCGATCAGCGCGTACGACTTCACCGCCTTGCTCGCCGCGCGTCCGTCCACGGCACCTTCGGCGGCGGGCTTCGAATCCTTGGCGTCCATCCAATCCTCCGGGGGCGTCACCTCGAGCCAATGCGGCGGACCCTTATACGACCGCGCCGTCGCGAGGATCCCGATCGTTCCCGCGCCCCATTTTTCGCGCCACCGCCCAGACGAAGAGCAGCGCCGCCGTCAGCAACGCCCCATCGATCAGCCATTCGACCAGATCGATCGCGCTGCGGGTGTCGCCCCGTTCCTCGGTCCCGTAGAGGCGTACCAACCGCGTCCGGAGCGCTTCGGCGGCGGCGCGATCGAACGCCAGCGGCGCGGCGACGACTCGCTGCTGCCACGGCAGCGCGCCCGTCGGCAAAGGGCCGAGCGGCTCGAGGTCGAGCGCCGCCACGACGCCGGCTGCGAGTACCGGCTCGAAACGCGCGTCGAACCACGCGCGCGCGGCCCCGCTCGCCTCGCGGCTGACCGCGGCGGCGAGTTCGAACGCGACGAACCCCTCGGCCGGACGGCCCCAATCGACCAGCGCCCCCTCGCCCTGAGCTGCGACGGCCGCGCGCACCGGCGCGAGCGTGACCATCCCGGGAGGCAAGCGGCGCAGCAGCTCGCGCAACGATCGACCCGCTGGCTGCAACGTGCTGTTGTCATCGGAGGCCAGCACCAACCCCTTCAGCCACGTCTCCTCGTCGAGCCGCAACTCCGCCGCCACCGCTCCCAGCAGCAGCCCCTCGGGGCTCTCGAGCGTCGGGCGCCGCAGCCACACCCGTCCCATGAACGCCCCTTCGGCGAGTTCGCGAAAGCTGCGACAGATCGCCGGCGCGGCAGCGGGTGCCACACTCCACACGGGTGCCCACGACTCGCGCGCGAAGGGACGCGGCGACGCCAGGAGGAGCCCGTCGCGCTCCATCGTCTGCAGCAGTCCGAACTCGTAACCGAGCAGCAACGTGTCCCCCGCCACGTCGCGGCGCGTCGGCGTCAAGATGCGCAACACATGCGCGTCGGCTCCCCAATCGGCGGCGTGGCTGTTCCAGGCCGCCTGCAACGCGGACACCTCCCGCCCGTCGAATGGAACGAGGACGCGCAGCGCGGGCCGCTCCTCCGCGCTCGCCGCGCTCGCCGCGCCGGCAGCGAGCGGCGTGAGCCACGCGAACAGGGGCGCCATCAGCAGGGCCCGCTGGCTCATCCGGCGGCTCCCGGCGCCGCGGGCTCGACGAGTCGCCATGCCAGCGTGCCGGCGACCAGCGTGCAGCCGATCGACAACGACGCGAGCGGCCACAGGCCAAAGGGCGCCTCGCTGCCCGCCGCATCGAGCCCGCGCACCAACGCGATGCCGGCGAACTGCCCGCAGCTGATGCCGAGCTGCGAGCTGATCAAGATGCGCGCCGAAAAACGACCGCGCCCGCGCTGATCGGCGAGGAAGGACGCAAGGGCCTGGAATGGCCCTTGGCGCACCGTCGAGACCAATCCGAGCAGCGCGGCGAGCGCGACGTATCCCGCGGCGTTGCTCCACGGCAGCAGCGCCGTCAACAACGCGAACAGGAACAGCGCGACGAGCAGCGTGCGACGCCGCCCGAGCCGATCGGCCACGAGGCTCGACAACAGGCCACCGGCCACGCTCGCGACGCCGAGCACGATCAGCAGCTGCGCGCGGCCGCTTGGCGCAAAGTGGAGCGTCCGTGCCGCATAGGGATCGGCCGAGACGATCAGTGGAAAGACCGCGAGCGGCATGAGGAACGACGTGGCGTAGACCCACCACGTCGCGCGCAACGGAGGCAGCGCCGCCGCGGCGGCCGGCTCGCGAGTGGCCTCGTCGCGGCCATTCGTCTCGATGGCCGGCTCCGGCACGGCGCGCAGCACCGCGCCGCACGCGATCAGGCCGGCCAGCAACGCTACCGCCGCATACGGCTCGCCCAACCACGGCCGCCACGCTTCCGGCAACCTGGCGAACCACGGCCCGAGCAGGAGCGGCAGCGGGACGCCGACCACCAACGCCAGTGGCACTCCGAGCCATACCAGACTCATCGCGCGACCGCGTTGCTCGGGCGCGTAGAGCAGGCTGCCAAGCGCATTGGCGCTGACGGTGATGGCGCCGCCGGCGAGACCCGCCACGATGCGCAGGACCAGGAAGCTCCCCCAGCGCGGCGCGTGCAGCGCGTCCGAAAGCGGCGCGGCGATCAGCAGCAGGGCGTGCGCCACGGTGAAGACGACGACCCCGACCGAGAGGCTGCGCCGCAGGCCGCGCCGATCGCCGAGCGAGCCGACCCACGCGTAGGCGACGACGGCCGCCAGCGCGAAGACGGCCATCAGCAGCGCCATGCGACCGCCGTCGGGCGGCATCTGCAGAGCGCGCGCGAGTTCGCCGCGGCCGGCGTTCAGCCCATGGGTGCCAAACGCTGGGAGGAACATCGCCAGCCCAAGCGCGACTGCCGGCCGCAGGCTCCGTGGCTCGTGCAAGGTGGGCGTCGCCTCGAGTTCTTGAAGGTCGATCCGCCGAGGGCGGACAGGGCGCGCAGTATAAGGGCGCCCCGCGCGTGCGACCCGGCCGTGTCGGAACGGAGCTTCCTCGATGAGCGTCGCGATCCTCGGTGCCGGCATCTCGGGACTCGTCGCCGCGCGCCGGCTGCTCGAACGCGGGATCGCCGTCGAGATCCTCGAATCCGACTCGCGGCCCGGCGGGCTCTGCCAGAGCGACACCGTCGACGGCTACGTGATGGATCGCTCGGGCGGCCACATCGTCTTCTCCAAGTCGGAGAAGGCGATGCGCTACTACCACGACCTCTTCCGCGACGAGCCGCTGGTCGAAAGCGAGCGCAACACCCGCATCCTCCTGGGCGGGCGCTACGTCCCCTATCCGTTCGAGAACGGCCTGAACGCGCTGCCTCCTGACGCGCGGGCGCGCTGCGTCGAGGGGCTCGCGCGCGCTGCGTTGGCGCGCGCGCTGGGGGCGAAGAAGCCGCGGACGTTCGGCGACTGGATCCGCTGGCACGTCGGCGACGGCATCGCCGACCAGTTCATGCAGCCCTACAACCAGAAGATCTGGAAGCTCGCCGACTTGAACCAGATGGGGATCGACTGGGTCGACGGTCGCGTGCCCGAAGCGCCGCTTTCCGATGCGATCCAGGCGGCGCTCGGCACCGCAACGGTCGGCTACGCCCATCAGGCTCGCTTCTGGTACCCGCGCACCGGCGGCTTCCAGGCGATCACCGACCGCCTCGCGCAGATCGTGGCGCCGTCGCTGCGACTGAAGACGCCAGTGACCGACATCGTCCGCACCGACGGTCGCGTACGCGTGAACGGACGGCCCTACGACGCCGTGATCTCGACGATCCCGCTGCCCCTTGCGGCGACGCTCGCGCGCGACCTCGATGGCGCCACGCGCGCGGCCGCGACCGGCCTGCAGTCGATCCGCCTCGCCTGTTTCCTCTTCGGCATCGCAGCGCAGGACGTGCAGCCCTACTCCTGGATCTACCTGCCCGAAGCGTCGCAGGGGCCGGCCAATCGCATCACCTATCTGTCGAACTACAGCCCCCACAACGCGCCGACCGGCCGCGGCTCGCTGATCGCCGAGGTGACCTACCGCGGCGAGCTCAACGTGGACGGCGCCTACGTGCGCGCGCTGCAGAAGAACCTCGCGCAGCAGGGGCTCTTCCGCGAGGAGAACGTCGCCGTCACCGCGTGGCGCGACAACCGGCACGCGTACATCCACTTCGATCCGGAGTTCGCGCCGCGCCGCGCGCAAGCGATCGCCGGTTTCGAGGCCTACGGGGTGGTGCCGCTCGGCCGCTTCGGCCGCTTCAACTACTACAACACCGACCTCTGCATCCTCGAGGCGCTCGAGCACGCCGACGCATTGGCCGACCGCCTCGCCGGCAAGAGCTGAGCCGCGCCGCGATGGACGTTTCGGTGGTGATCCCGGTGAGGAACGGTGGCCCGCGGTTGCGCCGCGTGCTGGAGCAGGTGCGCGCGCAGCGACACGACCTCGCGGTCGAGCACGTCGTCATCGATTCGCGCTCGGGCGATGGCAGCGACGACGCGGCTCGAAGCGCCGGGTTCCGCGTGATGACCGTCGAGCCGCGCGACTTCAACCACGGCGCGACGCGCGATCAGGCGATCGCCGCGACGTCCGGCCGCGTCGTCGTGCTGCTGGTGCAGGACGCGCTGCCCGCCAACGACCGGTGGCTCGAAGCGCTGGCCGCTCCGCTGCTGGCCGACCCGGATTCGGCGGGCAGCTTCAGCCGTCAGCGTCCGATCCCCTGCGGCAACCCGATCCTCGAAGCGCGCCTTGCCGGATGGATCGCGGGGCAACCGATCGCGCGGCGCGCGCAGCTCGATCCGGCGCGGCCTTGGGAGACGCTGACTCCGTTTCAGCGGCTCGAGCTGGTGGCCTTCGACAACGTCTCCTCGTGCATCCGCCGCGACCTCTGGCGCATCCACCCGTTCGGGCACCGTCCGTTCGGCGAGGACCTCGGCTGGTCGACCTGGGCGATCCGCAACGGGTACGCGATCCGCTTCGAGCCCGACTCGCTGGTCGAGCATTCGCACGACCGCAGCGCGCTGCATGAAGCGCGCCGCATCTACTGCGACCACCGCAACCTCCACCAGCTGCTCGGCATGCGTTTGGTGCCGACGTTCGCCGCCGCGATGGCGGGACGGCGCGGCGCGCTGGCCCACTACCTCGCGCTGATCGCGAAAGCGGGGCTGCCGCCCGACGCGGCGGCGCGCCGGCGTCGCTTCGCGCACGGCTACGCGCTGGGCGAGGCGCTGGCGCAATGGCTCGCGCCGATCGTCAATGAACATGGCGAGCGCGGGTTGCTCGGCTGGCTCGATCAGCGCATCCGTCGCGGAATCTGAATCGCGGCAGCTGCGCTCAAAGCGGCGCTGGCCGCGGCTGCCCGCGCTTCAAACGAATCCGGAGAGACGCTGCCGCAACGGCGGCGCCTGCAGGTGGCGAATCGCGCGGCATTGGAGCTGCCGGACCCGTTCGCGCGACACGTTCAGCTGCCGGCCGAGTTCCTCGAGCGTGCACGGCTCGTCGCCGGTGAGCCCGAAGCGGCGCTCGAGGATCTGCCGTTCGAGCGGCGGCAGGTCGCACAGGACTTCGTCGACGCGCCGCTGCAGCAGCGGGAACTCGAGTTCCGGCGCAGCACCCGTCGGCTGATCCGCCAACAGCGACGCGAACGTCTCGCCGCCTTCGTCGACGGCGACGTCGAGCGAGTAGTGGGCGCGCTGCGTCTGCAGCAGGTGCGACGCGACCTCGCGCTTGACGGCGAACGCTTGCGAAACTTCACCGAGCGAGGATTCGCGATCGCGCTTGGGCAAGACGCCTTCGCGACGCAGGCGCCGCATCTTCTGCTGAAGGTAGTTCGGAACGCGGACGATGCCTTTGGTGAAGGCGATCGAGCGTTCGACGGCCTGGCGAATCCAGAACGTCGCATAGGTGTTGAAGCGAACGTCCTTTCTCCAGTCGAACTTCTCGACCGCGCGAATCAGCGCTCCGTTGCCCTCCTGGATCAGGTCCATCAGCGGGACGCCGTAGGTTCGGTAGGTGAGCGCGAGATCGGCGACGACGATCAGAGCCCGCTCGACGAACTGCGCCCTGACGCGATTCATCTCGGCCGCGCGCGCTTCGATCTGGCGCCGGCGATCGACCGCGAGCGGCGCGTCGAAGCTCCCACCACTCGCGTCCGAGGGCAGGCCGAGATCCTCGGCGCAATGACGGGTGAGGCCAGTGCCCAGCATCGCCCGCAGCCGTTCGTGGCCGACCTGGGCGGACGTGACGACCATCGCGAAGCGACGGCGAACGAACTCGTAGCGCTTGGCGAGGCGCCCCTCTTCCGCTTTCTCGAGCCGTGGCTGTGCATGGATCGAGCGGAGGTAGTGGCGCAGGCTGTCGTCATCCGCTCGGGCGGGCACCCGCGGCGGCACGACGTGCGGCAAGAGCGACATCGGACACGGGCCGCCGTCGTCCACCGACCGCCCGATCGGGGTGTTTCCGAGCGCCTCGATCAGGGCGCCAACGCGCTCCTCGAACTGCGAGCTGGGTTCAAGGAAGCGATCAAGCTCCGCTTCCTCGAGTCGGCCGGCGCGACGTGCCGCGACCGCGACCGCGCGTGCCAGCTCGGGCACGCCCTGCAGCGACTTCTTCACGTGGAACGACCTTTCCCGGGCGCTCGTGGGCCAGCGCCGCAGAACCAGGCAGCAACGCCGCCGCCGGCGACCTCTTGAGAGGGCGAAGCGGCACCGTCACTCGGGGGGACCAGGAGTCATGGTGCACGGCGCCGAGCCGTGCACCGGGAAAAGCTCAGTGAAGGACGGGAGTTGGCCGGCGGCGCGCAGAAGACCGCGGACGGGCTGGGTCGCGGCAAGAGCGATCGCGCGAGAGGCCGCGTGCGGACGGCGCGAACTTACCACCGGTTGGAAGAGCGGCAACTTGCGCGCGCGCCCACGTGAAGTGCCCACTCAACGCCGCTCGAACCGCGCTCGAAACATGCATCGTTTCGCTTCCTGCGGTGGACAAACGGTGCCCGGCACAAGCTGCCATTTCGATGGAACTTGGCCGAAACAGCGCGCCGTCCAAAGGGCGCCCCAGGGCGTGGCGTCGTTGTTCGGGACGCTTCGTACCTCAGCTCACTTCGGTCGGCAAGCCTCTCTCGGTGCCGATTTGGCGGTGGCGCGTACGAATCCACGCGAAAGCACTTCCGATCTCTGGAGGAACGGCAGGATCAGGACTTCAGCTCGGCCCCGATTCGGGCGATCCGAGGCTCTCGGTTACGGTCGTACAACTCATCGATCATGGGCCGAATTCGTCGGGCAACCGACGGGAAGAAGCCCAGAGAAAGCTCGCGACGTGGGCACCGGCGCGGGCTTTTTCTTTTTTGCGCCCGAGAGATTTTTTGGGGCCTAGTCGCCACCGCCGCGCCAGGGGTCGCGTCCTTGCGCAACGTCGCGCCCCGTCGCCGCCGCCGGTCCATGCTCTCGCCTCGAAGCGCTCGCCTCGAAGCGCTTGCCTCGAAGCGCTCAGAGCCCGCCGAGCCACCCCGATTCATGCGCGAACGCCATGAGCTGCAGGACGACGTGATAGATGCCGAGCAGGAAATAGAACCCAAAGCCGATCGTCAGCGCGACCCGGCCGTAGCGGTAGTTCTTGTGGATCATGACGAACAGCAGCAGCAGCGCCGTCGGCAGCCCCTTCCCTAGCACGAAGAAGATTCGCCCCTGCCGCAGCAGCCAGTCGGCCACCGGGTTCCACTCAGAACCCTCGACGTGATCGATGTAGTAGACGGTGGCGATCGCGTCGAACACCGTCAGCCCGAAGAAGACGAGCACCAGGATCGCCGAGCGCGTGTCGTACACGTCGACGTAGGACTCGTCCGGGCGCAAGGCGGCGGCTCCGCGGCGACCGCCGATGAAGGACCAGCGACTCAGCATCGGCGTTGGTCGGCGCCGGCGCTCCACGAAGCCGGGCGTGCCAGGCAGGTTGCGCGGCGGCGCGCTTGGGTCGGCAGGCGGCGACGGCTCAGTCAAACGGGACCCTCTGCAACGCCGAGTGGGCGGAGCTTGAAGTTGCCGCATAGATCGGCATTTCGACCGCAGACAGCCCAGCCGAAAACGCGCTTCGCCGCCGGCGCCTCAAGGGAATTCCCGCAACGGCCGATCTAACGGGGACGCCCCTCTCGCCAGGGCGCGAGGGGATCGCCGCCATATGAGTAGTTCCACCGATTCGACGGTCACGATGCTGCAACTCTTCGAGGCGATGGTCGTCGCGCACGCGTCGGACCTGCACCTCAAAGTCGGTTGCCCACCGGGGCTGCGCATCGATGGACATCTCGCGCCACTCGAGGGGATCGTGCCGCTGACGGCCAGCGACCTCGAGCGACTCCTTGGCGAGATCACGTCGCAGGAGAAGCTCGCCGAGCTCAAGCGGCGCGGCGACCTCGAGTTCGCCCACTCGGTGCAACAGGCGTCGCGCTACCGAGTCAGTCTGGTCTATCAACGCGGCACCATCAGCGCGGTGCTGCGGCGAATTCCGACGGAAGTCCCCGACATCGATCGCCTCGGCCTGCCGCCGATCGTCAAGAAGCTCGCCACGTTGCCGCGCGGACTGGTGCTGGTCACGGGCCCCACCGGTTCGGGCAAGTCGACGACCCTGGCCGGGATGATCGACTTCCTGAACCGCGAAGGGGGCGGCCACATCCTCACGATGGAGGATCCGGTCGAATACGTGCATCGCGACCAGCGCTGCTTCATCACGCAGCGCGAGATCGGGACCGATTGCGAGAGCTTCGGCCAGGCACTGCGCCGCGCGCTGCGCCACGATCCCGACGTGATCATGATCGGGGAGTTGCGCGACCGCGAGACGATCTCGCTGGCGCTGACCGCCGCCGAAACCGGCCACCTCGTCCTGGCGACCGTGCACACCCCCGGCGCCGTGCAGACGATCGACCGCATGCTCGACGCCTTCCCCAGCGACGAGCGCAGCGATGCGCGCGGCCGCCTGGCGTGCTCGCTGCAAGGGATCCTGTCGCAGACGTTGGTGAGCCGCGTCGGCGGTGGACGCGTCGCGGCGCTCGAGATCCTCGTCATCACGGAAGCGATCCGCAGTTGCATCCGCGAGGGCAAGACCCACCAGATCGCGAGCCAGATCCAGACCGGATCGGTGCACGGCATGCAGACGCAGGCCAACGGGCTCGCCGAACTCGTGCGACACGGCATCGTGTCGGAGGACGCCGCCATCGGCGTCGCCAACAACCTCGAGGAACTGCGCAACCAGATCACCAGCGGCGGCGCCGTACTGCGCGTTGCGCGCCCGAACCTGCCGCAGGGACTGCGCCGCTCGCCGTCCGCTCCGGTCGAGCCGCTCAACGCCGGTGAGGCTCCCACGCCAGCCGCCCTACCGGCCTTCGGCGCACCGCCGCCCTCCAGCCACACCACCAGCCATCAGCAACTGCTGGAGCGCCTGCGCCGCAGTTGACGTGCGCCGCGCTGAAACCAG
Organism: Planctomycetota bacterium; assembly: GCA_031409275.1. GTDB lineage: Bacteria > Planctomycetota > B15-G4 > B15-G4 > SIAN01 > SIAN01. The sequence continues at coordinate 51,814 of JANNXA010000042.1, forward strand.
CGACCGTCACTTGCTGACGGTCACTTGCTGGAGTCGTGCACCTTCACCGAATGGCACTTCGCGCAGTTCTTCTTGGGGGCGAACGCCTTGTGCTTCACGCCCTCGGCCGGCGCGTCCGTGTGGCAGGTGCCGCAGAACAGCCCCTTGTTGATGTCGGCCATCTTGAACTTGTTGGCGTCGAGCTTCTTCTTGAAGACCGTCTCGTGGCAGTCGTCGCACTCCATTCCCGCCTTCAGATGGGTCTCGTGGCGATAGAGCACGGAGAACTTCTGCGTCTTGCTCGTGACGCGGAAGAGGATGTCGCCGCCGTCCTCCTCCGGTTCCTCCGGTTTGGCGGCAGGCGCTTCCTGCGTGGTGGCGTTCGCGGCCGGACGAAACGTGGCCACGGCGACGCCGCAGACTGCCAGGACCATCCAATGGAGCAGGCGAACGCGACGGAGAGCGAAGCGCGAGCGATCGGCAAGCGACATGAGCGGTTTCCTGCAGAGCCAGACGAAGGAGCAGAGCGGGCCCTATTCTTGCGCTCGCAGCGTCCAAAGCACAACCCGCCCACCCTCGCGGACCCGGCATGCCACGCCCGCGCGATCGCCGCCAATCGCATCTCCCGACGCCGCCCGCCGCCGTGCCGATCACGCCCGGCGCGATGGCGCCGCCGCGCGGACGCGCTCGCGCCACCGCGTTCGCGCTCGTCCTGCTCGCGCTGCTCGCGTTCGCCAACGGGTTGCGCGGCGAGTTCGTCTACGACGACCTGCCCTATGTCGCCGACAACCCGCAAGTTCAGCAACCGACCTTCTCCCGCCTCTTCCTCGAACCGCTGACGAACCGTCCGGAACTCGGCCTCCATCGACCGCTGCCGCTGCTGACCTATGCCCTGCAAGCGAACGGTCGCGGCCGCGAGGCCCCCACCTGGCCGTTCCACGCGCTGAACGTAGCGCTCCATGCTGGCGTGACGCTGCTGGTATGGCGCCTCTTCCTGCGCATGCGCGTCGGCGACGCCACTGCGTGGCTTGCGGCGGCGCTCTTCGCGGCCCATCCCTGCCACCTTGAAGCGGTCGTCTGGATCGTGGGTCGCGCCGAGTTGCTCGCCGCTCTTTTCGGGATCGGCTACCTGCTCCTCGAACTGCGCGAATCAGCGCGCGTGCGCGATCGTGCCGCGGCAGCGTTGCTGCTGCTGCTCGCCGGATGGTCGAAGGAAAGTACGTTCGTGCTGCCGGCGCTGCTGATCGTGCTGCAGACCGCGCTCGCCGGGACTTCGACGTGGACTGGGTGGTGGCGCGTGACGCGGCGGCAATGGCCGGCGGCATTGGTGCTGCTCACGTTGCTGCTCGTCCGTTACGCCGCCATGGGAACGCTCGCTCCCGACCGCGCCCTCGCGACCTATCGCCACCTCGCCTGGTTCGAGCGGCTCGGCGTCGCGTTCCAGCTCTTCGGCGAGTACTTCGCGCGTTCGTTGGCGCCGCTCACGCCGCGACTCTTCTTCCACGAATCGGAGTTCACGCAGCCGCGCGCGCTGGCGCTGCTCGGCTCGGCGAGCTGGATCGCGGCACTCTGGTTCGCGCGCCGCCGTCCCCCGCTGCGCGCCGCACTGCTCGCCTTCCCGCTCGCGCTCGCGACAGTCCTGAACGTCGTGCCGATCCAGGAGTCGTTCGCGCAGCGCTTCCTCTACCTTCCCAGCGCGTTCGCGCTGCTGCTGCCGGCCACCGCGCTCGCGGCGTGGCTGGCGCGCGAACGTCGACGAAGCGGTCGGATCGGCGCATCGCTCGCGGCGCCCGCGGTCGCCATCGCGCTGCTGGCGGGTTCGACGCTGCGATTCAATCCGCTCTTCGACGACGCGCTCACGCTGTGGCGCCACAACGTCGCGCAGGCCCCCGACGTCCCGTTCGTCCACTACCAGTTCGCCTACTTCCTCCACGATCACGGCCTCTACCTTCGGCGCGACGCCGAGACTCCGGGCGCGCTCGACGAGTACGAAGCGGCACTGGCCGCCAACCAGAAGATCGTGGCGCGAGGCGAGCGCGGAATGCCGCCCGACCAGCTCGCGCGCGCATGGCTCTCGATTGGCACCATCTGCCGCGTCCTCGCGCCGCCGGCTCGCCGCAACCCGCGGCGCGCGAAGGAGGCGCTCGAGCAGGCGATCGCGGTCGGCGAGCGCATCGAACAGCTCGACCTCGAGCTCGGGCGCGCCTACTTCCAGTTCGCGCAGCTGAGCGCGGACCACGTCGGAGTGACGCCCGACCTCGCCGAGCGGGCGCTGCGTCGCGCACTGCAGCTTCGACTTCCCGACGCCTTGCGCCAGTCGATCGAAGAGGAGCTCGCGCAACGAGTGGCGGAGCGCGGCTGAGTTTGCTGCGCGCGCCCGCCGTGACGGCTACTCGAGGTGGTCTTCATCCGGATCCTGCGACTCGCCGCCCTCTTCCTGGCCGACGAGCCCGGCAAGCAGCCGAGCGAACGCGAGCGGATCGAAGCCCAGCGTGAGCCCCACCAGGGCCAGGTGGACCTGCGCCGAGAACTGGCTCCCGCGCTCGGCCGCAAGATCGCCGCGCCACTGCGCGAGCCCGCCGCCGCGGATCGCGAAGTCGGAGGTGTACCAAGGCGACAAACCGTACTCCGCCCCGCGCAACGACTCGCTGCGCCAGGCGCCCGCGCGCAATCCGGCGGCGAACTCGGGGAGCGCGGTCACGTTCGAGTCGATCTCGGCGGAACCGATTGCGAGCGCCCCTGCCTGCAGGTAGCGCGTCGCGGTCACGCGCGCTCCGAGGCCAGGACCGAACAACAGCTCACAGTCGAAGGAGGCTCGCAGCTCGGCGGCGCGGCGCTGCCAGAACGTCGGCCGCGCGCCGGGGTCGACCGGCGCCTGACAACCGGCCAGCGATGCCATCAGCAGCAGCGCCGCTGGCGCGCAACGAGCCGCCGAAGAACGGCGCGGTGGAAGAGCGAGTGGCGTCATCGATTTCCTGCCCGGAGTTCGTCGAGGCGACGCTTGGCCCACTCGACCTGAGTGGCCGGAGCCGCCGTCCCGCTTCCGACGGCGCGCAGGAACCGTTCGATCGCTCCCGCGGCATCGGATTCGCCCATGCGGTCGGCAACCTGCGCGATCTCGAATAGCAGCGTCACCGAGTCACCGATGAGCTGCATGGCAATCCGGAGCTCGTTCAGCGCGACCACTCCATCGCCACGCGCCGCAGCGCGACGCCCGGCGCTCCAGTGCTCGGAGGCGTGCATGCCGACGACGCCGCCCACCGGCCCCGCGACGTAGCCGCTCCGGCGCAGGTCGGCGAGCGCGCCTTCATCGGGCGGCGCATCGACCGTCAGATCACCAGGCAGTTCCTCGAACGGCGCGGTGGCGAGCAGTTCGTCGAGCGCGCGCTGCAACTGGAGTTGGCGCTCGGGAACGATCGCATCGATCGCCGTCTCGCGGCCATCGGCGTCGACCCGCCACATCGAATCGCCGCCCGGTTCAAGGCGCAGCAGCTTCTCGCCGCCGCCACTCCCGTCCGCTCGAAACGCCGCGAAGCGACGGCGATCGATCGCGGTCACGTCGCCGCCCGCGCTGGCGACGAGGTCGACGAGGTCGACCGGTCGGTGGTACTGCGCGATCGCCGCCGTCGGCATGCGATCCGGCGGCGGGGACCAATCGGGCACGCGCCCCTCGCTCACGTCCTCGATCCACAGTTTCAGCTCGGTGAGCAGCACCGGTTCGGGGATGCGGGCCGGATTGACGCGTCCCGGAAAGCGAACGACCAGCGGCACGCGCAACAACGACTCTGCCAGTGACAACTGATGGTCGACGAGCCCTTGTTCGCCGAGCTGTTCACCGTGGTCCGAGGTGACGATCACCAGCGTGTCCTCGGCGAGATCGAAGCGGTCCAGGAGGTCGAGCAGTTCGCCCAGACGCGCATCGGCCGCACGAATCTCGCCGTCGTAGAGCGCGGAGAGGCCCGGCGTATCGGCGGACGTCACGCGCTCCTGCCCGAGCAGCGTCTTCTGCAGCAGGTCGCCTTGCGCCGCAAGGCCATGCGCTCGCTCGTCGGCGACTCCGAACTGCGTGTCGAACGGTGGCGGCGGCGCATACGGGAGATGGGCGTCGGCGTAGTTCACGAACAGGAAGAACGGAGTCCGGTCGTCCCGCCGCTCGAGCCAGGCGCGGATCTCCGCGTTCGCGATCCCGGAGTCATCGAGGCCACGGTGGTCGGCGCGCCGGCTCCAGGTTTCGACGAAGGTCTCGAATCCTTGGTCGAGGTGATAGAGCGACGAGGCGTTGGCGTTCGTGGTGACGCCGAACGTCTCGCGGCCGGCGCTCGCAAGGCGCTCCGCCATCGTCTCGAACCGGCCGAGCAGCCAGCGGTGCTCGAAGGTGCAGCCGTGCTGCGACGGCGCCAGCCCGGTGAAGAGCGAGGCGTGGCTCGGCAGCGTCCACGGAGCGACCGTCCGCGCCTGCTCGAAGAGGAGCCCCTCCGCCGCCAGCGCCGTGAGCCGGGGCGTCGTACGCTTGGGGTACCCGTACGCCGAACAGTGGTTCGACCCCACCGTGTCGAGGACGACCAGGACCACGGAAGTCGGGCGATGCGGCCGCTGGATGAGGCCGACCACGACCAGTCCGATCACCAGCAGCCCCACCATCCAGAGCGCGACCCCGAGCAGGCCGACGCCCGCGCGGAGTCGGGCTCCGGGGGAGCGCCGGAATTGACGAAGCGGGGCGCTTCGTGCAAACTGCCGCACCCTTTTTTCCACGGCGCAGCCCGACCGCTGCGCCCCGGGGCCGCGCGAGTCCTGATTCGACGGGGTGGGCTCCCCCTGCGGTCTCTTTTCCCCGAGGTTCGTCATGGCCACCACCACCGCCGCCAAGGGTCCCGCTCTCGATCTCATCAATCTCCGCAACATCGGGATCATCGCCCACATCGACGCGGGCAAGACCACGGTGTCGGAGCGCATCCTTTTCTTCACCGCGCGCACCCACAAGATCGGTGAGGTGCACGACGGCGCGGCCACGATGGATTACCTCGAAGAGGAGCGCAAGCGCGGCATCACCATCACGAGCGCCGCGACGACCTGCCGCTGGAAGCACGTCACGATCAACCTGATCGACACGCCCGGACACGTCGACTTCACCGCCGAAGTCGAGCGCAGCCTGCGCGTGCTCGACGGCGCCTGCGTCGTCTTCGACGGCGTGTCGGGCGTCGAGGCGCAGTCGGAGACCGTGTGGCGCCAGGCGGACAAGCACAAGGTCCCGCGCATCTGCTTCATCAACAAGCTCGACCGCCTCGGCGCCGACTTCGACGCGTGCCTCGAGTCGATCGAGAAGCGCCTGAACGCGCGCCCGGTGGCGCTCCAGATCCCCTGGGGCAAGGAGAAAGAGCTGAAGGGGATGATCGACCTGCTCACCATGAAGGCGCTGCGCTTCGACGGTGACAAGGGCGAGACGATCGTCGAACTGCCGCTTCCGGCCGAGCACCTCGCCGAGGCGAAGGCGCGGCGCGAGAAGCTCGTCGAGGCGGCGGCCGAGTGCGACGACTCGATCCTCGAGCGCTTCCTCGACGGCCAGGAGATTCCGGTCGACGAGCTCAAGGCGGCCCTGCGCAAGGGCTCGATCGCCTCGCGTTTCTTCCTCGTCGCCGCCGGCTCGGCGCTGAAGAACGTCGGCGTGCAGCTGATGCTCGACGCGGTCGTCGACTACCTGCCCAACCCGCTCGACATCACGAAGGTCGGTGGCACCGATCCCGATGACCTCACCAAGAAGATGGCGGTCAAGCTCCACCGCGACGAGCCGTTCGCCGCGCTGGCGTTCAAGACGATCACCGACCCCAACGGCGACCTCACCTTCATCCGCGTCTACTCGGGCCAGCTCGAGCAGGGCACGCAGGTGTGGAACCCGGGCAAGCACCAGCGCGAGCGCATCGGACGCATCTACAAGATGCACGCCGCCAACCGCGACCCGATCGACATGGTCGAGGCAGGCGACATCGCGGCCGTGGTCGGACTGCGCAACACCCTGACCGGCGACACCATCTGCAGCGAGGATCACCCGATCCTGCTCGAGAAGATCATCTTCCCCGAGCCGGTCATCACGATGTCGATCGAGCCGGCGAGCCGCGGCGACCGTGAAAAGCTCTCCGACACGCTCGCCAAGCTCGCGCGCGAGGACCCGACCTTCCACTGGCACACCGACGAAGAGACCGAGCAGACGATCATCGGCGGCATGGGCGAGCTCCACCTCGACGTCTTGAAGAACCGCATCACGCGCGACTTCAAGGTCGATGCGCGGGTCGGCGAGCCGGAAGTGGCGTATCGCCAGACGCTCGAGCGCTCGGTCGACATCGAGGCCAAGCACATCAAGCAGTCGGGCGGCCACGGCCAGTACGCCGTCGTTCGCGTCAAGTTCAGCCCGGCGCTCGAGCCGGGCGTGCACTTCGAGAACGACACCAGCGGCGGCTCGGTGCCGAAGGAGTTCATCCCGGCCGTCCGCAAGGGGATCGAGAACTACTGCGAAACGGGCGGTGAGCTCGGTTACACCTACCTCGGCATCAACGCGTCGCTCTACGACGGCAAGTACCACGAAGTCGACTCGAGCGAGATGGCGTTCCGCGCCGCCGGCGTGCTGGCGATGCGAATGGCCGCCGAGGGCAACCGCCGCCTCTACGAGCCGACCATGAGCTTCGAGGTCACGGTCCCCGACGAGTTCCTCGGCGAGGTCATCGGCGACCTCAACTCGCGGCGTTCGTCCATCACCGAGATGCAGCAGCGCGGCACGCTGCGCGTGCTGATCGGCAAGGTGCCGGTGCAGGAGATCTTCGGCTACTCGACGATGCTGCGCTCGCTGACGCAGGGACGCGGCACCGCCTCCATGGAACCGGACGAATACCAGCCGGTCCCGCGCGCTCGCGCCGAAGAGATCGAGGCCAAGCGCAAGAAGCGCCTCGAAGAGCGCAAGAAGAAGTGAGCGGCACCGGCCGCTGATCGAACGCGATGAACGAAGCGGGGCGGGGCGGGGGCAAGCACACCACGCCCCCCGACCCAATCAACACCCAGCGGCCCGTCGCGGCCAAACCCGGCC
>JANNXA010000043.1:0-81105 GCA_031409275.1 Planctomycetota bacterium
ATGCCGCGATCGCAGATCCGCGACCTGTTCGCGCCTTACCGACCACGGGACCCTCGCTCGCTCTGCCATTGGGAAGTCTCCAGACGGAGACGATCGACCAGGCTCGGCGACGAGGCAAGGCGGGGTTCACGTGACGCGTACTCTGGGACAAGCAGGACGGGAACACGCACTTCGGCCCCGGCCCTTGGGATCAGCGCTTCTCGGTGGGTGCTCCCGAGGCGAGTCCGCCCCAGTTCGACAACTACTCGATCGTGATTCCAACAGGGCTTGGCGACCTCTTCTGCGCGGGGCATGTCTGGATGCCGGATGGCCGCCTCTTCGTCGCCGGCGGAACGATCAAGTACCCCGACCCGAACCCGTTCGGTCCGCAGAACTACTTGGGCAGCGCTTTCGCCGGGATCTGGGACCCGGCGTTGGTCAACGCCGCCAACAACTCGGGTTGGACCTACGTCCAGCCCATGGCGCTCCCGCGTTGGTATCCGACGGTGACGCTGTTGGGCAACAACACGATCATGGTCTCGGGTGGCGTGGTCGACACGTTCAACGCTCGCTGCATGGCCCTTCCGCCACCGAACGGAAACCTCGATCCGGCAGCGGACACGTACGAAGTGTGGGACATCGCGACTGCCAGTTGGCTGCCGGGGCCGATTTCTCCGGGCGTGCATCAGGGGCCAGAGTACGCCAACCAGAGCACCGCATGCTACAGCTTGTTCGGTGAGTATCCGCGGCAGCATCTGCTCTCCTCCGGCCATCTCTTCGTTGCGGGGATGTACACCGGCGGCAACCGCGTGCATCCCACGAACCACGGGGCATGGCTGCCGACTGGAAGCATCCTGAACAACGGACTGTTCCGGAATTACGGGTCATCGGTCCTCATGCCCAACGTTGGACGGCGTCCGAACAGTCAAGACAAGGTCATGATCCTCGGCGGAAGCAGCGGTGCGTCACCGAATGCCAGCTCCAGTGTCCAAGTCTGCAACGCCTTCAGCGGCACTGGAAGTTCGGCGTGGACACTTCTTCCTCCGCTGACCGTTGGCCGAATGGTCGCGAATGCAGTCCTGCTTCCCGATGGGGCGGTCCTCGTGATCGGAGGTAGTACCACAGGATCCAGTTATTTCAGCGCGCCTTCGTTTGCTGTCGCGGAGTTCAGGCCCGAGATCTACCGAAGGTCAGTGAATCAGTGGATTCTTCAGGATCCGCAAGATTCGAAGCGCATGTACCACTCGACAGCAGCCTTGCTACCGAGCGGGGTGATCGTCTCTGCCGGTGGTGATGTCCGATCGTCGGACTACGAGGTCTTCACTCCCGACTATCTGGATGGTGTAACGGCTCTGACGAGACCCGTGTTCTCTGCCACGAGCAGCGGGCCGTTCTTGGCGTTCGACAGCATCTACGGGATCCCTTACGCCCCGTTGCCGATCGGCATGTCGGTGGACCGCGTCGTGCTGATGCGTCCTTGCTCCATCACTCACCACAGCGACATGGACCAGCGTTATGTCGAGCTGGAGGAGCCGCTGATCACAGCTCCACCGAACACCATCATGATCAAGACGCCTCCGACGCCGAACCCGACCGGCACCTCGCAAGGCTCAGTCGTGGCGCCGCCGGGGTGGTACATGATGTTCCTCATCAGCAATACGGGCGTGCCGTCAGTCGCCAAGTGGATCCATCTCCAGTGATCAGCGCAAACGCGTCTTGCGATCCGGCGTGGGCGATGGCCGCGCTTCGACGTCCCGCATGGTCGGCGCTTCCGCGCCGCTCGTGACGCCTGCTTCGCCGCGTCCACCGCATTCGGCGGTCGTTCCGGTCGCGCCATTCAGTACCCATCGCACCACGGAACGGCTTCCAGCGGAGGCTGCGGTCGATGTCGTGGCGCGGCAGCGCCGAAGCGGACAGGTTGCGGGAGGCAACCGACCTGCGGCGCCTTTTCGGGACGTCGAGCCGTTCGCGCGGGCGCGCACCGCCTGGCGCCAGGCCTGCGTCACGTTCCCTTGCAAAGAAGGGCTGTAACGCTCGGCGCGAGAAGCGGGTGTTACGAGCGCCGGCGATGTTCGTCGGCACCAACGCGACTACCCCTTCCGACGAGGTCCCCCGATGAACTCGCGCCTTTCCTCCTCCTCTTTCTGCTCGCTCGCCGCATGGCTGCTCGCCGGCGCCGCCGCGAACGGTCAGATCGACACCGCCAGCTACTGGAACCCAGGCGACGGTCGCTTCGGGCAGTTCATCGCCGACCTCGGCGACGTGAACGGTGACGGCACCAGCGAGCTCTTCATCGGCGAGCCGGAGGCCGATCCCACCGGCGTGAGCAACGGTGGCCGCGCCTTCGTGATCGAGCCCAACAAGCTCTTCTATTGGATCCACTACCTCGAGGGCACTCAGGTCGACGCCGGGTTCGGCAGCGCGGCGTGCAAGCTCGGTGACGTCGACGGCGACGGCTACGGCGACTTCGCGATCAGCGCTCCCTTCTGGAACACGGCCGCGCACGCCGATGCCGGCCGGATCGTCGCCTACAGCGGCAAGAGCGGCAGCGTGATGTGGACGTTCGATGGCGGTGGCACCGACGAGGAGCTCGGCACCGCGCTGGCGTGGCTCGGCGACGTCGACGGCGACGGGATCGACGAGTTCGCCGCCACGCGGCCGAACAACGGCGAGGTGCTGGTCCTCGACGGCAACGGCGACAAGAAGTACGCGATCATCCGCGGCCCGAACGTCGAGTTCGCCGCCGCCATCGCGCGCTGCGACGACCTCGATGGCGACGGCCGCGCCGACCTGATCGTCGGCGAGCCCGGCTACGACCAGTTCTTCCCGCCGCTGCTCGACTGCGGGCGCGCGGTGGTCTACTCGGGCGTCGACGGCACGCAGCTGACCCACGTCACCGGCTCGTTCGCCGGCGAGCGGCTCGGCACCTCGGTGTCGGGCTGCGGCGACGTCGACGGCGACAAGTACGGCGACTTCCTCACCGGCGCGATGGAGACCGACAAGGGCTACACCGACAACGGCTCGGTGTCGCTCTGGAGCGGCGCCACCTTCACGACGCTGCTCAAGATCTACGGCGAGGACGACGGCGATCGCCTCGGCCTGCGCGTGGTTGGCCTCGGCGACTTCGACGGTGACGGCATCGAGGACATCGCGGCGTCCGCGAAGGACGGCGGCGCCGACGAGGTCGGACTCGTCGGTGTCTGGTCGGGCGCGGACGGCCACGAGCTCTACCGATGGGAGGGCACGGACAGCACGGGAGCGCGCTTCTATGCCGAGATGGGTGCCGGACTGTGCGCAGGCGACTGGAATGGCGATTCGTTCGCCGACCTCGCCTGGGGCGACCCCGAGTACGCCTTCTATCCGTACGGTTCGCTCGAGATCACCGGCGTCTGCAACACCTTCATCGGAGCGCCCGCCGCTGCAGAGAACTACGGCGCCGGTTGGCCGGGTCGCTTCGGCGTGCCGTCGCTCACCGCGCTGAACGAGCCGGTGATCGGTTCGCCGATCAGCGTGACCGTCGGCAACTCGCTCGGTGCGCCGACGCTGGCGCTGCTGATGCTCGGCAGCCAGTCGGCCAGCATCCCGACTTCGAAGGGCGGCACGATCCTCTGCACCGATGACCTGACCAGCTTCATCTTCTCGCTCGATGCCGCCGGCACCACGTTCACCGAGGACGTGCCGTGGGACTACTCGCTGGCGACGGTGGAGTTCTTCGTGCAGGTGCTCGAGGCCGACCCGTACGCCTCGAAGAAGCTTTCCTTCACGCCGGGACTCAAGCTGCGCATTGGCATCGACCTGCCGTGATCGAACGATCTTGATCGAATGACGTTGATCGAACGTAGTTGACCGAACCGGCCGGGTGGCGCCACGAGCTCTCACCGCTCGTCGCGCTGCCCGGCCGGCGTCGTGACTTCGAGCGCCGATCAGAACTTCACGCGCGCCTGCGCTTCCGCCAGCCGACGTTTGGCGGCCGGCGATTGCGGGAAGAGCTCGACGTTGCGCTGCAGCACCTCGACGGCGAACTGCGGCAGGCGGGCGCTCAGGTAGACCTGCCCGACGGAGGTGAGGAACGCCTCGTCGATCGGCGGCGGCGCGCCCTCGGCCTCGAGCCGTGACGCTTCGCGCACCGCATCGAGCAGCATCCTCGGCGACTCGGGATTCACCAGGGTTGCCAGCTTCGCTTCGCGCGCGCAGCCCGCCTGACGTTGCGCCAGCAGCGCGTCGAGCATCGCGCGAGTGCGCCAGGTTCCGTGGCTCATCACGCCGACGATGCGACGGACGGCGGCGACGTCCGCCAGCGGATCAGCGTCGAGCAGCAGCAAGTCCGCTGCGCCATCCACGGCGATGCGGCCGATCGGCGGTGAGGTCCCCAGGAAGTCGCCGTTGTGCACGGTCGCCGCGGCAAGCGCCTGCCACGGCGTGAAGCCGGAGTCGACGAGGTTCTCGAGCTCGCGGCCGACGGCGTAGCCCGGCACGACGACCGGGATCATGCAATCGGTGCCGAGCAGGATCGAGACGCCTGCTTCGTGCAGCGCGCGCACGAGTCGGGTCTGGAACTCGCGGCTCGTGCGCAGAGCCGCTGCGTCGTTCTTGCTGAAGCGCTGCACGTAGTCGTTGAAGGGCGGTGAGAAGAGGCGGCGCGCCAGCGGCGGCAGGTAGGCAACCTGCGGGCGTGCCAGGACCGCCGCGAGGTCGTCGATCTGCGGCGCGATGTTCTCGAAGGCGACCAGCGTCGCTGTCACGCGCACGCCGCTCGATTTCACCAACGCGACGCACGCATCGATCGCGCGCGGGTCGTTGTGGTTGCCGAGCGGATCGAAGTGGGAGTAGAGCAGCTCCTCGACGTGCGAGATCTCGCTCAAGCCGCCGATCGCGAGCACGGTCGACAGCAGCAGGCCGCGCGGCACATGGCCGACCACCGGCAGGCCGACCTCCTCCGCGACGGCGACGAGGCGCTCGTAGCTCTCCTCCTGCAGTCGGCCGTGGATCTTGATGCAGTCGTAGCCCAGATCCGCCTGTTCGCGCACCGCCGCCTCGACCTCGTCGGGCGTGCGCGCGTCGGGCTCATTCACGTAGGGCCCGGCGGTCAGCAGGCGCGGGCCGATCCGCTCGCCGCGGCGCAGTTCCTCACGTAGCTCGAGATGCCACGGCGTCCCCTTCAGATTGCGGACCGTGGTCACGCCGAAGGCCAGGTGGAGCGGCAGGTCGCGTTCATCGAAGAGGTGGACGTGGTTGTCGATCAGGCCGGGCAGCAGCCAACGGCCCGCGCCTTCGATGCGCAGCGCGTCCGCTGGCACGGCAACTGCATCGTCAGCGGTCGTCGTCCCGCTGCTCCGACTCGGGCCGACGGCGACGATGCGATCGCCGCTCACGATCACCGTCTGGTGCGGCGGCGCGCCTTCGCGGTCCATCGGCAGCAGCGTGACGTCGACGAAGGCGATCGTCGGAGGCATCGGACGGGCGATGGGAGTGGCATCCTGCGCGGCGCCGGGTGTGGATCCGACGAGCGCCGCGAAGAGCCGTACACGGAGGGTGGTCATGAAGTGCGTACTCCGACGGGCGATCGAGGCAACGGCTGCCTTGGCGGTTGCAACTCTTTGCGGCTGCGCGACCGGCGATCGGTTGCTGCGCCTGTCGCCGTTCGATGACTCCGAACCGCCAGATCCCGATCGCGTCAACCTGTGGCCGTTCTGGTACGCCGATGGGGCGCGCGGCGCCGCGGCGTGGCCGCTCTTCGACTGGGACGACCACGGCTTTGCGGCGCGACCGTTCGTCTGCCGGGACGACGACGACCTCGACCTGCTGTGGCCGCTCGCCCACGTCGACTTGAACGATGGCGACTTCTGGGCGCTGACGGCTTACAGCGATGGCGACCTGCACGGCCTCTTTCCGCTGGTCGGCTGGGGAACACTCGCCTACGTCGGGCCGCTCTGGTGGACCTACGATCGCAAGGACTCCTACGAGCTCGACGGCTTCGGCCTCTTCCCGCTCGTCTGGCGCGATCGCGATGACGATTCGACGGTGGTCTTCCCGCTGTGGTGGGAGTTCGGCGATGCCGAACAGGGCGAGCACTCGCAGACCTTCTTTCCCCTGTGGCATTACGCGGCCGATGGCGACCGTCGGCGCCTGATCACGCCGCTGGGCGGGCGCGGCTGGAGCAGCGATGGCTCCACGCGCTTCGTCAACGTCCTCGGCCCGATCTACCACCGCAGCGCCGCCGGCGACGATTCCTACACCGCGGTCGCCTGGCCGCTGTTCACGGCGGAGCGCCACGCCGAGTCGTCGCAGACGAGCCTGTTTCCGTTCTGGTCGCACGAAGAGGTGACCACGGAAGGGCGAGAGAGCGAATCGACCGAGCTGCTGCTCGGCGCGATGCGCCACGCGCATGACTCGGAAGGCGATGCGTGGCGCGCCTGGCCGCTCTTCGCGACGACGAGCCATCCGGACCAGGAGCAGTGGATCGACCTCTTCGCGCTCTATGGCCATCAGAAGCATGGCGAAGGCGCCACGCTGCAACTGGGCACGGCACTGCTCTTCCAGCTCGAGCACCAGGAGGCGCCGCAGCGCGACGACACCTCGTGGGAGGCGCACGTCGCGACGTTCCTCTCGTTCGGCCACGATGCCTCGCCGCCGTTGCGCGCCGACCTCCTCGAGGAAGTGAAGGAGAGTGCACCCGAGGCTCGCCTCACCCGCAACCATGTCGGCTTCCTCTTCGACTGGTTTCTCTGGTCCGCGACGGAGCAGTCGAGCGAGTCGACGCCCTCTGCCACCGTCGCGCGCCACGTCCGCGTGCCGCTCCTCTTCGAGTACGAGCGCGACCTGAAGGAGCGCGAGTGGGATGCGCTCCTGTGGTGCGTTCACGAGACGGAGAGGCGCGACGAGGAGCGCTTCGTCGCGGGCTGGGGGCTCTATCGCAGCGTCGAGCGCGCCGACTCGGTTTCGCGCGACGTCTTCCCGTTCATGACCTACGACCGCGATCCGCAGCGCACCGCGTTCTCGTTCCTCTGGCGTTTGTGGCGCTACGAGCGGCGCGGCGACCAGACCGCCGGCCACCTCTTCTTCATCCCGTGGGGCGACGACTTCGAAGATGGTTCGCTTTGACGAACCATCGGGGGGGGCCTAAGACCCGCGCCACCATGACGAACGGCGACGCCTCCTCGATGCGCGTGCTCTCGATCCAGAAGAGCTACCCGCAGATCTACTTCGCCTGTCACGTTGACCACGTGCGGCGGCGCGATTCATCGCATCCGCTCTCGGCCGCCGACGGCAGCGTCCTTTCGCATCTCGACGCGCGGGTCGGGGTGCGGCCAGGCGAGCTCGCGGCCCATCTCGGCATTTCCGACTCCGCCTTCTCCGCGACGCTGGCTCGGTTGACGCGGCTCGGTTTCATCGAGCGCGCGCGCAGCAGCGTCGATCGCCGTGCGGTCGAGCTGCGTCTGACCGGACTTGGCATCGCGGCGCTGCAGGCGAGCTCGGTCCTCGACACGACCCGCGTCGGCGCGCTGCTCGCGAGGCTGACGCCAGCCGAGCAGAAGGCGGCCATCCGCGGAATCGAACTGCTGGTCGATGGGGCGCGAAGGCTGCTTGACGAGGAAGGCTGCGCCACGCGCTGGAAGCGTCGACAGCGGCGACGCAAGGGAACGGCGACGAGGAGCGGACGATGACCTGGCTCAAGGTGGGTGGCGGAATCATCGGGGCGTTGCTGCTGCTCTTGGTGATCTCGGGAGCGTTGGCGGCGAAGAGCCACGTGGCGAGCGTGAAGGCGACGTTCGCGAAGCCGGCGGCCGAGCTCTGGCAACGCATCACCGATCACGCCAACCAGCCGAAATGGCGCAAGGAACTGAAGTCACTGGTGATGCTGCCGCCGCGCGATGGCAAGACCGCATTCGAGGAGGAGAGCGACTTCGGCAAGGTGCAGTTCGTCGTGGACGAGGCGGTGGCTCCGTCGCGCTACGTCACTCGCATCACGAGCGAAGGGCTCGGTTACCGCGGTCGTTGGATCTTCGACCTCGCGCCCGCCGGCGCCACGACGACCCTCTCCATCACCGAAGAGGGCGAGGTGACCAGCTTCTTCTTCCGCGCCCTCTCGCCGCTCTTCTCGAAGACGCAGACGATCGAGAAGTACCTCGCCGCGCTGGCGACCGAGCTTGGCGTGAGCACGACGCCGGAGATCGTGCGCGCGAAGTAGGGCGACGCCGCGGCCCTCCGCTACTCGCCCCCCGCGCTACCCGCCCCCCGCGCTACCCGCCCCCCGCGCTACCCGCCCCCCGCGCTACTCGCCCCCCGCGCTACTCGCCCCCCTTCATCGCCTCCCACTCTTCGAGGCTCCGCGGCCAGTCGTCCTTCAGGAGCCGCGACAGCGCGCGATCGGCCAGCACCTTGCCGCCCGTCTGGCAGCGGGCGCAGTAGTTGGTCTCGTGGTCGGCGCGGACGATTCGCTGGACGGGCGATTGGCAGGCTGGACACGGTTCGCCGTAGCGGCCGTGCACGGCCATGTCGGGGCGAAACGCCGTGACCTTGTCGGGCCAGCGATCGCCGGTTTGCGTTCGCAGCCGCGTACACCAATCCGCCAGCGTGACGCGCGTGGCGGCGTGCAATCGCACGAGGGACTCCTCGTCGAGGCGCGACGTCCACACGTAGGGCGACAACTGCGCGCGCCAGAGGATCTCGTCCGAGTAGGCGTTGCCGATGCCGCTGAAGGCGCGCGGGTCGGTCAGCGCTCGCTTCAGCGTGTGGTTCTCGCGGGTCAGCGCGGCGCGGAAGGTCGCGACGTCGGCGGTCAGCGGATCCATGCCGCCCGGATCGTGGGCCGCCAGCGCGGCGCGCCCGGCGACGACGTGCAGTGCGGCGCGCTTCTTGGTCCCCGCCTCGGTGAGCGTGAGCGTTGCCTCGCCGTTGTTTTGCTCGCCGAACGCGAAGTGCGCCAGCACGTGGCGGCCCGCCTTCACCTTGGCGCCCGCTTCCGCCCACTGAAGCCGCCCCGCGATCATGAGGTGGAGCACCAGGAAGAGCGGCTCGTCGGTGTGGCGAGCGTTCCCGTCCGCACCGCGGTTCTCGCCGCCGCTCTCGCCGCCCAGCTCGAAGACGATTCGCTTGCCGAGCCGCGCCAGACCGACCACCGGTCGTCCCACGACCGCGCGCAGTGGCGGCACGACGGAACGCAACAGGAACGGCGTCAGCAGCTTGACGCTGGTCAGCGTCTTGCCGACGACGCGCGGCGCCAGCGCGTGCAGATAGAGCTCGACGTCGGGGAGTTCGGGCATCGGGGCGCGAGCGTAGCCTTGGCGCTCGGTTGCGGGTGGAGTCCGGAGGATGCAGGTGATTCCGAGGCGGGGCGTGTTGCGGATCGCGGCGGCGGTCGTGTTGCTGGTACGGCCGGCGGCAGCGCAGCACACGCTGCTGCTCGATCCGACGGCGGCGACGGTCGAGAGGGTCGCGGCAAGCAAGGCGGCGGGCGCGGCCGAGATTGCGCTGCGACTCGAACTGATCACGCCACCGAAGGTCGACGATCCGAAGCGACCGCTCCACCGTTTCCACGTGGTGCTCGAGGATGGCCCGCTCGAGCTCGCCATCGAACGCGAGTGCTTCCTCGCCGCCGGCCGCGTGCGCGGCGCGGGGCTGAAACTCGCTTACTGGCTCGAGGTCGCGCGCCAGCCGGCGCTCGCCGTCGCTCGACCGCAGTACGTCCTGCCGCGTGCAACGTCCTGGATCGCGCTGACCAGCGTCGAAGGCGGCCGACTCCACGCCGCGTGGATCGAGGCGCTCTTGCGCGAGCCGCTGCCGCAAGCGTCCACCTGGTTCCTTGCCGCGTTGCAGGAAGGGCCCGGTGCCTGCGGTTGCGAGGAGCCTGCTTGTCAGAGCGCGCCGTTCGATGGCACGCGCGCGGACGGATTGCGTCCCGCGACACCGAACGCCGCAGCGCTGCTGGTCGAGCAGGTGCGATCGACGCTCGCCGAGAAGCAAACCAGCGGGCGCTCGGCCCATGCGGCGGCCGTCGCGAACACGACGTCGCCGATCGTGGTGCCCGTCTGGCTGCCCGGCTGCGAGTCGGGGCACGACGCGCCGCTCGTAAAGCATCGCTGCCTCCGTTCGTGCGCGCTGCAGGTTCGCCCGCTCGCGAGCGGCCACGAGGCGCTGGCGCTGCTGCTGCTCGCACCGCTGCGCTCGAAGTCGGGTGCGACGGGCGATGCAACGGCATGGATCGACGCGACGCTGCGACAGTTCTCGTCTCGCCTCGAGACACCCGCGCTGACGCCCGACCATCTCGTGGCGGTGATCGCGGCGCTGGAACTCGATGGCCGCGCGCGCGATGGCGTCGCGGTGGCCGCAGAAGTCGCGGCGGCGAAGGCGGCGGGGGCGCGCGGCGTGGTGGTCGCGGAAGCGCAGCTGCCGCAGGGGCGCTGATCAACGCGGCCGCGCGTCGTCCCGCATTCCTTCACGTGAGCCGTGATAGGCGTGGCATTCGAGGCAGTCGCCGCGAGCGGCGCCGCCCGATTGCTGCGCCTGGTGGCACTTCGCGCAGTCGGCGAGCCGTGGAAGGTGCAGGTCGCTGGTGGCGTGGCTCGACCTCACGTCGTGGTGGCACTCGTCGCAGCGGGTCGCGCGATGGGCTTGGTGGTCGAAGCGGGCGCCAGCGAACCAGCTTGCCGGCACCCCCGGCGGCGCGATCGCTTGAAGGCCGCCGTCCTCACCGCGCTCGACCGCGTGGCATTCGGCACAGCGGGTGGCGGCGAGGAAGTGCTCCGCTTGCGCGACGGTCGTGGTGAGCCACGCCTGCACGGTGGGGTCGGCGAGCGCGGCGCGGCGGCTGCGCTCGACCATCTGCGGTGTGTCGCGCAACACGCGCGCGGAGGCGAGGCGGGTGAGCTCCTCGCGCAGCGCGGTCGGCTGCAAGCCGTGGGTCACCGTGGCGCCAGCGAGCTCGCCGTTCAGCTCGAGCGAGTGGCAACCGGCGCAGTGGTGCTCGTAGACGATCGGCGCCATGCGCCTGCCGGTGGTGTCGAGCGAATGGCAGTCGGCGCACTCGAGGCGGCGCGCGAGCCCGGGCAGGTCGAGCGCGAGGTGGAGCGCGTGGTCGAGGCGGATCGTGCCGGGATCGGGGCGTGCGTCGCGATGGAGCGCGAACTCGGGATGGTCGGTGAAGCTCGCGACCGCGGCCACGCCGCTTCGCTCCGTCGCATGGCATTGCGTGCAGTGCGCGTCGGCGGTGCGCGAGTTCGAGCCGTGTTCGCGATGGCAGGAGGCGCACGCGGGCGCCGCCACTGCTTCGCCGCGAACGTGGGGCGTGCCCGCGTGGCAGCGGCTGCAAGCGCGGTCATCGACGCCGGTGCCGGGCGCGTGGCACTCCTCGCAGCTCGCTTCGAACGAGGCATGCGCCGGCGCAAGCGGTCCGGGCGACCACGGCTGCTGGCGGCCCGCGACCACAAGACCTGACAGCGCGATCAGCGGTGCCACGAACGCGCCTACGGCGAGGCGCGCACGCCACTGCCGCAGCGGATGGGGCCGCCGGTAGTAGTCGAGCTCGATGCGGCTGGCGAGCGTCTTGGTGGTGCGGGTGCGGGCCATGGATCGCTCTCAGAGGTAGCGCAGCGCGCCGAGCGCGTGGAAGAGCGTCGCCGCGAGCGTCGCCCATGACACCGGCACATGGAACAGCAGCCAGCCGTGCAGCCAGTGGTGGAGTCGGCGCTGCTGTTCGAGCCCGCAACGTTCGTCGCAGAGATCGAAGAGATCATCGACCGCTTCATGCATCGGCGCCGGCAGCAGTCGCTTCAGGTGCGCTCGCTGCATCGGCGCGGTCGAGCGCTGCTCGAAGAGGCTTGCGCGCGGGCGTGCGGCAGCGAGGAAGGGCCGCACTTGCGACTCGTAGAAATCGCGCAACGGCGCGTGCTCCGGATGGGGCGCCTTCGCGCCGCACCACTTCTCGATCAGCGCGCTTGCCTCCTCGCGCAGCAGCTGCGCCACGTGGTCGATCTGCTCGTAGATCGTCTCGCGCACGACCTGCTCGGTCATGACGCGCGGCAGGAAATGTTGCAGCGCGACGCCGACCACTCCGCTCGCCCAGCTAGCGAGGAAGAGCGCCATCAGCCAGCTCGTGAGCGAGCCGCCGCAAGCGAAGTCGCCGTGGAAGAGCACCAGCGGCAACGACAGCGCGCCAAGCCAGACGTGCCCCGACAGCCAGCGCGACGTCTTGCCGAGCCGCCACGCCTTCCGCCGCTTGCGCAGCGTGAGCGCCGCGCCGGTCACCATGCAAGCCAGCGCCGCGATCCCGAAGGCGAGCCCCCACGCGCTGCCGCCCGTCAGCGGCGCGAGCGGATCGCGTCGCACGAGCCACCAGCAGCCGGTGGCGACCAGCAGCGTGGCGCTGCAGCCGACGATCCAGGGACGCTGGCGCGCGTCGATGCGCATCAGCGAGCCCCCTTCGGCGGCGTCGTGACGCCTTGCAACGGGAAGAGGCGCTGCTCGAAGAACTTCAGCGGATCGACGCGATGGGCGGCGTCATGCGGGCAGCCCGCGACGCAGGCCGGCTCGCCCTGGTCCATGCAGAGGTCGCAGGTGGTCGCTTTCGTCTTCGGCTTGGCGGCGCGTTCCGGGGCGCCCGCGCCCGCGCCCGCTTCCGCGAGCTCGACCATCGAGATGTTCCCGTACGGGCATTGCTTGGCGCACAGGCTGCAGCCGATGCACCAATCCTCGATCACGATCTCGAGCGACTCCTTGCGGCGGATGGCGCCGACCGGGCAGCCGACCATGCAGAGCGGGTCGCGGCAGGTGCGGCAGGTGGTCGCGACGAGGTACTGGTCGAAGCGCAGTCCGTCGCGGATGAGGCGCGTGACGCCTTCGTGGGCGCTGGCGCAGCCATGCACGCACTCGTCGCAGCGCGTGCAGCGGTCGAGGTCGAGCAGCAGGAGGTTCTGCGCCTGCATGAGCCCCTGCGAGAGGAACTGCTCGAGGTCGACCGAAGCGCCGCGCTGCGCGAGCGTCGCGTTCTGCGCCGCCCGCTCGGTCGCCAGCGTCGCCAACCGCGCGCGCACGTCCGGGAAGCGCGCGACCATCTCGGCGAAGTCGCTGCTCTCGATCTTCACGACTTCGACGTGATCGAGCGCCATGCAGGTTGCGTTGCGCGGCACGGAAGAGAGCAACGCCATCTCGCCGAAGCAGCTGCCGCGCGGCAGGTAGGAGAGCACCATGTCGCCGCCGGGCCAGTGCTTCGACACCTTGACGAAGCCGATGCGCACCAGGAAGAAGCCGTCCGCGACGTCGCCTTCCTTGAAGATCACCTGGCCCGGATCGAAGCGCAGCAGCTTCACCCGCGGCCGCAACGCGTCGACGAACTCGCGCGAGAGCCCCTGCAGCAGCGGTACGCCGGCGAGGTGCTGATCGAGGGCGCGCGCGCGGTACTTCTCCTCGAGCGCGGCGCGGAACGTGGTGTTCCTCTGCAGCTCGACCAGGATGTTGCGCAGCATCTCGACCACGACGACGCGCGTCTTGGCGCGGACCGTCGCGGAGCGAGGGTAGAAGCTCAAGCACGCCATCTCGCCGAAGAGGTCGCCGGCGCCGAGTTGTGCGATCGGCCGCTGCGAGTCGAGGTCGACGGGTGCGTCGATCGGGATGTAGCGGCGCGGCGTCGCCGTCTCCGCTTCGGCCGGCGCGCGCGTCAACACCTGCTTCAGGCGACGAAAGAAGCCGCCGCTCGCCTGCTTCTGCACGCGGCCCAGCGTCGCCTGCAGATAGACCTCGGCGCTGCCTTCGAGGATCACGAACGCCGTCGAGCCGAACTCCCCTTCGCGGCACAGCAGCTCGCCCGGTTCGAAGACGCGGCGCACGATGGCGCCGGGGTTCTTCTCGAGCTTGCTGCGCGAGAAGCCTTGGAAGAGCGGCAGGGCGAGCACGGCGTCGGGCGACAGCGGCTCGCCGTAGTCGAGACGCTGCTCGACGGGCGCGAGCGGCGTGGGCGGCGCAGCGGTTACAGGTTCGGCGCTCATCGCGACTCCTCGTCGGCGACGGTGTAGAGCGCGCCCGCGCGCAGGTAGAGGCGGCGCATCTCGTCCAGCGTGAAGGGGCGCGCGCCGCGTCGATTGAAGACGGAGAGCTGGTTCCCGCTTTCGTCGACGGCGCGGTCGCGATCGAGCCCCTCCGAGATGGCGAGCGCGGGCCCGTCCGTCGCGAACGTCGCGATCAGGCGCGGCGTCGGTTGCTGCGTGAAGCCGGCGAAGCCGGGCGTCTCGCCGGCCGTTACCAACTCGATCACGCGCAAGCCGTTCACGCCGTCAGCGACGTAGCCAAAGACGCTGTTGTTGGTCATCGCGACCTTGACGTCGTTCACGTCGGTGAGCGCGCCGTCGGCGTCGAACGTCGCGAGCAGGAGTGGCGCGCGCGGTCGCTCGACGTCGACGATGGCGATGCCGTGGCGGCCGGCGGCGACGTAGGCGTGGGTGCGCGAGAGGTAGACGTTGCGCGCGTCGGCGATGGCGACGGTCGCGTCATCGATCGGCCGTGGCGCGTCGGGATCGGTGAGGTCGAGGAGGCGCAGCCCGCGCGCGTCGCTGACGAAGGCGTAGCGAAACTGCACTTGCACGGCAGTCGGCGCCTCGACGTGCGGCGCGCCGATGACGGTGACGAGACGCGGTTGGAGTGGATCGGCGAGGTCGACGATCGCGAGGCCGCCGCGGCAGCCGACGTAGGCGCGCGTGCCGGCGACCGTGACGCTGGTGGCGCCGCTCAACGCTTGCCCAGGGTTGAAGGTGACGCTGCGCTCGAGGAAGTTGTTCTGCGGGTTGCCATCGAGCAGCGTCGCCGCGTTGACGAGGATCAATCCCTCCTCGAAGTCGGCGACGTAGAGGAAGGCGTAGAGCAGGTGGATCGCCGCTTCCTCGTTCTCGGCGCGCCGCGTGCGGCCGGGATCGAGCGCCGTGGTCGCGGGCGAGGCGACGCCGCGCGCGTCGCGGGTCGCCACGTGAAGACGCTGCCCGAGCGGCGAGACGGGCGCGGAGACGCTCTTCTCGGAGAGCCCTTTGTGGTCGACGTTGGCGACGTCGAAGACGCGCAAGCCACCGCTGCCGCACGCCGCGTAGACGTACTCGCCGCGCAGCTGCAGCGAGCGAATCGTCGGCGCCGAGCCGGGCAGCAGCCGCTCGCCCACGTCGTCGGCCGGATGGTGGACCGAGAGGGTCAGCTTCGAGTCGCCGGCGCGGTGCGCGGCGAACGCTTCGGGATAGGCGATTCGATGGAGGTTGCTGCCGACCACGGCCTGCGGCTCATCGCGCTCGGTGACGACGACCGCCTCGAAGCCGGCGGCGCCGGTCGCGACGTAGCAGTAGCGGCCGATGAAGCTCGTTTGGTTGGTGCCGAGCAGCAGCAGCTGCGCCATCCACGCATTGTTGTCGTCGGCGCCGCTCACGTGGCAGTCGCTGCACTTCTTGGTGGCGCCAGCGCCGCGGACGGTGTGGGGGACGTAGGTGCAGAACGCCTGGCCGGAGAAGCCCTCCGCTGACACGGTCTGCTGCTGCGCGTAGACCCACTCGCGATCCTCGTTCTGCGAGGAGACCAGCACCGCGCAGGTCGAGCGCGCCGGCGAGATGCGGCCGCCCGCCACCGCGCCATCGACGGCCAGCATGTAGCAGTCGTCGCGCAGCGTCTGGAAGTTGTAGGAGGTCCAGTTGCGCGCGATCTGCCCGTCGGCGTGGAGATTCGGCGTGCGCTGGTTCGCTTCCATCGGCAGGTGGCAGCCGAAGCACGACGTCGTCCAGCTCGTGTGACAGGCGGCGCAGGTCATGCGCGAGTCGGCGTGGGCGCGATCGCCGGCAGCGTTGCGCATCGTCTTCGCGCGGGCCGACTTCGCGTTGTAATGCGCGGCGCCCGGAGTCACCGTGTCCTGCACCTGCACCACTTCCCAGGTCAGCTTCGGCGTGACGACGCTGCGCTGATAGAGGCGCTCGCCCTGCCAGAAGAAGCGCCGCTCGCCAAACGGAGTGGTCAGCGCTTCGAGGTCGTGGCCCGGTTCGCCGCCATTCGTCGGCACGCCCGCGGCGTTCGCTGCCGGACCGCTGGTGCGCAAGTTCGCCTTGGCGTCGACGCTGCCGTGGCAATCGTCGCAGTCGATCTCGATGGCGCCGCGCACCTCGTTGTGCAGCCGACCGGTGCCGTGGCTGTCCTGCTCGAAGTGGCAGTCGACGCAGTGCATCCCCTTCTCGAGGTGGATGTCCATCAAGTGGACCGCGCGCGCGAACTTGTCGGGCGCGTCGTCCGGGATCACGGCGCCGGCGCCATCGAGCAGCTCGCCATGCCGGTTGCGCTGATAGACGTTGCGGAAGAGCCAGCCGTGGCCATGGAAGTCGGCGAACTGCGTCTGCTCCAGCTTCGCGTTGAACTCCGGCGTGCCCGTCTTCGCGAGGAATTGCGGATCGCTCCAGAGGCCGCGCAACGCGGCGCCTTCGGGGTTCTTCGCGCGGATCGCCGCCTTCTCTTCGGCGGTCAGCTGCTTGCTCTGCGCCGGATAGAGGTGCTCTCCGTCGGTTTCGTTGTCCCACCAGAGCGTGCCGTAGTAGCTGTTGGTGACCGTCGTGCCGGGATGCATGTGGCAGACGACGCATTGGCTCGATGGGATCGCGCGCGTGAAGCGGTGCTTCAGCGGATGGCCCGGCTCGTCGTGCGGGATCGTCGGATCGGCGGTGACGCTGGTGCCGCCGTTGCCGTGCGCTGCGATCGCGCCGGAGTGGCGCGGATCGCGGTCGTTGGCGTAGAGGACGTGGCACGCGCTGCAACCGCTGGCGCGGTAGTCGCCGGGATGGTCGTTCGTCCCGAATTGGTTCAACGTCGGATCGAGCAGTCGCGTCTTCTGCAAGCCGAGGAAGACTGGATCGGTGCGAGTCTGCGTCCCGTAGCCGCGGTTGCTGAGCTTCGCTTCGGGATCGCCAGGTGGCTCGAAGGGGTTGGGCAGCCCGATCTCCGGCTTCCTGCGCCCGCCGCGCTCGAAGACGCGCAGCACGTTGCCCGGCTGCGTGATCTCCCATCGCGCCAGCGGTTGCAGCGACGGCAACCATCCGCGCGCGCGTTGCTCTTCGTCGGTGGGTGCCGGACGCGCGACGAGCTGCGCCGCCTCGCCCGACTGGTGAACCGCCTCGCCGAAGCGCGCGTCCTTCCACGGCACGGCGCCGTTGTTGTAGAGCGCCGCGCCCCACAGCATCGCGCCGTGCGCCATCATCCCGCCGCGCACGCGTTGCACGAGGTCGCCGTGGCAACCCGCCGTGCCGCAGCTCTGCGGCGCCGCGCGCAGGTCGCCGGGATTGACGAAGCGGATCCAGTCGAGCGACTCGTGCAGCGAACCGGTCGCGAGGCGTTCCGGATTCGCAGAGGACAGCACGCCGCCGCGCTGCCAGAGTTCAGGGCGGCCTGGCTGCGGATGAGCCGCTTCCTTCGTCGCCGCCGTCGCGTCACCGCCGTGGCAGTCGACACATCCGAGATGAAGAGCGCCGCTCGCGTGCATGTCGAGGTCGTCGACGAAGGCGGCGGCATCGGTCGTTTCGACGTAGCCCGAGTGGCAGGCGACACAGCCGCTCGACTTCGCGAGCGCGGCCGAGGGGTCCTGGTCGAGCAGGGAGCGCGGCGTCGAGGTGGAGCGCCCGAGATCCGTGGTCGCCTCCGCGGAGCCGTCGCGTTCGTGCGCGCCCGTGCAGGCGTAGGCCAGCAGCGCCAGCGCCGCCGCGATGAATGCGGCGCCGCGGGCACGCCGATGCGTCCCGAGCTTCACTACTCCCTGCGACACGATCGTGGGGCTCCCCGGGCGCGCAGCGCGCCACGAGGTCAGCGATCGGCGGCCGGGAAGCCGCGGCTTGAGAAGTTCTTTCCGCTCCGACCGGCCGTCGCGCTGCCGTCCTACGCGACGATCCCCTTCACCACTTCTCCGTGCACATCGGTGAGCCGGAAGTCGCGTCCCTGGTGGCGGTAGGTGAGCCTGGTGTGGTCGAAGCCGAGCTGCTGGAGCAGCGTGGCTTGCAGGTCGTGGACGTGGACCGGGTCCTGGACGGCGTGGTAGGCGAAGTCGTCGCTGGCGCCGTGGACGTGGCCGGCGCGGAAGCCACCGCCCGCCATCCACATCGAGAAGCAGCTCCCGAGGTGGTCGCGTCCGTGGGCGTCGCGACGGTTGACGTCGCCTTGCACGAAGACGGTGCGGCCGAACTCGCCACCCCACAGGACGATCGTGTCTTCGAGCAGGCCGCGTTGCGCGAGGTCCTGCACCAGCGCGGCGGAGGGCTGATCGGTGTCGCGGCACTGCACTTCGAGCTGCGTCGCGAGGTTCTGGTGCTGGTCCCAGCCGGCATGCATGAGCTGGACGAAACGCACTCCGCGCTCGAGCAGCCGGCGCGCGAGCAGGCAGTTGCGCGCGAAGCTGCCCTGCCGCTGCACGTCGGGGCCGTAGAGATCGAGCACGCTCTGCGGCTCGCCGCGCAGATCGAGCAGCTCGGGCACGCTCGCCTGCATCCGGAACGCCAGTTCGTACTGGGTGATGCGCGTGTCGATCTCGGGATCGCCGAACTCCGCGAAGTGCTTGGCGTTCAGCGCGGCCAGATCATCGAGCGTTCCGCGCTTCAGCTCGCGCGGAATGCCCGGCGGATCGCCGAGGTAGAGGACCGGCTCGCCTTCGGCGCGGAAGCGGACGCCTTGGTGTCGGCTCGGCAGGAAGCCCGAGCCCCAGTAGTGGTCGTAGAAGAGCTGCCCGCAGGTCTTGTCGGCGTCGGACGAAGTCATCACCACGAACGCCGGCAGATCGCTCGAAAGGCTGCCGAGCCCATAGACCGTCCATGCGCCGAAGCTCGGTCGTCCTGGAATCTGGCTGCCGGTCATCCACAGGGTGACGCCGGGCGCGTGGTTCACCGCCTCGGTGTGGAGCGAGCGCACGAGGCAGAGCTCGTCGGCGATGGAACCGATGTGGGGCAGCAGCGTCGAGAGCTCCATGCCGCACTTGCCGTAGCGCTGGAACGGTCGGATCGCCGGCAGGATCGGATAGCGGCCCTGGCCCGACGTCATCGTCGAGAGACGCGCGCCGGAAAGGATCGACGCGGGCAGTTCGCTTCCACGCAGTGCTTCGAGGCCGGGCTTGGGATCGAAGAGATCGACGTGGGAAGGCGCGCCACCTTGCCACAGCACCACCACGCGTTTCGCCTTCGGCGCGAGTTGGGGCGCCGCCTGCGCGAGGCCATCGCGGCCGAGCAGGCCGTGCAGCGCCGCGAGCCCAAGGCCCGCGCCGCTCTGCTGCAGGAACGCACGGCGCGTCACTCGCATGTCATCGCCTCGTCGAGGTTCAGGATCGAGAGGCACGCGATGGCGAGCGCGGCGTGGTCGACGACATCGAGCGCCGCGTCGCGCGGGCTCGCGCCGACCGACAACAGCTGCAGGGCGGCGCTGGCTCCCGCGCCGCGATCGGCGGTGAAGTGGTCGCGCGCGCGTTCGACGGTCCGGCGCAGGAGCGCCAGCTCGTCGCGATCGGGCGCGCGCGCGCAGACGCGGCGGAACGCGCTCGCGAGCTGCGCGTCGAGCCCTTGCTCGCGTTGCAATGCCCATTGCGCCAGCGCGCGCGCCGCTTCGATCCAGGTCGGGTCGTTCTGCATCGTCAGCGCATGGAGTGGCGTCGACGTGACCGAGGGTCGCACCTTGCAGGTCTGGCGCGCCGAGGCGTCGAAGAGGTTCCCCGGCGCCACCGTGCGTCGCCAGAAGGTGTAGAGGCTGCGTCGCCACAGGTCGGGCCCGCTCGACAGCGGATAGGCGAAGTCGCGCTCCTTCGTGATCGAGAGGCCATCCCAGATCCCTGCCGGCTGATAGGGGTAGACCGGCGCGCCACCGACGTTGGGCACCAGAAGGTCGCTGGCCGCGAGCGCCACGTCGCGCAGCACCATCGAGCTCAGCCGCTGCCGCGGCCCGCGCGCGAGCAGTCGGTTCTCCGGATCGCGCTCGCGCAGCTGCGCGCCACGCTCGCCCGCGAGCCGCGAACTCTGGCGGAACGCGGCGCTGCGCACGATCGAGCGGTGCAGCGCTTTCATGCTCATCGCATGCGTCGTGCGCAGCTCCACGGCCAGCCAGTCGAGCAGCTCCGGGTGGCTTGGTGCCTCGCCCTGCAGGCCGAAGTTCTCGCTCGTCTTCACCAGCCCGGTCGCGAAGAAGTGCTGCCACGCGCGATTGACCAGCACGCGCGCGAAGAGCGGATTCGTCGGCGCGGTGAGCCATTGCGCGAGGCCGAGCCGATCGTGCGGCGCGCCCTCGGGCAGCGGCGGCAGGAAGGCGGGCGGTGCCGGCTCGACCGTCTCGAGCGGCGTCTCGTAGTTGCCGCGTGCCAGTCGGTGCGTCGCGCGCGGCTCGCCATCGGACATCACCATCACGCGCGGGAGCTGCGCCTGCAGCGTTTCGAGCGCGGTGCGCGCCGCGGACTGCTGCGCCAGCGCGGCGGCGAGTGGCGCAGGCGGCGTGAACTCGGCCAGCGCGCCGGCGGGGCTCGCGTCGAACCAGAAGCCGCCGGGTCCGCCGCCATTCACGATCTGCATCAGCAACTCGTGGTCGCCGGTAGCGAGCGACACCTCGGCGCGCTCCTGATCGGGCGCGGCGCCGCGCATCACCCGCCGCTCGAGCAGCAGCGCTCCATCGAGCCAGACGCGCAGCGCATCGTCGCTGCCGAAGCGCAACGTCACGTTGAGCGGCGCGGTGGTGCGCAGCGTGCGACGGAAGAAGAACGCCGTGTTCTCGCCGGCGAGCGGATGGACGACGCCGTCCGCAAGGTCGGGTCGCTCGGTCCAACTCGCGACGTTTGCGACGGGGAGCGCGTCGGCTGCATCGAAGCTCGCCGCTGTCAGCGGTGCCGCCGCCTCCCAAGGCGATCGTTCCAGTCGCGCCATGGCCGCGTCGCGCTCTCTCTCGAAGTCGCGTTTCGCCGCGACCACGGCCGGATCGGCGAGCGCCGCGGCCGCGGCTGCATCGGCTGCGAGCGCCGCCTGCTCGAGCGCGAGGCGCTGCTGGTTCTGCTCGTTCGTGCCGGCGTAGATCCACGGATCGGCGATGCGGTACTGCCCGCTACCGCTCGGCACGCCGCTCTCCGGCACCCGGTTCCAGAAGGTGAAGAGCGAGTAGTAGTCGCGCTGCGTGAGCGGGTCGTACTTGTGGTCGTGGCACTGCGCGCAGGCGGCGGTGAGGCCGAGGAACGTCGTTGCGAAGACGTCGACGCGATCGAAGACGAGGACGTTCCTCTGCTCCTCGGCGATGGCGCCGCCCTCGCCGTTCAACAAGGCGCAACGCTGCAGGCCGCTCGCCACTTGCTGTTCGATGCGCTGCAGTGGATCGGGCGCCGGCAGCAGGTCACCTGCGATCAGCCGCGTTGCGAGCACGTCTTGCGGCAGGTCGTCGTTGAGCGCGCGCACCATCCAATCGCGCCAGACCCACTGGAAGGTGTCGCCGTCCTGCTGGTAGCCGTTGCTGTCGGCGTAGCGCGCGGCGTCGAGCCACGGCAGCACCATCCGCTCGCCGTAGTGGGGGCTCGCGAGAAGCCGGTCGACCGCGCGGTCGTAGGCATCGGGCCGGGGCCGCTCGCGCGGCTCCGCCGCCGACTCGGCGACGAACGCATCGATCTCCGCGAGGGTGGGCGGCAGTCCGGTGAGCGCGAGCGTCGCGCGCCGCAGCAGCGTGATCGGCGCCGCCTCCGCCGACGGCGCCAGCCCTTCCTGCTCGAGTCGCGCCAGCACGAAGCGATCGAGCGGCTCGCGACACCATGCCGCGTCGCGCACCTCGGGCAACGGCGCGGCGCGCGGCGCTTCCCATGCCCAATGGCCGGCCCACTTCGCGCCCTGCTCGATCCAGCGGATCAGCGTCGCCCGCTCGGCCTCGCTCAACTCCTTGCCCGAACTCGCCGGCGGCATCCGCTTGCGCGGGTTCACTTCGGTGATGCGCGCGACGAGTTCGCTGGCATCGATGTCGCCGGGCACGATCGCCACGTTCCCCGACTTCGCTGCTGCGAACGCTGCCGCGCGAACGTCGAGCCGCAGCCCCGCCTTGCGCGCCGCCTCGTCGGGCCCATGGCACTTGAAGCAGCGATCGGACAGCAGCGGCTGCACGTCGCGAGCGAAGTCGACGGGGAGGTCGGCGACACCGTTCCCGACCGCGTCGCCGCGCGGCGCGATGGAGCTGGCAACCACGATCAGCAGCGACACGACCATCGCGCAGAGCGTAGCCACCGACCCGGAACGGGGCGTGCCGCCGCGCGCCCCCTCACCAGGTCAACGTCACCCCGACGAAGCCGGCGTAGAGCGTCTGCCCGCCGCCGAAGAGGTCGCGCGCCCCTTCGCCGGGGAGGAGCCACGCGCTGCCGGCGGTCACGATCACGTTGTCGGTGAGCCACGGTCGCCACGTCGCGCCGATCGAGAGGTCGAGGCCGATGGTGGGGGCGATCTGGTCGTCGTTCAACGCCAGCTCGAGCGGAGCGGTCCGATCGAAGCGCAGCCAGCTGGCGTTCAGTTCGACCTTGAGTTCCTGCGTCAGCTTCGCGTCGAGGCCGGCGTTCACGATCAGCAGGCCGGGGTTCACGTGGTTGGCGGCGTCGTGCAGCTTCGAGGTGCGCAGGTGGGGGAGCAGCGAGGCGCGGTCGACCAGCGTGACGGGAGTTCCCGTCAGCGCGATGCCCTGCCGGTTCCAGAAGGAGAAGGGCCCGCCGACGAAGTTCACCTGATCGAAGATCGAATCGAAGCCGCGCGCGACGGAGTCGGTCGGATCGTCGTCGCCGCTCGCCCAGAAGAGCGAGCCCTTCGGCCGCAGCCAGTCGAAGTCGCGCGACAGTTCGAGCGCCGCCATCTGCGCGTTCACGCGCGTGCGCCGTCCCGCCAGCGGGTTCAGCGTGTCGCGGCCGACGACCTCGTAGAGCGCGTGGCTGACGTTCAGCCAGCCGACGTGCCCTTCGCTGGTCCAGCCCATGTAGACGGTGTCGAGTTCGTGGTCGGCCGCGCTGCCCAGTCGCGTCGGCCGCGCCGGGAAGCCGTTGTCGTCGCGGAACGCGCCGCCGCGATCCTGGTTCCAGTGCAGCGACGCCTGATGCGTCCAGCCGGGCGCGAAGCAGTCCTGCACGTACCAATTCGCCACCAGCACGCGCTGCTCGCGCAGGTCGGTGAAGTCGACCAGTCCGCTGTTGGTGTCCTTCTCGGCCAGCGCGAACCAGGCGAGGTTCCACTGGTCGCGGTTGCTGCGCCGGCTGCCGAAGAGGCGCACGCCCGGCTCGAAGTCATTGAAGATGAAGCCGCGGAAGTCGCTGAGGAACGGCTGCAACCCGGTTCGGGAGGAGATGAAGTCGTAGTGAGGCGAGGTGTCGGCGAGGTGGATCTCGACGAACGCCTCCTGCAGCGCGAAGAAGCGATCGGAGCGCGTGTCGCCTTCGCGCGGATCGATCGCGGTGGCGTTCTTCTCCTGCAGGCGCAGCTCGTTGCGCTGGAAGACGGGAGTGAGGCGCAGCTCGAAGTCGCGCGGGCGGTAGGCGGCGTCGCCGTGGAAGAGTTCGAACGAGAGCAGCAGCGTCTCGCTGGCGAAGAACTGCTCGCCGCTCCCGAAGAAGGTGTCGCTGCCGGGAGTGGCGGTCGACACGCCGCTTGGCGTCGGCAGGCGCCGCCGCTCGACGAGCGTGTCGCTGGTGGCGGTCAACGCGAGGAACCACTCCTGGCCGACGATCGGCAGGTCGCCCTTCAACACGTTGCGGCGGTAGGGATTCCACCACTGGTCGGCGACGTAGGGGTACTCCTCGTTCCCGACGTCGTAAGGCGAGCCGGCCGCGTAGCGCGCCCACTCGTCGAAGTCGATGCGCCAACGATCGGGCAGCGGCAACACGTCCACCGTCGGCACGGGCGAGGGCGGCTGCGGCGGCTCCTGCGCGAGCGCTCGCGCGGGCGCGGGCGTGGCGAGGCCGATCGCCATGAAGGCGAGCGGCAGCGTGACTCGTCGCGCGATTCGCCCTGACACTCCCAAGTTGCTCCGCGTCGCACGGCGCCTCATCCCGCGGGCGCCTCCGTGCCGACGAGAGGGGATCGGCAGAAAAGGGTTCCCATCCGCAGCGGAGATCCAGAGGTGAGTGAGCCGCTCGCAGCAACCGCTCGCACCGCGGCAGCGTCGGCGTTGCTGGCCGCGCTGTCGCTGCTGATTCCGTCGAGCTGCAGCGGCGGCAGCGATTACGGCGCCGCGGGCGGCAGCGTCTCGACGCCGCTGGTGCCGCTGACGCAAGCCGAGGTCGAGCAGGTCGTCGCGCAGGCGGTGACGCAAGCGGTGGCGCGCGGCGTCGTCGTGACGGTGGCCGTCAGCGATCGCGAAGGCGACGTGCTGGCGCTGTTCCGCATGAGCGGCTCGACCGCCGACGAGGACGACGCCGTCTCCGCTGCCGGCACCGCCGCCTACTTCGCCAGCAATCAGAACGCGTTCACCACGCGCACCGCCGAGTTCATCATCCAGGACCATTTCCCGCCGACGACGAAGCAGACGCCGGGCGGGCCGCTCTACGGCGTGCAATTCAGCAATCGAGTCGCCACCGACGAGCCGGGCGGCCTGCTGCTCACCACCGATGGCCAGCCGATCGGCCGCGATGCGCTCGCCAACGCGGTTGGCGAAGGGATCACCGGTTTGACCGTCGCGGGCGGCGGCGGCGGCGTTCCGCTCTACAAGTCGGGCGCAGCGGCGGGCGGCATCGGCGTGGTCGGGGATGGCGTTGCGCCCGATGAGCTCGAGCGGATCGCAGTCGCTGGCAGCGCTGGCTTCGCGGCGCCCGCTTCGATTCGCGGCTCGCAGATCGTGATCGACGGGATCCGGCTGCCCTTCACCGAGACGACACCGGTCGAAGATGGTTCGACGCTCGCCTTCGCCTCGTTGCCCGGTGCGGTCGAGTCAGGCTTGGCGCCGCGCGCGAGCCCGATGCCCGCCCTCTTCCCGAGCGCGACGTTCGGTGGCGCGACGTGCGAGCTGCGCCTGCCGATCATCGACAGCCCGCTCGGCGATCCGGTGCAGCTCGAAGCGGCGGAAGTCAGCGCGATCCTCGCCGCCGCGGTCGCCCGTTCGCAGCGCACGCGCGCCGCGATCCGCCGTCCGCTCGGCACCGCGATGCAGTGCTTCATCGTCGTCGTCGATCGCGCCGGCAACGTGGTTGGCGCGTTGCGGACGCCCGATGCGACGCTCTTCAGCTTCGACGTCGCGATCCAGAAGGCGCGCAGCGCGGCCTTCTTCAGCGACGACGACCACGGCTACACGACCCGCGCGCTCGGCTTCCTTGCGCAGGGGCTCTTCCCGCCGGGAATCGACGGCACGAGCGCCGGTGCGCTGAACGGATTGCAGGCAGCGCTCACGGCGTCGGGCGAGACGGCGGCCGGCGCGCTCGCGAACGGCCTGACCGTCTTCCCAGGCGGCGTGCCGCTCTACGAAGCGGGAGTAAGAGTCGGGGCGATCGGAGTCTCCGGCGACGGGGTCGATCAAGACGACCGGGTCGCCGACAGCGGCGCGAATGCCGGCTTCGCCGCGACTCGTCGCGTGCGCTGCGACTTCCTGACCGAGTCCGAGGCGCTGGCGGGACTCGATGCCGCGCTGGCGCGTCTCGACGGCGTCAGTAGCGACGCGACCTTGCGCGCGCAGATCGCGAGTTGCCGAGCGCGCCTGCAGGACGGGCTCGACGGACTGCGCCTGCCGTGGGTGAAGCTCCCTCGCAACGGCGATCGCTGAGCGCCACCGATCGAACGCTCGCGGCGCGCGCCCGCCGCGAGGCGAACGCGCGCCGTCGCGAGAACGTCACTGCGTGACGAAGCTCAAGCGGATCTCGTCGATCCCCTGCGTGAAGTCGGCGCCGACCCCGGTGCGGACGCTGCGGATCTGGATCTGGCCCGCGCCCGAAACGTAGGGCGAGACACCCGCCGCGGGGCCGGTGAAGAGGCGCTGCGTGTCGCTGGTGAGCCACGCGACGTTCGCGAGCGTGTCCCACGTGTTGGTCGTGAAGTCGAAGGCCTGCAGCGTGACCGAGGCGTTCGCGCTGAGTTGCGTCTCGTAGATCAACTCGACCTGGACGAGCGTGCCGGTGAGGCTCGTGTTGAACGTGGCGTACCAGTCGAGGACGGGCGCGCCGGTCGCCGAGCTGCTCTGCAGGCTGAGGCGCGTGTCGTCGCTGGAGTTGACGTCGGCGATGGAGCCGCCGACCGACGAGCCGCTCATCACCGTGATGGTGGCGGGCCAGAAGTGGCTCTTGTTGACGCCGCCCCCCTGGTTCTTCAGCGCGTTCTCGGCGTTGACGCGGCCGTTGCTGACGAAGGTGCCGACGTTGTCGCCGGTGAACTGGAGGCGCTCGCGCACTTCGGTCGCGGTGGCGTAGGGGCCGACGTGGCTGCGGATCAGGCCGGCGAGTCCGGCGACGTGCGGGCAGGCCATCGAGGTGCCCGAGAGCGTCGCGTAGGTATTGCCGTCGTAGCTGCTGTAGACGTTGACGCCCGGCGCCGCGACATCGACCCAGGTGCCGTAGGTCGAGAAGCTCGCGCGCGCATCGTTGCTGTCGGTCGCCGCCACCGCGATGCAGTTGCCGTAGGCAGCGGGATAGAACTTCGTCTGGTTGCCGTTGTTGCCGGCGGCCGCGACGACGACCACGCCCTTGCCCCAGGCGTAGTTCACGGCGGATTCGAGGGTCGTCGACTTGCTGCTGCCGCCGAGGCTCATCGAGATCACGTGAGCGCCGTGGTCGGCCGCCCAGTTGATGCCCGCCGCGATGTCGGAGTTGCTGCCGCTTCCCGCCGCGCTGAGCACCTTGATCGGCATCAGCGAGCAGTTCGAGGCGACGCCTGCGATGCCGAGCGAGTTGTCGGTGATCGCGGCGGCGATGCCGGCGCAGTGACTGCCGTGGCCGTTGTTGTCGTCGGCGTCGGTGTCGTTGCTGACGAAGTCGTAGCCGGCGACCAGTTTCGCGGCGAGATCGGTGTGGTTCTTGTCGATGCCCGTGTCGACGATGGCGATGACGACGCTCGCGTCACCCTTCTGCATGTCCCACGCCTGCTCGCAACGGATCTTGGTGGGTCCGTACTGCGACGCCCAGCTGGTGTCGTTGGGGACGTGGATCGCGTGCGCGATGAAGTTCGGCTCGGCGAAGAGGACCTCGGGCAGCCGCGAATAGAACTCGACGGCCTGCTCGGGCGTGACCCCGGCCGGCAGCTTCACCAAGGTGACGCCGATCGCCGCGAGCTCCTCGATCGGCGTGGCGCCGAGTCGCGCGTGCGCCGCAGCAGCGGCGCGCACGTCGCGGAACTTGACCAGCACCTCGTCCGGAACTCGTTCGACCGCGCCTTGCGCGAAGGCGCCACCGACCAGCAGCGCGAAGCCGAGCGTGAGGAGGAGCGGTCGCTTCATACGGGAATGTCCTTATATGGGTGCGCGTCGCCGCCAGCGGCGCCATTGCTTTGGCCATCTCGCGAGGCGAGACGATCGAGCGAATCGTGGCCGCTGTCAAGGAGTTGCATGTGCCCGGTCGCCGCGGCCGCCAGAATGACGTGCCGAATGGAAGAGCTTCTCGACGCCCCTGACGTCTACGCGCGCTGGTTCGCGCGTTGGTTGCGTTCCGCCGATCGCGAGCGGCGCGGGGCCGAATCGCTGCGCCCCGACCTGATCGAGGTGGCGGCGTTTCGTGCGGTCCCGGCCGCCGAGCTCTCCACGCTGGCGAGCGAGGTGCAGCAGAAAGTTCTCGATCAGATCGGCCGCATGGTCGCCGCAGCGCGCGTCGACTGGAAGGAGTGGTGCGGGCGCCACGACGTGCTGTCGCGCGAGGGGCTCGGCGCGATCGACGCGGGCTTCGATCCGGCGGCCATCGCGCAGATCCACTCGAGCAGCGACCCCGAAGATTTCGGCAATACGTTGCTGGTCACGGCGTGCGAGCTTGGCGGCGTGATCGGCAGCGCGCTCGCGGCGGCGCGCCCGTCGTTGCACTGGGTTCCCGACTGGCCCTACTTCGAGTCGACGCTGGTCGATCGGCCGACGGGTGTGGTGATCCCGCCGTTCCACTGGGCGATCCGCAAGCTCTCGGCGCAAGGTGCCGGCGGCGGGCTGGTCGAACGCGTGGGCGTCGTGCTGTCGCACCTGGCCCAACGCGCGCAGGAGCTGAATCGATGACCCCGCCGCCGCTGTCGACAGCGCGCCTGCTGCTGCGGCCGTTCGTCGCCGCCGATGCGGCCGCGGTGCAGGAGCTGGCCTCGGCGCGCGAGATCGCGGCGACGACCGCGAACCTTCCGCATCCCTATCCCGAGGGGGCTGCGGCGACGTGGATCGCGACTCACGCGGCGCTGAACGCGGCCGGTACCGCGGTCATCTACGCGATCACGACGCCCGAGGATGGCGTCGTCGGGGCCATCGAGCTGCGCGTCGCCCCGGCGCAGATGCACGCGGAGCTCGGCTACTGGATCGGCCTTCCGTTCTGGGGCCGCGGCTTCGCGACGGAAGCGGCGCAGGCGCTCGTCCGTCACGGCTTCGTGACGCTCGGCCTGAAGCGGATCTTCGCGCACCACATGTGCAGCAACCCGGCTTCGGGCGAAGTGCTGCGGAAGGTCGGCATGCATTGGGAGGGGCGGTTGCGCGCGCACCTCCATCGCGGACGACAGTTCCACGACGTCGATCTGTGGGGAATGGTCGACGAGGAGCACGAGAAGCTCGCGACCCGTCGCCTGGCCGCCACCGCCTTCGAACATGCGACCCCGGTGCTGCCGGCCCTCGACCTTGCGCAAGCGCTCGATTTCTATGAGCGCCGTCTCGGCTGGAGGAAGGTCTTTTGTTTTCCTGAGCTAGGCTACGCCGGCCTCGAGCGCAATGGCGCCACGCTCCATCTTTGGAAGTGCGACGACCCCGAGATCCCTCGCAACAGCAGCTGCCGTTTCCGCGTGCGCGGTGTTGATGCGCTGTACGCCGAGTATCAAGCCGCCGGAGTCGTCCATCCGAATGGGGCGCTGGAGCTCAAACCCTGGGGCTCGCGGGAGTTCATCGCTCTAGATCGGGATGGCAATGCGCTGCACTTCGCCGAAACCACGCCTGGATGAATCGCCGCTGCGGCGTTGGCGTCGACGTCTCGTGAAGGGGTTGCTCGGGACGCTGGGCGCGGTGGCGCTGCTGGCCACGATCGAGGGGCTGATCTCGTTCGCGATCGTGGCACGCTCGATCGCCAACAAGACCAGCCCGATCCTGCGCGCCTCGCGCCAGAAGATGACACGCTTCGACGCCGAACTGGGCTGGTCGCCGACTCCAGGCCACCGCGATCCCGATGCCTTGGGTCCCGGTCGCGCCACTTCGATCGGCGCGCAAGGTTTCCGCGGCATGCGTCCGGTCACGCCGCAAGTCGAGCCGGGGCGATTGCGCGTCGTGATCGCTGGCGACTCGTTCGCGTTCGGGACCGGAGTCGCCGACGAGGAGACCTGGGCGCGCGGTCTCGAGCGGGTGGAGCCGAAGCTCGAGACGGTGAATCTCGCGGTGGGCGGCTACGGTTGCGATCAGGCGTTCCTGCGCTACCGCCGCGACGGCGCAGCGCTCGAGCACCAGATCGTGCTGTTCTGCTTCATCACGGAAGATCTGCGACGCATGGTGGTGCCGCCCGAGTGGGGCGCCGAGAAGCCGCACCTCGTCGTGCGCGACGGCGTGCTGGCCGTGGCGGGCGTGCCGGTGAAGCAAGTCGATCCGACGTTGCGCTTCCTGCGCCAGGCCGGAACCTTCGTCCAGGAATTGCGCCTCGTGCAACTGCTCGATCGGGCGATCGGCTCGGCCGCGCCGCGCCCCGCGCTGTCGCAGGATGGCGCGCTGCGCGAGCTGTCGCGCGCGCTGTTCGCCGAGTTGGCGACGCTCGCCAAGACGCGTGGCGCGCACCTCGTCGTCCTCCATCTGCCGGTCGAGAGCGAGCGCGGCGGTGGCAGCATCGACACGCTGGCACCGGAGCTTGCGCAGCATGTGCGCGCGCAGGGCGGCGACTGGATCGACCTGCTGGACGAGTTCCGCGGCCTGAACGAGTCGGACCACGCTGCGCTTTTCCTGCGCGCGCCTGAGTACGGTGCGGGCCACTACAACGTCTCGGGTTGCGCGCGCGTCGCCGACTGGGTGCACGCCAGGTTGAGCGCGCTGCCGGTGCCGTCCACGCACCTCGCCGACGGTCGCTGAAGCGCTCGCGGTTCAGGGTGTCGAAGGCTCCTTCACGACCAGCACTTCGTCGAGCGTCTTGCGGGTGAGGTCGGGCACCAGTGCATTCGCGGCTGGATAGCCCACCGGCAGCAGCAGGAACGCCTTCTCGTTGCGCGGCCGCTCGAGGATCTCGGCGAGGAACCCCATCGGGCTTGGCGTGTGGGTCAGCGTGACGAGGCCCGCGGCATGGACGGCCGCGAGGAAGAAGCCCGCGGCGATCCCGACCGACTCGTTCACGTAGTAGTGCTTCGCGGTCGTCCCGTCCGCGCGCAGCGCGTGCTCCTGCTTGAAGAGCACGACCAACCATGGAGCGGTCTCGAGGAACGGCTTCTCCCAGGTCGTGCCGAGCGGCGCGAGGTCGCGTCGCCACTCCTCCGACATGCGGCCGCCGTACGCGAGCTGCTCTTCGTGCTCGGCGGCGACGCGGATCTTCCGCTTGAGCAGCGGATCGGCGACGGCGACAAAGGTCCACGGCTGTTTGTGGGCACCGGACGGAGCGCTCGCCGCAGCGCGCACCAGCTCCTCGATCACCACGCGTGCGACTGGCGCGTCGCTGAAGTCGCGAATCGAGCGGCGCGTCGCGAGCGCCATCCGGAAACGGGTCGCTGCCGCAAGCACCTCATCTGGCGTGCGCACGGTCCCGTCGTAGCGAACGAAGCGGGATCTCAGGGCGTCGTCGACTTCGTCTCGACCGCGAGGAGGCTCTGACGCAGGCATCGCTCGAGTTCCAGGAGGCCAAACGGCTTCTGCAGGAAGCCGGCCAGTCCGGCGCCTTGGAAGCGCTCGAGCGCGTCGCCCGCCGAGTATCCGGTCATCAGCACGACGCGCAGCTTCGGGCGCAGGCGGCGCATGCTACGGAAGACCTCCTCGCCCGACATGCGCGGCATCGTGAGGTCGAGCAGGACCAGGCTCACCGTGTCGCCAAGGTCGTTCAACGCGCGCAGCGCCTCCGCGCCGCCGGCGACGGGATGCGCGGTGAAGCCGATGCGCTCCAGCATGCGCGTCGTCGCGGCGCGCACCATCGGCTCGTCTTCGACCAGCAGCACGACGCCGCGGAGCGCTCCTTGCCCGGCGGCTTTCGCCGGCGGCGCGGGGACGACGCTGGGCGTCGGGGCGCCGTCCACGGCGGCCGTCGGCAGCAGCAGGCGGAAGCGGCTGCCGCGACCGGGAGCGCTGCGCACGGTCAATGCCCCGCGATGGCCGCGCGCGATGCCATGCGCCACCGCCAGACCCAGCCCGCGTCCCGGCTCCTTGGTGCTGAAGAACGGCTCGAAGATGCGACCAAGCGCCTTCTCATCGATGCCGCAGCCGTCGTCGCCGACCTCGACGAAGAGATGCTCGCCGTCCTCGAGGTCAGCGGTCGCTCGCAACGCCTGGCGTGCCGCGCCATCGATGGCGATCCGCCCGGTCGCGAGGCGCAGCCGGCCACCGCTGGCGGGAAGCGCTTCGATGGCATTCCGCACGAGCAGCTCGACGAGCTGCGTGAGTCGCGCGCCGTCCCCCTTCACCGCGGGCAACGACCGCGCGAGGTCGAGCTCGACCCGAACGGTTGGCGGCAGCGACGCGAGCAGTGGCTGCGCCGCGAGTTGGGCGAGATCGGAGAGGTCGTGCGGTTGCGGGTCGCGGATGCAGTGTCCCGCGCACGCCAGCATCTGCTGCGCGACTTCGGCGGCACTCCGCGTGGAACGCTCGATCGCCTCGAGGTGGCGGGCGAGGCTCGAGTGTTCCGTCGTCTCGATGTCCGTTCGCGCCATCGTCACGTGGCCGAGCACCCCCGTGAGGCGGTTGTTGAGGTCGTGCGCGAGCCCCGCCGCCAGGACTCCGAGCCCCTCGTTCTTGCGGGCCTCGAACAGCTCGCGTTCGGCCGCGCGACGCTTCTCGTCGGAATCGCGCCACTCGATCTCGGCGGCGATGCGGTCGGCGTAGAGGCGCGCGATCGGCAACTGCGCCAGCCGCTCACTCAGCGGCTGATCGTGCAGCACGCTCACGTGGCCGAGCAGACGTCCATCACGTGCCCGAATCTGGAGCCCGAGGTACGCGCGAGCAGGCAGCAGTCGCAACAACGGCCAATCGGGGAAGCGCTGCGCGAATCCATCGGCCACCAGGAACGTCGGCTGCTGGTAGACGACGGCGCACGGCGTGCCTTCGAGGTTCGCCTCGCCGCCCGCCACCGACCCGCCATCGACGATGATCGCGGAGGTGCGGACGTGGCCGGGGCGTTGCGGCAGCAGCTCGCACACGAAGCCGGCACGAACGTGCAACGCCCGCGCCAGCGAACGGGTCAATCCCTCGATGACGTCGTGGCCGTGACGGCCATCGGCGACCGCGACCAGCTCTTCGAGCTCGTGGATCGCGCGCCGAGCCGCCAGTTCGCCGGAAACGCGCACCTCGAACAGCTTGAGCTTCGCGATGCGCGCCGCGGGATCGCTGCACGGTTCTCGATCGATCACGGTCAGGCTGCCAAGCGAGCGACCCGCCTCATCGGTGAGCCGCAGCCCGACGAAGCTATTCGCTCCGAGCGTCTTCAGGACGGCCAGATCAGGGAATGCGGCCTGCAGGTCGCTCGGGTAGACGCACTCGCCGCGTGCCAAGGTCTGCTCGCACGGCGTTCCCGCCAGATCGAGTTCGAGCGGGTCGTCGATATCTGCGCCTGCATGGCTCGCGGCCGCGACGCGCAGACGCTCCCACCCCGCGCCGACGCGCTCCCACACGATGACCCACTCGCACCCGAGCGCGCGCGCGAGGTGATGGACCACCCAGCGGAGGA
This sequence comes from Planctomycetota bacterium, assembly GCA_031409275.1. GTDB lineage: Bacteria > Planctomycetota > B15-G4 > B15-G4 > SIAN01 > SIAN01. Next base: position 32,915 of record JANNXA010000043.1, read on the forward strand.
ACGGAGTTCCGGGTGCGCAGCGAAGACCCTGCGAGAGTTCGACTGTGAGTTCATCTGGCGTGGGCATCGCTCGCTCGTCGGACCGCCTGGCGCGGAACCAACGAAGATCTTCGGATCGAGGTGCGCTGCGAGGAAGTCGTGAAAACCCCCGACGCAGCCAGCGTTCCTAGGTAGTTCGTCGGGGGCTATTGCCGCAGCGTCTCGAGCCAGCTCACGAGGTCGGCGAGTTCCTGGCGTCGCAGCGGTTCCGCGAGTCCGCTCGGCATCGCGGAGAGCTTGCTCTCCTTGCGCGAACGCACCTGGTCGGTGCGCAGCGTCCGCGGCCGAGCGGTCGCATCGACCATCGTCAGCACTCCTTCCGCTTCCTTCGTGATGAGTCCGCTGATCACGTCGCCGTCCGCCAGCACGAGGTTGGTCGCGCGGTAGCCGTCCTGGATGCGCTGCGACGGTTCGAGGATCGAGGTGATCAGCTCGGCGCGCGGATACTTCGTGCCGACGTCGCGCAGGTCGGGGCCCACGAGCGGTCCGACCCCTGCGACGGCGTGGCAACGAAAGCAGCCTGGCCCCTGTTCCGAGAAGAAGAGCGCCTTGCCACGCGTCGGGTCGCCGCGATTCACCACAGCGAACTCGCGCCATGTCGCGAGGTCGAAGGCGATCTCCGCCGGGCCGGCGGCGGCGGTGGCACCGTCGAAGAGCGGGCCGGTCGATTCCTCGCTCACCTTGACGTTGAACGCCCAGTCGCCGCCGTTCTGTTCGATTCGCAGGAGCAGCTCGTTGCGTCCGGCGACCAGCGCCACCTGGAAGCGATCCTGATCGGGGCCCCATGCACGGTCGCCGAGGTTGCTGTGCACCAGCGTGCCGTTGCACCAGACCGTGACGCCATCGTCGCTGCCCAGCGAGACCTGGGCTGCGCGGGCGCGCGTCGAGTCGAAGGTGGCGCGCGCGTAGGCCGCAACGTGGTCCCGCGGCGCGAGGCGCTGCTTCAAGTCGACGAAGCCGTGCGGCAATGCGGCGGTGACGTCGACGCGAGTGGCTGACGCGGTCGCGAAATCGGCCGGGCTCGCCAGCGCCACCTCGCGTTCGAACGGGCCGAGCAGCTGCCACGCGAGCAGCGGCTGCGGGACGTCGTAGATCTCGCGCACCTGAGCCAGCGCGTCGCCCGCCAGCACGCCGCGGGTGGCCAGCTTCTCGAGTTCGCCGCGCACCTCGTGACGCAGCGCGATCAGGGCGCCGCGACAGGCGGCCTGCTCTTCCGGGCTGCCCGAAAGTCCGGCGACGAAACTGCCAAGCTCCGTGCGCTGCGGCCATTGCGACAACCCGATCCGCGCGGCGCGAACGACGGCGGCATCAGTGTCATCGAGCGCGTGTCGCAACTCCTCGCCCGCCCCCGAACCCAGCAGCGTCGCGAGCGACGTCACGGCCGCCGCCCGCACGACCGCAGCGGAGTCGGCGAGCTGCGCTCGCAGCCAATCGACCGCGTCCGTGTCGCGCAGCTCGGCCAGCAATGCGATCCGTTGCGCTCGCTCCGCCAGATCGGTGCACTGTTGCGCGAGCCGACGCAGCGGCGGCAGCAGCGCGGGGGAGCGAGTCAGACGAGCGATGGTGGCGAGCGTTTCGCGCAGCTCCGGCGGCGGGTCGCCCTCGAAGGCGCGCTGGATCACGGCGGCGATGCGAGCGGTTCCTTCCCAGCGCTCGCTCTTCGCGGGCGGGGGGTTCTTCGCCGGCTGCGTCAGCCACCACTTGCCATCCCACGGTGGCGCGCGCTTCTCCACCTCGGCGAGCGTGAGGAGTGCCTGCGCGCGCAGCTGCGGCGCGACGGTGCTCTTCTCGACGGCTGCGATCAGCGCATCGACGAGGCGCAAGTCGTAGAGCTCGCGCAGCGCGAGCCACAGCTCCGCCTGGGCCGCGGGATTCGTCACGACGACGAACTTCTGCAGCAGCAGCTTGGCGTCGAACTCGGGGCGCGACACCAGCGCGCGCAACGCCTGGCGGCTGGCGAAGCGGAGGAAACGGTCGTCGCTGGTCGTGAGCGTCTCGATCAGCGGCTCGGTTGCCGTCACGTCCCCGCGCCGGCCGAGCGCGATCGCCGCTTCACGTCGCGCCACCGGTTCCGACGTCGCGGCGAGCAGCGTGCGCAGCCAACTCACCATCGATTCGCTGGTCGAGCGCAGCTGGCCGAGCGCGCGCGCCAGCTGGGCCCGGTCGTCGCCGCGACCGGCTTCGGTCCGGATCGAAGCGGCCAGCGACTGCAGCCTGCCGGCGGCATCGGCGCCGACGCTTCCGCTCGCGCGACTCGCCTCGGCGAGCGCCCAGATCGCGTGCCGCCGCGCCCGCTCGTCGAGGTTCTGCGTGGCGGTGGCGGCGATCGCATGCAGCAGCGTCGGGTCGATCACGGCGCGCGCCGTGAGCTCGCGTTGCGCGGCGACGCGGCGGCGAAAGCTGGGATGCGCGAGGTTGGCCAGGAGGCCCGCCACCGTGGCTTTCGCGCGCGCGGCGAGGGTGCCGTCGACGAGGTCCCCGATCGGCATCGGGCCGGCGAGGTCGGGCTCCTGACGGACGCGCCAGACGTGCCCAGCCACGTCCGGCGTCGTCCAGCCCGGATGGTTCCAGTCGGCGACGTAGAGGTAGCGGCCGTCGGGGCTTTCACACAGATCGAGCGGCCGCAGCTCGCCGCTGCCGCCGGCGGCGAGGAAGTCGCTGCTGCCCGTGCAGCGAAAGGTCGCGCCATCGCGCTCGACCGTGTAGCGACGCACGACGCGATCGGTCCAGTCGCATGCCAGCACGGCGCCGCGATACTCCGAAGGCCACGCCGCCTCGCGATAGACCAGAGAGCCGACGCCCGACCCGCCGCCATCGTCCTTCATGCACGGCAGCATCCGCTCGGGATGGTCGTGGTAGTCGTAGGGGTAGCCGTAGTAGCCGGTCGGCATCACGTGGGTGAAGCGCGTCCACCAGCCGAGCCCGTCGTCGGTGTTGTCGTAGGTGAAGATCTCGTCGCGTTCGTCGAGCGCGACATCGAGGTGGTTGCGCGTGCCGGTCGCCACGACTTCGAGCTGCGTCCCGTCGGGACGGACGCGCACCACGCCGCCGCCATGCAACTGGATCGTGCTGCCATCGACGCCATGCGCGCCGGGCACCCCCTTGTCGCCGACCGACACGTAGAGCCAGCCGTCCATGCCGAGCCGCAGCCCCGACACGATGTGGTCGTTGAAGCCGCCCGGCCACCCCGGCGCGTTGGGGCCGAGGTCGGTGAGGAGCTCGCGGCGCTCTTCGGCGACACCATCGCCATTGCGGTCACGCAGCACCGTGAGGTGCGGCATGTTCATCACGTAGATCGCGTCGTCGATCTCCTGGATCCCCATCACGGCAAAGAGGCGATCGCAGAAGAGCGTGCGCACGTAGCTGCCGTCGGCCGCGAACCGCAGCAGCCAGATCTTGTCGATCGGCTGATCGGCCGGGCCCGGCATGTCCATCGCGTCCTCGGCCACCAGCAGTGCGCCGTCCTCGCGACAGTGGACCGCCGAAGGCCACTTCACCTGCGGATGGGAGACGACGAGGTCGACGGCGAAGCCCGGCGGCGCGGTGGGCGCCTCTGCGATGCTGCGGACCCGTTCCGAGGCGGCGAGGGGGGTGTCCTGCGCGAGCGTGGCGATCAGCGCGAGAAGAGGCGTGGGCACCGTGCGGCTCCGACGAGGCGGGGAGGGAAACGGTCGCGATCGGCGATGCGGTCGGCGCCCCACTCTGCCGGACCGTTGGCGACGCGCAAGGCACGTTCGCGTCGCGCGAATCGCGGTGGCAGACTGCGCCGCGGCACGATCTGGAAGCGCGAGATTGCAAGGGCCTCGACGAGGAGCGAAGTGATGACGAGCGGAATCCTGGTGCGTTGGTGCAGTTGGATCGTGGCAGCGGCGGTTTCTGCCAATGGGGTGACGATGGGGCAGGGCGCGCCCGCGGCGACTGCGCCAGCGCAGGGCAAGCCCGCCGGCACCACCGGCGTCCTCTCCGAAGAGGAGTTCGCCAAGCTCCACACGCTGAAGGCCGAGGAAGCGCCCGCGCCGCTCGGGACGATGGTCGATCTCGCGGATGGCACCAAGGGCTACCTCGCGCTGCCGGAAGGTTGGAAGCCGGGCGGGCCGGCGATGGTGGTGATCCACGAGTGGTGGGGACTCAACTCCCACATCAAGCACTGGGCTGATCGCTTCACCGCCACGGGTCGCGCCGCGCTCGCCGTCGATCTCTATGGCGGACAGGTGGCGAGCGCTCCGAAGGACGCCATGGCGATGATGCGCGCAGTCGACGAGAAGAAGGCCGTCGCCACGATGTTGTCGGGACTCGCGTTCCTGAAAGAGGATGCGCGCGTCAAGGCGGGCAAGTGCGGCTCGATCGGCTGGTGCTTCGGCGGCGGCATGTCGCTGCAGCTCGCGCTGCATGCGCCGACGCTCGACGCGGCGGTGATGTACTACGGCAAGCCGGTCACCGATGCCGCCGAACTGAAGCAGCTGAAGGCGCCGTTGCTCGGCATCTTCGGCGAGCGTGATGCCGCCTTCCCGCCCGCGTTGATCGAGCAGTTCAAGGCGGGGCTGACCACGGCGGGCGCTGCCGGCGCGATCCATCTGTTCCCGGCGGATCACGCTTTCGCCAACCCGTCCGGCGCGAAGTACGACGCCAAGGCGGCCGCGGCGGCATGGGCGAAGGTGCAGGCCTTCCTCGACGACAAGCTGCCAGTCGTGAAGTGAGCGCGCGATGCGACTGCGCACCGCCAACCCCGCGCTGACGGCGAAGGCGTTCCTCCAATCGCACGGGACGCTGGTGGCGCCGGCGGCGGGGATGCGGGTCGACGGCGTGCTGGTCAGGAGCACGCTGATGCTCGCGGCCCTGGTCGCGGCCGGTGTCGTCGGTTGGTGGCGTGATCCGGCGTGGTGGGCACTGCTTGGCGCTTCGATCGCTGCGGCAGTGAGTGGTGGCTTGATCGGTTCGCGGCCGGAGCGCGTCGCGTGGCTGGCGTGGCCCTACGTCCTGCTGCAGGGCTACGTCTACGGCGCCGTTTCGCGGCAGTTCGAGGCGCGCGCGCCAGGTCTCGTGCGCGACGCGCTGCTGGTGACGCTCGGCGTGATGGTCACCATGCTCCTGATCTACCGGCTGCGCCTGATCCGCCTCGACCGCAACTTCCGCGCGATGGTTGCTTGCGCCATCGGCGGTCTCGCCACGGTCTATCTCGTGACCTTCGTCGCCAGCCTGTTCGGCGTCCAGCTGCCGTGGATGCACGAGGGGAGCGGGTGGGCGATCGCGCTGTCGATCTACGCGGTGACCGCGGCCGCCTTCAACCTCGTCTGCGATTTCGACACGATCGAGAACGCCGTCGACGCCGGAACGCCGCGCGCGATGGAGTGGTACGCGGCGTTCGGACTGACCGTATCGCTGGTGTGGCTCTACGTGGAGGTGCTGCGGTTGCTCTTCTTCTGGCGAAAGCGGCGATGAGGTGGCTGCGGTGCTCTTCGCTCGCGCTTGGCATGGCGAGCGAGCCGTCGCAGGAGGCTCCGACCGTCGAGGAGTTCTTCGCTCGGATCGAGTCGACCTACGGCGAGCTGGCCAGCGTGATCGATGGCGGCAGCCTCATCCGCAGCGACGTCGATCCAAGGCGCGAGCAGCGCTACTCGCTGGCGTTTCGCCGCGACGCGGCGGGGCACCTCACCTTGCGCTGGGATTGGTGGGAACTCAACGACGACGGTGCGTGCACGCGGATGGTCGCCCTCCATTGCGACGATCGCGGCGCGACGACGTGGTCGAAGGAAGACGCCGCACCGCGCGAGGCCCCATCGCTCGTCGCGGCGATCGAGCGGGCGAGCGATTGCAGCGGCTACGCCCCGTTGATCGTGGCGAAGCTGCTGTGGCCGAGTGCGCTGCCGATCGTTTCGCTCGACCAGTGGGATCGGCTTCCGACAATCGCGCAGGAGGAGGTTCTGGGGCGGCGCCGTTGGACGGCGTCTCTTGCTCTCAACGGAGCAGGCGTCAGCGCGACTCTCGACGTCGCGAGCGGAACGCTGATCGAGCTGGCGGTCGTCGAAGCGGACCGTTCGCGCTGGTTGATGCTACTGGCTCCGCGCCTCGACGCCGTCGTGGAGGAGGCGCAGCTGGAACGAGCCCGGCCACGCCCGCCAGCGGTCCCCGAGAAACCCGCCGATGAGCGGCGCCGACGCCGCCGCGAGGAGAAAGAGCGCGAACGGCAGGGCACGGCGCAGCTCCTCTCGGCGGCCGCCCTGGTGGCGGGGATCGCGTTGCTGCGGATCGGCCTCGCGCTGTGGCGGTGGCGGCGGCCCATCGTCGTGCCGTTGTACTGGGTGTGGCCGGTCGTTGCCGCGTTCGCCTTGTACGAACTCAACCATTTCGTCGGTCGCTGGTTCGTCTCCAGCAGCATCTGGATCACCGTGGCGACCCTGGTGGGCGTCGGCTGGTTCGTGATGGCGAAGTGGCGCGAGGTGCAAACTCGGCTGGTGGTGGGCGGGATCACGTTGCGCGACGCTCACGCGCTCGCGCGCGCGGCGCTGAAGGCGTTGCGCGCGCCGGAGGACGTCACGACGGACGTCGTCGAGGACGCCGAGGAGCACACGTTGCGTCTGGGCAAGTCCGGGCCGGCGGTCCTGGTGAAACAGAATCGCGCGCTCGGGGTGGTCTGGTTCGCGATGCGGCAACCGGAGACGGAGGCACCGCGCACGGAAGTGCTCGCAGCGATCGCCAGCTGCCTGTCTTCGGAGGTGATCGACGTGCCACGCGGGATGGCCGTGCGCTACCTGCTCGCCGGCGCGTTCTGTCTCGCGGTGGGCTCGATGTTCCTGTGGTCGACACTCCCGTGACCCTCGTCGAAGAGGCTGCGGCGCTGCTCGCTTCGGCGCGCGCGCGCTACGCGACCTGCACCACCTACGCCGACTCCGGCACCGTCGTCATCGAGTATCGACAGCAGGATGGCGCCACGAGTCGGGCGGAGTTCACGTTCACGACGGCGTTCTCGCGGCCTGACCGCTTCCGCTTCGAGTGGGGCGAGCGCAGCCCGGAGGCGGAGCGTGGGCGCGAAGTCGTGGTGCACGAAGAGGGGGTGGTGCGCAGCTGGCCGCTCGGGGCGAGCGAGCCGGTGCGCTGCACTTCACTGGTGGGCGCGCTGGCCAACGACGCGGGCGGCGCGGCCCCGCTCGTCGCGGCGCTGCTGATGCCCGACCGCTTCGACCACGGCGGGCGGCTGGCGCCGACGAGCGCAACGGCGGAAGCGCATCGCGTCGTGCTCGAGGGGGTCGAATGCTGGCGGTTCGATCGCAGCGACGGCGACATCCGGCAGCGCCTGTGGTTCGAGATCGACTCGCGGCTGCTGCGCCGGCTCGAGGAATCGCAGTCGCTCGGCGGCGTCGAGGTCGTGACGACGACGACCTACGCGCCTCGGTTCGATGGCCGGCTCGCGGCCGACGATTTCGCGCTGACCGAGCCGGCGGCGGAGCGACGCCTCGATGGGGGTGGCGCGCTACTCGGTCCCGTGGCCGCGGGCGCGTTCGTCTGCGCCGCGCTGTTCCTGCTGATCTCGGTGCTGTTGCGTCGCCGCCGAGCGACGTAGCCTGCGCCGATTCCGTCGGCAGGGCCAACGCGGACCAAGGGAGCAGACGATGAGCAAGCGACGTGGAACGACCCGGCGCGACTTCCTGCGCACCTCCGCCGCCGGTGCGGCGGCATTCGCGATCGGCCGCTATCCCGGGGTCGCGCATGGCTATCCAGCCAACGGGAAACTGCGACTCGGCGTCATCGGCGTGGCGGGGCGCGGCGGCGACAACATGAACGGCGTCGCTGGCGAGGAGATCGTCGCGCTGTGCGACATCGACGGCGGCAACCTCGCGAAGGCGTGCGAGCGCTTCCCGCTGGCGAAGAGCTTCGTCGACTTCCGCAAACTGATCGAAGCCGGCGGGCTCGACGGCGTCGTGATCAGCACCCCCGATCACACACACGCGCCGGCCGCTGCGCAGGCGTTGCGCGCCGGGCTCCACGTCTACTGCGAGAAGCCGCTGACTCACTCGATCCACGAGTGCCGCACGCTGCTTCAGTTGGCGCGCGCGTCGAAGGCCGCGACGCAGATGGGCACGCAGATCCATTCGAACGACAACTATCGACGGGTCGTCGAGCTGGTGCAGGGCGGTGCGATCGGCGACGTGACCGAGGTGCATGTCTGGGTCGGCGGCGGCTACTGCGGCGGCGAGCGTCCGACCGACAAGCCCGCGCTGCCGGCCGGACTCGATTGGGATCTGTGGCTCGGTCCGGCGCCGCAACGCGACTACCACCCGGCCTACGCTCCGTTCGCATGGCGCGGTTGGTGGGACTACGGCAACGGCACGCTCGGCGACATGGCGTGCCACCACATGGACCTCCCGTTCTGGGCGCTCGCCCTGTCCGGTCCGACGCAGATCGCGGTCGAGGGGCCGCCGCCGCATGCCGACGCCTGCCCGCCGTGGCTGATCGTGAAGTACACGATGGCGAAGAAGGCCGGCGGCAGCGTGCCGCTCACCTGGTACCACGGTGACAAGCGACCGCACCACTTCGCTGACGGCCTGCTGCCGCAGTGGGGCAACGGGACGCTCTTCGTCGGCACCAAGGGAACGCTGCTGGCCGACTACGACCGCAACGTGCTGCTGCCGGAGAAGCGGTTCGAAGGATTCGTGCGGCCGGCGCCGACCATCGCGGCCTCGCCCGGCCACTACGCCGAGTGGATCGGCCAAGCGAAGGGGGAGGCGATCGTGGCGACCTGCCGCTTCGACTACGCGGCGCCGCTGACCGAGGCCGTGCTGCTCGGGTGTGTCGCCCATCGCGCGGGCAACGCGACGCTGAGTTGGGACTCCGTGAAGGGGACCACCGGCAGGCCCGAAGTCGACGCGCTCCTGCGCCGCGACTACCGAGCGGGGTGGAGCCTGTGAACCGCGAAAGGGCGCGTCGCGGGCGACGGAACGGGCACGATCGGCCGCTGCGACCGCGTGCCCCCCTGGGGGAGTTGACGGCACACGCTTCGCCTCGGTGACCGACGTCGCCCGCGGACGGACCTCATTCCGCCTCGCCGCGCGATCCCGGAGAACCGCATGTTTGCCACCCCGAGTCAGCTGTCGGAAGGCTCGCGCAAGAGCATCTCGGCAGCGCTCTTGTCGCTGCTCGCCGATGGTCTGGACCTCTACAGCCAGATCAAGGTCGCCCATTGGAACGTGCGCGGGCCGCAGTTCGCCGCGCTCCATCCGCTGTTCGAGACGTTTGCGGTCAGCCTCGCCAACCACACCGACGAGATCGCCGAGCGCGCGGTGACGCTCGGGTCGCTGGCGCGCGGCACGTCACGACACGTCGCTGCGAGCTCGCGAATTCCCGAGTACCCGCAAGAAGTCACGCGCGACCTCGAGCACGTCGGCCTGCTCGCCGAGCGCTTCGACGTCTTCCTGAAGAGTCTGCGATCCACTCGCTCGGTGGCCGAGAAAGAGGTCGACACCGATACCGTCGACCTCCTGACCGGTGTCATCAGCGAGTTCGAGAAGCACGGCTGGATGCTGCGCGCCTCGCTCTCCTGATCGGTGGCGGGGATCTTTCTCCCGCCGAATCAGCACTCCGCGTCCCAGCACGCCGACGAACCGGTGGCGGGGATCTTTCCTCCGCTCGCGCCGCACCTGGCGCGGAAACAGTGGTGGAAAGATCCCCGCCACCAATCGTGCGCGTCACCGATCGCGCGCGCCATCGAGGCGGTGCCGGGTGGCGGGAGGGTCAGTGTTGCAGGAGCGGTGCCGCGATCGGGGCGATCAGCTCGGCGGCGAGCTTGCATCCCTTGGCGTTGAAGTGGGTGTCGATCGGGTCGAGCGAGAGGAAGAGCTTCTCGAACGCTTTGACCTTGGTGAGCAGGCCGGCGCGCAGGTCGACGAACGGCCAGCCATGATCGGCGGCGAGCCGCACGACGCTCGCGTGGTCCTTCCACACTTCGTGGGTCTCGTCCTGCAGTTCCTTGGTCGATGACATCTCCGGGATCGCGGCGAGCAGGAAGGGGATGCCGCGCGCGGCGCAGTCGGCCGCGATCGCCTCGATCCGCTGCGCCGTCAACGGCCAGTGCGTCGACCCGCGCGCGTCGTAGTCGCCGCGCTCGTAGCGCCGACCCGCCTCGAGCTTCGCGGCGACGGCGTAGAGGAAACTGCGCGCGAGGTACGGCTTCCACGAGTAGGGCAACGGCAGATCGTCGTGGTAGAGGACGTGCAGCGCGGGCGCCCACGTCAGCGCGTTGGGCTCCTTGTCGTTGGCGAAGTAGAGCAGGATCACGAGGTCCGGCGCGAGCTCGAACCCGACGCGCTGCAGCAGCAGCGCCTCCTGTCGCGTCTGGTAGCCCGGGACACCGAGGTTCAGCACCTCGGTCGCCGGCAGCAGCGACTGCAGCTGTGCCGCGATCGCATCGCCTTCCGTGACGCCGAGCCCGAAGGCGTAGCTGTCGCCGACCAGCAGGACGCGCTGCTTGCCGTCCGGCTTGCGCGCATCGACCTCCGCTCCGCGCAGGCCGCGTGAATTGACGCGATAGTCGATCCCGTCGACCTCCGCGCGAAACCCGGGCGCCAGGCGAAAACGCAGCTCGCGATCGTCGAGCGTCAACAGCCCTTCCTGTGCGAGCTTCCAATAGCCCGAGAGGTCGTCGATCTGGCGATCGATGCGGTCGTAGCGCGGATCGCCGATCAGCTGGATCGCGAGCTCCACCAGCATCGGGGTCAGCAGCGTCGCCGCCAACGCCAGCGCGAGCCGCTTGCGCCAATCGCGTCCGCTCATCGCGACGCCCCGCCGCCGCCGAGGGCACGGACGCGCACCGGATTGCAGAAGTCAGGCGAGGCGATGGCGAGCTTGACGGCGCGCGTTTCGACGTCGACCTCGAACAGGGCGCCACGGCCGTGGCCGGCGAAACCCTTGCCGGAGCCGTCATCGCCGAGGTCGAGCGGATCAGCGCTGCCATCGGTGACGAAGAGGCGGCCGCAGTAGACCGTCGCGCACGTCGGGTCGCGCAGCTCGCGACTCCACGCGAAGAGCTCGGAATGGCCGTCGCGCTGCAGTTCGTAGAGGCCGCCGCGAAACCGCGCCGGCACTTTCGGATCGGCATTGACGTCGGCGACGAGGAAGCGGTCGCCGTGCCAGGGCTGCAACGAGAACGGGCTCACCAGCGCGAGCCGGCCCGCCTCGGCGAATCCGCTGCCGTCGAGCGCGGCACGGAAGAGCCCGCCTTCGTGGAGTGCCGCGATGTCGACTCGCCACGCGTCCGCATCGAGGATCCACGCGACTCCATCGACGAAGGCGACGTCGACCGGCACTTCGAGCGGCGCGCCGCAAGCCACGATCGACACCGTGCTCCCATCGGCGCTGAATCGGAAGACGGCGCCGGGACCGCTGCCGTCCGCGAAGGTGACGCCGCGATCGGTCACCCAGATGCTGCCGTCAGGCGCTCGCGCGAAGCTGGTCGGATCGACAAGCACCGGCGGCAACCTCAGCTCCCGCGTCGTGCCGTCGGCGTCGAGTCGGAGGATCGTGCCGCGACCGGCGCTCTCGATCTGGTCGAGGATCAGCAGGCCGCCGTCGGCGTCGGCGAGGACGTCGACCGGATCGACGAATGCCCGCGACGAATGGAGCAGCGAGAGCGTTCCGCTCGCCACGTCGTAGAGGAAGAGGGCTCCGGGTCGCCCGCCGAGGGCCAGCGGATCGGCATCGACGTCGACGATCACCAGCCGCGAAGCGGCGGCGTCGCTGGCGCGCGGCGACGGGGCTGCCGGGTCAGGCGCGCCGCATCCGGCGCTCGCCACGGCAAGCGCGCTCGCGGCAAGGAGTCGGCGCGATGCGTTCATGAGCGGCGGACGATAGCGGCTGCGTTCCGCTCACTCGCGGGGGCCGCGCGAGTCGGCGAGCCAGTGGAGCTGCGCATCCTGGCGCGCAACGACCAGGCCGAGCACCTGCGCGGCCATCGCCGTCGTCGCGAGGATGAAGAACGCCTTCACCACCGGTCCGATCCACGGCACGGCGCCAAACAGCAGGCCGCCGCCGAGCATGGCGCCGAGCGCGGCGCAGAAGAGCGCCACCACCAACGCGTACTCGATGCCGCACGCGCGCATTCCTCTGCCGATTCGCACGGGATCGAGTCCTCGAAGCGAGCCATCGACGGCCACCGACGCGAGCGCCATCGGGAACGCGACGAAGCCCAGTGCCGACAGCACCATTCCGAAGAGCAGCGGTAGCGGTCCGATCGTCATGGCCAACAGGCCCGGTCCGACGCACGCGGCGAGCGTTGCGAACGACTCCACCGCCGGAATCGCGACGCTCTCTTGCACGCTCGTGAAGGTGGGGAACCGTTCCAGCGCGGGGCGGCCGAGCGCGCTGTCGCAGATGACCTGCTGCACCCACGCGAACTGGTATCCGAGCACCAGCAGGAAGAGGACGATGCCGGTCGCCGACAGCAACAGGTCGTGCATCAGCGGGACGGGCGCTGCGCCCGCGGATCGAGTGAGGTTCTGGAAGGCGGCGAAGAGCGTCGCGCGCGTCGCGGTGCCGAGCAGTGCATCGAGCGTGCCGTAGCAGACGCTGCCCGCCAGCATGAGCTGCAGGCCGGTGCCCGACAGTGGCGCGCGAATGGCGTTGCCGAGGTGGCGTTCGTACCGGCGACGCTCGCCGACCGACGGGTCCGGCAACGACTCGCCGCGGCCACCGCAGTTGCACAACCAGTAGGTGTTGCCGTGGTCGTTCAGCCGGCGGACGCAGTTGGCGCACCAATGCGTCTTGCAGCGGTCGCAACGCACCAGCGCGTCGACTTCGCGGTGGCGCGCGCAGCGCTGCATCGACTGCGCCGGCGCGGCGTCGACGTGGCCGCCGATCACCTTGCGCGGTGATTCCGGCGGCGTCGCAGCGCCGGTTCCGGCGGACGCTTCCGTTGGTTTCGAGCCGACCCCTGCCACGGGCAGATCTCCAGTGATCTCCTCGATCGGCTAGCGGCCACCCGGAACTGGACTGCTCCCGCTCGCGCCCTCCCCGTCGCTCGGGAGCGCTCCCCCCAGGCGCGCGCGCAAGCGCTCGATCAGCTCGCGGATGGTGGCAGGGCCGTGGCCGGCGTAGTGGTTGTTCGCGTAGACCCAGACATCGCGTCCCGCTTCGAGCGTCGCCGCGAGCAGCTCGGCCCACTTCGCAAGGCGAGCCGACTGGTCGACGACCACCTCGCCCCAGCTCGTCGTGCGCCGTTCGATCGCTTCGCGGTCGCCCAGGAGTCGCAGGTAGCACCACGGCGCGGGCGCGACGTCGACGCGCGTCGCCACCCGTTCGGGTCCGTCCATCCACGGATGGTCGATCCAGACCAGCCCGCGTCCGCCGGCGCGCAGGACGTCCAGCACGGGCGTCGACCACAGGGTCTTGTTGCGAACTTCGAGCGCCACTCGCATCGACTTCGGGAAGAGCTCGAGGAACGGCGCGAGCCGCTCCGCGAACGGCTCGGGTTCGATCCCTTCCGCTTTTCGAAAGTAGCGCAACTGCACGACGACGACGCCGAGCCGATCGCCAAACGCCTCGAGCGCATCGACGAACGCGCGCGTCTCGTCGCCGACTCCGAGCAGCAGCTTCTCGTGCGTGATCGACTGCGGGACCTTCGGGCAGAAGAGGAAGCCCGGCGGCGTGCGCTGCACCCAGCCTTCCACCGTGCGGCGCGTCGGCATCCGATAGAAGGTGCTGTCGATCTCGACGCTGCGGAACTGCTCGGCGTAGCGAGTCAGCAGCGCCTTCTTCGCGGTCCCTTCGGCATAGAAGGGGCCGATCCAGTCAGGGTAGTCCCAGCCCGAAGTGCCGAAGTGCACGCGTCCCTGCAATGCCGCGAGCGTCGCCGGCGCAGCGGCGGGCGGTGGTGGTGACGACGGAGGCGGCGGCGGTCCGGCGGGAGGCATGCGTGCGATTCTGCCCTGCGAGCGGTGGGCGCGGCTACGCTGCGACCTCGTCGCGGCGGGGGCTGGCGACGGAACGACGAGGGGTGAATGGAGCCGCAATCGGATCGCGCGTCGCGGCGCGGCACGCTGCTCGTGCTGGCGCTGATGGCGGCGTTGCTGCTGCTCGCGGCCGGGGCGTGGTGGTGGTTGCGAGTGGCGAGCGCGAAGCCGCGTTCCGGCTCGCCGACGATCGTCGGAGTGGGCGCGGCGTCGGGCCGCGGTCGCGACGCCCGCGCGAACTCGGCGGCGGATGACGCAAGCGCAGGGCATGGCGGCTCGTTGACGAGCGCCGACGCGCTCTCGGCGCGGCGCGCTGCCGAGACCTTCGATCCGTTGGCGACGCCGGCGCCGTCCGAGATCGATGGAGTGGAGCGCGAAGGGAAGGCGCTCTTCTGGGGACGCGTGTTGGCGCCCGACGGCTCGCCGTGTGCCGGCGCGACGCTGTGGCACGACGGCGTCATCTCTGGAACCAGCGACGAGCAAGGCCACTACCGTCTGGTCGTCGCGCAACGAACCTGGGATTCAGGGCGCACCAGCAACCAAGGGTTCGAGCATTGGCTCCACGCGCGCAAGGAAGGCGTGGGGGTGACGCAGGCGTGGTGCGGTCGCTGCAGCGGCCGCTGCGATCTGCGGCTCGATCCTGGCTACGCGGTGGCGGGTCGCGTCGTCGCGCGTGGGAGCGGGGCGCCGCTGTCCGGAATTGTCGTCGAGTACCATCTACCGCTCGTCGCGCCGACCGGCGCGTTGCGCCGCTTGCTTCCGCTGCGCACGGTGAGCGATGAAGCTGGTGCCTTTCGCTTCCAGACGCTGATGGGGTCGCGCTTCGCGTTGCGGGCGAGCGGCGCGGAGTGGGCGTCGGATGGGTGGTTCGAATTCGACGTCGATCCGAAGCGCGGCCGCGACCGCCTCGACTTCGAGCTCGAGCCGCGACTGATCGCGAAGGGTTGGTTCACGCCCTGGCCGCCTCTCGGTTTCCCGCCGGCTGCGGCGCTCGACGCACGCGTCGTCGCGCTGGCGGCCGGTGGCCAGGCGATCGCGGACGAGCCGGACGCGACACGAGTCGCGGACGATGGCTCCTTTGCGCTGCGCTTCGCCGCCACTGGCACGCTCGAACTGCGGCTGCAAGTGGCCGATGACTCGCCCTGGAGCTGCCGGATCGACCTGCCGTGGGAGCCGACGCCGGTCGATCTCGGTCGCATCGAACTCCCCGCTCCCGCGCGCGTGACCGGGCGGGTCGCACTGCCGGCGGAGCTGCTCGAACTGGGCTTCGAGTTCGTCGTCGTGCAACCGACTCTGGCGGCGCCGCGCATCGTGCGAGTCGCGCTGGACGCGCAAGGCCGTTTCACCTCGCCCCCGCTGGCGAATGGCGGCTTCCTGCACGGAGTCGTGCTGGGTGATGAGCTGGCGATCGCGGGGACGTTGGCGAACTTCGCGCCGCGCAGCGGCATCGCGGTGGGCGATGGCGAGGCGCAGCCGCCGCTGGCCGCCGGCGAGACGCGCGACCTCGGGACGCTGGCGCCGCCGGGGCCGCTGCTGGCGGGCCGGTTGACGCTCGCCGACGGCAGCGCCGCGTTCAATGCGATCGTCGAGCTGGCGTGGGACGTCGAGGACGCAGGGGATTCGTTCGCGACGCTCGCCGACGCTGCGGGGCGCTACGTGATCGGCCGACGCCTCGGCTTCGAACCCGAAGAGCTCGCGGCGATCGCGAAGGGAAACGGGCGCATCGTCGCCCATCACCACGCGGAGCGCGGACGCTCGCAACCGCTGCCGGCGCTCACCGCCGGTGGATCGATGCGCGTGGATGTTGCGCTCGATCGCGGCGCAGCGGCCAGCGGCCGCGTCGTCGATGCGCAGGGTGCGCCGCTGGCGGGCGCGCGCTTCCTCTTCTTCCCGGTCGGATGGACCGGGGGGCGGTCGCAGGAGCGCGTGGCTTGGAGCGATGCAGAGGGGCGCTTCAAGGTCGCAGGGCTCGCGCCGGCCGGCTACTTCGTCATTCGCGATCTGCTCGAAGGCGACGGCGAGGAGGGCACCTCGATGGAGTCGTTTGGCCTGTTCGGCCAGTTCACGGCGCCGGCGAGCGACCTCGAGTTGCGTCCGCTCCAGGGCGATCGGGAGGAGTGACGCGGCGCGCCGCGGCGCTCACCTCCGCCAGGAGTCGCGCGAAGTCGATCGGCTTCTCCAGCAACGGAAAAGCGCGCCGCTGGATGAAGCGAGCCACTTCGGGGGCGACCACGTCGCCGGTGATCGCGATGGCACGCGTGGCGAGCTCCGGCCAGCGCGATTGCACGCGCTCGAGCAGCTCGATGCCGCTCATGCCGGGCATGCGCAGGTCGGTCACCAGCACGTCGATCGGCTCGGTCGAATCGAGCAGGGCCAACGCCGCGGCGCTGTTCTCGGCCTCGCGAATCACGAAGCCGTGGCCGCTGAGATAGCGGCGCAGCAGTTCGCGGACCGGCGCCTCGTCGTCGACGAGGAGCACGCGTGGCGAAGGCGGCTCGACGCGCGGAGCATCGCGGGAGGGAGGCTCGATGGCTGCGGTGTGCGCGGGGGTGGCCGCAAGCTGGCCATCGCGGCGGGCGAGATCCGTCGACTCGCCCACCGGCAGTCGCACGACGAAGCAGGCGCCGCGACCGCCGTCGATGCGCGTCGAGGTCGTGATCGAGCCGCCGTGCGCCCGCACGATGCGTTGCGAGATCGCCAGGCCCAGCCCCGCGCTTCGCTGCGCGGACTTCGTGGTGAAGAACGGATCGAAGACGCGCTCGCGCAGCGCGGCTGCAACGCCGGGGCCATCGTCGCTGCAACGAAGGAGCACGTGTTGCGGACCGTCGCGGAGCGCCTCGATCTCGATGTGTCCATCCGGTGGCAGCGCTTCGAGCGAGTTGGCGAGGAGGTTGGCGATCACCTGCTCGAGCCCGGTGGCGTCGGCATGGATCTTCGGCAGGTCGGCAGCGAGTTGCGTCGTCACCGTCACGCGCGTGCGCGCGAGCTGCGGACCGATGTCGCGCTTCACCCGTGCCACGACTTGCGCGATCGACACCGGCGCGTAGCTCACGTGGCGCTGGCGCGTGATGTCGAGCAGGCCGCGCACGATGGTGCTGCATCGTTGCGACTGCTCGATGATGGTGCGCGCGGGCTGGCGCAGATCGTCGGAGAGGCGAGGATCGAAGTCAGCGGGTTGTTGAGCTCATGTGCGACGCCTGAGACGAGGACGCCGAGCGCTTCGAGCTTCTCCGATTCGGCGAGACGGCGGTGCAATGCCGCTCGTTCGGCCCGCGCATCCTCCGCTTCGTGCTCGACCCGCTGGAAGACGGTGATCAAGAGCGCCACGGCGAGCGCCGTCTGCATCAGCAGGTCGATGAACGAGTTGTAGTGGGCGAGCCCCCAGATGAACGAGGCCAAGAACTCGGACTGGAACCGGATCGAACCGAAGGAGATGGCGTAGAGCACCCACAGCAGCGCGAGCAGCGCGAACACGATGCTCGCGGCGCGCGAGCCGAAGCTGCGCCACTGCGCGGGAGCGCGCGCCAGGTAGAGGGCGGCCATCGTGCAGCACACGGCTGCAAATGGAGCCTGCAGCGCCATGGCCGAGTTGAGCTGCGGGGAGAGGAGCGGGGTCGCGGCCGCGCTGAGGCAGAAGGCGCCGGCGACGAGCGGCGTGGCGCGCGGCAGCGGCTTGCCGACGTAGCGCGCCACGCCGGTCAGCAGCCCACCGAAGTAGGCGAGCTTGCTCAACTGGTAGACGACGTCGAACGGCACACGCAGCCACGAAGGACCCCACAACGTGCCGGGCGGCGGCAGTTCGAGCACCTGGTAGCGCGTGAAGACCGTGACCAGCGCGACACCGAGCGCGCCGAACGCGACGCTCCAATCGCGCAGGTAGCGATGGCTCGAAGCAAGGCGGCGCAGCGCGACGAACGTGCCCGCCAACAGCAGCGGGCGACGGTTTGGACCGAGATCCCGATGAACGAGAGCCGAGCGTCTTCGAGGTTCACGCGAGGTGTCGTCCTACGGCCGGTCGCGGATGCGGGCGATGCTAGCATCGCTCGTTGCGCGCGCCGGGCGTCGCCAAGGAGCAATGAGATGACGCTGTGGCTTTCGTGCCTGCTCGCCGTGCATGTCGGATCCGCCAGCGAAGGCCAGACGGATCGCTACCGCCCGCTTGGTGTGAATGCGCAGGGGATGGCGCTCTTCGAGCGGCCGCGCGACGGTGCGCGAGTGGTCTGGATCCCGGCCGGCTCGTTCAAGATGAACGGCTACTTCCCGCGCCCGACCAGCGAGCCCGAGCATGAGTGGGTCTGGGTCGACGGCTACGCGATCGACGAGACCGAAGTGACCAATCGTCAGTTCGCGGCGTTCCTGAATGCCACCAAGATCGAGAGCGATGCCGACGGCCATCCCCTGCTGGTCGAAGTCGAGCATGGGCTCGAGCAGGTCGATGGCCTCTGGCGGCCAAAGCTCGGCTGCGAACAACTGCCCGCGCTCGGCGTCACCGGCTTCGGCGCGATCGCCTTTGCGCGCTTCGTCGGCGGTGATCTACCGCTGCTGCCGGAATGGCAGAAGGCCGCGGGCGGCTTCGAGGGGCGCATCTTTCCTTGGGGCAGCGAGGAGCCTGACGCGACGCGCGCGAACTTCCGTCGCTTCGGTCCCGACCTGCCGATGCCAGTGAAGAGCTACCCCGCTGGAGTGAGTCCGTTCGGCTGCTACGACATGGCGGGCAACGTCTACGAGCGTGTCTACTCGGGTCGGGGTCGCGGCGGCAGCGCCGGGGCGCCCGCGATGATCCGCGGCGGGAGCTGGGCGTCGCCCCATCCGCTCAATCTGCGCACCTTCGACCTGTGCATGCAACCGCTCGAGGTGGGCGACCGCACGGTCGGCTTCCGTTGCGTGGTACGCAGCGGCGCCGGCTTGCCGGTGGCGCCAAGCGACCCGCTGCGCATGGCGCGGCACTGGGACGCCGCGCTGCGCGAGGCGCGCGAGCGCAACGTGCCGATCCTTCTTTCGCTGCAGTACGACACCTGCGGCCAGTGCGATCGCACGAAGGTCGGTCTCTTCCGTGATCCGGAGTTCATCCGCGGCTGCAATGCCGGCGCGGTGCTGGTGGTGGGCCACGTCGCGCACGACGGCGCCGACGATCCGCATCCCGAGGACGCGAGCGGACGCTGCACGCTCTACCCGCAGCTCGAATGCATGGAGCACATCGACCTCTTCTACGAGGGGATCAAGCGAGTCGACGGCTTCCGCGTGTCGCCCGGCAACTTCCTCCTCGATCCGCGTGCCGACGACGCTTCCCGCAATCGCGACGATTGGGTCCTGGTCGACGAGGCGATGCTGCCGAAGTCGGGCGTCGGCACCGAGGCGTACCTCGACGCGATCGCGGAGGCGCAGACGATGCTCGGTGCGCCGAAGCTCACTCACGAAGAGTGGGTGGCGATCGACGCGGCGCGACCGAAGGCGGAGCCGGAAGACGCTGGCGACGAGGCAGCGGACGATGACGATGACGATCAAGATCGGTGATCGACGCGTCGCGCGGGTGGATCGGTACGGCGCCGTCGTCGCGCGAGCTACGACGCGCTCTTCTTCATCGCGCAAGCCCACCGCGCGACGCCGAACCGCTGAATCTCGCGTGCCCCGAAACGAGCGCGGCCGGGAGCGGATCGCCCCCGGCCGCCGTCGATCGAATTTCCTGCTCGCCCGTCGTCAGCTGCCGACGAGTTCCGCCATGTGCTTGGCGCGCTTGCCGGCGCGCGTCTCGCCGAACTTCTCGCCGAAGGCGTTCAGCGCCTTCACGACGGCCGCATCGAGGCCGTCCTTGGCGATGCGCTTCTCGAGCTTCTCGAGCTGCTTGGCCGCTTCGCGCTCGGGAGCCATCTCCTTGGCGGTCAGCTTGCTGCTCAGCTCGGTCAGCTTCGTCGCCAGTTCGTGGCCCGCGAGCCCCTTCGCCAGCGTCGCCGCCAGCTTGTCCGCCTGCTCGAACTCGGCCGACTCGATCAGCCAATCGAGCCGCGCGAGCTTCGCCTTCGCGCGCACGGCGAGCTTGCCGGAGAGTTTGTCGGCCGCGTCCTTCTCGACGCCATCGGGGACCGCTTCGAGCGACTTGATGGCCGCCGCGAAGTTGCCCTTCTCGAAGTCCACCCACGCGGCTCGGCAGAGCGGTCCGAGATCGCTGGGGCCCTTCTTGGCGAGCTTCAACTGCTCCTTCAGCGCTTCCTCGATGGCCGTGTGCGCCGAGAGCGGGTTGTCATTGATCAGGACTTCACCGTCGTTGCTGAGCACGACGCAGTGCGGGATCCCGCCGGCGCCGGTCTCGAACGGCGGCTCGCACGTCCAGATGGCGGCGTCGCTGAACCACTTCTTCTGCAGGACGAACTTCTCCATGTCCTTGGCCGAAGCGCCCTGCGACTCGATGAAGAGGAACTGCACGTCGTCGCCGTACTCTTCTTGCATCTTGATGGCCAGCGGCACGGCTGACCCGACACAAGGTCCTCAGCGAGTTCCCCAGAACTCCACGACGACCGGCCGCCCTTGCAGGTCGGCCAGGCTCTTCACGCCGCGGCCGTTCACCAGTGGCTGTTGCCAAGTGTAGCTCTGTTTGGCGCCGACTTTGGCGACGCCTTGCGCCACCGCAGTGCTGCCGGCCGTCAGGACGACGGCGGCCGCTGCGAAGCGCAACGTGCTCACGAACGACATGTCTTCGATCTCCCTCTGGAAACAGGCGGAGCGGTGGGTCCACCCCGCCGCGGAACTGTGTGCACGGTTGGGACGCACGCTCGGAACCGAGGGCCCCTGTTTCATGGCCGCGGTCGGAAGTGCGTGGCGCCGGTTTACCGTTTCGTCTTCGGTACGACTGCAACGGAGATGAGGAGCGTCATTTCCAAGTCATCTGGCGTGCGGATTCGCCGCTTCGGGCGCCGCGCGTCGCTCGACTGCCGCGACCTCGATCACTTCTTGACGCTCGATCACTTCTTGATGAACGTCGCCTGGCCGCTGTTCTGCTTCGCGAGCGCCTTGATGAAGTTCTCGACCGTCTGCGCGCCGATGCCGACGGCGTGGATGGTGATGCGGCGCGTCTCGTTCCACTTCTTCACCTCGGCGAGGATCTCCTCGCAGTCGGTGGTACGGCCGCAGGTGGGGCCGCCATCGGAGAGGAAGAGGATCGTGTCGCCGGTCGTGGCGTAGTACTTGTCCTTGGTCGAGAGCGGGGCCAGTCGGAACGCCGTCTCGAGCGCGTCGAAGATGTTGGTCTGGCCCACCGCCGCGAGGCCGTCGAGCCACTCACCGACCTTCTTCTTGTTGTCGGCCGTCGCCATCACGTTGCGGTCGTTCCACGGGATCACGACGTCGCTGTAGGCGATGACGTTGAAGCTCGCCTCGGGCGGCAGCCCCTGGATCGACGCCTTCACCTCGCGGCGCGCGAGGTCGATGCGCGACTTGCCGGGCTCGGGGGTGAGATTCTCGTAGTCGTCGACGGCGGCAAGCATCGAGCCGGAAATGTCGACGACGTAGACCACCTTCAGCGAGTCGAACTTGATGTGGAAGAAGTCGGCGTACTTGCCGCTCTCCTTGGTGACCTGCGCCGGCTGCGTGACGTCGATGCCGCGCGGCTCGAACGTCGTGCGCGCCTTCTGCCACCAATCGACCCATGCCGCTGGCGTCTTCCCGAACTTCTGGCCGGTGATCTGCTCGAGCCGCCCGCACAGGTCGGCGAGCGGCTTGCCCGTTTCCTTCGCCGTCTGATTCACCAGCATCTCGAGCGCCGTGCGATCGCCGATTCGCGCGAGCGCGTCGACCGCGATCGACCGTTCCTGCCATTCCGGTCCGCGCAGCAGCGGCGCGAGCGCGCCCGGTGGGATGAACTCCGGGCGCTGTTTCAGCAGTGCCGCGGCCACGGCGAGCCGCACCTCGACCACCGGATCGTCGAGCAACCCGATCAGGTGCTCGGCCACCTTGCCGTGGTCGATGCGCCCCAGCACTTCGAGCAGCACCAGCCGCAGCCGCTCCGGCTTCTTCGGTGGCGCCGCCATCAGGTACTCGAGCGTCTCCTCGCGCTTGCACTTCGCGAAGGCGTCGACGTAGCCGCGCACCGCTTTCTCTTCGTAGCCGATGCGTGCGCCGAGCACCTTCTGGTCGAGCTGCAGTTCCTCGACGCCGGAGTAATTGGGCTTCGCCCCTTTGCCGCCCTTCTCGATCTGCGCCTTCAGGATCTTCTCGAGCTTGCCGTCGACTTCGTCGCGCTCCGCGGCGAACTCGTCGAGCTTCACGAGGGTCGCGGTGAGGAACTCCATCAGCAGCTTCGCGGTGCCGACGGTGTCGTAGAAGGCGACGTTCTCGATGGCGGCCAGCCGCTTCTCGATCTCGGCGCCGGGCGCGAGCTCCTTGCGGTAGCGCTTCACGTCGTCGGCGGGCGGCGCCGATTGGCAGCGGCCGAGCGGCGGGGCGACGGCCAGCGTCGCCAGCGCGGCAACGACGGCGTGAACCAGGAGGAGCGGTCGCGAGGTGGGGAGGCGCATGGCGGGTGCTCGAGGGGACCTTTGGCCCGCAAGATAGGCGGTGCGCGCGGTCGCTGCAGCAGCGGGCGGCGCCACCGCCGTTGAGCGGCTCGTTGCTGCCAGCTACAAACGTCGGCCCTTTCCTGTCACGCGAAGCGCGGAGCGCCTGTCATGAGCAGCACCGATTCCCACGGCCACGACGACCACGGTCACGGCGGCGGCCACGGTCACGACAGCCACGACGAAGCTCCCGCCGGACCGCCGACCGATTGGGCGAAGGTGCGCAACGTCGGCGCCATCGTGCTGATGCTGCTGGTCGTCGTCATCCTCGGCACGCTCGTCTCCTGCACCCACCCCGAGGCCGATGCGCAAGTCGCGGCGCGTCAGCAGGCGGAGTCCGCGCAGAAGGGCTTCTCCATGGCGCGACTCGCCGAGGCCGACTCCTTCCTCGCGGCCTACCAGAGCGAGTACCAGAAGCTCTACGCCGCGGCCAACGAGGCGGAATGGCTCTCGAACACCCACATCGTCGAGGGCGACGATCGCAACGCGAAGAACTCCGACGCCACGAAGTCGGCGCTCGCGGCGTTCACCGGCAGCGAGCGGGTGATCACCCGTTGCCGTGAGCTGCTGGCCGACGAGTCGCGCCTCGCTCCGGTGCAGGTGCGGCAGCTCAAGGCGATCCTCTACCTCGCGGGCGACAAGCCGGCCATCGCCAAGGAGCTCGTCGATCAACGCATCGCCGCCGAGACGCGCCAGACCGAGGCGCTGTTCGGCTACACGTTCCACCTCGACGGCAAGGAGGTCACGGTCAACGACCTCGATCGCGTCCTGCGCGAGGAGAAGGACCTGACCAAGCGGCAGGCGGCGTGGGAGGCCAGCAAGGCGGTCGGCAGCACCCTGAAAGATGGGCTCGCCAACCTGCAGCGGCTGCGCAACAGCACGGTGCGCGCGCTCGGCTACTCCGACTTCTTCAGCTACCAGGTCTCCGAATACGGGATGACCACCGACGAGATGCTCGCGCTGAACGACCTCGCGCTGAAGCAGCTGCGACCGCTCTATCGCGAGCTGCACACCTGGGCGCGGCACGAGCTGGCGAAGCGCTACGGAGTGCCGGTGCCCGACATGATCCCGGCGCATTGGCTGCCCAACCGCTGGAGCCAGGACTGGAACGCGCTGGTCGACGTCGAGGGGGTGAACCTCGATGCCGCGCTCGCCGACAAGACGCCGCAGTGGCAGGTCGAGCAGGCGGAACGCTTCTACGTGAGCCTCGGCTTCGAGAAGCTGCCCGCCATCTTCTGGGAGAAGTCGTCGCTCTACCCGGCGCCCGAAGGCGCGGGCTGGAAGAAGAACAACCACGCTTCCGCGTGGCACATGGACCTCGACCACGACGTGCGCTCGCTGATGAGCGTCGAGAGCAACTCCGAGTGGTACGAGACGACGCACCACGAACTCGGCCACATCTACTACTACCTCTCCTACTCCAACCCGAAGGTCCCCTTGATCCTGCGTTCCGGTGCGAACCGCGCCTACCACGAGGCGGTCGGCACGATGATGGGGCTCGCTGCGATGCAGCCGCGCTTCATGGCGGCGGTCGGCCTCACGCCGGACGGCAAGGCGCCGGTGCTGAGCGACGAAACCAAGCGCCAGCTCCTGATGCGCGATGCGCTGAACTACCTCGTCTTCATGCCGTGGAGCTCCGGCGTGATGACCCACTTCGAGCAGGAGCTCTACGGCAAGGAACTGCCCAAGGAGAAGTGGAACCAGCGCTGGTGGGAGCTGGTGGCGAAGTACCAGGGAGTGGTTCCGCCGACGGCGCGCGGCGAGGAGTTCTGCGACGCTGCCACCAAGACGCACATCAACGACGACGCGGCCCAGTACTACGACTACGGCCTCTCCTTCCTGCTGCTGTTCCAGCTCCACGACCACATCGCGCGCAACCTGCTGCACGAGGATCCGCACGACACCAACTACTACGGCCGCAAGGAGGTCGGCGACTTCCTGAAGCGGATCCTGGCACCGGGCGCGAGCGTCGACTGGCGCCAGCTGATGCGCGACTCGATCGGCGAAGAGCTCTCCGCCGGCGCGATGCTGCGCTACTTCGAGCCGCTGATGGAGTGGTTGAAGAAGGAAAACTCCGGCCGTACCTGCACGCTGCCTGAACTGAACTGAGTGGATCTGAATTGAACGGAGGCCGCCAGTCGCGCCGGGTGCCTGCGCCGGTCGATGAGGTCCGCGATGCAGACTGGCGAAACGCTCCTCCTCATCCTGGCCGCGGTGACCGGTTTCGGCGCGTTGGCGCGTCGAATCGGCCTGCCCGAGCCGATCGTGCTGGTGCTGGCCGGGCTCGGACTCTCGCTCGTGCCGGGTGTGCCCGAGGTCGACCTCAATCCCGACTGGATCTTCCTGCTGGTCCTCCCGCCGCTGCTGCATGCGCAGGCGTGGGTCACCTCGTGGAAGGAGTTCCGCTCGCACCTGCGGACGATCAGCTTGATGGCGGTCGGGCTGGTCCTCTTCACGGCGTTGGTGGTGGCGTGGGTCACCAAGCTCGTGGTGCCCGAGCTGCCGTGGGCCGCTGCCTTCGCGTTCGGCGCGATCGTCTCGCCGCCTGACGCGGTGGCCGCGTCCGCGATCGCCGGCAAGCTGCGGCTGCCGCGCCGGCTCGTGACGATCCTCGAAGGCGAGAGCCTGGTGAACGACGCGACCGGCCTGGTCGCCTATCGCTTCGCGTTGGCGGCGATCGCCAGCGGCAGCTTCGCGCTGGAGGAAGCGGCAGCGAACTTCTTCGTCGTCGCGCTCGGCGGCATCGCGATCGGGCTGATCGTCGGCGTCGCGGTCGCCTGGGTCTTCCGTCGCGTGAAGGACGCTTCGATTGCCATCGCGCTGTCGTTGGTCGCGCCTTACCTCGCCTACCTGATCGCCGAACGCAGCCATGTCTCGGGCGTCCTCGCGGTGGTGGCCGAAGGCATCGTGCTCGGCACGTTGGCGTCGGAAGTGCTCTCGGCGAGCGCTCGGCTCGAGGGGTTCAGCTTCTGGCAGATGGTCGTCTTCCTGCTGAACGGGACGGCGTTCCTGCTGATCGGCCTGCAGTTGCCGGCCGTCGCGCAACGCAGCTGCGAGGAGTCGTGGGCCACGCTGCTGCTCGACGCGATCGTCGTGGTCGGGGCCGCGATCGGCGCGCGCCTCGCCTGGGTGACGGTCAGCGGATTCGTCGCCCGATTGATGGGCCGCTTCGGTCTCAACCGCCATCGTCCGCTGCCGTGGCGGCAGGTCTTCGTGGTGGGCTGGGCGGGGATGCGCGGCGTCGTCTCGCTGGCGGCGGCGCTGGCGCTGCCGCGCACCATGGAGGGCGCCGGCGCCTTCCCGTGCCGCGATCTGGTGATCTTCCTCACCTTCTCGGTGATCCTCGGCACGCTGGTGCTGCAAGGATTGTCGCTGCCGTTCGTCATCCGGCGGCTCGGCGTGGCCGGTGATGGAGTCGAGGAAGCGGAGCGTGAACGCGAGGCGCGCGTCGCCGCGGCGACCTCGGCCATCGCGCATGTGAAGACGCTGGCGAAGAGCGGTCAGTACCTCGCCACGGCGACGCAGCTCGTGTCGGCCGAGTACACCGATCGCATCCGCCGCCTCCACCAAGGTCGCGCGTCGCTGATCGGCGAAGCGGGCAGCGAGGTGATGCGAGTGCAGGGCACGGCAGCGCTGCGACGGGCCGGGCTGCATCGCGAGCGCGAGACGCTGCTCGACCTGCACCGCCGCCACCTGGTCGAGAAGGAGACGCTGCTCAAGCTCGAGCGCGAACTCGACCTCGAGGAGACGCGTCTGCAGGGCGCCGAGGGCCACGTCACCGGGACGTGAGCGCTTGCCGGGCGACCGCTACGATCCGCGCCGATGATTCCCACCCGCAAGACGCGCACGATCCACATCCGTCACCTCGCCATCGGCGGCGTCGCCCCGATCGCGGTCCAGAGCATGGCGGCCACCCGCACGCGCGACGTCGCGGCGACGATCCGCCAGGTGCAGTTGATCGCCGCGGCCGGCGCCGACCTCGTGCGCATCGCGGTCGACAACGACGCGGACGTCGAGGCGCTCGCGCTGGTCCGCAAGGCGACCACCGCGCTGCTCTCGGTCGACCTGCAGGAGAACTGGCGCCTCGCCGAGAAGGTGGCGCCCTTCGTCGACAAGGTGCGCTACAACCCCGGCCATCTCCATCACCACGAGAAGTCGATGGCGGTGAAGGAGAAGGTGGCGTGGATCGTCGGCGTGGCGAAGCGTCACGGCCTCGCGCTGCGCATCGGCGTCAACGCGGGCTCGATCGATCCGGCGCTCGAGGCGAAGTTCCCGGGCGACCATGTCGCGGCCATCGTGCAGTCGGCGGTCGACCATTGCGCGATCGTCGATGACCTTGGCTTCCTCGACTACTGCGTCTCGATCAAGGACAGCGATCCGCGCCTCGTCATCGACGCGAACCAGCGCTTCGCTGCCGTGCGCCCCGACGTGCCGATCCATCTGGGGGTGACCGAAGCGGGCATGCCGCCGGACGGGATCATCAAGACGCGGATCGCCTTCGAGCAGCTGCTCTCCCGCGGCATCGGCGACACGCTGCGCGTCTCCCTCACGCTGCCCTTCGACGACAAGGGGCAGGAGATCACGGTCGGCCGCGCGCTGCTCGCCGACGTCGAGGCTGGCCGCTTCCGCTCGGTCCCGCCCAACTTCTTCAACCAGCTGAACATCGTGAGCTGCCCCTCCTGCAGCCGCGTCGAGAACGAGAAGTTCATCGAGCTCGCGCAGGAGATCCAGCGCATGACGGCATGGGCCAAGGAGCACGCCATCACGATCGCCGTGATGGGCTGCCGCGTGAACGGCCCCGGTGAGACCGACGACGCCGACTTGGGCCTCTGGTGCGGCCCGACCCACGTCAACCTGAAGCGCGGCGAAGAGACGGTCGGCGCCTACACCTACGAGCAGATCCTCCCGAAGGTGAAGGCGGAGGTGGAGCGGCTCGTCGTCGCGAAGGGCGGCGCGCTGCCGAAGTAGCGGCGAGGTGGGGCGCGGAACGCAAGGTCGCTCAGCGCGGTCGCGCGGTGATTCGGAGCGGCGCGTCGATCGGCGTGTCGCCGATCTCGACGATGAGTTCGTCGGCGACGATCAACGCGGAGCGGACGAAGAGGCGCCAGCGGCCGGGCGGGAGCTCGAGCGCGAAGCGGCGCAACGCGGGATCGTCGTCGTCGCGCGGCTCGACCGGGGTCGCGCCGCCGATCGGAGCGCTCGTTTTGCCCTCGGCAGCGAAGACGTGCACCTCGCACGGCGCATCGCGGACGTCGGGGTCGATCGAGGACTGGTCGATCTCGACCGACATCGACAAGCGGGGCGGCAGCGTGATCGGCAGCGCGTCGCCGGCCGGCCAGGCGGGGAGCTCGAGCTCGATCACGGGCGGCAGCACGAAGGTGCCCGGCGACCGTTTCGGCACGAGGCGCAGCCGCGCGACGGGCGGCAGATCGGCGTGCAGCGTGACAACACCGTCGCTATCGGTCGCCGCCTGCGCCAGCGGCTGCGCGCGCCGCCGATCCGCGGACGCGTCGAAGAGCCATACCTGGCAGCCGTCGGCGGCGGTCGTCCCGCCCGCTTCGAGGACGCGCAGTCGCTGATCGGGCTTCGGTTCGAGGGTGATCGTGCCGAGGTCGAGATCTTGTTCGCTCGCGACGTCGACGGTGCGCGGCGCCGGCGGGCGATAGCGGTCGGTCTCGAACCGCAGCGTCCACTCGCCGGGCGCGGCCTGCGCCGTGAAGGGCGCATCGCCGCCGCCCTTGCGCTGCCAGATGCGCGGCGAAGGCCAGCGCTCGAGCGACCATTCGGCGGTGTAGAGCAAGTCGGTCGCGATCGGTCGCCCCGTCGTCGCATCGACGAAGCGCGCCATGAGCCGGCCCGGCTTCGGCGGCTCCTCGCCGCGTGCCTGTCGCGCGAGCCCTTCGTCGAGCCGCGCTCTCCACGCGGCGCTCACCGGCGGCAGCGTCACCTCGTACGGTTCCTCGCGCGGCTCGAACACGCCGAGCTCGATCGGACTGCAGAACAGGCCGCTCGGTTCGCCCCACGGTCCGACCACCACGACGTGCCACGGCCCGCCGACCGGCAACTGCAGAATGACTCGCTGGTCGGGCATCGCGGCGAGATCGGACTGTGCTTGCAGCAGCATCAACCAGTCGTCGCCAGCAGCGGATGCCGCCTGCGCCTCCGCGAGCGGCAGCTTGAGCGCGCCGATGGACAAGAACGCTCCCGCGGCAAGGAGGTAGCGCACCTCATCGGCGTCAGTCGGGTCGGCGATCGCCACGTCGAGCGTCAGTAGATGCTGCTGGCGCCTCGCCAGCTTCACCTCGAAGGTCGGCCGACCGCGCGGCGGGACGGTCACGAAGAGCTCGCCCGGCCGATGCTCGGCAGTGCGCACCAGCAGGCGCGTGATCTCGGCGGCATCGATGGCCACCGCGACGCCGAAGGTCGAATCGCCGGCTTCGAAGAGCTGCCCCCTGCGCCGCCGTCCGACGCGGGAGCTGGCCAGCACCTCGAGCAGCCAGCCGCTGGCGAGCCGCTCCTTCACCTGCAGCGGGGCGCCGTCAGCCTCGGTGACGCGCACGAAGAACTGCGTCTCGCTGCGTAGCCGAACCTCGATCGGCTCGGAGCGAGCACCGGGGGCGACCTTCGGCAGCGAGACGTCGCGCCGTCGCCAATCGGGAGCAACCACCAGCACGCTGCGATCGGCGCTCGTCGTGACCAGCTCGAAACGACCCGCGGCGTCGGTGATCGCCTCCTCATCGTCGAGAGCGAACCCCTCCTCCCACGGTGCGAGCGCGTCGGGACCGGCGTTGCGGCGCGACAGCAGTGCGACCGGCTCGAGTCTGCGCCGCGACCAAGGCCGATCGAACGCTCGCTCGGTCAGGAAGGAGTAGCGGGCCCCCGCGGTCACCAGCGCGCCCGCGATCGGCGCGCTCGAGGCATCGTCGACGACGACACCCTCGAAGGTGCGGTGGCGCTCGAAGACGACGTCGGGCAGCTCCGTCGTCGCGCCGTCGTTCACCAGCACGTTGCGGGTTCGCATCGTCTGCCCGCGCCGGAAGAGGAGAGCGAGTGGCTCTTCGCGGCGCGGATCCATCCGCCCGTCGTCGGTGATCCAGATCGCGCCCGCGCGCGAGCGGAGCGCATCGACCTGGTAGCGCCCCTTCGCGTCGGTCGTGGTGATCGCCTCGAAGCGGCCGCGGAGTCGCTGCGCGAGTGGCGAGTCGGGCTCGCGCCACTGGAGCTCGAGTTGAGCGGCGAGCAGCTGGCCGCCCGGCTGCGGATCGACGCCGACCTCGACGCCGGCGAGCGGCTGGCCGAGGTCGTCGACGACGCGGCCCGTCGCCGTGCCGCCGTAGCCGACCTCCATCGTGAACGACTTCTCTTGGCCGTCGGAGAGCCACGTCGCGGCGATCGTGTTGGCGTGCGGTGCGCGGCGCGGCGTCTCGAAGATCACGACGTCTTCAGGAAGCTGCTCGATCGTCAGCTCGCCCTCCTCGTCGGTCAGGCCGCAGACGAAGACGTGCGTGTTCGGCCGCTCGCTCCAGACGACCACCGGCAGGTCGGCGAGCGGCTCGCGGGTGTCGCCATCGACCACTCTGAGCTCAATGGCCCCGCGGCCGCGGTAGTGAGCTTCGGCGGGGCGCAGTGCGCCGCCGCTCGTCTCATCGCTGTCGACGGTCCGGGTACTGGCGTCGATCGAAGTACGCGCGACATCCTCGACGCGCTCCGGGGTCGCCGTCGCGGCCGCCGCCGCCGCGCTGCGATCGCCACCGCCGCGCTCCTTCGGAAGCGCAGGTCGGCGCAGCGTCACGCCACTGTTCTGCAGCGAGTGCACGACGATGCCGCCGACCGCGATCGGCACGCCGAGCCAGAGCAGCGCCCGCGGCCATCGCCGCCAACGACGCGCCTCCTCCGGCTGCTGTCGAGCGTGTCGCATCCGGTTCACCCCCGCTCGTCACCCTCGCTGCCCGGTCCTGCGGTGCCGCACCGGGTACCGTACAGCGAAGTATCGCCTCCGCCGCGGAGCAGTCCCATGACGTCAATCGCGCTCCTCGCCCTTTCAGCCGTCGCGGTCCTGCAGCCGGTGGGTCACGAAGGGCCGCGGCCGCTCGCACCCGCCGACGTCGCTGCGCTGCATCGCGAGCTCCTTCCCGCGCGCGACGAACCGTGGCAGACGATCGGCTGGCGCGTCGATCTGCTCGCCGCGCGCGACGAGGCGATCCGCGCGAAACGTCCGCTCTTCCTGTGGGCGATGAACGGCCATCCGCTCGGCTGCGTCTGAAACAACGGGGTGCTCGACCGTGAGTCGAGCTTCGCCGACCAGGACGTGATCGAGCTGCTGCAGCGCCGCTTCGTGCCGGTCGCGCTCGACGTCTGGTACGAGGAGCGGCGCCAGGACGCGGCGGGGGAGTTCTTTCGCAAGGTCGTTGCGCAGCGCGCCGGGCTGCAGCCTGGCCAGACGACGCAGGGCTTCTACGCCTTCGGGCCCGACGGAACGCTGCTCGAGGGGTGGAACCATCGTGGCGTCGATCGGCTGAAGGAGCGGCTGAAGGCGGCGCTCGAGGAGTGGAAGCCATCGGTCGCAGCGGCGCTCACTGGTGCCGTTGATGGCCGCTTCGACCGGACGTTGCCCGCAGGCGCTGCGGTCGTTGATGTCCGTGCGCGCATCACCGAGGCGAAGTGGCCGAAGGCGGAGGACGACTTCCAGCGCACGTTGCAGCAGGCGACGAGCCTCGACCACCTCTGGATCGTGCGCGAGGAGGTCGCGGCGCTCGCGAGCGGCACGTTCCCGCCGGCGCTGGCGCGACGCATCGCGCGCTTCCACTGCATCGACAACACGCGCGGCGAGCCGCCGCTGTGGGAGCCGACCGAGGTGCAATGCTGCGACGTGGTGCTGACGCCCGATCCGCAGTTCCGCCGCAGCAGCGCTGGCGCGAGCGGCACCGCCGCTGGCGCGACCCGGCAGCTCGTCGACGGCACCGTGACACTCGCGACCGCCGATGGGAAGCGCCGCTACTCCGCGCGCATCGGCGGGATCATCGAGTTCGCGGGCGCCGAGCTTGCGCGCTTCGACCTCGCCGTTCGCGGTACGTTCGAGGGCGGCGGCGACTACACCCGCGATCCGCCGGCGGGCGAGTTCACGCTCGCGATCGTCTTCCGCCTGGCGCAACGCGCCAAGGACGGCACGTTGCCGCCCGCCGCGCAGGTTCCGCCGCAAGGGGCGCGCTGGCTCGACGACTACCTCGGGCGAGTGAGCGGGCGCGAGTAGCGCCGCGAAGCTTCGCTCAGCGCGGCAAGCGTTGTCCGCTGATCTGCCCGAACTCGATCGGCCCGGCGGCGACGAAGTACTTGTCGCGATGGATCGCCGTGATCGCGGCCGCGACGTCGAGTCCGGCGATCACGTCGGTGGAGATCATCCGCAGTTGCTGGACGAGGTGACCCGGAACGAAGCTGGCGCGCACGGCGTCGGGCGCGGCCATTCGACCCGTGCCGCGCAGCACCAGCAGGTAGGGGCCGGGAGTCTGGGTGCTTTCGTAGACGTCGACGTGCATGGTCGGCCCCTCGCCCGGGACCGCGAAGGTCGGCCGAGCCGCTCTGCGGCGCAGGAACGTCGCGGAGGCTACCGCGTGCGAGCGCTGCGGCCGTGGTCCGATCTGCGGCCGCAGCGCCGCGCCCCGAAGCCCCGGCCCCACGCTCGCCCCTGGCCATCGAGCGCCACACCAGGTGGCGGGGATCTTTCCACCACCGTGCGCTGTGGGTGGCGGACGCAAGGTGGCGGGGATCTTTCCACCACCGAATCGCGCGGATCGTTCGGCCGCCGCGGCGCATTCGCCGCAACGGCCGCTCGCGAGGTCACGCCACCGGCCAGCGCCACGCGAAGAGAGCCGCCGTCGCCGCCGCATAGACGACGCAGTCGGCCATGCAGCGCAACGTGTGCGGCCACGCGTGGGCGCTCCAGATCGAGGCCCATGTTCCGCCCGCGGCGTAGGCGAGCCACGTCGTCACGAAGACGCAGCGGAAAACATCCATCGACGCGGCACCCGAGCGAAGGCCGATGGTGGCGACGTAGGCGACCAGCGTCGAAGTGAGCAGATAGAACACGATCGACTGCACCAGCGCAGGACCCATCGAGAAGGGGCCGGGCTTGCGGACGTAGATGAAGCCAGACGGCCCACGCGCGTACTTCGCCTGGAACTCCGGCGTGCTCATCTGCTTGTTGTCGTCGCAGCCAGGGAAGAAGTACTGGCCGCCACCGACCCCCTGCGCGCGCAGCGCGTCGAGCACCGGGTCCTCGTTCTTCAGCTTGACGTAGTCCTTCTTGTGGTGACCGACCACCATCCACATCAGCGACGCGAGGATGAAGGTGGCGACCGAGGCGAGCACGATCGGAAGCCACAGGGAGGCGATCGACACCATGAGCGGTCTCCTCGAGCAGGAAGGAAGCGGGAGGCGGCGACGGTTCGACCGTGCCGCGTCGGGTCGCATGAAAACATGGCCGTAGCGCCAATGCCAGCAGCGCGGACCATCTCCGTCGGCGTGCGATCGCTCGAAGAGTGGAAGAGCCGCCAACGGCACGCGTCAGAGGTACGTGGCGGAGGCTCGCGATGGAGTTCCCGTTGGGCGGCGACGGCCCCGGCTTCGGGTGGCGCCTTGCGGCGCTGCTGCTGTTGATGGCGACCGTCGCGTGGGTCGAGCGGTGGCGTCGCGGGCCCGCGGCGAATCGTTGGCGCGAGTACTCGTTCGTGGTGGGGGTCGCGTTGGCCGGAGCGATCGCCGGCATGGCCATCGACTCCATCACTGCTCGCCTTGCGCCGAGCTACTTCGTCGAGTGGAAGGGGATCGAGCCGGGACGAGGTTTCGAGTCACGCGTCCTTCAACTCGGCGCGCAGGCGGGATTTGGTGCCGGCTTCTTCGCCGCGGCGTTGCTGGCTATCGCGCGGCGTCAACTGTTCGGCTGAAGCCTACGGGCACGCAGGTTCAGTCGTCATCGGTGAACTGTCCGGTCGAGTAGAGGGCGTGCGTGCCGTATTCGGGCTTGAGGATCTGGAACGACCCTTCCATCAGGCCGTCAAGGTCGATGTCCTGCGCGACGAAGCGGTCGGTGTCGAGCGACGGGTCGACCCGAACATGGTGCGCCCATCCGATGAGGTTGATCTGCCACGGCCGGCGATCGAGGATCACGACGCTGCCGAAGGTCGAGTGGCTTCGCCCATTCAGGCTGCGATAGCTCTGAGCGATCGCTGCCGGCACTCGAACCGTTAGGCCGGCAACCACCGACGAAACGGCATAGACGTTCCGCGACTCCCACTCCATCACCCACAGCTCCTCTCCGGCAGTGAGCCCGGGTGCCGGCGTAACGGCCGTCATGTCCGCGACGTTGCCGAGTGCGGCAGGGGCGGCGAAGGACGACTTGTCGATCGTCGGCCGGCTGAAAGTGGACATCCAACGTCCCGACGGCTGGTGCTGGAAGGACG
Source organism: Planctomycetota bacterium (assembly GCA_031409275.1). GTDB lineage: Bacteria > Planctomycetota > B15-G4 > B15-G4 > SIAN01 > SIAN01. Next base: position 66,893 of record JANNXA010000043.1, read on the forward strand.
ACAGCGTCTCGTCGGCGTTGAATTTCCACAGCTCGATCACCGGACCCGTTGTCGAGCGGCCGCAGACATAGAAAGCGCGCGGATCGAGTCGAGACCGGCAACAAGCGGTCGGCCAGAACGACAGTGCCTCGAGCGATCGCTCGACGGTGCGAGACGCGCCGGTTTTCTCCGCGATCCAATCGATCCAGACGCGTTTGGTGTCGGTGTCGATGCCGATGTGTGCGTACGCGTACTCCTCGTCTGACACGTCGATCAGCGCGCGGAAAACGTGCCACTTCATGGTGGAAAGTTTGATCTGCGGCGGGATGGTCGGTGGCGTTCCACCCGGCGGCTGCGAAGCCTGACGGGCGGCGACGCCGGACGCCACGAGCGCGATGACCAGCAGAAGCACGACCGAAGCGAAGTTCTTGATGCTGCGCTGCATGATCAGCTCCCACAGCTTCCGCAGGCGAGGCAGGGACCGATTGGCGGATGGCCGGCAGGTCGTGCCAGCTTCTTGGATGCCGCTCTACCTTCCGAGTAGAGCCGACAGAGGGCGCATAGGTCGGGGTACCACGGATTACCTGGTTCGACGGACAGCCAAGTGAGGTATTGGCAGAGCCAGAACAACCCGTCTTTGTAGATGATGAAGTGATCTTCCTGCGCGGGAACGTTCGGCGTCCCGTCAGGGTGAAAGTCGAACTCGAAGCCGTTGTCAATCGCGTGGCCCATCTCATGCGCCACCACGGCCGCAGTGGCTGCCGGAGGTGTTTCCGGGTCGAGGAGATTCGGGTCGAGGACGATCTCAGGAACACCGTCATGAGTTTCGGGCGGCGGCATGGTTGCGCCAGACGAAATCGGCCCGTCCGAGCCGACTTCGAGCCTAAGCCAAGCTCGCTTCTGCATCGTGTAGATGCGCACCCGCGTCGGAGGCGGAGGTGGAATGTCGGGGCGGCCCCACGGGAATTGGAAGCCGGTGGCGGCGGCCTCGTTCAGCTTTGCGGTGAGATCCGCCAGCTATCCGGCATCGAGTTCCTCAAAGTCCGCCGCGACGTCTGGATCCCAGCTTCCCGACTGCCCGTTGGCGGAACTGGCGAACGCTGCGGTCAACGCTACAGCGAGAACCAACATCGAGCGGTTGAACATATCCGACTCCATCTGGCAGATCGTGATTCGGTCTTTAACAGTATTGAACCTCGATGAATGGTCAATGAGCAGCCGATGGGATCTCCCAAGTGCGCGGCGTCCCTTCTTCGCTTACGCCACGCTCGTGCTGGAGGCCTGGAAGAGCCGCCAACGGCACGCGTCAGAGGTACGTTGCGGAGGCTCGCGATGGAGTTCCCGTTGGGCGGCGACGGTCTCGGCTTCGGGTGGCGCCTTGCAGCCCGTTGGAGAATTCCCCGTGTCGCCTGGCGGCGTCTTTCAAGCCGGTACTTCGTCGGAGTCTCTCGACAACTCACTGGGGAGTTGGCTTCGAACCTCCTCCTCGTCCCGACTCGAAATCCGCTCGCCGGACTCGCGGTGACTTCATCCAACGGACTGCTTGCGGCGCTGCTGCTGTTGATGGCGACCGTCGCGTGGGTCGAGCGGTGGCGTCGCGGACCCGCGGCGAATCGTTGGCGCGAGTACTCGTTCGTGGTGGGGGTCGCGTTGGCCGGAGCGCTGGCCGGCATGGCCATCGACTCCATCACCTCTCGCCTTGCGCCGAGCTACTTCGTCGAGTGGAAGGGGATCGAGCCGGGACGAGGTTTCGAGTCACGCGTCCTGCAGCTCGGCGCGCAGGCGGGATTCGGTGCCGGCTTCTTCGCCGCCGCGCTGCTGGCCTTCGCGAGCAGCCATCGTCGCGCGTCGACGACGGGCAACGCGCCTGCCCCTGCACTTCGACCACTGATCCAGCGCGCGCAACGGATCTTGTGGGTCGCGCTCGGATCGGCCCTGCTGCTTGGCATTGCCGGCCGACTTTTCGAACTTCCGCCGCCCACCGCGCGTCGCCCCTTCTCCGCCGACCCCGCCGCCATCCGCGTCTGGTGGATCCACCTCGGCGTCTACGCCGGCGCCACGATCGCGCTCGCATTCGAGGTGGCGGGGATCATTCATCCCCCGAAACCGCATCTTGGAGACGACCGTCGCGAACAGGCGTAGGCGCGGCGCCGACAGTGTGCGGTTCGAGCGGTGGAAAGATCCCCGCCACCTGTTCGCCCCTCTCCCGCTCGCCGCTTTCGCCGCGCGCTGCGCCCCGCGCAGCCGCGCGCCCCACCACCGTCCCCCGGTTGAGCTGCGAAGCGCGCGCAGCGCCGCTTCGTCAGCTCCAACGCAGCCGAATGCAGCGGCGCACCGCGCCGTCTGCCATTCGGCGTGATGAGCGGCGGGCCTCCTCGGCCCGTCCGCTCCATCACCGGTTGAACAAGAAGGCCGGGCTCGTCGCCAACGCCCACGCGGTGTCTTGCGCCGCCGCCATCCGCATGCGCTCGACGAACTCGGGCGCGGTCGCGAGGAACGCGCGGTGGATCACCGCTTCGTCGTCGGCGGTGCGCTGCTCGACGGGTTTCGCCATCGCCGCAAGGACCTCATCGGGCAGGGCCGCGACCCGCACCGGCCGCGGATCGTTCGCCAGCGAAAGGCGGAAGCGTCCGAGGTTGTGGCCATCGCCCCAGCCCTGCTCGATCGTGACCACCAGCAGCGTTCCGCCGGGTCCGCCAACGTCCTCGCCGAACTCCCACACGGCTTGATGCGGCTGCATCGTGGCTGGGTAGAGCGCCCAACCGCTCTTCGCATTGCCGTCCGCGATCGCCGCCGGGTCGAACTGCTCTTGCGAGAAGTCGGCGCTCGCGTTCTGCAGCGCGACGCTCTTGCCGCCGGCTCCGCCTTGCAGCGGCACCGCCACCACCTTGAGCTCGCTCAACACGAAGTTGCCGGAGTCGGAGCGGCCGCTGCCGCGCGAGGGCAACGAAGCGTCGGGGATCGCTTCGATCCGCAAAGCGGTGACTCGTTCGAGGTTCGTCCACGCCAGCAACGTGTAGGTGTCCGTGCCCGGTCGCGGACCGCCGGCCAGGAGCGAATGGTCCGGCAGCGTCGTGAAGGTCGCACCGCCTGCGGATCGCGCCTCGACGCGCTCGACGACCTGCCAGCGCACCCGCGGGATCGCAGCCTCCCACGCCGCGCGCCGTCCGCGGTACTGCTCGGCGTCGGCGGGCGGGAGCGCGGCGACGTTGGCGGGATGTCCCGGCTCGAAGTTGGGCGCCAGCGCGGTGAACTCGGCGTCGGTCACGGGACGACCGAGGAAGCGCACGTAGAGTTCGTCGACGAGTCGGCGCGGCGACGGCTCGAACGCGACCAGCCGCGTCAATTCGCTGTCGGGATCTTCGATCGCTTCGGCCAGCGTCGGGCCGTTCACGAGGTGGAGCGCCTGGCCGAGCGACATCCCGCTCCCGCGCTCGCACTCGCACGCGCTTTCGCGAGGCGGACGGCCGAACAGCGCGAGGAAGCCGTCGGCGGGGGAGACGCTCGGGTCGAGGAACTCGGCGGCACGCGCGTCGGGGCGCGCGCCGGCGACGCGCGGACGGCGGCCGACCGCGAGCTGGATCGCGTCGTAGAGCGTTTCGGCGGGCAGGCGCCGCGCCTGCGCGTGGGCGTAGTGCAGCGTGTCGTCGCGATTCCAATCGTTGGTGACGAGCGAGCGCTGGTAGGTCGCCGACGAGCAGATCCGCCGCATCAGGGCGCGCACGTCGAATCCCGAGTCGATGAACTCGCGCGTGAGCCGCTCGAGCAGTTCAGGGTGAGTGGGTGGATTGCTCGCGCGGATGTCGTCGACCGGTTCGATCAGCCCGATGCCGAGGAAGTAGCTCCAGATGCGGTTCACGTAGCTCTTGGCGAAATAGGGGTTCTCGCGCGCCGTGATCCAGGCGACGAGCTCCTCGCGCCGAGTCACGCTGCCGCCGCCCGGAACGTCGGTCGCGCCGGCGCTCGCTGCGGCGTTGGCGCGCGCGAAGTCGTAGGGGAACGCGGGGGTCACCACGACGTTGCGGTTCGGGTGCTTCACGTCGCCGCTGCCGACGTCCTTCACCATCTCCTCGAACGCGAGCTCGACGTCATCGGGGCGGTTGTCGTACGCGCGCGGCATCATCGGCGAGCCCGCGACGTTCTCGCGTCCGACCTGCGCGAAGAAGGCGGCCAGTTGCCAGTGCTGATCCTGCGTCCAGCGCTCGAACGGATGGTCGTGGCACTTGTTGCAGTTGAAGCGCACGCCGAGGAAGAGCTGCGTCGTGTTCTCCATCGCGACGTCCGGCTGGCGCAGGATCTTCCAGTAGGCGGCGGGCGGGTTCGCATAGGTCGAGCCGCTCGCGCCGAGCACCGCTGCGGCGAACTCGTCGTACGGGCGATTGCTCGCCACCTCTTCGCGGATCCAGTCGCGCAGCCGGGTCGCTCCCTCGACGCCGAGGAACTTCGAGTTGACCTGCAGCAGGTCGGCCCACTTGTTGGTCCAGTGCTCGATGAACTCGACGCTGCCGATCAACTGGTCGATCAGCTCGTCACGTTTGCGGCGGGAATCGCGGCGATCGAGCAGGAAGGCGCGCGTGGCGCGGACCGTCGGCGGCGCGCCGGTCAGGTCGAGGTAGAGCCGGCGGCAGAACTCGGCGTCGCTGCACGTGCCGCTCGGCTGCGCCTTCAGCGACTGCAACTTGGCATCGATGAGTTCATCGATCCAGTTCTGCTGAGCGACCGGCTGCCACGCGAAGCCGGCGCGATCGCCCATCACCACCAGGCGGGTCGCGGCGAAGCGGCCGGCGTAGCGCGCTAGGACCGCGGCATCGCCGCGCCGAAGCGCGGTGACGAGGCCGCCGCTCTCGGTGGTCGCGATCTCGAGGTCGTTGCACTCGACCACGGCATCCGCAGTGACGTCGCGCACGCGACCGTCCGAGTAGGTGGCACGCACCGCGAACTGCTGGCTCATGCCGGGCAGCGGCACCACCGGATCGTGCGGCCACAGGTCGAGCGAGACGACGCGCGCGGCGTCGGCGTCGAGGGTCGCGCCCGCCGCGATCCACGCGACCAGCAGTTCGTGGTCGCGCGAGCCGGCGGCGAGGCGCTGGCCGCCTTCGTGCGGGACGCTGCCGGTCGGCTTCAGCAGGAAGAGGCTTTGTTCCGGGAAGGCGCGATTGAAGCGGCGGCCGGCCAGCTCGTCGGTAAGCGCTTCATGGTCGAAGAGCGGGTCGTAGCTGCGAAGGCTGAGCTTGAAGCCGTTCTTCCCTTTCGCGGAGCCGTGGCACGTGCCCGCACTGCAGCCGAGCCTCGTCAGCAGCGGCTCCACGTCCTGCACGAAACTTGGCGCCGGCCCGCTCGTGCCACCGCTCGCCGTCGCCGCGAGCGTGGCGCTCTGCGTGCCGGCGCGCAGTCGCAGCGTCGTCGTGCCGTCATGCCGCGCCTGCACGCGGCCACGCGCGTCGACTTCGAGCAGGTCGCCCTCCTGCTCGAAGGTCACGGCGCGCGTGACATCCAGCAGCTGCCCGTCGTCGAGCCGGCCGGTCACCACCAGCTGCGCGTTCGCGAAGCGGCCGTCCAGCACGAGCTGTTCGGGCTGCACACGCAGCTCGACCAGTCGATCGAGCGGCAGCGGGGGCGTCGGCGGCGCGTCGCCGCCGGCGAACGCCAGCGCCGACCCGCAGAGGCTCATGGCGAGGAACGTCGTCATTTCGTCGATCCTCACGGTTGCAGCGGTGCGGCCGGGAAGCTGCCCGACAACGCGCCGCTCGCAGCGTCCATCAAGAAGACCTGGCCATCGAAGCCGCCGGCCGCGATCTGCGCTCCGTCGGGTCGCCACGTCGCGGCGTAGATCGCAGTGGCGAGCGGCAGCGACCACGCGGGCGCCTCCTGCTCGACGGCGTAGACGCGCACCTCGCCATGGCCGCTCGCGCTGGTGCCGACGACGAAGCGCGCGCCATCGGCGGCGTACTCGGCGGCGAAGAGGCGACCGGCCAGCGGCGCGTAGCTCTTCAGGTGGTTGAAGTCGTCGCCGATCTCGCGCTTCTGCGTCCGGTGCATCTTGTAGGTCTTCGGCGTGCCGTCGGCGCCGCCGATCAGCAGCACGTCCTCGCGCGGGTGGCGATCGACGGCTTGCAGCCCGCCCTTCAGCGCACCCGGCGTGATGCTGGTGATGTTGTCGACGAACTGCTGCGTCGCCACTTCGAACAGCTTCAACGCGCGATCGCGGCCGACCGAGACGAGGTGGGCGCCGTTCAACGAGAACGCGGTGTCGAGCGCGAGGTCTTCGCTCGCGGCGTTGAAGAAGACGAGTTCGCCGCTCGCCACGTCGAGCGCACGGACCGACGCGTCACCGCCACCGAAGGCGACGAGGCGGCCGTCCGGTGACCAGCTGCCGCCATAGAGCGTGTCGCGTCCGAGCGGCAACGACCGCTCGAGCTTGCGCTGCGCGACGTCCCACAGTTGCACCTCACCGAAGCGACCGGGCGAGCCGCCGACCACCAGCAGGTGGGCGCCATCGGGCGAGAAGACGGCGGACTGGATCCGCTCGCTCATGCCGACGAGGCGCGCGGAGAGGGTCGCGCCGTGGCCGGCGGGATCGACCTGGTAGAGCAGCACTTCGTGGTAGCCGGAGACGGCCAGCGTCGTGCCATCGGGAGCGAAGTCGAGCGCGGTGACGACCGGCTGCTGCGAGTAGACCGGTGGGTGCTCCATCGTGAACGTCACCGCGGCGGCGGCCGGCGTGTCGTCGTGGGCGCCCTCGGCGATCCAGCGCCGCACGAGTTCGAGTTCGGCAGCGGCCAGCGGCGCGCCGCTCTTGGGCATGCGCGGCGGCTTCTCCTCGCGCGGCAAAAGGACGGTGAAGAGGGCGCTCTGATCGGGGGCGCCCGGCACCAGCAGCGGTTCGTCCGCCTTGCCGCTGCTTTGCAGCTCGGCGTAACGAGTGAGGAGCACCTTTCCGCCCGCCTTCGCCGGTTGGTGACAGCCCGCACAACGCGCCGTCAGCAGCGGGGCGATCTGCCGCGCGAAGCTGACCGGCTTGGGGTCGTCGATCGCGAAGCCGGAGGTGACCCATGCGGCGACACCGGCGAGGGGCAGCAGCGCGCTCACGCGAAGAGCTCCGTCACCGGCGCACCCTGCACCAGCTCGCGCGGCTGGTTCAGGTGGTTGTAGGCGAGGGTCGCCGGGTCGATGCCGAAGGCGTGGTAGATCGTCGCCAGCAGCTGGGTGGGATGGACCGGGTCGCGCAGCGGGCTCGATCCAGTGGCATCCGACTCGCCGTGGACGTGGCCGCGGCGGATGCCGGCACCCGCGACGACCGCGGTGTAGCAATAGGGCCAGTGGTCGCGTCCGCTGTCGCTGTTCACGTTGCCCGAGGTGGAGACGCCGCGCTTGGGGCTGCGGCCGAACTCGGCCACGCAGACGACGAGCGTCTTCTCCAGCATCCCGCGTTCGTCGAGATCGGCGATCAGCGTCGAAAGGCCGGCGTCGAGCATCGGCGCGGCCAGTGGCATCCGGTTGGGGAGGTCGACGTGCATGTCCCAACTGTGGTAATCGGAGTTGGCGACCTTCGGCCAGTTGACCTGCACGACTCGGGTGCCGGCTTCCACGAAGCGCCGCGCCAGCAGGCAGCACTGGCCGAACTGGTTGCGGCCGTAGCGATCGCGCGTCGCGTCGCTCTCCTCCTTCAAGTCGAAGGCGCGCCGCGCGCGCCCCGACAGCACCAGGCTCATCGCTTCGCTGGTGTATTCGTCGAGATCGAACTTGGCGACCGCCTGCTCGAGATCGGGCATGGCGGCATCGATCTGCTGCCGCAGATGGGCGCGCCGCTCCAGCCGCGGGATCGAGAGTTCAGGGCGGATGGCAAGGTCGTCGACCCGGACGCGATCGAGCTTCATGGCGTCGAAGTCATCGCCCGGCGGATAGAGGTAGTAGGGATCGAAGGCGCGGCCGAGGTATCCGGCGGTTCCGGCCTTGCCGACCACGCCGCTCTCCTGCAGCGGACGCGGCAGCATCACGAAGGGCAGCATCGGAACGCTCGGCGGCTTGAGCTTGACGAGGTGGCTTCCGAAGTTCGGGAAGTCCTTTGGCGTCGGTGGCTCGAGCTGCCCCGACGCGCTCACCTTGTCGGCGGTGTAGCCCGTCAGCATCTGGTAGATGGCAGCAGTGTGATTGAACAGGCCGTTGGGCGAGTAGCTCATCGAGCGGATCAGGGTGAGCTTGTCGACCACCTGGGCGAGCTTCGGCAGATTCTCGGTGAGATCGATGCCAGGGACGTTGCTCGCGATGCGCTTGTAGAGGCTCTGGACGTCGGCGGGACAGCCGTCCTTCGGATCCCACAGATCGAGGTGGCTTGGCCCACCCTGCAAGTAGCAGAGGATGATCGACTCGGCGCGCCCGAAGCCGGGTGCGCCGGCGTTGGCGGTGACGCCGTCGCCGCTCGCCAGTCGAGTCGCCGCGGCGGCCTTCAACGCCAGCAGGTCGGCGAGCGACAGTCCGAGCAGCGAGCTGCCGCCGATGCGCAGCATCTCGCGCCGGGTGAATCCGCGTGAACGCATCGCCCGATCCTCCTCGCCACGCGACAGCCACCGTTGCGCACGGTGTCTCGTCGAGCGAGCCAGGACGTTAGCCCCGAGGCCGGATGGTGTCGCTGGCCGTGGCCGGGGTCGGGTGGATCTTCCCGCGACCGTTCCGCATCTGCCGCGATTGCGCGCGCGGCGCTACTTTCAACGCCCTGTGCAGCCCCTCGTGGAGTCGCTCCGTGATTGATCGCCGCTCGCCGCGCCGTCGTGATTTCCTGCGCGCCGGTCTCGGCGGCGCGCTCGGGCTGGCGCTCGCCGATCGCTTTCGCTGGCGCCTCTTCGCGCAGGAGGCGGGCGCGGCCTCGGCGGCGCCTGCTGCGAGCGCCAAGGCGCAGGCGGTGATCCACCTCTTCCTGCCGGGCGGGATGGCGCAGCAGGAGTCCTTCGACCCCAAGCCCTTCGCGCCCGCCGAGTACCGCGGACCATTCCGCTCGATCGAAACGAAGGTGCCAGGGCTTCGATTCGGCGAGCACTTCCAGCAGCTCGCCGCGCTGGCCGACCAGTTCACGGTGGTGCGCACGATGTCGCACGGCGAGGCGGCGCACGAGCGCGGCACGCACAACCTCTTCACCGGCTACCGGCCAAGCCCGGCGCTGCAGTACCCGAGCTTCGGCGCCGTCGTCTCGCACGAGCTGGGTCCGCGCGGAGCGCTCCCGCCCTACGTCTGCATCCCGAGTCAGCCCTTCGTCGACGCGGGCAGCGGCTACCTGAGCTCGGCGTACGGACCCTTCAGTCTCGGCAGCGATCCGGCGTCGCCGAACTTCGAGGTGCGTGACCTCGCGCCGCCACCCGGCCTCGACGAGGCGCGTCTCGCGCGGCGCCGCGCGCTGCTGGAGCAGGTCGATCGCGGCTTTCGTGCGGCGACCCCCGATGCGGACGAGGTCGCGGCCGCCGCGTCGTTCTACGACCGCGCTTACGCACTGATCGCGGCGCCCGAAGCGAAAGCGGCCTTCGACCTGAAGTCGGAGCCCGACGCGCTGCGCGATCGCTATGGCCGCCACGCTGCCGGTCAACGGCTGCTGATGGCGCGCCGACTCGTGGAGGCGGGGGTCCGCTGGGTCTCGGTCACCTACGGCGGCTGGGACCACCACGACAACATCGCCGGCGGCTTCGCTGGTCAGGCGCGCGAGCTCGATCAGGGGCTCGCGGCGCTGCTGCTCGATCTCGCCGAGCGCGGTCGCCTCGACTCGACGCTGGTGCTGGTCACGACCGAGTTCGGCCGCACGCCGAAGATCAACGCCACGGCCGGCCGCGACCACTGGCCGCGCGTCTTCTCGCTGTTGCTGGCCGGTGGCGGCGTCAAGAAGGGCGGGGTCTACGGCACGTCGAACTCGACCTGGACCGAAGCGGAGGACGTCGCCCTTTCGGTCGAGAACTTCGCCGCCACCGTCTACCACCTGATCGGCATCGACGCCGGCAAGGAGCTGCTGGCGCCAGGCAACCGACCGATCGAGATCGTGAAGGGGGGCCACGTGGTTCCGGAGCTGTTGGCGTGACGCGCCTCGCGCCCATCGCGGCACTCGTCGCGCTCGCGTCACCGCGGCTCACACCGGCCAACCCCGACGTCGATCTGCTGTTGCCGCGCGGCGGTCAACGCGGCAGCGAAGTGTCGATCGAGTTCCGCGGGCAGCGGTTGGGCGATGCCGTCGACGTGCTCTTCTACTCGCCGGGTTTCGAGCTGCTGGCGCTCGCTGCGGTCGACGCGACGCATGTCACGGCGCGGCTGCGGATCGCGGCGGAGGCGCGGCTCGGCGAGCATCAGTTGCGCCTGCGCACGAGCAGCGGTCTCTCGCGACTGCTGACCTTCTGGATCTCGCCCTTTCCGACCGTCGATGAAGTCGAGCCCAACTCCGACTTCGCGACGCCGCAGCCGATCGCAGGCAACGTCACCGTGCATGGCGCCATCACCAACGAGGACGTCGACCACTTCGTCGTCGAAGCGCGCGCCGGCGAACGTTGGAGCGTCGAGGTCGAGGGGCTGCGACTTGGCGACGGGCCGTTCGATCCGTTCATCGCCGTCCTCGACGAGCGGCGCTTCGAGCTCGCCTCCTGCGACGACAGCGCGCTCTTCAAGCAGGACCCGGCGCTCTCGTTCGTCGCGCCGCACGAGGGTCGCTACATCGTGCAGATCCGCGAGGCGAGCTTCGGCGGCAGCGACCGCTCGCGCTACCAGCTCCACGTCGGCACCTTCCCGCGCCCGCTCGCCGTCTTCCCGGCCGGCGGCCGCGTCAAGACGACGCGCACGGTCGAGCTACGCGGCGATGCCGCCGGCCCCTTCGCCATGGAACTGGCCATCCCCGATCCGCTGCCGCCCGACTTCGCGTTGTGGCCGGAACAGGACGGTCAGGTGACGCCGTCGCCGTTGACCTTTCGCGGCCGCGGTTTCGATGGCGTCGACGAGGTGGAGCCGAACGACGAGTTCGGGCAGGCGACCGCGGTGGCGCGCGGCGTTCCGCTCGCGCTCGATGGCGTGATCGGGACGACGGGCGACGTCGACTGCTGGCGCTTCGTCGCCAAGAAGGACGAGCGCATCAACGTGCGCGTGCATGCACGCTCGCTGCGTTCGCCGCTCGATCCGGTCTTGTCGATCCACGCCGCCGACGGCGCCAGCCTCGACTTCAGCGACGACACGGTCGGCCTCGACAGCTACTTCGCCTTCAGCGCGCCCGCGGATGGGGAGTACCAGCTGCGCGTCGCCGATCAGCTCCGCGGCGGCGGCGCGACCTACGTCTATCGCGTCGAGCTCTCGGCCCAGACGGCCTCGCTGGGCGTCGACGTGCCGCGCTTCGGACGCGATCGACAGGCGCGGCAGATGGCCCCGGTGGCGCAGGGCAATCGCTACGCGATGGCGATCCACGCCAATCGCAACCAGTTCGCGGGCGAACTCGCGTTCGTCGTCGAGTCGCTTCCCGCGGGCGTCACCGTGACGGCGGCGCCGATGGCTCGCAGCGTCGACACGACGTTGCTGCTGTTCCAGGCGGCCGCTGACGCACCGCTTGCCGGCGCCCTGGTCGACCTCGCCGCCGACTGCGCGGAGCCGAAGGTGCGCGGCCGCTTGCGCCAGCGCTTCGACCTCGTGCTGGTGGCGCCGAACGAGACCTCGCTCTACGACATCGCTTCCGACCGGCTGCCGCTCGCGGTGGTCGCGCCGCTCCCCTTCACGCTCGACGTCGCGCCGCAAAAGGCGCCGCTGGTGCAAGGCGGGCAGGTGGTGCTGAAGGTGGTTGCCACTCGCCAGCCGGGCTTCGATGCGCCGATCACGCTGCGCCTGCTCGGTTTGTCGCCGGGTCTCGGCGCGCAGCCGACGATCCAGATGGCGGCGGGCCAGAGCGAAGCAAGCTACGTCGTGAATGCGGGCGGAGAGACCGAGGCGCGCGTGCACACGCTCGCGATCCTCGGGGAGAGCGACGCGGGCGCGGGCGAGCTGCTGGCTTCGACGCCGCTCTTCCCGATCACGGTCGCGCCACCCTTCTTCGGAATGAAGCTCGATCTGGCGGCGGCGGAGCAAGGGCAGCGGGTGAGCGTCGTGGCGCAGATCGATGCGCGCGTGCCGTTCGCCGGCAAGGCGAAGGTCTCCTTGCGCGGACTGCCGGCACAGGCGACTTGCGCCGATCTCGAGTTCAGCTCGGGTGACACGTCGCTCGTCTTCGAGGTCGAGACGACGAAGGAGACGCCGGTCGGCAAGCACACCACGCTCTTCTGCCAGGCGGTGATCGAGCAGGAGGGCGAGCCAATCGTTCACTTCGTCGCGGGCGGTGGCGTGCTGCGGATCGATCCGCCGGCGCCGCCCGCCGCGGTGACCGCGGCGCCGGTGGCGGTGCCGGTGGCCGAGCCGACCCCGGCCGCCGCTCCCGCCGCTTCGCCGCCCCGACCGCTCTCGCGACTCGAACAGTTGCGCCAGAAGGCGCGCGAGCAGGCGCATGGCGGCGCGAAGCCGGCGAACGGAGGCGGACGATGAACCTCGCACTCTTCGCATCGGCGTGGATGTTCGCGCACGATGCGCCGACGCCGGCGGTCGCCGAACTCATGGTGCATCCGCCTGCTCTCTCGTTGCGCGGCGCGGCCGACTTGCACCGCTTCGTGGTGCAGGCACGACTGGTCGATGGCACCACCCGCGATGTCACCGCTTTGGCGAGCTGCGCGTTGCGCGACCCGACGCTCGCCGACCTGTCGAGTGCGACGCTCACGCCGCGCGTCGCGGGCGCCACCGAGCTTGCGGTCGAATGGAACGGTGCGCAGGCGACGGTGCCGGTGCGCATCGAAGCGCCCGACGAGGTGAGGCCGGTCCGCTTCCGGCTCGACGTGATGCCCGTGCTGACCAAGGGCGGCTGCAACAGCGGCGCGTGCCACGGCTCGGCGCTCGGACAGGATGGTTTCCGACTGTCGCTGTTCGGGTTCGATCCGGATGGCGACCACTTCCGCATCACGCGGCAATTGCCGACGCGGCGCGTGAACCTCGCGCTGCCGGAAGAGAGCCTGCTGCTGCAGAAGGCGCTCGGGAAAGTGGCGCACACCGGCGGCCAGCGGATGAGCGAAGGCGACGCGCTCGAGCGCCCGCTGCACGCGTGGCTCGAAGCGGGAGCGCCGGTCGACCCGCCGGGATTGCCGACGCCAGTCTCGATCGACCTCTATCCGCCGCGCAGCGTATTGGAAGGCGCCGGCGCCACGCAGACGCTGAACGTGGTCGCGCACTACTCCGATGGCAGCGACCGCGACGTCACGCCGCTGTCGGCCTTCTTCAGCAGCGCCGAGTCCGTCGTCGCAGCGCGCAAGGATGGCGTCGTCACCGCGGGTCAGCGCGGCGAGGCGTTCGTGATGGCGCGCTTCGCGACGTTCACCATCGGCGTGCCGATCATCGTGCTGCCGAGCGGCGAGGCGTGGACGCCGACTCCGCGCGACTCCGACCACGGGCCAGCACACTGGATCGACGCGCTGGTCGCCGACAAGCACGAGCGGCTGCGGCTGCTCCCTTCGCCGCGCTGCGACGACGCCACCTTCCTGCGCCGCGCCTGGATCGACATCGTCGGCCTGCTGCCGCCGAGCGCCGAGGTCGAGCGCTTCCTCGCCGATGCGGCGCCCGACAAGCGCGAGCGGACGATCGACGCGCTGCTCGATCGCAAGGAGTTCTCCGAGCTCTGGGTGATGAAGTTCGCCGAGCTCCTGCAGATGCGGACCGACGAGAACAACCGCGTCCCCTACAAGTCGACGCTGCTCTACTTCCACTGGCTGGAGGAGCGCCTCGCTCGCAACGTCCCGTTCGACCAGGTCGTGCGCGAGCTGCTGACCGCGAGCGGAGGCACCTTCAAGTCGCCCGCGGCCAACTTCTTCCAGGTCGAGCGCGACACGCTGAAGCTGACCGAGAACGTGGCGCAGGTCTTCCTCGGCATGCGCATCCAGTGCGCGCAGTGCCACAACCATCCGTTCGACCGCTGGACGATGAACGATTACTACAGCTTTGCTGCCTTCTTCCCGCAAGTGACGCGCAAGCAGGGCGACGATCCACGCGAGACAATCATTTACGCGAAGTCTGACGGCGAGGTGCAGCATCCGGTGACGAAGAAGGCGATGGCCCCGAAATTTCTCGGCGGCGAGCGTCCGGAAATCGCCAAGGGCGAGGACCGCCGCGAAGTGCTGGCGGACTGGCTGGCCTCCACGAACAATCCGTTCTTCGCG
>JANNXA010000044.1:0-109829 GCA_031409275.1 Planctomycetota bacterium
TAGCCCGGTTTATTCACGAGCCCCGTCGCGAGGCGACGGGATGTCGGCGCAGGACGAGGAGGGAAATCGCGGCTCCGACGATGCGGGTCTGCCGACCCGCTGAGGAAGGAGCGCGGTTTTCCGACGATGTCATGCGTCGACAGACCGAGCTGCAGCAGGGCGCTCGTGAATAAAGCGGGCTAGAACGACGCGCGCATGGCCACCGATGTTCGACACCACCGCAGAGAGCGTCAGCCCGGTCACTCGGCGCAGCCGCCCCACCGTGGCGCGAGCTGCGCGATCGCCGTGCTCGCGGCGACGCTCCTCGCCACTTGCGGCGCACCTCCGCGCGACGACGCGTCGGCGGCTTCCGCCGCGGCAGAGTCGCCGCTCGCGACCACGACGACGCCTGCTCTCGCGGTCGCGCCGCAACGTCTCGCGTTCGGTGCGGTGGCGCGCGGCGCGCCGCTCGACGGCCATTTGACGTTGGCCAATCGCAGCACGGAACTGCTTTGGATCGACGAGCTGCAACTCGACGGCGCGCCCGCGCGCCTTCGTTTCGCCGGCGCTGATGGCGTGCCGACGCTCGTCGACGCACGCGACGAAACGACCGGCGGCGAGGCGACCGCGCCGACTGCATCACGTCGCCTTGCGCTGCGACTGGCGCCCGGCGCCAACGCCACCCTCGACGTTTCGATCGTCACCGACGAACTCGCGAGCGGGCCGGGCAACGCTCGGCTGCGAATCGGCTTCAGCAACATCGCACCCGCCACCGACGATCGCTTGCCGGCGCACTCCATCGCGATCCCCGTCGAGTTCATCCTCGGCGCGCCCGCCGGGTCGACACCCCTGGTCGCGCAGCCGGCGGTCATCGACTTCGGCAACGTCTTCGTCGGCGAAGTGCTCCACCACGAGGTCTTGCTGTCGAATCCGGGCCCCGGCGACGTCGTGCTCACCAAGGTGAAGAACTCGTGCTCCTGCACCGCTTCTGCGCTCGAGATCGATGGCCGGCGCTTCAGCGCCGCCGAGCTCGAGCAGACCGATCACCTCGGCACCCTCTCGCCCGGCGAAACGGCGCGCCTCGAGGTCGAACTGCTGACGACGCGCGTCGCGCGGAAGCAGTCCTCGCTGCACCTGAGCAAGGTGATCCTCGTTCACACCGACGATCCGAGCGCACGACCGCTCGCGGTTTCGCTGCGCGCGACCATCTCGACGCCCTACTTCGCCGAGCCGGAGACGCTCGACCTCGGCCGCGTGCGCGTGGGGGCGAGCGCGACCGCCGTCGCACGCCTCTCCTCCGATCAGCTCGGCGAGTTCCGCATCACGTCGGCGACGTCGGGCTGCCCCGAAGCGCTGCGCGCCCGCATCGAACGCGAGCAGGAGGCTCCGGACGCGCGGGTCGCATGGCGGCTGCACGTCGAACTGTTGCCTGGCGCGCCGCTCGGGACCACGCTGACGCAGGTCGAGCTCGCCGTCGATGACCCGCGGCTTCGCACGATCGTCGTGCCGGTGCAGTTCACGATCGAGCCCAACGTCGACTTCCTCGACAACCGCCCCGATCGCCTGGAACTGCTCGACTTCGGGCAGGTCGTCATCGGAGTCGGAGCGACGCTCGAACTCGTCATCGAGAACCGCCACCCCGAGGTCCCCTACCGGCCAGGCAAGGTGGAGCTGGCGCGCGGACGTCCGACCAGCACCGGCATCGCCGTGGAGCTGATCGAGAAGGTCGCCGGCACCAGCTACGTCGTTCGCCTCACCGCGCCGCCCGCGCTGGGACGTGCCACGTTCTTCCAAGGCGAGGTGGTGATCACCGCCGACCATCCCGAGATCCCGGTGAAGCGGTTTCCCTATCGCGGCTGGTACAAGCCCGCCGGCGGGTGAGCGGCGCCGCGAGGCGCGCGCAGGCACGAAGCGGAGTCGACCGATGCCGCAGCGACGCGATCGACGGGCGGCGCCCACCAAGGTCGTGGCATCGCGCGCGGCAGCGTGCGTGGCGGCGGCGTGCGTGGTCGCCTGCGGCGCGCCGATCGGCCGCGAGACGGCGGCAACGGCACCGAGCCACCTCGCGCTGCTGGTTGGCATCGACGAGTATTCGCCGGCAGCCGGATCGCGCCGGCCCGATTCGTTGGCCGGCGCGAAGCGCGACGTCGAGCTGGCGCGTTCCGTACTGGTCGATCGATTCGGCTTCCCCCTCGAGTCGATCCGGATGCGCTGCGATTCCGAGGCGACGCACGAACGGATCGTGCGCGACTGGAAGGAGTGGCTGATCGATCGAGCCGGCGCCGAGACGGAGGTCGTCTTCTGGTTCTCGGGACACGGTTCGCGCTGCCCCGACGCGGCAGCGGGGCGCGGCGGCGAGGTCGGCGGCTACGACTCGACTCTTGCGACCTACGACAGCCGAGTGCCGCCGACCATCGGGGTCGACGGCAAGACGACGGCGCGCGGTGGCTACGACTTCACCGACGATGAGCTGCACTCGCTGCTGCGCGCCCTCTCGACCCGGACGTCGCGGATCACCGTCGTTACGGACTCCTGCCATTCCGGCGGCGTCACGCGCGGCGGCCCGAGAGTTCGCTTCACCGGCGACTTCGAACGATCGCTGGAGCGCGAGGACATCGCCGATTTCTGGCCACAGGACGTGCCGTTCCTGGAGGACGGCGATCCGGCGCGAGCGGCGCCGACTCCATGGGTGCATGTCGCCGCCTGCGCGTTCGACCAATCGGCGGTCGAGTACGTCGCGACGGCCGCCGACGGGGCCAAGCTCACCAACGGCGCGCTGACCTTCTTCCTCGCGCAGGAACTGCGCTGCGCGCCAGCCGACGATTCGTGGCGTTCGTTGACCCGTCGCGTCGCGCTCGACATCAGCAGTTTCCATCGCGAGCAGCAGGTGCAGGCGGAAGGAGAGCTCGATCGCGAGATCTTCGGCACACGAACGCGGCGACCACCAGGCTTCGGGGCATGGGTCGGCCCGGCGTCACGCCTGATCGACGTCGATGCCGGCGCGCTCCAATTGCTCTCCGTCGGTCAGCGGCTCGCAATCGTGGAGGAGGGCGGCCAGCCACTCGGCGAGGCGATCGTGACGCAGGTCGCTCCGGCGACCTCGATCGCGCAGTTCGAGGGCGAGCTGCCGGCGCTGGCCCAAGTGACCGCGGTGCGCGCGCTGCCGCAAGTCGCTCCCGACGCCAATCCCCTCACGCTCCACATCGCCCCCGACCCGCGTCTCGACACGCTGGTGGCCGAACTCTCGAAGCCACTCGCAGCACCGTCGGCCGAACCGACCGCCGAGGTGCCACCCCTCGTCGTCGAGCGCGACCGGTTCGGCTCCGCGCCGCTCGAACTGCGCGCGCGCGACACCGGCTTCGAGCTGCTCGTGCGGCCCGCGGGTCCGACGCGCGCGCGCTTCGACACCATCCCGACCGCTGAGCGCGTGCGCGCCGTCGTCGCAGAGGAGCAGCGTTATCGCGAGCTGCTCGCGCTTGGCGGACAGACCGGGTCGTTTCGCGTCGAGGCGAAGCTGGAATTGGCGGCGCCCTTCGCGGCGCAGGTGCACGCCGACGGCAGGACCGGCTGCGTCCGCATCGACGACGATCCATCCGCGACCGAGCAGGCCGACCTCGTCTTGACGCTCGATCCGACGACCTGCGACGCACCGCTCTGGCTGACCGTCTTGCAGGTGAGCGAGGATCGAACGATCACCCGCCTCGTCCCGACGACCGACGGTGCACGCGACTCGATCCTCTTCCCCGGCAAGCCGACGCGGCTGCCGCTGTCGCTCGACGCAACTCGTCTCGACGGGCTGGCGCGCGACGGCATCGACCGCCTGCTGATCTTCGCCACCGAGGACTACGCCGACTTCGGGCCCTTCCTCGACCGCAGCGGCACGTTTCGATCGGCGGAGGAGACGGCCCGCGCGGTGGCGACGCGCGGAGGTCGGTCGCTGCCGGGCGCTCTCGCCCGCGCCCTGGTGGCCGCTCCAACGCGCTCTGCCGACGCCTCCGAACGCTTCGGCGTCGCGGTGCTCGACGTGCAGCTGCTCACGACCGGAACTGCGGCCACGGGCGCTGCGCCGAGCCGTTGAGGATCGACGCCCCTCCTATTCCCATTTGCCCGTCAGCACGAACGCCCCCCACGTCGCCGGCAGCGTGTCGCCGTACTTCTCGCGGTTCTTCTGCAGCATCGCGAGCTGGGCGTTGGTGCGTCGCGAGGTGGATCACGGCGTGACGCGGGAGTTCGGCAGTGCCGTACTTCACCTTGTGATGACGCGCGACGGCGCCGGCCTCGCGACGCGTGTCGGACAGCGGCATCCAGGTTCGCGTGAAGCTGCCGCGGTTCGAAGATGCAGCGGCGACTGGCTCGCCCTCAACGCCGCTCGGTTCCCCTTTCCACCACCCGCATGTCGAGCGCGGCGACGCCCCACGAAACCGCCTCGGTCACGCGCATGCGAACGCCGCGAGTGACCGTCCGGCAAGGCGCCAGCGCGTCCTGCAGCGCGACCGGAAGGCGGCTGCCGTCGCCGCGAAAGCGAGCCGGCTCTTCGGTCGACGCCATGAAGACGCCGCCGCCGCGCTGGAACTCCTTGAAGTCGGCAGGAGTCTCGGTGGCGATGACGAGGAGGCGATCGACGGCGGGGCGCTCGAGGCCGGGAATGACGGTCGGAAAGACGCTCAGCCGAATCGTCAACGGCTCGCCCGGCCGCGCGCGGTTGTCAGTGGCGCCGTCCACGGGGTAGATCGGCGCCACCGCCCGATCCTCGCTGATGCACAGCACGGCGACGTGCATCGGCTGCGTCCACCCCTTGGCGTCGAGCGTCACTCGCAGGTCGAGCGCGGCGCCATGCTCGGCATCGGTTCCGACCGGCACTTCGATCCACACGCCGCCGCCTTCCTGAGCGAGGAGCGTGCGTGTCGCCGGATCGCCGGCCAGCTCGATCGGCGCGAACTCGACCTTGATCGGAGCTCCGCCTCGAGTCGAGGCAAGCGCCAGAAGCTCGCGGTAGCGCAGCTCGTCGGCCGCGTTCGCGAGGAGGGTCGGCCAATCTTCATGCTCGGCCACCAACCGATCGGGAAGCGTCATCACTCCGAAGCGACCGTCGTCGCGCGGCGCGATCGCGAGCGCCGCCGTCCGCGGCAGATCGCGGAACACGCAGAACCGCGGCGCTTCGGACGCCGCGAGGCGGGCCGCCAGATCGTCGAACTGGGCGCCAGCGGCAACGAAGACTTCGAGCGGCGGGGCGCCCGGTGGGCGCGCGACCTCGGTTGCCCGAACCGCGCGGCGCGCGGGTGGCACCGCGACCGAGTCCGGCAGTCGCGCGGTGGCGCGGTTGGGACCGGCCTCGACGACCTCGGCCAGCCCGATTGACGCGCCCGCATCGTCGCTCAGCTCGACCTGCGAACCGACGCGCAGCAGCTGCAGCGTGCCGGCGAAGAGCTGCGCGGAGCGGCCGTCGGCTGCGAGCTCCGCCGCGAACCCGCGTGGCGGCGGACCGAATTCGCCGGCAAACAGCTTCCGGTCGAGATCGCCCTCCGCCTGCACCTGTTGATTGCGGTAGTGGTTGGAGACGTCAAGCGCCGTCCGCCGAGCGAGCGTCGCATAGGTGAGGCCTGGTTCGGCACGTTCGAGCGCGTCGCATAGAAACCAGGTGAAGGCTCCGTGCGTACGCACCGTGCCGTCGGCCAGCACGATCGGGTGCTCGTGCGCCGGATCACGGTGGGTGCAGGCGGACAGCGCAACATGCGGTACCGACTCACCGCGGCGCGGGTCGTCGTCGTCGATCCAGTCGACCTCGTTCGGCCAGAACGCCGCGACGTCCTCACGGCGCAGCGAGCGCTTCGCACTCTCAGCGAAGCGCACCACGGAAGGTGCCGCGCCGCCGCCCGCCTCACCACCGCCGCGCGTGGCGCCCCCCGCATGACAGGAATCGAGCACGAACGTGATGCGCGTCGTCCGTTTCGCCAGCGCACGCCGCAGCGAGTAGAGCTCGTCGTCGGTGAGGTCGAAGCCGGGCCGTTCACCGCCGTCGCGGCTGTCGAAGCAGACCAGCGTGTTGTCCTTGCCATCCTCTTCGCGCGCGGCAGCGTCGGGCGCCAGCGAGCCGTGGCCCGAGTACCAGAAGAGCGCCTCGGTCTCCGGTCCGGCGCGCGCGATCAGATGGTCGTGGAACGCCTGCACGACGGCCGCGTGGGTCGCCTGAGCGTCCTGCAACGTGACGATGTCGTTCTCGGAGAAGCCGAAGCGGCCGATCAGCAGCGCCCGCGCGCGCGCGATGTCGTTCTTGGCACCGCTGAGCGTGGCGGGCCGCAACGACCCGGCAGCCGGCGAGTATTCATCGATTCCGACCAGCAGGGCCAGCCGCGTCGGTGCCGCGCCGACGCCGGGCGTCGCACGAAGCGCGGTCGGCTCAGCGGAAGCCTCCTGCCTCGCGCCTCGCGCCACCGCCGATGAGTCGAGCGCTGCCGCCAGCGCCCCGATCTTCATCCACGCCGTCCATGGGCGCATCGCTCCGCTCCACTGATGACACCCCGATCGATGGGGTGTGCGAGCGCGGCGCATGCCCACAGGGGGCGAGCGAAGCTACCGCCGCGACCGGGAGAACGCCGCAGCGTGCCACCCGCGTCCAGCGCCGCCACGCCGGCCCATCCCTGCAGCCGACCGTGCCGCTCGGTAGTGTCCTCGTGGTCGCACGAACCCCATCACCCGGCCGCTGCGATCACTCCATCTCTCTCGAGTCCAACTCCTCCGAACGTCATGAACACCAAGAAGAAGAGCCGCCGCGCACCCGCAACCGCCACGAAGAAGCACGCGAAGAAGCCACTCGCCAGGAAGGCGCTGGCGCGCAAGCGCGCGGCGGAGGGGAAGGCATCGCCCACGCGGAAGCGCGCTCGCAAGGTCGCGACGAAGGTGGCCGCCCGGCCGCGCGTGGTCGCGATGGCGCTGCCGTCCGATCTCGTCCCGTCGAAGGAGGGGGCGAGCCTCATCCACGATTGGAACGCGGATGGCGCGCGACCGACCCGCAAGCTCGGCTTCGTCGACGAGACGTTGCGCGACGGCCTGCAGTGCCCGTCCGTGACGGACCCGCCGGTCGAGAAGAAGATCGCGATCCTGCGGTTGATGGTGGCTCTGGGCATCGACGCGGTCGACATCGGCCTGCCGGGCGCCGGCGGCATCGTGAACCAGCACGTCGAGCAGCTGCTGCGCGTCATCAAGGATGAGCAGCTGCCGATCGAGCCGAACTGCGCGGCGCGCACCGTGGTGCGCGACATCGCGCCGGTTGCCGAGATCCAGCAGCGCGTCGGCCATCGGCTCGCGGTGTCGATGTTCATCGGCTCGAGCGCGATCCGGCAGTACGCCGAGGACTGGACGCTCGACAAGATGCTGAAGGCTTCGGAGGAGGCGCTCGCCTTCGCGAAGAAGGAAGGGATCCCGATCCTCTACGTGACCGAGGACACAACCCGTGCCCGGCCCGAGACGATCGAGAAGCTCTATGGCCTCGCGCTCGATTACGGGGCCGAGCGGCTCATCGTCTGCGACACCTGCGGCCACGCGACCCCAAGCGGCGTGAAGCGGCTGATCGCGTTCGTGCAGGCGCTGGTGAAGAAGAAGAAGTCGACCGCGAAGATCGAGTGGCACGGCCACATGGACCGCGGGCTCGGGGTCAACAACTCGATCGCGGCCTTCGAAGCGGGCGTCGATCGCGTGCACGGCTGCGGGCTCGGCATCGGCGAGCGCGCCGGCAACACGCCGCTCGACCTGCTGCTGGTGAACCTGAAGTTGATGGGCTGGATCGACCACGACTTGTCGCGACTGGGCGAATACTGCCAGCGCGTCGCCGAAGCGGTCGACGTGCAGATCCCCTACAACTACCCCGTCTTCGGCAAGGACGCCTTCGAGACCGGCACCGGGGTCCACGCCAGCGCGGTGATCAAGGCGCTGAAGAAGGGCGACACCTGGCTCGCCAACCGCGTCTACTCCGGCGTGCCGAGCGACCTGTTCGGCCTCTCGCAGAAGATCGCCATCGGCCCGATGAGCGGCAAGTCGAACGTCGAGTTCTGGCTCGAGCAGCGCGGCATCGCCCGCAGCGACGTGCTGGTCGACGCGATCCTCGCGCGCGCGAAGAGCTCGCGGAAGCTGCTCGGCGAGGAAGAGCTCTCGCTCCTCGTGCAGGAACTCGGCTCGAGAACGGCCACGCCGGCCACGACGAGCACGGCCTCCTCGTGACGCAACGCGAGCCGTCGCGAGGGTCGACCTCACGACGGCTCGCTCGAACTTGGGATCATCCGTTCCTCCCGCGGCGGGCCTCTTCCCCTCCCCGCGCTTCCCGTCGTGCTCACCGCGGGAAGTGCAGCTCCGCCTTCGAGCTCGGGTGGTTGCAGTAGTCGCAGCTGAGGTAGAGCGTGAGCTCGAACGCCGTCGGCTCGATCTCCAGCCCCGACTGCGCCATCCCGAGCAGCCATCCATCGGCGGCCAGCAGCGCACGGTCGATCGATGCGGTCATCGTCACGTAGTAGTCGTTCTTCTCGACATCGGGCGTGTCGTCGTCGTCGTGGAACAGCTCCTCGATCTCGCTGGTGTTCCCGAGGTTGCGCGTCCAACCGATGCTGCCGCCGGAGCCGACCGGCGAACTGCTGGCGCCGACGACGACGGCGCCGCTGCTCGCCACGACGACCCCGCCGCTCGCTTCCGTCGCGCAGCCGGTCGTCGCTTCACCGGCCGCAAGCGTGCCATAGGCCTCCGCGCGCGCGTCGGAGCCGGGCGGATCGCTGATCTGCGCACGTGCCTTGAACGAGACCTGTGCTTGCGCGCGACCGCGTCCCTCGGTGTGCGTGCATGCCGGGCACTGGCGAGTGTGGTGCACCTCCCAGCGCGCGATGGCGGCTGCCTTCGAAGCCTGCGTCAGCGTGATCCGGCTGCCCGGCGAGATGGCGTAACCGTCGAGATCGAACGGGCGAGCGGAGGCGTCGCAATGGCCGCGGTACTGCGCCAGCGAGCGCCCCACTCGCTTCGACTCGTCGAGCGATTCGTAGCTCGGCGACTGCGTCTTCGAGACGGTCCAGTCGCACCGATAGACGCCATCGCAGTTGTAGTTCCGGCAGGTCTTGCGCGATTGCCCGCGCGCCGCCGACGTCGCGCCGGCCATCACCAGCACGACTCGCGCGGCCAGACGAATCCAGGACATGGCAGGTTCTCCTTGTTCATGGCGCCAGCGCGTGCGTCCGCCCCATGCGTTCGCGCACGCTGGCGCGATCACTCCCTGCAACGCACCTCGAACTCCCGCGTCGGATCGAGCTCGGCCAGCGTGAAGGCGGTGCGGCCAAGCGTCGCGCGCGAAGCGCCGTCGCTGGAGCGCGAGTCCCAGGTGGCAACCAGGATGAAAGGAAGCGTCGTCGCCATGGCCTCGCGGTCGTGCGCCGCCGCTGCATACGACAGCGCCCACAAGCCACCGAAGAGGACGAAGCGCCCGTCGCCGTCGGTGAACGCCCGCGGACCGAACACTCCCGCGTGCACGCTCGCACCGACGGCCGGCGTTCCGTCCGGCGTGAAGACGCGACCGCGCATGCAGTCGGGCCGGCCCGCGTCGTCGCGCTCGCGACGCGTAAAGCGCATCTCGAGCGTCTTCGTGGCACCGGAGCTTTCGTCGAACGGCACGAACTCATGCGCTCCGTAACCGACTCCGACGGTGCCGTCGCGCTCGCGATCGAGGCTGGCTAGGACGAGGAACTGGCGACGAGCGATCGGAAGCACGAACTCGCCGAGCGCGTCGACCTGTTGGTCGAGCGGCACGGGATCGTGATGCTCCGAATCGGAGCCCGTGTAGACGGCGACATGAGCGCCGCGCGCCGGCGTGTCGTCGGCGAAGAGGACGCGGCCGCGCACGACGTTCGCAGCGGCGGCCATCAGTTCGACGCACTCGGTCGCACGATCGCTGATCACCACGCCGTCGCGCAACGCGTGCGAGTAGGGGCCATCGGGCCAGAAGACGACGCTGTACTGCTCGCCCGGCGGCAACGACAGCCGCGCGTGGCCATCGCGAACGGAGACGAAACGACGCCCCTCGCGCGCCTCGAACTGGCGCGACTGCCACCCTTCGCCGTCGGTCGCCGCGAGCCGGCGAATCGCCTCCTCGAAGCCAATCGGCCCGGGCGGCTGCGCATCGACCTCGCTGCGAGCGGGCAGGCTCGGAAAGAGCGGCGCGCGATCATCGGGCGGCGCGCCGCTCACGCTGACGCGCGTGGTGACCACGGTGAAGAGCTCCTCGATCGACGGATCGCGCAGGCTGCGATCGACCACCAGCGCGACGCCCGACACCGGCACGCCGTCGACCCCGCCGCGAGCGCGGAGTTCAAGCTCGCCACAACGCGACAATGCCACCGTCACTTCGACGTCGGGATCGTGGGGTCCGAGCAACACGTCGGTGGTCGCCGGCAGGTAGCCCTCGTCGCATCCCGCGACGACGAACAGGCGTGTCCAGTACGACTCGACCACGACCGGGTTCTCGGCGTAGCCGCGCGCCTCGTAGGCGACCGTCTCTTCCTCGACGTCTTCGCGAGCGGCCACGAGCGGCACCGGCAGCGCGATCCACGCCTGCGGGAGCGGTGCACCGGTGACCCCATCGACGACGCGCAAGGTCACTCGCCCACGCTCCGGTTCGAGCGGCGACGCCGCATCGGCCACGCGCTGCGCGACGACGGGCAGCGGCATCGACAACGGCACCACCAGGGAGGGGCGCGTCGGCGGCGGGACGGCCAACGGGACTGGCCGGCGGTGCCACCACCGCTCGACGGCGACGGCGCCGAGCGCCAGCACCAGCGTCACCGCCAGCGACACCCGTCTCCGACCGTTCCGGCCTGCGTCGCCGTCGCGCGACGCCGCGTCGTGTCCCATCGCTGCGCTCCCACGTTGGCGTCGGCGGCCAGCGCCAGGAGCGGCGCAGCACGGTCCGTCACCGACCGTGAATGCCGCCGACGGACGTGCGGAGCGTCAAATCACCAAAGGTCGAAGGCAAGCAGGCTGAGCACGATCGTCGCGACATAGAGCGGAAAGAAGACGAGGTAGAGGCGGACGTGGATGCGCTTCCAGCCGCGCATTCCGGTCACGACCAGCGCGATCAGGGAGACCAACGCGAACGACGCAACCCAGATGTGGATACGCAGCAGCTCCGGCGAGCGGACCGGGAAGTCCCAGCGCAGACCCCGCGCGAGCAGCTCGACCGCCAGCAGCCCGACCAGAACCATCAGCGCGCCCGTCTTGCCGAGGCGCTGATGCAGCGCGAGATTTCGGCGACGCACCTGGAAGGCGCGCACGAAGACGAAGAGCGCCGAGATCATCAGGAGCTCGGCGAACCACAGGAAGGCCAGTTCCAGCGTCATCACGACTCCGATCGGGGACAGGAGCCGCGTCTTATAGTCCCGCGCCGTTCATGCCCCGCGGCGCATCCATGCCGCATGAGGAGAAGGCCGTGCTGCAGGAATTCCGCCGTGCCGTGCTGGCGATCGCGTTCGTCACCGCCCCGCTCGCGCACGCGGCCGACGCGCCCGCCAAAGGCGCGACGGCGGGACCCCCGCTCACGACGCAGGACCTCTTCCGCATGAAGCTGGTCAGCGCGGCGACGATCGCCCCCGACGGCTCGGCGATCGCGTACACGGTGGCGGTGCCGCGCGACCCGCTCGCCGGAAAGGACGGCCCGGGTTGGAGCGAGTTGTGGGTGGCCGGCGCCGATGGAAAGGTCCGCCCCTTCATCACCGGCGAGGTGAACGTCAGCGGCGTCGACTTCGCGCCGGACGGCAAGCGGTTGCTGTTCCTGGCCAAGCGCAGCGGCGACAAGGCGAAGAGCCTCTATGCCCTGCCGCTCGACGGCGGCGAGGCGCGCAAGCTCTTCGAGCACGAAAGCGACGTCACCAGCTTCGCCTTCCACCCGACGCTCGAGCGCATCGCCTTCACGACGACTCCGGTCGACAAGGGGCGCAAGGAGGCGATCGACAAGGGCTTCAGCCAGGAGGTCTTCGAGGAGGAGTGGGTCAACGCGCAGCTCTTCGTCGCCGACCTCGAACTGCGCGGCGCGAAGCCGCAGCTGATCCCGACGCAGGGCCACCCGACCGACCTGCGCTGGTCGCCCGACGGCCGCCGGCTGCTGATGGCGCTCGCGCCCGACCCGCTCGTCGACTCGTCCTACATGCGCCGCCAGCTGCACATCGTCGAGGTGCCGTCGGGCGAGGTGGTCGCCAAGCCCGACCACGACGGCAAGCTCGGCATGTCGACCTTCAGCCCGAGCGGACGTCTGGTGGCCTTCATCTCCGCGAAGGACAACCACGATCCCCAGCAGGGGCGGCTGATGGTGGCGAACGCGGCCGGCGGCTTCACCAAGGAGCTGCTGCCCGACTTCCTTGGCCACTTCGTCAGCTGCGCCTTCATCGATGACGACACGCTGCTCTACCTCGCCGATCGCGGCTGCGAGACGCTGATCGGCAGCATCGAGGCCGACGGCAGCAGCAACGTCGAGCTGCTGGCGGAGCCCGGCTTCGTCGTCTCGACGTTGGCGCTCGCGAAGGACGGCAAGCATGCGGCATTGGTCGCCCACACCGCGCAGTTCGGCAACGAGCTCTTCTCGTGGGACGTCGGTGGCGCGAAGCGGCGGCTGACCACGCTGAACCCGTGGCTCGCCGATCGCGACCTCGGACGGCAGGAAGTGGTGCGCTACAAGGCGCGCGACGGCCTCGAGATCGAGGCGCTGCTGGTGTGGCCGCAGGGTCGCAAGCAGGACGACGCGGGCGCGAAGGTTCCGCTGGTCGTGATCGTGCACGGCGGACCGGAGGCGCACTACCGCAACGGCTGGATCACGCGCTACAGCGAGCCGGCGCAGGTGCTCGCGGGCAAGGGCTACGCGGTCCTGCTGCCCAATTACCGCGCCAGCACGGGCCGCGGGGTCGAGTTCTCGATGCTCGACCACAAGGACCCAGCCGGCAAGGAGTTCGACGACCTCGTCGATGGCGTCGACTTCCTGATCGCGAAGGGCATCGTCGATGGCGCCAAGGTCGGCGTCACGGGCGGCAGCTACGGCGGCTATGCCTCGGCCTGGTGCGCCACCAGGTACACGGCGCGCTTCGCCGCCGCCGTGATGGGCTTCGGCGTCTCGAACCTGCTGTCGATGATGGGGACCTCCGACATCCCCGACGAGCACTACCTCGTCCATCACCGCATGCACGTCTGGGACGACTGGCAGCTCTTCCTCGAGAGGAGCCCGATCTTCCACGCCGCGCAGAGCAAGACGCCGCTGCTGATCCTCGCCGGCAAGGCCGATCCGCGCGTGCCGCCGTCGCAATCGATGGAGCTCTATCGCTACCTGAAGGTGGCCGGCCATCCCGCCGTGCGCCTGGTGCAGTATCCGGGCGAAGGCCACGGCAACGCGCGCGCCGCGAGCCGCCTCGACTACCACGCGCGACTGCTTCAGTGGTTCGACCACTACTTGATGGGCGCCGGCGGTCCGCCGCCCGCCGACGAAGTCGACTACAAGGGGTTCGTCACGGGCGATTCGAGCGCGAAGGGGTGAGCGCGGCGGCGCGCGCACCGCAGCGCGGCCCTCAACTCGGGCCGAGCCGCGCCTCCACTCCGGCGACGAGCAGATCGACGAGTTCCGGATCCATGAACGGGTAGTCGTCCGGGATGTCGAGGACGTGGATCGGGCGCGCGCCGACGGCGTCTCGATGAGCTTGCAGCTGCTGCTGCCGGTGGCGCGACTCCATCACGAAGATCACGTCGGCCCACGCGACGTCATCCGTAGCAAGACGCCGCACCGCGCTCGAGCTCAGCCCACGCGAGCGAGCGTCGAAACGAGGCGATCTCGCGAAGAGCCGCTGCGCCGTCGGGCTGCGCCAACGGTTCCGGCTGCAGACGAACAGCAGCTTTTGCCGCGCTTGCTTCGCCATCGCCTCAGCGCTCGTCGCCCTCGTCCTGCTCCTCTTCGCCGTCGGCTGCCAACGGCTCGATCGCGTCGGCCGCGGGGTGCAGCGTCGAGAAGAACGGGGTCGCGGCGTCTTGCGCCAGATCTCGCCAGCAGTCGATCGGGCAGTCGTTGCAGATCTGACCGAAGAACTCCTCGACGAGCCCGCGCTGGAGCTGCGTCGCCAGCGTCACCGCGTCGGAGGCGCTGAGCGTCCCACCTTCCGGTTGCAGTGCCGCGACGAGCTCCGGCTGCGGCGCGGCGCCGGCGGCGCGACGACTGACCAGCTTTCCTTCGCGGCGCAGCGCCACGACCGCGGCCGCGACGCGCTGCGCGAGCTGCTCGAGCGCCGCTTCCCGCGGCCGTCGCGAGGGCGCGACGAGGTGCAGCGAGTTCTCGAGCAGCAGCGACGCGTACTCGGTCACGTCGAGCCGCGCCAGATCCTCGCCGCGTGGCAGGCGGACGTCGCGGAAGAGGCGTTCCTTCAGCCCTTGGCGCAGCTCGGGGTCCCCGAGCTCGCCGGCCAACGCCACTGGCTCGAGCTGCGACTGCACCAGGAAGAACGAGCGCGCGACGATGCCGAAGAAGAGCTCGTTGGTCGGCGCCACGACGCACGGCGTCGACGCCTCGGCGTGCTCGGTCAGCGCGTCGCCACGGAACGACGTCTGCGCCGGCCACGCCAATGCGCGCAGCAGCAGCGCCAGCGGCGTCTCGCGACGCAACTCGTGCCAGAGACCCATGTAGGAAGCCATGGCGGTGAGGCGCACACGCAGCGGCTCGCGATCGAGCTTGGGCAGCGCCGCCTCGGCCCAGTCGTCGGCGACGTGGTCGGCTCGCGGCAACTCGACGCCTGCGTCAAGAAGGTCGCCCGCATCGAGGAACCAGGAGGCGTACTCGCCGCGGCGGAACAACGCCTCGACCGGCTCGGGCGGCATCGTGATCACCAGCGGAGCGCTCGGCGCGGGTCGCGGCGCGAGCTTGACTGGCGCCAGCAACGCCAGCGACTGCGCATCCGCTTCGGAGAGTTCGTGACCCGCCTTGTGGCCACGCTCCGCCGCGTCGGCCAGCAGTCGCGCCGCCAGCTCGACGGGCGCGCGCACGAAGTCCACGCCATCGACTCGAACCTCGTCCAGCAGCTTCTCGATCGCCTTCTTCGACTGGCGCGGGAAGACGATGACGTCCTCGACGCCTCCATGCACCGCGAAGGCGACGTGCAGCACCGTGTGGCTCGAATCGGGATTGCGGATGCCAGCGAAGAGGGTCGCGCCACCGATGCCATCGCAGCTCGACAGCCACGCGAATCCTTCGACGAGGCGCGGGCGCGCCGCGTCGGCCGCGAGCGCTTGATCCACCACCGCCTTCAGCTCGACCGACAGGGGCTTGGCCAACAGCGGCTCGTAGAGCAGCGGCGCGGGAGTCCCGCAACGAGCGCGCGCGCGTTCGAGGCGCGCAAGCAGCGGCGCTTGCAACGGGAGCGGCAGCTCGAGCAGCGCGGCCGCGATGGCGACGCCGTCGTTCGGCGTCGCGACCAGCTCGGCCACCCGCTCGACCAACGCGGCCTCGAACTCGGGCGGGACGGCGCGCAGGCGGGCCAGCGCAGCGGCACGCGCGGCGTCGGGCGTCGGCCCGGCGGGCTCGCTGCCCAGCGCCGCGCTGCTCGCGGAATCGACCGCCACCAACCAACCGTGGTCGGGCGCGAGCTTCCCGAGCAGCTCGACCAGCGCGGCCTCTTCCTCGCCGCTCTCTTCGTCGTCCTCGGCCGCGCTCTGCGCATCCTCGATCGCGTCTTCGATCGCCGCGATCAACGCCCCCTTGCTGCAGCCGCTGGTACGGACGGCGAGGTCGGCGTCATGCAGCGGCGGGAACGCGAGGAGGTCGTGGAGGATCGAACGCGGATCGGCGGCGGAATCGCGGCTCAAGGCGAGGCTCCAGGGGGCGCACGCGGAGCGCGCGGGGCCGCGGACAGTAGCGCGCGGCGCCGCCGTCAGCTCGCCGACGGCGGCGTACGGCCGTGATCACGCGCCACGGCGCGTGCGAACCACCAATCGAGCAGCCACGGCGCCAGCGCGCTCGCAGCGATCAGCGCACGACCGGGCAGCCCCATCACGAGGCGCGAACGACGCCTCGCCATCGCGCGTGCGATGCGACGGGCGGCCTCCTCGGCGCTCATCGTGAAGGCGCTTCGGAAGTGGCGTGGATGGGTGCCGACGATGACGCGGTGATCGGCGAATGGGGTCGCCGTCAATCCTGGTTCGACCTGCAGCACCTGCACTCCGAAACGCGACTCCTCGGCACGCAACGCTTCGCTGAACGACGCGAGCGCCGCCTTCGTCATGCAGTAGGCGCCGAGTGCCGGCACGCCGCGCCGTCCCACCACCGAGCCGACGTTCACCACCATCCCGCGCGCGCGACGCAACGCCGGCAACGCCGCTTGCGTCGCCTCGACCACCGCCTGGACGTTCACGGCGAACAGACGCTCGAGTTCGGGGCGCGGCGCCTGCGCAAGGAACGCGGAGAGCCCGTAGCCGGCGTTGTTGATCAGCACGTCGAGGCGACCCAAGCGCGCCAGTGCCTTCGCCACCAGTTGCTGCGCAGCGCCCGGCGTTGAGAGATCGGCGCACATCACCTCGGCTCGGCCGCCCGCAGCGACGACCGCTCGCGCGGCGTCCGCGAGGCGATCCTGGTCGCGCCCGGCCAGCACCAGCGATGCACCCGAACGGGCCAGCTCGACGGCGAGCGCGCGGCCGATGCCGCTGCTGGCGCCGGTCAGGAGGATGGCGAGCGGCGGCGCGGAGTCGGTCATGGGCGCGATCTTGCCGTCGCGCGCGAGAGACTCACTGAATGGCGACTTCGACCCAGTTGGTCCAGCTGCCATCCTTGCGACGCCCGCCGAGCCTGGAACCGACCAAAGCCTGCGCCAACAGCGTGACGCCGCTCAGCGCCGGGTCGGCCTCGATGTCGAACGCGAGATCGAAGCGATCACCGGCGAAACTCGGCTCGACCCAGACGACGAAGTAGGGAGCGATGGCGAGTCTGCCGCGATAGGGCGGCGTCGCGATCGACAAGGCCGGCGGGACACCGGCAATCAGCATCAACGTATCGTTGCGCTCGATGAAGGTCGACCACACCCCGCCGCCACCTGGCACGAGGTCGCCCACTACAGTGATGGCCGGCGTCCGCTTGAAGATCGCCTCAGCCCTTCCGAATCGCGTCTCGACGGCGAGCGTCGCCAGTCCAGCTTCACCGACCGGCACACTCAGTCGCAGATTCCCGGCGTCGAGAAGAACGAGGTCGCGCGCCGGTTCGCCGTCCAAGGTCACCACGAGGCCCGCTTCGGCACGGAACGAACCGCCGTTGCAGAGCACCACGGTCTCGTCCCGAGCATCGCCACGATCGGGCGACATGGTGAGCAGCGTCGGTGCGCGGCATTCGTAGCGGACGACCGTGCCGGCGTAGCCATTCGCCGTGCCGATCGAAGCGACCAACAGGTCGCCCTCGCCATCGCCGTCGGCATCGCCCATGGCCGCGAGGCCCGCGCTGAGCCGCTCGCGAATTGCGCCGTCGATGTGGGTGATCTCAGAGCCGTCGGCACCTGACAGCACCTGCAGTTGGCCGTTGTTGTCGCTGCCATGCGTCGGATGGCTGACCAACAGATCCCCGACCCCATCTCGGTCGAGGTCGCCCGCGTCGGCGAGCAGGAGCCCCGCGAGATCACCATCTTCAGCGCCATCGGCGCGCCACAACTCGCTCCCGGTCTTCCCGGAGTAGAGGTAGATCCTCCCCTTCTGCCCGGCGCCGAAGGCCCACGCGCCGGTCAAGTAGTCGCGCACGCCGTCCGCGTCGACATCGGCGAGCGAAGTGGTGCTCCAGCCGTAGAGGTCGACGGCGAACATGGAGCTGTTTTCGCCGTAGTGATTGCGCAGGACCGACCCGTCGCTGCCCGAGCGGACTTGCAAGCGGCCGACGACGTTGTTCGACGCATCGAGCCAGAACGGAGAGCTGACCAGGAAGTCCGCGATGCCATCGCCGTCGACATCGTCGGTCCCGGCAAGAGCTTCGCCGAGGTTGCAGCCCGGCTGCGAGCTGATGAAGTGGATGAGTTGGAGACCGGTCGCCCCGTCGAAGACGTCGAAGCTAGCGGCGCCGGGGGCGCCGATGGCGACCTCGCCCACGCCATCGCCGTTCTGATCGCTCAACACGGCGATGGCGGCTCCGAACGTGTCGCCGGGCGTCGCACCGCTGAAGCTGCGCACGAGCGTTCCGTCCGCGCCCGAATAGAGCTGGACCGACCCGCTCACCGTACATCCTGCCACGTTCGGAGCACCGACCAGGACGTCACCGATGCCGTCACCGTTCACGTCGCCGGCAGCGCAGACCGCCGCGCCGAGCTGATCGTCGAGGCTCGTGCCGCGCCAGGTGTGGAGGAGCCCGCCATCGGCACCCGAGACGAGGTAGGCGGCGCCGCCGTGCCAGGCGTTGACGCTGGAGCTCGGCGCGCCCGCGACGAAGTCGGAGATCGAGTCCCCATCGACGTCGCCCACCCAGGCGATCGCCTGCCCGAAGTCATCGAAGATCGCTTCACCGGCGCTGGTGAATTCCAGCTCCTGGGCCGAAGCCGCCGGGCCTGGCAGGACGGCGGCGACCACGGCAAGGAAGCCGGCGATCGCGCCTGGGCGCGCCGCGACGGCTCGACGATCAAGAGGGGTCGGCATGGAGGAACTACCCAACAACGGAATGGTGTCAGCCAACGACTAGGTAAAAACCCTAGCCCCTCGGATCGCAATCAAAATTTTTTGACTCGTCCCAAGACTCGACGCGCGTCGAGCCGCTCGGCTTTGCGACGAACGCGAACGCAGCCAAGGTCCTTGAAACTGAACGGCATCGACGGGCGCTTCCGCCATCCGGCCGTGCAGCGATCGTTGAAGCTCGAAGCGAGCGCCGTGCCGCCTACGATGCAGCGTGCCGCGCGCCGCTCTGGAGCCCACCGCATGGATCCTGCCGTCACCCCGCCGGGTTCGCTGGCCCTGAACGCCACGGAACGACGCATCCTCGGCGTGCTCATCGAGAAAGGGCTCACCACGCCCGAGTACTACCCCTTGAGCGTCCACGCGCTCCTCGCGGGGTGCAACCAGAAGAGCAATCGCGAGCCGCTGACGAACTTCGACGAGGAGCAGGTCGAGGTCGGCCTGCAATCGCTCGAACCACGCGGTCTCGTCTTGTCGGTACTCGGCGAATCGAGCCGCGTGGTGCGTTGGCGGCAGGAACTGGTGCGCAAACTGGAACTGTCGGTGGTGGAAATTGCCGTCTTGGGCGAGCTGCTGCTGCGCGGCGCTCAGAGCGAGGGCGACCTGCGCGGCCGAGCCAGCCGGATGCGACCGGTCGAATCGCTGGAAGCGCTGCGCGAGGTGCTGGAGAAGCTGCGGCGGCGCACGCCGTCGCTCGTCATGCGCCTGTCGCCCGAGGGGGCCGCGCGCGGCGCCCGCTGGACCCACGCGATGGCGGCGCCAGAACAGCTCGCCAGGTGGCAGGCCGAGGAGGGGCGCGCCGGCGCCGCCGCGGCGCCCCGTCCCGCTGGCGGCGTGGAATCCCCCACCCTCGCGGAATCGTCGACCAGCCTCGAGACCCTCGCCGCCCGCGTCGCCGCGCTCGAAGCACGGGTCGCGGCGCTCGAAGGACGCTGAGCCAACGGGCGGAGCGCAGCGCGTTCAGCCGACCTGGACCGAGCGGCGCTGCTGCCGTGGGACGCGCTCGTCGGCGGTGAGGATGCCGACCAGGTTCAGCGGATCCGCGGCGGCGACTTCGGAGCTCGCCGCCAGCGGTTCCCCGCTCGCGGTGGCCAGCGCGTCGTGGTCGCGGCGCACACGGCGACGTTTGCGCAACATCGCCACCGCATCGGGCAGCGCGTACTGCTCGCCGTCGAAGCCGGCGACGAAGCGCCCACCGCGAACCTCGCCGCGCAGCTCCATGACCCGATAGCAGCGCAGCAGATCGCGCCACGGCACCGGCAGGCGCTCGCGCTCCAGCGTGCGGCGCAACACGATCCCCCATCGCTTCAGGAGCTGTCTCGCCACCAGCTCGATCTGCTCGGGTCGTGCAGGTGGCGCCAGCGTCGTCGCGGCTGGATTCTCCGGCGCGTCGCCACGGAAGCGACTCCACCGCCCCACCGTGAGGATCGGCAGCTTGCGCCGCGACGGCGGGACGATGAGCTGTCGCAGCGCGCCGTACGAATCGCAGGTGATCGCGCCGCGCGCCACCAGCTCCTGCAACGCTCCTTCGAAGTGCGAGTCGAGCAGGCGTGAGGCGCGCTGCAGATCGCGCGGGAACATCGCGCCGCCGGTCGCCAACGCCCCCAACAGATCGCACGCCGGGCCGCTCGCTTCAGTGAGGTCCGCCGGCGGCGCCAGCTCGAGCCACTGCGACAGCTGCGCGCGCGGAATCAGGCAGATCGGCGCGGTTCGAATCGACGCGACTCCGCTCGACGCGAGCCGGCCCCACGCGAACTCGCCGCCAAGCGCCAACTGGTCGAGCCACTCGCGACGAAACTGCTTCATCCGGCGCGGCAACACGCTCGCCTCCCACGCCGCCGCCGGCACCTCGAAACCGCAGAGCTGGTCGATCAGCGTGCGCAGTCCCGCGAGCCCCTCGACTCGCGTGTCGGGCTCGACGTGCTGCCACGCGGCGAGGAAGCGCAAGTAGTCGGCGGCGCTCACCGCTTCGATCTCTTCGCGCAACCGCTCCAGCGTGTAGCGATGGATGCGCGCCAGCAACCGTCGCTCGCACCACGCTTCGTGGCCGTCGACCTGCGTGCGCATCACCACGCCTTGCTGTTCGAGCGCGTAGAGCAGCGGCAGCTCTTCGCCGCCGCGACAGACGAAGGGGCCGAGCGCTTCGAGACGACCGCGCATCAGCAACAGCGGATCGCTCATGCCATCGACCGCACGCCAGCGGCCCGCCTCGCACCGCACGCGACCGGCGGCTTGGAGCTCGTCCAGCCACGCCTGCCAGGGCGCCGCTTCCTCGGCCGTGACCCAGCCCATCCAGAGCAGCGCCTCATGCACCTCTTCGGCGCCGCTGGGCGACGGCCACGCCTCCTCGCGCACGCGCGCCACGGCATCGGGTGCCAGCGCCCCGATCGCTTGCGCCTGCGCGCTCGGCAGCGAACGACGAGTGAGCACCGCCTGGGTGCGTCGCTCCTCCAATGGCGCATCGTCGAGGAAGGCGTAGGGCCGCGCCGCCAGCACGCTGCGCGCGAAGGCCGACGGCTCGACGGTATCGACGGCGACGCGCTCGATGGCGCCGCTCTTCAGCTGCGTCAGCACGTCGACGAGCCCGGCCGAATCGAGCGCCTCCTGCAGGCAATCCTCCATCGTCTGGCGCACCAGCGGATGGTCCCACGGGATCTCGCGATCGCCCGCGGGCAACGTTTCGCCGCACGCGATCGCTTGCGGGAACGCCGCCGCGAGCAGGTCCTCGGCACGCATCCGCTGCAGCGGCGCGGGCACCTTGCGGCCATTGCGCATCCGCTCCAGCACCAGGCTGCGCGTCACGTTCCAGCGCCAGCGCGTGGCGAACATCGGCTGATCGAGGATCGCCTGCGCCAGCAGCTCGACCACCGTCGTCGAACTCAGGTAGTCGAAGACCTCGGCCAGCGGGAAGCTGTGCATCGTGCCGAGGCTGATGACCAACGCGTCTTCGTTGGCCGCGGCCTGCAGCTCGAAGCCGAAGCCGCGGCAGAAGCACTTGCGCAGCGCCAGCCCGAACGCGCGATTGATGCGCGAGCCGAACGGCGCATGCAGCACCATCTGCATGCCGCCGCTCTCGTCGAAGAAGCGTTCCAGCACGAGCCTCTGCGGGGTCGGCACGCAGCCGAGCACGCGCCGCCCTTCCTCGATCTGCTCGACGATCTGCTCCGCCGCCGCCGGCGGGACACCGCACTCCTCCACCAGCCACTGCTGCGCCGCCGCGACACGAACTCCCTTCGCACGGCCGAGCGCTGGCGTGCGCACCGGATCGAGACGCGCGTCGACGGCATCGCGCACGCGACCGACGGCGGCCGACAGCTCGCGCGTGCGGCCCGGCGCCTCGGCGACCCAGAAGGGCAACGTCGGCGGCGCGCCCTTCGCATCGACCACCCGCAACGTCCCCTTCTCCTGCCGCACGATCTGCCACGACGTGTTGCCGAGCTGGAAGATGTCGCCGCCGCTGCTCTCGATGGCGAAGTCCTCGTGCACGCTGCCGACGAAGGTCCCTTCCGGCTCGAGCAGCACCTGCCAATCGGCGACGTCGGGGATGGCACCGCCCGACTGCAGCGCGACGAGGCGCGCGCGCCGGGTCGCCATCACGCGCCCCTGCACGCCATCCACATGCAGCAATGCGTGGCGCCCTTGCGAGTGCAGCGCCAGCACCGCATCGAAGCGGGCGCGAGTCAGGTCGCGGTACGGCCATGCGCGACGACACGCCGTAAACAGCCCCTCGAGCGACCACGCCTCGCCAACGCACGCGGCGACCATCTGCTGCGCCAGGATGTCGAGCGGAGCGATCCGCTCGGGCGTCGGGTCGAGCTCGCGCGAACGGACCGCGTGGAGCAGCGCGGCGCTCTCGGTCAGCTCGTCGAGAGTGACGGGGAAGAGGCGGCCCTTGGGGACCTTGCGGATCATGTGGCCGGCGCGGCCGACCCGCTGCAGGAAGGTGGCGATGCTGCGTGTGCTGCCGACCTGCACCACGAGGTCGACGTCGCCGATGTCGATGCCGAGTTCGAGCGACGCGGTGGCCACCAGCGCCTGCAGCTTCCCGGCCTTCAGCCGCTGTTCGGCGTCGAGGCGACGCTCCTTGCTCAGGCTCGAATGGTGGCAGCCCACCTGCTCCTCGCCCAGCAGCTTGGTCAGTTGCGCGGACACCCGTTCGGCCAGCTTCCGGGTGTTGACGAAGACCAGCGTCGTCTTGTGCGCGCGGACCAGCGTGGCGATGCGCTCGTAGATCTCGCCCCACTGCTCGTGCGAGCAGATGGTCTGCAGCGGCGAGCCGGGCACGTCGATGGCGACGTCCATGGTCCGGAAATGGCCGACGTCGACGATGAACGGCGTGCGCCCGGCGCCGCAGACGAACGCGGCCGTGCGTTCGATCGGCTTCTGCGTCGCCGAGAGCCCGATGCGCTGGAAGTCGCCGGCCAGCGCGACGAGACGCTCGAGCGACAGCGCGAGGTGGCTGCCGCGCTTGTCGCCGGCCAGCGCGTGGACTTCATCGACGATGACCGTCTTCACCGTGCTCAGGATCTTGCGCCCGCCACCGGAGGTCAGCAGCAGGTAGAGCGACTCCGGCGTGGTCACCAGCACATGCGGCGGCCGACGCGTCATCGCCTGGCGCTGCGACTGCGGCGTGTCGCCCGTGCGCACCAGCACGCGCACTTCAGGCAGCGACGGGTCCATCTCCCGCAACTGCGCGAGCGGCCCGGCGAGGTTCTTCTGCACGTCGTTGCTGAGCGCGCGCAACGGCGAGAGGTAGAGCACCTGCGTCTCGTCGCGCAACTCGCTTCCCTGTCGCAGCAGCAGATCGAGCGCCCACAAGAACGCGGTCAGCGTCTTGCCCGACCCGGTCGGCGCCGCGATCAGCACGTGCCGCCCCGCCGCGATCGCCGGCCACCCCTGCTCCTGCGGCGGCGTCGGCGCGCCGAACTGCTCGGCGAACCAGCGCTGGACGGTCGGGTGGAAAGCGGAGAGCGACATGGCGCCAGACCGTACAGAACGCGAACGGGCATGGGTAGGGGGCGGGCGAAGTGGATCTCGTCGCGGTTACCGTGCGTCAAAGGAACGCCGAGCGCCGAAGCGCGCGCCGTACCGACGGCCTGGCACGGAGGTCCTGCGATGAACGAGGTCGAGCGCCGTCCCGATCCGCCGAGGGGCGACGCGACCGAGACGCTGCTCAAGCGTGCCCGCGCGGGCGACGCTGCCGCCTTCGAGCAGCTCTTCGCGCTGCACGGCGAAC
Organism: Planctomycetota bacterium; assembly: GCA_031409275.1. Lineage (GTDB taxonomy): Bacteria > Planctomycetota > B15-G4 > B15-G4 > SIAN01 > SIAN01. The sequence goes on from JANNXA010000044.1 coordinate 23,891, forward strand.
GGCTCCGGCGCAGCGCTCGCGCCAAGGTGCCGACGGCGCTGCGCGCCCGGATCGACGACTCCGACGTCGTGCAGGAGGCGTTGGTCGACGCGGTCACCCATCTCGACTCGTTCCAGGAACGCGGTGAGGGGTCGTTCCGGCGCTGGCTCTCGGCGCTGCTGCGCAATCGGCTGCTGATGACGATCCAGAGCTGCCTCGGCCGGCAGAAGCGCGACGCGCGGCGCGAGACGCACCTGAAGGAGCACTCGGGTTCCAAAGGGCGCGGCGTCCGGGTCGCTTCGCCGCAGAGCTCACCGTCGGCGGCCGCGATGCGCGGCGAGCGGCGACTGCTGCTCGAGCGCGCCATCGCGACGTTGCCTGCCGACCACGCGCAGGTGCTGCGGCTCGTCCGCCTCGAGGAGCGGTCGATCTCCGAGGCCGCAGCGGCGATGGGCCGCACGGACAATGCGGTGAAGAAGCTCCTCGCGCGTGCGCTGCTGTCGCTGCGCGAGGCGCTCGACGCCGGAACGGCCTGATGCGATGGATGAGAGCGCAATCGGGGACGCGGTCGCCACCTGGCTCGAGCTGAAGCGCAGCGGCGGTGCGCCGTCGCTCGACGACTACGTCGCCCGCCACCCCGCCATCGCTGCCACGCTGCGGCGCTGCCTGGTCGACCTCGACTCCGCCGATTCGCGCGGCGCCACCGCGGTCGCTCCCGACCTCGACCTGCCACGCGATTTCGGCGACTTCCGGCTGCTGGCGCTGCTGGGCCGCGGCGGCATGGGCATCGTCTACGCGGCGGAACAGAAGAGCCCGCGGCGCCGCGTCGCGCTCAAGATCCTGCCGCTCGGCGCCGCGGGCCACCAGGCGCACGCGCGCTTCCTCCGCGAGGTCGAGCTCACCGCGAAGCTGAGCCACCCGAACATCGTCGAGGTGCTGCAGGCCGGCGAGCAGGAGGGCGTCCCGTGGTACGCGATGCCACTCCTCGAAGGTGCGTCGCTCGATCGCGTCGTCGAAGGGTGGCGCCGCAATCCGACGCGCGCGCCGCTCGCGAACGGCCGCGAACTCGCGGCATGGATCGCCCGCTTCGCCGAGGTGGCGCGCGCGCTGGCCGTCGCCCACGCCGCCGGCGTGCTGCACCGCGACTTGAAGCCGAGCAACCTCTTCCTCGAACGGATCGAGGGCGGCGCCGAGCGGCTGCTGCTGCTCGACTTCGGGCTCGCTCGCCGCAGCGATGGCACCGGCACGCTGCAGAGCGAATCGCCGGTCGGCACGCCGCGCTACATGAGCCCCGAGCAGGTGGTCGGCGAGAAGTTGCTGGTCGACGCGCGCAGCGACGTCTACTCGCTGGGCGCCACGCTCTACGAGATCGTGACGCTGGAACCGCTCTTTCGCGGCAATGAGCGCGAGGCGATCTTCCGCGCGATCCTGCTGACCGAGCCGCGGCCGCCGCGCCGCGCCGACACGCGCGTTCCGCGCGACCTCGAGAACGTGATCCTCAAGTCGCTGGAGAAGCGACCCGAACGGCGCTACGCCGATGCGACCGCTTTCGCCGATGACTTGCAGCGCTTCGTCGACTTCCAGCCGGTGAAGGCACGGCCGGTCGGTCCGGGAGGCCGGCTGCTGCGTCGCATGCAACGCAACCCGGTCGTCGCCGCGGCGCTGGCGTTGGCGCTGCTGGTCGCGATCACGGCCATGGTGGCGTTGCCGTTGCAGCGAGCGCGCGACGCGAGCGAGCGGCGGCGTCAGGCGCGCGCCGAGGTCGCGGCCACGCTGCAGCGGTCGCGTGCCGCGCGCGAGCGAATCGCCGCCGTCGAGGCCGAGATGAGCCAGCTCGCGGCGCAACGCGCGACGCTCGAACTCGCGCTCGAACCGTGGCGCGCGCCGAGCGAGAAGAGCCGGCTGCTCGAACTCGACGCCGCCCGCGACACGCTCGCATCCGAGCGCGACTCGCTGCTCGACCGGGCGACGTTCGAACTGCTGCGCGCGATGCAGCTCCTTCCTGGCGAGACCGCCGCCCGCGAGGAGTACTCGGCGCTCCTCTCCTTGGGCTACTGCGGCGCCGAGCAGAATCGCGAGCAGGAGCGGATGGACCGCTTCCGCGGCCTGATCGAGCGCTTCCATGGAGCGCTGCACGGCACGCTGCGTCTCACGCTCGCTCCGCCCGACGCATCGCTCCGGCTCTTCCGCTACGTGCACTCCGGCGCGCTGCTGCTGCCGGTGCCATGCGGGGCCGACGGGGAAACGGCAGCCGAGCCGCTCGAGGGCGTCGAAGTCGACGGGCCGTGGTGCGGCGCCGAGCTGACCGCGGTGAGCGGCGCCACCGACCTGCTGCGGCCCGGCGACGTCATCACCCGCTTCTGCGGTTTCAGTCCGCAGAACCTCGCCGGCATCGAAGTGGAGATCGGCTCCGTCGGCAGCACCCATCGCCATCGCGTGCGTCGCGTGCGAGACGGCGCGGCGGAGGACGTCGAGATCCCGGCGCGCCAGCTGACGTCGCTGACGGCGAAGCCGTTGGTGCGCGACCCGTTCGAACTGCGCCGCGATGCCGTGAGCGAACTGCACCACGACGGTGCGCTCCTTCTGCGGCTGCCGGTCGGCAGCTACCTGCTGCTCGCGGAATGCGACGACCATGCTCCCGTGCGCCTGCCGGTCTGGATCAGCGAAGGGCGCGCGCTCGAGTTCACCGTCGAGCTCCCGGAACGCTCGCAGGTGCCCGATGGCTGGGTCGTGGTCCACGGCGGCCCGAGCTGGATCGGCGGCGACCGCGAGGCGGCGGGCGCCACCTTCGGTCGCGAGGTCGACTTGCCGACCTTCTTCATCGAGCGCGTCGAGGCGACCAAGCGCGACTACGTCGACTTCGCGACCGCGCGCTACCTCGAGGATCCGCGGGCGGCGCAACGGCTGGTGCCGAGCACGCGTGATGGCAAGCCGCGCTGGAAATGGCAAGACGGGCGCGCGACCTTCGACGCGGGCGCGCTCGCTCCGTTCGGCGAGGAGTACACGTTCGCCGAGCCGATCTACGGGCTGACTCTGGAGCAGATCGCCGCCTACGCGGAGTGGCGCACGGCGCAGATCGGCGACCCCGATTTCGAGTGCGACCTGCCGAGCGCGGAGGAGTGGGAGCGCGCCGCGCGCGGCGCCGATGGCCGCCGCTTCCCATGGGGCGACGGCTTCGACTGGACCTTCGCGAAGAACGCGCTGGCCGCGCCGCTGAACGACGTTGGCGCGCCCGTCGAAGAGCCGGGCGGCCTCTTCCCGGTCGACTGCTCGGTGTTCGGCGTGCTCGATCTCGCCGGCAGCAACCGTGAGCTCGCGCGCGAGGCGGACGGCTCGTTCCGACTGCGCGGTGCATCGTGGGGACTGAACGAGGACAACGTCTTCCACTGCGCGTCGCGCTCGAACTTCGGCGCCGTCAATTTCGGCGAGAGCGGGCTCGGCTTCCGGCTGGTGATGCGGCGGCGCAGGAGCTGAGCCGAAGCTCCACCCCTGCGCCGCGACGGATTCGTCCTGGAGCGATCAACGCTTGCCGGCTCCGCGCGCGTTGTAGATCGCGGAGATCATCGCGGGCGTCAGCGTCCGCTTGTAGAGCGCCAGTTCATCGATCTCGCCCGCCAGCGACTGCGTCTCGCCCGAGTAGGGATGGCGCGCGATCAGCAGCGGGTGGCCGTTGCTCAGGTTGCCGAGCACGCTGGTCGGGATCGCGATGGGCGTGCCGACGATCTGGCCGTCGACGTAGAAGGCGATGGTGTCTTGCGTCGCGCTGGCGAAGTCGCGATCGACGATCACGGCGACGTGATGGTAGAGGCCGTCGGCGACGAAGCCGGCCGGGTTGCTGGCCGTTCCGATGTTCCACCAGGTCGAGTTGGCGGCGATCTGGAAGGAGAGGTAGCCGTTGTAGAGGTACATCGCGTACCCCTTCACCGCGGAGGCGCCGCTCATCTGCCGCTTGTCGACGATGTTGCGCACGGCGCGCGTGTCGCAGGTGCGCACCCAGCAGTCCCACGTGAAGCTGCCGGTGCCGACGTTCAGCGTCGCCGCGGTCGGGACCTTCACGCCATCGTTGCTGTCCGCGAAGCCGAGGCCGGTCTTCGCCATGCCCTCCTCGTGCACCGGGGCGACCGACCAGGCGAAGTAACCGTCGTTGCCATTGCCCGACGAATCGAGGATCAGGCCGCTGGTGTCGTCGAAGCGCCAATGGGCCGCGGCATTGGTCGGGCTGGTGACCGTGGTCTGGCTGGTCGCGTGGCAGGTGACGCGATTCGCCGCAGGATCGGCGACGAAGACCCGTTCGCTGCAGCGCGGGTAGATCGAACTGCCGAGCTTGACGCTGTCGAAGAAGCGACCGTACTCGACGCGCGAAGGACCGGTCATCAGGCCGGGTCCGGTGCTGACCGTCTCGCCATCGAGCGGGCGAACGGTGCCGTTGTTCGCATAGCAGTCCTTGAAGAAGAGCCGCTCGGCCTTCGTGCTGGTGGCGGCGCCCGGCGGATCGATCACCCACAGGCGCTCGCTCTCGTCATGGGCATCGATGCTCATGCGCTGGAGCGCCGGCACGCCGCTGCTGCGCACGAAGAAGTCGCTGCCGCTGCGATTCGAGGCCATCAGGCAGCCGCAATCATCGGCGACGAGGACGAGGTCGCTCTCGGTCACCGTCACGTCGGCCGGCCGCGAGATGAACGGCACGTAGCTCGTGATCGGGACGGGCAGGTTGCAGTACGGCGGACCGACGAACGGGGTGAACCAGCTGGCGTCGATGCGATCGGTCAGCTTCAGGTTGCGGTCGGCGACGTAGACATCGCCGTGCCTGTCGACGGCCAGCGCGACGATGTCGTTCCAGTTCGGCGTGCTGGAACTGCAGAGCCTGTCGTTGCCGAGGATGTCCTTCGTGAAGAGCAGCGCGACCCCGCTGCTGACGTCGTTGACAGCGAAGTAGACCTGCCCGAAATTCGGCGAGCGCTCGTTGTCGTCGCACGCCACCGCCCGGATGCGCATCGTGTAGCTCGAGTCGCTGAACCAGACCGCCGGCGTGGTGCTGGCCAACGTTCCGTCGCTCTTCAGCGGATAATGCAGGAGCTCGTTGGCGCCGGCATCGACGACGAAGAGCGAGTGGTTCGCGTACGACGCGAACGTACCGATCGGCGAGTAGACCGCGACGTCGATCGGCGAGAAGCTCGAACCCTTGGTGATCTGGTACTTGAACGGGATCTGCTCGACCGAAACCGCGAGCGCGGGTCCGGCGGAGAGAGCGAGGAACGCGGCGAGCGGCCGCAACGCGAGCTGGATCGACATGGCGATCTCCTTCCTTCGAGGTTGGGACGCCATACGACGTCCGTGCCCTGAGGAATGGCGATCGTGTCGCGAGAGTGCCGCGGTCTCGTTTACGTCCTGAACCAGATTCGGCCGGAGCGGTCCGCGCGACTGCGCGCCGCGGCGTGCGAATCGGCGTTCGAATCGGGCTGGCCCGCGTCGAGCGGCGGCGGGCGGTGGATCCCGACCCAATGGCCGGCGGGATCGCGCGAGGTCCAGATCGAACCATCCTCGTCCATGAAGAAGAGGTGCGGCGCGCGGTGGTCGAAAGTCAGCGGCCATGCATGAAGGCGCAGCCCCGTCACCGTCCGCTGCACGCGGTAGGCGTAGCGCGAGCCGTCCGGCGCCACGATCGCCGGCGGCGGGCACGCTTCTCGGAGCGCCGTCGATCCGGCGCACGCATCCAACGCTCGCGCGGTGGCCAGCACCTGCATCGTCGCGATCACCGCAGCCTCGGGCGGGTGGGACGGCGGGAAGTGCGGGATCACCAGCGCTCCCAGCAGCGGCAGCGCGACGAGCGCCACGATCAAGAGCCCCGCGCGCGTCGAGACGTTTCGGTTCCACATGCCGCCTCGATCGACCGAGACGGTCAGCGCAATTGAGCTTCGCTCCTCACCGTCGCGGCGCGAGCTCCTCCAGCAGCGCGCGGACCTTGGTGCTGACGAGGTCGCGCACCTTGCGGAAGTCGGCGGGCTCGAGGTGCTTGGGGTCGGGGATCTGCCAGTCGAGGCGGCGGCTCGCCTTCACCAGGGGGCAAGCATCGCCGCACCCCATCGTCACCGCGACGTCGTAGTCGAGCGCCTCGACCTCCTTCAGCGACTTCGAACGGTGCGCGGCGAGGTCGTAGCCGAGGTCCGCCATCGAGGCGATCGCCTTCGGGTTCACGATGCCGGACGGTCGCGAGCCCGCCGACACCGCCTCCACCTCGAGGCCCATCTCGCGCGAGTGGAGCCGCGCGAACGCCTCGGCCATCTGGCTGCGGTTGCTGTTCTCGACGCAAACGAAGAGGAGTCGCGTGGGAGCCATGGCGCGAAGCCTACAGCGATGCGCCGCTCAACCGCGCGACGTGACCGGCTCGCCCCAGACGTCGCGCAGGAACGCGGCAAGTTCCGGGTCGTGGCGCAGCAGCTCGGCTTGCACGAACGGGAAGAAATCGTTGCAGCCGAACCACGCCTCGCTCGCCTCGGCGAAGTATTCGTCCGATGTGTTCATCGCGTAATGGCGAGTCGGCTCGCCATTCCAGTGCAGCACCTCGTCGTAGCGCCCCGACGCCTTCGCCGCCGCGAAGAGCTCCTCGAGCCGCGCCCCTTTCGAACCCGGTCCATCGCCCGCCGCGAGCTGCCGATCGTCGAAGCCGTGCGCCAGCTCGTGCAGCACCATCCACGGCTGCTCGCGCGTCCAGCTCACGAAGCTCGCCGCGCTCGCGATCTCGACCGCCTTCGCCTTCTGCGGGTCAAAGCCGTTCTCGCGCAGCCACTCGGGGGAGGGGTGGTAGCAGGCGCACGGCGCCACCGGATCGTCGACGCCGAGCCAGATCGCGATGGTGCGCAGCTGCGCCAGCGGCTCCGGGCGCACCTTGCGCTCGATCTGCGCGAGCTGGCAGTCGAGCTCGGCCAGCGCTTCGTCGCCCAGCGGCTTCTGCGCCGCGAGCAGCCGTTCGTCCACGTGGACGGTGAAGCCGCGGCGTGACGTGGTCACGTAGGTCGTCTCGACGCCTTTCGAGCGCGTCACGACACGCTCCTCGCCGCCGCTCAGAAGCACCGCGAACAGGCCGATTCCAATCGCGCGCATCATCGTCGTCATCGCTACCTTCCCGCTCCGCGTGTCGCTGCCGCCCGCCGATGCTCACCACGATTCATGCAGGGTCGAGCAGCGGCTCCCTCTTCGGCCGATCATCGACGCCATGAGCTCTTTCGACAACGCCGCGCTGGTGCTGGCCGCCGCCGCCATCCTCGTCTTCCTGCTGCATCGGCTCGGGCAGAGTTCGATCGTGGCCTACCTGCTGATCGGCGTGGCGGCGGGGCCGTTCGCGCTCGACCTCGTGCCGTCGGGCGCCGTCGTCGCGCAGATGGCCGAGGTCGGCGTCGTGCTGCTGCTCTTCTTCATCGGCCTCGAATTCGACGTCCGCCGCCTGAAGCGCATGGCGCGCCTGGCCACGCTCGGCGCCGCCGCGCAGTTGACGGCGACCACGCTGCCGCTGGCCGCGCTGGCGCGGCTGCTCGGCATCGGCTGGGTCGAGGGGCTCGCGCTCGGCTTCTGCCTGGCCGTCTCGTCGACCACCATCGCGATGCAGGTCTTCGAGGAGCGGCGCGAGGCCGACTCCCACGTGGCCAGCGAATGCGTCGCGTTGTCGATCGGGCAGGACCTCGCGGCGATGGCCGTGCTGGCGATCTCCGCGATGTTCTATGGCGCCGGCGGCGGCCACGGCGGCGCGCCCATCGGCGGCGCGGGCAGCTCGTGGCGAGCGTTGCTGCTGCTGGCGCTGCCGCTCGTCTTCCTGGGCGCGCGCTTCACCTTGCCGCGGCTGTTCCAGCGCATCGCGATCGCCAAGCACTCCGAAGCGTTCGCGTTGGCGAGTCTCGCCGCGTGCCTGGTGGTGGCGGCGATCGCCAATCAACTCGGCGCGAGCCTCGCGCTCGGCGCTTTCCTCGCCGGGATGGTCTTCGCCGACACGCCATTCGAGCCGCAGATCCGCGCCGATCTCGCCACCGTCAAGCGCCTCACGCTCGGCCTCTTCTTCGTATCGATCGGGATGCTGGTCGACCTGCCCGCGACGCTGCGCCAGCTGCCGCTGTTGCTGACCGCGATCGTCGTGATCGTCGTCGTGAAGACGGCGGCGGCGGCACTGACGCTGCGCATGCTCGGCCGGCCATGGAGCAGCGCGGCGGGCACCGGGCTCGCGCTGGCGCCGATCAGCGAGTTCGCGTTCGTGCTCGCCTCCTCGGCGGGCGGAGTCGCGCTCTTCTCGCCGTCCACGCAAGCGTTGCTGGTGCCGCTCGCGGTGCTGTCGATGTTGCCGGCACCGCTGCAGGTCGCGTGGTCGATCCGTTTCGGCCATTGGTGGGGTCGTTGGCGCGGCGGCGCCGACCTGAAGCGGCGCGAGGTCCGGCGCGCGCGCCAGGCGGCCGCAAGCCCACCGCCGCCCAACGAGGCACCGGCGCCGCTCGCCATCGTCGTCGGCTATGGCCCGGTCGGCCGCACGCTTTGTCGCATCCTGCTGCGGTTGCGCGTGCGCGTCGTCGTGATCGACTTCAACAGCACGACCATCGAGCGCCTGAAGAAGCTCGATCGCGATGCCGTGTTCGGCGATGCCAGCCAGCGCGATGTGTTGCGGGCGGCGAAGATCGACGTCGCCAAGTGGCTGGTGGTGACGCTGCCCGATCATCACAGTCGCACCGCCATCGTCGCCACGGCGCGTTCGCTCAAGCCGCGGCTCAACATCCTGACGCGCGCGCGCTACCTCGACGAACGGGACGCGCTCGAACGCGTCGGCGCCGACTCGATCGCCTACGAGGAGGCAGAGGTGGCCGTCGAGCTCGCTCACCTGCTGATGCGGCAGCTCGAGATCGCGCCGGCGCTGCTCGAGTCCGAGGTGCAGGCGATCCGGTCGGAGATCTCGGTGCGGACCGGATTCACGTTGGTGTTGCCGGCGACCCAGAAAGTTGCAGCGCGTTTGCCGCCGTCGCCACCGCCGGACCCGCCGGCGAAATAAGAGCGCCTGACAGAACGGGCGCGTCGCACCGAGATCGAGCGAGGCCGCCGGTCGAGCGCAGCGGACGTTCTGTTCGGCGCTCGAAGCTGTCACCGCGGCTGTCGACACTCACTACTTCGTGACAACCGCAAAGAGACGGGGGCTCTACCGAGAGGACACTCTCGTGACGACTCCCAATGTTCCAGAGTTCCTGCTGCTCGATGGGCGCCGCGTCGATCTCGCGGCGCGCCGCATCGACCCGTGGCCGCTGAACCTCCCTGACGCGCGGGCTGCGCCTGCTGGACGACTCACGCGAACGGAGGTGGCGATCCTGCGCCTGCTCGCGTCGCATGCACCTTCGACGGTGTCCCGCGACGAGATGCTGCGCGTGCTGTGGAACCTCTCCGCACGCAGTTCGCGGACGCTCGACACCCACATCACGCGGCTGCGGCGCAAGCTGGAGGAGGACCCCGCGGCGCCGCGTTTCCTGCTGACCGTCTACCGGGTCGGCTACCGCCTCGAATGGCCGCGGGAGCTCCCCCAGGCCGACCACCTGCCGCGACCGGGGGCGAGCAACGGCTACTTCGGCCACTCCAACAGCGCGTCCGCGTCGCCGTAGTTTCCCTGCCGTGCGGGTCTCCACTCCCCCGCCGGCGGGAGCGAGACGCCATGAACGTGAAGTTGACGAACGCCTTGGTGTTGATGGGACTGACGGCGCTGCCGATCGCATCGCCGTGGATCGACGACGCGGCCACCGCCGCAAAGGGCGGCGACGTGGCCGCGCAGGTCCGCGCGCTTGGAAGCGACGACGCGGACACTCGCCAGGCGGCGTTCGACGCGCTCGAGAAGATGGGCGAAGCGGCGCGTCCAGCGCTGGAGCAGGCCAAGAAGAGCAGCGATGCCGAGACGCGCTTCAGTGCCGCGCTGCTGCTCGATCGACTTGACGGTCGCAGCGGCACGCGCGACCGCGCCATGGAATCGGTCGGCGGCGGCCGCGGGTGGCTGCGCGACGCGGAAGAGAACGACGACCGCGCCGACCCGGCGCAGGAGTCGAAGCCGCAGCGCGGCGTGGTCCGCCGCAGCCACCGCGCCTGGCCCGCTCCGTTCGACCCGACCGAGCTCGAACGGCAGATCGAACAGATGCACCAGGAGATGCTGCGCCGCCTGAACGACGTCCGCAACGGCGTGCGTCCTTCGAGCGAGCAGCACTCCGCGCGACAGTCGATGTCGATGCGCATCGATGCCGATGGCCGTGTGGTCGCCGACGTGGAGCGTGACGGCAAGCGCGAGCACTACGAAGCGGACTCCGTTGATGCGCTGCGCGCCGAGCACCCCGAGCTGTTCGAGAACTTCGGAGAGTTCTCGCTTCAGGACGCGCCGCCCATGCGCGGCGTCCCGCAGTGGCGCGGCGCAGCGCGCCGGCCGTTGCAGATCGAGACGCCGCGTGGCACCACCGATCGCGAGCCGCAGGATGCGACTCGCCCGCGGCTCGGCGTTCAGGTCGAGCCAGTTCCCGAGGCGGTCGTCGACTACCTTGAACTCGAAGACGGGGTCGGCCTCCACGTGGTCGACGTGGTCGCTGGCAGCACCGCCGAGACGCTCGGGATCCGGCGCAACGATCTGCTGGTCGAGGTGAATGGGCGCACCATCCGCGGCATTGCCGACGTGCAGGCCGCGCTGGGCAAGGAGTCGGCGAAGAACACGGCGAAAGAGACCCATGTCACCGTGCTGCGCAAGGGAGTGAAGCTCGAGCTGTGAGCCGGGTGCGCCGTCACCGCAAACTGCGCACGCCCCAGCCGACACTCACGGGATCAGGACGGTCGCTGCCACTGCCCGGCGGCGACCGTCAGCTGCCATCACGCACGGGGAACGGGCCCGCCTGACGCCGTTCGCCCCCCACGTCCGCGTCGCCGACACCCTGCGGCGGCGCGGACGTTCCTTTCTTCTTCATCTGGCGGTGCGCACCTTCCTTTCCGTCCGCGCGCTTACTAAGACGCAGCGGCCTTCGCGTTCGACGCGACGCGCGCGACCGCCTCCCGGTCGCTCATGTTGTTCGTGTTCTCCTGCTTCTTCCCGCGATATCGGAGCTGATGGTGCACCAAGACACGTTGCTGGGGTTCGAGCGCGCGATCGCCCTGGCCCTGATGAAAGTTCGCGAGCTCTACGCCGAGGGCGCGTTGCCGCCGGTGCTCGAAGCGCTGACCCTGATCGCGCCGCCGCGCGGCTTCGCAGCCAATGTGGAGCTGCGCCCCTACACCGACCACGCGCGCCAGGACGAGTGGCAGCGCGATCCCTCGTGGGATCCGCGCAACGGCGAGGTGCACCTCACCTTCGAATCGTCGCGCGACGACGGCAGCGCGCGCCCCAAGCAGGACGATCGCCCGCGACTCGAGCGCGCGCCGCAGGTCGAGCGCCATGACCACCGCGCCCCCGAAGTCGCGCCGCCCGATCCCGAGCAGGCGCTCCTCGACGTGATGGGCGTCGTCGCCCACGCCGAGGCCGATCCCGCCTTCAAGTTCCTCGCGCTCAAGTACCTCCGCGATCAGCTGCTGCCGCGCCAGGTCGCGTGGGGCTTCCTCCAGAACGAGGCGCAGATCCAGATCAACCGCGCCATCGACGCCGGCCTGCTGGTCACCGGCAAGGTCGAGAACCCGCGCATGCCGCAGTACCCGGTCACCGCAGTGGCGCTCAATCGCGAGCACCCGCAGGTGCAGGCGCTGCTGGCCTCGCTCGGTGGTGGCGCGGCGACCACGAACGCGGCGACGAAGGCCGCTCCCGAAACCGACGACGAGCCAAGCTGAGGCGAGCTGAGGCCACCGCGCGGTCGCCCGTCAGCGGCAGGGCGCGGCACTTCGCAGCGGGTTTCGCCATTCCAAGGGTCGGCCAGCGCCATCCGCGCTCGCCCCCAAGGAATCGGAGGACCCGACATGATCGTGAAGCACATGCTCGCCGGATTCGTGGCGACCGCGGCCCTCGCCGCCGGAGCGGCGGCCGCGGTCGAGAACTACCCGTACCAGTACGACGTCCTCGGCAACAGCCTCACCTTCCAGCCGATCGACGTCGCCGTCAGCGCGCCGATCGGCGTCAACGTCAACTGGCTGAACCACTACCTCTTCGTCGTCGACGGCGCGACGAACGAGTTGCAGCGCTTCACGCTCGACTCGACGGGGGATCTGGTGAGCCAGGTGCCCGCCGTCTGGTTCAGCGATCCAAGCGGCTCGACGCGCGTCACGGCCGTCGCGCTCGACGACAACACCGCCTCGCCGACCTTCGGCTACGTCTACCTGGCGACTCAGGACCTCAACACGTCGCTCTGGACGCTGCGCACCTTCGACAGCTTCGGCACGCCCGGCATCTGGAGCCAGGACCTCATCGGCTGGCAGGACATCGTGGCGCTGGCCGTCGACAAGCACGGCGATGTCTACGTCGCCGACGCCGGACTCGGCCGCACGTTTCGCTACGCCGTCAACCAGTTTTCGACCTGGCTCAGCTTCCAGTTCATCGCCGCGAACGCGACCTTCATGCCCTACAACCCGATCCCGGCCGACGTCACCGTCACCGAGAGCGACCTCGTCCTCGTCGCCGACCAGTCGGGGACGCTGATGGCTTCGAATCGCAACGGCACCGACTTCTTCAACCGCTCGCTCGGTGTGCCGCTGATCGGCTCGCTCAGCATCGACGCGCATGACGCGAGCGAGCGGTTGTGGGCGCTCGATCCGCCGGGCCCGGCGACCAGCTCGTTCGGCGACCGCTTCTTCTTCCCCTCGTGCTACGCCGGCAACGGTTTCGGCAACACGGTCGACGGCCAGACCGATCCGAGCGGCCCCGGCCTGCTCGGCGCTCCGGTCCGCGTCGAGTTCGCCCGCTTCTTCGACAAGCTCCCGACCGTCACCAATCCGCGTTGCAGCGAGCGCGTCTTCGTCGCCGACCCGAAGGGGAGCCGCGTCGTCTCCTTCCTCGTGCAGCAGGTCGCTCGCCAGCCGTCGCCGAAGCCCTCCGCGTGGTGGCGCTTCGACGAGCTCGGCGCGACCGTGCTCGACTCGTCGGGCAACAGCAACACCGGCACGTTCGCGCCGTGGATCCCGGCCGCTCGCGAGGAGGGGATGGTCAAGAACGGTCTCGTGTTCAACGACTTCGGGGACGGCGTCAAGGTACCGAGCTCGCCTTCGCTGAACGTCGGCATCGGCAGCTTCACGCTCGAATGCTGGGTGCGCACCTGCGACACGCGCGCGGTCCGTGACCTCGTCGACAAGCGCCTCATGTCGGGCCCGAACGCTCTGGCCGGTTACGCGCTCTACCTCTTCAACGGCTACCTCTCGTTCCAGATCGCCGCGAACGGGACCTGGTGGAACATCGGCACGGCGCCCATCGCGGCCGGCTTCGTCGCCGACGGCCTCTTCCACCACATCGCCGTCGTCGTCGATCGCGACGCCTCGAGCCCGAACTTCAACAAGCTCCTCTTCCACGTCGACGGCGCGCTGGTGGGCCTGCCCGTCGCGATCCCGGCCACTGTGCTCGGCAACCTGAGCAACAACCGGCCGCTGTTGATCGGGCGCCATCCGGTCTCGGGCGAGGCGCAGGCGCTGAAGGGCGAGCTCGACGAGATCACGCTCTTCAAGCAGGCGCTGTCGACGGTGCAGATCCAGAAGATCTTCGCGGACCGCGGCGCCGGAAAGCCGTGAGCGCCGCGCCCGCTGGATCGCACGCGCCGCCGCCCGCCGCGAGGAAGCTCCGGCGGGCGGCGGCGTTCCAGGCCGACGATTTGACACCGCACAAGAGGAGCACACTGCCGCGCGCGCCCCGCCCGCAGTAGCGTGCCCGCCGCGCTTCCCCCTCTCCGTTGATGCGACTCGTGCTGTTCCTCTGGTGCGCCACCGCCTTCGTCCTGATCGCGCCGATCGCCGCGTTGATCCTCGCACGCGCGACGCGGTTGGAGCTGCGCGTCGAGCGTGAGCGGCTCCGGGCAGTGACCGCACGCCTCGCGAAGCTCGAGGCGGCCGCGGCGGCCCGCGACGCGCAATCGCCGTCGACGCCAGCGCTGCCAGAGCCGACGCTGCTGCGACCTTCACCGCCACCGCCCTCGCTGCCGCCGACGGCGACGCCCATTTCGATCGCACCGGCCGCTGCCGCCGATCGGCCGCTGCCGCGCTCGCTGCCGAATCCGCGACGCCGGCCGCAGCGCGCCGACGGCGACCTCGAGTACACGATCGCCTCGCGCGGCTACGTCTGGGTGGGCGGCATCGCGCTGGCGCTCGCCGGTTCGTTCTTCGTCAAGTACGCGGTCGACCACTTCCACTTCGGCCCCGCGCGACGCTGCCAGCTCGCGACCCTGTTCGGCCTGGTGCTGATCGCCCTCGCGGAGCGCTTCCGCAAATCGTCGGCGAACATCGCGCAATCGCTGTCGGGCGCCGGCGTCGCGGTCCTCTATGCCGCGCTGTACGCATCGGTCAGCCACTACCAGTTGCTCTCGCCGCTGGTCGGGCTGCTGCTGCTCGCCGTGACGACCGGTGGCGCGGTGGCCTTGTCGTTCCGGCACGGGGTCGCAGTCGCGGTCCTCGGAATGGTCGGCGGCTATGCGATGCCCGCGCTGCTCGGACCCGACGCGCTGCCCGCCGAGTTGCGATTCGTCTACTTCGCTGCGCTGCACGGCGGGCTCTGCATCACGTCGACGCGCCGACGACCGCACGCCGTCGGGATGATCTCCCTGGCGGCGACTGCACTGTGGACCGCCTTTGAGCTGCATCCGCTGCGCGGCGACTTCGCGGCCGACGCCTTCGCCCTCTTCGCCCTCGTCGTCGGGGCGACCTCGTGCGCGAGCGGGCTCGCGGCCGCCGAGCGCGACCCATCGCAGCGGCTCGCACCCATCCCGACCGAGACCTTCTTCGGCGCCGCCCTCGCCGCGCTCCTCATCAGCGCGGGGCTCGATCGCGCCCACTATCCGCCGCACCTGTGGTGGTCGGTTGCGGCGATCGGCGGCGGCGGGATGGTGCTCGCCCGGCTTCGCACCGAGGCGATGGCCCTCCCGTGGATGACCGCCACGGCGGGCGCCATCTCGTTGGCGATGTTCGCGCTGGCGCGAAGCGGGAACGCTGCCGTCAGCTGGATCGCCAGCGGCGGAGCGCTGCTCTACGGGGTCGGCGGCTCGCTGGCTTCGTTCGGCGCGCGCCGACCGGCCTCGCTCGCGTGGGTCGCGGCGATCGCGCCGGCAGCGCTGCTCGGCATCGCGTGGTGGACTCGAGCGCCGGCACCGGCGTGGATGCCGTGGTGGACCGTGGCGCTCCTCTTCGGCGGGATGCACGCCGCGTTCGCGCACGCCCGGCTCCGCCGCCGCACGGAACCGACCGCGCGGGAAGCCGCGGTGCCGCACGTCGTCGCCGCGGCCGCGGCGATCGGCGCAGCGGTCGCGATGGCGTTCGACGACGAGCCGGTCGCCGTCGCCTTCGCGCTGCTCGCGCCACTCCTCGTCGCCGCGGCCCGTCGCCTCGATCTCGCGGAGCTGCGCGATGTCGCGGCCGTCGCGGCAGCGATCGGTTTCCTGCGCACGCTGCTGTGGGACAACCCGGCGGCGCGGCTGCTTCGCGGCGATCCTCCGCACTGGCCGTGGCTCGCGGCGACGGTTGGCGTCCCGATCGCGGCCTTCGTCGCGGCGGCCTACCTGCTCCGCGTCGATGAGGCGCGCCACCCGAAGCGGCGCTACGTCCTCGCCGCCTCGCGCCTCGCCGTGCTGTTGGTCGGCCTCGCGTGCCGCTACGGCTGCGACCACAGGAACCTGTCGACGTTCGACGCGATCGAGGCCGGCCTGCTCGTCTCAGCGTGGCTCGTGCTGGCGATCGGGTTCGCGGAATTCGTGCGGCGCGCGCCGGCGCTGATGCCGCGGATCGCGGGTCTGGGAACCGCCGCTCTTGCCGTCGGGGCGCTGCTCTTCGCTCATCAGGCGGGCGCGAGTCCGTTCGATCGGCACGCCGGACTCGGCGAGACGCCGCTCGCCAATCCGTTGCTGCTCCTCTACGCGCTGCCGGCCGCGCTGCTGTGGGTCCTGGCGCATCGTTGGCGAAAGTCGGGCCAGTCGGACGCTGCGGCTGCGGCCGCCGGCGTCGCGATGCTCGTCGGGTGGTGGTGGGCGACCGTCGCGACGCGTCACGCCTTCGTCGGCGCACCGCTCGGCAGTGACTTCCCCGCCGGGCGCGAGCTCTACGCCTACTCGGCGGTGTGGATCGTCTACGCGGTGCTGCTGCTCGTCGCCGCCATCCGGACGCGGAGCCGCGCCGTGCGCGCCGCCTCGGCGATCGTCATGTTCGCCGCGGTCCTGAAGGTCTTCCTCGTCGATGCCGCCGGTCTGCGCGACCTGTGGCGCGTCGCCTCGTTCCTCGGACTCGGGATCGTGCTGATCGTGCTGGCGCGCGTCTATCAGCGGCTCGACTTCGGGCGTCCGATGCAGCCGCCTGCGCCACCAACGGACGGAGCGACGGCGCCGAAGCCACCGTGAAGTCGGGCGAGCACGCCGACGGCGACGCGACGCGACGCTCAGCGCGTTCGCGCGGCGAGGCGGCCGACCTCGGCCAGCACTTCCTGGT
Source organism: Planctomycetota bacterium (assembly GCA_031409275.1). Lineage (GTDB taxonomy): Bacteria > Planctomycetota > B15-G4 > B15-G4 > SIAN01 > SIAN01. The sequence goes on from JANNXA010000044.1 coordinate 40,445, forward strand.
CGGCGTCGCTCGGCCAGTCGCCGATGACGCCGGTGTCGTAGTAGACGGTGACGACCCACGGCGCGCGACCCGGCGGCTTGATCCAGACCACGTCGTTGCACTTGACGGTCACGTCGTCGCCGCCGCCCGTGCCGGTCTTGTCACCGGCGACCCACTCGCTCGGCAGTCCCCGGCGCACACGGTCGGCGCCGGTCGTCGTCGCGATCATCCACTCGCGCAGCGTCTGCCGCGCCGCGGGCGCAAGCGCGCCGCCGAGCAGCCGCGCGACCAACTGCGCCATCGCGCGCGGGGTCGTCGTGTCGCGCACGTCGCCCGCGCGGACGTCGTTCATCTCCGGCTCGTAGCGGTCGAGCCGCGTGGTCGCGTCGCCATGCGCACGGCAAAAGGCGATGAACGCTGGAGGTCCGCCAACGTCGCGCAGCAGCAGATTGGCGGCGCCGTTGTCGCTGGTCGTCTGCGCTGCCTCGGCCAGCTCGGCGAGCGTCAACTCCGCCGCCGATTCGCCGCGCGCGGCGGCCGCATCGACGGCGGCTTGCGTGACCGGCGAATGCCCCACCAGGTCGGCGGGTCCGACGCGCAGCCGCGTCTCGAGCGGCCGGCCACCGAGCGCTGCGCGGTCGAGGACCATCGCCGCTAGCACGAGTTTGAACGTCGAGCACATCGAGAAGCGCTCGTCGAGGCGATGGCCGCGAAGCGTGCCGTCGCCGGTGTCGAGCAGCGCGACCCCGAGCCGGCCGCCGCCTTCGAGTCGAGCGAGCGCGCGCTCGAGGTCGGTCGCGCTCGCGCCGTTCCGGTCGCTCGTGCCGATCGGATCGCTCTCGAAGGCGCGACAGCTCGCCAGTGCGGCCCCGGCCAGGAAGAGCAGGAAGTTGCGGCGGTCGACGTTCGCGCGGTTCATCGCGGCGAACGCTACGGCCGCCGCGCGTGCGTGTCGAGCGGCGGCGACGCGTGGAACAGGCGCGGCGCATCGCTCATGATCGCGTGCGAGTTCGACGAACCGTTCTTCGACGAGGCGAGCAGACGATGGCGCTCCCGCTCTACGTGGTCGATGCATTCGCAGCGGAGCCGTACACCGGCGGGCCGGCCGGCGTGGTGCTGCTCGATCGACCGGCCGACGCGCGCTGGATGCAGCTCGTCGCGCGCGAGGTGAACCACGCCGAGACCGCTTTCGTCCATCCGGAGACGACGGCGGGCGGCGCCGCGTGGCGCCTGCGCTGGTTCACGCCGACTGTCGAAGTCGACCTCTGCGGCCACGCGACGCTCGCCGCCGCCCACGTCCTCTGGCAGAGCGGCCGAGTCGCCCCCACGTCGGCCGCGCGCTTCCTCACTCGCAGCGGCGAGCTGACGGCGCGGCGCGGCGACGCCGACGGTGCGATCGAGCTCGACTTCCCCGCGGAGCTGGCGCGCGAGGAGACGCCGCCCGCCGCGCTGCTACTCGCGCTGCGACTGCCGACACCGCCGCGCTTCGTTGGCCGCAACCGCATGGACTGGCTGGTCGAGCTCGCCGAGCCCGACGCCGAAGCGACGCTGCGCGCGCTCGAGCCCGACCTCGCGCTGCTCGCGACGATCCCGACGCGCGGCGTGATCGTCACGTGCGCCGCGGCGCGCCAAGGGCCGATCGACTTCGTCTCGCGCTTCTTCGCCCCCGCCGCTGGCGTCCCCGAGGATCCGGTCACCGGCTCCGCCCACTGCGCGCTCGCCCCTCACTGGGCCGCGCGGTTGGGCCGCTCGACCCTCACCGGCTTCCAGGCGAGCGCGCGCGGCGGCACCGTCGGCGTCGAGCACCGCGGCGCGCGCGTCCTCCTGCGCGGCCGCGCCATCACGACGGTGAAGGGCGAGCTGCTGGCGGAGGAGTCGCGGGCGCCGGCGTGATGCAGCCTCCGCGCTCGCCGCGCCGGCGGTGGCTGGTCCACCGCCGCCGACGCCGGTCGCTCACTTCTTCTTGAACATGTCCTTCAGCAGGTCGCCGAGCGGGTTGTTGTTGCCGCTGCGGTTCTTCTGGTCCTGCGGCGTCATCGGCACGGGCTTCGGGCGGCGCGGTGCCTTCTGCTCGCGGCCGTTGGGGTCGTACTCGCGCGGCGGGCCATCCGATCCGCCGTGACCGCCGTGACCGCCGCGATCGTCGCGCCGATCGCCGCCGCGGGGTCCGCGCGGACCATCGCCGCGACCACCACCGTGCCCGCCGCCGCCATGGCCGCCACCGTGCCCCTGTCCGCGACCCTCGCCGCGGCCAGCGCCACGATCTCCGCCACCGCGTTCGGGAGCGCCGGCACCGGCGGCACCACCGTGCGCGCCACCCGGTGCAGCGCGACCCTGATCGCCCTTCGGCGCTTCCTTCTTCGCGGTCAGCGCAACGCGCTTGCGCTCGAGGTCGATCTCCAGCACGCGCACCTGCAGCTTGTCGCCGACCTTCACGACGTCGGCGGGCGTCTGCACGAACTTGTCGGCGAGCTGCGAAACGTGGACGAGGCCGTCCTGATGGACGCCGATGTCGACGAACGCGCCGAACGCGGTCACGTTGGTGACGACGCCTTCGAGCACCATGCCCGGCTTCAAGTCTTCGAGCTTCGTCACGTCGTCGCGGAAGCGCGGCGGCTCGAACTGGCTGCGCGGATCGCGGCCCGGCTTCTTCAGCTCCGCGACGATGTCGCGCAGCGTCGGCTCGCCGACGTCGCCGCCGACGTACTTCTTCACGTCGATCTTCGCGGCCAGCGCATCGTTGCCGACCAGCTGCTTCACGTCGGCGCCGACATCCTTCGCCATGCGCTCGACGAGCTCGTAGCGCTCGGGGTGGACGCCCGACGCATCGAGCGGATGGTCGCTCTCGCGGATGCGCAGGAAGCCGGCGCACTGCTCGAATGCCTTCGGTCCAAGCCCGCTCACCTTCTGCAGCTGCTTCCTGCCGGCGAAGGCGCCGTGCTCCTCGCGATGCTTGACGATCTTGCCGGCGAGCGCGTTGCCGATGCCGGCGACGCGCGCCAGCAGCGGTGCCGACGCGGTGTTCAGTTCGACGCCGACGTGGTTCACGCAGCTCTCGATCACTTCGTCGAGCTTCTCCGCCAGCAGCGGCTGATGGACGTCGTGCTGGTACTGGCCGACGCCGATCGACTTGGGGTCGATCTTGACGAGCTCGGCCAGCGGATCCTGCAACCGCCGCGCGATCGAGATCGCGCCGCGGATCGTGAGGTCCAAGTCAGGGAACTCGAGGCGCGCGACGTCGGAGGCGGAGTAGACGCTGGCGCCCGCCTCGTTCACCGGAGTCACGATCGTCTGCTTCAGTTCCGGCTGCGCGCCGGCGAGTTTGCTGATCGTGCGGCGCACGAAGGTTTCGGTCTCGCGGCCGGCGGTGCCGTTGCCGATGGCGATGGCGATCGGCCGGTGCTTCAGCACGAAGCGGCTGAACTCGACCTGCGCCTTCTCCTCGTCGCGGACCGGGTAGATCGTCGTCGTGTCGAGGTACTTGCCCGTCGCATCGACGGCGACGCACTTGCAGCCGGTGCGCAGTCCCGGGTCGATGCCGATCACCGACTTGCCGCCGAGCGGAGCGGCCAGCAGCAGATGGCGCAGGTTGTCGGCGAAGACGTCGACCGCGAGGCGATCGGAGCGCAGCTTGAGCTCGACACGCAGCTCCGTCTCGATGCTGGGCATCAGCAGGCGGCGGTAGCCGTCGGCGACGGCGGTGGCGAGGTCGCCCGCGAAGGGGGACGCGGGATTCAGCTTCATCCCGGTCTCGAGCTTCGGCAGGACGCGCGTCTCGTCCGCTTCGAGGCGAACGTTCAACACCCCTTCGTGCTCGCCGCGGCGCACCGCGAGGAAGCGATGCGACGGGATCTTCGCGATCGGTTCGCGGAAGTCGTAGTAGGCCTCGAAGCGGGTCGGCTGCTTGGCCTTCTCCTCGACCTTCGCCGACACGAGGAACGCCTCGCGGCTCCAGTGCTCGCGCACCGCCTTGCGCAGCTCGGCGTTCTCGGCGACGTTCTCGGCGACGATGTCGCGCGCGCCTTGCAACGCGGCGGCCGCGTCAGCGACCCCCTTCTCGACGTTGACGAAGGCGGCCGCTTCCTGGTTCGGATCGCCGCTGGCCGGCTGCTCCAAGAGGCGCAGCGCCAACGGCTCGAGCCCCTTCTCGCGCGCCACGATCGCCCGCGTCCGGCGCTTGGGCCGGAACGGCAGGTAGAGGTCTTCGAGCACCGCCTTGGTCGTCGCGCCGCGCAGCTTCGCTTCGAGCTCCGGCGTCAACTTGCCTTGATCGGCGATGCTCTTCAGCACCGTGGTGCGCCGCTCGTCGAGGTCCTTCAAGTAGGCGGAACGCTCCTGGATCGCGCGGATCTGCACTTCGTCGAGCTCGCCCGTCGCCTCTTTTCGGTAGCGCGCGATGAACGGGACCGTGCTGCCTTCTTCGAGGAGCTTCAGGACGGCAACGACGCCAGCCGGGGCCACCGCGAGTTCGTCGGCGATGACGGGCGCGAAGGCGAGAGGGGACGATTCCATGGCGCGATCCATCGGTGAAAGCGAGCGGGGAGAGCCGCGCGCCGGATGGCGCGTGGCGAGAAGAGGTCGTGCTCAGTCGGGGTAGACGAAGGTGACCGGCCGTTCGATCGCCGGATTCACGCTGAGATGCACCGGGCAGGTGAGCGCCGCGTGCTCCAGCGCTGCGCGCGCCTCCTTCGGGAGGCCGGCGGGCAGTTCGAGGCGGATCGGCAGGCGGCCGATGCGTCGCTGCGGATCAGCGACCATCTCCTTCACGACGTGGCCGCGCGCACCTTCGAGCTTCCAGCCGTGGCGCTTCGCCACGATCCCCATGATCGAGAGCATGCAGGTGACGAGCGCCGTCGCCACGAGGTCGGTGGGCGAGAAGCTCTCCCCCAACCCTTGGTTGTCCTTCGGCGCATCGGTCGTGAGCTGCGTCCCCGACGGCCCATGCGTCGCCGTGCAACGCAGCCCGCCGACGTAGTCGACCTTGATCTCGACCATGAACGCTTCTCACCCACGATGCCCCCGCTCGCCACGAATCGGGGCGCATGGGGAAGGCGGCGGAGGATAGCGGGACCCGAGGGCAAGCGGGGAGTGGGGAGGGCGAGGGGCGGGAGGTCACCCTTTCGCGATTGGTGACGTCTAGCGGTGACGAGGGGGAAGTCGATGCGCTTGACGATCGCTTCGGCCGCCGGCCCTCGACACGATCGGGTTCTATCGCCGTGACCTCGCCACTCCGGTTGCTGCTCGATACGAACGTGCTCATCCCTCTCGAGCCGACGACGCTCGAGGCGGTGGAGGAGCTCTCCCGACCTGCGCTCGACTTCGTTCGTCGCGCCCAAGCGGGCGGCGCGAAGCTGCTGCTGCATCCCGCTCAACGCCGCGACCTCGCTCGCGATCCGGTGCGCGATCGACGCCTTCTCCGACAGCTCCAGTTGCGCCGCTACAGCGAGCTCGAGCATCCGCCGGGGATCCCCGCCACGGTGACGGCCGCATGCGGCGTCGCGCCGGTCGACTCGAACGACTGGGTCGATCATCTGTTGCTCGCGGCGGTGGTGCACAACGCGGTCGACTTCCTCGTGACCGAGGATCGCGGCATCCACGCCAAGGCCCGGCGCCTTGCCGTCGCCGATCGGGTCCTCGGAATCGACGACGCCGCCGCTCTCCATCCTCCGGCCGAGACGTTGCCCGGTCGCTTGCCGACGAGCGTCCGGCAGACCGTCGCGCACGAGCTCTCGATCGACGATCCGATCCTCGAGTCGTTTCGCCGGGACTACCCCAAGTTCGATTCCTGGTGGGCGAACTGCCAGAAGGAAGCGCGCACCACCTTCGTCATCGACGGCGACCAGCACGGGGTCGCCGGAATGGCCGTCGTGCACCCCGAGAGCGATTCACCGGGTGGCGTGACCGGCAGGCTGCTGAAGCTCTGCAGCTTCAAGATCAGCGAGCGATTCTCCGGACGAAGGCTCGGCGAGCTGCTGCTGAAGTCCGTCCTGCGCCATGCCCAAGAGCGGGATTTCGATCACTGCTTCGTCACCGTTTTCCCGAAGCACGCCGGCCTCATCGCGCTGTTCGAGGACTTCGGTTTCGAGGAACGCGGGGATTGGGGTGAACGCGGAGAGAAGTGGTTTGTGAAGCCGCTACGGGAAAACGCGGTGCCGCGGGACCGGCTGGAGGCCCTGAGCGCCTCCGACTTCCACGTCTTGCTCGGCCCCGACCATTTCCGCCGCGACGTGAAGTGGTACCTCGTGCCGATCCAGCCGCGCTACTCCGACATCCTGCTGCAGGAGACCGCCGCACAGGGGGCGCTGTTCGCCACGCAACTTCCGTTCGGCAATGCGCTGCGGAAGGCGTACCTCTGCAATGCACAGATCAAGTCGCTCGAGCCTGGCGACGTGCTCGCGTTCTATCGGAGCGGCTCACGACAAGGAGTGATCGCGCTCGGTGTTCTCGAACGATCGATCAGGACGGCGTCAACGGAGGTGATCCACCAACTCGTCGCTCGTCGAACGGTCTACTCCGCGGAGGAGATCGAGGCGAGGCCCGTGAAGCCGGTCCTCGTGCTGCTCTTCCGCCACGCGCACACGTTCCATCCCGAGCTACCGGCCGACAAGGCAAAGGAAGCCAAGTTGTTCCGCTCCGCGCCGCAGTCCATCATGCGCCTCGGCGCGGAGGGGGTCCGATGGATCGTCGAGCAGATGGCGAAGTTGCGCTGATCTCGGTCAAGCCCGAGTACGCCGAGCGGATCCTCGCGGGCAGCAAACAGGTCGAGTTCCGGCGCGCGGCGTTCGCCCGGAAGGTGACGCACCTCGTGCTCTACGCGACGAAGCCGACCGGTCGACTCGTCGCGCTCTGCGAGGTGTCGAGGGTGCATCGCGGCGCGCCCGCGGAGCTGTGGAAGAGCTTCGGTTCGGTCGGCGGGATCGGCGCCGATCGCTACTGGGCCTACTACCGCGGCGCGCCCCGCGCAGTGGCGATCGGCATCGCTTCCGTGCGGCGTCTCGCGGAGGGGCTCACGCTGCGCGATCTCGGCATCGTCGGGCCGCCACCACAGAGCTACCGCTACGTCGATCGCGCACGAGCGGAACGGCTGCTGACGACCCCACCCAGGACCGGAGCGGTCGAAGGACGGTGACTTCCCGACGGCCGCGCGATGCGCGCGTGGCGGTAGCGTGACGACCACCGTGCGCCCCACTGCGTTACGCCGCTTCGCTTCGTCCTGAGGAGCCCCTGCTGATGCCCGACCGCCGCGCCTTCTCCGTCGCGATCTTCGCGCGCCATCGCGGACGAGTACTGCTGATCCATCACAAGCGGCTCGCGACGTGGCTGCCGGTCGGCGGTGAGGTCGAGGCGGGGGAGACGCCGCTCGAGGCGGCGCGGCGCGAGCTGCGTGAAGAGACGGGGCTTGAAGGCGAGTTCGTCGAGGCGACCGGCACGACGCGCGTGACCGGCACGCCAGCCGGTCTGCTCGCCTACGAGGAGCACGCGGCGGGCAGCAAGGGGCTGCATATGAACTTCTGTTTCGTCGCCGACGTCGCGAGCGAGCGGATCGTCAGCGACGACTCGTTCGGCGACCATCGCTGGGTCGACTCAACCGCGGGGATCGATTGCCCGCCGAACGTGCGCGAGCTGGTGACGATGGCGCTCGCAGCGCCGACAACCGCGAGCGCGGAGGGTCGCGCTTCGCTGGTCGCGCTCACTCGCGCCTGGCTCGCCGCGTTCAACGCGCGGCAGCTCGAACCGCTGCTGGCGCTGTACGACAACGACGCACGCCACTTCAGCCCGAAGCTGCTGGCGCGCCGGCCCGAGACGAAGGGGCTGGTCGTCGGCAAGCAGGCGCTGCGCGATTGGTGGGCCGACTGTTTCGAGCGACTGCCCGGTCTCCACTACCAGGAACGAACCATTGCAACGTCGACCGACGGCCGCGTGCTTCTCGAGTACGAGCGGACGGCGCCGGGCGAGGCGCCGCTGGCGGTCGCCGAGGCCTTCACGGTGAGGGCGGGTCGCATCGTCGAATCGCGCGTCTACCACGGCTGATCCGCAGCGGACGATGTCACATCGTTACGCTCGCGACATGGTTCGCTTCGCCGTCGCTCTCGTCACCTCGCTGCTGCTGATCCGTTGCAGCGGCTCCACCGCCAGCTCGGCCGCTGGCTCGGCGGCACCCACGACCATCGAGTTTCGGGTGATGAGCTGCAACGTCCGCTACGGCACCGCCGACGACGGACCCGACGCGTGGCCGCTGCGCTGCGAAGCGCTGGCCGATGCCATCACCGCCACCGCGCCCGACGTGCTCGGCGTGCAGGAGGCGCTCGACTTCCAGGTCGAGTTCCTGGCGCGACGACTGCCCCACCATCGCCGCGTCGGGCAAGGGCGTGACGGCGGCGCGCTCGGCGAGCACGCGGCGCTCTTCCTCGATGAACGCCTCTTCGAACTGCGCGACCACGGCGACTTCTGGTGGAGCGAGACGCCCGACGTGGTCGCGTCGGTCGGCTGGGACGCGGCGCTGACGCGGATCTGCACGTGGGCGCGTCTGCGCGTGCGTGCGACCGGTCGCGAACTCCACGTCTGGAACACCCACTTCGACCACCGCGGCGAGCAGGCGCGACTCGAGAGCGCGCGCCTCATCGCGCGCCGGATCGCAGCGACCGCGGGTCCGCACCTCGTGCTGGGCGATCTCAACTGCGGCGAGACGAGCGCACCGCTCGCCGCGCTGCGAGCGGCCGGCCTGCGCGACACCTTCCGCGATCGCCACCCCGACACGACCGTCGTCGGCACGTTCCACGCGTTCCGCGGCACCACCACCGGCGACAAGATCGACTACGTGCTGGTCGATCGCGGCTTCGAGACGCTCGCCGCCGAACTGCTCACCGCCCCCGCCGCGAACGGCCGCTGGCCGAGTGACCACCACTTCGTCACGGCGACGCTGCGCTGCTGACGCGACGCGACGGCGCGCTCCGACTCGCTACGAACTCGCCGGCTCGAGCCGCTGCGGGACGCCCGCGTCGTCGAGGACCAGGATGCGCGTCGACGGCGGGAGGTCGCGTCCGGAGAAGGCGCGCACGACGCGGAAGCGGTGGGCGTCGCGGCGGTCGGGCTCGACGGTCAGCAGCGGATCGTGATCGGCGCCCAAGAGCGCGCGCACGTCGGCTGCGCTGCGCAGCGCGAGCCGCTCGGCGGCCGCGAAGGCGACGAGATCGTCGGGAAGGAAGAGGTCGTAGAGGTGCGCGTCGCCGACGCGCGCGAGGAGGTAGCGATCCTCGAGCAGGGCGCCCGCGGCGTCGGGGTGGTTCGGATCGCAGACGGCGTGGAAATGGAAGAGGGTGACGCCTTCGGGCACCGCGACGCGCGCGCGCAGGAAGTCGAGCCTCGGCGAGCGCTCCTCCGACCAGCCGACGCAGCGCGTGTAGTGCGGCCGCTTGGCCCACTCGGCGAGCGTGCGACACGCGTCGATGAAGCGGTCGCTCACGGGCCGCGCTGGCGCGGGCTCTTGCGCACCCGGCCGGCTGCAGGCGGCGAACACCAGGAGCAGCATCAACTGCATCAAGAGCCTCGGCATGGTGGCGCTCCGGCGCGGGGCAAAGCAGCGACGGCGTCCATCTTCGGCGCGACGGGGTGCGACCGCTGTATCGGCAACGTATCGAAACCGCCGGCGCAGGGCAGCGCGCGAGCTCGCGCCGCTCGCCTACTTCACCAGCCCCGCGGCTTCGACCGCGCGGCAGTACTTGCTCATGCGCTGCAGCTCGACGTTGTGGGAGTTGAGCGCGGCGCAGAGCCAGCTCGGCAGGATGCGGTCGAACTTCACTTCGAGCACGCACCACTCGGGCGGCATGAACCACTTGCCACGGGTCGGGTCGCCGCGCAGAGAGAAGTCGTGGGTGCGCCACTTGAGGTTGCGGTCGAGCGTGATGCGAAGGTCGCGGCGCCACGCGTCGAAGAAGGCGGCGCGGTTGTAGCTGACGATGACCTTTGGTTGCAGCCGCTCGCGCTTGGCCAGCACGTAGACCTCATCGAGGACCGAGTCGCCTGCCTCGTAGTGGCCGGCGCAGATCGCGCGGATGCGCTCCTCCGCCTGCGCCACCGGCAGGATCGAGCGTCGCTTGGCGACGCCGAGGTTCAGGCGCTGCTTGATCTCGATGAAGGCGTCGGGCGCATCGGCGCCGTAGGTGCGCACGCGCACCTTGCGGCGGAACTTCTCGCCGTCGAGCTTCTCCCAGTAGGCGTCGAACCCTGGCGAATCGAGGTAGAGCGAGGTGACCTTGTAGAAGCCGTCCGCTCCGGCGTTGGCGTCGCGCTTCACGTACGGCTCGATGGTGTCCAGCACCGCCTGCGCCTGCCGGTGATGCAGCACGTACTTCAACTCGTAGCGGTCGAAGCGCAGCTCGACGCCGCGCTTGGCCGCGGTGACCGGCGCCGCTTCGCTGCTCCCCGTCGACGACGGCAGCGCGCTCATGGCGTCCCCTCCACGGCCGGCTTCACCACGAGGCCCGCGCCCTTGCTCTTCTTCGGCAGCGAGAACTTGCCTTCGGTGACGCACGCCTCGAGCGTCAACGTCGACTCGGCGTCGATCTTCACGTCGGTCTTGTTGCCGCGCAGCGTGCAGCGCACCAGATGGCCGAGCCCGCCGCCTTCGTAGCGCCAGTTCTTGTCGTACGACGCCACGCCGGTCAGGCACTCCTCGACGATCGTGTCGCGGATGCGCGGATCGGAGCCGTCCTTGATGCCGATGCCCGTGACACAACCCGCGAAGCGGCAATCGGAGAGCTCCGGGAACGAGCCCTCGCCGATCGAGATGCCCTTGTCGCCCGCCCCCACCACGGTCAGCCGCTCGACGTCGACGCGACCGGTCATCATGTCGAGCCCGTCGTTCAGCGGCCGCAGCACCGTGATGTCGCGGATGGTGCCCTGGCACAGGTCGAAGTCGATGGCGTCGGCGATCGCGTCCTCGACGCGCACGCGCTCGAAAAGGACGTCATGGCACTTGCCGAGTCGCACCGTGTCGTCGCCGAGCAGGTTCGCTGCGAAGAAGCTGTCGCGCACGACCAGTCGATCGACGAGGTGCACCGAGAACATCCCGGAGTAGTAGAGGTAGCCGACGGTCGCTTCCGACCCGCCCACCATCGACACGTGGTCGAGCACGCTGCCATCGCAGCCGTGTCCTTGCAGCGCGATCACCCCGTACGGCTGCGCGGGATCGAGCCGCTCGAAACGCACGTCGCGCCAATCGACGCGCGACTGCAGCTGCAGCGAGACGCCCGGCCCGAGCTTCACCACGCTCCCGGCCGCGATCGAGAGCGACTCGCGCGGCCCGAGCTGCAGCGTCTCCTTCACTTCGACGACACCGCTCCATTCGAGCTGCCGCGGCGTCGGCGGCTCGGCGCGCCGCCAAGGGTGCACCGACTCGACGGCGAGGAAGCCGTTGGGCGCTCCCTCGTGCACTTCGATCGCGCCGCTGCCCACGGTTCGCTCGGCGCCGATGCCCAGGAGCCGCGGCAGCGCCGCATCGCCCACGCGCAGCAGGAACGGGCTCTCGAGCGCGGCGAGGCGCGTGAACTCGCGATGCTGCGAGAAGGTGTCCTGTCCCTCGGACGGCCGTTGCTGGTACGACGCGGTGAAGTCGCGCCCTGCCGGCAGCAGCACCGACGGATCGTCGAGGAGCAGTCGATGGCCTTCGACATGCGCCGCCACACGGCGATCCCCGAGGCTGATCGCGCCGTTGAAGTCGCGGTCCTCGTAGAGGTCGAACGCGGGCGGCGCCGTCTCGAAATCGAGCGCGACGAGGCGCAGCGACGCGACGGCGGTGGCGTGGAGGCGCAGGCGCGCGACGCCGTCGATCGGCGCGGCCTGCGCGAACGCGAGCTCCGCCACGGCGTGCTGCTGGCGGACCGTCTGGTGGCGCTCCTCGATCTTGCGGCGCACGCCGCGGAAGGCGAGTTCGAGCCAGCGGTCGAGCGACACGCTGGCGCGACGCAACGCCTGCTCGGCGCGATCGAGCACGGCGAGCTGCACGCGCGGCGTCGCTTCGCTGGCGAGCTGCGTGTCGATCAGCGCCGCCACCCGATCGAGGAAACGGGGGTCCTGCGCCAGTCGCAGGAAGAGGCGACTGGCCGTCGTCTCGACGCCCTGGCCCGCCGGCATGTTGAGCAGCGGATTCCACAGGTAGCCGGAGAGCTTTCCGGCCAGCAGGTCGAGGCCGATCTTCTGGTTGTGCGAAAGGTCGACGTGCTGGTCACCGTGGTAGCAGAGGATCGCGTAGTAGAGGGCGAAGCTCGGATCGAGCAGCGAGTCGAGCGCATCGAGTCCGTCAGGAGCTGGATTCGCCGTCGCATCCAGCAGGTCGGAGAGCCACGGCCGCCACGACTCGGGGTACTTGTTCCAGCGCGCTTCCTTCTCCCACAAGTAGGGATTCCACGACAGCTCCCACGACGAGGAGGAGGGCACGTCGGGCACGAAGAGCTCGCCGTAAAAGAGGTCGCCGGGCATCTCGCCGACGCGACGCAGGAACGATTCGTCGACCTGCTCTTCCAGCAGGTAGACGCCCTCGTCCTCGAGGTTCACGTAGAGATGGACCAGACGCGTGAGCGGCGCCGGCAGACCGTGCGCGCGCGCCAGCTCGAAGGTGATGAGGCTCGCGAGGCGGTCTTCGAGCGGCGTCAGGTTCAGCACGCGCTGTCCGCCGACGAACTCGCGTTTCTTGGTGCGCAGCTTCCATGACTTGCGCGCGAAGAAGTAGTTCTCCATGCGCTGGCCGCGCCAGTTGGCGTCGACCTCGAAGTTCTGGTCGCCGTTCACCGTCAGCACGCCGCGCTGCTTCGCGCGCGCCGATTCGGGGAGGTCGGCGGCGAGCGCGTCGATCGAGCTGCCGTCGACGCGCAGGTCGTAGACGTCGACGCCGTCGTCCGGGGCCGCGGCGTCGACCGCGATCGCCGGCACCGGCCGCTTGAGCGGCAGGAAGCGGCGCGAGCGCGAGCCGAAGACGTCGCGAATCGAACGCTGCACCATCGTCCGCAGCGTGCCGACGCGCAGGTCGCGCACCAGTTCGCCGTGGAAATTGCGGATCTCTGCGTTCCAGAAGCTGCCGAGCGCGGCGATCCACAGCCACACCGACACCGCCAGGAACGGCAGCGTCAGCAGCACGACGTCGCGCAGCAGGTTCCGGGAGCGACGCATCTCAGTCGCCCCCTTCCGCGGGAGCGAGGTTCGCGCGCGCCTTGCGGATCGTGCGCTGCGCCTTCGCCGACAGCTTCGGCGCGGCACACGAGTACGTCAGCGTCACACGCGCCACTTCATCGCCCGGCACGCCGGTGAAGAGCTCCGCGTAGGCGTTCACGCCGGAACCTTCGCGATGGAGGTAGCCGATCCTGGGCAGACGGTCCTCGACCCGCCCATCGCGCCGCTCGACGGCCATCGCATCGATCGTGAAGCCGTCCCACAGCTGATCGAGCCGCAGCTGCACCACCAGCTCGTCATGCCAGGGCCACGGCTCGAACATGGCCGCCGGGAACTCGACGCTGCAACGCTCGCCGCGCGGCATCCCCCACTTCTCTTCGTGGCGAAAGAAGCGGCCATGCTCGACCGGGATGCCCACCGCGCCGAGCACCTTGCGCTCGAGCGACGAGCGCGGGATGCCGACCTTCAGCGTCGCCTTGGGCGCGGCGCGAATCAGGGCCCGCTCCCATTCATCAGCAACCCAGCCGATCTCCGCGAACGCGTTGATCTCGCCAAGGCACGCCAGGTAGTCCTCGATCACGCCAGGGTGATGCAACGTCAGCTCGAAGGCGCGGCGCAGCGATTTCGCGGCGTCGGCGTACTCGGCCTCCGACTCGAGCGCGCGCCCTTGCGCCCACCAGAGCGGGTAGTCCAGCGGCAGCCGCTCGAGCAGCGGCGTCAGCGCTTCGGCGCCACGCTTGGCGCGGCCCTCGCGAGTGTGGAGTTCGGCCAGCAGGACTCCGGCGTCGCTGACCGCATGCGACCAGAGCTGCGCGGGCTGGATCTTCGGGTGCTGGGCGAGGAAGCGTTCGAGACGGACGCGGGCCGCCGCCACTCCGCCATCGCCCGCCCCCGCCTCGACGCGCGCCGCCGCGACCTCCTCGAAGGTCCGCTCGTAGAACCAGGCGCGCGCGGCGATCGTGAGGCCGAGATCGACGTCGTCGGGAACGAATGCGACGTAGGCCCACAACCCGCCGCCCAACACGAGGACGAGCAGGAGGTAGAGCGCCGCCAGCCAGCGCCGATGCCGGTAGGCGAGCGTGCGGAGATGGAGGAGCGTGGCCAAGCGGCGCTCGCGGCGCGGCTAGAGCTGAATCTGCGAATGGCCCATCACGAGCTGCGCATGGACCGATCCATGCACGGCGCGCAACGCAGCCAGCAGCGCCTGCTCCCCGCCCGCCTTGCGCGGCGTCACCGACCAGACCACTTCGACCTTGCCCGAGCCGTCACTATCGACGGAGAGCAGATCGGAGGCCTGCAGATGCGCGTAGAAGGCCTCGTTGAAGACGGTGTGGTAATCGACCTTCTCGTCGACCAGCAGCTTGAGCAGCAGCTCGACGTTCGGACGCGCGCCGACGTTGAAGCGCGCGAGGAAGTAGATCATCGCGCTGACCAGCAGCGTGAAGATCAGCGCGACGGCACCGAAGCCGGTGCCGCACGCCATGCCGATCGCGGTGGTGAGGAAGTAGAAGGCGACATCGCGACTCTCCTTCACCGCGTTGCGGAAGCGGATGATGGAGAGCGCACCCACCAGGCTGAAGGCGCGCGCGATGTTGGTGCCGATGATCCCCATCATCAGCGAGACGACCACCGCCATGATGATCATGGTGTGGACGGACGACTGCGAGTAGGACGGGCCGGCGTGCGTCATCTTGTAGACGTAGCCGATAAACATCGAGAGCAGGAACGCCCAGATGACGGCGCGCAGCATGTCGAGCACCGGCAAGGTGTCGACGAACCCGCTCGTGGGAAGCAGTTGGTGGAAGAAGTCGGAAAGCACCGGTGGCGCGCTCCTGGAACTGAGTCGTCAAGACTGCGTGAAGATCGACCGGATGGTAGCCCCGGTTTGAGGAACTTCCCCCGGACCGCCGCGGGGAACACGAGGAGACCGCCATGCGCGTCCTGCCTGCCCTCTTCGCCGTCGCCCTTGCAGCGGCCGCGCGCGACTCGACGACGGAAGACTTCGAGCAGGCGCCGCTGGAACAGTGCCCGCCAGGATTCACCGCGGCGACGACACTCGGTCGTCCGGAGCTGAAGGCGGAGCAGGCGGTCTGGCAGATCGCGGCCGACACCGCCGCCCCGTCCGGCAAGCAGGTCGTGCGACTGCTGCGGAGCGCCAACCGCGACGAGCTCTTCAACCTCCTGCTGCGCGACGCCGTCCCGCCGGCGGACGTCGCGCTGTCGGTGCGTCTGCGCGCCGATGGCGGCGAAGAGGACCGCGGCGGCGGCGTGTTGTGGCGCGCGGTCGACGCCCAGAACTACTACGTCACTCGCTGGAACCCGCTCGAGAAGAACCTGCGCGTCTATCGCGTCGTCGATGGCAAGCGCGTGCAGCTGCAGTCGGTGCCGATCGAAGCCGACGCCAGGACGTGGCACACGCTTGCGGTGGTGATGCGCGGCCGCGTGATCGAAGTCTCGTTCGATGGCACCAAGGCGGCATCGTGCGCGGACCCGACGTTTGCCGCCGCCGGCAAGGTCGGGTTGTGGACGCGCTCGAACGCCGTCAGCTCGTTCGACGACCTGGTGGTGGGCGAGGCTCCGCAGCTGCCGCCCATCCGCTTTCCTAGGTGATCCCCCGCTCGGCATCTCTCCTCATCGAGCGCAGCAACCCGCAACGTCGACGCTCTTCTCGACAACGCTGACAACGCCAATTCCGGCGGTCGTCACGGTGTCCCTTCGAGATCAGCGCATGAACCTTCGAGAGTTCCGCGGCCTTCGTGGAAAGCTGGTCGCGAGCCTGGCTCTGGCCACGCTGGTGCCCATGGGGTTGGTCAGCTCGATCACCCTGACGAAGGCCGATCGATCCATCGAAGAGCGCGTCGGGGCGAATCTCGCCGACCATGCGCGCGCGGCGATCGACAAGATCGACCGCAACCTCTTCGAGCGCTACGGCGATGTGCAGTCCTTCGCGTTCCACCCTGCTGCGCGCGGCTCGGCGGCGGAAGTCACCGCCGCGGCCAACTTCTTCTGCAAGGCCTACGGCATCTACGACCTGATGTTGATCGTCGACCTCGACGGCAAGGTCGTCGCGTGCAACGACGTCGCCGCGGACGGCAAACCGATCGCGAGTCGTGAGCTGCTCGGCACCGACGTCTCCACCGAGCCCTGGTTCGCCGCGGTCCGCAGCGGCACGATCGCCACCGGCGAGTCGTGGTACGCCGATCCGCGCCGCGAACCGCTCGTGCGACGTGCCTGCGGCGGTGACGGCTACGCGCTGACGTTCGCCGCGCCGATCGGTGATGCCGCCGGCCGAATGCAGCGCATCTGGGTCAACTACGCCTCCTGGTCGCGGGTCGTCGGCGAGATCACCGACGAGGTCCGCTCCCAACTCGCCATGGTCGGATCCAAAACGGTCACGACGCAAGTGCTGGCACGCGATGGCACGCGCCTCGACAACCTCGATTCGACGGATGCCCTCTCGGCCAGCCCGGGATCGTCGAGATTCGCCGTCACCGCGCACAAGGAGTCGGGCGTCGACGGTTTCACGGTCGAAGACGACCCCGCCGGCGCGCAGCTCGTCGGGCGCGCGCGCTCCACTGGAGCGCTCGGTTTCGCCGGCTACGGTTGGAACGTCCTGGTCCGACAGCAAGCCGGCGAGGCGCGTGCGGCAACGAGTCAGCTGCACGCGACGTTCTGGACCATCGCCGGCGCCGTCATCCTCATCGGGCTGGCCTTCTCGATCTGGTTCTCCGCCAGCCTCGCCACGCCGTTGCGTTCGACCTGCGCAGTCGTCGAGTCGGTCGCGCGTGGCGAACTCGGCCGGGCGCTGAACGTCGATTCCCATGACGAGATCGGGCGCATGGCCAACGCCGTCCGCCACACGAGTGCCGTGCTCGGTGCGCTGGTCGCCGAATCGTCGCGTCTGCTCGCGGCCGCCAAGGAGGGACGCCTCGGCGAGCGCATCGACGCCAGCAAGTTCGACGGCAGCTACCGCGAGCTGTGCAATGGCATGAACGACCTGCTGGCCACCATCGCAACGCCGATCCGTGAAGGGTCGGCGGTGCTGCATCAACTCGCGCGCGGCAACCTCGACGCCGAGCTGACGGGCTCGTTCCCGGGCGAGCTCCAGGCGATCCCCGACTCGGTCCGCAACATCGGCAGCGTGCTGCGCCAGTTGATCGCGCAGTTGCATGGCCTGGTCGCTGCAGCCGACGCCGGCCAGCTTTCCGCGCGACTCGACGCCGGCCCCTTCGAGGGCAGCTGGCGCGAGCTGTGCACGCAGATGAACCGGATGCTCGACGGACTGCTCGCGCCGATCGGCGAGGCGAGCGCGGTGCTGGCGCGCGTGGCGCAGGGCGACCTCACCGCGACGATGAAGCTCGAGTGCCGCGGCGATCATCGCCGTGTGCAAGAGCATCTCGAGCAGACCACGACCGTCCTGCGCTCGGTCACCAGCGAGTTGTCGCGACGGATCGCCGCCTGTCGAGAGGGTCGACTCAGCGAGCGAGCGCCGCTCGGTTCGCTGGCCGGCAGCTATCGCGAGCTGCTCGAGCAGGTGAACCAGATGCTCGACAGCGTCGTGCAGCCGATCCAGGAGGCGGGAGGCGTGCTGGAACGCGTCGCCGGTGGCGACCTCACGGCGCGCGTGACCGGCGACTACTCAGGCGACCACAACCGCATGAAGGTGGCGGTCAACTCCGCCGTCGATGCGATGGCAGGCGCGGTGCACGAGATCGCGGCGAGCGCCGATCAGCTCGGCAGCGCGGCCAACGAGTTCTCCGCGACGGCGCGCGAGATGGGAGCGAAGAGCGAGGAGACCGGCGCGCAGGTTCGCTTCGCCAGCGACCGCTGCGAGCACGTGCACAAGAGCATCCAATCGGTGGCCGCAGCCGCCGAAGAGCTCTCCGTCTCGATCCGCGAGATCGCCCGCAATTCTTCGGACGCCAGCACGATGGCGACCGACGCGGTTCAGTCGGCCCAATCGACCAACGATTCCGTCCAGCGGCTCGGCCAATCGAGCCTCGAGATCGGCAATGTCGTCAAGCTGATCGCGTCGATCGCCGAGCAGACCAATCTGCTGGCACTCAATGCTGCCATCGAGGCGGCGCGTGCCGGCGATGCTGGCAGGGGCTTCGCCGTGGTCGCCAACGAGGTGAAGGAGCTCGCCCGTCAGACCGCTGGCGCGACCGATCAGATCGGCAAACACATCGCGACGATCCAGGCCGACACGCGCGGCGCCGTCACCGCGATCCAGGGAATCGGACAGGTGGTGAAGCAGATCTCCGAGTACCAGAACTCCATCGCCAGCGCCGTCGAGGAGCAGAGCGCGACGACGCAGGAGATCAGCCGCAGCGTGAACGAGGCGGCCTGCGCGAGCGCAGAGATCGCGGTGTCGATGACCGGCGTCAACAAGACCGCACAGCAGAACGTGTCCGGCGCCACGAAGACCCGCGACGGCTCGCACGAACTCGAGCAGATGGCGCTCGGGCTGCAGCGACTGGTCGGCCGCTTCGAGCTGGGCGCCGCCGAGATCGCGGCGGCGAGGCCCGCACGCGAGCGCGAACCCGAACCGGAGCTCGCTCGCGCATGAGCCGGCGGGCGTACCGGACTCGAGAGAGCGGCGACGACCGCGCTCGCGCCGCAGTCGCGAAGTGCTGCGCTGCTCGCGACAACTTCGCCATGTGGTGCGAGTCGGCTCGCCTGCCCGGCTAGTGTTCGCGCGCGGCCCGAATCCCGAGCCGCGCACCACGCGATCGATCGGAGCAGCGCATGGCCAAGACGAAGGCGAAGGCGAAGAAGAACGCGAAGAAGAAGCCCGCGACGACCGCCAAGAAGACGCGCGGCAAGGCGTTGCGGGCGCGCAACGACGCGAAGTTCAAGGTCGGCAAGGACCTGCGCTAAGCACCAACGGGAACGCCTTCCGCGGGGCATCGCCCCGAACGGGTGCTCGCGGAGGCGGCCGTGATCGAGTGATGCGGACGCTCGCGACGAGCGGCGTCGGCCGGCCCCGACCGATCAGCGCTTGAGCCAGTGCGCGTACTGGATCGGCAGGAGCTGCTGCGGCTTCTCGACGCCGAGCGCCTTGGCGGCGTGGAACGGCCAGTAGGCGTCCTTCAGCATCTCGCGCGCCAGGATCACGCAGTCGGCGTGGCCCTCCTTGACGACCGCCTCGGCCTGCGCCGGGTCGCCGATCATCCAGCCGGCACCGCACGGCAGGCCCACTTCGCGACGGATGCGCGAGGTGGTCGGCACCATGAAGCCCGGACCCCACGGGATCTTCGAGATGTCGGGCGTCACGAAGCCCTGGCTCACGTCGATGAAGTCGAGACCGCGGGCTTTCAGCCGCTTCAAGAGCTCGATCGATTCCTCGACCGTCACGCCACCCTCGACCCAATCGGTCACCGAGAGGCGCACCGCCAGCGGGAAGCGATCGGGCCACGCCGCGCGCACGGCGTCGAACGTCTCGATCAGGAAGCGGCAGCGGTTCTCGAAGCTGCCGCCGTATTCGTCGGTGCGCTGGTTCGAGAGCGGCGAGAAGAACTCGTGCGCAAGGTAGCCGTGCGCGAAATGGAGCTCGAGGAAGCGGTAGCCAGCGGCGACGGCGCGCTTCGTGGCGGCGGCGAAGTCGTCGCGCACCTTGGCGATCTCCGGCTTCGTCAGCGCCCTCGGCGTGAACGGCAGGTTGGCGCCGAACGCCTGCGCGGAGGGCGCGAGGATCGGCCACGGTTTCTCGTCGGGGCCGAGGTGCTTGTCCCCCTCCCACGGCCGCTGTGCGCTCGCCTTGCGGCCGGCGTGACCGATCTGGAGTCCCGCCACGGCTCCATGCTGCTCGACGAACTTCGTGATGCGCGCGAGCGGCTCGATCTGCGCGTCCGACCAGAGCCCGGCGTCGCCGTAGCTGATGCGCCCCTCAGCGGAGACCGCCGTCGCCTCGGCGATGACGAGTCCGGCGCCACCCACCGCGCGCGCGCCGAGGTGAACCAGATGCCAGTCGGTCGCCTTGCCGTCCTCCGAGGAGTACTGGCACATGGGCGAAACGACCACGCGATTGCGCAGCGTGACGGACCGGAGCGTGAGCGGCGTGAAGAGCGCGGCCATTGGCGGACCTCATGACTGGGAAGCGAAGGAGCCGAGAACGCTACCAGCCCTCTGGAGAAGTCGCCGCGCGTCTGCTGAGTGGATTTCGACTCGGAACGAGGAGGAGGTTCGAAGCCGACTCCGGGTCGAGTTGTCGAGGAGCTCCGACGAAGTCGTGGCTTGCGAGACGCCGTCGCGCAACACGAAGAGTTCTCCCGCGGGCTGCTAGCGTGCGCACCGTCGTCCGCATCACTCGGAGAGCGCTTCGATGACCTGGGAGTTGTGGTTCACGCTGGCGGTGCTGCTGCTGATGGTGGCGGCGCTGGCAAAGAACTTCGCGACCGACATGGTGATGGTCGCGACGCTGGCCGCGTTCATGACCGCCGGACTTTGGAGCGACAAGTTCCCGAGCGGCGCGAAGCTGGTCGCCGGGCTTGGCAACGACGCGCTGGTGACGGTGGCCGTGCTCTACGTCGTGGTCACGGGTCTGGCGCGCACGGGCGCGATGCAGATGCTGACCCGGCCGTTGATGGGGCGACCGAAGTCGGTCAGCTCGGCGCAGCTGCGGGTGATGGCGCCATGCGCGGTGCTCTCGCCCTTCCTGAACAACACGCCGATCGTGGCGATGTTCCTGCCGGTGGTGAGCGACCTCTGCAAGCGCACCGGGATCTCGCCGTCGAAGCTCTTCATCCCGCTCTCCTTCTCCACGATCCTCGGCGGCTGCTGCACGCTGATCGGCACCAGCACGAACATGGTCATCGCCGGGCTCGTCGTCGCGGAGACGGGGCGCCACGATCTGCTGCGCATGTTCGACCTCGCCTGGGTCGGCGTGCCGTGCACGGTCGTCGGCATCGCCTTCCTCGTGCTCACGGGCCGCTGGCTGCTGCCCAACCGCAAGTCGACGCTCGACGTCGGCGGCGATCCGCGCGAGTACACCGTGAGCATGGAGGTCGAGCCGGGCAGCCCGCTGGCCGGCCAGTCGATCGAAGCAGCCGGGCTGCGCGGCCTGCCGGGCGTCTACCTCGCGGAGATCGACCGACGCGGCCACGTGCTGCCGGCGGTCGCGTCGACCGACCTGCTCGAGGCAGGCGACCGTCTCGTCTTCGTCGGCATCGTCGACTCGGTCGTCGACCTGCAGAAGATCCGCGGCCTGCGCCCCGCCACCAACCAGATCTTCAAGCTCGACGCGCCGCGCGCCGAGCGCTGCATGCTCGAGGCGGTCGTCTCCGGCCACTGCCGGCTGATCGGCCAGTCGATCCGCGACGGCAAGTTCCGCAGCGTCTACAACGCCGCGGTCATCGCGGTCGCGCGCGCCGGCCACCGGCTGAAGCAGAAGATCGGCGACATCGTGCTGCGTCCCGGCGACACACTGCTGCTCGAGGCGCATCCCGAGTTCGCCGACCAGCAGAAGAACTCGAAGGAGTTCTTCCTCGTCTCGAAGCTGGCCGACTCGACGCCGCCCGGCCACGAGAAGGCGTGGCTCGCCGCCGGCATCACCGTCGCGATGGTCCTCGTCGCCGGCTTCGAGTGGCTGTCGATGATGCACGCCGGCTTGCTGGCGGCGATGGCGATGCTGCTGACCGGTTGCTGCACCACGCAGGCGGCGCGGCGCAGCCTCGACTGGGAAGTGCTGATCACCATCGCGGCCGCGCTCGGCATCGGCGAGACGATGCGCACGACGGGCCTCGCCGCGACCATCGCGAACGGCGCCGTCGGGCTGGTGCACGGCAGTCCGTGGCTCGCGTTGGTCGTGATCTACTTCACGACGATGGTGCTGACCGAGCTCTTGAGCAACAACGCGACCGCCGCGCTGATGTACCCCATCACCATGGCGACCGCGCACTCGCTCGGCGCCGATCCCAAGCCGTTCCTGGTCGCGATCATGATCGCGGCGTCCTGCGGGTTCGCGACGCCGTTTGGCTACCAGACCCACCTCATGGTCTATGGGCCCGGCGGCTACAAGTTCTCCGACTTCCTGCGCGTCGGTGTGCTGCTCGATCTGCTGGTGATGGCGGTGACCATCACGGTCGCGCCACTGGTGTGGCCGCTGCTGCCCAAGTGAGCGGCGCCACGCGGCGAAGCGCGCTTCAACGCAGGCGTGGCTTCGGAATCGACGCGAGCCGCCCCCCGGAAGGGACGGCCCGCGGGCTCGAATGACGCGAATGCACACGACACCATTCCGGCGACCGAACGTGAGATGCTCAGTTGCAGTCCGTGCAGATTCCAGACAAGGTGCCAAGCAGCTTGCCAGTTGGACTTGAACAACTCCCTGAGCATGCTGAGGAGCAGCGCGTGAAGATGCTGATGGCATTCACGCCGCCACAGTCTTCCGGCCAGTTCTCGAGCCGGAATCCACCTGTCGGAGCAGGACCGAACGGCTTCCACGGAGGGCCCGATCCGGTGATGTACTCGACGGTGCATCCCGTCCCGCATCCCGCTTTCGCCACGCCGTCGGCGTAGTAGGTGAACTTGCACTGAGTGAGCGTGCTGCAATCCTCCCTACATGCGCCGTCGCTCGACATGATTCCAAAGTTCAATGTTGACAGATCCAGGCAACCTGAGGGTGCGGTGGAGAGGAGTACCGAAGACGTACCATCACAGCCATCGCACACCTCGCTTCGGGGCGCGGCCGGAGCGAGGCCGAGCAGCGTTGCTGCAAGCGTGAGCAGAATGAACTTCATCACCGACTCCTTGTCCTGAGACATCGACAGGCGCACGGACGCCGCGACGGCGACGCCCGGCCATACGCCTGCCCTCGATGAGACACCAACGAACTGGTTCATCGGGCAACAACAACTGCACTACGCCGCAGTGCGGGTGTTGATTGACCGCGCGCGTCGAACGTGCGCAGCGATCACACGCATACCGCTCGCTGGCCCTGCGATCACTTTCGCTCTTCGAGGATCTCGAGCGCTTCACGTTCCCTGCCCTCGAGAATGCCCCCGACGTACTTGTTCAAGTCCTCGAGCGCCGGCTCTTCGCCATGATCGAGCGTGATCGAGATGGGCGTCTGATCGGGCAGGAATGTGACATGCACGAGGAACTTGCCCTTGTCGCCGCCAGCGGAGACGCCCCCGAGCGGACCGGGCACCAGTTTCTTGTAGAGCCCACGCTCGATCCGATCTTTGATGATCCGACCTCGCTCTTCGTCCAGATCCGTCCTGGCGTCCAGGAGATCCTGGTCGGTTCGTCGCATCGCCGCGAGGAGCCGCGCCTTCTTCACTGGTGCGAGCTCCTCGTCGAACTCGATCCCGCGGGCGCACGCGCGGGCGATCTCGAGCATCGCGGGGCTCGGCACTGGCGAATCCGAGGCCTGGGTCGAATCAACAGGCGCAACGGGAGCGCCCGCCGTCTCCGACTGGCTCGCTTCCGCGGCGATCAGTTTCCTGGAAGCTCCGGAGAGCTCCTGAGCGATCGCGGGCTCGGCGACCGGGGCGACGGTTTCGGCGGTCCCGACGGCAGATGGCTTCGAACGTACACCGTGCGCCGACTTCTGTTCGACCGACCACACGACGATCGTGCCGACGAGAAGCAAACCTGCGCCTAGCCCGAGGAGCATCGATCGTCGACCAGTCTCCATGCGAACAACTCCCGGGACAGTCGTTTGGTCACAGATCGATGGGGACCATATTGCCCCCCCCCAAGTTGTCAATCGTTCAGTTCGAGCAAACAGCTGCGCTCGATGCGTCGTGCATCGGGCCTTCGCGCGGCTCGCGCGGCCGCTGCTGCCCAAGTGAGCGGCGCCACGCGGCGAAGCGCGCGCTGCCCGACTCGCCGCAGCGCCGCGCGCCGCCACCACGCCACGGCCAGCAGCGCCGCCAGCCACGGCATCCCGAGCAGCGCGACCAGCGGAGCAACGGTGAGCCGCAGCAGCGCGAGCACGCGCGGGTGCGATTCGAACCACGGCACGGCGCGCGCCGACCAGTCGTAGTAGGCGCGCGTGAAGCGGTGGCCGGCGTCGAAGCGGTTCAGCACGCCATCGCGCAGCCCGCGCAGCAGGTCGAGCCCGCGCTCGGCGCCGGGAGTGCCTCCGACCACGTGCACCAGCGCGCAGGGAAAGCTCCCGCCGCCGCCGCCGCCGCCACCGCCGCCGCCCGTGTCGTAGTCCGGCATGCCGTCGGTGCCATCCGTCACGCTGACGATGAGCTGCTCCAGCAACGGCTCGAGGCTGACGGCGGGATCGCTCACGGAAAGCACGATGGTGAAGTCGGCGGCGACGCCCGCAAGAGAGGCCGTCGCCGACACCAACTGCCTTCCCGGCGGGAAGATCACCTCGCCGAAGTCGAGCGTGGCTTGCGTCGCCGCATCGCGCAGCTCCCACGACACATTCGCCGTGGCCGCATGGTCGTGGAGGCGCTGCACGAAGAACGCGTAGGCGCCGCCCGCCGTCGCGACGTCGAGCGCGTCGGTGACCAGCACATGGCCCACGGTCGCGAACGGCGGCGTGGGCGCGAAGTCGAGCCGCGTCACGAACGGGTCGAGTTCGTCGGGGGCGCCGAGGTAGGCGAGCGGACCCGTCGCGCGATGGGCCAGCAAGCGTCCTCGGCCACCCGTGCCCCCCGCGACCCACACCGGACCGTCCAGCGCCGGATCGACCACGATCGCGCGGACCGCGGTCTCCTCGGCGGTCGGCAGCGCCGAGCACCAAGCGAGCTGCGGCGGAACTCCCGCGAGGTCGAACGTGGCCAGCCATCCGATCTGCTGGCCCGTGTCGATCCCGATGAAGAGCGGGTCGACGAAAGGCAGGTCCTGCGTGGTGGAGAAGCTCCGGTTCTGCGTGATGGAGAAGCCGGCGAGGAAGAGTTCGCTGCCGCGCGCCGCGACGGCAGTGCCGAAGTCGGAGCCCGAGCCGCCGATCAGTTGCGAGAACTCGACGCCGACCAACAGCGCGTCGACGACCGCGATGAAACAGTCGACCCGGCCCGCATGGGCGACGCTCGACGGGAAGGTCGCGGCGGACGTGTCGCCGATGACGGCCAGGCGCCCGTCGTCGAGTTCGCGGATCGCGGCGCCGTGCGACGTCGTACCGGCGCTGCCGGCGATGGAAAGCTTGCCGAGCAGCGTGCCCGAATGGCCGAAGCGCGCGACCAGGACGGTGCCGTCGCCGCCTACCTGGCGGCTCGTTCCCGTGACCGCGACATCGTCGCCCGCCATCGTCGTCAACCCGAAGAGTTCGGAGTCTTCGCCCACGTCGACGAAGGTCGACCAGAGCAGGAAATCGAGCGCGTCGCCAGTCATGCAGACGAAGCCCTCGGTGCCGGAGAAGGCGGAATCGTCCGCGAACTGCAACGGGAAGTTGGGGGAGCTGGTGGTCCCGCAGGCCACCACCTCGCCGTCGGTGGTGACGCCGATCGAGCGAATCCTGTCGCTGCCGATGCCGCCGAGATAGGTCGACGCCAGCAGTTCGAAGTCGGACGCGAAATGCGCGAGGAAGCCGTCCTCGATACCGCCGCCGAAACTCGTCTGTAGGACGAAGGTGGACCCGGGCGCGAGCTCGATCGGGAGGTCGGTCGACTCGGTCCGCCCGCCGATCACCAGGTCGCCGCTGGGCGACTTGGCCAGACCGGACAGCTCGTCGTCCTGCGAGCCGCCGAAGAAGGTGAGCTGGCGCACCACGAGCCCGGCGCCGTCGAACAGCGCGAGGAAGCAGTCGCGCGCGCCCGCCGCCGGCTGGAACAGGCCGACCTCGCCGCGCGGGAAGTCGGTCGCCGCGGCCGTGCCGCCCATCAGGATCCCGTCCGCGTCGACGTGCAGCACGCTCGCCTCGTCGCTGAAGCCATTGCCGCCGAGGATCGTCGTGAAGCCGACGATCGGATCGATCACCAACGTGCGCGTCGCATCGCGCGGATCGAGCGCGAAGCCGGCGCGCGGTGAGCCGTCGAGCGCGGGCGGGAGCAGTCGCCACCGCGCCGCGAGGGGCGTCCGCGAGCCGTCGGCCGCACACTCGAAGGTGGCGGGCGGCGCCTGCAGCAGCGGTCCGAACGGCGTGTCGAGGCGCAGCGTGCCGTCCGGCTCGAGCGCCGCGCCGTGTGCACCATCGATGCGCAGCACGACGCAGTCGGCGTCAGCGCCCGGTTCGACCACGAAGTCGTACTCGAGCTGCGTACCGCTCGCGTGCCACAAGACGTCGACGCCTGGCCACACGGCGACGGTGCGCAGCTGCGCGAAGGTGGCGACGCCGTGGATCCAGCGCGAACGGTCGGCGCCGACGTAGTAGTTGACGCGGGTCGGCTGCGGCTGCTCGCCGACGACGCGCGCCGCGGGATTCGCCCCTTCCAGCACGAAGCCGATCGGCCGCGCCAACGCGGCTCCGGCAGCCAGTGCCGCTGGAGGCGCCAGCAACACGCGATCGGTCCCCAGCGCCAGCCGCAGCGGCCCGGCGCGCGCGACGAAGTCGAACTCCGCGCTGCTCTGGCCGCGGTTCTCTTCGAAGAGGAGAGGGAACTTCGGCGTCGCCGACGCGGCGGGCGCTTCCTGTGCGGCTGCCGCCGGCAGCCCCGCGCCGGACAAAAGGAGCAAGTGGACGAACACCGAAGTGAAACGCATGGTGGATCTCCTGGACGGGCCGACCGTGCGACCGTCCAGCCCCCCTTCAGTGCAGCGTTCGCGCCGACGCAACACCGAGGGTCGAAATTGCGGCCATCGGGGCGCGGCGCGGCCCCGGCGACGCAGGGCGCGCGGAACGGATCGAACACGAACGCGGATCAGGCGAGGAGCGAGGTGATGGGCAGTGCGGGCGAAGGCAACGCAGGCGGGCCGCCGCTCGACGAACTGCTGCGCCGCCAGTTGCCGCGCCTCGAGGGATTCGTGCGTCGCCGCGCTGGTGCGCTGCTGAAGAAGGAGTCGGGCAGCGATCTGGTCCAGTCAATCTGCCGCGAGGTGCTGGCCGACCTGCGCGCGCAGAAGCTCGAGTTCCGCGGCGAGACGCCGTTCCAGCGTTGGCTCTATCAGGTCGCGCTGCACAAGCTGCGCGACCGTCGCCGCTACTGGGCCGCCGAACAACGCAAGGGCGAGCTGCACGCCGCGCGCGCCGGTAGCGCGGCGGAAGATGCGGCGCGCGCCGCATGGCTCTCGTCGATCGTCTCGCCGAGCGCCGGGCTCATGCGACAGGAGGAACTCGCCGTGATCGAAGCGTGCTTCGCGCAGCTCGAACCGCGCCACCGCGAAGTGCTGCAGCTGTCGCGCCTCGAACAGCGCAGCCACGCCGAGATCGCGGCTCGGCTTGGCATCAGCGAGGCGAACTCACGCATGCTGCTGACGCGCGCGCTGACACGCCTCACGACGCTCGCCCGCGCGCGCCTCCCCGCGAAGGACGACGCGTGACCGAGGCCAGCGATGCCAGCGACCGCGACCGATCGGCACGGCCGCCGCCAAGCGCCATCGAAGCGCTCTTCGAGGCGTGCCTGAGCCAACCCGAAGCGAGCTGGCCACAGGCGATCGAGGCGGCATGCGTCGCCCATTCCGACCACGCGCGCGAGCTGCGCGAGCGCTTCGCGTTGCTGCAGCGGCTCGCCTTCGACCGCGACCCGACGGCGACGACGCTGCCCGAGCGGCTTGGCGATTTCGTGCTCGGCCGGCGGCTCGGCGCGGGCGGCATGGGCATCGTCCACGTCGCGCGCCAGGAGTCGCTCGGTCGCGACGTCGCCCTCAAACTGATCCGACCGGAGAGCCTCTTCTTCGCCGGCGCGCGCGAGCGCTTCGCCCGCGAGGTCGCGGCCGTCGCTCGCCTCGCGCATCCCGGCGTCGTGCCGATCTACGCCAGCGGCGAAGCGAGCGGTCTGCCCTACTTCGCGATGGAACTGGTCGCGGGCTGCACGCTGGCGGAGGCGATCGAAGCGCTGCGCGCGACCGGCCATCGCGACGGCGCTGCGCTGCAAGCGGCGATCGCGCGGATCACCGCGTTGCGGTTCGCCACGGCCGGCGCGGCGCACGACGCGGCGAGCGAACCCGATGGCGCGCTGACCGGACCGTGGATCCGCGTGATGCTGCGGCTCGCGCGCGACGTGGCGCGCGCGCTCGAGCATGCGCACGGCCGCGGCGTGCTGCACCGCGACGTGAAGCCGTCGAATCTCCTGGTCGACGCGCGCGGCCAGGTGCGCCTGATCGACTTCGGCCTCGCCAGCGCCAGCGGGACCAGCAAGCTGACGCGCAGCGGCGCGCAGCTCGGCTCGCTGCCCTACATGTCGCCTGAACAGCTGCGTGGCGCCGCCGTCGATGCGCGCAGCGATGTCTACGCGCTCGGCGTCACGCTCTACGAGCTGCTGGCGCTGCGCCTGCCCTACTTCGACGACGACGCGTCGCGCACGCGCGAGGCGATTCTCGCGGGCGCGCCAGCACCGCTGCGCGAGCAGGTGCCCGGCCTGCCGTGGGACGTCGAGACCGTCTGCCTCACCGCGATGGAGCGCGACCCGGCGCGCCGCTACGCGAGCGCCGCCGACTTCGCCCGCGACCTCGACCATCTCCTCGCGCTCGAGCCGATCGACGCGCAGCGCCCGGCGACTGCGTTGCGCGTGCGGCGCTGGATCGAGCGCCACCCGACGCGCAGCGTCGCGCTCGCGCTCGGCTTCCTCCTGGTCGTGGTGGGCCCGAGCGTCGCGTTCTTCGCGGTGAAGCACCAACGCGACTCGTTCCATCGCGCGGCGATCACGGCGCAGCGCACCACCGGCTTCATGACGCGCCTCTTCACCAGCAGCGACCCGTACGCCAACAACGACCCCGACCTGCCGGTGCGCGCGGTGCTGGATCGCGCGCGCGCGGAGCTCGACGAGGAGCTTGCGACGGAGCCGGAGGTGCAGGCCCGCCTGTCCCATTCGCTGGGCGATGCCTACCTGCAGCTCGGCGTCACCGCGCCGGCCACGGAACTCCTCGCGCAGTCGCTCGCGCTGCAGCAGGAACACTTCGCGCCGGACAGCTTCTCCATCGCCGCGACGCTGCTGAGCCTCGGCCGCGCGGCCCTGATGGATGGCGACTTCACGATCGCGCGCGCGTGGCTCGAGGAAGCAGCGGCGATCGCTGGCGAACTCGACGACCCGGCGCCGGCGCACGAGTGGGCGCTCGAGCGCGACGCCGTCTGGTTCGTGCGACTGGAGGCCGCGCTGGGCGATGTGACCTACGCGAACGGCGATGCGGCCGGCGCCGAGCAGCGCTACCGCAAGGCGCTGGCGTTGGCGCAGCGGACCGGCGCCGACTCCGATTGGCCGGCGCGCGTCTGGGTGAGCTTGTCGACGGCGCTGATCGACCTGGGTCGCGTCGACGAGGCGCGCGCCGGGCTCGAGCTGGCGCTGCAGCTCGCGCGCCGCGTCCAACCGCAAGGCAGCCTCGTCGAGATCGAGCTGTTGTCCAACCGCGGCCACTTGCTGCTACAGGAAGGGCGGTTCGACGAGGTCGCCGCCACATTGACCGATGCAGTGGCGCGCTGCCGGCCGCTCGTCGGCGCGGGCCATTCGACGTTCGTCACGCTGCTCGGCAACCTCGGGTCGGTCGAAGCGCGGCGCGGACAGCCGGCCGCGGCGATCGCGCCGCTGACCGAGGCGCTCGACCACTTCAAGCTCACGACCTCGCCGGATGACCCGACGCTCATCGGCTGGAGCTACCAGCTGGTCACCGCGTTGCGTGACGCGCAGGGCGACGCCGCAGCCGAAGCGTCGGCGAAGGAGCTGCTGCCGGCGCTCGAGCGCGCGGGGCCGGAGTACGCGAAATGGCTGGCGGAGTGCCGACGGCTCACGACGCTCACCCCAACTCCGCCGCGCGACGACTGAGCTGCGAGCGCAGCTCGCCTTGCAGGTCCGGCGGCACCGCGAAGGCCGCGGCGAACTCCTCCATCCGCGCGACGGTGTCGCGCACGCGCGCGAGGAGCTTCGCGGGGGCGTCGAGCGCGAAGGCGGCGCCGAGCGCGAGAAGGTCGGAGGCGGTGACGCCTTCGAGCTTGTCCGCGACGCGCATCTGGTGACGCGCGGTGTAGCCGCGGCCGCGCGCGAAGGTGAGGTCGTAGGCGGGTGCGAGGTGCCATTCGCCGACTCGGTCCATCTGGAACGAGAGGTTCTTGACGTGGTCGTCCTGGTTGACGGCGAGGACGTTGAAGAGGACGCGGAGGTACCCCTCCTCCACCGCGGCGTAGGGCAGGCCGAGGGCCAGGATCGTGCGCAGGTACTCCTCGTAGCTGCTGGCGCCCGGCACGTTGTAGTCGACGTGCAACAGCCCGCCGAACGTGTGTTGATGGAGCGAGGCGCTCGCGGCGTCACCGGCACGCTCTCGATCGAAGCGCGTGACCAGCAGGTGCGCGAACGCGCCGTCCTCGAGCAGCTCGACGTCGGCGGTGGTGATACCGGCGGCGCGCGCCATCGCGGTCCACGTCGCCTCGACGCGATGGAACGGGCGCGGCGCGCCGAGCGCGTCGGGGGTCGCGCCATCGCCGGCGCCATCGAACTTGAGCAGGCAGGCGCGTTCGCCGGCGCGCGGCGACGCGTGGCCGCTACGGATGGTGCGCGACCCAGGATCGAACAGCACGAGCGCCTTCGGACGCATCCCGCCGGCGGAGGCGCCGACGCGGTAGATCTCGGGGATCGCGACCTGCGGGTCACCCTCGATCACGCGCCGCGCGTCGCGCACGAGGCCGGCGAGCTCGAGCGGCTCCTGCTCGGCGGCGCGCAGCGGGAACTCGGTCGCGGGATGGAACGAGAGCGCGCCGATCGCTCGCTCGCCGACGTAGAGCAGACGCTGCACCGGCGAGAGCGCGCGCTCCGCTTCGCCGCGCGCCGCGAACCAGGCGCGGATCACCTGGTTGCCGAAGCGATCGGGCAACGCGTCGGCCAGCACGCCTGGCAACCCTTCGAACGCCGGCTGGCGCAGCAGCTCGTCGAAGGCGATCGGGCCGCGGCGGGAGGTCGGCAGGTGGATCGGCGATGGTTCGAGCCCGCGGCCGCGGAACGAGTCGGCGAACTCGAAGAGCACGCGCCCGCTGTCGAGCTCGGCGACGGCGCCCATCGTCGCTCCGAACAGGCGGACCTCGCAGAAGGCGCGGACGCCGGGCGGTGGCGCGGTGATGGCTGCCTTGCGGCGGCGCGGCGCGTCCGCCTCAGCCACGGGCGCCTCGCTTCGGTGGCGCGATCAACGCCATCGGCGACAGCTCGGGCGGCGGCAGGAACGAATCGAGCGCGTCGAGGCGACCGTACGCTCGCAACAGGCGAACGAGCGTGAGCAGCGTCGGATTCGCGCCCGCCTCGGCCGCGGCGATCGTCTGCCGCGACAGCCCGGATCGCGCGGCGACTTCGACCAGGGTGCGACGCTGGCTCTTGCGCAGCGCCGCGAGCCGGTCGCCGAGCGTCTGCATCACTTCGCGGTCGGTGCCGCGATCGGTAGGGCTCGGCGGCGGGGCCATCTCTTCTCCTGCATCTCGGCGTGGGTGTCCGACGTCGCGCGTCACCGTTCAGCTCGCACACGACCGTGGATCGAGCATCTCGTGACGAATGTTCATCTTAATTAACATCTGATTGATAAAATCGACATTTGGACTACTATAATTACCATTTTATGGTTCGTTATCCAATCACATGAGCGCCCCGACTGAGCGCTCGCTGCGACGTCGTTGGTTCCGGCGTCGGGCGGTTTGCCGCGGGCGCTGGCGGATCGATCCTGGAACGAAACGGCCGCGGGTCGCGACCTCGAGGCCGCGACCCGCGCTGCAATCGAATCTCGATCCGTCGATCAGATGAACCACGGCAGGAAGATCACGCCGACGACGGTCATCAGCTTGATCAGGATGTTGATGCTGGGGCCGGAGGTGTCCTTGAACGGGTCGCCGACCGTGTCGCCGACGACCGCCGCCTTGTGCACCGCGCCACCCTTGCCGCCGTACTGACCGCCCTCGATGTACTTCTTCGCGTTGTCCCACGCGCCGCCGGCGTTCGACATGAAGATCGCCATCATCACGCCGGCGACGAGCGCGCCGGCCAGCAGGCCGCCGAGTCCCTGCACGCTCCAGAAGCCGGTCGCGATCGGCGCGACCACTGCCAGCAAGCCCGGCAGCGCCATCTGCTTGATCGCACCGTCGGTCGCGATCGCGACGCAGCGCGCGGTGTCGGGCTTGGCGGTGCCTTCCATCAGCCCCTTGATCTCGCGGAACTGCCGGCGCACTTCCTCGACCATCTTGTTGGCCGCGTTGCCGACCGCGCGCATCGTCATCGCGCTGAAGAGGAACGGCAGCGCGCCGCCGAGCAGCAGGCCGATGATCACGTCGGTCGAGTTGATGTCGAGCACGAGGTCGTGCCCCGCGACGCCGTTGCCAAGCAGCGAGCCGGCACGCGCACAGAAGGCGTTGAAGAGCGCCAGCGCGGTGAGCGCCGCCGAGCCGATGGCGAAGCCCTTGCCGATCGCGGCGGTCGTGTTGCCGCACGCGTCGAGCGAGTCGGTGCGTTGACGCACTTCCTTCGGCAGCTCGGCCATCTCGGCGAGACCGCCCGCGTTGTCGGCGACCGGCCCGTACGCGTCGACGGCCAGCGAGATGCCGAGCGTCGAGAGCATGCCGACCGCGGCCATCGCGACGCCGTAGACGCCGCCGAGCTTGTAGGAGACGAAGATCGCGATGCAGATGAAGATCACCGGCAGCATCACCGATTCCATGCCGGTCGCGAGGCCGTGGATGATGTTGGTGGCCGCGCCGGTCTGCGACTGCTTCGCGATGTTCTTGACCGGATTGAAGCTGGTCGACGTGTAGTAGTCGGTGATCTTGCCGATGATGACGCCGGCGATCAGGCCGCTGACGGTGGCGCCGAAGATCTTCAAGCCGACGACGTCCGACGGGAACGTGAGCGCCTGCGTGCAGAGCCACCAGGTGGCGAAGCCGACGACGATCGACGCGATCACGAGGCCGCGGAAGAGCGCGCCGGTCAGCTTGCTCTCGTCCTTCGCGTTGACGAAGAAGCCGCCGAAGATCGAGCCGATGATGCCGAGCGCCGAGACGGCGAGCGGCAGGATCACCATGCTGTCGACGTGGTCCTTGCCGGCCCACGCGAAGGCGCCGATGGTCATCGCGGCGACGATCGAGCCGGCGTAGCTCTCGAAGAGGTCGGCGCCCATGCCCGCCACGTCGCCGACGTTGTCACCGACGTTGTCGGCGATGGTCGCCGGGTTGCGCGGGTCATCCTCGGGGATGCCCGCCTCGATCTTGCCGACGAGGTCGCCACCGACGTCGGCCGCCTTCGTGAAGATGCCGCCGCCGACACGCGCGAACAGCGCGATCGAGCTGGCGCCGAACGAGAAGCCGAGCACCTGCTCGAGCACCTTGCTCGTGTAGCCCTCGGCACCGGAATAGAAGTAGGTGAAGCCCACGAGGCCGAGCAGCGCAAGGCCGACGACGGTCAGCCCCATCACCGAGCCCGAGCTGAAAGCGACGCGCAGCGCCTCGTTCAGCCCCGTGCGCGCCGCCTGCGTGGTGCGGACGGCGGCACGCGTCGAGCAATGCATGCCGAAGTAGCCGGCCAGCGCGGAGAAGCTCGCGCCGCAGACGAAGGCGAGCGCCGTCTTCGGGCCGAGGCCGAGTTCGGCGCTCGACATCGCGATCACGCCGCCGACGACGACGACGAACAGCCCGAGCCACTTGTACTCGGCCTTCAGGAACGCCGCGGCGCCCTCCTGCACGAGCTTCGAGATCTCGATCATCCGCGGCTCGCCTGGACTCAACTTCATGATCTTCATGAAGGTGAGCACCGCGAAAACGAGCGCGATGACGGCGCACACCGCGGAGACGAGTAGGAAGTTGATGTCCATGCAGGTTCTCTGGAGCGAAAAAGGCCTGGCCAAAGGCAAGTCGAACGCACGCTGCGTCGGGACACTTGCGCTGGGCGCGCCCTGGTGGAACGACGGCACCGACCCCGGTGCTACCCACCATGAACCGCCCTAGAAATTGGGGCCACGAATGTAGCCGGGGGTCGCCTGCCGTCAATCGCAGCGACGCCGGGCGGCCCCCAAAGTTCGCCCTCTGCCCTGAAGGAACTCGGCGACCGGAAGGAACTTCTCGTTCGATGGGACGTTCGTGCTTCGTGCGGGAGGGTCTAGGGCGGCGTTGAAGCTGCGAATAGGCGCGCGAACGACGGGGCGCTGCGGCCGCCGCGCCGCCCCTCGCTCACCCGGCCGCCGCTTTCACTGCGCCGTCGCCGCTGGTCGAGCTGGCGTTCGTTTCGCCGCTGGCCGCCTTCTCGGCCGGAGAGAGTTCGCGCCGGTCGCGCACGATCAGGGTGCCCGAGCCTTCGTTGGTGAAGATCTCCGTCAGGAGGCTCGCCCGCTGGCTGCCGATGACGTGGACGCGCGCGACGCCCTGCTCCAGCGCCATGCGGATGGCGCTGGCCTTCGGCAGCATCCCGCTGGCGACGGAGCCGTTCTCGACCAGCTCCTCGAGGCCGCGCAGGTCGGTGCAGGAGATCAGCGAGCTCGGGTCGCTCTTGTCCTCCAGGATGCCAGGCACGTCCGACACGAAGACGAGCTTCTCGGCACGGAGCGCGCGGGCGAGCGACGCGGCCACGGTGTCGGCATTGATGTTCAGCACATTGCCGGCGTCGTCGGCGGCGAGCGGGCTCACCACCGGCAAGTAGCCGGCCGCCAGCAACTTCTCCAGGAGTGTGGGGTCGACGCCGTCGACATCACCGACGTGGCCGAAGTCGACCATGGTCGGCGTCCCATCGACGATGACGGAGCGGGGCGCGCGACGACGCGCCTTCACCATGCCGGCGTCGATTCCCGACACCCCCACCGCCTGCAGGCCGACCGCTCGGCATGCCGCGAGCACGTTGGTGTTGACTGCCCCGTTCATCGACAACACCGCAATCTCGAGCGACGCTGCGTCGGTGACGCGCCGCCCCTCGATCATGCGCGGCTCGATGCCGAGCTTTCGCGACAGGTCGCTGGTCTGTGGGCCGCCGCCGTGCACCAACACGACGTGAACGCCGAGCTCGCGCACCACGGAGAGCTGCTCGGCGAGGTCGCGCAACAGCGACGGATCGCTGCAAGGCGCCCCGCCGATCTTCACCACGAAGATCTTGCCCTTGAACAGGCGGACGTACGGCAGCGCGCGCTTCAGCGAATCCATGGTGGCGCTGCGATCATCGGCGAACGTCATCGGGAGATCTCCTCGGGAGCGTGACGAGGCACGCTCTCCAGCGCGGCAGCGAGCCGCTCGACATGCTCTTCTTCCACGACCAGCGGCGGCAGCAGGCGCACGATCCGTGGATCGTGGCTGGAGCCAGCCAGGATTCCGCGCGTGCGAAGCTCGGCGAGGACTTCCTTCGCCGGTCGCGACACGCGCAATCCAATCAACAATCCAAGCCCCTGGATGCCGTCCACGGGCCCGACGCAACAGGTGTCGAAGATGCGCTTCGACACGCGTCGCACCCGTTCGAGGACGTGATCCTCTTCAAGCGCCTGCAGCGTCGCCTCGACCAGCGCGCACGCGAGCGGCCCGCCGCCGAACGTCGTGCCGAGCTGCCCCTTCTTGATCCTGGCGGCGACCGCATCGCCGACCAGCATCGCGCCCACCGGAAACCCGCCGGCGATTCCCTTCGCGGTGGTGAGCACGTCGGGAACGACGCCGTAGTGGTCGGCGGCGAACGGTTGGCCCGAGCGGCACACGCCGATCTGCACTTCGTCGAGCAGCAGCAGCGCCCCCGCTCGCGTCGTCGCCGCGCGCGCCGCACGAACGAACGCCATCGACAGCGGCCGCGCGCCGGCGACGCCTTGCACCGGCTCGAAGATCACGGCGGCGGTCTGCTCGTCGACGGCCGCTTCCAACGCGGCAACGTCATCGAACGGCACCCAGGTCACGTCGAACGGCTTGCGCGGGAACGCATACCAGCCTTCGTGGTGATCGGTGATGGCCGCGGCGGCGGCGGTGCGTCCGTGGAACGCGCCCTCCACCGCGACGACCTTCGGTCGCTTGGTCACCAGGAACGCGACGCGCAACGCGTTCTCGTTCGCCTCGGCGCCCGAATTCACGAAGAAGACCTTCGTGAGTCCGCGCGGCGCCAGCTTCACCAACCGTGCCGCCGCGCGCGTGCGCACCTCGAGGTCGACCGCGTTGCTCTGGAAGAAGAGTCGCTTCGCCTGCGCGACCAACGCATCGACGAGCCGCTGGTGGCCGTAGCCCAACGACGCCACGGCGTGGCCGCCGTAGAAGTCGAGGTAGCGCTTGCCGTTCGAGTCGACGACATGGACCCCATCGCCGCTGGCGACGGTCATGCCCATGCGATCGAAGACGTCGAGGAGCGGATCGTTCGTCGAAGCTGCGGCTGGCGTTGCCGCGGCGTTTGCATTCATCAGTACCACCCCAATCCCGGCAGCTCGAGGCCCGCCCCATCGGGCAGCCCGAACAGCCGGTTCATCCACTGGACCGCGCCGCCGGCGGCGCCCTTCGCGAGGTTGTCGATCACCGACGTCACGACGAGCGTCCGGCCGCGCGTCGCGATTCCGAGCCGCACCTTGTTGGTGCCGACGACTTCCGTCAGCTTCGGCGCCGTCGTCGTCGCGACCACGAACGAGCGCCCGCCGGTGGCGTGCGCGCGCTGTTCATGCAGCGCGTTCACCTGCTCGACGAGTGCGGAAGCGCTGGCGTCACGGCGCAGCGTGAGTCGCAGCGTCGCGTGGATGCCGCGGACGAACGGCCCGGAGTGCGGGACGAACTCGACCTCTGGCGCGCGGCCGTCCGCGCAGGCCGCTCCGATCAGCCGACGCATCTCCGGCTCGTGGCGATGCGACAGCGCGTTGTAGGCGTAGAGCGTCGCGTGGCGTTCCGGGTGGTGGGTGTTGGCGGCGGGAGTTCGGCCGCTGCCCGAGCTGCCGGTCACGGCACTCGCGAACACATCCCCTTCGACGAGCCCGAGCTTG
Organism: Planctomycetota bacterium; assembly: GCA_031409275.1. Classification (GTDB taxonomy): domain Bacteria; phylum Planctomycetota; class B15-G4; order B15-G4; family SIAN01; genus SIAN01. The sequence goes on from JANNXA010000044.1 coordinate 77,513, forward strand.
AAGAACGGCCACGCGGCGCACGTCACGGCAGTCGTGAAACAGCCGGGCTGCGCGGCATGACGCATCGGCGGCGCCGCCCCCCCATCGACGTGCTCTGGCACGGCGCAGGTGAAGCGCTCGAGCAGCTCGGGCGCTGCGTGCGGCTTGCCGTAGATCGACGCCCATTGGGACGCGTCGGGAAAACGGAAGTCGGCGGAGAGATCGACGACGTGGAAGTCGCTCAACGCGGCGCCGCGATCGAGTCCAGCGGCCGCTCGTGCCGCGAACAGCTTCTTCGCGAGCGGTGCCGCGGCCCCATGCGGCGTCGCGATGAAGATGGCGAGCGGACCGCCGCGCACGCACGCGTCGAGCACCGCCTCTTCGGTCGCGAACCGCAGCGCGTCGAGCCTCGTGCCCGCGAGGTGTGGGAAGGCGCTGACGACGAGCTCGTCGGGTTGGCTGGTCGATGCGACATGGGTGGCGACGAAACGCGGGTGGAGCGCGAGGAGACGCAGCAGCTCGCCGGCCACGTAGCCGGAGCCGCCGTGGACTGCCGCTGTGATCGGTGCGTCGTCGCGTGGCGCCGCGTGGCGCGGTGCGTCAGACGTCATCGTGAGTGCCCCCGGCGGCCGCCGCGAAGGCGCGACCGCTCTCACTTGCCGCGCGCGTCGCGACGAGCTGATCGAGGCCGCTCTTGGCGAGGACGATGCGTGCGAGCTCGTCGGCTTGCGTCCTGGCGTTGCGCGCCGGGCAGCCCGCCTGCTCTTCGACGAGACGCGCCGCGGCGGTGTTGTCGGTCGCGGGACCGGTGATCGCGGTGCATTCGAGGCCGTAGCGATCACGCAGCAGTTGCACGCCGCCCCACGCCGCGACCGGGTCGGACGCAGCGAGCACGACGGCCGAGAAGCTGGCGCGGATCTCGGGCGTCGCGAGGATCTCGTTCACTCCGTAGAGGCCAAGCAAACCGTCGCCAAGCTCGAGCACGATCGCATCGGGGCGATCACGCGCGAGATTCGTCAGTATCGTGCGTGCAGCGAGCGGCGCCGTCTGCGGCGTCGTCGTGACGATGCCGAGGTCGGTGAACATCAGGATCCGGCGCGCGCCGGCGTCTTCCATCGAGAGGATGTCGCGGCGCAGCGAAACACCGGTCGTCTTGCCGGCGCCGACGCGCAGGCCGACGTGCGCAAACGACTGCACGAGGCTGCACGCCGCGGCAGTCTTGCCCGCGTTCATGCAGGAGCCGACGATGGCGACGACCGGGATGCCGCGCACGTCGAGCAGCTCCTCAACTGGCAGCGCGCCTTGCGTGATGTGCGCCGGAACGCCGATGCGCTCGCCGAGGAACGGGAAGTGAAGCACCTGGCCAAGGACCTCGACCACGAATGGTGCGCCGAGGTCCGGCGAACCGCCATCGTGCACGCCGATGACGCCACCGAGGTTCAGCACGTTCAGTTTGTCGCCGACCTTCACTTCGCTCGGCACGTGGCCGGAATAGCCGAACAGCGCCTTGCGATGGCCGAGCGCGCCGGCAACGACGTCGCCCGGCTTCACTTGCGAGAAGCGACCCGACGGCAGCTCGAGCGTGTTGTAGGTGCTCTTGCTGGTCAACACGCGAACGGCGACGACGCTGCCTTCGACCGCGTGGATCTCATTGGCCACGCGCACTTCGCGCGACAGGCGGCAGTTCAACGTGACGGAGCCGATCTTGTCGAGCAGGACAGTCTTCATCAGCGGATCCCTTTCTGCGAACGAGCAATGGACGAGGAAGCGGCGCGCGCGGCGAGCTGCGCCGGCAGCCCCAGAATCCGGCTGAAGCCGGCGGCGTCCGCGGCGGTCCACTCCCCCGCCGCTTCGCCATAGACCGCCTTGCTGGCGGCTTTCAACGAGAACGGCGAAGTGACGCCGGTGACGAAGGCGTGTCCGGTACGCAGGAGCACGCGCACTTCGCCCGTCACGCGCGCTTGTGAACTCGCGAACAGCGCTTCGGCATCGCGACAGGCCGGCTCGACCCACTGTCCTTCGTGGATCCAGTCGCCGTAGAGGCTCGCGGCGGCTTCCTTCAATCGCTGCTGACGCTGCGTCAACACCAGCTTCTCGAGTTCGCGATGCGCAGCGATCAAGAGCGTCGCCGCGGGCGCCTCGAATGCGACGCGTCCTTTCATGCCCAGGATCGTGTCGCCGAGATGGATGCCACGGCCGATCCCGAACGGCGCCGCGATGCGATCGAGCGCTTCGATCAGCGCCACCGGGTCGAGGCGCTTCTCGTCGATCGCGACCGGCACTCCGCGCTCGAACGCGACAGTCAGCGCATGCGGCGCGCGCAACGAATCGAACGCACCTCGGGTCAGGACCCACGCGCTCTCCGGAATCGACTCCACCGTGTCGGTCGTTTCCTTGCCGCCGATCGTCACTCCCCACAGACCTCGATTCACGGAGTAGGCGGCGCGTTGCGCGGAGACGACAATTCCACGATCCCGCAGGTATCCCGCCTCGTGGTCGCGCGAGAAGCCGTGGTCGCGCACGGGCGCGAGGATCTGCAACTCGGGCGCGAGGGTGCGCAGCGCCACTTCGAAACGAACCTGGTCGTTGCCGGCGGCGGTGCAGCCGTGGGCGACCGCCTTCGCACCGAGACGGCGCGCCTGCTCCGCCACCACTCGTGCCTGGAGGCTTCGCTCCGCCCCGACACACAACGGATAGAGCGTCCCTCGCAGCACGTTGCCGGCCAGCAACCAGCGCAGTGTCTCATTGAAGAAATCTTCGCGGGCGTCGATGCAATGGTGGCCGATCGCGCCGAGTTGACGCGATTTGTCGGCGAGCTTCGCGCGCTCGCCGTCGTCGAGCCCACCGGTGTCGACGATGACCGTGATGACGTCGCTTCCGTACGTCTCTTTGAGCCATGGGACGCAGAACGAGGTGTCGAGACCTCCTGAGAAGGCGAGCACGATCGGTTCAGCCATGATCCCCTCGAAGCAGTTCGGTATGCGATCTTCGCGTGATTCACTCACGTGGGCGTGTGGATCGCGCTCTTTGACGTTTCGATCGGAATGCGATCTGACGAGGTTGAAGATGCATCGAAACTTCGATGTCGTTTCGTCTTCCCAGTCGTCAGCGCATTAATATGCCATAGTTCAGCTGACTATGCAACGACCTAGTTTGAGCTGATTCCGATCGATTTCCGAACGATGTAGGCTCGGGTTCATCGACCACGCGAGTTCCAATCGCCTGCGTCGACGCGAGCGGCGCAAATGCATGGCAAATCGCGCGCGCGGACGATCCAGGTGAGTCGCGCGGGGAATTCGCGGCAGCGGAGGACGCGCGGCGTCTCACGCTTCCGCGGCGCATCACGGCCGTTGTCGTTTTGCGAAGCGGTGCACGCGCTTCAATCGGCACCGCCGTTGAGCCTCACTCGATGTCAGGCGGTTGACCGGTCATCCGCTCGTAGAGGCGCTCGAACTCGGCGAGATCGCGGTAGTCGATGATGATTCGACCGCGGGATCCGCGTTCGACGATCGAGACTTTGGTGCCAAGCGCCTCTCGCAGCGAGCGCGCCAAGCGGACGGAGTCCGCGGAAACGCTTTTCTGGGATGCCGGCCGCTGCGCGGCGGCGCTCTCCGTCGCTCGAACATTCCAGCGCTGCTCGAGAATCGACTTGAACAAAACGTCTCGGAGATTCGGATCGGGCTCGGCGAGGAGCGCGCGCGCGTGCCCCTCGCTGATCGCCCCGCTCGCCAATGCAGCGAGCTGGTGATCGTTCAACTCCAGTACACGCAATGCGTTACTGACGGTAGAGCGTCCCAGTCCCGCCAGTTCGGCGACGCGCTCGTGGGAGAGCTGATGTTCATCGACCAGCCGTCGGAAACCGCGCGCGCGCTCCACTGGATTGAGGTCGCGACGCTGGATGTTCTCGATCAGCGCGACCACCAACATCTCGGCGTCGGGGATCGACTTGATCGAAACGGGCACCTTGGTCAGCCCAGCGCGTCGAGCCGCGATGAGTCGGCGCTCCCCCGCGACCAGTTCAAGGCCCCCACCCTCTTTCGGCCGGACCAAGAGCGGTTGCAGCACCCCGTGCGCGCGGATCGAATCGGTCAGTTCGACGAGCGCCGATTCGTCAAACTGCGACCGCGGTTGCCAAGGGTTCGGAGAGATCTCGTCCACCCCCACTTCCGCGGTGGCAACGGCGGCAGCTGGCTCGACCGAGGCTTCCGGTGTCGATTGAAGCAGGAAGTCGAGACCTCGACCAAGACGACGTGATTTCAAGCGTTGACTCCGATTGGCGCGCGATCGACGCGGGTGTTATCCGATTCGGCTTCGCGTTTCACGTGAAACATGACCGCTGCGGTGCCCGCAACGTCGCGGCCGTTGACGACGACGCTGCGGGGCCCCGACAGCGGCACGCGGGTGGCGCCGGCCGCGGACGACGCCGGGCGCCGACCTCGCCGGCACGGTGGTGACGCCGGAACGTGCGGACTCGGAGCCGGATCCGTTCGAGGCGACGCGACCGGCGCCGTCGGTCGGCGGCCTTCGGGGGCACGCTCCGCCGGGTGCTCGACGATCGCGATTCCGGCCGGCGCCGGCGGTGGCGGCCGGCGCGTTGCCTGCGACGCGCGGTGTGCGACCCCAAAGCGTTCCGCCCGGACAACGGCGACGTTCCTCGAATCGCCCGGAAACGCTCGCGAGCCGCCGAGAGGCGTCAGCGGCGACCCGACTCGTCGATCTCGCCATCTCGAAGCGGAGATCAACCCAAAGCACTCTGAGCGGCCGCGACATCCTCCGGCCGAGGGTGCACGCCGATCAGACGCTGTTTCACGTGAAACATCGCTGACTCGTCCGGGGCGCCGACCTGCGAGGACCTGAACGCTTCCGGCGCGGAGAGAGCGAAGGCGCGCCTCGTTCGCGGCACTTCGGTCGGCTCAGCGACGTCCTCAGGGCGCTCCGCCAGGGGCCAGTTCACTGAATCGACCGCGATTGCTATCAACGATCGAATGCAAACGCCGGAGAACACGCCGTCCGACGACCACCGCGGCTCGTTGGGTCAGCTTGTGCGCTGGATGGGGGCCGTCCAGGGCGTCGGGTTTCGCGCGCTCGTGCGGAACGAGGCTCGGCGACGCGGCCTGGCCGGTTGGGTGCGCAATCGGAACGACGGCTCGGTCGAGGCGATGCTCATCGGCGACGCAGTGGCGATCTCGGAGCTCGTCGAAGTAATCGCTCAAACACGTCAGGGCGCGATCCGCGAGACCGCGGCGCGTTCGCTCGATCGGTCATACTTGCGGTGCGAAGGCCCTTTCTTCGTCGCTCCCACGAGCGGCGTCGACGCGTTTCTTCCCTACAACGGCGGGGGCCACGGATGACCGGTGCCGACGCAATCGACCCGACGCGCAACGGCCCTTCGCAACGGCCCATGCCAAGGATCGCATTCCGAGCGCTGCTGATCGCTGCGGGCAGCTCCGTCTCCGTACTCGCAATCTCCGTCGGGCCGATGTCGAGCGACGCCGACGGCATTCCACCTGATCTCGTTCCCCACCTCATCGCTGATCTGACCATCTTGAGCACGACGATCAGCTCCCTTTGGTCGGCGCAGGAGCACCACCGCCCGCCATTCGACGCCGGGGTGGTAACGTCCGGATCAGGCGTTCCTGTCCCCTGGGGGTGGAGGCTCAACGTCTATTTATCGTGGGCTCTTACGATTGCGTTGACGCAGTCAGCCATCGCGACGGTCGCCCTGCAGTTGGCGTCGCGATCGCCGGGCGGGTCGCTCGCCTTCGCGAGCGCCTCCGCGCCACAGCACTGGCTCTTCTTCGCGCGCCTGGCGACAGAAGCGCTCGCGACCACGGCTGTCGCGGGAGCGCTTTGCGCGTCTCGATCCCGGACGCTACGGACCGCCACCCTGTTCGTCACGGCGATGCTGCTCTGGCGTGGTCACCAGCTCTTTCCGTTGGCGTCTCTCGGAACCGGATTCAACGTGAGCGAGCGCCTCCTCTCAGCCGATGAAGGCGCTCGTTCGTCGCTGCTCTGGGGCCCGGCGATGGCGGCCGCCTTCGTGGCGGTCGGCGTCGTCGCGGCGTGGCTTGGGAGCAGCGCGGTGCCACTGTCGCCCCATCGATCCACTCGCCGCGAGTGATTTCCGGGGGGCGCCGAGCGGCGCATCGCTCGGGAGCTCGCCTCGTGAAGATCGCCGTTTTCAGTGACGTCCACGCCAACCTTGCCGCGCTACGTACGGTGCTCGACGACATCGATCGAGCCGGTGTCGAGGCGCGGCTCTGCCTCGGCGACAGCGTCGGTTATGGAGCCGACCCGCGCGCATGCCTCGACCTGCTCCTCGAGTCGTGTGACGTGCTGCTGGCCGGCAATCACGACCTCGCGGCGTCGGGCCGTCTCGACCTGAACCGCTTTTCGGGACTCGCGCGTCACGCCGTCCACTACGCGCGAGATCTATTGACCGACTCGCAGCGCAAGGCGCTGGCGGAACTGCACGACGAGGAGTGGTGGGGGGACCTGTTGCTCGTCCATGCATCGCCCGCCGACCCGTCGGAGTTTCCGTATGTCCGCGACGCCGAAGCGGCGCGCGAGCAGTTCGACGGCCGGACGTTTCGCGCCGCGTTCTATGGACACACTCACATGCCGCTCGTCTTCCAGGACGACGGCGAACGGGTCGGCCTGACGCTGCGGCCGCGCATCGAGATCGCACACGCCACTCGCTACCTGTGCAACGTCGGGAGCGTCGGCCAGCCGCGCGACCAGGATCCGCGCGCATGCTGGACGCTCTACGACACGGATGCGCGCACTCTCTCGTTTCGTCGCGTGGCGTACGACGTCGACGCGGCGTCCGCGCGAATCAAGGAGGTCGGCCTGCCCGACGCGCTCGCCGCTCGATTGCTCGTCGGCGTCTGACCTCCCGCTGAAGAACGCTCCGCGCATCCGGTGGCGTCATCGGCAGCGGGCCACCGATCGTCGAACTTCGCCCCGCGCGCGGCCGTCAGCTCTCGCGCAGGTAGGCGAGTTCTGCGGGCAATCGATCGAGCCCTCGTTCACCCAGCCCCGATTCGAACAGCAGGCGCAGGTGCGCGAGCGGTTCGCGGTCGCCGCGAAACGTGTACTTGCGACGCTGCGGGTGGCGGCCGACGAACAGGATCAGTCCCATCAGTGAATTCGCCGACGCCGACTCGCCGTCGACAACGATCTCCACCGGCTTCTCGTGCTTGCGCACGATTCGCACGATCAAGTTCAGCGGCCGCGCGTGCAGATGGAGCCCGTCGGGCAACTTGAGCTCGAGCAGGTCGTGCTGCATGAACTGCGGCAGAAGCTCGCGCACGAGCGGTTCGGCGGCCAACGTCGCTTCGACGGCGTAACGCAGCGCGAAGTGGACCGCACGCTCGAGCACCTGATCCGGCGGCACGATGCGCGCGATCTCGAGCTGCGTCGAACCGCGATTGTCGCGCCCCTCATGGCGCTCGTAGAAGTGGACCAGATCGTTCACCACTTCGAGCATGTGGTAGGCCAACGAGACGTGGCCGCGCAGACGCTGCAGTTCGGGCCGCTGGTGCGCCTGCGTCGGCTTGACGAACGTGTCATAGTCGGACTGCAGATTGTGAACGGCCGCCTTGTAGACGCGCGCCTCCGACTCGCCAAGGTGCTCGGTCATGAAGGCGCGCAAGTCGGCGCCGCGAGCCGGCATCTTGTCGCCGATGCGTCGAGCGCGTTCGGTCACCGAAAGGAACTGATTCAGGAGCACCGCGACCGCGCCGTCGACGTCGTCGCGCCGCTCTTCAACAAGGTCGTGGGGGAGGTGTTGGCGGAAGTCCTTGATCTCGACGTCGCCAACGGCGACCGCGGGCCGCGTCGCTGGCATCACGCCGAGCCGGCGCGCCTCTTCGTTCAGCGCGGCCACGAGCGCGGCGATCGATTGCGCCAGGAAACGCATCGTCGTCAGCAGCTGGCTCGGGAAGGCGACGATCAGCGACTGCCCGTCGTCGTACTTTCCCGGCATCTCGACGCCGTATTTGGCGAATCGAACCAGCACGTGGCCGAGCGTGTGTCCGGTGACGGCGAGGTTGCGAATGCTCGCGACCAGCTCCGCGAACAGCACATACGTCCGATTGTTGCGCGCGTGGAAGTTGTCGAGGAAGGTCTCGAGCTGGTGCGCGGCTTCCTGCAGGGCCCAGAAGTGCTTGCGGCCGACCGCCTCCGGCTGGTTCGGCAGGCCCGCCAGGAGAGAGAACAAGGTCGCCTGCGGCGCTGCCTCGCGCAGCACCTTCTTGAACTCGTCGACGCTGATGAGCCGTTCTCGCGAGCCCGTGTCGATGGGATCACCCACGATCTCGATTCCGTTCCTGACCTTCGACCCCCGACGGGAGCCGAGCGGGGCGGAGCTTCCCAACCGAATCCGCGCCCTTCAATCAAGGAATCGACCAGCGATGGTCGAAAGCAGGAGTGGTTCTTCTCGGAGCAACCCATTTCGAGCCACGCGACACTCCCGACGTACCTGCGCGAGATCAACGAAGTCCCGCTGCTTTGCGCAGAGGAAGAAATCGCGATCGCGCGCCGCGTCCGCAACGGCGATCAGGACGCGCGCGAGCAGCTGATTCGCGCCAACCTGCGCCTCGTGGTCAGCATCGCCAAGCACTACGGCAACCGCGGGCTGCCGCTGCTCGACCTCATCGAAGAGGGCAACCTCGGCCTCATGCGCGCGGTCGAGCGCTTCGATCCCGACGCCGAGTGCCGCTTCTCGACCTACGCGACCTGGTGGATCAAGCAGGGGATCCGCCGCGCGCTGGTCAACTCGGTGCGCACGGTCCGCGTGCCTTCCTACATGATCGAGCTGATCTACCGTTGGCGCGTCACCGAGGCCAAGCTGCGCCAGGAACTCGGCCGCGACGCGACGCGCGACGAGGTCGCCGCCCGGCTCGAGCTCGGCCCCGAGCACCGCCGCCAGATCCGCCGCGCGCTGCGCATCGCTCACACGTCGACGCAGTCGATGTCGCTCGACGACTCGACCGACCTCGCCGACTCGATCGCCGACCCCGGCGCGCGCAGGCCGGACGACCTGCTCTTCGACACCCACGAGCGCGAGCAGTTGAAGCGCCTGCTGGCCAAGATCGACGAGCGCCAGGCCCGCATCCTGCGCCTGCGTTACGGATTCGAAGGCGAGCCGCCGATGACGCTGCGCGAGATCGGGGTGTGCCTCGGCATCACCCGCGAGCGCGTCCGCCAGATCCAGAACGAAGCGCTCGAGAGCCTCTACCTCGCGCTGGTCCCCGGCCGCGGCGGCGCGGACTGAGGCAGCGCGCCGCGACGATCGCATCGGCACAATGGCGCCGATGTCCTCCGCGCCCACCTCGCTCTACGTCCACGTTCCGTTCTGCATCCGCCGTTGCGCCTACTGCGACTTCGCGACGGCGCCCTACGACGACGCGAGCGCGAAGGCGTACGTGCCGCGGTTGCTGGAAGAGCTGAAGCGAGTTCCGCGGCAGGCGCCGATGCAGACGGTCTATTTCGGAGGTGGCACTCCGACCGCGTTGGCCGAGCCGGAACTCGAGCGGCTGCTCGCCGCCGTGCGCGATCGCGTCGCGCTGCGCCCCGACACCGAGTGGACCTGCGAGGCGAATCCCGAATCGGTGACTCCGGCGAAGGCGCGCCTGCTGCGCGACGCGGGCGTCAATCGAGTGAGCCTCGGCGCGCAGTCGTTCCAGGCGCCGGTGCTGGCGGCACTCGGTCGCGAACACGCGCCGCCGCACGTCTTCAAGGCGCTCGAGATCCTGCGCACCGCGGGGTTCCGCCGCCTCACGCTCGACCTCATGTTCGCAGCGCCTGGCGAGACGCTCGAGCAGCTCGACGCCGATCTCGCGCAGCTGACCACGCTGCAGCTCGACCACGTGTCGGCCTACTGCCTCACCTATGAAGCGGGCACCCCGCTGACCCGCATGCGCGCCGAGGGGCGCGTCACGCCGCACGACGACGACACCGAGCTCGTCCACTACCGCCGCGTGCGCGAGCGGTTGGCCGCCGCCGGCCTCGCGCACTACGAGATCTCCAACTACGCGCGTCCCGGCGAGGAGTCGCGCCACAACCTCGTCTACTGGCGCGGCGAGGAGTACTTCGGCGTGGGGCTCGGCGCGGGCAGCTACGAGTTCGGCACGCGCCGCACCAACACGCGCGTGCTGGCCGAGTACATGGGGGAGTGGGGCGGCTCACTTCATCCGCCGCACGAGGCGGAGACGCTGGCGCCCGATGCGAAGGCGCGCGAGCGGGTGATCCTGGGGCTGCGGCTGCGCGCCGGCCTCGATGAGGCCGCGTTCGCCGCGGCGACCGGGATCCCTCTCGCCGAGCTCTATCGGGAGCGCGAGCTCGAATCGCTCGTCGCGCGCGGCCTCCTCGAACGCACCGCCACCAAGATCCGCCTCACCGCACGCGGCCTCGAGCTCGCCGACGAGGTCTTCGTCGAACTGGTGTGAACGACGCCCGCCCGCGCCGCCGCGGACCGCTGAACCGACCGTGTAACGCCGGCGATCGGTTCCGGGTGTCACACTCGCCGTTCGCCCGAGTCCAACGGGTACGGCGAGGAGCTCGCCCATGCATCGCCGCTGCCATGCGTCCTTCGCCGCCGCGCTCGGCCTCGCGTCCTTCGCCTCTCACGTGCACGCCCAGACCTTCACCCACAAGGGCGTTGGCTCGCAGGGGGACTCGAAGTACGGCCAGGTGGTCGCCACGCTCAACGACGTCGACGGCGACGGCGGCGCCGACTACGCGGTCGGGGCGCCCGACTTCAACAACGTCGCGTGGTGGTGGAACTACCCCGACGCCGGCCGCGTCCTCATCGTGAACGGCCGCACAGGATCAACGATCCGCACGCACACCGGCGGCAGCACCGGCGAAAAGTTCGGCACCGCGATCTCGCTCGCTCCCGACTGCGACGCCGACGGCAAGAGCGACTACGCCATCGGCGCGCCCGGCTACTCGTCCTCGAAGGGGCGCGTCTCCGTCTTCAGCTCGGCGAGCGGCGCGCTGCTCTGGACCCACGACGGCACGTTCTCGAACGACTTCCACGGCGCGTCGATCGCCCGCATCTCCGACGCCAACGGCGACGGCTTCGATGAGATCGCGATCGGTCGCCCGCAGTCCGGCATCAGCCCGGGCTACGTCTACGTCCGCGACCGCAACAACCAGCACGTCATGGTGATCGGCGCGTTCACCGGCATCTCGCGCTTCGGCTCCGCCATCTGCAAAGGACCCGACCTGAACAAGGACGGCACCCTCGACTTCCTGGTCGGCGCGCCACTCGCCGACGTCAACGTGTCGTTCAACTACGTCGACGCCGGCATCATCTACGGTCTCGATGCCAAGACCGGCGCGCTGATCTCCAGCTTCTACGAGCTGGCGACGGGCGCGCAGTTCGGGACTTCGATCAGCACGCTGCTCGACACCAACTACGACGGCTACGGCGAGATCGTGGTGGGCGCGCCGGCGTGGTCGAACTGGACCGGCTTCGCTTGCGTCTACAGCGGCAAGACGGGCAACAAGCTATTCCGCGTCGACTCGACCTACTCGAACTTCGAGTACTTCGGTCAGTCCGTCTGCAACGCCGGCGACTGGAACAGCGACGGCCGCGGCGATTTCGCCGTGGGCATCCCCGGCTACAGCGGCGCGATCGGCGCCATCGAGGTCCATAGCGGCAGCACCGGCGCGCTGCTCCACCTCGTCGACGCCTCGACCCTCTCTTGGGGGTCGGGTGAAGGGAACGGCAACTTCGGCTGGTCGCTGGCCGGCGGTCTCTTCGACAACGACTTCGCCTTCGACCTCCTGATCGGCGACCCGACCTACGTGAAGAGCGCCTCGATCCGCGGCTCTCATCACCTGCTCGAGCGCTACTGAACGCGACTGCCTCGGCCTGAGCCACCTTCGCCACCCGGCGACCTTCCAGCCTCCATCGGCCGCGCCGCGTAACGCTCGCGCGCCGATGCGGGTGGATCCTCTTGCGGCCGCTGCGGGTCGCCAGGCGCGAGCGGTCCAGTGCCCGAGAACTGCCCGGACGGCCCTTGCTGCGATCCATCACGAGAAGCTCAGATGCTGCGCATGTCGGATGGAAGCGCGGACCGCTCGAAGGTGCTCGACCTAGTCGCCGCCTGCCTCGAGCAGCTCGACGATCGCGGCCCCGCCATCGTCGATGAGGTCTGCGCCAACGCGCCCGAACTGAAAGAGGCCGTGCGGCGTCGCATCGCGGCGCTGCAGCGACTCGGCCTCGCCCGCGCCGGGGGCGACCCGCAAGAGAAGTTCCCCGAGCAGCTCGGCGAGTTCCGCCTGCTGCGCTGCATCGGCGGCGGCGGCATGGGCGTCGTCTACCTCGCCGAGCAGACGTCGCTCGGTCGCAAGGTCGCGCTCAAGCTGATCCGGCCCGAGCACCTCTTCTTCCCCAACGCGCGCGAGCGCTTCCGCCGCGAAGTGGACGCCGTCTCGCGATTGCGCCACCCGGCGGTCGTTCCGATCTACACCTTCGGCGAATCGGCGGGCGTGCCGTACTACGCCATGGAATGGGTCGATGGGGCGAGCCTCGAAGAAGTGCTGCAGACGCTGCGCGGGCGCCAGCCGCAGGACCTCTCCGGCGCCGACCTGCGCAGCGCGCTGCAGGCGTGTCGTGACGCCCGCGCCGCCGATCAGCTGCCGCACGACGACGAGCCGCTGCGCGAGGTCCCTGGCTCGCCGTTCTCCGCGACCAATTGGGTCGAAGCGTGCTTCCGCTTGCTGCTGCCGGTGGCGCACGCGCTCGAACACGCGCATCGCAATGGCGTCATCCATCGCGACATCAAGCCTTCCAACATCATGCTCACGCGCGACGGTCGCGTGCTGGTGCTCGACTTCGGCCTCGCCACGACGAGCGGAGCGTCGCGCCTGACGCAAAGCGGCGCCCAGCTCGGCTCGCTGCCGTTCATGCCGCCGGAGCTGGTGCGCGGTGGCACCGGCTCCGGCGATGCGAGAGGCGACTTCTATTCGCTGGGAGTCACGCTCTACGAGCTGCTGACGTTGTCGCGCGCCTTCAAGGACAAGGACCAGGACGTCGAGCGGGTGCGCGAAGCCATCCTGGACGGCAAGTTCCAGCCGCTGCGACGACTCCACCCCGGGTTGCGTTGGGACGCGGAGACCGTCTGCCTGGTCGCGATGGAGCGCGATCCGGCACGCCGCTACGCCGACGCGACCGCCTTCGCGACCGACCTCGAAGCGGTGCTCACGCTGCGGCCGATCGCGGCGCGGCGACCCGGCGTGATGCTGCGTCTGCGCCGACTGCTGCAACGCCATCCCGCCCTCACGGTGGCCGGCACCGCGATCCTGCTGCTCGCGACGGCGCTGCCCGCGGTCTGGGGCTGGCAGCAGAAGGCGCGCAACGACGATCTCCTGGCGCTGAACGCGAAGCTCGCGACGCAGGTGCAACGCACGCGCTCCGCGGTGACGCGCTTCCTCGACGAAACGGGCAACGTAACGTTGACCAACGTGCCGGGCGCCGAACCGCTGCGTCGTCAGCTGGTCATGCAAGCGACGGCGCTCTTCGAGGAGCTCTTCCGCGAGAGTCCGAGCAGCGAGCTGCGCAACGATCTGGCGCAGGCGAGCTCGCGCCTGGCCGTGCGTTGCCGCGAGCTCGGCGACGACGAAGCGGGCACCGCCGCGATGGAACGCGCGATGGAACTGTTCGATGGCCCAGAGGCGCTGCCGGTCATCACCTACGGCGACCGCCTGGCGCGCGCGACGGTCCGCAGCGACTACGCGAACCTCTTCCTGGAAGAGCGTCTCGACGGTGCGCTGCCCGCATTGAAACGGGTGGTCGCCGAGTGGGCGGCGCTCCACGCCGAACACCCCGATCCCGAAGTGCGCAGCAATTGGTGCCTCGCGCTGGCGACGCTCGCCTCCTCGATGGAGCTGCCGGCGGAAGAGGCGCGCGCCGCCGTGCGCCAGATGATGACGCTGATGCCGGCGGCCGATGCGCCCGATCGTCTGATGCGTGACGATCTGCGCTTCGCGAACGGCTTGTACAACCTCGCCAATCACTTCTCCCGCCGCGACCTCTTCGCGGAATCGGCGGAGCTCTATCGCGAGTCGATCCGGCTGCTCGAAGCGCTCGATCGGCGCGCGCCCGACCACGTGCAGACGCAAGAGCTCCTGGCCATCGCGCTGCTCGAGCTCGGCCAGTCGCTGCGGATCGTCGATCGCTGCGAAGAGGCGCTGGAACTGCTGCGCAAAGGTCACGATGGCGCGCGTCGCCTCGCGCTGCTGTTTCCTTCGCGACCCGAGTTCTCTGCCCGCGCTGGAACGACCGCGCTGATCATCGGCGAGGTGCTGCTCGACCTCGACGATCCGCTGGCGGCGAAGCTCGCGCTCAAGGACTCGCTGACCGAATTCGAGGCGGCGCAAGCACTGGCGCCCGATGACTCGAGCACGATCAACTTCCTTAGCCCGGTCCATCGAGCGCTGACACGCGCCTTCCTTGAGCTCGAAGACGAGGTCGCCGCGGCGCCGGAGTGGGAGTCCGCGCTCCACGCTGCGCAGCGTGCCGCGACGGTGGAGCCGCGCAACCCGTGGGCGCACGCGGAGATCGGTGAGGTGTGGCTGCTGGCGGCGGCGCACCCCGAACTGGCGCTCAACGACGAGAGCGCGCTCGACTGCGCGCGGCACGCCTTCGCCGCCGCCGCTTCAGCGGTCGACATGGCACCCGAGTTCCCCGACTTCGCCGAGCTGGCGCGCGAGGCGACCGCCGCGGCACTGCGCGAGCTGCTGCCGGAGACAGGCGCGCGCGACATCGTCGGCGCGCGCGAATTGCTCGCGCGACTCGTCGCGATCAAGGCCCTCGACCTCGCGACCGTCGCAGAGTCCCGCGAGTTCGCGTCGTGGATGAGCGACGCCTCGTTTCGCGAGCTGATCGGCGCGTTGCAGTCGCAGTGACGCTCGCCAAAGGGCGAGCGCCCGGGGGCCGCGCTCGGCGAAGACGCGTGGCGACGCGTCGCAGTCCTCGCAAACGCAACCACCGGTGGCGGGGATCTTTCCTCCGCCGTTCCCGCACCCGGCGCGCCCGCGAGTTGGGCCGCTGGCTCGTTTCGCGCTGATCGAATCGGTCGATTGCCGGAGGAGCGCGTGTGCGGGTGGTGCGGTGGAAAGATCCCCGCCACCTTCGAGGCGCGCTACGATCCCCGCGCTTCAAAACTGAAGGGAGCGCAAGCGTGCCGGCCAGCCACGTCTTCGATCGTCTCGACGAGCTTTGCCAGAAGAGCCGCTCGGCGGTCTGCGTCGGCCTCGATCCTCACTACGAGCTGCTGCCACCCGACACCCAGGGCCGCGGCGCCGTGCGCCACGTGCGCGACTTCCTGTTCGAAGTCATGGCCGCGATCGAGGGGGTGGTGCCCTGCGTCAAGCCGCAGATCGCCTTCTTCGAGGCGCTCGGGCCCGACGGCTACGCGCTCTACTTCGACGTCGTGCGCGAGGCGCATCGGCGCGGCTTCTTCGTGATCGGCGACATCAAGCGCGCCGACATCGGCTCGACCGCCGCCGCCTACGCGAAGGGTCACCTCGGGCCCGACGACGGCTCGGCGGTCGACGCGGTCACGCTCAATCCCTACCTCGGCAGCGACGGGATCGAGCCGTTCCTCAAGGTCGGCCGCGCGAAAGGTCGCGGCGTCTTCGTGCTCGCCCGCACCTCCAACCCGTCAGGCAAGGAGATGCAGGATGTGGGCGGCGCCAACGGCGGCACGCCGCTCTACCGCGTCGTCGGCGCGAAGCTCGAGCAGTGGGGCGCGGAGCACGTCGGCGCTCGCGGCTACAGCGACGTCGGCGCCGTCGTCGGTGCGACCCACCCCGACGAAGGCGCGCTGCTGCGGCGCGAACTGCCGCACACGTACTTCCTTGTTCCCGGCTACGGCGCGCAGGGCGGCACGGCGGCCGACGTCGCGCGCACCTTCGACGCGAAAGGCGGCGGTGCCGTGGTCAACTCCTCGCGCGGGATCCTCTTCGCGTGGAAAGAACACGAGGCGCAAGGCGGCGCGACACGCTTCGCCGAGCTGGCGCGCGCCGCCGCCATCGCCACCAGCAACGCGATCCGCGCCGCCATCGCGGCACGGTGAGTCTCACTCGCGACCGAAGCGGTACTCGCGGCCGAGCTGCGCGATCTCGACTCGATGCGGCTTGCCGCGAGCCGCCAACCGCTGCTGCAGCTGCGAGACGATTGCGGCTTGGAAGCGCGCCTTCAGGTGGAAGGCGACGACGGGCAGGTCGGGACGGTCGAGCTTGTCGAGCTCCGCCACGAAGGTCGCGGGCGTGAGGTGGCCCGCTCGGCGCGCAAGCTCGCTGCGCTCATCGGGAAACGACAGCTCGAGGAACAGCGCGCGCAGGTTCGGCGTCGCGCGCGCGATCTCCCACAATCGCGTCGTCGGGCCGGTATCCCCGCTGAACAGCACCGAGCCGTCGCCATCGCCGAGCCGGTAGCCGAAGGTCGGCACCGGATGGTCGACCGCGATGGGCAGCACCTCGAGCGATCCGACCGAGAACGGCCGCTCCGCCTCGATGACGCTCAAGTTCATGAGCTTGCGCTCGCCGATGCGCAGATCGACGAAGTTCGGCCAGAGGCGATCGTTGAAGACGTCCTGGCGCAGCGACGCCAGCGTGAACGCGTTGCCATGCACGGTGGGGCCGTCGCGCGTCTCGTCGATGACGTTTTCGAGGAAGAGCGGCAACGAGCCGGTGTGGTCGGCGTGCGAATGAGTCAACAACACGTTGCGCACGCGCGCCTGATCGGCCGGCGTCCCCATCTGCCCGAGGCAGCCGGCATCGATGGCGAGGACGTCATCGATGACGAACGAAGTGAGGTAGTGCTGCCGCGTCGGGGCCGAGAACGAGCTCGGCAGCAGCGTGACCTTCATCGCCATCTCAGGTCGCCATCTCAGTGCGACTCGATCCGCTCACGCGTCGAAGTCGGCGGGAGCGCATCGAGCAGCGCGCGCGGCACGCGACCCGCCGCCGTGGCGAGTTTCGCAAGGTCGAGCGTACGTCGTTGCGGCGTCGGTGCCAACGCCGTGGCAAGCGCGTGCGCCAGCGGCGTCGGCAAGCCGCGCCGCTCGAACTCGTCGACCGACGGTTCATGGAGCAGCTTCTCCTCGATCAACGCGCCGAGATCGCTGGCGGTGAACGGAAGCTCGCCCAACGCGAGCTCGTGGAGCAGGCACCCGAACGCGTAGCGGTCGCTGGCCGCGTCCGCACGACCGCCGGCAAACAACTCGGGCGCGAGGTAGAGCGGCGTCCCGGCAATGCCGTGCGTGCCCGCGGCGCCTTCGGCCAGTTCCGTGAGCGACGCGGCGAGACCGAAGTCGACCAGCTTCACGTCACCCTCCGGCGTGAGCACGACGTTCGCTGGCTTGAGGTCGCGGTGGATCACGCCGCGAGCGTGCAGCTCGAGCAGCGCCGCCGCGATCTGCCCGGCGATGGCCAGCACCACCTCCGCCGGCAGGCGCCGGTGGTGGGCGAGCAGCGCGGCGAGCGACGGCCCTTCGCACAGTTCGAGCGCGAGGAACTGCGTGCGCAACGCGGCGAAGCGGCGATGGAGTCGCGCGATGTGGGGGTGATCGAGCGGCGCCAGCAGATCGGCCTCGCGCTCGAAGCGGTCACATGCGGCGCCATCGAAGATCAGCCGATGGCTCATCATCTTGAGCGCGACGCAGCGATCGAACTCGGTGTCGCGCGCGCGATAGACCACGGCCATCGCGCCGCGCCCGATGCAGCGCTCGATTTCGTAGCGATCGAGGCGCTTGCCGCCGAGCGCATCCGTCGCGTTGCGGCCCAGCCGATCGGCGACGAGGTGCGTCAGCACGCTCGCGACTTCGGGATGGAGCGCGACCATCGTCTCGAAGTCGCTGGCGCGCAGCACCAGCGCCGTGCCCGCCTGCTCGGCGTAGACGTTCGCCGTGCGCGGCTCCTTGGTGAGCAGCGCCATCTCGCCGATCACTTCGCCCGCTGCCACGAAGCCGATCACCTGCTCCGGCGCTCCGACCCGCTCGAGCGTGACGACCGCGCTCCCGCGCTGCAGCACCATCAACTTGTCGCCTGGCGCGCCTTGCGCCAACAGCCGCTCGCCCGCCACGAACTCGCGCACCGTCATCCTTTCCTGCAAGAGCATTCGCACTTGCGCACGAACCGCCGCGAAGGCTTGCGTGGTGGCGAGAAGATCGTCGAACGGACCCGCGGGTGCAGCCATGACCCGTCGATCGGCATCCCGAGGCGTTCAGCCGAAACGGGCAGCGGTCGAAACGAAACTCCCGTCGCGCCCCCCCGGAGGGCGGGGCTACGTCGCCCACCTCGCATCGAGCTGCGCGAACGGCCGCAGCGCCGCCGCGACCGCGTCTTGCTGCCGCGGGTCCGTCAAGCGACGGCGCAAGCGCTGCAGGTGATCGAGGTCGTCGAGCGCGATATCGATCTCGATGAGCTGCGTCAGGCGTGCGAGCCCGAGCGTGCCACCGTCGTCGGCGTCAAGCGAGTCGCGAACCGCCGCGAGCGACGAGAAACGAGCGAAGAAGGGGAGCAGCGCGCGTCGGACCGGCTCCTCGGGGCGGGCGGCGGCGGCGGCGGGCGGCTCGACCACATGGCAATCGAGGAACGGCGGCGGAGGCTTCAGCTTCCACGCGAGACGAGTGCGGAGCGGGACGAAGCTCGGCACCGGCTGTCGCGTGACGATCGAGCTCCAGTTGTGGAGGACCGCGAACCGGGTCGGGTCGAAACCCGGGCGAGCGGGTCGCCGCGCAAGCAGCGTCGCACCGACGTCGAAGGCGATCATCGCGGTCGGATTGAACCGCAAGCAGGGGAGTCCGCGGTAGCTCGGGTTGAGCGAGAACGACTCGACAGCATGCGGCTGCGGGCGCCGCAACGAGACGCCAGGATCCGCGGCGA
Source organism: Planctomycetota bacterium (assembly GCA_031409275.1). Classification (GTDB taxonomy): domain Bacteria; phylum Planctomycetota; class B15-G4; order B15-G4; family SIAN01; genus SIAN01. Next base: position 96,398 of record JANNXA010000044.1, read on the forward strand.
GCTCGAAGCTGCCGCCGATGCGCGTGACTAGGTCGCTCATCGTCGCGCGCAGGAACGACTCGGTGTCGTATTTCGCGGCCCTCCGCGCGCGTCAGCTCCCGCTCGTGCCGCCGCTCGCGCTCTTCCTCGCCGGCATCTTCCTCATCCGCGCCCACTCGCTCAGGTCGCGGTCGAGCGGCTCGCCGCCGAGGTACTTCGCGAACCAGTCGACGTGCGCTCCGTAATAGAACAGCATTTCCTGCCAGCCGGGCCAGTGGCCGGCGTTCGGGAAGACGACGAGGCGTGAGGGGACGCCCTTCTCCTGCAGCGCGGTGAAGTACTGCAGGCTCTGCGTGTAGGGCACGCGGAAGTCGAGCTCGCCGGTGATGACCAGCGCAGGCGTCTTGAAGGCGTCCACCGCGTTCGACGGCGACCAGTGCTCGTAGTGGTCGCTGCTCCACGGCTCGCCACGCAGGTCGTGCTTCGGGAACCAGAGCTCTTCGGTGGCGCCATAGAAGCTGCGCAAGTCGTAGAGGCCCATCATCGCGACCTGACACTTGAAGCGGTCGGTGTGGCCCTGCATCCACATCATCATGTAGCCGCCGTACGACCAGCCCATCGCGCCCATGCGCTGCGGATCGACATAGGGCAGCGCCGCCAGCGCATCGGTGACCTTCATCAAGTCGCGGAAGACGCGGCCGCCGTAATCGCCGCCGATGGCGTCGCAGAACTTCTGGCCATAGCCGGTCGAACCGGTCGGATTGGCGAACGCCAGCACGTAGCCCTTGGCGGGATAGACCTGCCAGTCGCCGCGGAAGGAGTCCTGCCACTGCGATTGCGGACCGCCATGCACGTTCAGGATCAGCGGGTACTTCTTCGCCGGGTCGAAGCCATGCGGCGTGATGACGAAGGTGTGGATCTTGTTGCCATCCTCGCCGTCGATCCAGAGTTCCTGCGCCGGCCGCAGATCGATCTCCGCCTCGTACTTCGCGTTGAACGCGGTGAGGCGCTTGGGTGTCGCGTCGTTCATGGGCTTGGTGCAGAGCTCGTGCGGCTCGGTGAATCCGCGGCGGACGTAGACGAGCGATCCGTCCTCGGCCAGCAGCTCCCACGCGTCGATCGTCGCGTGCTCATGCACCTTGCGCGGTGTCCCGCCTGACAACGGCAGGGCAAAGATCGGGGTGCGGCCCTTCTGCTCGACCTGGAAGAAGAGCTCGTTGCCGTTTGGCGCGAAGCGCATCTCGGTCACGTTGTCGTCGAAGCCGTCGCGCGCCGTGAGGTAGGTGCTCTTGCGCGAGGCCACGTCGAGCACGGCGAGGCGCTTCAAGTCCGACTCGTAGCCGGGCGTCTCCTGGCTCACGTAGGCGATCTTCGTCCCGTCCGGCGAGAAGAGCGGCGAGCCGTCCCAGCCGTCGCACGCTTCCGTCAAATTGGTCGCCGCCTCGGGACGCGACAGCTCGATCCAGAAGAGGTCGGCGTTGGTCGAGGTCGCCTGCACCGGGTCGCGGTTCGACACGAAGACGAAGTGGCGACCGTCGGGCGCGAAGTCGTAGCCACGCCCGCCGCCGAGCATGAAAGGCGGGCAGTCGAACGTTCCGGGAGTGAGATCGCGCACCACCTTGCCGCTCGTGGCGTCGACCAGCAGCACGTGAGTCGCCTTGCCATCCTCCCAACTCGTCCAGTGGCGATAGAGCAGCGTGTCGGAGAGGTGGACGTCGAGCTTCCCCTTCTCACGCTCGTCATCGCGCGCCTTCTGCGCCGCGCCGTCGCAAGGCAGGTCGGGCCACACCTCGCTGGTCACCGCGATGAAGCGGCCATCGGGGGAGAGGCGCGGACCGTCGATGCCAGGTGCCCAGTCGGACAACTGGCGCGGCTCGCCACCCGAGAGGGAGAGCGTCCACAGCTGGTCACTGCCGCTGCGGCTCGACACGAAGAACAGCGACTGCCCGTCACGCGAGAAGAAGGGATCGCGGTCGCCCTTCCGGGCGAAGGTGAGCTGGCGCAGACCGTTGCCATCGACGCCGACCGTCCAAAGCTCGCTCCACGACGTGCCGGCGGCCACGTCGTAGCGCTTCACCGCGAACGCGACCTTCGTCCGATCGGGCGAAAGCGCCGGCGCCTGCACCTGCGCGACGCCGTAGACATCGGCGAGGTCGAAGGGGCGCTTGTCGGCGAAAGGGTTGAAGAGCAGCGCCGCGCCAACGAGCAGGTCGACAGGGTTCATCGGGGAGGTCCTCGCAAGGCGCCCGCGCGGCGCGCGGACTCGGGGGCAGGCTGGGTCGAGCCAGTGGCGCGACAACGTACGACGGGAAGGCGGCTTCGTCTCGCGTCGAGCCGCGACTTCGCCGGGTAACCTCGCGGCGCTCCACGGCACCCGGCGCGCGTCCCGTCGACTCGCATGGTTCCACCGCTGACGTGAACTCCGTGACCCCGACTCCCATCGCACCCGCCGCCCTGCCCGGCCTGCCCGCCGGTGCGGCTTGCGTGGTCACGGGTCAGCAGGTCGGGATCCTGACGGGGCCGCTGCTGACGATCCTCAAGGCGGCCCGCGCCATCTCGTTCGCGGGTGAGCTCGCGGCTGCAAGGGGGACGCCGGTCGTGCCGCTCTTCTGGGCGGCATCGGACGATCACGACCTCGACGAGATCCACCACACCTTCGCGCTGAACAGCCAGGACGAAGCTCAGAAATTGCGGCTCGATCTGGGGCAGGATCGTGGAGCTGCCAGTGAAGTTGAGATTCCGCCAGAATCCGCCATGGCGCTTGTCCGAGAGCTTTGGGCGGTGGCTTCAATCGACCCGACCGGCTTCTCTCCAGAGCCGTGGTTTCCACACGCCGGCGACACCCTGGGCCGCTGGTTCTGTCGCTGTTTCAAGAACGTCTTTGGCGCGCGCGCCCCGATCGTTGTCGAACCGGCGCAACTCACCGCCGCCGCGCGACCGCTCTTCGACCAGGCCCTTCGCGACGACGGTGCAATCCGCCGAGCATTGGCCGAAGGAACGGCCGCGAATCAAGCCGCCGGCCTGGCCGCCCCGCTTCCGGTCGACGAGGAGCCGCCGCTCTTCCTGATCGAAAAGGGAGCGCGCACCCGGGTGCGCCGCGGCGCCCGACCCGGCGAATTCCTCGTCGGCGAGCGCACCTTCAGCCGTGCCGCGCTGCTCGACTTCGCGTGCGGCGGCGTCCCGCGCCTCTCCGCCAACGTCGCACTACGCACGATCGTCCAGGCGGGCTGTCTCCCGGCGCTCGCCTACGTCGCCGGCCCGACCGAGATCCTCTACTACCGCCAGCTCGAACCGCTCCACCGCCTCTTCGGGGTCCCCTTCCCGCAACTCGTCCGCCGGCCACACGCCACGCTCCTCACGACCGCCGCGGCCCGCGCCGCCCGCAAACTCGACCTCGCGCCGGCGCAGCTGCTCGCCGCACTCGCCGCTCGCGAGACCACACCGGCTGACCGCTCCCCGCTCCTCGATCGCGGCGCGGCGCTGAGAGGCGACGTGGCGACCTACATCGAGCAGTTGCTCGCGCTCAACCCGGCCGTCAAGAGCGCCGGCGAGCGGCGAGCGACGCAGCTGCTGCAGAGCTTCGACGGCTTGCTGGAGCGCGCTGGCAGTGCGCTGCGCGAGGGCGAGGCGAGCGAGGCCAGTCGCTGGAAGACCTTGGAGGCCACCGTGCGGCCGCGCGGCAAACCGCAAGACCGGTCGCTGAACGTGCTGCCGTTCCTGGCGCAACGCGGCCCGGGCCTGATCGAGGAGCTCCTCGCGTTGCGCGGGGAACCGGGCCCCGACGGCGTCGTGCCCCATGCAGTCCTCGCGCCGAGCTGACCCGCTACTGGAGTCCATCACCGATGACCGACGTCCTCGCCTTCGGCGCGCACCCCGACGATCTGGAGATCGGCTGCGGCGGCACGCTCGCGCTGCTGGCGCAACAGGGCCACTCGGTGGTGATGGTCGACTTCACGCGTGGCGAGATGGGGACGCGCGGCACGGTCGCCGAGCGGCGCGCGGAGGCCGATGCGGCGGCGCGCGTGCTCGGCGCGGCGGCGCGACTCAACCTCGAGCTGCCGGACGGCTTCCTGCCCTTCCTCGATCCGACGACGGGCATCGCATCGCGCGAACTCGCGGTGCAGCGGATCGTCGAGCTGATCCGCGAGCATCGCCCGCGGCTGCTGTTGGCCAACTATCCAAGCGACGCGCATCCCGACCACGTCATCGTCGGCGAGACGGTGAAGCAGGCGCGCTACCTCGCTGGCTTGAAGAAATGGCGAGCCGGTGCCGAGCGCCATCGCCCCGACCTGCTGCTCCAATATTTCGAGCATGAGCAGCACGCTCCGACCTGTGTGGTCGACGTGAGCGCCGTGTTCGAGAAGAAGCTCGCCGCGATCCGTTGCCACAAATCGCAGCTGCACGATCCGACGCGCGCCGAGCCGCAGACGGCGCTGTCGCGGCCGGACTTCCTCGAGCGGCGCGCCGCGCGCGATCGCTTCTTCGGTGCGCAGGTCGGCGTCGACTACGCGGAGCCGTTCTTCACGCAAGGACCGCCCAAGATCACGAACCCGATGAGCCTCCTCCCATGAACGCCGGATCCACCGACTTCCCGCTCCGCATCGGCATCGCCTGCTATCCGACGCACGGCGGCAGCGGCGTGCTCGCGACCGAATTGGGGGTGGCGCTGGCGGAGCGTGGCCACGAGGTCCACTTCCTCGCCTACAGCAAACCACCGCGACTCACGCGCTACCACCCGCGCATCTTCTGCCATCTGGTCGAGGTGTCGGAATACCCGCTGTTCAAATATCCGCCGTACGACCTCGCACTGGCCTCGAAGATGATCGAGGTGATCGGCGAGCGGCGTCTCGACCTGTTGCATGTCCACTACGCCATCCCACACTCGATCAGCGCCTACCTGGCGCGTCAGCTGATGCCCGGGGTTCGCTTCGGGATCGTCACCACGCTGCACGGCACCGACATCACGCTGGTCGGCAGCGGCAACGCCTACCGCGACGTGACGCGCTTCGGCATCGAGCAGAGCGACGAGGTGATCGCCGTCTCCGAGTGGCTGAAGAAGGAGACGCAGCGCATCTTCGGCGCGACCAAGGAGATCGTGGTCGTCCCGAACTTCGTCGACGTCACCCGCTTCCGGCCGAAGGAGGGGCGCACCTCGCCGCTCTTGTCCGCCTGCGCCGACTCGCCGATCGTCATGCACGTGTCGAACTTCCGGCCGGTCAAGCGTCTCGGCGACACGGTGCGCGCGTTCGCCGACGCGACCGCCGGCACCAAGGCGCAGCTCGTGCTGGTGGGCGACGGTCCCGAGCGCGCCAGTGCCGAGGCGCTGGTCGCCGAGCTCAAGCTCGAGGAGCGCGTGCAGTTCCTCGGCATCGTCGACGACGTCCACGATCTGCTGCCGTTCGCCGACGTCCTGGTGGTGTCGAGCGAGAGCGAGAGCTTCGGCCTTGCCGCGCTCGAAGCGCATGCGTGCGGCGTCCCCGTGGTCGGCTACGACTCCGGCGGCATGCACGAGGTGGTCGAAGACAACGCCACCGGCTTCCTGGTCCGTTTCGGCGACGTCCCGGCGCTTGCGGCGCGCCTGCGGACGTTGCTGGCCGACGCCACGTTGCGCCGCGATTTCGGCGTTCGCGGCCGCAAACGCGCCGTCGAGCACTTCGACCTCGCGCAGGTGCTGACCGTCCACGAAGGCATCTACCACGCCGCGCTGGCGCGACGGGGGCGCGGAGCGGCGGGGTGAATGGCCGCCTCTACTTCGATTGGGCCGCCACGGCGCCGCTGCGGCCCGAGGCGCGCGCCGCACTGATCGAGGCGCTCGGCGACGACTACGCGAACGCGTCGAGCGCGCATGCCTTTGGCCGCCACGCTCGCGCGGCGCTCACGCGTGCCCGCCGAACCTTCGCTGACGCGCTGGAGGTCGAGCGCGATGACCTCTTCTTCTTGGGGAGCGGCAGCGAAGCGAATCTAGTGGCCCTTGAAGGTTCGATTTCCGCGCTGCCACCCTCGCGCCGACATCTGCTGGTCTCTGCGATCGAACACCCAAGCGTGCTGGATCCGCTCGAGCGCGCCGCCAAGCTCGGCTCGATCGAACTCGAGACGATCCCCGTCGACCGTTTCGGCCGCGTCGACCCCGACGAGGTCGCTCGCCGCTGCCGACCGACCACCGGCCTCGTCAGCGTGATGCTGGCCAACCACGAAATCGGGACGCTGCAACCAGTCGCCGCCATCGCCGCCGTCGCGCATCGAGTCGGCGCGCGCCTCCACTGCGACGCGACGCAGGCGTGCGGCAAGGTCGACGTGGCGCTGCCAGCGCTGCACGCCGATCTCGTCGTCGTCTCGCCGCACAAGTTCGGCGGACCGCGCGGCGTCGGGGTGCTAGCGCGACGACGCGGCATCGAGCTGCGCTCGCCGCTGTCACCGGGTCGTCAGGAACAAGGCGTGCGCGGCGGCACCGAAGACGTCGCGAGCTGCGTCGCGGCGGCGGCGGCGTTGACCGCGGAGCGCGCCGAACAGGCGGCACTCGCGCCGCGGCTGCGCGACTTCGCGACGAGCTTCACGACGCAGCTGCGGCTCGCGCTGCCCGACGTAACCCTGCATTCGAACGACGAGTACGGCGTCCCTGGGCTCGTCAACTTTTCTTTCGCCGAGCTGCGCGGCGACTGGCTCGTTGCCGCGCTCGACCAACGCGAAGTGGCGGTCAGCCACGGCGCCGCTTGTGCCTCGCTCGCGGCGATTCCATCGCCGATCCTCGCCGCGATCGGCGCTCACGAACGCGCCGCCAACTCGCTGCGCGTGTCGATGGGATGCACGACGACGCGCGACGCCGTCGAAGAGCTCGTGCGACGCGTGCACTCTGCAGTGGTCCAACTGCGCGCTCGCTGATTCTTTTTTCGAGTCGCAAGATCCGCGTCGAGCCGCAACGCGCAACGACTTGCGTCACGTGAACTGAACGGGACGCAAACGCACGAACGAGGAGAGGTCGTTGACGACCCTCAATCGCGCGCCCTAGAACTTGTGCCCTCTCAGTGAAGAGCAGCACGCCGCGAGCGGTCGTCCAACCGGTCACGGCACCATCCTTCGCGAGAGAACGATCCTGCTTCGGGGGCGACCGCGGCAGACGTCGTGCAGAACATGTGGGCCCAGGCCGGCGCGCTGCGCACCGACCCCTGAGAGGCCGCAACCAGAACCGAACCTAGATGCCGGGGTTGGGCGACCCAATGGCGAGGGGGGGGACCGTCCGATGCTGCCCGCAAAAGCCGTTACTCATTGGCAAGCCGTTCTCGAAAAGATCGAACAGAAGACGACTCCGCAACAGTTCGCAACCTGGTTCCGCAACTTGCAGTTGGCGGAACTCGACGAGCAGCGAGTCGTCCTGCGCGTGCCGAGCAAGTTCCATCGCGATTGGATCGTGACCTACTACCGCGATGTGGTCGAGGAATCGGTCGCGCTGGTGCTGGGCGGCGCGCGCGAACTCCACCTCGAAGTCGGCGGACGCGAGGGCGGTGATGGCGCGGCCGCGCGCGTGACGGCCCCGTTGGCCCCACCCCCGGCGAAGGCCGCGCGGGCCGAGGCGCCGCGCGCCCCGGGCCACGCAAAGCCTGGTGCGGTCAGGACTTGTGGCGACCTGCCGCTCACCGAGGGCTACGACCTCGCGCGATTCGTGCAGGGTCCGTGCAACCAGCTCGCGACGGCGGCCGCGCAGTCGCTCGCCACCTCGGCCCAAGTCGACTTCGCGACGCTCTTCATCGTCGGCGCGACCGGCACCGGCAAGACGCATCTGCTGCAGGCCGTGGCGCGCGCCGCGGCAGCCAGGAACGAGGGCGGACGCCAGGTCGCGTACGTCCGCGGCGAGAACTTCGTCAACGAGTTCGTGACCGCCTGCGCCCAGGGCGCCGAAGCGGCCAGCCGCTTTCGCGACCGTTGGCGCGGCCTCGACTTCGTCTGCTTCGATGACCTGCAACTGCTCGCCGGCAAGGTCGGCACGCAATCGGAACTGGTGCACACGCTGAACGCGTGGGGCGACCGTGGCACGCGCCTCGTCTTCGCGGCGAGCTGCAATCCCGGCGAGACGCTGAACCTCGATCCCGCGCTGCAGGCGCGGCTGGCCGGCGCCTATCGGGTCAGCCTGCGCGCTCCGGAACGGGAGACGCGCCTTGCCCTCGTCGTCGCCAAGGCGAAGCTGCGCGGCGAGGCCTTGCCGGCCGACGTCGCCGACTTCCTCGCGGAGCTGCCGACCCACAACGTGCGCGAGCTCGAAGGCGCGCTCACCAGCGTTCTCGCCGGCGCCAAGCTGACTAGCTCCTCCATCAGCCTCAAGTCGGCGCGTGCGGCGCTGAACGACGACTCGCTGTTGTCGCGGCCGGCGTCGTCTCCCGATCGCATCTTGAAGGCGATCTGCCAGCACTTCGAAGTGACCGTCGCCGACCTCTGCTCGCCGCGCCGCCCGCAGGCGCTCTCCTTCGCGCGCCAGGCCGCGATGTTCCTGCTGCGCGAGCGGACGGAGCTTTCGCTTTCGGAGATCGGCGCGCAGCTCGGCGGTCGCGACCACACCACGATCCTGCATGGCATCCGCAAGATCGACGAAGTGGCTCACACCGACAGTCGCACGCGCGATCACCTCACGCGACTGCGCACGATGCTCGAGCGCTGATCAACCTCGACGACCGACACGGAAAACGCGCGGGCGGCGACTCCTTTGGGAGGTCGCCGCCCGCTTCGGTTTTGGCCACCAGCTCGAGCGACCGGCCATCAGGGTCGGTGGAGATCTCCCGGGCAACTGCCCCAGATCCTTGCAGCAACCTCGCGCGCTCTCCCCAGCCTCGATCCGCTTCCCACCACGACCGCTGGCCCGAAGTGGAGAGCGGGATTGGAATCCACCAGCTCTCCCCTCGACAACGCCTCCAGAAATCAGCCGGAACTCGAACTCGAGCCACGACTTAGCGCATGCGTTCGGAGAGTTGTCCCGATTCCGCGGACCCCATCAACACGGACACGAACGAATTGAGTTCTTCTTCCCTAGAATCCGGCCCCGCATCAGAGCAGTGCGGCAGGAACCGGCCAGGCGAATGGATGAGGGAGAGGCATGAAGCTGCGCTGCGATCGCAAGGAACTCCAGGAAATCGTCGCCATCGTCGGCGGCGTCACCGCCAGCCGCGGCACCCGTCCGATCCTCCAACACATCCTCTTCAAGACCCACGGTCCTGAACTCGAGTTGCTGGCCACGGACCTCGAGGTCTCGCTTCGCTGCCGCTACACGCCGCTGCTGATCGAGGAGCAGGGAACGCTGGCCCTTCCTGCCGCGATGCTGGGAAGCATCCTGCGGGAGGCTCCCGGCGAGACGATCGACCTGTCGAGCGACGGCAACGTGGCCCTGCTGCGCTCGTCGCGAGGGCAGTTCCGCGTCAGCGGAGAGAACCCCTCCGACTTCCCCGAAGTGGCCGCAGGCGATGCGCCGAACTTCGTCGACCTTCCGGCGCCGCTCTTTCGCGAGCTCGCCGAACGGACCGAGTTCGCCGCCAGCCGGGAGCTCGGTCGCTACGCGATCGACGGCATCCTCCTCGAGCTCGACGGCAAGACGATTCGCATGGTGAGCACCGACGGGCGGCGGCTCGCGCTGGCCGAAGCGACGTTGGGCGTGCCGGTCGTCCACCCGGTCAAGGAGATCGTGCCGCTGAAGGGGGTCACCCACTTCCTGCGCTCGCTGGGGCCGACCGCCGAAGTGGTGGGCCTGCACCTGAGCAAGCGGCGCGCGCTGCTGCGTTGCGGCAACACCGTGCTCAGCGCGACGTCGCGCGACGCCGAGTTCCCGGACTACCGAGGCGTCGTGCCGGCGGAGGATGTCGGCACCACGGTGCAGCTCGATCGCGATCTCTTCTTCGGTTGCGTCCGGCAGGTCAACGTCATGGCCGGCGATGACGCGCCAGCGATCACGCTGACCTTCAGCGAGGGCAGCCTGGTGCTGGCCGGGAAGCACGAAGGGCGCGGCGATGCGCGCAGCGAGATGCCGGTCGACTACATCGGGCCGGAAGTGAAGATCTCGTTCAACCCCGCCTTCCTCCTCGATTTCGCCAAGCGGCAGCTGCCGGAGAAGTTGCCCTTCAGCTTCCGCGACTCGACCGCGGCGTGCGTCTTCCGGCCGGCGGCGGGCTTCGCGTACGTCGTCATGCCGATGAGCTTGTAAGGGGCCTGCGTTGCAGCGGCTCGGCAGCATCCTCGCCAATCTGAAGATCCCGGGCCCCGGCCCGCTCGCGTTGGCGCAGCTCGAGGCCGCGGTCGGATCGGTGTTCGGGACGGCGGCGTCGGGGTTGCGCGTGGCGAGCTACCGCAAAGGGAAGCTCACGCTCGAAGTGAAGTCGGCGGCGCGCGCGTTCGAGTACCAGGCGTTCGCGCGCAGCGGAGTCCTCGATTCGCTGAAGCAGCGCCCAGGCCTCGAAGCACTGAGCGAGATCGTGTTCAAGAACGGTTCGTGGAGAGCTCATGGCCAGCGGTGATTCGAAGGTCCCGGCGCCCGGCGAAGAGCCGAAGAAGGCCGGCGAGGCTTCCGGCAACTACGACGCGTCGTCGATCCGGGTCCTCGAAGGGCTCGAAGCGGTCCGCTTGCGCCCTGCGATGTACATCGGCGACGTCACGCTGCGCGGGCTCCACCATCTCGTCTACGAGATCGTCGACAACTCGATCGACGAGGCGATGGCGGGGCATGGCAAGGTCATCCACGTTCGCATCCGCGTCGATGGCGCGCTGTCGGTCGAGGACGACGGGCGCGGTATTCCCGTCGACATGCACGAATCGGGCCTCCCGACCGTCGAAGTCGTGCTGTGCAAGCTGCACGCCGGCGGCAAGTTCGACCACAACACCTACAAGGTCTCGGGCGGTCTGCACGGCGTCGGCGCGTCGGTGGTGAACGCGCTCTCCGAGTGGCTCGAGGTCGAGGTGTGCCGCGACGGCAAGGTGCACCACATGAGCTTCGCGCGCGGCGACCGCCGCACCGAACTCAAGGTGCTCGGCACAACGACGCGGCGCGGCACCAAGATCACCTTCAAGCCGGACGCGACGATCTTCCAGGAGACGGTGTTCAGCCACGAGACGCTGGCCAAGCGGCTGCGCGAACTCGCCTACCTGCTCGGATTGCGCGGGCTCTCGATCCAGCTCACCGACGAGCGTTCCGGCTACGACGAGACCTTCCGTTTCGAGAAGGGCATCGCGACCTTCGTCGAGAACCTGAACCAGAACAAGACGCCGATCCACGCCACGGTCATCCACCTGCAGAAAGAGGTCGAGATCCAGCGGGCGAAGGGTCTGGAGAAGCTCCAGATCGACGTGGCGATGCAATACAACGACGGCTTCCACGAAGACGTCTACTGCTTCGCCAACAACATCAACACGCACGAGGGCGGCACTCACCTTTCCGGTTTCCGCAGCGCGCTCACGCGCACGCTGAACGCCTACGCCAAGAAGGCGGGGCTGATCAAGGAGAACGAGACGCCGCCGGCGGGCGAGGACTTCCGCGAGGGGCTCGCGGCGGTGATCTCGGTGCTGGTCCCCGACCCGCTGTTCGAGAGCCAGACGAAGGTCAAGCTCGGCAACGCGGAAGTCGAAGGCGCGGTGCAGACGGTCGTCAACGAGCAGCTCGGCGCGTTCCTCGAGGAGCACCCGTCCGAGGCGAAGTCGATCGTCAACAAGGCGCTGCTGGCGATGCGCGCGCGTGAGGCGGCCCGCAAGCAGCGCGACCTCGTGCGCAAGAGCGCGATGGGCGGCGGCGGCCTGCCGGGCAAGCTCGCCGATTGCCAGACGCGCAAGGCCGAAGACGCCGAGATCTACCTGGTCGAGGGTGATTCGGCAGGCGGGTCGGCCAAGCAGGCGCGCGATCGGCGGACGCAGGCGATCCTGCCGTTGCGCGGCAAGATCCTGAACGTCGAGAAAGCGCGTCTCGACAAGATGCTCGGCCACGAAGAAATTCGCACGATCATCCTGGCGCTCGGCACCGGGATCGGCACCGACGACTTCGATATCGCCAAGTTGCGCTACGGCAAGGTCATCATCATGACCGACGCCGATGTCGACGGCTCGCACATCAGGACGCTGCTGCTGACCTTCTTCTATCGGCAGATGCGACCGCTGGTGGACGGCGGGAAGATCTACGTCGCCGCGCCGCCGCTCTACCGGATCAAGCGTGGTCGCCACGAGGAATACGTCCACAACGAAGAGGACCTGCTGCGCATCAAGCGCGACCTCGGGCTGAAGCACGCCTCACTGGCCATCGCCGGTCGCGAAGGCAAGCTCGTCGGCGAGGCGTTGAAGCCGCTGCTCGAGCAGCTCACTCGCATCGAGCGCTCGGCGTCGACGCTGGAGCGTCGCGGCATCTCGTTGCGCGAGCTCTCGGCGGCCGGCCGCGGCTCGCCGCAGACGCTCCCCGCCTATCGCGTGCACACGCAAGAGGGCGGCGTGCGCTGGTTCCTCGACGACGGCGCGCTGAACGGCTGGCTGGTCGGCGAGCGGGCGAAGAAGCCCGAGCTGACGGTGAGCTACGAAGGCGATGAGGCGGCGGATGTCCGCGTGCTGCCGCTGCGCGAGAAGAGCGACCTCGAGCCCGCGCTCGCGATCCTGGCCAGCTACGGACTCGCCCTCGAGCAGGTGATCGGCGCCAAGACGGCGCCGGCGGTCGCCCCCTTCACGCTCGAGCTGGATGGCGGCGCGCAACCGCTGCAGAGCTTGCGCGACGTCGCCGAGGCGATCCGCCGCGACGGCGAGCGCGACCTCGAAATCCAGCGCTACAAGGGTCTGGGCGAGATGAACCCGGAGCAGCTCTGGGAATCGACCATGGATCCCAAGATCCGCATCCTCTACCAGGTGCGCGCGGAGGACGCGGTTCGCGCCGACGAGATCTTCACCGTGCTGATGGGCGAAGAGGTCGAGCCGCGCCGCGCCTTCATCGAGAAGCACGCGCTGGAAGTGCGAAACCTCGACGTCTGAGCGCTCCCCCGGCGCGGGGCACGCCGGAACTTTCTGCAGGCCGCTCAAGTCGGGGGGCGGTGGGCGTCGATCGGGGCAGGAGAGGTGTCCTCCCCGACATGCGAACCGCCACCAAGATTTCTTCGCTCCACGCCGGCCAGGTGTTGCGTGCCGAAGGGATTCTCACGCCTGAGCAGCTCGAAGAGGTGCAGGCGGAGGCGACGTCCACGGGCGAGCGCGTCGCCGACGTGATCCTCGCGCGCGGGTTCGCGACTGAATACGACCTCGCCAAGGCGTTGGTCCACCAGCTCTCGCTGCCCTACCTGAGCGCGAAGCAATACAGCTCGCCGAAGGATGTGAAGACGGTCCTGCCGGCGGCGACGCTCTACCAGCACAAGATCCTGCCGCTCGACGTGTTCGGCGAGGTGCTGCTGATCGCGACCTACTCCGACCTCGATCCGCAGGCGGTGGCCGACATCGAAGCGGAGACCGGCAAGCGGCTCGCCTG
>JANNXA010000045.1:0-104874 GCA_031409275.1 Planctomycetota bacterium
GCCTCGATCTTCGAGAAATCGAGGATGTCGTTCAGGATGGTGAGCAGCGACTCGCCGCTGCTGCGCACCGTGTCGAGATAGTCGCGCTGTCGCGCATCGAGATTCGTCGCCGCCAGCATCTCCACGAACCCGAGCACGCCGTTCATCGGCGTCCGGATCTCGTGGCTCATGTTGGCGAGGAACTCCGACTTCAGCCGTGCCGCTGCCAGCGCTTCATCGCGCGCGCTCTCGAGCGCGCTCGCCACTCGCTTCGCCTCGGTCACGTCCTCGAAGACGTGCAGACGGCCGAGAATGGCGCCGGCAGCGTCGATCACCGGGACCGCTTCCGTGCGCAGGATGCGTCCGTCCGTGAGCCGCAACTCGCCGGCATGCTCGGCCGGCACCACGCCATCGATCCCGCGACCGAGCTTTGGCAACTGCGCCTCGCCCGCCGCTCGATCGTTGCCGAGGCGCTCGATCAGCAATGGCCGCAGGCGCAGATTCCAGTCCAATCCGATCGGATCGAGGAGCGGACCTTCGAGGTGCCACAGCTGCGCGAAGCGACGGTTCGCGTAGAGGACGCCGCCGTCCGCGGCGCTGATCACCAGCATCGCGACTGGCGAGCACTCCGACATCGCGCGCAGCAGGGTCTCCGTGCGACTGAGCTGCGCGGTGCGCTCCTCGACACTCTTCTCCAGTTCGTCCGAATGGGCGCGCAGCGCGTCGCGCTGAGCGAGGACCTGGGTCGTCATGGAGTCGAACGCGCCCGCCAGCAGCCCGATCTCGTCGTGTCGCTCGAGCCCCATCCTCAGCTCGCGCGGCGTCGCTGCGAAGTCGACGGCGGCGTTGGAGAGCGCGGTGATCGGCGCCGCGATCGAGCGCGCCACGCGGCGAGCGGCCAACGCGCCACCCAGCAGCAGCAGGAGCGAGATCCACGCCGCCCGCCCCATGGCGTGCCGTGCGGCGGCGTCGATCGCGGCGAGCGAGGTCACGGTCTCGAAGGTGCCGAACGGCTCGCCCGAGATCAGGACCGGCACGTCGACGACCAACTGCTCGCTGCCATCGGCCGCATTCTCGTCACCGACGACTTCGCCGCTCGGCGGCGGGTCGAGCCCCTCGATCTGCTGCCCTTCCAGTTCGGGTTCAGAGTGGGCGATGACTCGACCGGCCTTGTCCGTGAAGAGCGCGCGCTGCACGTCGGGATTCTCGTGACAGTAGTTCGCGACGAACGTGCGCAGCGAGTCGACGTCGTCCCCGGCGAGCGCCTCCGAGCTCGAGAGCGCGACGAGGCGCGCGCTCGATCGAGCCGCGTCCACGAGCGCGACGCGCAACGTGCGGCATGAGTCGGCGACGATGAGCGCCGTCGGCAGCGCGATCGCCGCGGCCACGAGGGCCAGCACGAGCGCGCTGATGCGCGTCCCGAGTCGATGACGTCGCGCGATCGGCATCGGGCTATTCGCCCGCCGGCAACGCGTAGCCTGGCTCGCCCGGCAGTCTTCCGTCGATGCGCAGCACTTTGACGCCCGCGGGCACCTCGGTCGCCAGCACGACGCCGATCGCCCCAGGCGTCTGCTGCACCAGCTTCGCCGCCGCGGAACAGCTCTTCACGACCGTCGGCAATGCCGAGATCTGGCCGGCGTAGAGCCTTCCGACCAGGAACTTGCGCAGCGCCTTGTCATCGAGCTCGTACACGCGCTTCAGCACCGACTGCTGCTCGGGCACCGTGGCGGGACGCGCCACCAGCACCACGCGCGTCGTCTCGTCCCAGAACTGGCGATCGAGCCGCATCAACTGACGCAGCTGATCGAGATTCAGGTCGCTTGTCGGGTTGTCCTTGTGGACGATCACCGCCACGAACTCGGGCGGCGGCTTCGGCGGCGGCACCGGCGTCGGCGTCGGTGAAGGCGCTTCGGGCGGCCTGGCCTGGAGCGTGGCGCTCGCTGCGAGCGGCTCGACTCCGCTCCATGCGAGCAGTGCGGCGACGGCGGCCGTCCGGAACTTGGCGAGAGGTCGATCCATCGCGTGGCTCATCACAGGTACCACGAGAACTGGAAGGCGAGCGTCGTCACCGAGCGACGACTCGTCGCCGCTCCCGCTGCCCGCTCCTGGATCGAGCTGCGCCGCAATTCGAGCTTGAGCGCGGCGCGTTCGCCGAGTTCGCGCCGCACGCCGACCAGCGCCTCGATCCGGTCGAGATCGAGATCCGCGTCGACATAGAAAGGATCCCCGCGCTCCATCGACAGCAGGTCGAGGCGCGCGTAGGGCGTCCACTCGCCGTCACGGAAACCGACCTGGGCGTAGGCCCCGCGATGGTGGAACGAGCCGCCGCCGCGATCGTCATGGAGCAGCGTCGCAGCTTCCGCGAGCAGGTTCCACGGGCCGTGGTCGAACTGCACGAACGCGCTCGCGGCCAGCTCCTCTTCGGCGCGCAGACGGCCCGATCCGGGATCGGCCGGGAACGCGTCGCGCCTCGCCGCGGCGCCGAAGCGCAGTCCGTCGAATGCCGACGGAGCGAGCGAGATGGAGAGGTCGAGCGCCTTGGCGCCGTTGTCATCGCCCGTGCGCTGCCGATCCTCTGGCACCGGACCGCGCCCGTTCGAGAGCATCGCCGTCCACTCGATCTGGCCAGCCCCGCTCAACTGGCGGCCGCCCGCCTCGAGGCCCGAAACGTGCATCGGCAACGGGCCACCGTCATCCTCGAATCGCGCGAGGAACGGGCGCTCGATCGTGAGTTCGAGGTACTTGCCGTGGTGCCAGACGCGATTCCAGCGCGAGATCGGCAGGTGCTCGAGGCCAAGCTTGAGGTAGAGCCCGTCGGAGAAGTTCCACGCGGTCCACAGCCGCTCCGCATCGAACGCGAGCTCGTCGTCGCCGCCTTCGAGGATCACTTCCGCCAGGACGCCGAGCCGGTCGCCGAGCTGTCCGGTGAGGAAGATGTCGAGCGAGCCGAGCTGGAACGCCGAGCGCCCTGCGCCATCCTCGGGGCGGCTCTGCCATCCGGCACCGTAGTCGCCGAAGAGCTGCGCGAACCACGTGTTCGCTTCGGCAGCGGTCGACTCCTCCTCGGCATCGCCCGCGTCGTCTGGTTCGCTCTGCAGGAGTTCGTTGAGTCGCGCCTCGAGCGCATCGTTGCGGCGCTCGAGCGCGTCGAGTCGCTCGTGCAGCGAGTCCTCCGCGGCGTCGGGCGTGGACTGCGCGGTCGCCAGCGGCACGAGTCCGCCAACGACCAGACTTTGCGCGACGATCATCGCGAAGCGCCCACGAGCAGGCGTCGTCGGAAAGCGACCCATGAATTCCCCTCGACCGGCGGGCAGCTGCCCACGGGACCAAGGGGTCGTATCGACGCCGTCGTGGTTCTCCCTGAAGCTGAGGACGCGGCCGTCCCGCCGCAGATCCCCCGGGAGGGCCGGGCAGAGCCCGCGCCCGGCGCGTTCAGCTCTTCGCGCCGCGCCGCGGCTTCAGCGTCATCGCCTTGAACGCCTCGATCTGCTTCTTGATGGCGATCTCGGTGGGCAGCCGCTCGGTCGAGCTCGCGCCGTAGAAGCCGGCGAGGCCGTCGACGCGATCGAGCACGTACTGCGCGTCGTCGGGCATCGCGATCGGGCCGCCGTGGCAGAGGCAGATCACGTCCTTGCGCACCGCGCGCGACGCGTCGACGATCGCCTGGATGCGCCCGACGCACGAGTCGAGCGTCTTCACCGACTTCGCGCCGATGGTGCCGCCGCTGGTGCAGCCCATGTGGGCGACGATGAGGTCGGCACCCGCCTTCGTCATCGCGACCGCTTCGTCGGGGTTGAAGGCGTAGGGCGTGGTCAGCAGATCGAGTTCATGCGCGCGCCGGACGATGTCGACTTCAAGCCCGAAACCCATGCCGGTCTCTTCGAGCGTCGCGCGCAGCTCGCCTTCGATGAGCCCGACGGTCGGGAAGTTCTGGATGCCCGCGTAGCCGAGCTCCTTCAGCTCGCGCAGGAACAGGCGCGGGATCATGAAGGGGTCGGTGCCGCAAACTCCGGCGAGCACCGGCGTGTGGTTCACGACCGGCAGGATCTCGTACGCCATCTCCTTCACGATCTGGTTGGCGTTGCCGTACGGCATGAGCCCGGCCGTCGAGCCGCGCCCCGCCATGCGATAGCGCCCCGAGTTGTAGACGATCAGCAGATCGATGCCGCCCGCCTCCTCCGACTTGGCGGAGATGCCGGTGCCGGCGCCGCCGCCGACGATCGGCTCGCCCTTCGCGATCTGCGCCCGGAAGCGCCGCAGGATGGCCGTGCGAGTCGGGACACCGGTCGGCTTGCGCGTGGCCATGGAAGCGAGATTCCTTGGAAGCGGGAGTTGGAGATCAGCGAGACGAGTTGAAGTGTGCGAGCGGACCGAGCTCGTTCGCCTCAGGGTGACAGCCCTGCGCGAACCGAGGCGATCAGGAACTGCTGGTAGGCCGGATGACGGTGCGCCGCCTCATCGTGACCGAGCGTGCAGGCGATCACGCGACCTTGGCCGAAGGGATGGCGCCACGCCACCGGAAATGCCTCCTTGCTGCGACGCGAGCGGCCGCGCAGCAGCACCGTCGTCTTGAAGTCGACTTGCGGCTCGAAGCGGTACAGCTCGTCGGCGACGGTGAAGGTGGCGGGAACGCTCGACAGAAGCGAATCGCCCGTTGCGACCACTTCCACGTCGAACTCGCCGTACGCCTCGTGGCCATGCGCGCCGCCGCCCACGACGCTGGCGTTCCACTCCGGCCAATCGGACCAGTTGAACCACGCGGCCGCATGCTGCACGAGGAGCGTGCCGCCCCGCTCGACGAACTGCAGCAGCGCGCGCCGCAGCGCCGCATCGGGCAGCGGCTGGTTGTTGGCAAGGACGATCACCTTCGCATGGTTCAGCGCAGCCGCGAGCGCCTCGGGGAGCTCGCTGTAGGCGACGCTGGTGATGCCGGCACCCGCGAGCGTCGCCACGTCGGTCTCACCCCAATGACGAGCGAAGTCGTGGCTCGAGCCGCCGCCGAAGAGGAAGACGTCGTGGTCCGATGGCGGCGGAGGCGGCGGCGTCGTGGCCGCTTTCGGGGCCCCCTTCTTCTCGGCGGTGATCGCCAGCAGGGTGGGCGCAAAGTGGTTGTCGAAGCTCTCCAGCACGATCGACGCGACCACCCCGGCTTTCGGTGGCACCAGCGCGTGGTAGCGCACCTGCCCCGCCGACCCGTCGGCGACCAGGCCTGGCACGAACTCCGAGCCCGGCACGTCGTTGCGCCCGATCCAGTCGGCGAACTCGACGCCGTTGCTCAGGATCGTCTCCGCGCTGGTGCCATCGGCGTAGCGCCAGGTCACCTTCAGGATCGGCTCGATCTCGCGGAAGTAGGGCCAGCCCCACGCCGCGATCCCGCCCAGCACGTGCAGCGCCTCGAGCTCCATGCCCACCGCAAGCTCGACGCGCTGCGGCATCTTCTTGCTGTCCCAGTCGTCGACGAGACCGCCCTTCAGCACCAGCGCGTTGTGGCCGGAGACCGTCCGCGCCGGATCGAGCAGCTCGAACGCCACGCCCTTCACGTCGACGATGCCGTAGCGGCGCAGCCGCAGCGGATTGTGGTCGCGACGCGTGTCGTAGAGCCCTTCATGGCCGTTCGCCGATGCGACGGTGCGCAGGTCGAGGACGCGCCAGCCCGAAACGCCTCCGCCGAGGTAGGAGATGACGTCGCGCAGCGCCTTGCCGCCCAGCGCCTCGAACCCCGCCGGCATCGGCGAGCGTCCGCTGTTGCGCAGTTTCGAGAGATCCGCGCGCGCGAACTCGCGATCGCCCTCGGGATTGCGCAGGACCACCGCCTCGGCGGTCTCGCGTACCAGCACGCCGGTCTCGATGCGGCCATCCTTCAAGTACGCCTGCCATTCGGTGAAGGAGCCCTCGATCACGCGGTTGGGATCGAGGATCACCGGCAGCAGGTCCTTGGCGCCGTGGAGCCCCATTCCGGAAAGCTCGGGACCGACCTTGCCACCGGCGCCGTACGCCGTGTGGCACTTCGCGCAGTTGGCCGTGAAGACGAGCTTGCCGGCCGCTGCATCGCCCGGCTGGTCGACTTCGGGCAGCAGCTGCGCGATCAGCGCGTCGATGGTCGCGTTGGTCGCCGGCAGCGCCGCCGCCAGCACGCGCTCCGCGCGCTGCGCCGTCGCCGCGTCGGCGTGGCTGCGCAGCCGATGGAGCCGCTGCGGTCCCAGCTCTCGCGCCGATGTCGGCTTCGCTTCGAGCTGATCGAGCAGCACGGCAGTGAAGCTCGGTCGCGCGATCAGGAGCTCGAAGATCCGCTCGCGCGGCTGCTCCGAGAGGGCGCCGTACGCGGCCACCAGCACCTTCGCCGCTGCCGGGTCGTCCGTCGTCGCGAGCGCTGCGATCGCCCCCATCTGCAGGTCGAGCGATGCGGTCGGCGCCAACAGCGCGGCCGACGCCTCGATCGCCGCGGCGCGACGCGCAGGGATCGAGAGCAGCTTGGCCAGCGCATCGGCACGCGCGGGGGGCGCCATCGCCGCGTCCCGCAGCGCCGACTCGAGCCGAGCGCCAAGCGCCGCCATCGAATCGCCAAGGCGCGCCGGATCGCCGCTGCGAACCGCCAGCGGCAACGTGGCGAGCGCGACTTCGACCTCGCCGCCGAGCAGCACGCGCAGCGCCTTCTCCTGGTCGGGTGCCAGTGCGAGGCGCGCATCCGCCGGCAGCGCCTTGGCCAGCTCCTGCATCGCCGTCTTCGCCAGGCGCACATCACCGGCCACCGCCGCGATCGACGGCAGCAGCGCCGCCGCCGCCGCCGCACCGCCCGCGCGAACGTGCCGCGCCACCACGTAGCCGACCAGGTCGGTCAGCGCGCCGCGCTCCTTCGCGCTCGCAACCGCCGCGATCGAAGCGGCCGCATTGCGTGCCGCCGCGCGGACCAGGGCCGTGCGCGACCAATCGTCCTTGAGCTGCGGCCAGACGGCCAGCAACGCCGACACGATCGGCTCAGAGCTCGGCATGTCGCCCAGCGCCGAGATCAGCAGCAGGCGCCACCGTTCGTCCGCAGTCGGCAGCAGCGCCGCGACGCGCTTGGCGATCGCGCCGCCTTCGCTCGATCGACCGTGGAGCGCCGCGAGGCGCGCCGCGCTCTTCCTCACGCCCGCATCGCGATCGGCGAACAAGGAGTCGAGCGTCGCGCCATCGACGCCGCCGGCGTGCTGCAACGCCCACGCAGCCGCCATGCGTCCGGGCCCCGTCTTGCCGTTGCGCGCGAGCGCGGCGAGTTCTGGTCGCTGCGCTGCCGCGTTTCGCTCGATCAGCAGCCGCAGCGCCGTCGCGCGCACCCAACGGTTCGCATGGTCGAGCGCGGCGACCAGCTCCGCGCCGCTCGCCCCCTCGAGCTTCGGAACCTTGGCGACCTGCGCGTCCCGATGCTGCACACGCCAGATGCGGCCGTACTGGTGGTCGCGATCGGGGCGCTTGGCGGCGTTGGTCGGGCCATGCGGCGGACCACGCGTGTCGTTGTGCACGACCGCCTGGTTGTAGAAGTCGAGCACGTAGGCGGCGCCGTCGGGCCCCTCGCGCAGATGGATCGGGCGGAACCAGAGGTCGCGCCCGGCGAGGAACTCCGCTTCGCGCGCCTTGCTGCCGCGGTAGGTGACGCCGCCCGCGGCGAGCACGTCGTGATGCACGAGGTTCACCGTCGGCTCGGTCACGAAGTGGGCGTTGCGCCACGGCTCCGGCCAGGCACCGCCGGTGTAGATCATGCAGCCCGCGGCGGCGGTGAAGCCGCCGACGAAGTCGATCTGGACGTAGGCCGGCACCGTCTCGTGCGTGAGCGGGAAGACGCGGTCGTGGTCGGGCACGTCGGCAAAGCTCTCGACACCACCGACGCGGCCGCCGGCCAGCACCGCCTCGGGCAGGACGACGTGGCGCAGGTGCGCCCCGTTCGCCATGGTGAAGAAGAGTTCGTCGTCATCGCTCCAGTCGAGCCCCCACGTGTTCGAGCCGTAGGAGCTGACCATCTCGATGGCGCTGCCGTCCGGCATGAAGCGGAACAGGCCATTGCCGATCGCGCCGTGGTCGACCCCGTCGAGTCCGACGATGTGGCGCGAGGCGCCGCCGCTGTAGCCCTGGGTCGCGTAGATCCAGCCATCGAGGCCGAAGCGCAGGTTGCTGACGGTGGCGTGGGTGTCGCCGAAGCCGAATCCCTTGAAGAGGACCACCTTCTCGTCCGCCACGTCATCGCCATCGCGATCGCGCAGCCAGAGGATCTCCGGTGACGCGCTCACGATGACGCCGTCGCGCCACGGAACCACCGACGTCACCAGGTCGAGACCACCGAAGAAGGTCTTCTTCGAGTCGGCGCGCCCGTCGCCATCGGCGTCGACGAGGATCGCGATCTCGTCATGCGCGGGGACTCCGGAGAACTGCTCCTTCTCGGGGTAGCCCGGCGTCAGCGCGACGATGGCACGTCCGCGCGCATCCCATTCGATCGAGATCGGCTTCTCGATCAGCGGTTCGGCGGCCATCAGCGACAGGTCGAACTCGGGGTGGAGCGCGAGTGCTTCGTGCGCGCGCGCGGGAGCGAGCGGCCCGCCCGGCGGATAGGCGAAGCTGGCGCGCTCGGCGTCGTTCAGGAGGAGGTCGACGTCGCGCCGCCCCGCCCACGCGATGCCGCGCAGCACGCTGCCGCGCCAGGCCGGGTTCGAGAAGCTCTCGTGGTAGTGGCCTTGCAGCGAGACGAACGCGCGATGCGCTTTGCCTTCGAAGGTCCACGCCTGCGGCGCGATGTCGAAGACGGTGTGGAAGCTGTTCGCCAGCACCTTCACGCCGTCGGCGAAGTGAAGCTCGTAGTAGACCTCGTCGCGCAGGCGGAAGTTGCCGCAGCCCGCGCTGATCGGATGGTGGTGGTCGACGTAGTAGAGATCGATCTCGTCGGTGTGCCACTTCGAGTGGCCGTGCTCCCACGCACCGCCGATCACCGTCTTCCACCAATGCGGATCGTCGCCACAGACCGAGTCGTGCAGCGCCACGATGCCGCCGCCGCGCGCCACGAACGCGTCGAGCGCCGCGCGCTCCTCGCCGTGGATCGACCCGCCCTCCGCCGCGTACATCACCAGCACGTCGCTCTGCGCCAGTTCGTCAGCGGTCGGGAACCGCAGCGCCCCTTTGACGACGGCGCCGCGCTGCGTGAGCAGCGGCGTCCACTCCTCGACCCAGCGCGGATGGTCGTGCTCGCCGGGGCCGTGGGTCTTCTCGCCGCCGCGCAGGAAGAGGCGCAGCGGTGGCGCTTCCGCGACGGGGGATGCTGAGAACGGGGCCGACAGGCACAGGGCGAGCAGGGTGGCGGTTGTCATCCCGGGAGAAATATCCGCCGCCGCGCCGGCGAGCCACCCGCCGGGCGACACTTTTTTTCCCGAGGCCGCCTCAACAGCGACATCGATTCCAGTCGACCAGACCTCCACGCCGCGCAGAAACCCGCGGCGAGGAGGCGCTCTGATGACGACTCGTGTGCTCGCCCCGGCTCCGAAGGGGTTCCACGGCGACCGCTATCTGCTGCGCCTCGTCGACCTGCTAGCGCCGCGCGCCGCGCTGTTCCTCGAAACGGGCGCCAACGTTGGATCGACGCTCGGCTACGTCGCGCGCCGCTTCCCGCAACTCGAGTGCTTCTCCTGCGAGCCGGACGCCGCCGCCGCCGAGGTCGCGGCCGCCCACGCATGCATCCGGCCGGGCGTGACGCTCGAGCGCACCACCTCGCAGGAGATGCTGCGCAAGCTCGATCAGCAGGACCCGGCTCGCTTCGCCCGTCCGTTGCTTGCCTGGCTCGATGCCCACGGTTACGGCTTCGCCTGGCCGTTGCGCGACGAAGTGCGCTTCCTCACGGAGAAGTTCGCGAGCGGCTTCCTCCTCGTCGACGACTTCCGCGTGCCGCACGACGAACGTTTCGGTTTCGACGCCTACGCCGACGAGGAGTGCTCGTTCGACTACGTGAAAGCGTCGATCGCGCCGAACGTGGCGTGGCGCCTCTACTACCCCGCCTACTCCGAGCACACGTCGCCCTGGCATCCGCTGCGCGGTTGGGGGCTGCTGCAGTTCGGGCCCGAGGCGGCGGCGCTCGATCGACTCGACGCGCTGCTCCCCGACGTCTGCCTCCACGCCGAGAGCCACGCGCCGCCCGTGCGCGGCGTCGAGTTCCTGCGCCGCGAACTCGCGCGTCATCCCGCACGAGTGGAGTGCTGGAACGAACTGGGCGCGCGCCTGCTCGAGCAGAAGGATGGCGACGGCGCGCGCCGCGCGTTCGCCGAAGCGCTGCGCCTCGATCCGCGCCACGAAGGGGCGCGCGCGAGCTGGCGGCAACTCCTCGAAGCGGCGCAGCCGCCCGGCGCGAAACCGCTGCCGATCGCGCCAGGGGCATGGGGCCGCATGGTCCATCGCGATCCCTACTCCGACCTGCGCGACCTCTGCACCCTCGCGCACCCCACCATCGTCGACGGCGGCGCCAACCGCGGCGACACCGTGGCGCGACTCCGGGCGCTCTTTCCGGGAGCGATGATCCACGCCTTCGAACCGATCCCCGCGCTCGCCGAGGCGGTCCGCACCCGCTTCGCGGCGGACGCCCAGCTGGTGGTGCACAAGTCGGCGCTCACGGCGAAGCCGGGCAGCGCTCGGCTGAAACGGATGCGTTCCGATCCGACCTCCTCGCTGCTGGCGCCGAGTCGTCTCGCGCAGCGCTATCAGGGTTCGCGCGTCGATGTGGTCGAGGAACTCGAGGTGCTCGGGCTGCCGCTCGCGGACGCGATCGCGGCGCCGATCGACCTGCTGAAGCTCGACCTCCAGGGCGGCGAGCTCGACGCGTTGCGCGGTCTCGGCGGCCGCCTGGGTGAAGTGCGCCTGATCCTCGCCGAAGTCGAGTTCGCGCCGCTCTACGACGGGCAGCCGCTCTTCGCCGATCTCGACCTGTTCCTGCGCAGCGCCGGTTTCCGGCTGTTCCACCTCTACGACCTTTGGAGCCACCCTGACGGTCAGGTGACCGCCGGCGACGCGCTCTACGTGAACGAGCGCTTCTACTCATGACTCGCGCGCTGCTGGTCACTGGATCGAGCGGACTGATCGGCTCGGCGTCGGTCCGCCACTTCGCCGCGCTCGGCTGGCGCGTCGTCGGCGTCGACAACAACTCGCGGCAGGACTTCTTCGGGCCGGGCGGCGACACGCGACCGACGCTCGCGGCGCTGCAACGCGACGTCGAGTCGTTCGAGCACGTCGAGCTCGACGTGAGGAACCGCGCCGGCCTCGCGCGCCTGGTGCAGCGCGTGCGACCGCAAGCGATCGTCCACTGCGCGGCGCAACCCTCCCACGACCTCGCCCGCCACCGACCGTACGACGACTTCGAGACCAATGCGCTCGGCACCTTGAACCTGCTCGAAGCCGCGCGCGCCGGCTGTCCCGATTCGCCGTTCGTCTTCCTCTCGACCAACAAGGTCTACGGTGACGCGCCGAACGAACGGCCGCTGCTCGACTTGCCGACCCGCTTCGACTACGCGCGTCCCGAGGACCACCACGGCATCTCGGAGGAGTGCCGCATCGACCGCTCGATGCACAGCCTCTTTGGCGCCTCGAAAGCGGCGGCCGACCTGATGGTGCAGGAGTACGGCCGCTGCTTCGGAATGCCGACGGTGTGCTTCCGCGCCGGTTGCATGACCGGCCCGAGCCACGCGGGCGTCGAGCTGCACGGCTTCCTCTCCTACCTCGTGAAGAGCGCCGTGCGCGGCCGCGAGTACACGATCATCGGCCACGGCGGCAAGCAGGTTCGCGACCAGATCCACGCCCACGATGTCGGCACCGCCATCGAAGCGTGGCTCGAGAAGCCGAGCGCGGGGGCCGTCTACAACCTCGGCGGCGGCCGCGCGTGCCACGGCTCGGTGCTCGAGTGCCTCGACCTCGTCGACTCGCTGCTCGGTCGGACGACCCCGCGGCGGCACGAGCCACGCGCGCGCGCCGGCGACCACCAGTGCTACTTGAGCGACACGCGCCGCTTCGAGGCCGACCATCCGCGGTGGCGTCTCACGCGGACGCTCCCGCAGCTGATCGAGGAGATGGTGCGCGCCGAAGTCGACGCTGCTCAGCCGGCGCTGGCCGCCCTCGCCCCCTCGCGGTGATGGGCATGCCGCTGCGTCTCGCCTTCTGCGACTTCTGGCCCCGCTTCGAACCGCCGCACTTCGCGGCGCGGCTGCCGGCGCTCACGGAACTCGCCTCGCTCGAGATCGTCTCCGACCCGCGCGCGGCGCAGCTGCTGATCTTCTCGTGCTTCCCGGACGGGCAGCGCACGTCGCGACCGCGCGATCCGCGGCGCCTCGGCGCCAACGGCGTACGGCTCTTCTACACCGCCGAGAACGTGCCGCCCGACTTCGCGACCTGCGACTTCGCGCTGTCGTTCTGCCGCGACCTCGTCGACCCGCGCCATCTGCGTCTCCCGAACTACGTCGCGACGCAGGCGCAGCAGGGCTTCGCTGCGGATGCGCTGCACCACCCCCCCGCCGATCCGCTCGCGCTGTTGCGCGCCAAGACGCGCTTCTGCACCTATGTGCAGGGCAACCCGCTGCCGTTTCGCGAGGAGTTCGTGCGCGCGTTGTCGAGCTTTAGGAGGGTCGACTGCGCCGGCCGCTCGCTGAACAACACCGGCTTCATCGCCGATCGCCAACGCAAGCTCGCGCTCTTCCGCGAGAGCAAGTTCGCGGTCACCTTCGAGAACGAGGCGGCGCTCGGCTACGTGAGCGAGAAGCTCCCCGATGCGCTGCTGGCGGGATGCGTGCCGATCTACTGGGGCGATCCGACCGTCGCGCTCGACTTCGATCCGCGCTGCTTCGTCCATCGCCGCGACTTCGCGACGCAGGAGGAGCTCGTCGCCGAAGTGGCGCGACTCGACCGCGACGACGATGCCTACCTCGCGCGCCTCTCCGCCCCTCGCCTTCCGGCCGGCCGGCCCGTCGACGGCGCCGACCCCGCGCAATTGCGCGCTTTCCTCGGGCGCGTCGTGGCGGCCGCCGCGCGCGTCGCCCCGCGCTCCGCCATCACGAACGAACGGGTCACACGCGGGTGAACGACGATCCGTAAGGTCGGCGCTGCTCCGACCTCCTCGAACGTGGGCCAGGAATCGAAACGATGCGACTCGTGCTGCTGTTGGTGCTCGCCGCGCTGCTCCCCGGCTGCGTCTCGCTCGACAAATTGGAGATCGAGCAGCGGTTGCTGGCGATGGAGCGCCACGCACCGGTGCGCGCGCTGGGAGTGCAGCGCACGGTCGCCCCCGCGCTCCTCGATGGCGAACGCGTCGAGGCGGAGTTCCGCTGGTACCGAGCGGGCGCCATCGGACCCGATCGCCCGACGCTGCTGCTGATCCCCGGCACGCCGAGCTCGTTTGCGACCTGGAGCGACGTCGTCTTCGGGAGCGGCTCGATCGACGGTCTGGCGCGCGACCATGACGTCATCGTGCTCGACATCATCGGCCACGGGATCACCTCCACCACCGTCGAGCCCTACTCCTTCCAGCGTGCCGCGGATTGGATCGGTGCCTTCCTCGACACGCTCGACCTGCACCGGGTCACGATCGTCGGCAACAGCTACGGCGGCGAGTTCGCCTGGCGTGCGGCGCTCGACCATGCCGATCGCATCGAACGGGTCGTCCTGATGTCGAGTTCCGGCTTCGCGCGCCGCGACGGCGAGTGGCTGCCCGAGGAAGTGAAGATGCGTGAGCTGTCGCTGGCCAAGATCGGCTGGTGGTTCAATTCGCGCGAGCGGATCCTCGGCGCGCTGCAGCCCCACTTCGGAGCACCGGTCGGCGACGCGCACGTCGAGGAGGTCTTCCTCGTCTGCGAGAACCGCGACAACTGGGAATCGATGATCGACCTCGCCCGCGACGAGAACGGCACCCGCTCGGCCGAGCTCGCGGCGCTGCCGCAGCCGACGCTCCTGCTTTGGGGCGAGCGCGACGTCGCCTACCCAATCGAGCGCTTCGCCCGCGACTTCGAGCGAACGATCCCGCGCGCGCGGCTCGAGCGGGTGCCCGACTCCGGCCACTACCCGCAGGAAGAGAACCCTGCCTTCGTTGCGAACGCGCTGCGCGCCTTCGTGAAGGAGCGTTGACGTGAAGCTCTTCGCCACGCTGATCGTTGGGCTTGTCGCCGCCGCCGCAACTCCGCTCGTCCCCGACGACGGAACCACCGCCGTCTCGACACCTCGCAAGGGATTCGACGAACTCACCCGCGGCAACTTCGATCCGCGCTGGATCCTGCCCGACGAACTGCCGATCGCGCGCGACGAGGGCCGCGGCCCGGCGTGGGACCTCGACTCCAAGATGGCCGAGCTGGCCGCATTGCGCTTCGCCGCGGCACCCGCCGACCCGTCGGCGCCGCGCTCGCTCGGCGACGTCGTGCTGGCGGTTCGCGCGGCACGCGGCGATGCGAAGTCCGTGATCGCCCGCGTGAAGCAGACGCAGCCGCAGCTCTTCGCCGCGCTCGAGCCTTGCCTCAACGAACTGCTGGACGACACGCGCCTGTACGCGCGCGATTGGGATCCGGAAGACGACGACGTGCGCGACGGCTTCCTCTTCGCGCGTCCGCTCGACCTCGCTTCGATGAAGCTCGATCCGTGGCGATCGATCGAGGGCAGCTCGCTGGTGCAGCAGGCGGTGACGCTGATCCATGCCGACTTCGAGGCGATCAAGGCGGCGGAGAATGACTATTCGCGCTATCGCGAACGGCGCGGCGCGAACTACGAGGCGATCTACCCCGTCGCCGGCAGCGACGTGCGCGGCAGCGACGCCGACGGCCACCCCTTCGCGGCGCTCAAGCTCTACTTCGAATGCGACCTGCCGTTCCCCTTCAGCAGCTACGCCTGCGACCTGCGCATCTTGAACCGCACCGACGCACGCGGCGGCTTCGTCTGCGACATCTACTCGACTAGCGACGACTTCCACTGGCTTGCCGGCAGCGACCTCTTCCTGCCGTTGCGTGCCAGCGATGAGAGCTGGGTCGCGACGCTCGTCGTGCGCCGCTTTGGCTTCGACCTCGACGGCGTCCCCGACGGCAACGACGCGCGCACCGCGGGCATCCGCTCGAGCCTCGGCGCGCTCAAGCTCGACGCGCAAGCGCGCTTCCGCGCGTACGCTGGGCCGCCGCGAACGGTGGAAGGGCGCACCCCCGACTTCGCAGTGACTGGCTTGCGCTGACGAGGACCTCCCTCATGTCCGACGCTGACCCGGAACGCGAACGGCTGCGCGACCTCGTCGCCAAGGTGATCGAGGAGCATGAGCTCGACGGTCCGGCCGCGCTCGAGCGCGCTTGCCTCGCGAATCCGACGCTTGCCGCGCAACTGCGCCAGCGCATGGATCGGCTGGCACGCATGGGGCTCGCCGGGCTCGGCACGAAGCCGATGGCGGACGCGATCCCCGAGCGCCTCGGCGAGTTCCGCCTGTTGCGGCGTCTTGGCGGCGGCGGCATGGGCGTCGTCTACCTCGCCGAGCAGGAGTCGTTGCACCGCCAGGTGGCGTTGAAGCTGATCCGGCCCGAGCTCCTCTACTTCTCCGGCTCGCGCGAACGATTCCGGCGCGAGGTCGAGGTGGTCGCGAAGCTGAACCACCCCGGCATCGTGCCGGTCTACTCGGTCGACGACGATGGCGACGTCCCCCACTTCGCGATGGAGTGGGTCGACGGCAAGAGCGTCGAGGAGCTGCTGCGCGAGCTGCGCGACCGCGACCTTTCCCGGATGTCGAGCGCCGAGTGGAGCGCGCTGATCGGGGAGTCGGCGGCGGCGGCGCCAGCGACCGGCGCGGGCGACCCGCGCACCTTCATCGAGCGCGTCCTCGAGCTGATCCGCGACGCGGCGCTCGCGCTGCAGCATGCGCACGAGCGCGGCGTACTCCATCGCGACTTGAAGCCTTCGAATCTGATGGTCGCGCGCGACGGCCGGGTGCGCCTCGTCGATTTCGGCCTCGCCAGCACCGAGGGGACCAGTCGCCTCACCAAGTCGGGCGCGCAGCTCGGCTCGCTGCCGTTCATGGCGCCCGAGCAGCTCGAACAAGGTGCTGACGCGGTGACGGCGCGCAGCGACCTCTATTCGCTTGGCGTCGTCCTGTACGAGCTGCTCGCCGGCCGCGCCGCCTTCGACTCCGGCAGCGACGTGGAGCTACGCCGCCAGATCCTCGCCAGCGACACCCCGCTGCTGCGTTCGCTGAACCGCGCCGTTTCGTGGGAAGTCGAGACGATCGCCCTCACCGCGATGGAGCGCGATCCGGCGCGCCGCTATGCCTCCGCTGCCGACTTCGCGCGCGACCTCGACCATGCGCTGCGACGCGAGCCGATCGCCGCGCGCCGCGCTCCGAGCTGGCTGCGCGTGCGCCGCTTCGCGCAGCGCCGACCCGCGCTCGCCGTCGGCGCCATCCTCGGGACGCTGCTGCTGCTCGGCACGCCGACGGTCTGGGCCATCCAGGAACGACGCCTCGGCGAGAAGCTCCAGGTGCGGCTCGTCGCCGAGACGAAAGCGAAGGCGGCCGCCAAGCGCAGCGCCGGTCGCGCGCGCGCCGCGGTGAACGACTTCCTCACCACCGTCGCCGACAAGACGCTGAACAACGTGCCCGGCACCGAGGAGAAACAGCGCAGCCTGCTCGGGCGCGCGCTCGAACTGTTCGAGGAGATCCTCGCCGAGAGTCCCGACGACCCCGACGTGCAGTACGACGTGGCGCGCACGTTCCTGCTCGCGGGCCATCGCTTCGGCCGGCTCGGCGACAAGGCGCGCGGCGAAGCGACCTTCGCCCGCAGCCTCGCGCTGCTCGATGCGGCGCGGCCCACCATGGGTGACCATCCCGCATGGCGCCGCGCGCGTGCCGAGGTGCTGATCGAGCAGGCTGTCGCGGCGCGCGATGGCGGCGCGGCACCCGACACGGTGATCGAGCCGATGCGCGAAGCGGCAGCGCTCCTGCGCGGATTGCTGGCGCTCGGCGACGACGCTGCGGCCATGAAGGTGCTGTTGATGGCGCAGAACCTCGCTGCCAACGCGCACACCGAGCTCGGGCAACCGGAACTCGCGATCGAGAGCTTCATCGAGATGACGGTGCTGCAGGAGAAGCTGCGCGCCGCGGCCCCGAATGACCTCGAGCTCGCCGAGAACTGCGCCGCGCTGCGCGCCAACCTCGGCGCCGCGCGTCGCCACGCCGGTGACCTCGCGGCAGCCGAGATCGACATTCGCGCGGCGCTGGCCGAGTTCGACCGGCTGCTGAAGGTCATGCCGACGCGCACGGCGCTGCGCTTCTATTCCGCGGGACTGCGCTCGAACCTGGCCGTGGTCGAGGAGTTGACCGGGCGCGCCGACGCGGCGGCCGATACGTTGCGCGAGGTGATCGCCCAGTTCGAGCGACTCGCCGCCGACTTCCCGCAGGTGCCGATCTACCGCCGCGAACTCGCGAGCGACTTGCTGCTGCTGGCGCGCTACCTGCCGGCGACGGCCGCCGAAGAGGCGATCACGCGGATCGAACAGGCGCAGGCGATCATCCCTTCGCTCGAGCCGGCGCTCGGCGAGCCGCGCCGCTGCGCGTGGATGGCGATCACGGCACAGCTTCGCCTCGGCGAGCGGCTCTACGCCGCCGGCGATCCCGGCGCGGGGCTCGAGGCGTTGACTGCGGCCCACGCCGCCGCCGGTCCGCATGCCGAGGAATCGAGCAAGTTCGACGACGCGCTGCTGTTGGCGCGCGCCGCCCACGCTCTTGCGACCGTCGCCGCCGAGGAGTTCGCCGACGACGACCGCGCCCGCTTCGAACGCGAAGCGCTCGCGGCGCTGGAGCAGGCGTTCCAGAACGCCAAGACTCGCGAAGAGCGAGCCGAGGCGCGCGAGCTGCTGTTCGAGGCGATCGCGACCGTCGAAGCGCTGTCCGCCGCGCGCGCCATCGGAACCGAGGAGCTCGCGACGCTGGCGTCGCGCTGGCTCCAACTGCTCCCCGATGATGCCGAACTCGGCGCGCGCATCGCGCCGTGGCGAAGTCGCTCCTGACGGAGCGCTCGCACCCCGTTCGTCGGCTCAGCGACCGCCGTCGCCATCGTCCGCGGGGGCGGGCGTGCCCGCGTTCGGGGGACGTCGCGTCCGCTCGCCTTGACGCCACTTGGGCTGCGGCTCATCGGCGCGGTTGTAGGACTCGAAGTAGATGCACGCCATCTCGTCGGTGATCTGCGGACCGCCTCGCACGTTCGCCGCCGGGTCGGGGTTGCGCGGATTGGCGGCGCTGTTGTCGAAGAGGTGACGGCAGCGCAGCGTCGACCCCGCGGCGATCGCCATCGGGGTCGCGAACTCGTAGACGAACTGCCAGTCGGGATCCCAACGCTCGAGCGTCAGCGGCCGCGTCACGCTGCCGTCAGGAGCGATCAGCTCGACCTCGACCGATTTGCCGCGCAGATGCATGTGAGGAATGAGCCGCCGAAGCGTGGTGTCGAACTGGAGGTGGTGTTCGTAGACGACCTCGTGCGCTGGATCCCCGGCGGGAATCCGCAGCGGCACGGTGCGACTGAGGATGCGCCCGCTGATGCGCTGCGCGGGCGGCTCCTTGGAGAACTTGAAGCCGATGCGCGTGCGCTCGCGCATCGCGGTTCCGTTGGGCGTGTAGTGGAAGTCGAAGCGAATCGTCGCCCCTTTCCGGAGCTGGAGCGCGAACCCTTCGGGGAAGAAGCTTGGCCCGGACCCCGGCAGATAGAAGGCGAGGAACTCCTGCCCGCGACCGTCGGGCTGCACCTGGCGCACGCCGATGTGGTGGCAGATCTCGGGGTGCTGGCAGAGGATCTGCACGGCGGAAACCCAGATGTCTTCCGTCAAACCGCTCGGTGCATCGAGCGTCATGTAATCGACGATGCCGGTCGGAGGGACCACCACGGCCTTGGGCGACTCGACGATCAAGTCGGGCTCGCCGATCTGCCAGCCGCTCGGCGCGACATGGGGCGTCTGGTGGAAGTCGGGACCGCCGACGGGACAGCCCTCCTGCAGCCAGCGCCGCAGGTCAAGCTTCTCGTCGTCACGCAACCGCAGGTCGTCCTTCCATGGACCGGAGTCGGCGGTCGCGACCCACGGCGGCATCAGGTCGGCGCGCAGCACCGAGCGGATCATTTCCGCCGCGCCAGCGAAGTCCTCCGGAACCGAGAGCGCGAACGGCGCCGCGCCGCCCTCGCAGTGGCAGCGCTCGCAACGCGTCGAGGCGATGGTCGCGATGCGCGAGCTCCAGGTGACCGCGGCCGGCTCCGAAGGCGTGTCCGCGCTCGACGACGCTAGTTCGAGCGGCGTGCCGGGAGCGGGACGCGCCGGCTCGTCGATCCGCTCGCCGGCCAGCAGGGCTCGCAGCGACTCGCTCGCCGCGTCCACCGGACCGCGGAAACGCAGCCGTCGCGCCGCATCGATCACGAACAGCTCGCCACTGGTGCGCGCACGCAACGCACGGCCGGATCGTCCCGAAGGATCGATGAAGTAGCGGCCGGCAAATCCGTGGCGTTCACGATCGACACGGGCCGCAACTTCGTTCGCGCCTCGACTCGGGTCGACGAACACGAACGCCACTCCTTGTCGAGCGAAGCTTGTTTCGAGCGCCGCGAGCGGCGCGCCTTGGGTCGGTGCGTCGGGGTCGTCGGCGACACGCAGCACGACCACGACAGCCGTCGCCAGCGCCAGGTCCGAGAGGCGACCGGGTTTGCCGTCGAGGTCGTTGAAGTTGAAGTCCGCCACGAGCTCGCCGATCCCATCGCCGCTCCGATCGGCAGGCGCCGCAGAGAGCACCGCGCGATCGTCCTGCACCGGTGCCGCGCGGAGCGTCAGGCTCAGCACGGCCACGAGCGCTCCGAGTCGCCACGCGGCGTGGGTGCATTGCCGACGAAAGTTGTTCTCGACGTTCATGGCCGACCCACCGGGGTTTCCCTCAGAGACGAAGATAGCTCCGGCGGCCGCGCCAATGGGACGCCGCCCCGCAGCGACACCTCGCGAATCACATTCGGATCGTTCATCATCCGGCCCCGGTTCATCGACAGTCAGACTGCAGGCGGTGGAAACCAGCGAGATGACGAGCCGATTCGTATCACTGCTGCTCAGCGCGATGCCCCAGGACGGCGAGCCTGAGGCCGACCCACCGGAAGCGACGGTCGCGCCGCCACGGCTCGAAGTCGGCCCACCGCCGTTCGTCTTCACCGAGGTCGCCAAGGACAGCGGAATCGACTTTGCGACCCAATGCGGCGAGATCGGCAAGCCGCGGCTGATCGATCAGATCGGCACCGGCGCTGCATGGTTCGACTTCGACCGCGACGGGCGTGTCGACCTCTATGTCGCGAACGGCTCCACCCTCGCCGCGTGGCAGGGAAAGGAGCCGAATCTGCGCCGGCCGCGGCTCTACCGCAACCTCGGAGGCGGCCAGTTCGCTGACGTGACGCAGGCCGCGGGACTCGACAGCGACCATTGGGGCGCGGGGCCTGCGGTCGGCGACATCGACAACGACGGCGACCTCGACCTCTACGTCGCCTGCGTCGGGTCGAACTTGCTCTATCGCAATCGCGGCGATGGCACGTTCGCAGAGGAGGCGCAAGGCAAGCCGGTCGAGTTCCCTGGCGTGACCCCCGGTGCGTGCTTCGGCGACCTCGATCTGGATGGCGACCTGGATCTCTACGTCTCCGCCTACCTCGAATTCGACGTCGCCCAACCACCGCGCGCGTACGGCCGCAAAGTGCGCAACCTCGACGTCTCGCTGGCCCCCAACGACCACCAGGGCGCCGCCGATCGCTTCTTCCTGAACGACGGGAGCGGCACCTTCACGGACGCCACCCGCAAGTCCGGCTTCCTGGCGAACGAGCAAGAGCATGGGTTCAGCATCGCCATGCTCGACATGACCGGCGACGACCTGATCGACATCTTCGTCGCCAACGACCGCACTCCCAACCTCTTCTATCGAAGCAAGGCGCCGGGGATCGTCGAGGAGGTCGCGGACGAGTGCGGCATCGCCATCTCGCCGGTCGGCAAGCCGCAGGCGTGCATGGGCGTCGCGGTCGCGGACCTGAACGACGACCTGCTCCCCGACTTGATGGTGACCAACTTCCAGGGCGAGTACAACGCGGCCTACGTCTCGCTAGGTGACGGCACCTGGGAGGATCGCTTCCGCCAATTCGAGCGGGCCGGTTCGAGCCGCATCTTCGTCGGCTGGGGCGTCGGCTTCGCGGACCTCGACCGCGATGGCGCCGAGGAGTGCCTGATCATCAACGGACACGTCAATCCGCAGCTGGAGACGGAAGTCCCGAAGGTCTACGACTACGCCCAGCAGCCGCTCCTCTATCGACTCGTTCCCAACGAGGACGGCACGCGGACCTGGACCGAAGTGGCACAGCGTTGCGGCGTCCTCGGCGAGCACCGCCCCGGACGCGGCCTCGCCTTCGCCGACTATGACGACGACGGAGACCTCGACTTCACGATCACCGACGTCGACGGCCCCGTCCGCCTCTTTCGCAACGACACTCCCAACCGCGGCCACTTCCTGCGGGTGGCGGTCGAAGGCGGCGACGGCATCAACCGCGATGGCTACGGCGCACGCATCACGATCGAAGCGGGTGGACAGCGGCAATCGCGCTGGGTGTTGGGCGCCGGCTCCTACCTCTGCCACCACGACCCGCGCCCCCATTTCGGGTTGGGCGCCGCCACGCGGATCGATCGCCTGATCGTGCACTGACCGGGCGGACGCGAGGAGCGCATCGAAGGGCCGCTACCCGTCGATCGCACGGTGATCGTGCGCGCTGGCGCCGGACTCGTGGCCGAGATCGTCGATGGCATGCGCAAGGAAATCGCGCCGCCCGCCAGCCGGTGAGGAGAGCGGGCCGATCGAATCGTGAGCTACGCTTAGTGTCGTGGAACAGAAGTTTGCTTCCACGAAACCGGGCGCTCTTCGCGCCTGCTTCGTCTCGCCTCCTCACCAACTGCCAGGGAAGTTGCTTCGTCGGCACTCCTCGCTTGACCCAAACATCGCCTCGGTCCGTGTTCGCGAACTTCTGTTCCAGGACACTTGCGCCCCTTGCCTTCGGAGACGTCGATGAGCTCCTGCTGCCGCTCGCTCCTCGTTGCTGCCGGGCTCGCCGCGATGATCGCGCCCGCCCATCACGTTCCGGCACAGGACGCGGCGCCCGCCGTCCGTGACGCGCGCGCCGCCGAGGCTCTCGGCTGGCGGCTCTCCACGCAGGCGTGGACCTTCCGCGATCGCACGGCATTCGAGGTGGTCGACATCGCCGCGAAACTCGGACTCCACTTCGTCGAGTTCTTCCCCGGCCAATCGCTCTCACCCGATCAGCCCGACGTGAAGCTCGACCCCGACATGGGCGCGCCGGCGCTCGCGGCGTTCCAAGCCAAGCTGAAGGCGTCCGGCGTGAAGGCGGCGAGCTTCGGCGTCATTGGATTCAGCAAGGATGAGGCGATCGGCCGCAGGCTCTTCGAGTTCGGCAAGGCGCTTGGCCTCGAGAACTTCTCCGCCGAGCCCGACCCCGACGCCTTCGACCTGCTGGAGAAGCTCGCCGACGAATACGAGATCAAGGTCGCGCTGCACAACCATCCGCAGCCGTCGCGCTACTGGAATCCTGACGTCGTGCTGCAGTCGGTGAAGGGGCGCAGCGCGCGACTCGGCTCCTGCAGCGACACCGGCCACTGGACGCGTTCGGCGCTGAAGCCGGTCGACTGCCTGAAGCAGCTCGAGGGGCGCGTGATCGAACTGCACTTCAAGGACCTCGACGCGTTCGGCAAGCACGAAGCGCAGGACGTCCCGTGGGGCAGCGGCAAGAGCGACGCGATCGGCATCCTGCGCGAGTTGAAGCGCCAGGGTTTCCAAGGGCTGATCCACGTCGAGTACGAGACGGGGACGGGCCGCGAGCTCGAAGCGAACGTGGCCCGCTGCATCGCCTTCTTCGACGCGAGCGCGCGCACACTGCTCGCGGAAGCGGGCCGCTGACGCCGACCGTGGAGCCGAGCGTCGAGCGCCTGGTCGCGGGCCCCTTCGCCCGCGCCGACCTCGACACGCGGTTCGATCCGGCGCCGCGGCCGAGCAACCCGGCGCTCGACGCATGGATCGAGCTGCGTTGGCCGCAACTCTGCGCAGCGGCGCAGCGTGACGGCCGCGAGCTCTTCGACGGCGCGCTGCTGCGATTCGTCGGCGCGCGCGTCCACCACGGCGCGGCGGCGGCAGCGCCGTCACGGCGACGCCTCGATCTGCTCCTCGGTCCGGGTCGCTACCGCGATTTCGCGGCGACCAACCTCGACCCGGAGATGCTGCCAGCCGATCGCGGCGGCGTGCACCCGTGGTCCTGCTTCGGCAACGCGCTGGGCAGTTCGGCGCTCGTCGCCACC
Source organism: Planctomycetota bacterium (assembly GCA_031409275.1). Taxonomy (GTDB): domain Bacteria; phylum Planctomycetota; class B15-G4; order B15-G4; family SIAN01; genus SIAN01. Next base: position 23,332 of record JANNXA010000045.1, read on the forward strand.
GCCGACGGCCAGCTCGTGCTCGGCCGGCGCAGCGACCGGGTCTTCGGCTACCCCGGCTGGCTGCACGCCTTCGGCGGGATGCTCGAAGCCAGCGATGGAAGCGCCGATCGAATCGACCCATTCCGCGCCATCGAGCGCGAGCTGCGCGAGGAGCTCGGGATCGAGGTCGCGGAGCTGCGCACGCTCACGCTGCACGCCATCGTCCGTGAGCCGCGGCTGCACCAGCCCGAACTGCTGTTCCACGCCGAGATCGCGCTCTCGTTCGCCGAGCTCGAAGCGCGTTGGCGCCGCGCCGAATCGCGCGCCGAGCACGCGGCGCTGGTCGCGCTGCCATCGTCGCCCGGCGCGGCTCTTGCAGCGCTGGCAGCGCTGCCGCGCGTGAGTCCGATCGCGCGCGCCTGCCTCGACGAGGCGCTCGCCCGCTGATCTCTCAGAGCGCCTAACAGAATGTCCGCTGCGTTCGACCGGCTGCGGCCACCCATGACTTCGTCGACCTCCATCGGCGACTCTTCAGAGTCGCCTGCTTCGGTCTGCTCGCCCTGGGCGGCCTCGCTCGGTCTCGGCGCGACGCGTCCATTCTGTCAGGCGCTCTCAGCGACCGCCGGCGGGCGGCGGTGCGGGCGCGGGCGGCGGTGCGACGCGGAAGAAGAGGACGTGCTGCCACGGCAGTTCGTCGTATTCGCGCACCAGCTCGAAGCCGTTGTGGAGCAGCTCCTTCTTCACCTGCACCTTGGTCATCTTGTGCTCGAGCTTGATCGGTACTTCCGGGTCCTCGAGACGGAACTCGACCAGCACGATCTGACCGTCGGGCTTGAGCGCGCGCTTCAATCCCGCGAGCACTTCCGCGGGCCACGTGAGCTCGTGGTAGACGTCGACGAGGAACGCCAGGTCGATCGACGCGTCCGGCAACTTCGGATCCTGCTCGGTGCACAACACCGGAACGACGACCTCGCCCACGTCATGGCGCTTCGCCTCGATCGCCAGCAGTTCGAGCATCTGCGGCTGCAGATCGACCGCGTAGACCCGCCCCTTGGCCCCGACCCGCTTCGCGAGCGGGAAGGTGTAGAAGCCATTGCCGCAGCCGAAGTCGGCGACGCTCGCCCCCTCCTTCAATTCGAGCGCTGCCAGCAACTTGCTGCAGCCCTCCTCTTTCTCGCGCGTGATGCGCATCAGCCACGGGCCGCCCTCGTAGCTCATGAACGGCGCGATCGGTCGCCCCATGTAGCTCTTGGGTCGCTCGGTCACCGCCGGCGGAGCCACCGGCGGCGCAACCGGCGGCGACTCCTGCGCGGCACGCGCGACCGCGATCAGCGCGATCGTGGCCAACAGCAGGCGGGCGCTGCGCGTTGTCGAGGCGTGCGTCATCGACGACCTCCACTCATCTTCCCCGTCGAGCGACGCAAGGTGGTCGCGCGCCGGTTCCGAAACAGGAGCGAGGCGAGGTCGCTCACGATCGATCCGAGCGCGGCCGCGAGATCGAACGGCTTCGCCAGGCCCAAAACCGACTCGATCGGAAACGGGCCGGGCGCCACGCGTGCTTCACGAACGTCGCGTGCCTGCGCGCGCAGGATGAGTTCCCGCCCGCCATCGCGTAGGAAGGCGAGCACCTGCGCAAGTTCGTCAGGATCGAACCACAGCCCGTGTTTCACGCAGACGTCGACGACGATTCCCGAGACGCCGCCCCAATTGCGCCGCAACATGCGTTCGCCGCAGTCGGGACACGGCAGGTAGCGAACCTCCGCCTCGAGTCGCACTGCACGCGTCCGCGGCGTCCCGCGCATCGCGACGCTCGCCGCGCCCGCCGCCTCGGAGCGGTTGCAGAAGTGGTCGAAGACGGCCGGGGAGAGCCAGACGCCCTGGCAGCCGGCGCACTCGATCAGCGTGCCGCCGCCCTGCCCGAGGCCGAGGTCGCGTCGCCGCAGCGTCCCGTCGCACCGCGGGCAGCCGCGCTGCGACGGCAACGGCGTGATCGACTGCTCCGGGACGGCGCCGCCGCACCCCGCGCAATAGCGGGCGAGTCGCGCCATGCGCGCGCCGCAGCCGGTGCAGACGCGGTCGAGTTCGCGCGGATGCGGGACGATCGGCGCCGCGCAGTGGTCGCATCGCTTCGCGGCGGCCGCGACCGGTGCCCCGCACGCCGAGCAGTGGAGCACCGTCACCTCGAGCCTTCGCCCCATCACGCCCCTCCCAAGGTGGCGGCGCATCGTATCGTGCATGCCATGTCGCCTCGCCGCCCGCTCCCCCTTCTCGCTGCGACTCGCACGGCCGCATTCTCGGCCGCGGCGCTGCTCGCGCTTGTGGCTTGCAGCGATTCGCCCGGCGCGCCCGCGGCCGGCGCCTTCGCGCCGTCGACCGCTCCCGCGCGGTCCGCCAACGTCGCCGAACCTTGGCGACCCAACGTGCTGGTGGTCACGCTCGACACGACGCGCGCCGACGCGCTCGGCTGCTACGGAGCAAAGCACGGCCTGACGCCGACGCTCGACGCGCTGGCCGCGCGCGGCATTCGATTCGACGCCGCGCGCGCACCCACGCCGGTCACGATGCCGTCGCACGCGACGATCTTCACCGGCAACTACCCGTTCCAGCATGGCGTCCGCGACAACGGGACCTTCGTGCTCGGCGACGAAGCCTTCACGCTGGCCGAGCGGCTGCGCGCGGCGGGCTACGCCACCGCCGCGATCCCCGCCGCGTTCGTGGTCGACTCCTCGTTCGGCCTCGCGCAAGGCTTCGAGACCTACGACGAGCTCTCCTCCACCCGCACGGCCACCGGCGGTGAAGGCGAAGAGCGGACCGCCGCCGTCGTCGTCGCGCGCGCGAAGGCGTTCCTCGCCGCGCACGATCGCAAGCGCCCCTTCTTCCTCTGGACCCACTTCTTCGACGCCCACTTCCCCTATGCGCCGCCGGCCGCGCTGCTGGCCGCCCATCCCTTCGCCGACGACCCGTCGAAGAGGGGGAACGCACGCGCGAAGCAGCGCCACCTCTACCAGCTCGAGCTCGCCCACATCGACACGCAGCTCGCCGAGCTGCTCGCCGCGCTGCAGCCCTTCGGCGGCGCCGAAGAGACGTTGATCGTCGTGGTCGGCGACCACGGCGAGGGGCTCGGCGACCATGGCGAGGCGTCGCACGCCACCTTCGTCTACGACTCGACGCTCCGCATCCCGCTCTGGTTCGCGCACGCCCGGCTGCCGCACGGCCGCGTCGTCGAGGACGCCGTTTCGGCGGTCGACGTGACGCCGACGTTGCTCGCGCTGCTGGGTCTGCCTGCGGATGGAACCTACGGCGCGTCGCTGGTTCCTTCCTTCACCGGCGAACCGATCGCCACCGCGCGGGCGCTCTACTTCGAGAACTGCTCGACCTGGTTCACGTCCGGTTGGGCGCCGCTGTACGGCGTCATCGCCGGCCGCTGGAAAACGATCGTCGGACCGCAGACGCGCTTGTTCGACCTCGTCGCGGATCCAGGCGAGAAGGTCGACCTCGCCGACGCTCATCCCGAGATCGTCGAGCAGGCGCGCGCGCAGCTCGCCGACTACGCCGAGCAGACGCTCGCCTCCGCGCGCCATGAACCCGATCCCGCCGAACTCGAGGCGCTGCAACGACTCGGCTACGTCCAGAGCAGCGAATCAGCGCGCCGCGGCGGCAGCGTGCCGCCGGGCTGGCAACCCGACGAGGCGCTCACTCCGGAGCAAGGGCTCGCCAACCAGAAGCGCTTCTCGCAGGCCAACCAGCTGTGGCAGCAGGGGAAACGCGACACCGCCATCGAGCAGCTGCTCGAGCTGGCGCGCGAGGAACCGGCGAACGCCCACTACGCGGAGATCGCCGCCGCGCTGCTCTTCGAACTCGGACGCGCCCGCGAAGCGCTGCCGCTCGTCGAGCGCGCCGTGCGGCTCGCCGAGAACATCGGCAACCGGACCACGCTCGCCGCCTGCCTCATGGCCATCGGACGACGCGACGATTCGCTGGAGGCGCTTCGCGTGACCGTCGAACGCTTCCCGCGCGTGGCCGCCGCCCGCTTCAGTTACGCGCGCGCGCTGCTCGACGGCGGGCGCCGCGACGAGGCGCTCGTGGCTCTCGCGCCGCTCGAGACGCAGCTTCCGCCCGACTCTCCGCTCCGCGCCCAACTGCAGGAGCTCCTCGCGCGGGCGCGCGGCGGCCGTTGAGCCGGCCGCGCGCCGTCTCACTCACGTGGCGAGCAGATCGAGGACCGCCTTGGGCACTTCGTAGCTCGAAGCTCCGAAGTCGTGGAGCCGATAGCGGGTGATGCGCGTCGAATCACCGCGCTTGGGCGTCTTCACCACCGTGAGGATCGTGAGCGTGTCGATGCGCGCGTCGGTCAGCGTCAGCTCGACCGTGACCGTCACGTCGGCGTTGCCACCGCCGGCGCGTCCCACCTGCGCTGACATCTTGCGCAGCCGATCGACGCCGGCGAATTCGTCCGCGAGCTTCTGCTCGAGCGTGCCTCGCCACGTCGCCCTGCCGTCGACTTCGACCTGCTCGATCGACGTGAAGCCGCCGGCCTGCAGACGTGCCAGCAGCTCGTGCGGCGGGCGCGTGGAGGCGAGCTGCATCAGGTTGCGCTTGAGCATCATCCCGCTCATCGGCGTGCCGCCGCCCATCATCGCGCCGCCCGCCGTTCCGCGCGGCGCGCTCGGCGCCTCGTCATCACCCCCGCTCGCTCGCGGAACCAGTGCCTCGCTGTCGTCGAAGCGCTCCCACAGCGCGGTGGCGCTCTCGCCGCGCCGATAGACCAGCTGATCGTCGAGGCAAAATCCGGTGAGGCCGCCGTTCTTCAGCTCCGTTGGCGCGCCCGCTTGCCAGCGCCCTTCGAACCTGGTGGCCTCGCGAGCGCCGATGCGCCGCTTCTCGCCCTCGACCGGAGCGCCGCCACCCTTGTTCTCGTTGGCGCAGCTGAAGGCGTAGTTCTTCGCTGCGAGAGTGGCCTGGAATGCCGCCAGCAGTTCGGGGCTCAACGCGACCGGGGCGCGAATCGCGGCCGGCACAGCGGGAGCCTCCTGGCTTTGCGGTGCCTCCTGCGACGCGGCTCGCGCCAGGTTCGCCGCGGCGATCGTCAACCACCCCACCGTCGTCAGCCATCGCTTCATCGTCATTCCTCCGTCAGGTTCAGCCCACGATGCCGCCGGCCGTCGCTCGCCGCGCCACCGGTCGCCGTGCCGCGCAGGTCGCGCGCCATCCGGCCTCACGCACCACCGCCAGCGGATCGATCGCGCCACCGGCGCGTCGACGCGCCTGCGCGAGGATCGGCCGAACATCGGTCTCGAATGCCTCCTTCAGCGTCTGCAGCGCCATCAGCGCGTCGTTCTGCGCCTGGCACTGCGCGAGCTTCGCGCGATCGACCAGCCACGCCTTCACGAACCCGCGCTGCAGTTCCACCGCGCTGACGATCAACGACTCGATCGGATCGGTGACGTTGTGCGACTGGTCGAGCAGGTAGGCCGGCGCGAAGCCCGGCACCTGCTCCACCGCCGCGCTCACCAGTTCGTGGAAGATCAGGAAGAGCTGGAACGGCTTGATCGATCCGGCGTCGAGGTCGTCGTCGCCGTACTTGCTGTCGTTGAAGTGGAAGCCGCCGAGCTTCCCGAACTGCACCAGGCGCGCGACGATCAGCTCGATGTTCACGTTCGGAGCGTGGTGGCCGAGATCGACCAGGCAACTGCATTGCGAGCCGATCGCCTGCGCGGCCGCGTAGCTCGTGCCCCAATCCTGGTTCACGGTCGAATAGAAGGCGGGCTCGCACAGCTTGTGCTCGAGGTACATGCGCCAGTCGGCCGGCAGCGAAGCCGCGATCGCGCGCAGGCTCTCGACGTAGCGGTCGAACGCGCGGCGCAGGTGGAGCTGGCCCGGGAAGTTGCCGCCGTCGCCGATCCAGACGGTGAGCGCCTTGCTGCCAAGCGCCCGCCCGAGGTCGATGCACTCGACATTCTGAGCGATCGCCTGCGCGCGCACCTCGGCGTCGACATGGGTCAGGCTGCCGAACTTGTAGGAACGCTGGCCGGGCGTGTGATCCTCGAACGTGTTCGAGTTCATCGCGTCGAAGGTGAGCTCGAGTTGCGCGGCGTGTCGACGCAGCGCCGCCGGATCGGCCGGCCGATCCCACGGCACATGCAGCGAAACCGACGGTGTCGCGCGCGTCAGTTGATGGACGACCGCGCAATCTTCGAGCTTCTCGAAGATGTCGCGCGGCTCGCCGGGTTGCGGGAAGCGTCCGAAACGGGTGCCGCCCGTGCCCACTCCCCACGACGGCAAGGCCACCGCGAAGCGCTGCGCCTGCGCCGTGAGCAACTCGATGTCGACGCCGCGGCGCGCGAGACGAGCTCCGAGCTCGGCGTAATCGCGCTCGAGGTCCTCGGCCAGAGCTGCGTTGGCCGACTCGATCCGTTCGACCTCGATGCCCGCGCGCGCCATCGCCTCGCTCCCGCGCCCCTGCTCTCCGCGGTCGGCTCGACCGCCCTGGAACCGGTGTGAGCGTAGCGGCCGCTTGCGTCCGTGCGGTGGTTCTCCGACGATCGAGCCATGCCCGCGAGAAAACTGCCGACTGCCAAGCGCCCCCCGCTGCCAGCGTTCGCCGCGCTGCTGCTGCTGGCGAGCGGCGATGAACGGGCGACCACCCAGAAGCTCCTCGCCGACGGGCGCTACGCCGAAGCGCGCGTGGCGCTCGAGCGCGCGGTGGCGGCGGCGCCGGAGGACGTCGAACTGCGCTGCCTGCTCGCCTTCGCGCAAGTGAGCCTCGGCGACGCCGACGCCGCGCTGGCCAGCGCCGCCGCCGCCGAAGCGCGCGCACCGCAGCTGGCGGCCCCCTGCTACCACCGCGGCCGCGCGCAGTTGCAGAAGCTCGACTTCGCCGCGGCCGACGCCGCGTTCGACGCGGCGCGCGCGCGGGATCCTGCGTTCTTCGCGGAATGGCGCTCCCACTTCCAGGCGCTCGCGGCGCTGGGTCGCGGCGACGAGGTACGCGCACGCGAGCTCTACGCTCAATCGCCCGAAGCGCGCGCCCCCTGGGCCGACCCGGCGTTCCTCTTCGAGCGCATGGGCATGCTCCATCCGATCGTGCCCGAACCGGCGCCGGCGCGCGGCTGGTATCGCCGCGCCGCCGACCTCTACTTCCACGGCACGCTCGACGCGCCGCGCCCCCCGCCGGAAGCGATCGAGCTGGCGCCGCCGGTGCGCGGCGAGTGGCGCGTCGTCCAGGGCAACTTCGGTGACGAATCGCACTTCGGCATCGCCGGCTCGTTCTGCTTCGACCTGATGAAAGTCGAACGCGGCCAGCTGCAGCCGTCGCCAACGAGCGATCGCGAGAGCCACTACACGTGGGACGCGCCGCTCTTCGCTCCTGCCGCGGGGCGCATCGTCCGGGCGGTCGGCGACCTCGAAGATCAACGAGCGCACGCCGGCGACCTGACGCCGCTCGCCGCGTTGGCGATCAAAACGCAGCCGCTTGGCAACCACCTCGTGATCGAACTGGGGCCGGACCGATTCCTGCTGCTCGCGCACCTCAAGCGCGGCTCATTGAGCGTGAAGGTCGGCGAGCGTGTGACCACCGGCGCACGCCTCGCCACGATCGGTCAAAGCGGCGTGAGCTACGCGCCCCACCTGCACACGACGCTCTGGCGCTCGTTCGACCCGCCGATCGGAGTGCCGTGGCGATTCGCTGGCGCCGCGCGGCGCACGCTCGAAGGGATGCTCGAGCGCGGTGCCGCGTTCACGCCGGTCGTCGGTGAAGCGATCGTTTTTCCGTAGCCTCATCCGTCGAATGGACGCGAGGTCCAATCCTCGGACTCGGCGACCGTTCGCTCGACGTTCGCGCCATCCGCGGGTACGGCACTGCCGTTGCACGGCACCGGCGTCGTGGAAACTCGCGCTCGCCTCGGGCGCTCCGCGCAGGAGATCGCTGATGTCGTTCCGCTCGCTGCTCCAGTCGAGTTCGATGGCCCTGCTCCTGCTGCCGCTGGCCGCCGCGTGCGGAGGCGGGGGCGGCGGCGGCGGCTCGACGACGTCGACGTCGGTCGAGCTGCTCGTCGGCGACGCGCCAATCGACGACCTCTCCTCCTTCGAGCTGACGCTCACCGGCCTTTTCCTCACCGAGTTCGGCGGCGGCGAGACGGGCAACCTCCTCACCGGAGCACGCACCGTCGATCTGCTGGCGCTCGTCACGCGCAGCGCACTGCTCGAGGTGCACTCGGCACCAGCTGGAACCTACGACAGCGCGCGCTTCGCCTTCGACGACACGGCGATCGTGGCGCGTGACCTCGCGGGCGCGCCGGTGGTCGTCACGGCCACCGCGGCCGGCGCTGCGGCGAACTTCTCGACGCCGCTCGTCATCGGCGCCGGCGAGCGGGCGCGCGTCCACTTCGAGCTGCCGCTCGCTGGGACCCTCACCGACGACCTCGCCCACCCGGGCCAGAAGATCTACGCGCCGGCGCTGCTGGTCACCGACCGCAAGGGCGATGACGAGCCGCTCGACGAACTACACGGCGTCATCGCTCGCGAGTTCCCCGACGATTCGCGCCTGCGGATCGCGTTGCAGGATCGCGATACAGGTGCAAGCCACGGCGAGCTCACCCTCCGCCTTTCACCGTCGACGCTGCTGCTCGACGACGACGGTGAACCGTTTGCCACCGAGCGCGCCTTCTTCGCCTTCGCGCACAGCGGCGACCGCATCGAGGCGAGCGGTGTGCTGGCCGCCGACGGCTCCTTCGACGCCGACCTCGTCCATGTCGAACGCACGCGCGGAAACGGAAACGACGACGTCGCCCGCATCCACGGCACGATCACCGACCTCGACCTCGCAGGCGACACCTTCACGCTGCGGATCCGCAACGTCGCCTTCGGCAAGAGCATCGTCGACCCGATCCTCGCAGGCCTCGGCGATCCGTCCGAGATCGAGATCTCCTACGTGGGCGCCGCGATCCAGCTGCGCGGAGACGATGCGCGCGGCGGTGACGAGAACGACCTCGCCATCGGGCAGGGCGTGAAGGTCGATTTCGAGACGTTCGTCTCCGAGCCCTTCGCGGCGCACGAGGTCGAGATCGAGGACGAGGAGGTCGAGTACGAAGGGACGATCGTGGACGCCAGCGGCCTGCCGGGAAGCTGCATCCTCCATCTCGAGCCGCACGATCCGGCCGTCGTGGCCGGTCTGGTGGACTCCTCGACGACCGACGTCGAGGTCGTCCTCGACGGCAGCGAGCGTCTCTGGCTCGACCTGCGCGGCGAGCCTGACGTCGACGTCGGACTGCTCGCCGACGAACTGCGCGTCAAGGTGCGCGGCGAGCGGTCGGGCAGCTCGTCGAACCCCACCATCGCCGCATCGTCGATCCGCGTCGAACCGGGCGAACTGCGGGGCACGGTCACGGCGGTGAACCAGTCGATCGGCACCTTCGTGGTCGACATCGACTCGCTCGACGATCCGTTCGGCGGCAGCGCGCTCCCGGATCCGGTCACGTTCCGCCTCGACGCCGACGCGTTCTTCACCGGCGACGCCGACGACGCCAGCGGCTTCTTCGCGCTCTTCGCCAACCTCGGCTCGGGCGACTCGCTCGAAGTGCGCGTCAGCGGACTCTCCGACGGGGTCGGCGGCGCGCTGACCTGGTCGGTCGAGGCGAGCGTGACCGATTGAGCTGCGGATGAATCGCCGCGACGACGACCTCTCGATGGCCCGCCCCGCGCATGGCGACGGCGAGGTGGCGCGCGTGCGGCTGCCCGATGGCCGTCTCGCCGTGCGCAAGCGCTTCGCGAGCGCAGCGCAGCCCGAGTTTCGCGCCGAAGTGGGCGCCCTGCTCGAAGTGGCAGCGCCGGAGATCACCCGACTGCTCGACGCCGGAGTCGATGACGACGGCCGTGCCTGGTTGGTGCGTGAATGGGTCGAAGGCTCCTCGCTGCGCGAGGCGTTGCCCGTATCGACCGCAGCGCGCTCGCGTGTGCTGCAAGACGTGCTGGCGGGCCTCTCCGCCCTCCATCGCGCGGGACTGATCCACGCCGATCTCAAACCGGAGAACGTGCTGCTCTGCGACGATGGCAGCGCGAAGCTGTGCGACTTCGGGCTGGCGACCGCAACGCAACTGCAAGGCGCTCTCGCCGCCGGCTCGAGCTACTACCTGCCGCCCGAACGACTCCTCGGCTGGCCGCTCGACGCGCGCGCCGATCTCTTCTCGTTCGGGCTGCTGCTCTACGAATTGCTGGGAGGCGCGCTGCCAAGCGACGCGGCCGCGTTCTACGCCCGTTTCCCGCGCGAACCGCTGCTGCCGCTGCTGCCGACCGATCTCGCGAAGCACGGCGTCACGCCGGCGACGATCCGTGTGATCGAGCGACTCACCGCGATCGATCCGTGGCAGCGACCGGCCGATGTCGCGCAGACGCAGGCGCTGCTCGCCGCGGTCGGACTCTTGCCAACGGAAGCGACTCGTCGCCCCCGTCCGCGCCTGCGATCGGACTTCTTCCTCGCCCCGGCGATGGCGCACGCCTCGACGCTGCTGGCCGCGGAGAGTCCGGCGCGCTGCCTCTACCTCTTGCCGCGGCGCGAGGACGGCCCCGCCTTCGAACGCGCGCTCGCGCTGGCGGCGGCGATCCATGGCGTGGCGCGCGACCTGCCCGACGCGCCGGCGCGCTCGCGCCAACGCCGCCTCAAGATCGGACGCGCCGACGCGGCCACTCTGCGCTCTTGCGGCGCGCGCATCGCCACCGGGGCCTCGTTGATGGGACTGTGGTGGAGCGAGCGGCCGCGCGCGGAGTGGTCCGAGCTGCCGCCGTGGATCACTCTGGTGCCGTTCGCATCTCCCGATCCGGCGCGGCTTGCCGCCGAACTCGCCGGCCACGTCGGCTTGCGCGACGCCCTGCCCTTGCCACTGCTGCGCCTCGCGGAAGCGCTGATCGACGAGCTCGGCCCCGACCCTGCCGCGATCGACGCGACCCTCGACGCTCTCGTGGCGCAAGGACGGCTGATGGACGATGGCGGCGGCGTCCACGCCCCGCCGCTCGCGACCCGTTGGGAGGGGTTGCCGCGTCCGGCGCTCCCCGACGTGCCGCTCGAACCGGCGCTCGCGAACCTGGTGCGCGCGCTCGAGATCGCGGACGAACCGCTGCCCGCCGCCACCTTCGAGCGCCTCGCGCAGGCGCTCGAGTGCGCGCCCGCGCGAGCGCGAGCGCAGCTCGAGCAGCTGCGACTCGCCGTTGCCGCGCCGGCGGGTTGGAGCGCCGTGCCGGGGCGCCTGCCCCCCGCCACGCCGAGCCAACGACAACAAGCGGGTGCTGCGCTGCTGGCGGCATCACCGCTCGAAGGGCCGCGACCGCGACTTCGACTGCTGGCAGCCTTCGCCGCGCAGGCGCATCGCGAGGCGGCGCAGCTGCTGGTCGACCACTGGCGCGAGCTCGCCGACGGCCGCGTCGACGCGTTGCTGCCCGAGCTTGAGCTCCTCCTCGCGACCTCGGAATGCGACAGCGCCACCCGCCATGCGATCGGCGAGTTGCTGCTGGCCGCAGGCCGCGGCGCGCGCGCCGCCACGCTCTTCGAGTCGGTCGCCGAGGAGGGTGGTGCACCGCTCGAACTGCAGTTGCGCGCGCTGCGCCGGGCCGGTGACGTCGCGCTGCTGCGCGGGAACTACGACGACGCTCGCCGCGCCTTCGAGCGTGGCTGCGCCCGTGGCAAACGCACTTCGGAGGAGCACTACTTCATCCGGGGTCTCGCCGACGCGCGCTTGCGAAGCGGCGATGCCGCGGGCGCGCTCGCGCTGCTCGAACCGCTCTTCCCGCGCGGAGCCGCGCCGACGCGCGAGCGCCTCGAAGCGGAGCCGCTGCGTGCGCTCGCGCTGTTGCGCCACGGCGACCTCGCGGCCGCCGAAGACGTACTGAAGCGCGCCATCGCGGCCACCCGACCGCTCGGCCATCCGGGCCTGCTGGCCGTCCTGTTGACCAATCTGTCGTTGGCGCAGTGGCGCAGCGGGCGCCCGCTGGTCGCCATCGAGACCGCGCGCGAGGCGTTGTCGATCCAGGAAGAGCGCGGCCAGGCGCACGAGATCGCGGCGCTGCACCTGAACCTCGGCACCATCCTGCTCGACCTGCTGCGTTTCGACGAGGCGCGGCACCACTTCGAAGCGGCGCTCGAACTGCGCCGGGCGCTGAGCGAAGCGCGCGGCATCGCGCTGGCGCAAGCCGGAATCGCGCTGGTGGCGGTCGAACAAGGACATCTGGCCGCCGCCGCGACCGGCTTCGCGGCCGCGCGACCGATCCTCGCCGCGGTCGGGCAACCGCGCGAGCAGCTGCGCTGCGAACTCGGCCACTGCAAGGAGCGCTTTCGTTCCGGCCATTGGAGCGGTTTGACGCTTGCGCTGCGCAGCCTGGTAGCGCGCGCCGAGGCCGGCGGCCACCTCGACGTCGCCATCGACGGCGCGCATCTGCTGCTCGAGCGGGCGCTCGCGAGTCCGGGCAACTCTGCCATCGAACGCGCGGCCGAGAACTTCGCCCTGCTCGAGCGGTTGGTGGGCACGTCGCGCGACGCGGCTGCGACCACCGCGCTGCAGATGCGCCGCGCCCAGTTGAAGCGCGCGGTGGGCGACGTGGATGGCGCGCTGAGCGTGCTGAACTCGGCGTTGCCGCGGCTCGCCGGCACCCCGCTCGCCATCGATGCGTCGCTGGAGGAGGTCGTGCTGCATGGACCGCCCTGCGAGATCTCGCGCATCGAAGCCGCCGAACGCGCCGCGCGCGTCACCAACCACCGCCGCGGCCTCGTGGCCGCGCTCGCCTTCCGGCGCGCGTGGCACGTCGGGCGTGGCGATCGCCACGGCGCGGCGGCGACCTTGCGCGCGCTGCAGGAGACGTTGCGCGATGCGACCGGCAGCGATTCGCCCCGCACCCAGCTGCGCGCGGCGATCGGCATGATGGCGCCGCGCGGCGACGCGGTGCGTCTGGCCGCGAACGGGCGCCACGAACCGAAAGAAGAGATGACGGCTCACCTCCAGCTGTTGCGCACGTTCCTCTCGATCAACAAGCGCCTCGCCGGCGAGGCCGACGTCGCGCGACTGCTCGACTACCTGGTCGAGACGGCGTTGTCGCTGACCGGCGCCGAGCGCGGCTTCATCGCGCTCGAAAGCGCCGGGGCGACGCGCTTCGAAGTCGGCAAGAGCGCGCGCGGCGGCGACCTTGGCGCGCCCGAGAAGGAGCTCTCGTTCAGCTTCCTGCGCCAGTGCCTCGAGAAGGGGCGCACGCTGGTCACCTCGAACGCCGGCCTCGACCCCCGTTTTCGCGAGCAGGCGAGCGTGAGCGCGCTCGACCTCCGCTCGATCGTCTGCGTGCCGATCCGCGTCGACGACGGAACGCAGGCGGCGCTCTACGTCGATCACCCCGTGCGCGAAGGCGCGTTCGGTGAGCGCGAGATCGAGCTGTGCGAGGCGCTCGCCGACCAGGCCGGGATCGCGCTGCGCAACCTCCACGCACGCCAGCGCATCGAGACGTTGAACGGCCAGCTCGCGACGCGGGTCGAAGTCCAGCAGAGCGCGCTCGAGATCGCGACTCGGCGCCTCGATCGCGCCGGCGGGGAGCCATTGGCCGCCGGCGGCGATCAGCGCTGGATCGGCGAATCGACCACGTTCGTCGCCACCGGCCGCCTGCTCGAACGCTACGCCCAGACCGACCTTTCGGTGCTGGTGCGCGGCGAGAGCGGGACGGGCAAGGAGGGGGCGGCGCGTCGCCTCCACGACCTCTCGCCACGGCGCGATCGTCCGTTCGTCAGCGAGAGCTGCACGGCGATCCCGGAGACGCTGCTCGAAGCGGAGTTCTTCGGGGTCAAGAAAGGCGCGTTCACTGGCGCCGACGCCGATCGCCCCGGGCTCTTCGAGCTGGCGCGCGGCGGCACGCTCTTCCTCGATGAGATCGGCGAGATGCCGTTGGCCCTGCAGGCGAAGCTGCTGCGCGCGCTCGAGGAACGGGCCGTGCGGCCGTTGGGAGCGCGCGAGGCGGTGGCGGTTGACCTGCGCCTCGTCACGGCGACGAACCGCGATCTGCGAACGCTCGCGCGCGAAGGGAAGTTCCGCGAGGACCTCTACTTCCGCATCGCTGCCGCCGAGCTCGAGATGCCGCCACTGCGCGCGCGCAAGGGCGACGTCGTGCCGCTGGCGCAGAGCTTCCTCGAACAGCTGAATCGCGCGCACGCGACCACCCGCCGCTTCACGCGCGCCGCGCTCGTCGAGCTCGACCGCTATTCATGGCCCGGCAACATCCGCCAGTTGAAGAACGAGGTGCAACGCGCCTTCGCCATCGCGGAGGACGACGACCTCGACTGGCAGGCGCCACAAGGAGGCGTCGAACGCGCCAGCGGTTCGATGCGGTTCCCGGAGCCGCTGCCGACGCTCGCCGAACTGGAGAAGCTCGCCATCACGGAGGCGCTGACGCGCCATGACGGCGACAAGGAGGCGGCCGCCCGCGCCATCGGCATCTCGCGCGCGTCGATCTACGACAAGGTGCGCCGCTACGACCTCGGTCCAGCTTCTGGACGTCGCAGTGCGAAGGATCCGGCGTAGGCGCTCCAAGGCTGCGGGAGCTCCCGGAGGAATCGATTGCTATCCGCACATGGGCGATGGCGCGTCGCTTGCACGGCATTGGCGCTCCCCCGCTTCGATGGAATCCTCCCGCCATGCGACTTCGCAACCTGCGCCGAGTTCTTGCACTGCTTGCAGCGTGGCCCGCCGTCACGTTCGCGCAAGGCAGCCCTGGCTCCGCGCGAATCGTCGTCCTCGACGAGCGGACGCTGACGCTGCAGTCGTTTCGCGAGGACACGCTCGCGCTCACGGGCCGGCCGGGACCCGATCGCTGCAAGCTGAGGCCGCTGACGCTGGTGTCGCGAGACGGAGCCGACCTCCTCGATCTCACGCTGCCGCAGCAGAGCGACGAGCTCGGCGTCACGTCGATCGCGCTCCCCGATGGTGGCTGGCTGCTCCGCTACCGCGACCCGAAGAACCTCCGCGGCGGCGTGCTGTGGGTCAGCGCGGCGGGCCGCTGCAACGTGCTGCTCGAGCAGCCGCTGGTCAACGGACAGGATCGATTGCTGGCGAACATCGCGGTGTCGCCGTTCGAAGCGCGCGCCGCCGTCATCGAGAACGAGAACCTGACCGGGCGCGGCGACGTCTGGTTGCTGCGCTTCGATGGCTCCGACTTCGCGTCGAGCGGCACGCCGGCGTACTGCGTCACTTCCTCGCTGGCCGGCCCCGACGCCGAACCCGACTCGATGGTGTTCGCCAAGGGCGCGCTGTTCTTCGCCGAGAGCGATCGATTCCTGCGCCGCGCACCCAGCGATGGCAGCGGCGCCGCGCTCTCACTCAAGCTGCCGAAGTCGGCGGGTCTCGTGCCCGCCGAGATCAGCAACGAGATCGCCGTCAGCCGCGATGGCTCGACGCTGGCGTTCCAGGCCGGACTGAGCGAGGCGTCGTGGGACCTCTACGTCGCGACCGCGGCTGGAGTCGTCACGAACCTGTCGAAGGCGCCAAGCCAGTTCAACATCGCCGGCCACACCACCAGCGAATCGACCGGTCCGCTGATGGCGCTGTCGGACGATGGCGCGACGCTCCTCTACGCCGACGACGTCCCCGACCTCGAGCTCTTCAGCCGCCCCACCGACGGCAGCGCCGCGCCGATCCAGTTCACGACCGACCGCGAGTTCGAGCATTCGCTCGCCGATGGGAGCACGGTCATCGCGATGTTCGGCGGACCGCTCTTCTCGTTCGGCGAAGCGGGCTTCCATCGCGATTTCTATCGAGCGACCTTCAGCGGCGGGACGGCGGCCGTGAGCAACCTCACGGCGACCTCGGGTGCCACGACGGCCCCCTTCCCGAAAGGCGCCCTGCTGCAGCCGACGATCGCGGCGCGCACGAGCGGCAGCGGTCTGGTGATGGTCGATCTGCTGGGACTCGGCGCCGGCAATCCGAGCTTCGATGTCTGGACGCTCGACGCGGCCGGCAGCGCTCCGTTGCTGAACGGCCTGAAGCTCGCGCCGAGATTCCTGCGCGGAGGACCGGCGGCGGCACCCGTACTGCTGGCGGCGGTGACGACGGCTGGCGGCGATCAGATCTGGCGCCTGCCCGACACGCCGGCGGGAGCGGCGCAGTTCGTCGTCGACGCGCCCGGGCTCTCGTTGCGCGGGGTCGCGCTTCGTGACGATGGCAGCGAGATCGCGTTCGTCGTTTCCGGCGGCGCCGGACTCGAGCAGGTGGCGGCCGTCGACCTGGCGAGCGGCCGGCTGCGCCTGCTGACGCCGCAGCCCGGCTTCGCGGGCGCTTCGGCGGCCTACTCGCCGACCGGACGGGTGCTCTTCACCTTCTCGACGATCACGTCAGCGCCACTCTTCGCGTTCGCCGAGTCCCCCGCCGGCAGCGGCATCGCCCGCAAGCTGGCCGGGGCGGGCACGGCGCCGCGCTTCCTGACGCGCTGAGACGCGCGCCAGGAAGGGGCTGGCGAAGGGCGTCGCGGCGTACCGTCTACGACTGGTCGAGCGTGTAGCTCACCGCCTCGATGCCCGGACGCCCCGCCATCTGGCTCTGCTCCCACTTGATGAAGTCGGAGCGCACGCCCATGACGTTGCTGTAGCGGATCGTGTAGTGCGTCCAGTCCTTCGCCATCAGCTCGTCGGACAGCTCGCGCTCGTGCTCCAGCAGCCCCGCCTTGCGCTTGTCCCAGGTCGCCTTGTCCATCGCCTCGACTTCGCGGACGAGCTCCTGGTAGATCGGTGCGCATGGCCAGTCGGTCCGCGCATTGACCCACCACGTGCACAGCTTCCCGAGCTTCTCGAGGAAGAGGTCGTGCTCGGGGCTGAAGTTGAGGCAGCTGCCGTCGAAGTAGTTGCCTAGCCCCTTCATCTTCGATTCATCGATCAGCGGCTTGGCGATGTCGTAGCCGACCGTTCCCTTGAACGGGAAGAAGATGGCCCAGCGGAAGCGGCCGAGCTTCACCTTCGCGCACAGCTCGAACGTGTCGAGGATCTCGGCGCGCCCTTCGTGAGGCAGACCGAACATGATGAAGGCGGAGGTGTGCAGGTCGTACTTGTGCGCGTTCGCGAAGCTGTCCTCGATCTGCTGGTTCGTCATGTAGCGGTGCAGGACGTCGCGGCGGATGCGATCGTTGCCCGACTCGAGCCCGAACTTCACGATCATGCAGCCCGCTTCCTTCAGGTAGCGCGCCGAGGCGTCATCGAAGCAGTTGACGTGGCCGTTGACGACGAACGGGAGGCCGACGTTCGCTTCCTGGTAGGCCTTGCAGAACTTCTTCACGTACGGCTTGTTCAGCGTGAAGAGGTCGTCGTCGAAGATGAACGTCTTGATCTGCGGGTAGCGCCCGCGCAGATCCTTCAGCTCGGCGATCTGGCGCTCGATCGGGAAGCTGCGCAGGAACTCCTTCGGCCCCTTCGCCGCGCCGTCGGCGACGTACTGGTCGACGATCTCGAGGTTGAAGCAATAGGTGCACTTGTAGGGGCAGCCGCGCGAAGTGAGGATCCCCATCCACCCCTTCGTCGCCGCCAGCACCTTCGGCATGTCGAAGACTTCGTAGTCGAGCGCCGGCAGCGTGTCGAGGCCCGGGAATGGCGCAACCGGCTTGATCTTCTTCTCGCCGCCGACCCAGCTTCGGATGCCGTTCACCTCGGTCGGGTCGCCGCCCTTCACGAGCGCGTCCATCACGTCGACGAGCGCATAGTCGCCCTCGCCGATGCAGACGTAGTCCCACAGCTTCGACTCGTGCACTTCGTCCGGCACCATCGTGCAGTGGACGCCGCCGATGATCTGCTTCAACTCGGGGAACGCGGCGCGGATCGCCTTGCCCGCCTCGATGCACCAGTCGTACTGCATCGAGAGCGCGGAGAAGCCGATCAGGCCGGGCTTGGTCTCGCGCACGTAGTCGACGACCTGCGCCATCGTCGGCACCGGCTCGAGCTTCTCGCAAACGTGCCAGAGGTCCATCTCGTGGCCGCGCGACTTCACGACGCCCGCGAGCGAAGCGATGCCGTGGTTGCTGCCAGCCGGCGCGTCGAGGCTCGGGTAGAGCAGAAGGATCTTCATCCGGCGTGCGCTCCGGGAACAAGTCAGAGCAGCGAAGCCCCCGCGAACCAACGCGGCGACGCCTCCGGAAAACGGCTCTCCAGAGGGCTCCTCCCTCGAAACAGGACCAAACTCATACAGATTCGAGCAGTCGATGCAACGCGCGCATTCGCACGGAGTTGTGGCGGGCGCGGTCGCTTCGGAACCAACTTCTCACCGCGCCCAGGCGTTTCGGCTCCGGATGGAGCGCCTTGTGACGATTCCTAGGTAGCCACCCCAACGTCGGAGTCCGCCGCCATGCACCCCCCTCGACCCAAGCGAGCCACTCGATCGCGCCGCAGCGGCTTTGCGCTCGTCGAGTTGATGGTGACTTCGATCGTGCTGATGACCGGATGCGTCGCCCTGGTGCTCTCCACCAGCACCACCGGCCTCGCGACCTTCAAGGCCGAGCAGGCCAGCGTCACCAAGAACACGCTCGACTGGCTGCTCGAAAGTCTCGCCGACGTGGAGTTCGACGACCTGCTGTCGTGGAACGGGGTCAGCTTCGACCGCGGCGACCACACCGCCCGTGTCAACGCAACCACGGTGTCGCTCGGACTGATCAGCCTCGAGATGACGGTCACCGACGACCGCACCGGCAGCGTCCTGGGGCGCATCGCGACGCTGCGCTCGGGAGGCTACTGAGATGGCGACCCCACGACGCAAGACGCGCGGCACCACGCTGCTCGAGACCTCGATCACGGCGACGCTCCTCGTCGGGGTGGTCGGCACCGCGCTCTCCCTGACGCGCGAATCGCAGGGCGTCATGCTCGATTGCATGCGCGCACTCGCCGAGCGGACCGAGTCGAGCAACGCGTTCGACGAGCTCGCCGAGTCGATCGCGCAGGCGAATGGCGCGACCCTCCAGATCGACACCCGTCCGGTGGACGGCGACCTCCTGCTGCTCCAGGTGCCGGTCAACCTCGTCGGCAGCGCCGCGACGTGGGGCGCGACCTCTCTCGACCGCGTCACGTCCACGCAATGGGCCGGCGCCTTCGACGAGTACCGGCTGATCGCGTCGCAGAACCACCGCACGAAGTTCCGCCTCACCCGCCGACCGGTCGACGCGAACGGCCAGCCACTGGCCGCGGCGGTCGACATCGCCGACGGGATCGATGGCGTCGACTCGGCGGGCCACAAGGGATTCACCGTCTTCCGTGACGCGAGCCTCGTTCGCGTCACCCTGCGCGTCGGACATGCCGTCGACGTCACCGTCCGTCTGCGCAATCCGTGAGAACTCCCATGAACCGCATGCCCATCGCTTCGAACGTCCAAGGAATGCGCACGCGAAGCCGCGAAGCGGGCTCCACGCTCGTCGTCGCGCTCGCATCGACCATGCTCGCCGCGGGCATCGCCTACGCCGGCCTGTCGATCGCCACGACCGGCCAGGCCGACTCGGCGCGCCAGGAACTCAAGCTGCGCGCGAAGGCGCTGGCCGATGCCGGGGTGCATCGCGCCGTGACCTTCCTGAACCAGACCACGCACCTGAGCCCGTTCGATCCATTCGCCGCGGTCGACGCGCTCCTGTTCGACGGTGGCGGAGCGCCGATCGACTACGCGCTGGCGGAGGACGAGCCGCTCACCGTCGGCGGTCGCACCTACGGCAGCTACTCGGTCCACGCGTCGGCGATCCAGAACGGGCTCGTGCGCGACGTCACCGTGACCGCGACCGGCTACGTCCCGAACCGCCAGGCGGCCCAGTTCCGCAAGACCGTGCAGGCGGTCGTGCGACTCGAACAGCGCCCCGCCGAAGTCTTCGACTACAGCTACTTCATCAACAACTGGGGCTGGTTCTACGGCAGCACGATCAACGGCTACGGCAACGTGCGCTCGAACGGACAGTTCGACGCCGCCAACTACTCGCCAGGCGTCTTCGGTGCGCCGCGCTACGAGCAGATGGACCTGACCAACCCGTCGCTGCCCGACCTCGTCGGCTACCAGGACGACAACCACGACGGCATCGTCGACGGCACCGACGGCGGGATCTTCGCCGGCTGGGACATCAAGGACTCGACCCACGTGCGCGGCCTCGGCGGCGACACGGCGAACCAGCACGACTACGTCGCGCAGGTGCCGATGCCCAACTTGAGCGACCTCGCCGTCTACGAGTCGATGGCGCTGTCCGCGGGCGCAAGCCTGTCGATCAGCGGCGGCGCCGGCTTCCCTGCGACCCCGGTCACCGACGCGGTGCTCGGGGACGGCGTCGGCGAGAAGCAGAACCTGGTGCTGATCGGCACCGTCGACAAGCCGATCCTGCTGAACGGTCCGGTCGTCGTCCGCGGCGACGTCATCCTGTCGGGCGTGGTGAGCGGCCAAGGGTCGATCTACGCCGGCGGCAACGTCTACGTCGCGAAGAACATCACCTACCTCGATCCGCCGACGACCTCGAAGCCGGCGACCAACAGCGAAGCGGACACCGAAGCGTGGATCGCGGCGAATCACTCGAAGGACTTCCTCGGCCTCTTCGCCCGCGAGCATGTCGTCATGGGCGACTACACGAACTGGATCTGGCGCTACTACGTCAACTGGTGGATGAACGACTCGATGAACGCCAGCGTCGAAGACGCGGGTCTCGACCAGATCCCGGGCACGCGGGCCGGTCGCGACGGGATCATGAACACCGCCGACGATGACATCCTCGAAGGCGATGGCGTCTTCACCGTCGACC
The DNA here is from genome assembly GCA_031409275.1 of Planctomycetota bacterium. Classification (GTDB taxonomy): domain Bacteria; phylum Planctomycetota; class B15-G4; order B15-G4; family SIAN01; genus SIAN01. The sequence goes on from JANNXA010000045.1 coordinate 44,059, forward strand.
GCTACACGCAGGCGCACGCGAACCTCGGCCAGATCCCCGCGGGCAAGAGCGTCGGCGACGTGATCCCCGGCTCGGGCGAGGACATCGATGGCGACGGCAGCTTCGACGCGACCGCAACGCTCTCCGAGTTCGACCTGCCCGCCGCGCTGAACAGCGGCCAATGGGCCGGCAACGTGCCGCCTGGCACCGCGAACTTCAGCGAGATCTCGACGCTCGAACTCACCGACGTGAACGCCGCGATCTACACGAACCACGCCGCCGCGATGGTGACGCTGGCCTGGGGACGCGACTTCAACCTGCTCGGCGCAATCGTCTCGCGCAACGAGTCGATGATCTACGGCACCAACAGCATGAACCTCACCCACGATCGCCGGCTCACCGCGGGCGGCGCGTACGGCAGTCTGCTGCCGCGCGAAGTCGTCGCGGCGCGAATCCTCACCTGGCGCACGCTCGAGCAGGACGTGCACTTCCTCGGAGCCACACCGTGAACGGGACTGCAACACCGTGGCCACGCGCCGCGCTCGGCGCGTTGCTGGCGCTCGGCATCGCGCTCCCCGGTGAGGCAGGCGCGCAGAGCTCGGCGCCGTCGACCTCGGGTCGGCCAGCCGAAGCGACGCTGCGACTGCGCGGCAGGAAGCTCGACACGCGCGCGAGCCTCTACCCCGGCTCGGCCGATCTCGCCGCGAGCGGCTGGGACCACCGCGATCGCGAGCTGCGTCAGCTCGGCCTCGAGACGGTCGAGGCGAGCATGCCTGAGATCTTCGACCCGGAAGTGCTGCGAGCCCGGGCGCTCGCACTGCATGGCGGCGCCGAAGTGGAGAGCGCCACCGTGGCGCGCACGCCGCTCGAGCCGCGCTCGTTCGCGACCGCTTCGGAGCTCGACGCCCCGGCGCCCGCACGATTCGGAGTGGTCACCGGCGGGCTCGTCGCTTTCGCCGGCGCGCTGCTGCTGCTGGCGGCGCGCCGCAAGCGACGGCTCGCGCGATCGAGCGAGCAACCGTAGGAGCCGGCTCAGCCGCGGCGCTTCTTCAGCGGCTTTCCGTCGGCGCTGGTCGGCGGCGCGTCCTTCGCCGTGCCGCCATGCTTCTTGCCTTCGAGCGGCGGGATGCGGCCGTCGGCGAGCGCCTGCGCGAGGTACTCGACTTCGCCCTGAATCGTGGTGTCGGCGGTCTTCGGACTCTCCTTGGGATTCAGGCAGAAGAGGTCCCACGCCTCACCCCGCTCGCCATGCTGGCGCACGTTCCAATCGCCCGACTTCTTGTCGCGCGACAGAGGGAAGAGGACGCAGCGCCACGGCTTGTACTGGAAGCGGTCGCCTTCCTCGGCCCCGACCTTGTGGAGCACGCAACCGTCGTTGAAGAAGATGCACCAGCCTTTGCTGACCTTCAGCGTCGGCAGCCCCTCCTTCTCCTGATCGGAGAGCCAGCCGCTCTTCTCCGCCAGCGCGCGCGCCTCTGGTCGCAGGTGCGGCATGAACTTCGGCAGGTGCTTCGCGATCCGCTGCTGCTCGTGCGGCTCGACCGCCGGTCGGCCGTTCATGCAGCAGATCCCGCCACACGTCGGATAGACGCAGTCGAAGTGGGCGGTCTTCAGGTTCGCGATCGGCGGCGCCACGGCGAGGGGCACGGCGACTTTCTTCTTGCTCACGAGCGCTCCTTGCGCGAAATCTCGGGTCCGCGCGCGGGCGACAACGGCCGTCCATCGACGCGGCGGGCGTAGACGACCTTGTCGTCGCCGAGGCGGTAGTAGTCGGGGATGCGAGCGATCTCGACGTAGTTCGCCCGTTCATAGAAGCGGCGCGTCGGCAGATAGGACTCCTTGCCGCCCGTTTCGATGAGGATCATGCGACCGCCGGCAACCCGCACGGCATCTTCGGCCGCGCGCAACAGCTGTTGACCGATGCCAACCCCGTGCAGCGTCGGATCGACGGCGATCCAGTAGAGATCGAAGATGCCGTCGGTGAGCGGCGTGAGGCCCCAGCACACGTAGCCGACCGCACGCGCCGCATCGCGTTCGCCAAGTTCGGCGACGCGGAAGCAATAGTCGTCGGGAAGCGCGGCGGCACCCGATCGCGCCTTGGCGATCCCCTCGTCGATCAGCTCCATCGCGACCGCCAGCTCGTTGTCGGGGAACGAACCGGTGGCGCGCAGGATCGCTTCGAGCGGCGCGCGATCGCTGGAATGCAGCTCACGCAACCGGACCGGGCCGGGCAAGCGCGAGGAGGCGGGCGACGAGCTGCTCATAGGTAGCCCCGGTGCGACCCCACGCGCGGGCGAAGCCGGCGTCGGGCGATAGGTCGGGATTGGGATTCGCTTCGAGGACGATCGGCGCGTCGGAGCCGTCGAGCCGCAAATCGATGCGGCCGTAACCCGTGAGCGACAGCGCATGCCACGCCGCGAGCGCGGCGCCCTGCACCCGCGCCGCGACCGCGGGCGCAAGCACGGCGTCGACGACGTTCGTGCCGTTCCAGTCGGGGCTGCCCTCGACCCACTTCGACTCGAAGGTGACCAGGCGCGGCCGTCCGGATGGGAACTTGGCGAAGTCGATCTCGGCCACCGGCAGCACTTGCGGCGCGTCGGCCGTCCCGACCAGCGCGACGTTCAGCTCGCGACCGGCGACGAAGCGCTCGACGAGGGCGGGCTGCCGATAGGTCTCGACGACGTAGCGCGCACGCGCGCGCGCCGCTGCGACGTCGTCGACCACGCTCGCCGCGGTGATGCCGTGGCTCGCATCTTCGCGCGCCGGCTTCACGATCCACGGGAACGGCGCACGCGCCGCCAGCGCCGCCAGCAACGCATCGTCGCGAGGATCGCCGCGCTCGAACACGACCCCGTCGGCGACCGGAACGCCGCCCGCCGCGAGCAACGCCTTCGCCAGTGGCTTGCGCAAACTGAGCGCGCACGCAAGCGAGCGATTCCCGGTGAACGGCAACCCGGTCAGTTCGAGCAGCGCGGCGACCGCCGGTTCGAGCGCCGCGTCGCCGCGGTAGGACTCGACGAGATTGAAGACGACGTCGGGATGCGCGCGCTGCAGCGCGGCCAGCAAATCGGCCGGCTGATCGGGCGCCGGTTGCAGCCGCGCTTCGTGGCCCAGCGTGGCGAGCGCCGCCGCGACGGCTCGCGCACAGCTCTGCACGGAGACGACCGCGAGCGCATCCTGAGCGGATCCGTGGGCGAGCGCCTCCTCGGCGTTGTGCAGCACGACGACACGCATCGCGGCGATCAGCTCCGCGGCAGGCGGGAGAGCGCCTGGTCGAGGATGCGACCGATCAACCCGTCATGGTCGAGGCCGACGCGCTCCGACATCACGCAGAGGTCGCTCCAACCCGGGTTGACGCCCGGCAGCGGATTGAGCTCGATGAAACGAGGCACGCCATCGGCTCCGAGCCGCACATCGACGCGACCGACGTCGCGACACTGCAGCGCGCGATAGGCGGCCAGCGCGGTGCGTTCGACCGCGGCCGTCAGCTCCGGCGCGCGGCGCGGCGGGACGTGGTATTCGACCTGCTCGTCCCAGACGCGCTTCACCTCGACCGAGTAGACGAAGTCCGCGGTGACGCCGCCCTTCGGGCAGATCTCCATCGTCGCGAGCACGTGCGCGCGCTCGCCCTGACCGAGGATGCCGACGGTGAACTCCGGCCCGGTGAGGAACTCCTCGATGAGCGCGGGCTGCTCGTAGCCGGTCAACAGGCGCTCGACTTCACGGCGCAGCGCAGCGTCGTCGTTGCTCTTGCTGGTCTTGCGCACGCCCATGCTCGAGCCTTCGAACAGCGGCTTGGCGATGCATGGAAACGGCAGTTCGAGAGTCGCGAGCTGCTCGACCGTCGAGACCACCACTCCGCGCGCGACGGCGACGCCGGCGGCAGCGGCGATGGTCTTGGCCAGCGCCTTGTCGAGGCTGAGCGCGAGCGTCAACGGATCGCTGTGGGTGCAGGGAACGCCGACCATCTCGCAGGCGGCCGGCACGTGCGCCTCGCGCGAACGGGTGCCGTGGCCTTCGGCGACGTTGAAGACGAGCTCGGGCGGCCGCTCCAGCAGCGCGGCGAGGAAGCGCTTGCCGCCGCCCATGCGCCGCGGACGGTGGCCGCGCCGACTCAACGCCGCCTCGATGGCGGCGATCGTGCGATCCGAGTCGTACTCCTCGAGCCGATCGTCCGGTGCGCCAGCGGCCGCCGTGAAGTCGCTCTTCAGGTCGAATGCGATGCCGATGTCCACGACCGCCCTTTCGTCCGCTCGCGCTTCGTTCAGGTCGAGTCGCGACGACTGCGGCCGCGGTGCGCCCACTTGCTCTTGCCGACCACGGTCTCGGTGGCCGGTGGCGCCGGCGCGGCTCCGTCCGCAGCGCTCGACGCCGACGCTGCGACGACCGGCGCTTTGCTCCGACCGCCGCTCTTCTCGCGACCATGGCTGCCATTGCGGCCGTTGCTCGAATGGCCGTTCTGCTCGGCCGCGTCGGCCGCCGACACCGCGAGTGCCGGCCGCGCGTGGCTGCTGCTCAGCGCGATCGGACCAGCGGCCGGCGTCGCGTTGGCCGAGGCCACGAGACGGCGGTGCAGGATCTCCTCCTCCGGCAGCTGCTCGAAGTACTCGAAGATGCGCCCCTGGAAGTTGCGCAGGATCGCGCGCTGCTTCTTCGGGTCGTAGTGGAGCAGGTAGTTGGGATTGACCGGCACCTTGCCGCCGCCGCCGGGCGCGTCGATGACGTACTGCGGCACGGCGAGTCCGGAGGTGTGGCCGCGCAGCCCCTCCATGATCTCGAGTCCCTTGGCGATGGTCGTGCGCATGTGTTCGCTGCCGCGCACCGGATCGCAGTGGTACACGTAGTAGGGGCGCACGCGCATCTTCATCAGGCCGTGCATCAACCCCTTCATGGTCTCGACGCTGTCGTTGACGCCCTTCAGCAGCACCGCCTGGTTGTTCAGCGGGATGCCGGCACGCGAGAGCATGTCGCACGCGCGCGCCGCTTCGGGCGTGCACTCGCGCGGGTGGTTGAAGTGCACGTTCACCCAGAGCGGGTGGTACTTCTGCAGCATGTCGCACAACTCGGCATCGACTCGCTGCGGCAGCGAGACGGGCACGCGGGTGCCGATGCGGATGATCTCGAGATGCGGGATGGCCCGCAGCTTGGAGAGGATCGATTCGAGCTTGCCGGTCGAGCAGGTGAGCGGGTCGCCACCCGACACGACCACGTCGCGCACGGTCTTGGTCTTCGCGATGTAGTCGACCATGCGGTCGATCTCCATCTCCGGCACGGCGTCCTCGTACATGATCCGCTTGCGCGTGCAGTAGCGGCAGTAGACCGCGCACGAGTTGCTGATCACCATCAGCACGCGATCGGGATAGCGATGCGTGATGCCGGGGACGGGCGAGTAGGCCTCTTCGCCGAGCGGATCCTCGTCGCCGACGTCGCGGTAGGTGTACTCCTCCGCGATCGGCACCGCCTGCCGCAGGATCGGATCGTCCGGATCGTCGGCATCGATCAGCGCCAGGTAGTACGGCGGGATGCCCATGCGGAAGTCGCGCAGCACCTCGCGGCGCACCTCGCGCTCGCCTTCGGGGATCGGCAGCAGCTTGATCAGCTGTTCGAGGTCCGTGACGCGATTGCGGAACTGCCACTTCCAGTCGTTCCACTCCGCGTCGGAGACGTTCGGGTAGTAGTGGGCGCGACCCGTGCGTCGCGCAGCCACTGCGGCAGCGAGCCCGCTGCTCTGGATCACCTGGAATCTCCCTGGAATCGCGCGGAGCGGACGATGCGATGAAGCATCGACTCGCGTGTCAGAGGTGAGCGCGCGACGCCGGCCATGTTGGAACGGCGGATGCAGCGTGACGCGTCGAGACGACGCGTCGCCATCCGCGACTGCTTCGCGAACGTTGGAATCGGAAGGGGGCGAACCGAGCGCGAGCCGGAACGGATGCGAAGGGGAGCGACGGTCGCGACGAGCGCGCCGAGCCGACCGCAGCCGGCGACGGCGCGCGTCGTACCTGGAGGTTCGCTCTCGACCGATGCTTCGTCCGCATCGACCCCGAGCGCTCGGATGCGACCGGCGCTCCGCGAGCCTCGTCCACTCTCCCCGACCACGAGGAGCATCACGTTCGTCCGCGAGGTCTTCCGCAGCGGCCAGCAGCCGCCAAAGCGTTCCCCTCGATCAACGGCGGGACGTCGCAGTTGCGATTGGCCGACCCGACCCATCGCAAGCTTGTCGAACGAGTCCCGTCCCTCGCCTCGACGGCGACTCGTCGAACGAGCGCGCTGGGTCAAGCTCAGGAAGAACGGGCGGAACCATACGGACGTCAGGAGGGGGCTGACAAGCGGCAAGCCGGCTCCAAGTACAAGGTGTTGAGAACCTCGCCGCCACGTTTCGCCGAAAGGGCCGCTTGGATGCGCGCTTGAACGGTGCACCGCCGACGTTGAAGCTCACCTGCGAGCCGGACCACGCTCCATCCACGGATCGCCCCACTTCATGAAACCCCTCGCCGCCGCCTGTCGCACCGCCCGTTTCGGAGCCCTCGCGGCGGGCGCCGTGGTCGGAGTCGCCGGCTGGCAATGGCCGACGCTCTTCGGCTCCGCCGGGGAGCGGCTGGGAACGGGGCTGCTGCTCGTGGTGGTGCCCACCGTCGTCGCCGCGCACGTCGCGCTGCCGCTGGCCCAGCGCCTCGCGAGCGCGGTCGCCGCCGCGCTCTGGAGCGGCGTGCTGGTCGCCGTCGTGGCGGCGCTCTACCTGCCGACGGTCACCCCGCTCGCCGTCGCCATCGCTGCCGCCGTCGGCGCGCTCGTGGGTGGACTGATTGGCCGCAGCAACTGGTTCGAGCGGCGCGCCGCCACCGTCGTCGCCGTGGTCGCGCTGGCGGCCGCCAGCAGCGTCGGCGTCGTGCGCCGCCCCCTGCCAGCCGAACCCGCGTCGCCCCACCCGAACACCTTCGTCTTCGGCCTCGACGCCGGCACCTGGACGATCCTCGACGAACTGATGGCGAACGGCGACCTCCCCAACCTGCGCCGACTGCGCGAAGAGGGAGTGAGCGGCACGCTGCGCTCCGAAATCGAGTCCTCATCGCCGCGCGTCTGGACCACGATCGCCACCGGCAAGACCCCTTCGAAGCACGGTGTCGTCGACTTCTTCTGCACGCAGAACGACAACCTGACGACGCGCCGTGTCTGGGAGATCTTGCAGGCGCAGGGCTACAGCGTCGGGTTGTTCCAGTGGCTGGTGACCTGGCCGCCCGACCCCTTCGATCCCTTCGTGGTGCCCGCATGGATGGCGCGCGGTCCGGAGACGCATCCGGCGGAGCTCTCGTTCATCAAGGAACTCGAGCTCGCGTTCCAGACCGGCGAGTTCGACCAATGGCGCGCGCAACGCGAATGGCCCACGCTGCTCACGCGACTGCGCGACTGGGGAGTCGGATACCTGCGCCACGGACTGCGCATGCCGACGCTGTGCGCCGCCCTGTCGCAAGCGTGGACGGCCGCGACGAGTCCGAGCTGGGAACTCCAGTACGGCGCCAAGCGGACGCTTCAGCTGCTGCTGAACGGCGACGTCTACCGTGAGCTCTACCGCCGCCACCAGCCCGACTTCTCCGCCTTCATCTGCTACGGGACCGACAACCTCGCCCACAAGTTCTGGCAGTACCACTACCCCGACGACTTCGCGATCCCGCACGGCGCCGCCGCCCCCTTCGCCAACCTGCTGACCGACTACTACCGCGCCGCCGATGCGCTGCTCGGCGAGGTGCTCGCGCTGCTGCCCGCGGACACGACGGTGGCCGTCGTCTCCGACCACGGCTTCACGTCGATCGGCGAAGGCGGCGAGTCGCACCAACGGGAGCTGCGTCCGAAGATGAGCCGGCTCGCCTCGCTGCTCGAGCTGACCGAACGCGACGTCCTCTGGTCGGCCGTCGCGACTCGCGGCTACTTCCGGCCCGTCGCAGGCGCCATCGGCGCCGACGCTGCCGCACGGAGGATCCTCGACTTCCTCGGCGGCTGCGAGGTCGTCGGCGGTCCGAAGCTCTTCGTGCCGAAGGTGCTCGACTCCGGCCAGATCGAGGTCGCGATCAACCTCGACGTGAAGTTCGAGCGCGACACCGAATTCGCCACGCCGAAAGGGCCGATGCTCCTCACCGACCTCGTCGACGTCGAGGATCGCACCGGCAACCACTCGATCGACGGGATCGTGCTGTTGCGCGGTCCGGCGTTTCGCCGCGGCGCGCGGATCGAGACCGCTCACCTCGCCGATGTGACGCCGACGCTGCTCCACTTGAATGGGTTCGCCGTCGGCGCCGACATGGACGGCCGCGTGCTCGAAGAGGCGTTCACCGATGCGTTCCGTGAAGAGCACTCGATCGAGCGCATCGAGAGCTGGGACGATCTCGTGAATGTCACGCGCGCAGCGGCCGGACCAGGCGACGAGCGCGGGTGGCGCAAGTACGCCAGCGAACTCGGCTATGTCGATGGCGGCGACAAGGCGACGCCCGCCGGAGCACCGAAGGAGCGGGAGTAGTCGTCGTCGATCGGCGCCGCGGCGCGCTCGCGCCGCTCAGCGCCACCGCATCGCGTAGGGCAGCGTGCACAGCAGCTGCCAACGCCCGCTGCCGGCAGGCGGCTCGGCGAGGAACGGCGCGAGCGCCTGTTCGAGGCCAGCGCCGCCGACCTCCCGCGCCAGCAGCGCCAACGGCGCCTTCACGCTCGCGAGACTCCCGAACTGCTCCTTCAACTGCTCGAAGAAGTCGGGCGCCTCGGGCAGCTCGCGCCGCGGCGTGCTCTTCGGGTCGAGTCGACCGCCGAGGAAGCACGCCATGGTGATCGCCTCGCGCAGCCCGCCGAAGCCGTCGATCAGCCCGATCTCCTTGGCTTCGCGACCGCTCCAGACGCGGCCGCGCGCGTTGAGTTCGAGCGCGACCGGGTCGAGCTTGCGACCCGCCGCGGCCTTGGCCACGAACTCCCCGTAGAGCTTCTGCATCGACGCTTCGAGCTTCCCGCGCAGCATCGGCGGCAGGCCGTCGCGCATGGTGGAGAGCTCTTCGGCGTGCGGGCCGTAGCCGACGACCTCGACGTTGATGCCGACCTTCTCCCACGCTTGCGCGAGATTCGGCACCGCGGCGACCACGCCGATCGAGCCGGTCACCGTCGAGGGCTGCGCGAGGATGCGGTCGCACCCCATGGCGATCCAGTAACCGCCCGACGCCGCGACTCCGCCCATCGATGCGACGACGGGCTTCGCCTCGCGGCAGCGCTGCACGGCGCGCCAGATCAAGTCGCTGGCGAGCGCGCTGCCGCCCGGACTGTTGATGCGGAGGACGACTGCCTTCACCTGCTCGTCGGTGCGCGCGGTATCGAGTGCCTCGACGATGGTGTCGGCCCCCATCGTCTGACCGCCCAACCCGGCGCTGCTCTTGCCGCTCATGATCGCGCCGGTGGCGTAGACGATGGCGATGCGCGAGCCGTCGGGAAGTTCCTCGTCCTTCGGCTCGAGCAGCTCCTTCAGCTTGGTGAAGACCGTGAAGGGGTTGTCGAACTCGCTGAGGTCGAGCCCCTCTTCGCTGCCGTAGTCCTCCACCTTCGTGGGCGCGCTGCCGAGCAGCGTGGCCACCTTGGCGTCGAACTCATCCTCGTAGCCCACCGCGTCGATCAGGCCGAGCTCGAGCGCCCGCGCCGGAGCGAGCAGGACCTCTTCGAAGCCCGCTTCGACCTGCGCCGGCGCGACGTTGCGATTCTTGGCGATGGTGGCGACCATCGTCTCGTAACGCTCTTTGAGGAGTGCGCGCAACGAGGTGCGCTGGCCATCGCTCATCGAGTCGCGCGCCATGTCTTCGTAGGCGGTCTTGAACTCGCCGACGTGGAGCACGTCGTAGCGCACGCCCACCTTCGCGAGCAGCTCCTTCATGTAGAGGATCTCGGCCGCGGGCGCTTCGAGCGCGAGCTCGCCCTGCGGCGGGAGCATCAGCAGGTCGGCGACCGACGCGAACCAGAGCGCGCTGTCATCGAGCGACTCCGCGAAGCAGACGATCTTCTTGCCAGCGGCGCGCGCCGCCTGCAGTTCGCGAAGGACGTCCTGCGCGCGGGCGCCGTCGAGGCCATGGAACGGCGAAAGTCGGATCGCCGCCACGGCCGGGTCGTTGGCCAGCGCGCGCAGCCGCTCGAGCTCCGCCAGGAAGTTGCGGCCGCGCGGACCGAAGGGAGCGGAGGCGATCGGGTCTTCGTCGCCGAGTTCGCTCAGGTCGACCGTCACCAGTTGCGGTGCGTCAGCAGCCGGCTTCGACTCGTCGAGGCGGCCAAAGACGGGCAACAGCGTGCCAAGCAGGCACGCACCGAGCGTCGTGGACATCGCGGCTCTCCAGGAGAACAGGGCGAAGCGTGGCGTTTGCGGCGAGCGGCACGGCAAAGCGGGGGCCGCGCGATCACGCGGCGAGATCGACTCGACGGGACAGGCAGGACCACCGCGAGCGCACGATGCGGCGCGCGGGGTCGAAACGGGGCCGGTGGCGAGGACCCGTGAGGCGCCGTGGCGCCTCGTTCGTGGAGCGGGTGATGAGGATTGAACTCACGACAACCACGTTGGCAACGTGGTGCTCTACCACTGAGCTACACCCGCAACGAGGGCGGGGAAGATAGAGCCGCCTGCGAACGATGTCAAACCGCTGCCGGCGTCAGGAAAAGAATCATCGGAACGATTCGAGCGAAGCGATCGGCCGCGGCTGCACGCGGCGATCGGCAGGTCGCTCCCCTTGGCAGACGACCGTCCGGTCGGCGTCCTCAATCGCGTGGCGGGAGCCCAAGGTACGGCCGCCCGGCACCGTACCTGCGCGCGCCGGCGCGCGCGCGGGCCAACCAGCGCTGTGCCGCCGCGATCGCCGAGAGCCACGGCTCCCCGCCCGCAACTCCCGCTGAGATCGCCGACGCCAGCGCGCAGCCGGTGCCGCGCGGCGAGACGCCGCGCTGTCGCGGCTGAACGAATTCGTGGCTGCCGAAGCGGCCGCACAAGAAGTCGACGACCGCGCCGCGCGAAGCGAGGTGACCGCCCTTCAGCAACACGGCCGCCGGCCCGAGTTCGAGCAGCGCTCGTGCCGCCGCCATCGGCTGGCGCACGATCGCCGCGTGCGTCCAGCCCAGCAGCTCCGCCGCTTCGAGCGCATTGGGCGTCAGCAACGTCGCCTTCGCCACGATGCTTCGCCGATAGAGCGCAAGCGCGCTCGCCGGCAGCGTCCGCTCGCCGCGGGTCGGCGCGAAGACGGGATCGACCACGAAGGGGACTTTCGGACAGGCGGCTGCCAGCTCGCCGATCCGCTCGATCCACGCGCGATTCGCCACCATGCCCACCTGCACGACGGCGATCCGCGCGTCGCGGCGCAACGCCGCCAGCGGCCGCGCCATCGTGTGCACGGAGGTCGGGGTCACCGCCGACAATCCGACCGCCGTCTGCAGCGTCACGCAGGTCGCCAGCGCCGCCGCGTGGCTCCCGAAGATCGCGTGCACCTTGAGGTCGAGTTCGAGCCCGGCACCGCCGCTTGGGTCGGAGCCGGCAAGGAGCAGCGTGAGCGCGGCACGCCGGCGCGCAGCGCTCACGGCCGTTCACCGCGCAGGTGTCGCGCCGCGGCCAGTAGCGGTCCCGGTCCCTGGAAGGGCTCGGCGCGCAGCACCAACGTGCATTCGCCGGACAAGGCGCCGATCACGGCTTTCAGATCGACCTCGCCGGCTCCTGCCGGCAAGCCGCAGTATCCCGCCACGGCGTCCGTCGCATCGAGCCCGACGCAGCGTCCCGCGAGTTGATCGAGCCAGCGCGGCGCCGCCGGACCGCCAGCGTGCCCGAACGCCGCCGCTCGACCGCTGTCGTGCCACCAAGCCACCTGACGACGACGCGCAAGATCGGCAAGGACGGCAGCCACCGCTTCCGGCGTCCACCACTCGCTGCGTGTCCGCGGCAACGCGAGTGCGATGCCCTGATCGGCACGTGGCTGCGTGGCTTCGTGGAGCGCACGGCAGAGTCGCTCCAGGCGCCGATCGCGCTCGGTCGGCGACACCGCCTCTTTGCCGCTGCCGTCACTCGCTTCCGGCAGCTCGACGATGGTCCAGCGCGCTCGCATGGCTGAGGCGAGGTCGAGCGAACCTTGGAGATCTCCGACGGCGGCCGCCAGCACGACCGGGTCGGCCGCGACCAACGAGCGCGGGACGCCGACCGACGCCCCACCGCAGAGGAAGGGATGACGGATCGCCGGGCAGCGCACGCCCGAAAGGTCGCGCCGCATCCGCTCGGCAGCAGGAGCCGCCACCGTCCCACCGGGAACCCACGCCCGGACGCGCAGCGCCTCGAGCCACCCCGCGACCTCTTCGAGCGGGGGCAGTTGGCCCGACGTCGCATCCACTGCCAGTGCCAACTCGCGCATGCTCGCCGCCTCCTCGACGGTGCGGCCGCGAAACGGCCGACCACTCCGGCACCACTACCCCATTCCCCGGGCGGCGGCAGACAATTATCTAACAGCGCCCAAGATGCCCCGGTACCAGCCGAGTACGTCTGGCTCCATGCGGAATGAAGCACCAGCGAACCTCGCTGCCCCGCGGGGTTCGTCTCCAACAAGAGGAATGAGCATGAGACATTTGGCCTGGACCTCCTGGAAGACGGCAGCATTGCTTGCCGTCATGACCAGCGGCGCCGTCGCGCAGAGCGCGCCGATGCCCGCGTCGACGCCAGGCGGTGAAGCCACCGCGCCGGCCGCCGATCGCCCCTACCTCGGCGTCTTCATCGAAGGCGCGGCCGATGGTGGCGGCGTGAAGCTCGCCGAGATCGTCGAAGGCAGCCCGGCCGCGAAGGCAGGGCTCCAGGCGGGCGACGTGATCGTCGCGTTGGGCGACCGCACGATCGGCTCCGAAGAAGAGCTGCGCGATGCCATCACCTCGATGGGCGTCGGCGCCAAGACCAAGATCACCTTCCTGCGTGACGGCGAGAAGCGACGCACCAGCGCACGGCTCGCGGCCGCGCCGGCGGAGATGGAAGGCGAGGAAGGTGAGGAAGGCGAGAACGAGGGTTCCGGCGACGAGCGCAACGCGACGATCGAGTTCAACCAAGTCACCGACGCCTCCGATTTCGGCGGCATGGTCGAACTCGCCCCGATGTCGGACGACAACGCCGGCTGGATGGGCGTGCAGCTGCAGGCGAACGACGAGGGCGAGGTCTCCATCCTCGCGGTCGTTCCCGGCTCCCCCGCCGAAGCGGTCGGCCTTCAGGCCGGCGATATCTTCGAGCGCTTCGACACCGATGAAGTCGACTCGGTCGAAGGTCTGGTCGAACAGGTCCGCGAGCACCAGGCCGGCGACGTCGTCAAGCTGCGCGTGCGGCGCGGCGACAAGGTCCTGAAGCCCAAGCTCACGCTCGGCAAGCGCGACGCAAATCTCGCGGTGCCCGGCATGAGCAGTGGGATGGCCTCGATCGAACTCGTGCCGGCGGCGACCCCAGCCGCCCCGTCTGCCAACGCCGGACCGACTCCGCCCGGCCGTCTGCACGCGCGAATCGCCGCTGCGCGCGGTGCCGCTGCCGCCGGCAACGCCGCCCCTTCGGCTGAGAGCGCGGAAATGCAGAACACGATCCGCGCGCTGAAGCAGCAGGTCGACGAGCTGCGTTCACGTTGCGAAGAGCAGCAGCGGATGCTGGAGCGCGTCCGCGAGGCGCTCGGTGGCGGCAGTGGCGGCGGTGGCCGTCGCGAGCCGCAGCCCGATTCGATGCCGATGCCGGCACCGATGCCCGGCGGCTCGCTCTCCTTCGCTCCCGGTGGCGAAGCGGGCTCCCTCGCGATCGGCGGTGGCGACGTCAGCTTCACGCTGAGCCCGCTCAGCTCCGGCACCTTCGCCGTCGACACGGCACGTGACACCACCGAGGAGACGGTCCGCGCGTTGAGTGAATCGGCCGACCAGACGGTCCGCGCCATCACGCTCGAAGGGCAGAACCTCACGTTGCAACTGCAAGGGGCCAACGACGGTGCCGCCCTCTGGACCATGGACGGCGATGCCGTCGCCACGATCCAGGGCATGGCCAGCTGCACCGCCGGTGGCGACGACTGCTGCGCGAGCGGCGAGTCCAACGCCGATTCATGCTGCGCGAGCGGCGAGTCGGACGACGGCTCGTGCTGCGCGAGCGGCGAGTCCAAAGCGGACTCTTGCTGCGCGAGCGACGGATCCGATTCCGAAGCTTGCGCCGCGACGACCTGCGATGAGGCGGGGGCGGACGGTGCGCTGATGTTCACCTTCTCCGACGCGACTGGAAACGTGACCGCCGGTAGCGCCGAGGGGATCGCGCTGTTCGGCGGCGACGAGGGCGGTCGCATCCGCCTCGTGACGACGAATGGCGGCGACGGCGGCTCGTGGACGACCGCCACGCCAACCAAGCCTGCCAAGGCGCAGAAGGTGAAGTCGGTCAAGGGGATGAAGATCGAGCCGGCCAAAGAGGCGACGTGGATCGTCACGGAGAAGGCTCACCAGGGCCGACTGCTCGACGATGGCCGCTGCGAAGATTGCCAGGCTCCCTGCTGCCAGCAGCCGCGCGGCAAGATGCCCGCCGAGTTTGGTCGTCGCCCCGAAGCGGCGCCCCGCGGCGCGGCCGGCCGCGCGCTGCCCCCGATGGTCGCTCCTCGCGCCCCGCGTGCTCCGCGTGCCGCCGTCGCTTCCCGGGCCGCACGTGCGCCGCGCGCTGCCCAGGCGCCCCGCGCACCGCGGCTGCGCGTGGAGACGCGCGAGGTCGAGGAATCGGAATCGTGCGCGTGCGAGTGCCCGGCCATGAAGGCGCATGGCCAAGGACACGGACAGGGACACGGCGCCGCGATGCCGAAGCTGCTGCGCCTGCATTCCATCGCGCCGCACCACGGCAAGGCGCTGCTGCGCTTGCACACGAGCCAGGGTGACAGCGAGATCGAATCGGGCGAATTCGAGTTGGCGTTCAGCCCCGACTCGAACGACGAGGTCACGCAGTTCGAAGGCATGCGCCTCGAGGTCGACGGATCCGAGGACGGAGCGCTCTTCTTCGAGATGCCGTGCGAGATCGAGTGCACGCTCGACGGCGATGACTCGGAATGCAACGTCGACTGCGACGAAGAGTGCGAAGTTCAATGCGAAGTGCAGTGCGCGGTCGATTGCGACGACAGCGGGAAGTGATCCCGCGCCGCTGACCGCACGCAAAAGAGAGGTCCGATCGGGGCGCCGGTGAGCCGCAAGGCTTGCCGGCGCCTCGCCCTCTTCAGGCGACCTCCGCGCTACACCTTCAAGTCTTCGAGGCCCGCACGCCCGGTGCGGCGCAACGGCGCGAGCGCAGGCTCGACCTGCTCGGCAAGGAACTCGGTCGCCTGCTCGCGCGCGCGTCCGACCAATGCTGCGCCCCCGGCGATCGCGGGCAACTGCTCTTTCACGGCGCCAAACGCTGGATCGACCGCAAGTCGCGCGAACAGATCGTTGTCCGCCGCGCCGCCCTTCATGCGCTCCGCCGCGGCACGCGCATGGATGCGGATCTGCTCGTGCAGCAACTGGCGATCGCCGCCCGCCTGCACCGCCCGCATCAGGATCTCCTCGGTCGCCATGAACGGCAGCTCGCGCTGCAAGTGCGCTGCGATGCGCGCCTCGTTCACGATGATCCCTCGGAAGATGCTGTGGTAGATCCGCAGCACCGCATCCGCCGCGAGGAACGACTCGGCCAGCACGATGCGTCGATTGGCCGAATCATCGAGCGTGCGTTCGAGCCACTGCTGGCCGGCCGTCTCTGCCGCGTTCGCCGGCAGGTGGATCAAGTAGCGCGCCAGCGACACCATCCGCTCGGCGCGCATCGGATTGCGCTTGTAGGCCATCGCCGACGAGCCGATCTGCTTCTCCTCGAACGGCTCCTCGATCTCCTGCTCGTGCGCGAGGAGACGCAGGTCGTTGCCCGCCTTCGCCGCCGATTGGCCGATTCCCGAGAGGATCGTCAACAGCCGATAGTCGAGCTTGCGCGGATAGGTCTGTCCGCACACCGCGACCGTGGTCGCGAAACCGAGCCGCTTCGCGAATCGGCGATCGAGCTCCTTGACCTTGGCGTGGTCGCCGTGGAACAGCGTCAGGAAGGAGGCCTGAGTGCCGGTCGTCCCTTTCAGGCCGCGCGCGGGCAGCTCGTCGAGCAGTCGGTTCAGCTCGGCGAGATCGAAGAGCAGATCCTGCAGCCACAGGCACGCCCGCTTGCCGACCGTGGTCGGTTGCGCCGGCTGGAAGTGCGTGTAGCCGAGCGTCGGAATCGACTGCGTCCGGGCCACGAAGGCGGCGAGCTGCTCCATCACCTGGACGAGCGAGTCGCGCAGCAACAGCAGCGCGCGCTTCATCACCACGAGGTCGGCGTTGTCGGTCACCGTGCACGACGTCGCGCCGAGATGGAGGAACGGCTGGGCCGGCGGATGCAGCTCGGCGAATGCGTGCAGGTGCGCCATCACATCGTGGCGCAACTCCTGTTCGAGCGCCGCCGCGCGGGCGAGGTCGATCTCGTCGATGCGCTTCTCGAGCGCGTCGATGTCGCGCCCCGGCAGGTCGAGGCCGAGCTCGAGCTGCGTGCGCGCCAGCGCGATCCAGATCTCGCGCCACAGTCGTGCCCGCGCGCGATCGGAGAAGAGCTCCTGCATCGCTTTGCTGGTGTAGCGCGACGACAACGGGCTGCGCCACAACGCACCGGCCGGCTCCGCCATACCCCGATCGCTCCCGCCCATCGCCATGCTCCTACGCGCCGCAGCGTCTCAGCGCAGCGGCCCCCACGTGCGAGCGGCATTCAACGCCGCGGCGCACAGGCCAATCGACACGAAGCGCGCCACCGCCGGCCAGAAACGGCCGGGTCCGCGCACCCCCCACCACAAGCTCAGCACGCCGACGCCGCCGAGCAGATCGACGCAGACGTCGAACGCGTCGGGTGTTCGGCCGGGAGTCCATGACTGATGCCACTCGTCGACGATCCCGTAGGTCACCGTCAGCACCAGCACGCCGATCAGCGCGTCGCGTGACCAGCCGCCCGCGCGCCGGCAGCTCTCGGCCAGCAGCAGCGCCAGCGCACCGAACAGGAAGAAGTGCAGCGAATTGGAGACGAAGCCCCAGAACTGCCCGCCGATGCCCGGGAAGCTCTGCGACGAGAGCCACCAGATCCAACCAGCGTGGATCGGGACGGCAACGGCCGCGACGATTCGAATCGCGCGGTCAGCGCCGCTTGACGAGCCGGACACGCGTGCCGCCCCCTTCGCGCGCTTCGAAGCGCACTTCGTCCATGGTGGCGTGGATCAGGAACAGGCCGCGCCCCGATTCGGCGTCCTCGTCCGGGAGGTGTGCCTCCGTACGCGAGTGGCCGGCGCGCGGCCGGAACGTGCCGCGATCGAGCACGTCGAAGACGAGGCGATCCTCGTGGATGGCGACCTTGAGCTCGATCGCCTGCTGCTGCGCCGCGGCGCCGCCGTGAAAGCAGGCGTTCATCACGACCTCGTCAAGACCGAGCAGGACCGCCTCGACCTTGTCGTCCGTGAATCCGTGGTCATGGAGCAGGGAACGGATCTGGCCGCGCACCAGTCGGACCGCCGCCTCGACCGGTCCGATCCGGAAGTCGATGGCAAGGAGTGCGGGCGCGTCAGGCGAATCCACACCGGGACGTTAGAGCCTGCCACCAAGAGGGACAAGGCGCGCCATGACCGTCACCGATCGAGGCCCGCTCCCGCGAAGACCAGAGAGAGGTCGAGTGCCGGCGCCGAGTGGGTCAGCGCGCCGATCGACAGCCGCTCGACGCCTGCCTCGGCGTAGGCGCGGACGTTTCCCAGATGGAGGCCGCCCGACGCCTCGAGGCCGACCTGAGCGCGCGTGAAACGGCGGCGAATGCGCCGCACCGCCTCGGCGACCTCTGCGGGCGAAAAGTTATCGAGCAGGATCAAGTCGGCACCGGCAGCTGCCGCACGCTCCGCCTCGTCGCAATCGAACACCTCGACCTGCACCTTCATCCCGGCCGGCGCGTGGTGGCGTGCGGCCGCGATCGACTCCTCGAGCGGTCGCCGTCCCGCCGGCCATGGCCTCGCATAGGCGAGGTGGTTGCTCTTGATCAGGACCTGGTCCCACAGCCCATGGCGATGGTTGATACCGCCTCCAGCCGCGACCGCCCGCTTCGCGAACCAACGCAATCCCGGCAAGGTCTTGCGCGTGTCGAGGATCGCGGCACCCGTGCCAGCGACGGCGGCCACGTAGCGCGCGGTCTGCGTCGCGATGCCTGAGAGGTGCTGCAACAGGTTCAACAGCGTGCGCTCCGCGGCCAGCAGCGCGCGCGCGTTGGCGGCCAGCGTGCCGACCGCCTGACCGGCGACGATCGCGCTGCCATCGGCGAGTGGCGCATCGAGACGCGCGTTTGGATCGAGCAGTCGCACCACCCGCTCGGCGAGATCGACGCCGCAGATGACGCCTGGCGCCTTGGCGGTCAGCGTCGCTTCGATCGAAGCTTCGCGCGGCACGAAGCAGTCGGCCGTGACGTCACCGGAACCGAGATCCTCGGCGAGGAAGCGGCGCAGGATCGAATCGAGATCGGCGGGCGGTGGGAGGCTCATTGGGGCTCAGCGCGCGAAGGTGACGAGCCCCTCCAATGCCGTCGCCACGCGCGGGCCGATGCCGTCGACGCGAGCGCACAGCTCCGCGAAATCGGCGAACGGGCCGCCCGCAGCACGCGCGTCGACGATGCGACGTGCCAGCACGGGGCCGATGCCAGGAAGGCGTTCGAGCGCTCCGACATCGTCATGATTCAAGTCGACGATCGCGGCCGCCGCCACTGCGGAGTAGCTCGCCGTGATCTGATGCGTCTGCAACCGGGCAAGTCCGACCGCCGCCAGCAGCAGACCGACGACGGCGAATCCGGTTCGTCCACGTGACGCGACGGCGGCGTCGGTCGGGTCGCCGGCCACGTTCATCGAGCCGCAGTGGTCTGGGTGCTGCGCAACGCGCTCGCACGCTGGCGATTGCGGGTGAAGTAGAGGCGGACGACTTCGTCGACGATGGCGTGGAGAGCGCCGCGATCCTGGAGCGGCCGCGGCGAGTCGTCTCCGTCTCCAAGGCGCGCCGTCAGCGTCGTGCCGTCGAGTTCGAGCGCGACCAGCGTCTCGTCATGGAAGAGGAAGCGCGTCGAACTACCGGCCACCGCGACCTCGATCTCATCGCTGATGCGCAGGATCTTGCGCTTGAGCTCTCCGGCGAGGTCGACGTCTGGATCGACCGCCGCGACTGCTGCCGGAGGGCGGGTCGCCAACGCGCGAGCAGGGGTGCCGTTCGAGTACGCCGGCTCGTTCCCGTGCGTCGCGTTGCCGTTGACGCCGTTGACCCCGGCCTTGCCGCGGCGCGCACGACGTTCGATGAGCGGATCGACGGGCGAGTCCGAAGCCGGAGGAGCGTCGCGACGCGGCTCCCCTCCGGCGCGGACCACCACCAAGCGGTGCTTGCCCTCCTCGGAAAGGAGTCGCGCTTCGAAGAGTTCGATCGACATCGTCGAAAGCTCTTCGCGCGCGCCGAGCAGCGCATCGGTGAAGCGCGACGCCACGAGCAGCACCCGCGGGGGTCGCTCGAACGTCACGCCTGCCGGCTGGAACAGACGCTCCAACAGGCTCCGCATCCGACGCACTTCAGCGGCAACGAACCACGCCCGACCGAGCAGTGCCGCGTCTCCTGCGCTCCCCTCCCCGAGAGCGATGACGGGGCGTGCGCTGGCGTCCTGCAACCACAGGTCGACGAAAAGCTCCGGGGTGAGCCGGAACCCTTGGTCGAGCAGACGCATTCCCCGCTCGAGATCTTGCGGCCTCTCCGCGAGCGCCCGCATCAACGCGGACATCTCCGGGGCCTGCGACTCGGTTTGGAGCATGGTCGCGGCCCCTCCCCCTCAAGGACGGCGCACAGCAGTTCCACGGATGCGAGACCGATGCGCGCCTGCACCGCCACTTTCCACGGATGCGGCAGATTGTACGACTCGCGATCGCCACCACAATCCCTCGTGTTACAGAGACTTCCCTACTACCACCAGTGACAGTCCCCCGCACACCGACGACGATTCGCGAGCAGCTCTACTCCAACCGGAGCGCTCTAAGCTCCCCCCAGCGTCAGTCCACGAGCGGCGAGCTTGGACGGTGGAGCGAACGGCATGGCGCGACGTCAGCGACAACGACAGACGCACTCCTCCACGTCGGGTGACGCGCGCGTCGCCCCGGTCGGGAACTGCTGGTGAGCCTGCGACCGACCTCCCCACTCCGAGTCGAGCGGCGCCTCCTCGATAGCGCGCTGCTTCGTGGCAATCGGCAGGGCGACCCGCACCAGCGGGAGCTGCTCGTGGTCGTGCCGCCGGGCTACGACGACGACGCTCGCCGCTACCCCGTGCTCTACGTGCTGGCGGGATTCACAGGGTTCGGCGCGACGCTGCTGGCGCGGGCGTGTTGGGAGGAGGCGATCGACCAGCGACTCGCGCGCCTCTTCCTGCATGGCTGTCCGCCGGCGCTCGTCGTGCTGCCCGACTGCTGCACCCGTCTTGGCGGCTCGCAGTACGTCGACTCGAGCGCACTCGGCCGCTACGCCTCCCACCTCATCGACGAGGTGATCCCGACGGTCGACGCGCAATTCAAGACCGTGCCGACCGCCGCCGGCCGCGCGGTCGTCGGCAAGTCGAGCGGCGGCTTCGGAGCGCTCCACCTCGTCCTCACCCATCCCGGCGTGTTCGCCGCCGCGGCCTCGCATAGCGGCGACCTCGGGTTCGAGCAGTGCTACCCCCACGACTTTCCGGCGTGCGCCAATGCCGTGGCCCGCGCCGGCGGCATCGAGCCGTTCCTCGCCTCGTTCTTCGCGAAGCGCAAGCGCGGCAGCGAGGAGTTCGCCGCGATCAGCACGCTGGCGATGGCGGCGGCCTATTCACCGCGCGCCGACCTCGCCGACGGCTTCGAATTGCCCTTCGACATCACCACTTGCGAGTTGCGATCCGACGTCTTCGACCGCTGGCTCGCGTTCGATCCGGTGCGCCGCGTCGCGGCGGGTGCCGCCTCGCTGCGCTCGCTGCGCGCGCTGTTCGTCGACTGCGGCAACCGCGACGAGTACCACCTCCACTTCGGCGCGCGCCGCTTCGCGCGCGAGTGCGCCACGCACGGCGTCGCATTGCGACACGAGGAGTTCGACGACGGTCATCGCGGGACGAGCTGGCGCTACGACACCTCGTTGCCGTTCCTGCTGCAGTCGTTGGCGCAGGCAACCGCATGAAGCGCGCCGCTCCGGCGCGCGCTGCCGCACTCTTGGTCGGAGTGGTCGCGCTCGGACTGCTCGCGACGCAGCTGCTGGTGCGCTGGCGCGCGGACGGCGTCGCGGCGGGTGACCGCTCGCCGCTCGATCTGCTGGCCAGCGCTTCCGCGCTCGACCGACTCGAGTGGCTCCTCCTGGCGCTGCTGGCGGTGGCGCGTCTGGCGCGTGCCGCGCTCCCGCGTCGTCGCCTCCTCGAGCCGGCGCTCGACCTGCCGCTGCTCGCGCTGTTGGCCGGCAGCGCCGGAGGATCGCTCTCCCCGCTCGATCCGGCGCTCCCGCTCACCTATCTGGCGGCGCTCGCGCTTCTGCGCAGCTCCGAGAGCGGCACCGCGACCCCGCGGCGGCTCGCGTGCGAGCTCCTGCTCGGGGCGACCGCCGGCCATTGGCTGGTGCAGCGACATGAGCGAGCGCTGCTCGACCACGACCTCGCCACCGTCGAACGGAGCGCGGCGCTGGCGGCTGCAGCGATTGCCGACGACGGCCGGCGCGCGCTCGCCACCGTGGCCGACAGCCTCGCGGCCCTCGATCCGCGCGAGGAGCTCGCTCCGTTGCAGGCTTCGCTCGTCGATCGCGACCTCGCGCTGCAGCAATTCCTCGCGGTGCTCGGCAGCGACGCGCCGCTCGACGAGGAGAGGCTCGCCACCGCCCGCATTGCGCTCCAGCTCGCCGAGGAGCAGGCGACCGATCGCTGGTTCGTCGGCCGCGAGGCGTTGCGCTCGGCCACGGACGATCCTCGGCAACGCAGCGCGATCGAGTCGCTCGATCTGCTGCGAGAGAGCGGCGCCAACTTGCGCGACGAGCTGCAGAAGCGCGCCGAGGAGCTCGAGCGCTCGCTGCTGCTGCTGACGCAACGCGCGGCGGCCCACGCAACCTTCCTGCGCGATTCGCTCTGGCGGCGTGCGGCGCTGCTCGCCGCGCTGCTCGCATGCGCCGGCGTGATCGTGCTCTTGCGCGAACGGATGGAGGGAGCGGTCCGCGACGCCGAGGAGCGACGGGCGCAGCGCGAGATCCAGCTCGCCGCGCAGGAGAAGGAGCACTGGATCGCGGTCACCGCCGGTCTCACCCATGGGCTCGGCAATGACATCGTCGCGTACGACGCGTGGCTCTGCGAGGCGAGTCGCCTGCTCGCGCCGCCCGCCGCCGCGCCGCCACGCGCCCGCGACCTGATCGCCGCGGTCGCTGCGAGCAACCGCGGCCGCCTCGCCTTCCTGCAGTTCCTCGACGCGCTCGCTCATCAACGGCAGTCGGCCGCGGGCGACGCTCCCCCGCTGCCGTTCACGCCGATCGCGTTGGCGCCGCTGCTGAACGAGACGCGGCGCAAGGTCGCCGAGGTGGAGAGCGCCGACCTGCCCCCCGCCGGCAGCGACCCCGTGGTCGATCGCCGCCGCCGCCAGCTCACCGAGCTGCCGCTCGAGATCGAGGTCGCCACGCCGCGCGCCGCGACGCTGTTGCGCGGCCAACGCGGCGCCGTCGAGTTCTTCGCCTACGAGCTGGTCAAGAACGCGCTGCGCAGCGCCACCGGTCGCGAACCGCTGCGGGCGCGACTCGACTGGCGCGCGGGCGTGTTGACGCTCGCGCTCGAAAACGATGTCGAGGTCGACGCGCTCGACGGCACCTGTCCGCGTTGCGGAACCGCGGGCAAGTTGCGTCGAATCCGGCGACGCCGCGACGCGGCACCGAGCTGCGCCGGCTGTTTCGCGGCCGCCTTCGCGGAACTGCTGGAGCAGAGCTTCGCGCCCGGCAAAGGGGCGGGCACCGGGCTCGGCCTCTTCCTGATCCGCTACTTTCTGCGCACCTTCTGGAACGGCACGCTCACCGCGGAAGTGGTCAGCTCCGATCCAGCGCGCGTGGCCTTCACCCTGACGCTCCCCGACCCCGATCCCCCCGATGCCCGACCCGTTCCGCATCCTCTTCTGTGACGACCGCCGTGGCGCGCAGGAGGGCTTCCTCGAAGAGGTCGCCCGCCCGCTCGGCGCCGGCGTCGAAGTCGAGCTCGCCGCCTCGCTCGAAGGCGTCGAGCAGCGCATCGCGCGCGGCGACAGCTTCGACGCGGTGATCAGCGATCTCTCGTTCGAACAGGTCGGCGGCGGCCCAAAGGATGGCCTGCTGATCCTCGCCGCCGCACGCCGCGCATGGCCCGAATCGGAGCTGCTGCTGCACACCGCGTTCGCGGGTTCGCTCAGCTTCGACGACGGCCTCGAACTCGCGCGGGCGGGACTCAGCGCGGAGAGCGTGCTGCGCAAGGCGGGCGACGATTCGCCGAGCGCCACCTGGACCCGCCTGCGCGAACGGCTCGCGGGACTCCGCCAAGCACGCTCACGCGCCGCCGAGCCGCGCGCGCAACTGCTGCGCGAACAGGCCTTCCGGCGGCGGCGCGACCTGGTGGCGACGGTTCGCGAACTCGCCAACGCCGACGTCGCGATCACGGCCGCCGCGTTGCGCGCCGACCCCGACAGCTGCCGCCACGGGATGATCGGCCGCAGCTTCGCGCTGCGCGACCGCCTCGACGCACTCGAACGGGTCGCCCGCTTGCAGCGCAGCGCCTTGCTGGTCGGCGAGACGGGCACCGGCAAGGAGCTCGCCGCGCGCGCGTTGCACGCGAGTTCGCCGCGGCGCGGACGGCCATTCGTGAAGAGCGACCTCGCCGCGCTTCCCGCCGAACTGGTGGCGGCCGAACTCTTCGGCCATGAACGGGGCGCCTACACGGGCGCCGATCGGCGTCGCAAGGGGCTCTTCGCCGAAGCGGACGGCGGCACCCTGTTCCTCGACGAGATCGGCAACCTCGCGCCCGAGCTGCAGCCGCTGCTGCTGCGGGTGCTGCAGGAACGGACCTTTCGACCGGTCGGCGGCGAGCGCGACGTCACGGTCGACGTCTTCGTGATCGCCGCCACCAACGCCGACCTCGAGGCGCAGGCCGCCGCGGGCCGCTTCCGTCCCGACCTGCTCGAACGCCTCGCCGTTCATCGCCTCGAGCTGCCACCGTTGCGAGAGCGGCGCGAGGACATCCCGCTGCTGGCGGTCTGCGCGCTCGCGACGCTGCGCGAGCGCTACGGCGCCAAGGGCTTCGTTCGCTTCGAGGCGGCGGCGCTCGACCTGCTCGCGCGCGAGCCGTGGCCGCGCAACGTCCGCCAGCTCGAGAACGCGCTCGAGCGGCTCTTTGGCGAACTCGACCCCGAAACGCCGACGCTCACCGCCGAGCACGTGCAGCGCGTGTTGCCGGTCCGCGCGGGTGGCGCGGCGCAAAAGCCCTTGCCGCAGCGCGTCCTCGACGGCGACGAGCGGCAATCGCTGCGCGAGCTCGAGAAACGCCACGGCCGCGATGCCATCGGTGAGGTGATCGAGCAGTGCTTCCTCGCCTTCCAAGGACCTCCCGACGATGAGCAGGCGGCACGACTGTTCGACGGGATGAAGGCCAACACCTGGCGCCAGTTCGCCTGGCAGCGTGGCTACACGTGGGAGAAGGTCCGCCGCGGCAGCGCGGGAGGTGGCGCGTGAACCTGGGGCTGCGCTCCATCGGCTCCGCGCTGCTGGTCGCGGCGCTTGGCGCCTCGTGGAACAGTGGTGAGCCGGCGACGACGCCGCGGTCGCGGGAAGCGCTGCTGCTCGAGCGCAAGATCGAGGTGCGCCAGGTCTTCGTGCGCGAGCCGCTGCGCGCCGCCCGCCGAGCCGCGATCGGGCAAGCCGTCGCCGAGGCCGCAGCATTCCGGGAGCTCGGCGATCGGACCGGCGAAATGGCCGCGCTGACTCGCGCCGCTCGCCAGGTCGACGAGCGCGCGGACGATCCGTGGAACGAAGCATGCGGCGCGCTCGTCCCACGATTCGATTGCCACCTGATCGAAGGGAGCCGCCGCCTGACCGTGCGATTCGAATGGCTCTATCCACCCGCCAACCTGCCGAGCGAAGCGTGCGCGCTCGAAGTGGAGCTGGCCAGCGCGCCGCCCCTTGCCGTCGGCGCCACCCCCCAGCGCGTGGCGCGTCTCGCCGAACGCGGCAACGTGGTGCTCGATCCAACGGCGCCGCCACCGCCGATCGAACTCGCGTTCGACGGCACACGAGCAGGCTCCTTTCAGCTCACGGTGACGCTGCGCGACGCGACCGGGGACCGCCACCGCGTCGACCACACCGCACCGATCGCCTTCGCCGACGGATGGTCGGAGCGAGTTGCCGCGCTCGAGGAGCGGCGGCTCGAGCTGGCGGCGCGCGCGGTCGCGACCGCCGATCGGGGAGCCGCCCACGCCTGCAACGTCGCCGCCCTTCCGGCCGACTTGTTGGCGCAGGTCGTCGCCGGAAAGCGGGAGTGGTCCGAGTCGCTCCTCGAAATCGAATGGACGCGTGCGGAGGAGCTGCTGGCCGACGTCGAGCGCGGCGCGCCGCCCCCCATCGATCGCGGCTGGGTCCGCTGCGTGGAGCGTCTGCCCTCCACTGGCGAGCTGCTGCCATGGCTGCTCTACCTGCCTTCCGCCTGCGTCACGAACGCGGAAGAGGCGCGGCCGCTGCTCGTCGCGCTGCATGGCCTCGGCGTTCGCGAGGAGAGCTGGTTGCGCTACGGCGACGGCGCGCTCACGCGCGAGGCGGAGCGGCGCGGAATGGTGGTGGCCGTCCCCCACGGTTGGCGGGTCGACAGCTTCTACGTCGGACCGGGTGAAGAGGACGTGCTGCACGTGATCGATGCCGCGCTCGAGCGCGCGCGCATCGATCGCGATCGGATCAGCCTGATCGGCCACTCGATGGGCGCGTTCGGGACGCTGCGGATCGGCAGCCGCCACGCCGACCGGTTCGCCGCGCAAGTCGCCATCGCCGGCGGCGGCAACCTCGACTGGATCGACGGCGCGCGCGACCTGCCGACGCTGCTCGTCCACGGCGACGCCGACGAGGTCGTCCCCGTCGGCCTTTCGCGCGCGCTGGCAAGTGTGGCGAAGGCGCGCGGCCTCCCGTGGCGATACTGGGAGATCCCTGGCGCGCGCCACGTCGAAGTGGTGGCGCAGTCGCTGCCCGAAGTGCTCGACTTCTGCATGTCCGCGCGTCGCCTGGTGCGCTGACCGTTCACTCGTTCGCGTTCGGAGGATCGCATGGTCGCCGGTCTCCTTCTGCTCGTCTCCGCGGTCTCGTTCCAGGTCTCGAGCAGTTCCAGCGATCAGCTGCTCGCCCCGACCCGCGTCGAGGCGAGCCGCGACGCCGAAGGCGAGACCTTCGAGTCGATCCGCATCGACGGCCGCAGCGGCACGACACCATGGCGGCGCGTGCGCCTCACGTTCCGCGTGGGCGACGCGGCGGAAGCCGGAGCATGGCTGCTCGCGATCGGCCACGAGGCGATCGCGGTGCGCGCGAAGCTCGGCGCCGAGGCGCTCGGCAGCGCGCCCGACTTCTACGCGGCCGACCCGCGGCTCACGACCGGGCCGCGCTTCACGGTGGCCGGCGAGCGGCTCGCGGCGGGCGACGTCACCTTCACGCTCGACTTCGATGGCGAGCGCGGCGGACGCGGGATCGAACAGGGACCGGCGTGGCTCGCGAGCCCGCAGGTCGCGACGCGAGCGTTCGCCGCGGCGCAGGTGGGCGCGCTGACCATCGCGACGGCCAACTACGCTTCGGCCGGGATGATGTCGAAGGACGATGTCCCGCTCGAACGCGTGCTGTTCAAGTGGAGCGACGCCGACGACGCGCCGCGGCTGGCCGCGCAGCTCGACATGGCGCTCGTCGATCGCGAGCGTGGCGGCGAAGCGCCGCTGCGCTCGCTCGCGACACGCAAGAGCAACGCGATCTTCCCGACGAGCTGGGCGAACTGCGAGGACCCCCGTTTTCGTTCGCTGCGGACGCAGCTCACGATGAGTTCGCCGCAACTCACGACCCCTTTGCGCCTGTGCGACGCGAAGGCGGTCGTCTTCGAGCTCGCCCAGAACGTCCTGCGCGAGTCGTTCCTCTACACCTGGAACCTCCGCTTCCTGCCCAATCGCGGCGGGCCCCTCGTCTTGACGCGCGGCGACGGCTACGTGCTGCTCGCCAACGAGTGCGTCGGACTGGTGGCGAGTGCCGGCGCTCCGATCGGCGTCGAGGGGGCGTACTGCGGGCTGGCGGTCGAGCTCAACTCGAACAGCTCCAACGAGATCGGCGCGCTGTCGAGTCCGACGGCGGTCACGGTCGCGTTGATCGGCTTCGAGCCGCAAGGAGCCGATCCGTCGCAGGCGGAGTCGATCACCGACCTCGCCCACAGCATCCTCTCGCTGCGTACCGAAGATCGCGCCGCGACCTCCCTGATCGCCAGCACGTTGGCCTTCGAGCCGAACGTCGGCGGCGCGCAGCGAGGCCAGGCCGCGCGCAAAGCGGCCGTCGCCACGCTCTTCGACGCGCGTCGACGCGGCGGGCGCTACGTCTTCGCGCCCGACGGCCAGTCCGGTTCGCCGGCCGCCTATTGGGGCGACACCTTCACGCTGCTTCACCACCCCAACCACGAGCGGAACGCGGTGGAACGCCTCCTCTCCACGCAGGACGCGACGGGCGCCGTCCCTGGCGACCTCACCGCCGAGGCGAGCGAGGTGGAGCTCGCCGCCGCCGATGCCTACGCCGTGCTGCGCGCCTGCCGCTGGTTTCGCTGGGTCTGCGACGGCGATCGCTTCGCGAAGATGGTGCCCGCGCTCGAGAAAGCGCTGGCCCATGCCGACGGCTGCGACCTCTCGCCGGGCGCGCCGCAGGGCGGCATCACTCCGTTGCACGCCGCGCTGGCACGCGCCGCCGCACACCAGCAGCTCGCCGCAGCGCTCGATGAGATCGCCTTGCTGCCGGAGCACAGCGCCTCCCATGCCGAGCTCGCGGTCCGCCAGCTCGAACCGCTCTTCAGCAACAGCAGCGCAGGCGGTCGACTCGAGAGCGACGGCTACCCGGAGCTCGTCGGCGGCGATGCGCGCGAGGCGGCGGTGGCATTGGCGCTCGGTCTCGCGGACGACACGACATCGCTGGCGATCGCCAGCCAGGTCGCCTTCGGGAAGCGCGCCGTCGACGTGACCGACTGGCGCGATGCGTTGGTCGCGCGCGGCCTGCTCGAATGCGGGCGCACCAAGGCCCTCGCCCGCTCCATCGATGGGCTGGAGAATGGCTGGAAGGAGTTCGAAGTGCCAAGCGGTGCCGGCCTCGCGAGCTGGCACGGAGTCGTCGTATTCGGGCTTCTGGGAGCGCGCCGCGTGAACCTCGGCACCTTCGAGCTGCGACCGCGCGTGCTCGACGGTCAGCTCGTGAACTCGGCGATTCGGCTGCCCGAAGGGGCGCTTCGTTTCAACATCGGCTTGCCCAACGCGCAGTTCGAACGCCAGGTCGTCGTGATCAACGACGGCAAGCTCGATGTCCTGGTGCGACTCGGTGTTCCCAACGGCTCGAACATCGGCCAACGCATCAAGCGCGGCGACCTGCTGCACGCTTTCCACGACCACGTGCTGATGGCGAAGGAGACGTGGCGCGAGATCCTGCGCTGACGCTCCCTTCGGCGCGAAGCCGCGGGCCAAGGTGCGAAGCGCGACTGCGAACCGCGATGCGCAGCGGCGTCGGCCGCGCCGATCGCGGGTGAGCCGCGCCTAACGGTGCCGGCCGTCGCCCCGGGGAGCGGCCCCGCGGCGGTGGGTGCCGTCGGCCGGCACGGCATGGAACGGGCGTTGCGATTCCTCCTGGTGGCCGCGCGCCACTGCCCCGCGCGCGAGACCCGAGGAGAAATGTCATGAAGACCCTGCTTGCCGCCTTTGCCGCTCTCGCCTTCGCCGCACCCACCGCCGACGCGGCGCCCGACGTGCGCTTCCAATTCGACGCCTGCCACGGACCGGTGCTGCGAATCGGCTCGCCGCGCTTCCGCGTCGAATTCGGCGGCCGCCGCCGGCCGGTCCACCACCACTGCTGGCGCGTCGTCTGCGAGCAGGAGTGGGTCGCGCCGCTCTATCAGACCTGCTTCGCCGGTTACGACGCGTGCGGCCGGCCCATCTACCGGCAGATGCTGGCGCGCGCGGGATACTGGCAGACCGTCCGCTACCAGGTCTGCGACTGCGGCCAGCGCGTGCGCTGCTGATCGGAACGGATCGTGCCGGCCGGCGTCCCGCTTCCCAGCGGTGGCGCCGGCCGGCATGCTCCCGCCGATGGCTTCGCGCACGTTCGCTCTCGCGGCCGCTGCCGCGCTGCTCCTTTCGAGCGGCGCGTTCGCCGACGCCGTGCCGACGGCGCCAACGCGCGTCGACGACAAGCCGCATCGCCACACCTGGGTGAAGCAGACGCGCAAGGAATGGGTGGCGCCGGAGAAGAAGCTGGTTCAGGTCGGCACCGACGCCGCCGGCAAACCGATCTTCGAGCTGCGCATCGTCAAGCCGGGCTTCTGGCGGACGGTCGCCTACTTCAGCTGCAGCTGCGGCGCCACGCGCGACTGACGACCCCGACGGCCCCGAGGGACACCCCCGGGAGCGCGAACTCGACTCAACTCGACCCGCCGCCGCGCACGATGAGGCTCGCAGAACCGCGCGGAGCCTGACTTGGAATCAACGCGAGCCGAACCGTCGTCGACCGCCGCGACGCCGCACGCCACCGGGGATGCCCTGATGGCGGTGGCCGAAGGCGATCCGCAACATCAGCCGTCCGAAGCGACGCTGAATCACATCTTCACCTGCGAGCACTGCAGCGGCAGCGTGCGCGAGATCCGGGCCGGACTCGCGACCCTCGCGACTCCAGCGCCGAGAAGCACGTCGGCGACGGTCCCCTTGAAGGTGCCCACCCAGGCCGCCGCGCCAGGTTCAGGCCTGGTCGACCCCGACCCGCTGCTGGCTTCGTTGCGGCAGAGCGAGGACGACTACGACCGCTCTCGACGTCTCATCGTGAAGGTGGTCGTCGTCGGCATCCTGCTCGTGTTTGGAATGCTGTGGATGCGCTCGTTCGCGGCCGGACTGCACTGACGCCGACCGCGACCGCTCTCAAGGGCGCGCGCGCGCCATCACCGTGATCCGTCGCGCCGCGAGGCGGTAATGACGCGGCACGGTCACGTAGCGCATGCGCAGCTCGAGGCACACCTCGCCTCCCTGCACCGCTTCGACGCGCAGCCATTCCGCGACGCCCGTCGCACCATCCCACGGCGCGAGCAGCGTCGTCGCCACCACGCCGAACGCCTCGATCCGCGTGCGCTCGAAGTCGAGGAGCACGCGACTCCCGACCACATCGATCTCGATGCGTTCGAGCGCCTCGCCGGCGAGCAGCGTCGCGCCGGCGACCCACCGCGTCATTGCAGGCCCGTCGCTCACGTCGACGTGGCCGGAATCAGCGCGGCGGTGAAGCGGGCGCGGTAGCGATCCGGCAACGGCGTCGGCTTCAACGTGTCGAGCGCGACGCAGACGACGGCGACGCGCGCGCGTGCCCGCACGTCGTCCTGCGGCCCGCGGACTTCGTAGCGGAACACCGAGGAGGACTTGCCGATCTGCTCGACGGCGACACTGACCTGCAGCACCTCGCCGAACCGCATCGGCCGCACGAACTCGACCTTGAGATCGACCGCCGGAAAGCCGAGGTTCTCGCGTTCGAGCACGGTGGCGTACGGCACGCCGACGAACCCCTCGAAGAACTCCTCGAACGCGACATGCAGCCAGTGGACGACGCGCGGGTAGTAGGCGATGCCAGCGCGATCGACGTCGGAGAAGCGGACCTTGATCGGCGTCTGAAAGGCCATCACGGCGCTCCCATCTCTTCCGCGAGGATCGCGCCGAGCTCGGCGATGTAGGTCCGCCCCGCGGCCGGATCGGCGGCCGCGGGCGCGCCGAAGTAGGCGTGCGGACCGCCCGCCGCGAGGAAGGTCTTCTGCCCGGCGGCGAGCGCCGCCCCGAGCGAGATCGGGTTGTCCGCGAGCGCGCGACGCGTCCCCTCGCGCACCAGTTCGGGCCGCGCGGCCAGGACGATCGACCCTTCGTACGAACCGGCGTGGCACGCCCCGCTGACGAACTCGGCGCCCAGCCGCTTGGCGTAGAGCCCGCGCACCACGTCGGGGCAGACCGTCCGCAGGCCCGCCGCCGTCGCCTCTTGCGCTGCGGCACGCAGCGCGCGGCGGTGATCGGGCTCGAGGTGGCCGTTGGCGAGCCCGAGTCGCCCGCAACCCAGGCGCGCCAGCGCTCGCGCAAGGTCACCGATCAACGCCTGCAGCGTCGCCGGCGCGATCGAAAGCGTGCCGAAGAACTCCGCCGCGCATTCGGTGACGCCGTAGGCGAGCGATGGCAGCAGCGCCACCGCCTGCCCCTGCGCTTCCAGCAGCGACGCGGCATTCATCGCCATCGCCTCGGCGATGATCACGTCGCTCCCAAGCGGCAGATGCGGCCCGTGCGCCTCGGTCGAACCTACCGGCAGCAGCGCGACGAATCCCGGCGCCAGCGCACGCTTCGCCTCGCTCCATGGCACGTCGGCAAGTCGGATCATCGGGCGACTCCGCGACCACGTTGCTTCAGCTCGGCGCGCGCGATCTTGCCGCGATCGTTGCGCGGCAGCTCGGGAAGGAACTCGATCCGACGCGGCGCCTTGTAGTGCGAGAGGCAACGCTTCGCGTGATCGATCAGCTCGGCCGCGAGCGCGGGACTCGGCGCATGACCGGCGTGCAAGGCGACGAAGGCAAGCGGCGTTACGAGGCCACGCTCGTCCTCGCAGCCGACGACGCAGCATTCGCGGACCGCGGGATGGGCCAGCAAGCCCTCCTCCACTTCGCGCGGGGCGACCCAGATGCCCGCCACCTTGAGCAGGTCGTCGGCTCGCCCCTCGTACCAGAAGCGGCCATCGCGGTCGCGGCGGAACAGATCGCCGCTGACGCACGTATCGCCCTTGAAGGTCGAGCGCGACTTCGCCGCGTCCTGGAAATAGCCCTGCGCGGCGGACGACCCGCTGACGTGCAGCGTGCCGACTTCGCCGTCCGCCACCGCGACGCCATCCGCGCCGACGATCTGCGCCGTGTATCCGGGCACGACGCGGCCAAGCGACCCGGCCACCACGTCGCCGGGGTAGTTGCTGATGTAGATGTGGAACATCTCCGCCGAGCCGATGCCGTCGAGGATGTCGACGCCGAAGCGGCGCTTGAACTCGACGGCGAGGTGCGGCGGCAACGCCTCGCCCGCTGAAAGGACGAGGCGCAGCGAGCGAAACGCCGCCGTGACGCGCGCCGCATCGAGCTCGAGAATGCCCGCCAGCGTCGTCGGCACGGCCGCGAGCAGCGTCGGCTGATGGCGCAGCGCCTGCGCGAGCACCGTCTCCGGTTTGCTCGGCTCGGGGAACAGCGCCGTGGTGGCGCCGACCGCGAACGGGAACATGAGGTTGGTGCCGGTGGCGTAACCGAAGAAGAGCTTGCTCACCGCCATGGTGACATCGCTCTCGCGCAGCTGCAGCACCTGCTTGGCGTAGTGGTCGATGTTGAAGGCGAAGTCGGCGTGATAGTGGAGCGCCGCCTTCGGCTTGCCCGACGTGCCGGAGGTGAAGAGCCAGCCGCAGAGGTCGTCGCGATGGGAGTCAAACGGTGCGGCGGCTGGCGTTTCCGCGGCGATCGCGGCGTCCCACGGCACCGCCGCGAAGCCGCCGCGCGATTCGACGCAGGCGTCGGCCCCCGGCCCCACCACGACCACGGCTCGCAGGAAGCGAGCGCCACGCGCGGCCGCAACGAAAGCGGGCCACGCGTCGACGTGGACCATGGCGACCGGCGCACGCGAGTAGTCGAGGTAGTAGCCGTACTCCTCGGCCGAGAGGCGCGGGTTCACCATCGCGAAGACCCCGCCCGCGCGCACGACGCCGAGCCACGTCGCGACGAACTCGGGCCCGTCCGGCAGGATCAGGAGCACGCGCTGCTCGTGCAGATGGCCGAGACGCGACAACAGCGCCTGCACGCGCGCCGCGGCATCGCCGACCTGCGCGTAGGTGAGCTCGCGCGCGTCGGTGCGCACCGCCACCTTGTGCGGCCGCGCGGCGAGGTTCGGGTCGAGCAGCCAGCTCGCCAGGTTGAACCGTTCCCGGTAATCGACCATTCCCGCCATCTCCCGCGCGTGCGCCTCGCCGGCTGCGATCAGTAGCTCGCGCCGCCTTGATGCTCCTCGTAGGCGCGCGTCTTCATGACGTCCACCACCGCGTCGACGCAAAGCTGCAGCTCCTCGTCGCGGTTGTAGAAGTGCGGCGACACGCGGATCCCGGCCCCGGGCCGGAAGTCGACCAGGATGTTGCGCGCGGCCAGCGCCTTCACGACCGCGGCGCCGAGCCGATCGTCGAGCGGACCGGCGCGCGAACCGTCGCGCAGCGGAGTCGGATCGAGCGTGATGGTGCCGCCGCGGCGCGCCGGGTCGATCGGCGAGGTGACGCCGAGCCCGCGCGCGAGTGCCGTCGATCGCAGCAGTTCGGTCTGACGCTGCGACTTGCGCCGGATGGCGGCGACGCCGACCGCGCGGATCGCCTCGTAGCCGGGCCGCGCCGCGAACAACGCCGGGATGGCGGGGCTGCCGTGCAGGTAGCGGTAGCTCGACTTGGCGTAGCGAATCGGTCCCGGCACGAAATCGAACGGCGCCTCGTGCGCCATCCAGCCGGTCACCTTCGGCTCGAAGCGATCGCGAAGGTCGGGACGGATGTAGAGCCAGCCGGCACCGGGCCCGCCGCACAACCACTTCACCGAGCCGCCGCACGCGAAGTCGACGTGAAGATCGCGCAGCGAGAAGGGCACCGTGCCCGCCGATTGGTAGCAGTCGAGCACCACCATCGCGCCGACCGAATGGGCCTTCTTGATGATGGCCGCCGCGTCCTGCAGGTAGGCGCTCTTGTAGAGGACATGCGAGATCGGGACGAGCAGCGTCTGCTCGTCGATGGCGTCGAGCAGCAGCTCGGTCGGAACCGTCATGCCATCGGGCGAGGCGACTTCGCGAATGACCGCCCCTTCGCGCTCGCGCGCCTCCCAGACGTACATCACCGTCGGGAAGTTGAGCGACGTGTAGACGATCTTGTTGCGCGGCGGCTTGTAGTCGAAGCAGCTCGCGACGATCGACTGGCACATCGAGACGTTCTGCTGCATCACGATCGAGCCATGCGGCGCGTCGAGGATGTCGCACAGCAGGTCGCCCACCGAACCGGGCATCGCCCACCAACCCTCCGCCCACGACCGGATGCCGCGCTGCGCCCACATCCGCGCGTACTCCTGCATCGAGTCGAAGACGCCGCGTGGCATCGCGCCGAGCGAGTGGCTGATGAGGTAGGTCGTGTCGGCCAGGATCGGATAGTCGGCGCGCCGCGCGAGCAGCGCCGCTTCGTCGGCCGCGGTGGAGTCGGTCGGCTGCGGGGTCATGAATTCGCTCCGGGTGCGATCGGTGCGCGGCCGGTCAGATCCGCATCGGGGATGCGCAGGCGCTCGACGACTCTGCCGGCGGCGAGCGCGTCGACGATCTCGTCGACGTCGGCCAGCGTGACCCCGCCGTACCAGATCTGCTCGGGATAGATCACGACCACCACGCCGTGCGCGCATTGATCGAGGCAGCCGGCGGAGTTGGCGCGCGCCAGCCCTTTCAGGCCGCGCGCTTCGAGGCGCTCCTTCAGACGGGCGCGCACGGCGGCCGCGCCGCGCGCGGCACAGCAACCGCGCGGCGCTTCGGGCGACCGCACGTTCTCGCAAACGAAGAGGTGATGTTCGAACCGTCCCACGTGCGCTCCTCACGGCGCCGGCGTGGCGCCCTGTCCTTCCGACTCGTCGCTCAGGTCGCGAGCTGGTCGCCGGCGAGCGCGCCCTGCAGCAGCTCGCGGGCGAGGATCAACCGCTGGATCTCGCTGGTTCCTTCGTAGATGCGCAGCGCCCGGACCTCGCGGTGGAGCCGCTCGGCGATGTGGCCTTGCACGACACCGCGCCCGCCATGCAGCTGCACGGCGCGATCGACGATGCGCGAGGCCGCCTCGGTCGCATGCAGCTTGGCGAGCGAAGAGGCCGCGCCGGCCACCGACTTCGCGGCGCCGGAATCGCTGCCTTGCTGATCGATCAGCCACGCCGCCCGCAGCACGGCCAGGCGCGCGAGCTCGAGCTCGACGAAGCAGTCGGCGAGATCGGCCTTGGTCAGCTGGAAGTCGGCCAGCGCTTTCCCGAACTGGCGGCGCGCCTTGACGTGGCGGCGCGCCTCGCCGAGCGCCCGCGTCGCCAGCCCGATCGCGGCGGCGCCGACGCTGGCGCGGAAGCGGTCGAGCGTGGCCATCGCGATCTCGAGCCCTTGCCCTTCGGCGCCCAGGCGCGCGCTCGCTGGAACGCGGCACTCCTTCAGCACGAGGCGGCCGATCGGGTGGGGTGCCAGCACGACGAACCGCTCCGCCACGGCGAAGCCGGGCGTGCCGGGCTCGATCACGAAGGCGACGTGGCGACCGTCACCGTCGAGCTGCGCGAAGAGGCAGTAGTAGTCGGCGATGCCGGCGTTGGTGATCAACGTCTTCTCGCCCTCGAGCACGTAGTCGTCGCCGTCCCGGCGCGCGCTCATGCGCATGCTGCGCGCATCGGAGCCCGCCTCGGGCTCGGTGAGCGCGAAGGCCGGGATCAGCGCGCCGAAGGCCGCCGCCTCGAGCCAGCGCGACTTCTGCTCGGCAGTGCCGGCCAACCGGATCGGACAGCTTCCGAGTCCCTGCAGCGCCAGCATCGTGTCGGCGAAACCGGAGATGCAGGCGACTTCGCTGCGCGCCACGCAGAGGCTGCGCGCCTCGCCCATCACGCTCTCGTGGAGGAGCCGCGTGCCGGCGAGCACCTTGACCGCCGCGCGCGCCGCCGCCGACTCATCGATTCGGCCCGCGGCGAAATCGTCGTCGATCGCCGTGAGCGGTGCAGCAAGCTTCTCGCGCGCGAAGCGGGCGAGTTCGTGATGCCGTTCGTCGAGGAACGGCGTCGGCAGCTCGGGCACGCGGGCGATCACGGCAGCTCCTCCGGGTCGCGGGCGCGCACGAAGCGCGGCGCACGCTTCTCGACGAACGCGCGGTTCGCCTCGGCGAAGTCGGCGTGGCCCATGCACAGCGCCTGTGCTTGCGCCTCCGCTTCGATGGCGCTCGCGAGGTCCATCGAAAGCTCGCGGTTCAGCATCTCCTTGGTCGTCTGCAACCCCATCTGCGGGCCGGCCGCAAGCTCGGCGGCCAGTTCCTGCGCGCGCGCCGTCAGGGCGTCGGCCGCAACGACCTCGTGGTAGAGCCCGATCTTCAGCGCCTCTTCGGCGGCGAGGAAGTGGCCGCGCATCAGCAGGCTGGTGGCGTGGCCGGTGCCCACGAGGCGCGGCAGCAGGAACGCCGCGCCCATGTCGGCTCCGGCGAGGCCGACCTTGGTGAAAAGGAAGGCGATCTTCGCCGTCGTTGCGGCGATCCGAAAATCAGCGGCGAGCGCCATCACCGCGCCGGCGCCGCAAGTCGTGCCGTTCAGCGCCGCGACGATCGGCGTACGCAGCTGCCGCATGTTCAGGATCAACTCGCCGGTGAGGCGCGTGAAGCGCAGCAGCTCCTCCGCCTTCATCGCCAACAGCGGCTGGATGATGTCGAGCGCGTCGCCGCCGGAGCAGAAGGCGCGACCGCTGCCGGTCAGCACGACGCAGCGGACGGTCGCCCGCTGCTGCAGCGCGCGAAACGTGTCGGCGAGTTCGCGGTAGCTCGCGAAGGTCAACGCGTTCAACCGCTCGGGGCGGTCGAGGCGGATCGTGGCGACACCATTGGCGTCTTCGTCGTAGCGGAAGGTGTTCGGCTGCGGTCGGCTCATCGCGCCCGTTTTACGGTGCGCGACCCGGTGGCGGATCTGCAGGCAGCGCCGCCGTCGCCTCGATCTCGACTTTCGCGCCCGGTT
This sequence comes from Planctomycetota bacterium, assembly GCA_031409275.1. Lineage (GTDB taxonomy): Bacteria > Planctomycetota > B15-G4 > B15-G4 > SIAN01 > SIAN01. The sequence goes on from JANNXA010000045.1 coordinate 81,116, forward strand.
CGAGCAGCCCTTTCACCTCGATCAGCGTCGCGGTCGGAAAGACCCGACCGAGCACCGCCCGATACGCGACGCCCACTTCGGTCAGCGCCCGGCGGTACTCCTCCTTGTCGGTCACGTAATAGGTGAGGCGCAGCAGGTGGTCGGGCGCCCCACCCGCCGCCGCGAGCACCGCCGCCACGTTCTTCAGCGCCTGGGCGAACTGGGCGGCGAAGTCGCTGCTCACCAACTGTTCGCGCTCATCCCAGCCGATCTGGCCGGCGATGGCGAGCAGGCGCGCGCCCGCGGGCGCGAGGCGACCGTTCGAGTAGCCCTTCGGTCGCGGCCAGCCCGGCGGATCGATCGAGGTCGGCAGGTCATCGCGGCGCGCGCTCATCCGGCGAGCTCTCCGCCATCGAGCGGCAGGGCGGCGCCGTTCATCGACGCGGCCCCTTCGTCGAACAGGAAGGCGATCGCGGCGGCAACCTCCTCCGGTTTGACGAGGCGGCGCTGCGGGACGCGCGCGAGGATCCGATCGAGCGCCTGGTCGGCCGACAAGCCGGTCTTGGCGGCGATGCGCCCGAGCGAGCGGCGCGTCATGTCGGTGTCGACGTAGCCGGGGCAGACGGCGTTGACCGTGATCCCCTTGCCGCCGTACTCGATCGCCGCGGCGCGCACCAATCCAAGGACCGCGTGCTTGCTGGCCGTGTAGGCGGCCACGTAGGAAGCGCCGGTCAGCGCGGCAATCGATGCCACCGCCACGACGCGGCCGAAGCCGCGCGCCACCATCTCGGGCAGCACGGCGCGCATGGGCCGGAAGACCCCCCAGAGGTTCACCGCCAGCGTGCGCTCGAGGAGTTCGTCGCTCGTCTTGTGCAGCGGCGCGCTCTCGGCGACGCCCGCTGAAAGGAGCAGCCCGTCGAGCGGACCGCAGAACTCGGCAGCGGCCTGCATCGCGGTGGCGACCGACGCCGCATCGGCGACATCCATCTCGACCGCGCAGACGCGCAGCGGACCGTGTCCGGCGCCGGCGCGCTCGACATCGAGCTTGGCCGCGGCCAATGCGTCACCGTCGCGCGCCGCCAGGACGAGCGCGAGTTCGCGCCGAGGACCTGCGGCGAGGGCGCGGGCGGCCGCGAGTCCGATGCCGCGACTGCCGCCGGTGACCAGGATCGACCGCGCCGCGAGCATCGCGCATCCTCCGAAACGAACACGGCCCGCAGGTGGAGAGCCACCTGCGGGCCGCGCGACTTCGTTCAGTTGCCGAGCGCCTTGTCGAGGTTGGCGATCTTGATGGGAGTGTCGAGACGCTGCGCGAGCTCGTCGAGGTACTTCTGGAAGTCCTGAGCCGAGCGCAACCCGGCCGGCTCCTGATCCCACGCCGCCACCGAATAGAAGGTGAAGTTGCGGGAGATGCCGTCGAAGGCGACGCCGATGACGTCGCTTGGCTCTTTCACGAAGCCCGTTGCCGTGCGGCCATTGGCCAGCAGGCCGAGTCCGAGCGACCCGGTCGCCGTGCCGCCGACGTTGCTCGGGCCGAAGCTCGAGACGCGCATCCAGCTCTGCGCGCCGCTGGCCTGCTCTTTCTTCAGCCCATCCGCGTTCATCGCGAACGCCAGCCCATGGCCGCCGCGCGACACGTTCACGTCGTGGCGCAGCATGCGACCCCCGGCGTACTGCGTGATCCTCCAGCGCAGGTCGAAGGAGTCGCGACCGAGCTTGGCGCCGAACAGCACCACTTCCGCCTCGAGCGCCGCCGGGCCGTTGCGCGTCATGCGGAACTGCGCCGAATCGAGACCGGTCAGCGGAACGATGGTGCCCTTCTCCGCGTAGCCGAACGCGCCGGCGCCGAAGCCGGTCACGTCGCCGAGCAGCGAACCGCCCCAGGTCTGGTTGCCGAGGTTCAGGTAGTCGGCCGTGAAGGCGGCGTTCTTCGGTGTCAGGACGAGGTCGCGCTCGCGCTTGCCGATCACGTCGAAGCACATGCGCGAGTCGAACAAGAGACGCCAGCCGTTGGTGTCGGTCTCGAAGACCGGCCCGTCGCACTGATAGAGGCCATCCCCCTTCGCGTGCTGCGAATCGAGCACCGAATTGGCGACCTCGACGTAGCGCCCTTCCGACTTGAGCGCGCCGCCTTCGCGCCGCGTGGTCTCGCGCACGTACAAGCCGCCCTCGACGCGCGGGCCCGACGCCTTCGAGAGGCGCGAGAACTGCGGCGAGGCGACGGCGAGGAAGCGCTTCTCGCCAGCTCGGAAGTCGCAGATGACCAGCAATGTGTCGGGCGTGCCGTCGTAGTTCTTGTCGATCACCTGCGCCGGAATCGTCGGCGCGGGATCGGTCGCGAGCAGCGCGTCGCCGCGCTCCGGATACCAGTTGGATGGAAGGACGTGGATCGAGAAGTCGCGCTCGTCGAACTTCTTGAATCGGGCGCGAACTTCGCTGAGCGGGATCTCGACCACTTCGCTGTCACGCACCATCGACAGCGTGTTGGTGAGCTGGATCGTCGTGTAGGACTCGCCAATCGACGATTCAGGCAACGAACACGCCGACGCGAGGGCCAACGACGCGATGCCGACAACCCGCCGCGACCCGACCTGCAAATTCATCACGATCCCTCCCTCACTCTTCGATGCGAGCACGCGCCGATCCACCGTCACTCACGGTGGCCCCTCACGACGGAATGCGCCATTCATCCCGCGACCGCCAAGCGACGTGCTCGATCGCGCGACATTCGGCCCGATCGAAGGCGTTTCGTCAACGGGCGGCCTCGAGGCCCGGTGGTGCGTTCCCCACCGTCTCCCCGACTTGCCCACGCGATCGCGCGCCACTCGCTCGATCAGCTGGTCGGTTCCGGAATCGCAGCCGGTCGGTTGCCGTGGTAGCCGAACACGCGGGTGTGGATGCCGCCGCGCACGAAGAAGTCCCCCTCGATCCGCATCCACTTCGGCGCCACCGCGGCGACGAGGTCATCGAGGATCTGCTGAGTCACCGCTTCGTGGAACGTCCCGACTTCGCGGAAGCTCCAGAGGTAGAGCTTGAGCGACTTGAGCTCGACGCACTTCTGGTCCGGCACGTAGCGCAGCTTGATCGTGCCGAAGTCGGGCTGCCCCGTCTTCGGGCAGACACAGGTGAACTCCGGGCAGTCGATCGCGATCAGGAAGTCGCGCCCGGGGCGCGGGGATGGAAAGGTCTCGAGGTCGCGGGACGGGCGGGTGGACATTCAAGGCGCTCCGAAGGGCGCAGCAGCGTAGCAGCCACCGTCGCCCGACGACCCCGACTCAGCGCCCGCCGCCCTGCGCGCCGCCGCCCGCAGGCGCCACCCCACCCGGCGCTCCCGCTCCGGTCGGTTCGCCCCCGGCTCGGCGGCTGCCGCGTCCGCTTTCGACCCGTTGGCGCAGCTCCTGCAACTCCTTCTGAAGCGCCTCGATCGTCCGCGCCAGCTCCTCAACCGTTGGCGCCCCGGCGCGCCCGGTGGCCGGGGCCCCCGCCGGCGCGCTGGCCGCAACCGCAGCCGCTTTCGCTTCCTCGATCTGGCGCAGCGCGTTCCCGACCGCGAAACGGAGGAAGCGCGGACCGTCGCTCTTCTCGGCGAGCTTGCGCAGCAGCGGCTCCGCCTCGAGCGCCTTCAGATCCCCGAGGCTGCCGATCGCGGCGCGCTGCGCCTCCCCGCCGTTCTCCGCCAACGGCAGCAGCAGCGCGATCGCTTCGTCGCGGCGCGAACCCAGCAGGCTCGCCGGGATCGCCCCAAGCGACTGCACGCCGAGCGTGCGCCGTGGCGCATCGGGCGCCGATCGGGCAAAGGCGAAGACCTCGTCGACCGCCATCGCGTCGGCCAACGCAAGGCGCGCGCGCAAAGCCGCGCCGCCGACGCGATCGTTGGGCGAAGCGAAGTCGGTCGCCGCGCGCAGCGCCACGAGGGCGGAGTCGCCGCCGATCTTCGAGAGCGCGTCGCACGCCGACGATTGCACCTGGTAGGAGAGGTCGCTGCGCAGCGTTTCGGCGACCCGTGCTCCGACCGCTTCACGGCCCTCTCCTAGTTCGGCGGCCAGCGTCCCGAGCCCGCTGATCGCAGCGCGCCGCACCCGCGACTCGCGATCGCCGACCAGGCGGAGCAACGCCGCGACCGAGGCCGGGCCACCCAGTTTGGCCAGACCGTTGGCGGCCGCGGAGCGCACGTCGCGCGCCTGCTCGCGCGCGAGCACTTCGATCAACGTCGTGCGCGCGAGCTCCTTCTCTTCGACCGCCGCGAGCTGCTCGACGGCGACGATCCGCGCCACCGCATCGCGGTCGCCGCCGGTCGCGATGAATGCGAGCTCGGCGGCGCTCTTCTTGAAGTCGACCTCCTTCAGCAGCGCGCTGCCCTGATCAAAGGCGACCATCTGCGGCGGCTCGGACGCGGGCAGGCGGAACTGCTGTTCACGTTTGTCGAGCCACATCGTGGTGCGCGTGCGCACCCCGCCGGCGACCACCTCGATGGGAACCGGCCAGCGGAAAACGGCGACCATGTTGGCCGCGTCCTGTGTCTGCTTGACGTCGAGCACGACCTCTTTCTTATCGGCGTCGTAGCTCTGGGTGATCGCCAGTTTCGGGTGGCCACCGAGGTAGACGAACTGCTCGAAGAGCCAGTGCAGGTTCTGTCCGGTCGCCTCTTCGATGGCGACCTCGAGGTCAAGGCTGTCGACCAGTTGACCGGCGTGCTTGGTGCAGTAGTGATGCATCGCACGCCACCAACCATCGTCACCGAGCAGGCCGCGGATCATGTGCAGCACCGAGGCGCCGCGCACGTACTCGTTGTTGTGACCGTCCCCCTGATCGGCGCGGTTGAAGAAACTCTCGACCAGCGGGCGCGGGGTGCGATGGTCGGCGTTGATCGCCTGCTGCTGGTTGCCGCGCATCTGCAGCGCGAACGCATCGGCGCCGTTGACCTTCTCGTTGTAGAGGGCGTCGTAGTACTGCGCGAATCCCTCGTTCAGCCAGAGATGGCGCCAGGTGCGGCAGGTGAGGTAGTCGCCCCACCATTGATGGGCGAGTTCGTGCGCGACGAGTCCCTGGCTGTCGCGGTCGAGATGCTCGCGCTCGTCATGCAGCGTCGAGTCGGTTTGCGTCGTCGCCGAGATGTTCTCCATGCCGCCGGCGATGAAGTTCTGCACGGCGACCTGGCTGTACTTCGGGTACGGGTAGGGCACGCCGATCTTGGTGGAGAAGAACTCGAGCATGTCGGGCGTCTGGCCGAAGCTGCGGCGCGCCTTGGCCTCGCCGACGCCGGCCTGCACGTAGTACTCGACCGGGACGCCGCGCCAGTCGTCGGCGTAGCGCTCGTAGTGGCCGACGCACAGCGAGATGAGGTAGGTGGCGAACGGGAAGTCGAGGACGTAGCACCAGGTGGTGAAGCCGTCGCCCGCCGGCCGCCGCTCGACCTGCTTGCCGTTGCTGACCACCGTGAGGCCATCCTTCACCGTGAACTCGCCCTCGAACGCGGCGCGGTCACTGGGGTAGTCCCAGGTGGGGATCCAGTGGCGGTTGTCCTCGGCCTGCCCCTGGCTCCAGCACTCCGGCAGCAGCTTCGGCGACTCGGGAGTCGGCGCGATGAACCAGAGGCCGCGCTTGGGATTGCTGGCCGAGTAGCGGATCTCGACGGCGAGCGACTGGCCGGCCGGCACGGGAGCCAGCAGCGTCACCTCGAGGCGCCCTTTCTCGTGGCGGAACGGCACGGCCGCGCCATCCACCGTCACCGCTTCGATGGCAAGGTTCTCGGCATCGAACCACAGCGACTGGGTGCCGCCGCTCAACGCGGTGATGTGGTTCGTCACCGAGCCCGCGAAGCTCTTCTGTTCGAGGTCGACCTTCAAGCGCAGATGGACCTTCACGAGGTCGTAGACGCGATTCGCCGTCCCGCGATCCTCGCGCATCGGACCGAAGTTCGGCTTGACCTCGACGGGCGCGGCTCCGCCCGGCCCCGCCTGCGCGAACAAAGGCCCCGCCAGCGCGAACAGGAACGGCAAGACGACCACCGATGGAAGGACGCGGCGCAGATTTCGCGACAACATCACTCTCTCCTCTTCGCTTCTTCCTGAATCAGGAGCGTCGCTTGTACCGGGGCATCGTTGCAACGCAACGGCGGGTCCGGGCGCTGCAGCGCAGCGGCTCTCGTTGCGACTCAGTGGCCGCCGACCGCGGCTCGGTCGGGTGAAACGGTGAGTCCGGACGACGCGCGCAGCGTGACGGTGTAGACCTCGCCCGTGCGCAACTGGATCGACGGCGCCTCGCCGTGAGCCGCGCGAATGCCCGCAGCGGCCGCGCGCTTCGCGTCGTTGGCGTACTCCCAGAACTCGTTCCAGACCGAGCGCTCGAGTTCGCCCATCGGCGAGTCGCCGCCATACGCCGCCGGCCGCTCGCCCATGCCGTCGAGCGCGACTCCGTCGCTCGGCGCCTGGTGCTCGCCGAAGAGTCGCCGAAACAGGACGAGCGAAGCGCCACGCAGTTCGTCGCCCCCCTCGACGAGGAAGTCGTCGAACTTCACCACCCACGCATCGACGTAGAGGATGCTCCCGGCGATGGTCGCTTCGGTGGCTTTCCCCACCGGATTTCCGGCGGCGTCGACCTCCTCGAATCGCACGCGCGTTCGCATCACGCCGCCCGCGTCGGCCCGTTGATCAAGCACCACGATGCGGGCCACGCGCCGCTCGACCTTCTGCAACCGCAACGCGAGGCCGAGCCGTTCGAGTTCGACGCGCTGCTCCGCGATCTGCTGCTGCTGCGTGGCGACCTGCGCGTTCAGCGCGACGTTCTGCCGCTCCGCCTGCTCCACGGCGCCGACGAGGCGGGTGATCTCGGCGCTGCGCTGCACGAGCTCTTGCGTGCGCCGCTCATCGCCATCGTGAACGCGCCAACCAAGCCACACCGCGACTCCCGTGACGACGACGAATCCAAGCTTGGCCACGTTGCCAAGCAGCGCATTGGTCTGGCCGATCGTCGACATCGACGTCACTCCCGCAAGCCGTCGCACTGAGTTCGAGGGTGGCGAGGATAGCCCGGCTTCCCGCACGATCGCGCGCCACGGCGATCGGTATGGTGCGGCGCGACCGCGCTTCCATTTCGACGCGCTGGCGCAATCGAGGTCCAACGATGCTGAAACCGGGCGACGTGGCACCTGACTTCAAGGTCAAGAACCACCATGGCAAAGAGGTCACGCTGAAAAGCCTGGCCGGCAAGAACGTCGTGTTGTGGTTCTATCCCAAGGCCGACACCCCTGGCTGAACCAAGGAGGGCTGCGGGTTCCGTGATCGAATCCGCGACTTCGCCAAGCTCGACACCGTGGTCCTCGGCGCGAGCTACGACAGCGTCGACGACAACCGCAAGTTCGCCGAGAAGTTCGAGTTTCCTTTCGACCTGCTCTGCGACACCGACAAGAGTCTCGCCAAGGCGTACGGCGCGTACGACGCGAGCGCCGACGGTTACCCGCGCCGGGCCGCGTTCGTCATCGGCAAGGACGGCAAGATCGCGCACGCATGGGAAAAGGTGAAGGCCGCCGACTTCCCGAGCGAAGTGCAGGCGCTGCTGTCGGCGCCGCCACCGAAGCGACCCTGACGGGTCGGAGCGTCGCGCGTAGTCCGCGAGAGTTCGCGACGCTCGACCCACTCGCACGGAGGAAACCGTGGATCCGGAACGCGTCTTCAAGATGGCCTTCGCGAAGGTGTACCCCCTCTACATCAAGAAGGCGGAGAGGAAGGGGCGAACGAAGAAGGAAGTGGACGAGGTGATCTGCTGGCTGACGGGCCGCGACTCGCGACAGCTGGCGGACGCGATCAAGAAGCAGGCCGACTTCGAGACCTTCTTCGGCACGGCGCCGAAACTCCATCCCAACGCCGACAAGATCACCGGCACCATCTGCGGCGTGCGCATCGAGGAGATCGAGGACCCGCTGATGCAGAACATCCGCCGCCTCGACAGGCTCGTCGACGAACTGGCCAAGGGGCGACCGATGGAGAAGATCCTGCGGGCGTAGGGCGTTGCCGCGTGGCAGCGCGCTGGCGTGCGCCCCCACCGCGCGTGCCGCTTCCGCCTACTTCCGCGTGACCCAGATCGGGCTGGTCCACGCCGTCTCGCCGTCGGCCTGGATGACACGCGCGTAGTAGCTGGTCGCGCCGGCGCCCACCTCGTCGTCGACCCACTCCTGAACCAGCTCACTCACCTCGAGGCCAGCCTGCTCGGCGACCGTCGTGTCGTAGCGCTCGCGAACCACGAGCTGCCAGCTGTCGTCGCGCAGACGCCCGGTGTAGCCGTCGGCCAGCAGTTTCGCGACCGAGACGCGGGCGACCTGGGCGCCTTGCGTCACCGTGACGATCGCATCGCGGCGCGCCCGCATCCGGAAGCGGTAACCATCGCGCCCGGCGGCGAACGCCGCCTTCGGCCAACGCAACTCGACCGCGCCATCGACGCCGAGGATCGACGGCTGGGTCGGATCGTTCGCCCGCCGCGAGCGGGACGGCGGCGCGATCAAGCGGCCGTCGTCGACGCGCAGCGAAACCACGAGATCGGTACGCAACGGCAGCGACTTCTGCGGCACCACGAATTCGATCGTGCAATCGGCCTGCGCCGGCTCGCGCTCCCGCCCGAGCCGTTTCCACGGCACGCCGTCACGCATCACCAGCACGTCGCGAATCGGTTGCAGCATGCGCGCCACGAGGCGCACTCGCGGCGCCGCAGCGCAGGTCACCGACTCCCCCATCAGCGCGTCGTCGACGCGCAGTTCGAGGAAGAGGCCGCGCGCGGTGGCGCCGAAGGTGCGTCCCGCCTGCAGCGCCGCGAAGATCGCGGTGGGCGCGAGCGACTCCGCCAGGACGCCGGCGTAGGCCGCGCCGTTCCCGTGGTCGCTGCTGGCGATGAAGCCGACGCCGCGCTGCGCTCGCACGGCGTCGACGGCGAAGCTGCCGTTCGCCAGCGCGCGCGACGACTGCCGCCAGCAGCCGTCGAACTCGAAGCTGCCGCGCAGCGATTGGTAGATCTCGAGGAGACGCGTCACGCGCGGATCGCACTGCTCGAAATCGACCCGCCGTCCGGGATCGGCGGAGGTGTGCGGGATCACCAGCGCTCGTTCCGGGGGCAACTGCTGGCAGAGCCAGCGCAACGCGTTGGCCTCGTCCTGCGCGGAGAGCGCGAGCAGCGGCGCATCGTCGTCGGCGAAGATGACGTTCACGTGGCCCTGGCTGCGCGACGAACACTCGTAGCCGCACAACGGCAGCAGCGTCGACGTGCGCTCGAACGCGAGCAGCCGCTTGAGTCGCGCCCAAGCGCCCGGATCGAGGTGGCCCGCGTGGTCCGTGATGGCGATGAAATCGTCGCCGTAGACGTCGCGCGCGAAGGCGTAGCGATCTTCCGGCATCGGCTCGATGCCGCGACTGCAGCGCGAGAGCGAGGAGTGGCGGTGCAGGTCGCCGTAGTAGACGGTGAACGACTGCTCACCACGCGTCGCGACGTGGCGTCTGGCGCCAGTGACGTAGGCGTCCTCCGCTTGCGCCCCGGCGGGATGGAAATGGGGCAGCGAACGCTCGGCAGCGCGGGTCACCCACTTCGTCGTGCGCTCCGCTCCAGTCGTCACCGCGGTCGGCGCCGGCAATTCGAGGCGCCCGACCACGATCCCAGACGGTCCCATCCAGGTGGCGTACTCGTCGCCCTGCGCCTTCGCCAGCGCCTTGAGCGGCGCGGGCAGCGAGTTGGCGTTCCACAAGGAGCCCATCTTCATGCGATGGTCGGCCTGCGCCGCGGCCCACACGGCGCCGCCGACCAGCGCCAGCGCGCCGCTCTCGCCATGCCCGGTGCTCGCCGCCAGTTCATGCGCCGGCGACCAGCCGTCGGACTCGAGCCATTGCAGCAGCAACGGGCTGCCCGAGCGACGATCGCGCGAGCGCGACTGCAACACGTAGCGATAGGCGACCACCGGACGACCGTGCGCGTCCACCAGCAATCGCGGCGCGCCACCTCCCCAGCCAAGGAGCGGCGCGCCCGGCACCGCGCCGTCGATCCAGCCGCCGCGGCCAGCCGCCACCTGCACGCCGCTGGCATCGCGGCGCGCCACCATGACGTGGACCGACCGCTCGCCGCGCCGACTGCCGGCCTGTTCCGGCGGCAGCGAATGGCCGCGCGCGCCATCGATCAGCCGATCCCAGGCAATCCACAACGAACCGTCGGGTGCGCCGGCAAGCGCCGGATGGAGGTCATCGGAAGCCGACTCCGCGGAGATCGACTCGACCGGCGCACCGTCGATCAGCGACTGCAGCAGCACCTCGTAGTCGCGTTCGACGTAGCTCGACCAGGCGACGAAGAGCGTGTCGCCGGCCCGCGCGAGCGCGGGATCGAGGTCGCTGCCGCCACCAGCGCCGACGACGCGAATCGCCCCGAGCGCGCCAGCGGTGCAGGGTGCAACCACCACATCGAACGAGCCGCCGACCGCCGCGGCGCCCTCGACCCATTGCTCCCATGCGAGCACGAGAGTGCCATCGCTGGCGCAGGCGACGTCGGGATCGCGCGCCGGCGCACTCCCGCTGGTCAACCACTGCGTGGTGACGTCGTCCATCGCATCGAGTCGCGCCATTCGAAGCTGCGCGATGCCCGCGACGATCTCGCTCCAGAAGACGTGCAGGTCGCCGGTGCCATCGAGCGCGGCGCACGGCGCGCTGCAGAGCGCGGGCACGGTCGAGAGGTCGATCGGATCGGCCGGCGCGCCCGTTTCCGACACGCGGCGCGCCGCGATGACGTCGCCCACGCCGCCGCGCCATTCGTGATCGATCAACCAGGCGCCGCCGTCCGCGCACGCCACGAGGACGGGGGCGCTGCGCTCGCGGTCGAAGCTCTCGACTCGGGCAAGCGATGGCCACGCCAACGGGGTCGGCACCTCGCGTTCGACGAGATCGTCGGCGCCATCGCCATCGCCTCCGCCACTGTCGCCGTCGCGGCCTCCGGTCGCCCCCTCGTCCTGCGCCAACGTCGAATCCACGGCGCCATTCGCATTCGCAACCGGCGCGCGCCACCACAACGGCGCGACCGAAATCGCGAGCGGCAGCAGCAGGAACGCGCGGCGAAGCAGCGCTCGACGTGGGAGACTCGCGCCCAAACTGCCCTCCATCCGATGGCTTGGCCGAGCGCGGCGCGGCTTGCACCGTGTTGCAGCGAGGGGCAATCTACGCGGCCTCTTCCCCGATCGGCAGGAGTCCTCGCGATGCCCTACTTGAACGTCCCTCCCGTCCAAGCGAAGGAACTGCTCGATCAGGGCGATGGATGGATCTACGTCGACGTCCGCACCGAAGCGGAGTTCGCGCAGGGTCACCCGACCGGTGCCCGCAACATCCCGATCGCGACGGGAGCGCCGCCGAACCTGGTGATGAACGCCGAGTTCCTCGCCGTCGTGAAGGCGAACTTCAAGAAGGACGCCAAGCTCCTCTTTGGTTGCGCTTCGGGCGGCCGCTCGGCGCGCGCGTGCGAGGTGGCCGCCAATGCCGGCTACCTCGCGCTCGCCAACATGACCGGTGGCTTCCACGGCTCGCGCTCACCGCTCGGCGTGACGGAGAAAGGCTGGGCCGCGCTCGGCCTTCCCACCGCCACCACCGCCGGTCCCGGCTGCAGCTACGAGGCGCTGCGCCGCAACGTGTAGTGCCGCGACGGCGATCGGAGGACGACGCCGAGGATCCCGTGCTTGCACGGCCCTCTCCTGCCGGCAAACTCGCCGCCCCGACTGCGGGAATCGAGACGCGCCGACGAACGGAAGGGCCCACCATGCATCCGCTGCTGCAATCGCTCGGAGTCGCCGACCCTGCGCCGGGAGTGATCTGCGGCGAGCGCCGCGGCGGCAGCGGAGCACTGCTCGAATCGTCCGACCCGTCGACCGGAAAGTTGCTCGGCCGCGTCCGTCAGGCGACGCGCGCCGAGTACGACGAGGTGGTCGCGCGAACGGCCGCCGCCTTCGTGAAGTGGCGCACCGTGCCGGCGCCGCAGCGCGGCGAGATCGTTCGCCAGATCGGCGAGGAGCTGCGACGCGTCAAGGAACCGCTCGGCCGGCTCGTCACCGCCGAATGCGGCAAGCTGCTCACCGAAGGGCTCGGCGAAGTGCAGGAGATGATCGACATCGCCGACTTCGCCGTCGGCCTGTCGCGTCAGCTCTATGGGCTGTCGATGCACTCGGAGCGACCGTCCCATCGCATGTACGAGCAGTGGCATCCGCTCGGCGTGGTGGGGATCATCACGGCGTTCAACTTCCCCGCCGCGGTGTGGAGCTGGAACGCGATGCTCGCCGCCGTCTGCGGCGACACGATGGTCTGGAAGCCGTCGCCCAAGACTCCGCTCACCGCCATCGCCGTGCAGCAGATCGCGAGCGAGGTGCTGGCGCGCCACGGCCATCCCGACGTCATGAGCCTGCTGGTCGGCGAAGTGGCCGACGTCGGCGAGCCGATGCTCGACGATCGGCGCGTGCCGCTCGTCTCGGCGACGGGCAGCTGCGCGATGGGCCGCATCGTCGGGGAGCGCGTCGCTCGCCGCTTCGGGCGCACGCTGCTCGAACTCGGCGGCAACAACGCGATCGTGGTGCTCGACGACGCCGACCTCGACCTCGCGTTGCGCGCCATCGCCTTCGGCGCGGTCGGCACGGCTGGCCAGCGCTGCACGACGACCCGCCGCGTCTACCTGCAGAAGGGGATTGCGGCGGCGCTCACTGCGCGACTCGTGAAGGCGTACGCCACCTTCAAGCTCGGCGATCCGCAGGTGACCGGGACGCTGGTCGGACCGCTGATCGATCGCGCGGCGGTGACGGGCTACGAGCAGGCGTTGGCGCAGATCCGCGCGCAAGGGGGTGAAGTGCTCTGCGGCGCGAAGGTGCTGGCGGGCCCGGGCTTCGAGTCGGGCTGCTTCGTGGCGCCGACGCTGGTGCGTGCGCGCCACGACCTGCCGCAGCTCCAGCACGAGGTCTTCGCGCCGATCACCTACCTGATCGAGGTCGCCGACGTGGAGGAGGCGATCCGCTGCAACAACGCGGTGCCGCAGGGGCTCTCCTCGGCGATCTTCACGCTGAACCTGCGCCACGCCGAGCGCTTCCTCTCTGCTGCCGGCAGCGACTGCGGCATCGCGAACGTCAACATCGGCACCAGCGGCGCCGAGATCGGTGGCGCGTTCGGCGGGGAGAAGGAGACGGGCGGCGGACGCGAAGCGGGCAGCGACTCGTGGAAGGCTTACATGCGCCGCCAGACCTGCACCATCAACTTCGGCACGTCGCTGCCGCTCGCGCAGGGCGTCCAGTTCGAGGTCGGCAGTTGAGCCGCGCCACTCGTCTCGCGGCCGCGGCGGCGGCGCTCGCGTTCCTGCTCGGCGCGTTGGCGTTGAGCTTCTGGGTGGCGACGAAGAACTTCGCCATCTCCGATCCGGCGAAGACACCGCGCACCGCTGAAGTGCTGGCGATGACGCAGATCGAGGGCGATCAGTCGCGCGAGATGTTCTCGCGCTACTTCGCCTCGGAGAGCAACCGCGCGCTCTTCGCGTTCATGGGGCCGACGCAGGTCGTCGCGGCGCTGCTCGCCTTCGCGCTCGCCTTCGGGGCGGTCAAGGGGCAGCGGCGCGGCAAGGTGGTGCGTGCCCTGCTGGCGCTGGTGGCGGTCGTCGCGATCGCGCTGGCGCCGCTGGTCCCGAAGATGATCGAGTCGGGCCGCGCCATCGACTTCGTGCCGCGCGTCCCAGTCACGCCGGAGCGCGCCGACTTCATGAAGTGGCACGGGATCTACATGGCGGGCAACGCCGCGCTGATGGTCGCGGCGCTGGGGTTGGTGGTGTTGCTGGTGGCGGCCGCCTCGCAAGGCAACCGCCACCCCGAAGATCCCGCGAATGGCGCCAGACGAGCGGGCTGACCGCGTCGCCCACGACGATCAGCGCCCGACGATCAGCGCGAGACCCTTCGTGAACGAGACGCCTTTCGTGGCGCCGGGGTCGACTTCGAGCACCTGCACGTTGAGCGTGTAACCGGCGAGCGTGCAGTCGTAGGGCACCGTCTCGGTGATGGTCGAGCCGTTCCTGGCCACCGTCAGGCTGAACGACCCGATCGGGTCGACCAGCAGCGTGCCGCCGAGCGACGTCGGCACCGAGATCTGCGTGATGCCATACAAGACCACGCCGAGCGTCGGCGCGCCGAGCGAGTTGCCGATCACGAGGTCGATGTCGCTGCCGAGGTCGGGATCGCTGTTCAACTTGATGGTCGGCACGCCGTTGGTCCCGGCCCAGCCGCTGCCGTACTTGCTCCACGACGCGATCGGGCAGTTCGTGAAGTCGGAACTGAAGGCGTCGCGGACTCCGTTGCCGTCGGCCGGATCGAGGTTGGTCGCGCCGCCAAGGAAGGCGACGACGAGGCCGTCGTCGGAGAGGCGCGCGCGGTAGCACTCGATGTCGGCGACGACGCCGTCGCAGCTCAGGCTGACCAGGGTCGTCGTGCCGGTCGGAACGTCGTAGAGGTAGATGTCGGCGTGGCCGTTGGGGTCGAGCAGCGAGAGGTTCTTGGCGCGCGACTCGAAAGCGATGGCGAGACCGTCCACGGAAATCGTCGGGTCCCAGCTGTCGCCGTTCGTCTCGCCGTTGGTGCCGCGATTGATGCGCGTGGTCGTCCCGGCGTTGCGGTCGCGCACGAAGATGTCGTACTTCTTGTTGGTGTCTCCGCTCACGAGATTCGTCGCGGCGGAGTCGAAGACGATCAAGCCGGCGTCGGCGGTCATGCTCGCGCCGATGATGGACGTGCCGTTCGACTGGACGCCGCCGGACGAGAGCGTGATCAGCTCGGTCGTGGCGAGCGTCCGATCGTAGAGGAAGAGGTCGTAGGCGCCGTTCGTGTCGCCGGCCACCAGGTTGCTCGCGTCGCTGACGAAGAGCACGTAGCGGCCGTCGTTGCTGACGTCGTACGCGAAGCTGAAGCCGTTCGCATCGACTCCGCCGATCCCGACGGAGATTCGCTCCGTGGTCAGCGCCTGCGTGTCGCGCAGGAACACGTCGAGCATGCCATTGCCGTCGCCCGCCACGAGGTTGGTCGCGTCGCTGTTGAACGCGACGTAGCGCCCATCGGAGGAGATCCGCCCGGAGCTGGAGGAGCCGTTCCCCTCGACGCCGGCCGTCGAGACGCTGGCGCGCGTCGTGACGGCGCCGGTCCGGTCACGCACGAAGAGGTCGTACTGTCCGTTCGTGTCGCCTGGAACCAGATCGTTCGCATCGGACGAGAAGGCCAGGTAGCGGCCATCGCCCGAGAGCTCGCCCAGCACCGCGGAGGCAAGGCTGACCGCTCCCGCCGTGGTCACGACGGGGTCCTCGATCGCCCCCGTCGAGCGAACCTTCAAGTAGATGTGGGTCGCGCCGTTGGGCCCCGGCAAGAAAGCGTAGTTGGCGACCGCGAAGGCGACGACATCGCCGTCCCCCGAGATCACGACGTCCCAAGGTGATTCGTCCACCTGGGTTCCATCGGGCATCGCACTCGCGAGGCGCAGTTCCTGCGCGGGCGCCGTCGCGGTGCCAACCGCGATCAGTAGCCCGCACGTCCCGAGTCCGCGATGCTGGATGGCTGTCATCGACTGACCTCCTTCTCACCGCTTGGAACGAAGAGCCGCACCACGCGACGTTTCATAGCACCGTGACGATTGAGCGCGCCGTTTCGCCCCGCATAATCCCCCGTCCGCCGCCGGCGCCGCGCACGGCGGTGCCCCTCTCCTCCGGAGCGACCTCTTGTCCAGCCCCTCCGCATCGGCCGGCGACCTCTTTCCACCGCCGCCGGCCTTCGCCGCGAACGCCCGCGTCGGCAGCCTGGAGAAGCTGCGCCAGCTCTACGCCGAGTCGGTCACCAGTCCCGACACCTTCTGGGCGCGGCAGGCCGAGCGGCTCCACTGGTTCCAGCGCTGGAGCAAGGTGAGCGAGGCCGACTTCACCACGGCTCGCTTCCGCTGGTTCGAGGGCGGCAAGCTGAACGCCTGCTTCAACTGCGTCGATCGCCACGTCGACGCCGGCTTCGGGAACCAAGTCGCGATCGTCTGGGAGGGCGACGACCCAACCCGCGACGCTCGCATCACCTACGGCGAGCTCAAGCGCCGCGTCAGCCGCTTCGCCAACGTCCTGAAGAAACACGGAGTGGCGAAGGGCGATCGCGTCTGCATCTACCTGCCGATGATCCCCGAGCTCGCCATCGCGCTGCTGGCGTGCGCCCGCATCGGCGCGGTCCACTCGGTCGTCTTCGGCGGCTTCTCGGCGCACGCGCTGCGCGACCGCATCCAGGACGCCGGTGCCAGGCTGCTGATCACCGCCGACGAGGGAATGCGCGGCGGCAAGGCGATCGCCCTGAAGCGCATCGCTGACGAGGCCGTCGCCGAATGCCCGACGCTCACGCGCGTGCTGGTCAAGCAGCACACCGGCAAGTGGGTGCCGACGCAGGATGGGCGCGACTTCTGGCTCGATGAAGAGCTGAAGGATGCCGCGATCTCGGACGATTGTCCGTGCGAGCCGATGGACGCCGAAGACCCGCTCTTCATCCTCTACACGTCGGGATCGACCGGGAAGCCGAAGGGAGTGCTGCATACCACCGGCGGCTACCTCGTCTACGCGAGCTACACCCACGAGATCGTCTTCGACCACCGCCCCGGCGACGTCTACTGGTGCACCGCCGACATCGGCTGGATCACCGGCCACAGCTACATCGTCTACGGACCTCTGGCCAACCGCGCGACCACGCTGCTCTACGAAGGCGTGCCGCATCACCCCGACTTCGGACGCTTCTGGGACGTCGTCGACAAGCACGCGGTGTCGGTCTTCTACACGGCCCCCACCGCGCTGCGGGCGCTGATGCAGCAGGGTGAAGCGCCGGTGCAGTCGCGCAGTCGCAAGTCGCTGCGATTGCTCGGCACGGTCGGCGAGCCGATCAACCCCGAAGTGTGGCGCTGGTACCACCGCGTGGTCGGTGACAGCCGCTGCCCGATCGTCGACACGTGGTGGCAGACCGAAACCGGCGGCATCCTGATCGCGCCGCTGCCGGGCGCCGTCGCGCAGAAGCCGGGCTCGGCGACGCTGCCGCTGCCGGGAGTGCGGCCGCTGTTGGTCGATGACGATGGCAAGGAGGTCCGCGGCGATGGCGAAGTGGCCGGCAACCTCTGCCTGGTCGCGCCGTGGCCGGGAATGATGCGCACCGTATGGGGTGACCACGCGCGCTTCGTCGAAACCTACTTCAAGCGCTTCCCTGGCAAGTACTTCACCGGCGACGGCGCGCGCCGCGACCTCGACGGTTACTGGTGGATCACCGGGCGCGTCGACGACGTGCTGAACGTCAGCGGCCATCGACTCGGCACCGCGGAACTCGAGAGCGCGCTGCTGACCCACGGCGCCGTCGCCGAAGCGGCGGTGGTCGGCTTCCCGCACGAGCTCAGGGGCGAGGGGATCTACGCCTTCGTGATCTTGAAGTCGGGCCAGCAGGGCGACGACGCGCTCGGGCAAGCGCTGAAGGAAGCGGTGCGCCGCGAGATCGGGCCGATCGCGACGCCCGATCGCATCCACTTCGTGCCGGGACTGCCCAAGACCCGCAGCGGCAAGATCATGCGCCGCCTCCTGCGCAAGATCGCGCGCGGCGAGACCGGCGACCTCGGCGACACGACGACGCTCGCCGACCCCAACGTCGTCGCGCAGATCGTCGCGGGCCTGCCGCGATGAGCCCCGCAACGCCGCTCGAGCAGCGCTTGTTCATCGGCACGCACGGCTACGTCGCCGCGCTCGAGCAAGCCACGGGCAAGGAGCTGTGGCGCACGAGCCTTCCCGACACCGGCTTCTCGATCGTCACGCTCCTGTTCGAGAACGGCTGGCTCTTCGCCGCGAGCGGCGGCCACTGCTTTGCGCTCGACCCGGAGAGCGGCGCGATCGCATGGCACAACGAGCTGAAGGGCCTTGGGCAAGGGGCGCTGTGCCTCGCGACAACGCGCACGGCGATGAACTCCGGCGCCGATCCGGTTCCGCAGGTCGTCGCCGCGCAGCAGCAGGCGGCCGCCGCCAGCACCGGTGCCACGACCCACTGAGAGCCTGAGAAGGAATCCCTCCCGTCGCCCGACTCGCGGCGTTGCGCCTCGTCGGCGCGCGTTGCCATGCGGGCGCGGAGCTTCGTCGCGCTCGGTCCGGGATTCCATCTCACGCTCTGAACGGGACGCCTCGCCCGACACGCAGCGGTCTGCGTGGCGCAACCGCCGGAATGTTCTGCGCGTCGGCGCGACTCGGCCGCGCCGACTCCCACTCCAGAAAAGAAGTGGCGAGCGACGGGCAACGGCTTGAACGCGATGCGAACCGATCGAAGGCTCCACATCGGCGACATCCTGACGAGACGAAGTGGCTCGTGACGGCGTCGCCCATTCGGAGCCAGAAACGATGCGAGTCGATCTGAAAGGACGCGCGCTCGGGGGAGCACGCGTCTGTGCGGCGGGGGCCACGGCGCTGCTGGCAGCCGGATGCGGCGGCGGCGGCGGTGGCGGCGACGGTGGCCCGGTCAGCGGCCTCTCGGCGCCGAGCCAGCTCTCGGTGGTGACGCCTTCCGATGACGGCGGCGGCGCTTCGCTGCACGCCCTCGACGTCGCCGACTTCCCGGCCGACGCCGACTACTTCGCGGACGGCATCACGAAGAACGTCTACGACCCCTCCACGCAGCCGATCAGCACCGTGAACGGCATCCTCTGCCTGCTGAAGCAGACGCGCTACAACGCGATGGTCAATCGCGGCGACTACATCGCCCAGGTCGACGAAGAAGCGTGCGGCATGGGTGACGGCGACGATTCCGACGGCCAGTCGAGCGGCGGCGCCGCGCAGCTGAACAACTGGGTCGTGAACAGCCGGCGCAGCAGCGCCACCGCGGCCCAGCTCGTCCGCTTCTGGGTTCCGGGCGGCGACCAGACGATCCGCGGCAAGCTGCGGATCAACGCCGGCGTCACCGACGACAGCCCGTTCGGCCGCTTCAAGCTCGACTTCGTCGGCGTGGATGAAATCGCGCCCGACCTCGACAACCCGCAGATGTACGGCGTGCTGCGCACCATCGACACGCTGCCGGGTTTCATCGGCTTCGAGTTCTTCGAGCACGAAGGCGACGTCACCGTCGCTCCGGCGCAGTTCGAGTTCGCGCAGGCCGTGCAGGCCGCGGTCAACATGACCTCCGACCGCAGCTCGGGCGTCGCCCGGATCCGTACGCAGTCGCGCTCCAACTTCCCGCCCGGCGGCGACTCGGGAATCATCGACGAGGAGTACCTGGTCGCCTTCGACGAGACGCACCTCCTGCGCCAGAAGGATGGCGGCGCCGAGCTCGCCTACTCGCGCGCCGACTTCGACGAGCGCGCGTGGCGCTACAACCTCTACGAAGCGAGCGGCCCCGATGCGGGCAAGCGCGTCGAGCTGAACAGCGGCTTCCCGTTCCGGACGCTGGACGGTGACTACGGCTACATCGGCTATTGGGGCATCTGGACGCCCTCCAACACCGAGTTCCAATCGGGTGACGTGATCGAGAAGGTCGAGTTCGGCGACGATTCGACGACCGCCTACTCGCTGGTGGTGGCCAACGGACGCCTCTCGCGCTTCCTGCGCGACACCGTCAACTTGAACGAGCTCGGCGCCACCACCTTCGAGTTCGTCGAGTTCGACCCGATGAACCCGCCAGCGAGGTACCGAGTCGAGTACTCGAGCGGCCAGTTCCTGAAGGTCGCGCAGTTCGACCCAGACAGCAACGCCTTCGTCGACCTCGGATCGCCGGTCGCGATCGACACCGCGGCACTGGGCTTCGTCAACTTCTACTCGGCGACGCTCGGCGGACCGGTCTTCTACAAGGACGGCGACACCTTCGTGACGGCGTTCGCGCAGAGCTTCGTCGGTCCCGACGACGCGCTGTTCGGCGGCAACTCGACCGCGAGCCTCTCCGGCCTGCTGCAGTGCCTGAAGCCGGAGATCGCGACCGTCGATGCCGAGACGGGCGACGTCTTCTTCGCCGACGCCACCGATCCGGCGACGCCGATCTCCTACTTCATGGATCGCGCCACGATGACGTTGCACTACGACGCTGATGCCGATGGTCTCTCGGACGGCGTCGCGGGGCTGGCTGACGGCGCGACCGTCGACAGCGGCCCCTACACGTGGGGCATGCGCAGCGGCCCGCTGGTCCAGTCGACCTCCGGCTACAGCTCGGTCTTCGACATCCTCGACGTGCCCGAGTTCTTCGTGTGGGAGACCGGGAACAACCCGTGGAACCACTACGTCGGAGCGCTCGACGGCGATGGCAACGCGGTGAGCTTCGATGCGCCGCTGCAGTTCGCGTATGTCCACTCGCAGGCGAACGACCGCAACGACGACGACGCCTACGACAACGTCACCTTCGTGCTCCAGTACGGTGGCCCCGGCGAGCTGCAGGGGATTCCGTACGACGGCGTCGACCTCGATGGCGACACGGTGGCGGACCGTTGGTACCCGCTCGCCAACCTCGTGGACGGCATCCTGCTCGGCCCGACCGGCACCGAGTACGTGGTGAAGGCGGTCGAGGTCGAGCAGAGCCTCGTCCTCGATCCAGGCGGCGCGCCGCAGCTCAACCTCGGCGGAGCGGCGATCCTCGCGCTGCCGGACGGTTCGAGCTTCGTCACGCCGGACAACGGCCCGATGCCGACCGTGACCGATGCGCCGGCCGTCATCGCCGGCGAGTTGCAGGGCGCGCTCGACGGCTGAGAGCGCCTCACAGAATGGACGCGTCGCGCCGAGACCGAGCGAGGCCGCGCAGGACGAGGAGGCCGAAACAGGCGACTCTGAAGAGTCGCCGATGGAGGTCGACGAAGTCCTGGGTGGACGCAGCCGGTCGAACGCAGCGGACCTTCTGTTAGGCGCTCTGAGAGTGGGTGAGTTTCCGGCGCCGCGCGGCGACGACGCCAGCGCGGCGTGAATGGTTCGCGGAACGGGCCGGAGGCCTCACGGTCTCCGGCCCGATCTTTTTCGTCCGCCGTCCGGTAGGTGCGCCGCGCGCTCGGCCCGTCGCGCGACGGCGCGCTACGATGCCGCGCGACTTCGTCCGCCGCCTCGCGCGGCGCTCGTCCCACTCCTCGGAGCTGTCATGGGCCTGTTCTCGAAGCTGCGCGGCGAGCTGATCGACATCATCGAATGGATCGACGACTCGCGACACACGCTGGTCTGGCGCTTCCCCCGTTACCAGAACGAGATCAAGAACGGCGCACAGCTGATCGTGCGGCCGGGCCAGGTGGCGGTCTTCGTCACCCAGGGGCGCATCGCGGACGTCTTCGAGCCCGGCCAGTTCGAGCTCACCACGCGCAACCTGCCGATCCTCTCGACGCTCGCGGGCTGGAAGCACGGCTTCGACAGCCCCTTCAAGTCGGAGGTCTACTTCGTCTCCACGCGCCAGGTGACCGACCTCAAGTGGGGCACGCCCAACCCGATCATGCTGCGCGACCCCGATTTCGGCCCGATCCGGCTGCGCGCGTTCGGGACCTACTCGCTGAAGGCCGCCGATCCGCGCGTCCTGCTGAAGGAGCTGGTCGGCACCGATGGCGTCTTCGAGACCGACGAGCTCGAGACGCTGTTGCGCTCGACCATCGGCACCGCCTTCGCCGAACGGTTGGCGACGAGCCAGATCGCCGCGCTCGACCTCGCGCGCAGCTACCAGCAGCTCTCCGACCAGCTGCGCAAGGACGTCGTCGCCAAGATCGACAACGAGTACGGCCTCGATCTGCCGCAACTCGCCATCGTGAACATCTCCTTCCCGGAGGAGGTCGAGAAGGCACTCGATGCACGCACCTCGATGGGCGTGATCGGCGACCTGAACCGCTTCCAGCAGTACCAGGTCGGCAAGAGCATGCCGGCCATCGCGACGTCGGGCGGAGCGGCCGGCGACGGCATGGGGCTCGGGATGGGCTTCGCACTGGCGCAGCAGATGGCGCGCGGCATGGCGCCCTCCGCCGGAGCGCCACCGGCGCCGCCACCGCCGCCCGCGGCCTGGCATGTGGCCGACGCCGGCGTCACTCAAGGACCGTGGAGTTCCGCGCAACTCGACGAGGCGATCGCCGCCGGGCGAGTGCGCGGCGAGACGCTGGTCTGGTCGGCGGGCATGGCCGGCTGGGCGGCGGCGGCGACCTTGCCGTCGCTGGCGGCGCGCTTCTCGATGGTGCCGCCACCTCCGCCGGCCCGCTGAGGGTCGAACGCACGATGGCGCCGCTCGACGCTCCGCCGCCGGCCGACGACGAAATCGAAGGCACGCTGCTCGCTCCACCGCCGCTGCCGGCGGAGGATGAGGCCACGCGCCGCGCGCAGGGCCGCAGCTTCCCGTGCCTGGGCTGCGGTGCCGACCTCACCTTCGATCCGAAGGCGCAGGCGCAGAAGTGCCCGTTCTGCGGCTACGTCGCCGCGATCGAGGGCGGCGACGCCAAGGTGCACGAGAACGACCTTGCGGCGGCGCTCGAGAAGTCGGCGACGCGACGTGCCGAAGTTGCCAAGACGAGCGACCTGCATGAGGTGCGATGCGCTGCGTGCGGCGCGGAAGTGCAGTTCAGCGGCGCACTCACGGCGACGCACTGCCCTTACTGCGGCCAGCCGATCCAGCGCGACGGCGTGCACGAGGCGACCCAGCGGCTCGCGGTCGACGGCGTCGTGCCGTTCCAGATCGACACCGGCAAGGCGAAGGGCGAGCTCGCGCAGTGGACCGCGTCGCGTTGGTTCCTGCCCGGACCACTGAAGAAGCAGGGGATCGCCGCGGCGTTCCAGGGCGTCTATCTGCCGTTCTTCACTTTCGACGCGCTGACCGCCAACTCCTACGCCGGCATGCGTGGCGACCACTACTACGTCACCGTCGGCAGCGGCAAGAACCGCCGCACCGTCCGCCACACGCGCTGGCGCCCCGCCGCCGGCAGCTTCCGCCGCTTCTTCGACGACACGCTCGAATGCGCCGGCAGCGGCCTGCCCGAGAAGCAGCTCTCGGCGCTCGAGCCGTGGCCTTTGGCGCAGTGCAAGTCGTACCGGCCGGAGTTCCTCGCCGGCTTCCTCGCGCGCACCTACGAGCGACCGCTCGGCGACTGCTTCAAGCAGGCGAAGGGGCGCATGGAAGCGGCGATCGAACAGGACGTGCGTCAACGCATCGGCGGCGACGTGCAGCGCGTGCTCTCGCTCCAGACCGGCTGGTCGGCGCTCTCCTACAAGCACCTCCTGCTGCCCGTCTGGATGACGAGCTACCGTTGGCACGAGAAGAGCTACCGCATCGTGGTGAACGCTGCCACCGGCGAGGTGCAGGGCGAGCGTCCGTGGAGCGCGGCGAAGATCGCTCTGCTCGTCGTGGCGATCCTGGCGGTGGTGGCTGGAATCGCCCTCTTCGCGCAACGGTGATGCAAGCGGCGCATGCCGACCCCTTCGTCGGCCCACCAGCGATCGTCGGGATCAGGACACCAGGGAGTCGATGATGCTGACGCGGGTGCTCGAACCCGAGGTGATGGACAGCGAAGCGGAGGCGCGCGACTACGACTCGATGGACCACGCCGCCGTGAACGCGCGGTTCGCCGCCGACTTCCTCGCCGAGGGGCCGGTGCACGGGGTGATCCTCGATCTGGGCACCGGCACCGCGCAGATCCCCGTCGAGCTGTGCCGCCGTGCCCCCGCTGATCCTGCCCCACAAGTCCCCCCGCTGGACACTGCGCCCTACGCCGAGGAGAGGAAGAGCCGGTAGGCCGTCGTGATGTCGGTCAGGCGTTCGAGGCCCTTCCACACCGTCTCGGCGCCGGGGTTCTTGTAGC
>JANNXA010000046.1:0-37570 GCA_031409275.1 Planctomycetota bacterium
TCACCGGCGGCGCGCCCGGCGTGCTGGGGCTGATCGCGGTGGTCTCCGTCGACGGCGTGCCGCTCTTCCAGCCGGTCGCCTTCGCGGCGCTCGACAGCTTCGGTGAGCTCACCTACGGCGATGTCGCCGACAGCTCGCTGACGGGCCTCACCATCGAGGTGCAGGGCCTCTGCCAAAAGCCGACTGGCCGCGGCGTGCTCTTCAGCGTGCCCGAGACGATCGAGTTCCGCTGAGTTTCGCGGCCGCCGCCGCACCGCACCGGCGTCACCGCCTTGCCGTTACGCCCTGCGACGGCGCCGCCCGTCAGCTCCGCCGCTCGAGTTCCTGCGCCAGCGCGTCGACATCGAACTTCGCGCGGTCCTTGGCGGTGAGCGGCGGGAGGCGCGGGTCGACGCCTTGGCCGAACTGCTCCGGCGCATCGGCGCGGTGGCGGCGGCGCGAGCGGCGCCACGCGCGCCACGGCGCGAGCAGCAGATCGAGCAGCCTCTCGAGCGCGCCGCGCGTCGGCGGCTCGCGCTGCGATGGGATCGCGTTGGGGATCTCGCTCGGGTAGCCCATCGGCCGACTCGCTAGCCACCGGCGTCGAAGCGCGCCAGCACCTCGCGCGGGTGAGCCGCAAGGAAGCGCGCGCCGCTCGCTTCGAGCTCGGCCTGCTCGCGAAAGCCCCACAGGACGCCGAGAGGAACGAAGCCCGCGCGCCGCGCCGTCTCCATGTCGGTGCCGGTGTCGCCGACGTAGAGCACCTCTGTCGGCGAGCACCCGAACTGCGCCGCCATTTCGAGCGCGGCAGTCGGATCGGGTTTCGGCGGGCAGCCCTCGCGCTGTCCACGGATCGCAGTGAAGCGGCCGGCGATTCCGAGCCCCGCCACCGTCTGCAGCGTCAGCGCGTCGGGCTTGTTCGACAGCACGCCGAGCGGCGCGCCGCGCTGCGCCAGCGCCGCGAGCAACTCCTCGATGCCGTCGTAGAGGCGCGCGGAGTCGAGCACGTGCGTCGCGTATCGCGCGCGCATGACGGCCAGCAGCTCGGGCAGTCGCGCCTCATGGCCGCGCGGCAACACCCGCTCCGCCAGCTTCGCGATGCCGTCGCCGACGAAACGGTTGAAAGCGGGCAGCGGGTGGGTCGGCAGGCCGAGCTCGCGCAGCGCGAAGTTCGCCACGCCGGCGATGGTGGCCAGCGTGTCGGCCAGCGTGCCGTCGAGGTCGAAGACGACCGCGCGGAAGGGGCGGCTCATCGCACGTCGCGTCCACCGGTCGTCGCGGCCGGCTCGATCGCGCTGCCATCCTCGACGTGGAACGTGGTGCTGTCGCTGCTCTCGCCCGCTTCGATCGTGACGAGGTAGTCGCCGGGCTTCAGCCGTTGGTCGCGCATGGACGGCATTCCGGGCGCGTCGACGTCGAGCGCCAGGTTCCAGCGCACGACCTGCAGGCCGGCGCTGCCCGGGCCCGTGAGGCGCGCGACGATGGCGCCGCTGACGTTCTTCACGGCGAGCGCGACGTTGGCCTCGCTGCCGTGGCGGCGCCACCACCAGAACTCGACGCCGTCGCGCGGGTTCTGGCCGTGGAAGCGCGGCGCCGCATAGGAGTTCGAGCCGGGCAGTCGCGGGGCGAGCGTCACCGTGCGCGGCTCGAGCAGTTCGAGCTCGGAGGCCACCACGTCCTTGTTCAGCTGCTCGAGCGGCGTGATGTCGGCGATCCAGAGGCCGCGGCCGTGCGTGGCGGCGACGAGCTCCCGCTCGCGCGGATGGACGACGAGGTCGAAGACGGGAACGGTGGGGAGCGCCCCGTCGAGCGCGACGAAGGTGTCGCCGTCGTCGATCGAGTAGTGGCAGCCGACCGAGCTGCCGGCGAAGAGGATGCCGCGGCGCCGCGGCGACTGCGCCAGCGCGTGGAGGTTCTGAGCCGGCAGCCCGGTGCCGATGCGCGTGAAGGTGCGGCCGAAGTCGCGGCTGCGATAGAGCCACGGCGCGCAGTCGTCGCTGCGGCGACCATCCAGGGCGACGAAGAGCGTCTCCTTGTCGTGGCTCGAGAAGAGCAGATCGGCGACGTAGCGCGGGCCGGGGAGGTCGGGCAGCCGCTCGGCGAGGCTCTCCCAGGTGCGACCGCCGTCGCGCGTCAGCCACAGCGCGCCGTCGTCGGTGCCCACCGCGACGACATCGGCGAAGCGCGGCGATTCGGCGATCGCAGTCGCGCTGCCGCGCGCCGTGCGCGACAGCTCGGGGCTCACGCTGGTCCAGTCATCGCCGCGATTCACCGACTTGAAGAGCTGCTCGCCGCCGCACCAGAGCGTGCGCGAGTTGTGCGGCGACAGCAGGAACGGCGTGTTCCAGCAGAAGCGCTTGCCCGGCGGGCGGATGTCCGCGCGCGTGCCGCTGTCGAGGTCGAAGCGGGCGAGCGCGCCGTTCTGGCTTTCGGAGTAGACGAGGGTCGCATCGTCGGGGTCGATGGCGCACTGGAAACCGTCGCCGCCGTTCGCGTAGATCCAGGCGTCGCCGGGAATGCCTTGTCGGCGTCGAGTCGCGCTCGGTCCGACCCAGCTGCCGTTGTCCTGCAGGCCGCCCGCCACCGTGTAGGGGCGGTCCATGCCGACCGCGACGCTGTAGAACTGGCCGATCGGCAGCTTCTCGTTCATCTCCCAATGTCTGCCCGCGTCGAAGCTCGCGTAGAGGCCGCCATCGTTGCCGAGCAGCAGATGGTCGCCGTCGTTCGGATCGATCCACAGCGCGTGGTGGTCGGGGTGGGCGTCGCTGGCGCCTTGCGCGTCGAAGGTGATGCCGCCATCACGCGACACGTGCAGCGAGATGCCCAGGACCCACAGTCGCTTGGCGTCGCGCGGGTCGACGCGCACCTGGCTGTAATAGAAGGG
Organism: Planctomycetota bacterium; assembly: GCA_031409275.1. Classification (GTDB taxonomy): domain Bacteria; phylum Planctomycetota; class B15-G4; order B15-G4; family SIAN01; genus SIAN01. Next base: position 2,864 of record JANNXA010000046.1, read on the forward strand.
CCGCGGATTGAGGCTGTTGATGCGCTGCCACGTCGCGCCGCGATCCTCGCTGCGGAACAAGCCGCCCGTCTCGAAACCGCGTGCGCCTTGCCGCTCCTGCGCGTTCGCCGACTGTCCGCCTTGCTCGCCGCCGAAGTCGCCGCTGGTGCCGGGCCGACGCCCGAACTTGACCTTGAAGGTCTGCTCGTTGCCTTCGCGGCGCACGACGACGTCGACCTCCTCGCCCGCCGTGCGCACGTCGAGCAGCGTGCGCAGCTCCTCGAACGTGTGGATCGCGGAGTCGCCGATGCGCAGGAGCGTGTCGCCCTTGGCGATGCCCGCCGCTGCCGCCGGCCCGCCCTCGATCGATTCGCTCAGCACGTAGCCATCGGCGCTGCTTTCGCCGCGCACGCCGAGCCACGCCGGCCCCGAATCGTCCGGCGACTGGCCGGGCGCGGTCTTGCCCGTCAGCTCGCTCTGCACGGTGGCGAAGACGATGCGCGAATCGGCGGCGAAGAGGTCGAACCCGACGCGGCCGAGCGCCACCGTCGGCAGTCCGGCGCTCGAGCGTGTGAAGGTGGCGCCACCATCGATCGAACGCCAGATCGCCCCGCCCGGCCCGAACTGCACGGCCGGGTCGCCGTCGTCGAACTCGTCGCGTCGCCGCTGCCACGTCGCCGCGTGGACGATCGCCGGCTCCTGCGGATCGATGGCGACGTCGATGCAACCGGTCGCCGCGTCGACGAAGAGGACACGCTGCCAGGTGGCGCCGCCGTCCTGCGTGCGGTAGAGGCCGCGCTCGTCGTTGTCGCCCCACGTGTGGCCGACGGCGGCGACGAAGAGGAGATTCGGGTCGGTGGGGTGGATCGCGATGCGGCCGATGGCGCGGCTGTCGGCGAGCCCCATGAACGTGAAGCTCTTGCCGCCATCGATCGACTTGAAGACGCCAGCGCCGGGGATCACCGAGTTGCGCGGATTGGCTTCGCCGGTGCCGAGCCACACGATCGCCGAATCGGAGGGCGCGATGGCGACATCGCCGATCGAGGCGGTCGGCCCGCTCTCGAAGACGGCGGCGAAGTGGGTGCCGGCGTTCTCGGTCTTGAAGAGCCCGCCGCTCGCGGTGGCGACGAAGAAGGTGCTGCTGCGCCGTGGGTCGACGGCGAGGTCGGTGATGCGGCCGCCCATGTTCACGGGCCCAAGGGCACGCCACGAGAGGTCGTCGAAGAGCGCGCTGCTCCAGGGGGCTTCGATGCCGCCGGCGGGCGTTGGCGCGACGGCGGGTGCCGGCGCGGGCGTTGGCTCGGGCGTCGGCGCGGAGGCCTCCTGCAAGGTCGCCGCCGACGCGGTCGCGCAGCAGCAGAGCAAGGCGAATCGAAGTGCGGCGTCGTGCATCGACGGATCCTCTTCGAGCGAGTCTCAGTGGTTGACCAGTTCGGGCACTCTACGAGGCGGCACCGCGGGGGGCGCGCCGGCGCCGCGTGGCTATGGTCTCGCTCATGAAGCGGATCGTGATCGTGTTGCTGTCGCTCTTCGTGGTCGCCGAGGTGGCGGTGCGAATCGTGCTGCCTTCCGCGACGATCTCGCCGGACCGGTGGCGCGACGCCGGCAGCGACGCGCTTTGCGGTGCGGTCCGTTACGCCACCGACGCGAATGGCCAGCGCGCTCGGGCGACCGAGCGGCTCGCGTCGCCCCTCGCCCATCCCCTGCTGATCGTCGGCGGGAAGTTCACGGCGGCGCCCGGACTCGCGCTGTCGGAGCGATATCCCGAGCGGCTCGAGCGGCGTGCGCGCGCCGGCGGCTTCAGCGACGTCGTCGCGCTCGCGGTCGACGATCTCGAAGCGGCGGTGCGCTCGGCGCTGCAGTTGCCGCGTGCGCCGGCGGGCAGCGCTGGCCCGCCGCCGAGCGTCACCCGCCACGCGACCGGGCCGGATGTGCTGGTGATCGAGCTCGACGCGGCGCAGAGCGGGGCTGACGACGCGCTGTTCACCATCCAGAACGACGAACCCGGTCCGGCGCCGTTTCAGTTCGGCCCGGTGCGCGTGGTCGACGCGTGGGAACTCTTTCGGCTGCGCCGCTGGCGTCGCAGCCATGAGGCGGCGCTCGTGGACCTCGTCCAGCGCGACGGCCTCACCGGCCGCGGCACGGCGCGAATGAAGCAACGACTCGATCTCCTCACGCAGGCGCTGCGCGAGCGGAGCGTCGACGCCGCGCAGTTGCGCTACGCGCGCGCCGCGTTGGCGGAGCTGCATGGCCTGTCGCGTTCTCGCGCCCGCGCGACGACCGTGGCGCGCTTCACGCAGCTCTTCACGGAGCTGCGCGATCAGCAGCGCGCCGTGTTCGTCCTGGTGACCGGCCCGACCGTGCTGAGCCTGGCCGTGGCGCAGACGGCGGAGAGCTTCGGCCACGTTGTCGTGCACGCGCCGCCCTTCGAACTCGATCCGCAGTTGCGGGTGATGTTGCCGTCGCCGCGCCCGGCCGGAGTCGTGCATGCGCAGGTCGCCGACACGCTGTGGGCCGCGCTGTCGCGGCGCGGCCTGCTCGCACCGTCGGCGGCGGCCCCAGCCGAAGTGATCGAACGGGCCGACGCCATCGAGCAGAGCTTCCAGTCGCGCGGCGGCTTCGATGAGTCGACGTTCCGGCTGCTCGAGAGCCAGGTCTCCGCGCAGGTCGAGGTCGGCTACGGGCCGCTGCCGCTCTCGGTGTTGTCGGGAGTCGGGGAGGACGGCCGCTTCGCCGCGGATGGGTGCGCCGAGCTGGTGCTGCGTCGTCCGTCGCTGCCGACCGAGTTCGTCGTGCGCTGCGAAGTGCCTGCCGGACAGCGGCCGCTGCTCGAGCTGCGCTACCTGCTCGACCGTCGACTCATCAGCGAGCGCGTTTCGCCGAAGGAGCTCGGTGCAGTGGCCGGGCGCATCGGGCTCGAGCGTCTGGAGTGGAGCTTCGCGCCGCCCGCGCCGGTCGGTCCGATCGACTATCCGGGCATCGAGCTGCAGCTCGCGCCCGAGGCTTCTTCCGATCGCAGCGCGGTGCCCGAGTGCTTCCTGCGCGAGGCGCGTTTCCTGGTCCAGCCGCCCGAATAGCGCCCCGCTCGTGTTAGTCCGCGGCGCGGCCGTGCCCCGCTTCGAGGTCGTGGACGCGGCCGGCGTCGAGCGGTCCAAACTCCTCGCGCGTGCCGTCGGGCCAGCGCACGGTCACGCGGTCAGCGACGGCGGCTCCCGCCAGCCCGAACTGGAGCGTCAGCTCCTGCCACGAGGCGAAGGAGGCGGCGCCGCGGACCTCTTGTCGTTGCAGCAGCGTTCCCGCATGGACGTCGACGCGCGCGCCGATCGCGTCGCGGTTCTTGCCGCGCCCGTGGAGCGACAACCGCAGCCAGCGGCCGACGCCGTGGCCGCTGCGCTCGGCGATGACGGCGTCGTGGCCATTGGTGCTGAGTGCGAGGTCGAGGTCGCCATCGCCGTCGAGATCGCCCGCCGCGAGCCCGCGCCCGACGAACGTCTGCGCGAAGAGCGGGCCCGCCTCGGAGCCGGCGGCGGTGAAGCGCCCCTTGCCGTCGTTCAAGAGGAGCTTCGGCTTCTGCGCGTAGCTCTGCGAGGCGTCGTAGGTGGCGACGCCGGCATGCAGGTGGCCGTTCAGGACCACGAGATCCTGGTCGCCATCGCCCTCGAAATCGAAGAAGCGGCTGCCCCAGCCGAAGTCGAGCACCGAGCTGCGACCGATGCCGCGCGCGAAGGCCTGCTCGTCGAAACGGCCACCGCCTTCGTTCACGTAGAGGGCGTTCGCCTCCATCGCGAGGTTGGTGACGATGAGGTCGAAGTCGAGGTCGCCATCGATGTCGGCGAAGTCGCAGCCCATGCATCCCTGCGTGCGGCCATCGCGGTCGTAGGAGATGCAGCTGCTCTCGGAGGCGTCGCTGAAGCGGAGCTCGCCGGGCTTGCCCTCGTTGCGGTAGAGGAAGTTCGGCGAGGAGTCGTTGGCCACGAAGAGGTCGAGATCGCCATCGTCGTCGACGTCGCTCGCGATGGCGCCGAGCGCCTTGCCGTCGCGGCGCACCACGCCGACCTGGAACGTCACGTCGGTGAAGGTGCCGTCGCCGTTGTTGCGGTAGAGCAGATCGGGCTCGGCCTCGAAGACGTCGGGATGGCAGTAGGACTTCTCGGCCGGCGGGAGCGCGCAGGTGCGATGGAGCGCGAGCGTCCATTTCACGTAGTTGCCGACGTAGAGGTCGAGGTCGCCGTCGCGGTCGAAGTCGGCCCAGAGCGCGGTGCCGGCGTAGCGCTCGTCACCGACGCCCGCCTTCGCGGTGACGTCCTCGAAGGTCCCGTCGCCGCGATTGCGAAAGAGCGTGTTGCGGCCGAGCCCGTAGACGAAGAGGTCGCGCCAGCCATCGCCGTCGTAGTCGCCGCACAGCACTCCGGTGCCGTAGAGAACCGCGCCGCAATTCGCCGTCCGCGTCACGTTGCTGAAGTGCAGACCACCGTCGTTGCGCCACAGCTGGCTCGTCGGCGGGCTGCTGCCGGTATTGCCTTCGAGCGAACCGCCCTGGACGAAGTAGAGGTCGAGGTCGCCATCGCCGTCGTAGTCGAAGCAGCCGAGTCCGGCGCCGTTGGTCTCCGGGAAGTACATCGCGCCGTTCGCGCCGTTCTCATGGTGGAAACGCACGCCGCTCGCCGCCGTCACGTCGACGAACCCGACGCGGCTCGCCGCCACCTCCCGCGGCTTCGAGTCGTCGGGATCGTCGCAGCTAGCGAGGCTCGCCGCCAGCAGTCCGAGCGACCACCGCAAGCGCCGCGGAGCGCGACTCATGGCGCATCCCACAGCGTGCGCAACGGCAGCGGCAGCTGCGTCGCGGACGCGTTTGCGACCGCCGCGCGCCACGCCTTCACGCGCGCACCTGCGCCGGCGCGGTCGCCGTTTCGCCAGGCGAGCTCGATCCCCAGCAGGTGCGCTTCGTTCGTGGCGGGCAGCGCGCGCAGCAGGTCATCGACCGCGAGCCGCGCCTCCGCATCGCGCTTCAGTTCGACGAGCGCGCGCGCGAACTCGAGGCGTGCCTTCTCGTTCTTCGGATCGAGGTTGGCAAGTTCGCCCCACCATTGAAGCCGTCGCTCGGGCTCGCGAAGGTCGCGGCCGGTGGTGTTGTCGTAGAGGTGGTTCAGCGCTCGGTGGATCTTCTCTTCGCGCGTCGCGTCTGCGTCCCGGCCGAGCTCGCGGTAGAGGCGCGAGAGCCGGAAGTGGCTCGGCAGGTGGTTGCGCTCGAGCTCGATCGTCGCCTCGAAGGCGGCGGCGGCTTGCGCCGGTTGCCCCGCCGTCTCGAGCGTGAGGCCGCGCTCGTAGAGCGTGTCGGGGAAGCGGGGATGGAGTTCGGCGGCGCGTGCGAGGCGGGCGAGCGCGGCGTCGTGATCGCCGCGCAGTCGCGCCAACACGCCGAGGAAGTGCTCCGCTTCGCCGCGCATCTCGCGCGGTGTGGTGTCGCGGGCCGCGGCCGCGAAGAGCAGCAGCTCGCGCTCCGCTTCCTCGTATTCGACGAGGCCGTACGCCGCGAGGCCGAGCCCCCAGTGCGCTTCGACCTGGTGGGGGTCGAGTTCGAGCGCGCGGTGGAAGGCGTCACGCGCGCGCGAATAGGACATTCCGGCACTCGACAGGACCGTGCTCCGTCCGAGCCAGTACCACGCCGACGCGAAGGAAGGGTCCGCGCGCGTCGCTTCGTCGAAGGCGGCGCGAGCTGCGGGCAGGTCGGCACCGGTGTAGAGACGCTGACCGCGGTCGAGCGCGGCCTGCGCGGCGTTTCGATCGCCGGTCACCGTGGCGGCAAGCGGCGGCGTCGAGGCCGCGGCGGGAGCCGCCGACGGTTGCGGAGCTGGAGTCGGTGAGTCGCCGCACGCCGTCAGCGCGGCCGACGCGGCGACGAGCGGCAGCAGCCGTCGAATCAGGGGGCCGAACGGCGCGTGGCGCTGTCGGGGTCGCGCACCGGCTCGATGGCGCGCGTTTTGTCGCAGTGCAACACGAGGCAATGGAAGCCGAAGGCGATCGCCAGTACGAGCAGCACGGCAGCCAGGAGCAGTGGGATCCAGCTCATCGACGTGCGGTTTCTCCACGATGCAGGGGCTCAGTCCGTATGAGGTGAGCAAGGAAGGTACCAGTTGGATGCCATCGTCCAAGGGTGCGTTGAAACGCAGTTTTCGGGCGGAATAAGCGCGCCTCCTCAGGCGCGTCACGGCGCTTCCTCGATCCGGTGGTAGCGGCCCGTTTGCAGTTCCTTCACGATTTCCCGGCCGCCGCTCGGCCAGCGGAGTTCGACGGTCACGGGACCGGCGTCCTCGCCAAGCCCAACCAGGACGCGGCGATCGTGCGAACAGAGGTAGCTCTCGCCGCAGCGGACCGATCGACGCAGCGTCTTTCCGGCCGTCTGGATGAGCACTTCCGCGCCGAGCGGGTCGCGCGGCGAACGCTTGCCCACCAGCTCGAGGCCGATCCAGGAGCGGACGTTTCCCCGTTCGTTCCTCAGCAGATGGGCGGCCTCGCCGTTGTTGGTGAACAGCAAGTCGAGGTCGCCGTCGTCGTCGTAGTCGGCGGCGGCGAGTCCGCGCCCGACGTGCCGCTCGCCGAAGTAGCCGCCCGCGGCTTCGACGCTCGCCAAGGTGAAGCGGCCGCGGCCGTCGTTCCAGTACAGGTGGGCCGGCTGGCGGTAGGTGATGCCCGGCAGCAGCTTCTCGGCGTTGTCGAGCACGTGGCCGTTGGCGATCGCGACGTCGAGGTCGGTGTCGCCATCGAAGTCGGCGAAGAGCGTCCCGAAGCCGACCCATGGCAGCGAGGGGCCGCCCAATCCGCTCGCGTAGCTGCGATCGCGATAGTGCTCGCCGTCGCGCAGCCAGAGCGTGTTGTACTCGTTGCTCAAGTTGCAGGTGAAGAGGTCGAGGTCGAGGTCGCCGTCGACGTCGGCGAATGCGGCGCCCATGCACGATTGCGTGCGCCCCTCGCCGTTGAAGTCGACGCCAAGCTGCGATGCGACGTCGGTGAAGCGCAGCGCCCCATCGTTGCGCCACAGGAAGTTCACGTCGGAGTCGTTCGCGACGAAGAGGTCGAGGTCGCCGTCATCGTCGAAGTCGCCGACCGCGACGCCGAGTCCCTTGCCTTTCTTGCCCGCCATTCCGGCCGTCGCCGACACGTCGGTGAAGGTGCCGTCGCCATCGTTGCGGAACAGGGTGTCGTCGATCCCGGCGTAGATGTCGGGATGGCAGTAGCTCGCGTAGTCAGGCCCGCGCGCGAGCTCGCCGCACGTCTTGCCGTCGCCGACGCGGAAGTCGACGTAACCGACCACGTAGAGGTCGAGGTCGCCGTCCCCGTCGAAGTCGGCCCACGCGCACGAGCTGTGGTAGCGGTCGCCATCGGCGACCCGCGCGATCTCGGTGACGTCGGTGAGACGGCCGCCGTCGTTGCGCCAAAGCACGTTCTTGCCGTAGTTGGTCACGTAGAGGTCGGTGTCGCCGTCGTTGTCGTAGTCGGCTGGCGCCGCCGCCATGCCATGGGCCGACTCGGCGCGCAGCGCCGCGGGCGTCGCGTCGACGAAGCGCCCGCCCTCGTTGCGCAGCAGCGTGTCGTGCAGCGGCCGCGTCGGCGTGAAGCCGGGCAGCGCCGCGCCTTGCACCAGGAAGAGGTCGAGGTGCCCGTCGCCGTCGAAGTCGAGCCACGCCGCTCCGGAGCCGTTGGTCTCGACGAACCAACGCTTGCCGCTCGCGCCGTTCTCGTGGACGAAGTCGAGCCCCGACTCCACGGTGACGTCGCGGAAGCAGGCGGTCACCGTTGCGGAAGCGGCGTCTCGCGGCGGTGCGCCGGCCGGTGCCGAGCGATCGGCAGGTTCGTCGCCGCAGCGAGCCAGCAGCGCCAACACCGGCAGCAGTCGCGCCAGCGGCCACGTCGAGCGCGAAACGTGGCACCTCATGGCGGGAACCCCTCGGCGGCCAGCTTCGCCAGCTCGGCACGCAGCTCGGGCGCGATCGCCTTCGCCTGGCGCAGCAACGCTTCGAGGTCGCGGCGCGCGAGCGCATCGCTCGACGCCTTGCGCAGCAGATCGATCAGCAGCAGCCACGCCTCGCGCGGCGCGTTCGGCTCGAGGACCAGCGCCTTCATCCGCGTCAGCGCGAGCTCCGTGCGACCGAAGCCGAGCTGCATCTGCGTCAGCTTCAACCGCCCCTCGAACCAGTGGGGCAGCAGCGTCTCGAGCTGTTCGAGCGCCGAGAGCTTCTGCAGCACCGACTCGCGGGTCGAGGCGGTGTTGTCGCTGGTGTCGTTCAGCAGCGCGTGGAGGCGCGACGCCTGCTCCGCCTCGACCGTGCGCCCGGCGCGTCGCAGCAGCTGCGCGCGCAGGAAGTGGCCTTCCAGCAGTCCCGGCCGCTCGCGCAGCGCGCGCTCGACCCAGTCGAGCGCCTTGGTGTCGTCGCCCGACTCCGACCACGCATTCGCGGTGCGGAACATCGCGTAGGCGTAGTGCGGCGACAGTTCGAGGGCGCGCGCGTAGAGCGGCGGCGCTTCGGTGAAGCGTCCCTCGCGTTCGAGCATCCAGCCGCGCAACACCCACGCCTCGGCGGTCCACTCCGGGTGTTCCTTGGCGGGCCGTGCGAAGTAGGCATCGAGGGCAACGCGGCAGGAGGCCGCCGCTTCGGAACGGAACGCGGCGCGCGCCAACAAGAACGCGGCTTCGGCGTCGTCCGGCGCGTTGCCGAACGTCGCGATGAGGAGCGCCATCGCCTCCGGCGGATCGGCCTTGGCATGGACCGCCACGAGGTCGCGCGCGCGGGCGATCGCCTCCGCCGCGACTTCCGCGGCAGGGTGGAGCGTCACCGTTGGCGGACCGCCCTGTGGCGCTCCGGGCGGCGCCGGCGGATCGCAGGCACACGGCAGCAGGAGCGCGAGGAGGATCGATGGACGCATGGAGGTGTCAGCGTAGCGCCGTGATCCGACGCTTCGACGGGACGCTGCGCCGCGTCCCCGTTGCAGCTCGCCGCTTCGCTCGCCACGATGCTCGCCCTCATGCGACGACCCCACACGCTCCTCTTGTTCGATCTCGATGGCACGTTGGTCTCGAGTTCCGGCACCGGTCGGCGCGCGCTCGATCACGCGTTCGGGCAGCTGCACGGCCGCGCCGACGCCTGCGCCGGCTTCAGCCTCGCCGGCCTCACCGATCGCGCCATCGCGCGCCGCGGACTCGAAGCGATCGGCAAGCCGGCGGACGATGCGGCCATCAAGGCGCTGCTCGACGCCTACCTCGCGCGGCTCGACCACGAACTCGAACGCGCCAGCGGCTACCGCGTCCTCGAGGGCGTGGTGGCGGCGCTGAGGAAGGCTGCGCAGTGCGAGGGGATCGTCGTGGGCCTCGGCACCGGCAACCTGCGCGCTGGTGCCAAGCGCAAGCTCGATCGCGTGGCGCTCTGGAACCATTTCGCCTTCGGCGGCTTCGCGGACGACCACGAGCAGCGACCGGAGCTGATCCGGATCGCCGCCGAGCGCGGCGCCGAACTCGTGCGCTCGCCGGTGCGTTCGTGCCGTGTCATCGTCATCGGCGACACCACGCTCGACATCGCCGCCGCGCGCGCCAACGGCTTCGACGCCTTCGCCGTGGCCACCGGCCCGGTCGCACGCGCCGAGCTCGAAGCGGCCAAGCCTGACGCGTTGGCCGATTCGCTCGCCGATTCGGGTGCGCTCGACTGGCTGCTGGCGGCGCGCGACGGCCGCCCGCCGCGGCGGCTGCGCCCGTGAATCGGCTCCGCGCGGCGGCGCGCGCGCTGCGCGCCGCCTTCGTGGGCGAGGCGCGCGACTACACCAGCGGACCGATCGCGCCGGCGCTGCTGCTGCTGGCGGTGCCGATGGTGGTCGAGATGTCGATGGAGTCGCTCTTCGCGCTCGTCGACATCTTCTGGGTCGCGAAGCTCGGCCGCGACGCCACCGCCGTCGTCGGCACCACCGAGTCGCTGCTGTCGATCCTCTACGCGTTGGCGATGGGGGTCTCGATGGCGGCTGCGGCGACGGTGGCGCGCCGCATCGGCGAGAAGGAGCGCGACGCCGCTGCGACCGCCGCCGTGCAAGGAGTGGCGCTGGCGCTGCTGATCGCGTTGCCGGTCGGGCTGCTCGGTGGCTGGTTCGCGCCCGAGCTGCTCGCCGCCATGGGCACACCCGACTCGACGATCGCGAGTTCGGGCGGCTACGCGCGCGTGATGTTCGGCGGCAACGCGACCATCCTGCTGCTCTTCGTGATGAACGCGATCTTCCGCGGCGCCGGCGACGCCGCGATCGCGATGCGCGTGCTGCTGCTGGCCAACGGCATCAACCTGGTGCTCGACCCGTGCCTCATCTTCGGGTGGGGGCCATTCCCGCGTCTGGGCATCGAAGGGGCTGCGATCGCCACCAACATCGGCCGCGGCGTCGGCGTGCTCTACCAGCTGGCGATGCTGCGTCGCGTCGGCGGGCAGTTCCGGGTCGAGCGGCGCCATCTGCGGCTGCAGCCCGCGGTGCTGGGCGCGATGACGCGCTTCTCGTTGACCGGAGTCGTGCAGTCGCTGGTGCAGACGTCGAGCTGGGTCGGGCTCGTGCGCGTGCTGGCCAGCTTCGGCGAGGCCGCGGTCGCCGGTTACACCATCGGCATCCGCGTGGTGATCTTCGGGCTGCTGCCGTCGTGGGGGATGGCGAGCGCCGCAGCGACCATGGTGGGGCAGAGCCTGGGCGCCAAGGACCCGCAGCGCGCCGAGCGGTCGGTGTGGATGGCGGGTCGCTGGAACCTCGCGTTCCTCGGCGTGGTCGGGCTTGGCTTCATCTTCGGCGCGGAGTGGATCGTGCGCTTCTTCAGCGACGACCCTTCGGTCGCGGCGCACGCCATCGACTGCCTGCGCACCATCAGCTACGGCTTCGTCTTCTTCGCGTTCGGCATGGTGCTGGGGCAGTCGTTCAACGGCGCCGGCGATCCGTGGACGCCGACCTGGATCAACCTCGTCTGCTTCTGGCTCTTCGAGATCCCGCTGGCCTGGTTCCTGGCCCGCCACACCGCGCTGGGGGCGGCCGGCGTCTTCTGGGCGATCTTCGCCGCGTTCTCGCTCTTCACCGTCGTCGCCGGGCTGCTGTTCCGTCGCGGGAAGTGGAAGGTCAAGGTCGTCTGAGAGTGACGGCGCAAGAGTCCGAGAAAGTTGGTCGCCGGGTGAAGCAGGTGGGCGCTCGGCGGCAATAGAGCCTCGTACGCACTCGCGGAGGCCCGCTTGCCAGACGACCGGCCAGATCCAGCGACTTGGGAGCAGCTGCTCGCCCATGGCGAGTTCCTGCGTCGCCTCGCACGCAGCCTGGTCCGCGATCCGTCGTTGGCCGACGATGTGGTGCAGGCGACGTGGCTCGCCGCCGTCGTCGATCGGCCCTACGGCGGCAAGGCGCTGGGCGGGTGGCTGCGGCGCGTGGCCGGCCACGTCGTCCATCAGTGGCATCGCACCGACGAGCGACGACTGCGTCGCGAACGGGTGGCGGCCGCGCCCGAAGAGGACCCTGCGGCATTGGCCGCGGCGGTCGCGCAGTTCGAGTTGCAGCAGCGCGTCGTCGCGGCGGTGGCGGCGCTCCACGAGAAGTACCGCGCGGTCATCACGCTGCACTTCCTGAACGGCCTGCCGTTGACGGAGGTCGCGCAAACGCTGGGGCTGCCGCCGGCCACGGTCCGCACTCAGCTCGGTCGCGCGCTCGAGCAACTGCGCATTCACCTCGATGCCGCTCATGGCGGCGATCGCGAGACGTGGCGCCACGGGCTGGTGCTGCTCGCCGGCGCGGGTGGCACCACGGTGGCGGGCGCGGCGCTGGCGCTGGTGGCGACGTTGCTGCTGATGATTGGGGGCGTCTGGTGGTCGATGCGGGGGGTCGACCACGATTCCCCGGAGGCGCACTCCGCTTCCGCGACGGAATTGGCGGACGCGCTGCCGGATGACGTGAGGGAGTTCACGGAACGAAGGTTGGCGACGGCGGACGTGCCGGCGCAGATGCGGAGTGTCGTCACTGGACGCGTGGTCGACTCGCTCGGACGCCCGATCGAAGGGGCGCGCGTCGAGCTGTTCGACTGGTGGTGCGATCCAGAGACCGCGACCACTCCGCTCTGCGCGGCGACGACCGACCACGCCGGCCACTACGGCTTCGACGACGTGCCGGGGGGATCCCTCCGACGCGTCGTGACGAAGTCGGGCTACGTCGCGACGAACGACGGGCTTGCCTTGGACGCTGCGCACCGGACGGAACGCGGCACGACGACCTTCCTGCTCCCTGCCCGAGAGCTCGAAGGCGTCGTGCGCGCACCGTCCGGTGCCGTGGTGCCGTTGGCGTGGGTGGTCGTTCGCTCCGACCGGGGCGGTGACGTCGACGAAATCGCGACGCGCACGGATGCGCAGGGGGCGTTCCGGCTGAGCGGCGTGCCGCTCGCCCCCGTTGAGATCGAGGTCACGGCGCCGGGCTACCTGCCGCGGCGCTACGGACCGCTCGAAGGCCAAGTACGTGCCTGCGAGGTGGTGCTGCAGCCGGTGGCGCGCGCCTCGCTCGAACTCGCGTTGCGCGGCGCAGCGACCTGGATCGAGGTTTCGCCCAAGGAGCCCGCGTCCGGTCCACTGGCAGCGCCGTCGGCTCACTTCAGGCTGCCGCGGGCGGCGCGCCGCTTTCGAGTTCCCGAGAACGGCACCGTCGTCCTCGATGAACTCCCCGCCGGCACCTACACGACCTCCCTTCTGGATTGCAACGGAGCGCGCCGCAGCGACGGTCCGCCGCTCGAACTGAAATGGGGAGCGCGGACGAAGTTGGAGGTCGTCGCCGCAGCCGAGGCTCCGACCTTGCGCGGGCGCCTCGTCGATGTCGATGGCGTTGCCCTGGCCGGTCGGCGATTGCACGTGGCCGCGGCGAGGTGGGGTGGCGCGGCGCAGGCAACGACGGCCGCGGACGGCACTTTCGAAGTCGTCGCTCCCGTGTTGGCTGGGGCGAAACTGCAGGTGAGCCTGGTCGATTCCGACTTCGCTCTCGTCGCGCCGCGCGCCGGAACGCAGGCCGGTCCGCTCCTCGAGTCGATCGCCGATCCGGCCGTCCCGCTCGAGTGGATCGCGGCACCGGCCGCGTCGCTGTCGGGCCGCGTTCTCTTCGACGATGGAACACCGGCCGCGGGCGTGGAGATCGTGGTCGAACCGTACGCGGTCGAGCGCAGCGCGGCCGACGGCGTCGCCGCCTCGTCGCCGCTGGCCGCAACGACGAGCGACTTCGATGGCACCTTCGAGCTGCTCGGACTGGCGCCGTGCGCCGAGTCGGTCGGGTTGCGCGTCTCGGCACCGTCGGCGCAGCAGCCGTCGACTCCGCCCGATCGCTACGTGCTTGAAGCCGGTCGCGCCATCGCCGGCGTCACGCTGGTGCTGCCACGGCGAGCCGAGGTGCGTGGCCGCGTGGTCGATCGCGCGGGCGTGCCGTTGGCCGGGATGGCGGTCGAGTGCTTCGAGGGCAAGCGTCCGCGGGGGACATGGAGCGACGCGCACGGCGAGTTCCGCTTTGGTGACCTCGACGCGGGGACGACTCGCTTGCTCGCCGGGACCTCGATGTCCGCGCTCTCCTGGGTGCTACTCCCGTGGCTCGTAACTGGCGAGCCGCAGCATCCGTCGGGCAGCGACAGCGTCGTCGAACTGGCCGCCGGCGAGGTGCGTGGCGACGTCGAACTGCGCGTCGGGCTCGAGCCTGACGCGGCGTTCGTGCGCGGCCGTGTCTCCCTGGCATCACGTTGGCTCGCGCAGTCGTTGGCGCAGCCGGAGGTGGAAGTGGGCGGTCGGTCGCGACGACTCCCGCTCGGAACGATCGAGGCGCCGCTCTTCGACGAGCCGTTGGCGTCCCCGACGGACTCGATTCACGCGCGCAGCGTCACGCTCGACGCGGATGGCTCGACGATCGTGGTCTCCTGCAGCGTGCTGCGCGAAGTGGGAGATGGCTGGGCGCTCCTTGACCTCGAACTGCCGGAGCCGGCGGCGACGCGCATGCGCGCCCGCGTGGTCACCGCGACGGGGCAGCCTTGCGGGTGGCCGATGGCCTGGTGGATCGAGCCGGCGGGAGGCGGAGCGCACGGACCGTTGCTGGCGAGCGGCACGAACGAATCACCCGAAGGAACGGTGGCGTGGCGTGGCCTCGCACCGGGCGCCTATCGCCTCGGCTTCGGTGCCGATCGAGAGGCGCCGCGCGCGGCACGAGAGTTCACCCTGTCCGCGGGCGACGACCTCGACTTCGGCGACGTCGCGCTGGCCGCGACCGGCACGGTGCGCGGCACCGTCGTCGATGCGAACGGCGCTCCGATCCCCGGCAGCTGGGTCGGCTCATCGATGCTGAATCAATCCCTCTTCCTTGGCTTGGGTCGCCGACGTAGCGGTGAGGCTCTTGGAGCGGAGGTGCCGATCGTCGAAGTCGCGGCCGATGGCCACTTTGCGATCGACGATGATGAGAATCTCGTGCCCACGGCGGTGGCGCCTGGATTCGCGCCGCGTAACTTCGATCGGGCGATCGAGCGCGAGGTGACCGTGGTGCTGCTGCCGGCCGGAGACATCGCGCTGACCGGTGTTCCGGTCGCGCGCGGCGGCGAGGCCGGCTGGCGTCTGCAGGTCACGTCGCTCGAGTCGGAGGCGGCTCGCTTCGGCTATCCCCGCACGACGGGGGTGATGACGTCGAGCCGGTTCGATCTGCTGCGCGGCCTCTTCGAGCTGCCCATCGGCGTCTATTCGGTGGCGCTGTGGCGTGGCGAGGCCAACACCGTGCGCGGCAACGAGGCTGCGCCCATCGTCGCCAACGGAGTCGACTCCTTCTCGTGGACCGTCGAGGTCCGCACCGGCGAGACGACCACGATCGTCTTCGAATCGCCATGAACGGGAGCGGCGCGCCCCACGCGGGACGCGCCGCATTCACCGTTCGACCGGTCGCTCGAGCGCGAGCTCGATCACTTCGCCACCACGCTCCAGGCGCGCCGCGCCGCGTCGTGAGCAGGATCGAGAGGCGGCGGCATCTCGTGGCTGGACCATGCTGGAGCCCACGATGAATCCTCTCGATACGACCCTGCCCTGGGACGAGTTGCTGCAGCATGGCCGCTTCGTGCGCGCGCTGGCGCGGACGCTGGTGCGTGATGCAGCGCAGGCCGATGACGTCGCGCAAGCGAGCTGGCTCGCCGCGGCGCGCCATCCGCCGAGCGGCGTCGCGTCGTTGCGCTGCTGGCTCGCGCAGGTGGTGCGCAACGTCGCGCGCCAGGAGCAGCGCGGCGAGCGTCGCCGCAGCGCGCGCGAGGCGGTGACGGCGCAAGACGAGTCGAGCGTGGCGTCGGCCGACGCAGCGGCAGCGCAGCTCGAGACGCAAGCGCTCCTGCTGGCCGCCGTGCAGGCGCTCGATCCGAAGTACCGCGCCGTGGTGACGCTGCGCTTCTACGAGGAGCTGCCGCCACGGGCGATCGCGGCGCGTCTCGCGCTGCCGGTCGCGACGGTGAACACGCAGCTGCAGCGCGCGCTCGAGCAGTTGCGCGTCGCGCTCGACGCGAAGAGCGACGGGGCGCGCGAGCGGTGGATGAGGGCGCTGGCGCCGGTTGCGCTGGAAGCGACGGTGAGCGTGCCGGGCTTGCTGTTGGCGGTCGCGGCCGTCGTGCTGCTGCTGGTCAGTGGCGTTTGGTGGCGGTTGACCGTGACGTCGGGCGACGCAGCCAGCGTCGCCGTGGTTGCCACGAACGGCGAGGACGCCGCGGTGGACGAGTCGCTCCTGGCGGCGCTGCCGGGCGTGATCGCTTCGGTGAGCGGCACGTCGGTGCCACTCGCGAGCGAGGCGCGCGTGGTGACCGGCCGCGTCGTCGATGCCGCGGGTCGGCCGATCGAGGGGGCGACCGTCGAACTCGGCGACGGTTTCACTTCGGACGACCTCGCCGGGACGCCGCGTACGGCCACAACCGGCGCCGACGGCGGCTACTCGTTCGACGCCGTCGCACGCGGCCGGCATCACCTGCTGGTTCGCAAGGCCAGCTTCACTGTCGCGCGCCGCTTCATTCGGATCGACCCGCAAACGGCGAGCGATCGCGGCGCGACGGTGGTGCTCTTCGCCGCGCGCCGGGTGGCCGGCCGTGTCGTCGACGCATCGGGCGAGCCGATCGCCGACGCGCGGCTAGTGGCGTTCGACGAGACGCTCCTCGATCGCTTCGAGTGGCCCGAGACCGCGACCGGCTCCGATGGCCGCTTCACGCTCGACGGAGTGCCGACGTGCCGCGTCTGGCTCGATGTCGTGGCGTTTGGCTGCGCGAAGCAGCGCGTCGGCCCGGTCGTGGCTGGGAGCGCGGCGCTGGCCGAGTTCGGCGACATCGTGCTGGTGGCCGAGCCGCGGGCGACGCTCGACCTGCGGGCGTTCGACGCGGCCGGCGAGCCGCTCCGCGATGGGCGACTCGGCTTCACCCTTCTGGGTGAGGAAGACACCGAGTTCTCCTACTTCCGGATGCCCAAGTCCCTCGAGCAGATCACGCTCCCGTCGAATGGTCACCTCGTGACCGATCAGCTTCCGAACGGGAGCTATCAGTTCCAGGTCTGGAGTCCCACGTCGCGGTTCGATCCGTATCGCTTCGATGCGACGCTCGCGTCGGGTGCGACGACCGTGATCGAGCAGCGCGCCGCATTCACCCAAGGCGCCGCGCGGGTTCACGGCACGTTGCGCGACTCGATGGGTGCGCCGCTCGCCGACCGCGTCGTCGCGCTGGCGGCCACGTCGTGGAGCGACCCGATCCGCGTGACGACCTCAGCCGACGGCAGCTTCGAGGCGCCGGCTCCTTGCGCAGCCGGCAGCCGGCTATCGACGTGGATCGAGGACGAGGACGAAGTGCTGGTGGGTTCGGCGGCGCCCTACGCCGTCGTCGAGGCGACATGCAACCCGAGCGCGCCGCTCGCGCTGACTGCGACCGATGCAGCGGCGCTGCGCGGCGTGATCGTCCATGACGACGGCACGCCGGTCCTCGGCGCGCGCCTCGAGGCGGCGCCAGTGGGTGCCACCGGCGACGACGACATGCCGCAAACGACGACCGATCTCGACGGCGCCTTCGAGTTTCGCGGCCTCGCACCGAGCGAGCGAGCGGTGTGCCTGCGCGTCGCTTGTGGCGAGCTGGCCAAGTTCGTGACGCTTCCGGACGAGCACGAGTTGGTGGCGGGAGCGACGGTCGCAGGGTTGCGCATCGTCCTCCCGCGCCTGGCATCGATTGCAGGGCGCGTGGTCGATCCAGACGGCGCGCCGATCACAGGAGCGATCGTCGCGTGTCATGACGGGAGCAATCCGCTGCAAACGGTCAGCGCGGCGGATGGCTCGTTCCGCTTCGCGCGCGTTGCGCCGGGGAGCTTCGACGTCGATCTCGAGGGATCGCGGCCGAGATTCTCGGTCAGCTTCGGCACGGTGCCGACGAGGCAAGAGCCGACTCAGGTGACGTTGCTCGCCGGTGAGGCGCGCGAGGGTCTCGAACTGGTGGAGGGCGATGCGCCCGATGCGCGGCTGGTGCATGGCACGATCGAGCTGCCGCCGGGAATTCAGCCAAAGGACGGCGAGCTCGGAGTCGCGCTGCGCTCCGCGACGGCGAACGCGACGACGTTCGGTGGACTCACAGAGTTCCGGTTCGAGGGAATCGCCGCCGCCGAAGCTCGCCTCGTCGCGCTGTTCGTCGCCAAGGATCCTGCGGACGGCCCCGCGGCGTGGACCGTCGTCTTCGGTCCCGAAGTCGTCGTCGTGCCGGGCGGGGCGGCGCTGCGCGTTCCGCTGCCGGCGCCGGCCGATTCGACGGTGCAGATCCACTTCGTCGACGCGCAGAACGCGCCGTCGCGGCGTCCGATCGATGTGACCGTCGAGCTCGACCCGCCGCCGGGCGGAGACGCCGCGGGCGACTGGAATGGCAACAGCGTGACGTTGAACGGCGTGCTCGACGAACTCTCGATCCGCGGCCTCGCGCCCGGCCGCTACCGGTTGCGCCTGCCGCCGACGGTGATCCGCGACTTCACCGTCACCGGCAGCGGCACGCTCGACCTCGGCGGCTTCGAGCTGCCATCGCCGCCCCGCCTCGAAGGGATCGTGACCGATGCGTCGGGTGCGCCGTTCGCTGGCGCGAAGATCGGCGTCGCGCGAAGCGATCACTTCGACGTCTTCGAGAAGCGGGTCGGCGATCCGTTCGATCCGTCGTTGCCGATCGTCACGCTCGGCGACGAAGGCACGTTCTCGATCGAGTCCGACCCGCATCGCAACCTCATCGTGTGCGCCGACGGCTACGCACCACGCTGGTTGCGGAATGACCCCCGGCAACTGCGCGAAGAGCCGATCGTCCTGCTGCCGGCCGGCCACTTCGAGCTGACCGGCTTCCCGCGTGAGATCGCCGACTCCGGTGAGTGGCGCTTCGCGCTCGTCTCGCTCGAGTCGGAGGAGGCGCGCTGCGGCTACGCCCGGCAGTTCGGCCCGCTGAGCGGGGGGCTGAGGCGGACGCTTGGCTGCTACGCGATTCCTGCCGGCCTCTACGCCGCCTGCTTCTGGAAGGGGCCCGCTGGCCGCCGGAGCTCGAACGAACCGCTTCCGGAGCAGACCGTTCCCCACGAGGCGTACCGCTGGACAGTGACGGTGAGGCCGGGCGAGACGACCACCATCGACCTGTCGCGCGAATGGTGAGCCGGCTGACGCGCGAGCGGCGAGCCGACACTCATGTCACGATCGGGCGCGTCGCGGGAAGTCTGCCGCTGCGGCGCGCCTGATCCGCCGCTCTTCGCTCTGCCGCTCTTCGCTCAGCCGCTCCAGCGCTGCCCGCGGCGGCGCGCATAGGCGTCGCGATAGAGCTGCTCGTAGTCGCCGGCGAAGCGGTCCCAGCTCCAGTCGAGGCTCATCGCCTCGCGCCGCATCGCGTCGATGTGATGGCGCCGCTGCTTCCAGGTGGCGAGCGCCCAATGGACCGTGTCGTAGAGGCTGCTCGGCGTGAGCTCGTTCAGAGTGAAGCCGGTGCCGCTGCCGGCGTTCTCGTCGTAGTTGCGCACGGTGTCGGCGAGGCCGCCGGTGGCGCGCACGATCGGCAGCGTGCCGTAGCGCTGGCTGTACATCTGGTTCAAGCCGCACGGCTCGAAGCGCGACGGCATCAGGAAGAAGTCGGCGCCCGCTTCGATGCGGTGGGCGAGCTTGCCGTCGAATCCTGCGAAGAGCCGCAGCTTCTGCGGGTAGCGCGCCGCGAGCTCCGCGAGCCACTGCTCCATCTTCGGATCGCCGGTGCCGAGCATCACGAACTGCGCCTCTTCGTGGATCAGCCCCATCAGCGCGTGGGCGACGACGTCGATCCCCTTCTGCCAGGCGAAGCGTCCGACCCACGCAATCAGCGGCGTCGTCGCGCGCACCGGCAGGCCCGCCTCGCGCTGCAGCGCCATCTTGCAGGCGGTCTTGCCATCGAGGTCGTCGCGCGAGTAGGGCGCGCTGATCAGCGGATCGCGCGCCGGATCCCACTCGTCCTCGTCGATGCCGTTCAGGATCCCGTGCAGGTCGCTGCCGCGTTCGCGCAAGACGCCGTCGAGGCCGCAGCCGTGGGCGCTGCTCTGGATCTCGCGCGCGTAGGTCGGGCTCACGGTCGAGAGGAAGGTGGCGTGGTAGAGGCCACCCTTCATCAGGTTCAGCGCGCCGAAGTGCTCGAGCCCCTTTCCGTGCAGGTGCTCGGCGCCGAGTCCGGCGCGCCACAGCTCACGCGGGTCGAACTCGCCCTGGAACGCGAGGTTGTGGATGGTCAGCAGCGAGGCGGCGCCGTGCAGCGGCCGACCCCACTCGACGGTGTTGAGGTAGACCGGCACCAGCGCCGCCTGCCAGTCGTGGGCGTGGACGACGTCGGGCGTCCAGTTCAGCGCGGTGCACAACGACAGCGCGCCGCGCGAGAGGAAGGCGAACCGTTCGAGGTTGTCGCCATACGCTTCGGTCGGGCTGCCGTAGAGGTGCGGTCGATCGAAGTAGCGGCGATGTTCCAGGAAGTAGACGCGCACGTGTGGTGCGGTGCGATCGTTGGCGCGGCGCGGAAGTTCACCGACGCGCACCGCGGCGCGTTGCGCTCCGCCGCCCATCGGCACCGTCAGCACGCCGTCGAGCCGCTGCTGCTCGTCCCAGCGCAGCGTCGACAGTCCGCCGTAAAGGGGCATCACGATGCGGACGTCGTGGCCGCGCCGCGCCAGCCACTTCGGCAGCGCGCCGACCACGTCGCCGAGCCCGCCGGTCTTGGCGAACGGCGCGCACTCGGAAGCGACGAAGAGGATCTTCATGGGTCGTGGCACGGCCGCGCATCGTCTCCGGCGGCGCGACAAGATCAAGCCGCGCTTCGAGCGTTCGGCAGGAACTCGCCGGCCGCCTCACGCCCAGACGCGGTAGTCGAGCTTGGCGAAGAGGTTGTCCTTCGCTTCGAGCGCCGCGAGGTAGGGCGCGTCGATGCGGCCGGCCAGCAGGTCGTCGTGCAGGCGCGTGAAGCGGACGATCGCCTCGTGGGTCCGGCGCGTCGCGTAGGAGACCATGGTGCCGGTCTTCATGATGAAGGCCCAGTCGCTCGACTGCGCGAGGAGCAGCTCGCGGCCGGCCTGATCGAGCGCGCGCCGTTCGAGCTCGCTCGGCGCGGTGAAGCGACGCGCCAGCGCGACCATGCGATCGGCGGCTTCGTGCAGGTGGGGGTAGACCCACGCGTTGGTCTCGTTCAGCCAGTACTCGGCGAAGCCGCGTTGCCCCCAGCTGCTGGCGCTCGGCGTGGCGACCTGATTCGTGGCGTGGCGATCGAGGTAGACCGCCGGCGTCATCGACTCGAGGCCGTGGCCGGGCTGCTGATCGAAGTGGAGCTGGCGGAACAGGTCGTCGAGGAACTGCACGCCTTCGTACCACCAGTGGCCGAAGAGCTCGGCGTCGAACGGCGCGACGATCAGCGGCGGGCGGTCCATGTGGGGCGCGAGCGCCTCGCACTGGCGACGTCTTCCTTCGCGGAAGTGGCTGGCGTGGAGGCCGGCCTTGCCGCGCGCGATCTCCGGATCGTAGACCCACTTGTCGTGCAGCTGGTCGTGCGTGATCGCGTGGTACTTGAAGCCGGTGTAGAGGCGATGCCCCTCCGGATGGATCCACGGCCGCAGGTAGTCGACGGGCAGGTCGAATCCGATGTCGCGATAGAAGTCGCGGTAGTGCTTGTCGCCGGGATAGCCCTCCTTCGCGCTCCATACCTGACGCGAGGACTCGGCATCGCGCGCGAACGCGGCGACCCCGCTCTCGCAGTAGAGCGGCGCGTGCGCGCCGTACTGCGCCGGCCGCGAAGCGTTCTCGAGCGCGTGGGTGTCGACGAAGAAGTAGCGCACCGCCGCCGCGCGCAGCAGCTCGTCGCAGCCCGGCACGTAACCGCACTCGCCGAGCCACATCCCCGGCGTGCGCCGCCCGAAGCACTCCTCGTAGAGGTCGGCGGCGAGCTCGACCTGCGCCCGCATCGCGTTCCAGTTCTTGTCCATCAGCGGGAAGAAACCGTGGGTCGCGTTCGACGTGATCAGCTCGAGCCCGGTCCCCGCATCCTGCAACCGACGAAACGCGCGAACGAGGTCGCCGTCGTGCGCTCGCCACGTGTCGCGCAGCGCGGTGTAGCGCGCCCGGTAGTACTCGGCGAGCTTGCCGTACCACGGTTCGGCGACGGTGCGCACGCGCTCGCTTTCGCCGAGCGCGATCAGCGAATCGAGATGCTCGGCGATGCGCTCCTTCAGCAGGTCGTCGCGCAACATGCAGATCAGCGGCGCCGACAAGGAGAGCGTGCAGCGGAACGGCACGCGGTCGTGCGCGAGTCCCTCGAACATCCGCAACAGCGGCAGGTAGGTGTCCGCGACCGCCTCGTAGAGCCAGCGCTCCTCCATGACCGTCTTGTCCTCCGGATGGCGGAGGAAGGGGAGGTGGGCGTGCAGGACGATCGAGAGGTAGCCGGTCGGCATCGAGATCTCGTCGGGGACGGCGAGGCGGCGCGATCGTAGCGCCGTCCGCTGCGGCCGCCGCGCCCAAGCGGTGCGATCGACGCCTTGCGCTCGTCGGCGAAACGGCGATCCTCCGGCGATCTTCCACGGAGCTGTACATGCAACGCCTCGCCCTGCTAGCCGCCGTCCTTGGATTCGGCGCCGGCGCTCATGCGCAGACCATCCAGGCGGAGGGTGAACCCACCCTCGGTCGCGTCGGCTGGTGGCGCGCCGATCGCGGCGTCGTTCGCGGCACAAGCAACCTGGTCAGCCGCTGGGGTGACGCCAGCGGCAACGGCTTCACGCTCACCGGCAGCGGCAACGGCGAGTCGCAGCCCGAATGGTTGCCGGTCGCCATCGGCGGCCAGCCCGCGCTGCAGTTCGACGGCAACGATTGGCTGCAAGGCGTCGGCATGCCGACCGGCGGCTACACGAAGGCGGTGGTCTGCCAGCTCGACGACCTTTCCTTCACCAACAACGTGGTGTCGAGCGCTTCCCACCACGCGCTGTGGTTCGCCGGCACGCCCTACGCGCGGATCTTCCATTCGGGCGACGTGGTGCAGTCGTCGGTGGCCGTGACGGCGGGCGTCCCGATCCTCGTCGTCGCCACCTACGAGCCGATCGGCGGCCGGGCGACGCTCTACGTCGACGGGCAGCTCGTCGGTCGCGCGAACCGCGTGGCCGCGAACTGGGACAGCACGCTGCAGCTCGGCAGCTTCGCGTGGGGCAACTTCCTGAAGGGCAAGATCGGCGAGGTCGCGCTGTTCGACCACGAACTCGATGCGCCCGAGCTCTTCGCGCTGCACTCCGACCTGCGCCGCCGCTGGTTCTCGCCCGCGCCCGCGGTGGCCTTCCTCGAGCTGCCGCGACCGTCACAGCTCTTCCAGCGCGACGTCAACGACCAGGCCGATGTCGTGGTGAAGGGACGCGTGAACAGCCCCGGTGCGTTGTCGATCACGCTCGACGTCGAGCGCGACGGCGTCGCCTTCTGGCAGCAGACCAAGACGTTGCGCTACGTGGCGGGCGGCTACGCGAAGTTCGACTTCAGCGTCCCGCTCTACGCCGGTCTGCATGACCACGAGTTCCGCGCGTGGGTCGACGAGGGGCACGGGCGCCGACTCGTCGCGGATGTTCCGGCGGTGACCGTCGGGGACGTCTACGTCGTCCATGGCCAGAGCAATGCGCAGGCCTCCGACTATTGGGGCGAGCAGCTCGCCAACCAGTCGCAAAGCCCGTGGATCCGCTCGTTTGGCACCGCCTCGATCTGGGGTGCCACCGAGTTCGACTACCACTGGGATGTCGCCGACGGCGAAAGCAGCCTCACCCACGCCTCGGTCGGCCAGTGGGGACTGCGCATGGCCGAGTACCTGCTCCGCCACGAGCAGATGCCCATCGCGATCATGAACGGCGCGGTCGGCGGAACGTCGGTCTGGAGCCACCAGCGCAACGACGCGTGGCCGCTCGACTCGAGGACGATCTACGGCCGGCTGCTGCGCCGCATGCGCGAAGCGGGCGTCGACCAGAGCTGCCGTGCGCTGCTCTGGTACCAGGGCGAGTCGGACGCAGGGAACGCCAGCTCGTGGCTCACGGGTTGGAACGAGGTGCGCACCGATTGGGCGGTCGACTACCCCGCGTTGCAGCAGGTCTACCTGGTGCAGATCCGCAATGACTGCGGCAGCGGCGGCGCCGACTTGAAGCAGCTGCAGCGCGACCTGATCGACACCTGGAGCGACACGCAGGTGATGGCCAGCAACGCCGTTCCGGCCCATGACGGCTGCCACTACCTCTACGCCGGCTACCGCGACCTCGGCGAGAAGATGGCGCGCCTGCTGCGTCGCGACTTCTTCGGCTCGAGCGATACGGCGCAGATCGACGCCCCGAATTTCCTGTCGGCGCAGTGGACCGACGCGACGCACACGAAGATCGACGTGACGTTCCGCGACACGCTCTCGACGATGGTCTGCGAAGTCGGCGCCGAGGTCGACTTCGTCCTGAGCGATGGCGTCGCCGTGGTGTCCGGCAAGGGCAAAGGCAACGTCGTGACGTTGACGCTCGCTGGCGCCAGCACCGCCAAGAAGCTGAGCTATCGCGGCCATGCTCTCGACGGGCCGTGGCTGCGCAATGCGCGTGGCGTCGGCGCGCTTTGTTTCGAGAAGCAGCGGATTCAGTGAGCCGCGCGCGTCGGGCGAAGTGGACCGCCGCGGCCCTCGCGATCTTGGTCGCGGGAGTGGGAGCGTGGTGGGCGGTCCAGCGCGCCGCGACGCCACGCGTCTTGCTGCCGCTGCGCCCCGTCGAAGGCGCTGCCCTCGAAGCGGCGCACGCGGCGCCCGTCGAGGCGGGCAGCGGCGCGGAGCCGGTCGTGCTTCGCGAAGCCGATGTCGTGGCGAGCGCCGCTTCGAAGGCCAGCGCCGATTGGCAGCCGCTCGTGTTGCGTGTCCGTGACGCGACCAGCGGCGTCGAACTGCGCGATGTCGCGGTGAATCACCGATCAGACGGCAGCGGCCCGTTCGCTCGGGCGGATCGCGATGCCACCCTGCTCACGCGCGGCGATTCGCCGTTGCGGCTGCAACCGCCGGGCGCGACGGCGCGGCTCGGGCAGCTCACCGTGGACGCGGCTGGCTACGAGCCCGCGCCGCTGCGCATCGACTGGAGCAGTGGCGGTGAGCGGTCGATCGTGCTGCAACCCGCCGGCGCGCTGGTCGTCGAGGTGCGCGACGTGCCGATCGGCAGCCACCTCGCGGTGCGCGTCTACGACCGCTCGCGCTCGCTCGCGCGACTCGAAAAGATGCTGCGGCGCGTCGACGGAAGCACGGTCGTCGCCGGCACGCATTGGAGCGAACGTCAGCGCGCGGCGATGTCCTGGTTGCGTCGGCTCGGCGGGCCGGCGCTCGGGCTCGAGACGCCCGGTGATCTGTTGCAGCAGATCCTCGCGGACGGCCAGCTCGATCTCGATGGCGAAGGGCGCGCTCGTTTCGAGGGGCTGCGCGGCGGCGACTGGCTCGTCGCGGTCTTCACCACCGACCGTCGGCGGCGCGCGTGGGTCGCGTGGGGCGACGCCTTCGTGCAGCCGGGTCGCGAGTCGCGCGTCGAACTGAGCTACGAAGCGCCGCCGGAGCCGCCGCTCGTCGCGGTGGCGGGCACGTTGATCGTCGATTCCGGTTGGCTCGAGCCGGGCGCGCCGCCGCTGCCACGCGAGATGGAGATGCGGTCGACGGAACCGAGCTCGATCACGTCAGGGATGGGCGGTCGCCTCAGCGTCGCGCTCGAAGCGACCGGCACTCCCGGTGTGCTGCACTTCGACGCGGGCGAGTGGCCGCCGGGCGACGCGGCCGTGACCCTCGATGTCTGGCAGTGCGAACTCGCCTTCACGGTGCCGGAAGCGGGCGAGCGAGAACTCGAGCTGCGAATCGCGCCGCCTGCCGACGTGGAGTTGCAGGTCGGCGACCTTGTCGGTGCGCCGTACCCCGGTGCCTGGGTGCTTTGGCGCGTGATCGACGATTCACGCGAGCCGCTCGACTCGGCCTTCCCGGTGCTTCGCAGCGATGCGGCGGGCCGCGTCGACTTCCGTGCGCCGGCGGGCGCGATCGAGCTGCGCGTGGCCACCGAAGCGCCGCAGTTGAGCCTGTTCCGCAGCTCGCACGTGCTCGTCCCGGGCCGGAACTTCCTGGCGGCCACGGCGCGCCGGCCGGCCGCGGTCGAGGTGACGCTGCGCGAGGGGAGCGCGTGCGTCCCATGGGAGTGGTACTTCGGCTTCGCCGCGATGGGGGAGCGTGGCCCGATCGCGCAGGTCGGCCTCTTTTCGGCGAGCGGCGACCACGACCCGTCGATGACGCTGCTGCTCGACGGAGAGGGGCCGGCGCAGCTGATCGCTCTGGATGTCGAGGGCTACTTGCCGTCCGCGCCGGTGCCGGTCGAACTGGTGCGCGGCGCCACCGCGACGGTCGAGGTCGCGCTGCGCCGCCGCAACTGACCGCACGCCGCGTCGACGTCGCGGCCGGTCGACGCGCGGATCGTCGAGAGGATGCGGTGGGACTTGACCTGCTCGCGCAGCTCGACGGCGCGCTCGAGCGAGGTCGGCGTGAACGGCATGCCGGCGACCGGGTTCCAGCGGATGAAGTTGACGTAGCCGCGCACTCCCTTCAGCAGCGCGGCGAGCTGCACGACGTCTTCGTCGCGGTCGTTCACGCCGGCCAGCAGCGTCCATTCGAAGACGATCGGCTTCTTCTGGAGCGCGGCGTAGCGGGCGGCGCCGGCGACCAGTTCGGCGACCGGTTCCGGGGATGCGTGCGGCAGCAGGTCGCGGCGGATCGCGTCATCGGCCGAGTGGAGCGACAGCGCGAGGCACGGTTTCACGCGCGCCGCGGAGAGCCCCTCGAAGGCCTTCGTCGAGCCGACGGTGGAGAAGGTCTGATGCGCTGGCCCGATGCCGGCGCTCGACTTCAGCATCGCGACCGCCTCGAGCACGTTGGCGAGGTTGTGCGACGGCTCGCCCATGCCCATGTAGACGACGCGGTCGATGCGCCGTTCGCGGCGCGCGTGGATCACCTGCTCGACGATCTCGGCGGCGGTCAGGTTGCGCTTCAGTCCGTTCATGCCGCTGGCGCAGAAGCGGCAGGCGACGGCGCAACCGACCTGGGTCGAGACGCAGACGGCGCCGACGGGCATCGCGACCGTCTCGATCAGTTCGCCGTCGCGCAGCTTGACCACGAGCCGCGCCGAGCCGTCATCGGAAGGGACGCGCTCGGCGACGCGAGTCGATAGTCCCTCCTGTTCCCAGACCGCGAGGCGAGCGGCTTCGGGTTTCGACAACGCGAGTGCACGCGCCGCGAACGCGGCCGGCGCGAGCGGCAGGCCCGACATCACCAACCGCCGCGCCATGCGCGCCTTGGCCGGCGGCAGCAGCGCGTCGAATTCCGGCAATGCCGCCGGAAGCGCGGCGTCGGTGAGAAGAGGGTTCTGCGATGGCGGGTCGTCGATCACGGCGCGGCATCGTAGGCGCGGACAGGCAGGAGCGAGTCGCGGGCTCCTTGTTTTGACATCGTTCATGAAACGATCGTGGATCGTGTAGGAACCGCGGATCGGCACGGTTGTCGGCGCCGTCGAGGATCAGTAAAAACCCTCCCCTCCCAAACGGGAGAGAGGGTCGCGCACCGGCCTCGGCGCGCCGCGGAGAGGGAACCGCGGCGCTGTCTGAACGCCGCGTGCTCTTTCATTTTTTGGAGCGTCACTGCATGCGATCGAACGTCCTTTCCGCTCTCGTCATCGTCGCGCTCGCCGCGTCGCCGGCGTTCGGCGACACCGTCAAGTTGAAGAACGGCGACACGCTCACCGGCAAGGTGGTGAGCATCCTCGACGGCAAGCTCACGCTGGCGACCGATGCCGCGGGTGAGATCAAGCTCGACGTCGCGCAGGTCGAGACGCTCTCGACCGATGCACCGATCACGGTCGAGCTGCCGGGCGGCGCGACCTTCTCGGGCAAGGCGGTGGCGGCCGCTGGCGGGAACATCACCGTCGAAGCGGACGGCGTCGGCACCCAGACCGTGGCGCTTGGCGCGGCCGCGATCAACAAGCCGGCCAAGCCGGCGCGCGCGTGGACCGGCTCCGTCGCCGGCGCCGCCACGTGGACGCGCGGCAACACCTACACGCAGACCGTCGCGCTCGACGTCAACGCGGTGAACCGCGGCGAGATCGACCGTCTGACGTTCAGCGGCTGGTACCGCACGGGTCGCCAGAAGGACCAGAACACGGGCGTCACCTCGACGTCCGAGCGTCGCCTCGGCGCGGGGCTGAAGTACGACTACTTCATGGCCGAGAAGGCGTACTGGTACGCCAACATGCTGGCCGAGAAGAACGCGATCGCGGCCCTCGACCTGCGCTTCGTCGCCGGTCTCGGTCTTGGCTGGCAGTTCATCGAGAACGCGACCACGAACCTGAACGCGGAAGCGGGCCTCTCGTGGTTCTCCGAGAACTACTCGAACGGGACCTCTTCGGTCGACGAGATCGCGGCACGCGCCGCCTTCCACTTCGACCACAAGTTCGACGAAGTCCACTCGATGTTCGACGACACCGAGTTCTTCAAGATCTTCGGTGACCCGCGCGACTACCTGGTGAAGACCAAGGGCGGGTTCCGGCAGAACTTCTCGGCGAGCTTCTTCGCGCAGGAGTGGGCCGAGTTCTATTGGGATCCGACGCCGGCCGCCGGCAAGAAGCGCACCGACGTCACCTACTTCGTGGGTGTCGGCTGGAACTTCTGATCCAAGGATGATGGTTTGAATCGACGGGGCGGCTGCGCAAGCGGTCGCCCCGTCGTCGTTTCGGACCGGCGCCACGCGCCGCGCGCCGCGCGCCGCGCGCCACGCGATCGCGGTCGCGCCGGGCGCCGGTCGGGAATCTCAGCGCGGGGGCAGCGGCGGCAGTGGCGGCAGCGGTGATTGCGACGGCGCCTTCGCCGCCGCGAGTCGCGCCTCGCTGCCGGCATCGAACTGCGAAGCCGCCTTGCCGCCGCGCCGCGCTTCGCTCGCGCCTGCAAAACGCTCCTCGCTCGCCCCGCGCAGCCGCAGCTCCGACGCGGCGAGCCAGCGCCGCTCGCTCGCGCCTGCCGCCAGCCGCGGCTCCGAGGCGCCCGCGGCCAGCGCGCCGGCGGCCAGCGCGCGCCGGAACCAACGCCGCTCGCCGATCCGTTGCCGTCCCGCGCTCACCGCTCGCACGCGGTAGAGCTCCCAGCGCGCCAGCACGCGGCGACCGCCACGCGCGCCGATTCCGCGGATCTCGACGCTCCACGGCGCCTCGCGCACGCGCCACGCGGTGCCGCGCCGCTCGATGATGGGGGCACCGCCGCTGCGCGTCACCACGACCGCCGCCGCTGGAACGTCGAGCTCCCATTCGCCGGGCCCGAAGGTCGCGGCATCCTCGAATGGCGCCATCGAGCCGGTGGTGAGTTCGCCACCGTCCGTGAGTTCGAGGGTGCCCGCTTCGAGGCCGCTCGATTCGAGGTCGCCCTCGTCCTCGGTGATTTCGGTGACGAAGTCCCACGCGAACGTCGTCTCCGTCGGGGTGGCTCGCGCGAGCACTCTCGCGTCATCGATCGCGCCCTGTCCCGACGCGTCCTCGCGTTGGGGTGAGGTGCGAGGGGCGTCGGCGACCAGCGGGGAGGCGCCACCTGCGCCGCCGCTTCGGCTCGGCGCCGGTGCGGGCGTGATGGCCAGCCGATCGCTGCGCGGCTCGCTCTTCACTTCGCGGACGGTGAGCCAGTCGACGGGCCCCGACGGCGCCGGATCGCGGCGCGGGAAATCGACCCGATGCGAGCGAGCGATGGCGGCGAAGCGGCCATCGTCGCCCACGAGACCGAGCTCGACGATCACGGACGAAGTGGGGCGGCCGATGTGGTGGAACCGCTGGCGATCGGCGCGACCGATCGCGAGGTCGAAGGAGTGGTGGGCGTTGCTGCCGTCGAAGAGGAGGTCGGTCACGTCATGCACCCGCAGCACGAGCTGGCCGCTCTCCGATCGGGCGAGCCGTTCGCGCGCGGCGGCGAGGCTGTCGTCGGTCACTTCCCAGTAGATGAAGAGCGAATCGGGGTCGACCGCCATCGCGGTGACGCGGTCGCGCCCGTAGCCCCAAGGAATCGTCTGCGTCTTCTCGCGCGCGTCGAGCAGTTGCGTCCATTCGTGCGGGCCGAGCTCGAACTTGGAGCGCAGCGCCTCCTGTTCCGCTTCCGCGACGTCGACGGCGAGGAGCGCGGCGTGCGGCGGCGCAGCAGTCGCCGCCGGCTTCACGTTCGCCGCGGCTTTGGCGCCGCGCGCCGCGCGGGCGATCGCCGGGCGCTTCGCCTTCGCAGACGCCTTCGCGGTCGGCTTGGTCGACCGCTTCTTCGCGGCGGCCGAGCGTGGGCGTTTCGCCTTCGCGGCCGCTTTCTTCTTCGGCGTCGATCGCTTCGCCGCCGTCTTCTTCGCCGCCTTCTTCTTCGGTGACGGCGGCTTCCGCAGGGGCGCCGCCGGCTTGCGCCGCTTCACCGCTTTGCCTGGCCGAGCGCGTCGTGGCGCACCCGGTTCGTTTCGCTTCTTCTTCGCCATCGTCATCCCTCCGTCCGCAGACGATACGTCCGTTTCGCCGCGGAACCGGCGCGGGGACGATCCGTGTGGCTGCGCGGCGTAAGATGCCGCGCCCTATTTCGGCGGTCGCGTGGCGGCACCGCTTCCGAGGAGATCGCGCCTTGGCTCACTTCATCATGCAGTTGGAGAAGGTGCAGAAGGCCTTCAACAAGAAGGTCATCTTCCAGGACGTCACGCTCGCCTTCTATTACGGCGCGAAGATCGGCGTGCTCGGCGCCAACGGCCAGGGCAAGTCGACGCTGCTCAAGATCATGGCGGGCGTCGACAAGGATTTCGAAGGCACGCTCTATCACCACCCGGGCGCCGTGATCGGCTATGTCCCGCAGGAGCCGCAACTCGACCCGAACAAGACGGTCCGCGACGAGCTCGAGGTCGCGGTCGCGAAGAAGCGCGCGCTGCTGACCCGCCACGAAGAGATCTCGGCCCTGCTCGCCACCGAGCTCGAAGCCGACGACATGCAGCGCCTGCTCGACGAACTGAACGACCTGCAGGAGAAGATCGACGCCAGCAAGGCGTGGGAGCTCGAGCGCGAACTCGAGCTCGCCGCCGAAGCGCTCGAGCTGCCGCCCTTCACTGCGCTCTGCGGCCACCTTTCCGGTGGCGAGAAGCGCCGCGTGAACCTCTGCAAGGTGCTGATGCAGCAGCCCGACCTGCTGCTGCTCGACGAGCCGACCAACCACCTCGACGCCAGCTCGGTCGCCTGGCTCGAGCGCCACCTGAAGGAGTTCCCGGGCACGGTCATCGCCGTCACCCACGACCGCTACTTCCTCGACAACGTCGCCACCTGGATCCTCGAGATCGACCGCGGCCGCGGCATCCCGTACCAGGGCAACTACTCCACGTTCCTCGACGCCAAGCGCAAGCGCCTCGAGCTCGAAGAGAAGACCGATCAGTCGCGCCAGAAGACGCTGGCGCGCGAGCTCGAGTGGATTCGCATGTCGCCGCGCGCCCGCGTCGCCAAGCCGAAGGCGCGCGTCGCCGCCTACGAGAAGCTGCTGGAGCAGGCCAACAGCGTCGAAGGGCCGGCGGAGCCGCTCGAGTTCGAGATTCCGCCCGGCCCGCGGCTCGGCAACGTCGTCGTCGACGTGAAGAACCTGAAGAAGGGGTTCGGCGACCGCGTGCTGATCTCCGACCTGACCTTCTCGCTGCCGCCGGGCGGCATCGTCGGCGTAGTCGGCCCCAACGGCGCCGGCAAGACGACGCTGATGAAGATGTTGATGGGGATCGAGAAGCCCGACAGCGGGACGCTGACGGTCGGCCCGACGGTGGTGATGAACTACCTCGACCAGACCCGCGAGACGCTCGATCCGAAGAAGACCGTCTACCAGGAGGTGAGCCAGGGCAAGGACGTGATCGCGCTGGGCGCGAAGCGCGAGATGAACGCGCGCGCCTACCTCGGCAAGTTCGGCTTCAAGGGCACCGATCAGCAGAAGCTGGTCGGTTCGCTTTCAGGCGGCGAGCGCAACCGCGTCCAGCTCGCCAAGCAGCTGAAGGGTGGCGCCAATCTGATCATCCTCGACGAGCCCAGCAACGACCTCGACGTCGACACGCTGCGCTCGCTCGAAGAGGGGATCCTCGGCTTCGCCGGCTGCGTCATCGTGGTCAGCCACGACCGTTGGTTCCTCGACCGCCTCGCGACCCACATCCTCGCGTTCGACGGCAACGGCAATGCGCGCTGGTTCGAAGGCAACTTCCAGGCGTGGCAGGAGAAGCGGCGCGAGGAGATGGGCCTCGAGGCCGATCAGCCGCACAAGGCGAAGTACATCCGGATCTGAGCGGCGTCGGGGTCGGTACGAGCGGTCTCAGCGGTCTCAGGCGCTCTCGCGCAACGCCGGCACGCGTCGGCGCGCGCCGCGCTTGCCACCGAGGGGCAGCAGTCGCGCGACGAAGCGGGTCGCTCTGGCCGCGCGTGGGTGCCACCGGTGCCGATGCCGTCGGCTCCGATCCAAAACGGTTCAAGGTGCGGCGTTGACGTGGATGGCATCGACGTGGGCGGTGCCTTGGTGGCACGCCATGTCGCGGTGACGATTCGCCGAAGATGACCGGCGGGCGGGCTCGCGCAGGCTCCGGTCAGGCGCAGCCGTACCGCGACTTTCGCCAGCGGCTGACTCGTTTGCGGAGAACGGTTGCCGAGACTCCGCGTTCGGCGGCCAACTCGTTCCAGCTCCGGCCTTCGCAGTGAAGCTCGAGCAGCCGCGCCGGCTCGTTCATGTCGATCGCGGTGTTTGTTTCGGGTGCCTCGACCTCAGCCTTCGGCAGCGGCTCGGCGGGCGCCGCTAGCCAGCGCAGGTCGGGCAGCGTCTCGATCGTCGCACGTTCGAGCCGCGCTCTCCGTTTCGTCGCAAGCAACTCGAATCGGAGGAAGCGGCAGACCAGCGGGACGGAGAGGCGCGCCCACTCGATGCCGGCGCTGCTCGCGCGCAGCAGCGCTCCGACGACGAGATCTTCGCTCGACACGAGCGCGTAGTTTACGTCGCGGCTGATCCTTCGTGCGATTGCGTGGCAGCGACGCCACTCGAGGTCCGTGAAGCCGGAGTGTGGCTCGGCGGCCGGCGGATCGACGGGAGGACGGGAGGACGGGAGGACGGGGCCGCGGGACTCGGTTGTTGAATGCACATCTCATCCCTCCACTTGTCGAGCTCGGCGGAATGGCGAGATTTCCTAGCGGAGAAGATGCGCCGCGCAACTTTTTGAAAAGCGGTCACAAACGCGAGGACCAAGGCACTTAAGGCGCAGCGGAATCGCGATGGTGCGGTCGCCGCTGAGGAGTGAGATCGTGTTCCAAGCACAACTGCTCATGTCGGGGACGGACGTCTACAGCCCGTGGTTCAAGCGTGGCGGGGATGGCTTGCGCGCGACGCTCGACTTCGTCGCCCAGTCGGGAGGCAACGTTCTGACCGTGCGTGCTTTCACGAAGAACGAGGCGGACACCGGCGATGGAACGGACGCAATCTCGGCCGTGACGATCACGGCAAGCACGACGCCTGGTCGGTTCACCAGCGAATGGCTGTCGACGGTCAGCACCGGGCTGAAGGAACTCGTGCGGTACAAGTTCTCGCTCGCGAACACGGCCAGCGGCTGGGCGCTGTTCCGGATGCTTCCGCCGGTCTGGTTCGACGCGGTCAAGATCTGACCCGCCTGGAGTACGAGCCATGAAGGGCGATTCGTGCGATTGTCGCTGCCGCGGCTGCCAGGGCACGCTGAAGGGCGTCCAGCTCTTCAGCGGGACGAGGGTGCTCGGGCCGTGGATGCGGCGTCGCGGGGACTACGTCCGCGCCACCGCGGACGTCACGAACAAGAAGGGCGACGTCAATCTTGTGGTCCGAATGTTCACGAAGAACAGCGAGAACCGCGGCGACGGAATTGACGTCGACTCAACTCGCACGATCACCACCGAGATCACCGGCCGGAAACTTCAGGAGTGGGGCACCACTGGTGTCGGGATCCGAGAGCTCGTCCGCTACGAGTACGAGTGCAACGTGGTGACAACACCTGGATGGGTGAGGTTCCGGATGCTCGGCGGGTGCTGGTTTGAAGCGGCAGGGTTGGGCGGAGGCGGAGTGGTGCTGCCACCGCCGGAGGGGGAGTGAGGGAAAACCATGGAAAGAATGCCACCTGGCTGCTTGAACGATTCATGCATCCACGGCGCAATGCCCGTCGTCGTAACTCCAGGGACGGAGGAGATGTTCGGTTCGCATCGCAACCGCTTGGAGTTGCTTGCCGATCTCCAGAACTCAGATCGTCTACATGCAATCGCTGACGACGTGAAACGCAACCCGGCGGGTGGCGATGACTACCAAAAAGGGCTTTCTGTTCCGACGACATCAAAGGGCGAGCCGCTGAAGAGGGCGTCGTCGGAAGGATCTGACTCGAGCATCCACAACAAAGAGGTTGATGGGCGTAAGAAGTCGAAGCCTCTAGTTGGATGTGAAGCGACGATCGTCAAGTGCCTATGGATCGACGCCGACTCGTCGACCAAGAGTGGCTGTACAGATATCAACATCGAAACACTCCACGCAGATCTCAATGCGGCAGCGCTCAAGTGGAAGGATCTGACATGTCCGTGTGTCGACGAGGATGGTAATCCTGTAGAAGACAAGGACCGGAATAAGGGATGCACGGTGCATGTAGAGTTTGAAATCAATCGCGACAAGAAACCGCCGACGGGATGCGCCTCAGTTGTATTGCATTGCGGCGGAAGTACTCCCGACCCGAACGCGCCAAGCCCTGGGGGTGGCGTCACGAGGGTCATGGACATGCATCTGGATGTGGCGATCTCTGATTCAACATTGGCGCATGAGCTTGGTCATTCCCTTGGCATTCAGGGTGAGAACTACACCTTCGTTGTTGAAGGAGACAGGCTCAAGTCGATCGCGAGCATCGGGTTCGAAGGGACGATGATGGGGGATCCTGGAGCGCGAGAACAGAAGCCACCAACTGCGGAAGAATCGTGCGTCATCATTCATACACTGAACCAGGGTGGCCCCAGCAAGTCCGGGAACAGCAAGCAGAAGTTCTGCGCAGAAGAGATGTGCTGCCCGACGACGCAATTGATGTCGTTATCCAATGCGGTGCTGCGACTGCCGATCCCCGCCATTCCTGGCTCGCAACGAGAAGAGGGTGGTGACGGCGGCGGTGGC
>JANNXA010000047.1:0-69502 GCA_031409275.1 Planctomycetota bacterium
CAAGTGGACTCTTGTCCCCAAGGCTTCAACGCAACCGGTTGCCCGGCCGCGCTGCTCGGGTAGCTGCCATCCTGAACCGACAACTCGATGGACGGAACTTGCATCCGCTGGTCCTCCGCACCTTCGTGACGCACTGAATAAAGCGGGCTAGCCTCCGCGTCGTGGATGGGAACGGCAACAGGAGGGGGCGCGCGATGACGGCTGCGAAACGAGGAGTCGACCCGCATTCGCAGGACCGCGCCGAAAGGGCGAGGCCAACATGCCGCCGCTGAAGCTCGAGCTTGCCGGCCTCGACTGGGCCGTCCTGGTGGTGTTCCTCGTCGTGTCGCTCGGCGTCGGCGTCTGGTTCACGCGGCGCGCGGGGAAGAGCCTCGCCGACTACTTCCTGTCGGGACGCGACCTGCCCTGGTGGGCACTCGGCACGTCGATGATCGCGACGAGCTTCGCCTCCGACACGCCGCTGATCGTGACCGGCTTCGTGTTGACCCACGGCACCGCGCAGAACTGGACGTGGTGGAACTTCCTGGTGGGCGGCACGCTGACGGTGTTCGTCTTCTCGCGCTGGTGGCGCCGTGCGGAGCTCACTACCGAAGTCGAGCTGATCGCGCTGCGTTACGACGGTCGGCCGGCGCAGCTCCTGCGCGGCTTCAAGGCGCTCTACCTCGGGCTGCTGCTGAACGCGATCGTCTTCGGTTGGGTCACGAAGGCGATGGTGAAGGTGCTGCGGGTCGTCCTGCCCGACCACGGGCTGCTCGCCAACGAGTCGTTCGCGATCGGCCTGCTGGTGGGCATCACGCTGATCTACACCGCGCTCTCGGGTTTGTGGGGCGTCGTCGCGACCGACGTGCTGCAGTTCGTGGTGGCCATGGTGGGCGCCGTGCTGGTCGCATGGCTGGGCGTGCGCGAGTGCGGCGGACTGCAGCCGATGCTGGCACGCGTGCGCGAACTGGAGACGGCGAGCGGCCGCGACTTCCTCTCGCTGCTCCCCCATGGCGGCGACGCTCTCGTCACGCTGCTGGTGGTGCCGCTCGCGGTGCAGTGGTGGGCCGTCTACTACCCCGGCTCGGAACCGGGCGGCGGCGGTTACGTCGCGCAACGGATGTTCGCCGCGAAGGATGAGCGCCACGCACGCGGCGGCACCCTCTGGTACATCGTCGTCCACTACGCGCTGCGACCGTGGCCGTGGATCATCACCGGGCTCGCGGCGTTGGTGCTGCGGCCCGAGTTCGCGGGCCTTGCCGCGGACGGCTCGCTGCTTCCCGAGGCCGGCGGCGTGACGGCTGGGAGCGCCGCACTCGACCCGGAATCGGCCTATCCGTGGATGTTCAAGCTGCTGCCGACCGGGGTCCTCGGACTCGTCATCGCCTCCTTCTTCGCCGCCTACATGAGCACCATCACCTCGCTGCTCAACCTCTCGGCGAGCTACCTGGTGAACGACTTCTGGCTGCCGCTGCAGGCGCGCCGCAAGAGCGCCGGCACCGGCAACGCCGCTGAAGCCGACACCGAAGCCAACGTTGAAGCCAACACCGACGCGCCCGGCTCGGTCGCGATCGCGCGCATCGCGGTGGCGATCGTCGCCGCGGCCGGCATCGTCGTCACCGCCTCGCTCGATCGGGCCGGCAGCGGCTGGACCCTGGTCTGGGAGTTCACCGCCGGCACCGGACTCGTGCTGCTCGCCCGCTGGCTGTGGTGGCGCGTCAATGCGTGGAGCGAGATCGCGGCGCTCACCGCATCGATCGTCGCCTCGTCGCTGCTGCAGATCGACGCCATCGGCACGCGCGTCGGCTCCGGTTGGCCGCGCATGGTGCTGGTGGTGGCCATCACCTCCATCGCCTGGATCACGACGACGCTGGCGACGAAGCCGTGCGGCATGCCGACGCTCCTGCGCTTCTTCCGTCGCGTGCGACCGGGCGGCGCATGGGGCCCGGTGGCGGCGATGGCCGGCACGCCGACCGCGTCGCTGCGTCATGATCTCGCCCTGTGGCTGGCAGCGACGGTCGCGACCTACGGGCTCCTCTTCGCGTGCGGCCATGCGCTGTTCGGACGCAGCGGCAGCGCGCTCGCGGTCGCTGCGGTGGCGCTGGTGGCGGGCTTGTTCGTCGTGAGGGGATTGCGTCGCGATGCCGATTGAATCGATCGCGCCCGACCTCGTGAGCAATGACCTCGCCAGCGGCGCGAGCGTCCTGCTCGGCCGCCTCGGCGAGGGGCTGTGGGACACGTGGCAGTTCTTCAGCGACCGCCTCCTGTGGGTGATCGCGGCCGCGGCGCTGCTGCTCTGCCTCAAGTTCTGGTGGCGGCGGCGCCATGCCATCGTCTTCGAGCCGTGGCTCGATCGCACCGGCGCCGGCCAGGCCGACCTCGGCGCCACGCTGGCCAGCATGCTGCTGCACCGCATCCGCGAGATCCAATCGGTGCACGAGCGGTCGATCCGCCGCTTCGAGCTGTGGAATCCCAACTACGAGGTGCCGGCGTTCCAGCAGCCGATCGACGACGACATCAAGCTGCTCGCCTCGCTGGAACTCGGCCGCTACGGCGAGCTGGTCGGGCGGCTGGTCACCTTGCTCTTCAAGCTGCTGCCGCTGGCGCAGCCGGCGCAGTTGCGCGGCACGGTGCTGACGCTGGGCGACCACCTCTTCCTGCAGCTGACGTTGGATGGCTTCCGAACCAAGGGAACCAGGCGCCGCGTCATGCGCGTCCTCGAAGCGCGCACCAAGTCAGGCGACTTCTCGGCGCTGCCGGAGCTGGTCGAGGAGCTGGCCTACAAGGTCTACCTCGAGCTGATCGAGTCGGCGCACTTCAAGTCGTGGCGCGCGTTCAAGGCGTGGGTCGCCGGCCTCGGCCACTACGTCGACTTCCTCGACGTCGAAAGCGACGAGGCGTGGGAGAAGGCGAAGCGCTGCTACGACGAGGCACTGGCGAACGAGCGGAACAACGCCGCCGCTTCCTACAACCTCGGCGTCCTCCACTACGTGCGGCTGCGCTCGAAGGAGAATCCGGTCGCCATCGATCGCTTCCGAGCCGCGTTGCTCACCAGCGATCCGGAGCTGAAGGCGCATGCGCTGTCCGGCCTCGCCAATGCGCAAGGGCAGGCGTTCCACCGCCACGGCATCGACGATCCGCACCTGCTGGACGAGGCGCGTTTCCATTCGGCGCGCGCGCTCGACCTCGCGCCGCAGAGCGACGTGGTGCAGAAGGCGTTCGCGTTCATCTGCCATCAGGACAGCGAGCGGCTCGCGAAACAGGCGGCGACGGCGACAGGAGCCGTACAAGCGCGCCTCCTCGCCGAGGCCGACGAGCTGCGCCAACGGGCGATCCGCCACTACCGCCTGGCCACCAAGATCAACCCGCACTACTTCGCGGCGTTCAACAACCTCGGCAACCTCTACCTCGAATGGGCGCGGCAGCTCCCGCAGGGCGACGCGCGGCGCCGCGACCTGCTGCGCGACGCGCTGCGCGAATGC
Source organism: Planctomycetota bacterium (assembly GCA_031409275.1). Lineage (GTDB taxonomy): Bacteria > Planctomycetota > B15-G4 > B15-G4 > SIAN01 > SIAN01. Next base: position 3,462 of record JANNXA010000047.1, read on the forward strand.
GACAGCGCCATCAAAGCGCGCCCCGCATACCACCTGCCCTACGACAACGCGGCCAACGCGTGGATCGAGCTCGCCGCGCACGAAACTCCGGCGCGCTGCTTCGAACGTGCCGAGGAGCAGCTGAAGAACGCGCTGCTGAACCAGGCGAAGTACGCCGAAGCGATGAACGACTGGGCGCGCCTCGAGCTGCGACGCCTGGCGCAGCAGCCGGCCGTCGGCCTCGAACGCCACGCTCGCGCGCTGGCGATGTGCGATCCCGTCGAGGAGATCGGCCGCAAGAAGAAGCTGTGCCGACAGCTCGCTCCGGAACTGGCGCAAGCGGCCATCGTCGCATCGCCCGCGGTCACGGCGATCCGGGCGAAGCTCGCGGCGCTCGGCTGCGGTTGCTCGCTGCCGTAGCCGCCCGCGCCGTGCGCTCGAACAACTTCGAGCGCCTGACAGAATGAACGCGTCGCACCGAGACCGAGCGAGGCCGCCCAGGACGAGGAGGAGGTTCGAAGCCAACTCCCCTTCGAGTTGTCGAGTTGCGAAGCACGTTCTGCCTCCGACGAAGTACCGGCTTGAAAGACGCCGCCAGGCGACACGGGAAGTTCTCCAACGGGCTGTTAGGAGCTCTTCGCGTCGCCGAGCAGGCCGATCTCGCGCAGGCGCTCCTGCAGGTAGTCGTGCGCGCGGATCGGCTCGGGGAAGCGATTCGGGCGCTGCGCGCTGATGCAGCCGGGCAACGTCTCGATCACGACATCGGGCGCGAGGTGGAGGAAGAAGGGAATCGAGTAGCGCGAGCGGGCCCCCCATGGCGGCGGCGGATTCACCACGCGATGGGTCGTCGAGCGCAACACGCCGTTGGTGAGTCGCTGCAGCATGTCGCCGACGTTCACGACGATGGTCCCCGGCAGCGTCGTCGCGGCGATCCACTCGCCGCGGCGCGTCTGGATCTCGAGTCCCGGCTCCTCCGACCCGACCAGCAGCGTGATCAGGTTGATGTCCTCGTGCGCGGCCGCACGCACCTGTCGAGTCGCGCCTGGCAGCGGCGGATAGTGGAGCGGTCGCAGGATCGAGTTGCCGCGCGCGATGCGTGTCGCGAACCAGCCCGCCGGCAGCTCGAGCGTCGGTTCGAGCAGCGCCAGCAACCGCGCGCCGAGCGCTTCGAGCGCCTCGAAGAGTGCCCGCTGCGCCGCCTCGAAGCCGGCCACTTCGGCGGGCCAGAGGTTCTGCAACAGGATCGCCGCCAGCGGATCGTCGCGCCCCACTTCACGGCCGACGTGCCAGAACTCCTTGAGATCCGCGAGCGTCTGATCCTTCGCCTTCTCGACCCCGAGGCGCGTGTAGCCGCGCTGGCCGGCACCACCGGCCACCTCGTAACGACGCTTGGTCGCCTCAGGCAGCGCGAAGAAGTCGCGCGCCGTCGCGAGCGCTGCCCGCACGACGGCGGCGGGGATTCCGTGGTCGGTGACCCCGACGAATCCGACCTCGCGAAGCGCCTCGAACAGCACCGTCGCGGGCGTCGGATCTGAAGCTCTGAGCTGCGACATCGACAGGAGCGGAAGGGTGGCACCCATTCGCCGGAGCTTACGAAGCGTTGTCGCGGTGCTACGCTCGCCGCTCGACCCACTCGGTCGTCGAACCCTCGAGAGGAGAGTGCATGAGAGCCTGGCTGATCACGGCCTGTCTCGTCCTTGGCGCCAGCCCACCCGGGCGCGCGCAAGAGGACGATTCAGTCGGCGCCGTTCGCAACGATTACTACACCGCATTGAGCAACAACTCGAAGAAGCAGCCGAAGAACCTGCCGGCGGGCGTTTCGGCACCGCTGATGACCGAGACGGAACTTCAGGGCTTGCTGGCGCGCCTCTGGAAGATCTACGACGTCAGCGCCGGCGATCCGGCCGAGCTCGACGCTCTGTTCCAGGTCGTCGCGCTCTCGAGCACGCCTTACGTGGCGCCGCCGAGCGACAAGACGATCGAGGCGTGGCGCGAGGCGACCCGGAAGATCTTCACCGACTTCCTGGACGACGACCGCGTCGCGAGCCTGGTGATGAACTTCGAGGCGCCGGGCAAGCTGAAGCGCGAGGTCGACGAGCTCACGAAACAGCTCGGGAACTCGAAGAGCCGCGCCGTGAAAGCGGCCTTCGCCTACCAGCCGCTGGCCGCACGCGCCGACGCGGCGGCCAACGCGCCGCTCGCACCGGAGGCAGAGGCGAAGCTGCTGGCCGACATGGCCGCCTTCGCCAGCGAGTTCGGCGCCGCGGAGATTCCGGGGCGCGGCACGAGCTACGCCGACTGGGTCAAGAACACGAGCTACTCGCTGCTGAACCTGAAGATCGGCGGCATCGCGCCCGAGATCGAGGCGGGCGACCTCGATGGCGTGAAGTTCAAGCTCTCGGACTACCGCGGCAAGGTCGTGCTGCTCGACTTCTGGGGGTATTGGTGAGGCCCTTGCCGGGCCATGTTCCCGCACGAGCGGTCGCTCGTGGAAAAGATGAAGGATGAGCCGTTCGCCCTGGTCGGAGTGAACAGCGACGCGGACCTCGCGGCGATGAAGCCGAAGTTCAAGGAAGAGAAGATCACCTGGCGCAGTTTCTGGAACGGCGAGGAGGGGACGCAGGGCCCGATCGCCGCCGCCTGGAACGTGCAAGGTTGGCCGACCCTCTACTTGATCGACCACACTGGCAAGATCCGCAACAAGTGGCTCGGCGGACCGGACGAAGCGACGCTCGACGCCGCCATCGCGGCGGTGGTCGCCGAGGCCAAGGAAGCGGCGGCGAAGAAGTAGCCGGCGCCTCGCCGCGCAGGCTCGCAACGAAGATCGAACTCGGGACGGGCCGGTGCCACGCGCGCCGGCCCGTCCGTTCGTTCCAGCGCCGCGAGTTGGTCCGCTCAGCGCTCGCCCGGCAGCGACAGGCGCAGGTCGCAGCCCGGCAGCGGGCCCGAGTCGCCCGGCGGATTGGCGAAGGTCAGCATGCGGCGCGCCGCGGCGGCCGCTTCCGCGGGGGCCATCCCCTGCTCCAGGACGAGCTGCATGTAGGTGAGGTCGACGATCGCGCTGGCGGCCCAATCGACCGAGACCCCGAAGCCGGAGATCGGGAAGGTGGCGCGCTCGCCCGCGGCCGCGCGGATGCGTTCGGGCGCGTCGCCTGCCATCACCGCGCAGCTTCCGAGGTGGAGCAGCCGCAGCTCGTTCACGTGGCGCAACGCCCCACCGAGCACCTCCGGCGAGATCCCATCGGCGCCGATCCCGAGGCCTTCGGGCGAGCCGTGCGAGGAGATGTAGAGCACGACCGGCTCGACCAGCTTCGAGAGCTGCGCGCAGAAGCGCTCGAGGTCGGCACGGTCGTGGACGAAGCGATGGCGCACGCCCACCGACGGCACCCGCTCGAAGAAGGCGCGCAGCATCGCGCCGAAGGAGTACTCCGGTTCGCGCAGCGAGCTCTCCCAGTTCTCTTCGAGGATCACGAACCAGATCCGCCCCGCTTCGCCGACCAGCCGCTGCCCGCTCCATCGCCGCGCCGATTCGTCATTCGGGTCGAGCGCCTCGCCCTCGCCCTCGCGCCACACCCCGCGGAAGCCCTGCCCCGCGTCCTTCAGCACGAAGGCGAAGCGGCCGGTCACGCCGGGCCCGTCGGCCACCGGCTCGTGGTAGGTGCCGTGCAGCACTCCGCCCAGCACCGTGCCGGCGAGCGTCGCGTTCGGCGGATCGCCATAGGTTCCGGCGTAACCGCCCTCCGTGCGGCTCAACCGAAGCGTGCCGTAGCTCGATTCGAAGAGGCCGGCGAAGTCGGGTTCCGCGGCGACTGCGGATGGCGCTGATGGTGCAGCGACTGACTCGACCGCGCCGTCGCCCGCGAGCGGCGGTGGCGCGCTGCAAGCCGCGACGACGAGCGGGAGCAGTACGGCCGGCAGGACACGCAACGGGGCAAGGCGCATCGCGATCTCCATCCCGCCATCGTAAGGCGGCCGTGATCGCGGTGCGTCCGTCGCGCGGCGCGTTGCTCAGCGCACGTCGGCGGGGAGCAGCTCGCTGCGATGGTTGCTCCACCAGGCGCGCCACGCCGCTTCGTCGCGACCGAAGCGTCGCCCGGTCAGCCGTCGCAGCGCGTCGAAGGTGACCAGCCGCACGCTGCGCTCGTCGCACGAGTCGAGGTGGGCGAACAGCGGGTCGACCACCGCCAGGTCGCGCGAACGGCCGAGATGACCGATGGCGTCATGGCGAACGCCGACGTCACCGTCGAAACGCAAGAGGTCGCAACAGACCCTCGTCAGGTCGTCCGGCTGCAGCGCGGCATAGGCGGCGAGCGCCGCGCGCCGCACCGGCGCCTCGCCATCTTCGGCGAGCCGCTCGCGGATGCGCGCGCTCCACTGCTTCGCCGGCCGCTCGGCCAGCGCGTTCAGCGCGTGGCGACGCGCGTCGATCGACGGCGATCGCAGCGCCTCGCCGAGCGCCGGCGCCGCGAGCGCTCCCTGCGCAACCAGCAGCTCCTCGCAGCGGTCGCGAATCGGCGCCATCGCGTGGCTGAGCGCACCGGCGAGGTGACCGGGCGGCACGGCCGTGAGCGGCTGCTCGCAGCTCTCCAGCCACGCCGTCGCCGGCTCGAGCATCGCCCACGCGAGAGAGCCGTCGTCGAGGAGGAGCGCGGTCGCGCCCGCCTCATCGACGCCAAGCCGCCATCCGGCCCGCACTTCGACTCCGACCGCCACGCGCACGCGCGGCATCGTCGGCTCTTTCGTCGCTGGCTCAGCGGCCCTCCGCGGATCCAGCTTCGCGGCGGGAAGCGTCGGAGCGGGCGGCACATCGGTGGCGCGCGCGCCCCGCTCGGTCGCGGCGATCAGCAGCAGCGCCAGTGGCGCGGCGCGCAGCGAGGGCCTGCTCATCGCCGTCTCCACGACACGACCTGCACGCCGCTCGACAGCTGCGTGTTGATCAGCGCGATCGCCTCCGAGCTGTAGGTCAGCTGAACCGAGCCGTTGATGGTGACGTCGTTGCCGGCGACCGCGCCCAGCGTGAACAGCGCCCCGCGTACGTTCTTGCCGCCGCCGCCGCCGTTGAAGCGGACCGCGCCGCTCACGTAGACGAGCCCGGCGTAGTCGAACGTGCCGTTGAAGTCGATGTCGCCGTCCACGATCAGGACGCCGCAGCCGCTGGTGTTGCCGTTCAGCTTGAGGTTGCCCTTGGCGTAGGTGACCACCGGAATCTCGGCATCGAGGTCACCAAGATCGCCGGAGAAGGAGTCGTCCGGGCCGTTGAACACGATCGTCGCCAGCTGCTTCAGCGCATTCATCGTCCCCTGCAGGTCGATGTCGGAGACGGTCGCGACGCTCGGGTTGCTGCCGAGACCGATGACCTTGTTCTTCTGGTTGCTCTTCAGCTGCGACTTGATGCCGGCCGGGTTGCCGACCGTCCCGATGCCAGGAAGCGCAGGATTCGGTCCGGCGCTGCCATCGAGGTTGGTGTCGTTGCCGTTGATGAGGAACGCGGTGCCCGAGAACTTGAACGAGGCGTTGGCGTCGTCGACGTAGACCGCCTGATTGGCCGCGAGGTCGAGTTCGGTGCGCTGCAGGATCACCTCGGTGGTGCTGCTGGCGTGGCGCGTGCGACGATCGAGGAGCAGCCCGTTGCCGTCGAGGAGCTCATTGGCGCGTCCGATCGAGAGCACGGACAGGTAGCCGTGCTCGTCCGCCTCGTCGACCGTGCCGTCGTCGTCGTCGTCGCCGCCGTTGTCACCCCAGTCGACCACCGTCACGTCGGCGATCGGCCCGCTGAGGTCGACTTGCCAGCTGCCGGTGGTGTTCGGATCGACCGAGAGGCGCGCCAGCGCATCCTCCGCGCCCGAGGTCGACGCATCGCGCGCCTGCGCGGCGACGATCGACTGCTCGGTCGCGGTGCGCTCCTGTGCCACCGATACCAGCAGCGAACCGCCGGCGACGATCAGCGTGGTGGTGGCGCCGAGCGCCAGCAGCAGCGCGTTGGCGCGCTGCGAACGGCGCCGATGCTGCGCGCGCAAAACGGGGTGATGACGGGTTCCCATGACGCGACTCCTCACGGCACCCGAAGCACGACGTCGATGGCGCTGGTGGTCACGTCCTCGCCGTGGTGGCCGTAGGTGATGGTGGCGGTGAGCTTCGCGCCCGCGCGCCGGAAGATGACGCTGCGCACGTCGGCCAGCAGGGATGCCGACTGATTCGCGTGGTCGAGCACGAGCGATCCGTTGCCAACCGCGTCGACCGTGCGCCGCAGCTTGAAGGCGGCCGCACCGATGGGCGGCTCGTAGCCGAGCGCCCCGTTGACGAAGCCGACGACGCGACGGAAGCGCAGCTCTTGGTAATCGACATCGTCCTGCATCGGCTCGGCCATCACGGCCTGTCCGACGGGGATGCCTTCGAGTTCCGCCTGGCTCGCCGATAGCAGCAGCTCGCGCAGCTGCACCGCGGTGCGCCGCTCGGCGCCCGCCTCAGCGTCGCGCTCGCTGATGTCGGTGGTCGCGAGCAGCGCCATGCGCGACGAGGAAGCCGCTGCGAAGACGAGCAGCGACAGGATCGACGTCGAGATCGAGATCTCGAGCAGCGACATGCCGCGGAGGCGTCGGTCCATGGATCAGCCTCCCAGGCGCGAACGGCGCAGCCGTCGCACCATGGTCTGCGGGCCGCTCAGCCCTTGCCATGTCAGTGCCACGGCCACCTCGACGAGCTCGCCGGCATTGCCGGTCGGAGCGGTGACCGCGATGGCTCCGGTGGCCGACTCAGCGACGGTGCCGCCCTCCGTCGAACCGCTGGAATCGCCGCTGTTGCTCCACGGGGCCGCCGCCGGGTCGACGACGAACGTCTGGCCATCCAGAGCGGCGAGGCCCGCAAAGTCTGTGCTTTCGATCGTCGCGAGCTGCGCGTCGAGGCTGCGCAGCGCAGCGTTCTTCTGCTGGCCCGACTGGTGGAGGCGTGCGCTCGTGGCGGCGACGTTGGTGAGGCTGGAGACGCCGACTGCGAGGATCGCGGAGGCCACCACCGTCTCGAGGAGCGAGAGGCCGCGGCAACGAGCGCGATGGCGAAGGCGGCGGCGCGGGTCGGTGAGAGGTTTCATCGCGGGCTCCAGTCGGTCAGTGACCCCGCCCACTCTGGCGGCGCCGCTTCCCTCCATCGTCAGCCGCACGCGTCCCTTGAGCGCGAGTCGCGATCCGCTCGAGCAACGGAACGCATTGCCGGCCGAGTGGCGCCCTCCGCGAGACGACCCGGCTATCTCTGCTGCCAGCTGACGATCGAGTAGCGGTCGGCGAGTTGGGTGCTGACCAGGCCGATCGCTTCCGAGCTGTAGCGCAGGTCGACGGCGCCATCGATCTCGACGTCGTCACCGCCCGCCATCGCGCCCAACGTGTAGATCGCGCCGCGCAACCGCATCGCGCCGGCACCATGGAAGCGCACCGCGCCGGCGACGTAGATCAGCCCGGCGTAGTCGAAATCGGCGTCGATCCGCAGGTCGCCGTCGACGAGCAGCACGCCGCAGCCGGTGGTGGCGCCGTCGATCTCGAGGTTGCCCGACGCGTGCGCCACCACGGCGACCTGGCAGGCGAGGTCGCCGATCGCGCCGGAGTGGTGCTCGTCGGCGCCGTTCCACTGCAGCGTGGCCGCGGTGGCGAGCGTGCTCATCGTGCCGGCGAGGTCGATGTCAGCGACGGTTCCGACGCTGCCGCAGCCGCCGATGCCGATCACTTGCGCGAGCTGGCTCGGATCGAGCTGCGCGAGGATCGCGGCCGGATCGCCGACGGTGCCGATGCCCGGCAGCGCAACGCCCGGCCCCGCGCCGTCGTCGAGATTGGTGTCGATGCCCGACAGCAGGAAGCTCGCGCCGTCGAAGTCGAATGCGGCGGCGGCATCGTCGACGTAGAGCGCCTGCTGCGCGGCGAGATCGAGCGAGTAGCGCTGCACCACGACCTCCGTGCGGTGGAGGGCGCGCCGCGTCGGCAGTTCGAGGGCCAGCCCGCCGGATCCGGCCACGACGTTCGCGCTGCCGATCGAGACGATGGCGCGATAGTCGGCCTCGTCCGCTTCGTCGACGGCACCATCCTCGTCGTTGTCGAGCAGATCGTCACCCCACCAGGAGATGGTGACGTCGGCCCGCGGCCCGCCCATCGCCAGCGGATAGCTGCCCGAGTAGTCAGGATCGACGTCGAGCAGCGCGAGCGCATCCTCGACGCCCGAGACCGACGCGTCGCGCGCCTGCGCATTCACGACCGATTGCTCGGTGGCGATGCGCTCCTGCGTGACCGCCACCAGCAAGGTGCCGCCCGCGATGACCAACGTGGTCGTCGACCCGAGCGCCAGCACCAGCGCGTTGCCGCGGGACGGCCGCAGCTTCATCCGAGCATTCATCGCCATCTCCTCACGGAACCCGCAGCACGACATCGCGCGTCGCGCTCGCGGTCGCCGCCGACGCGCCACCGAACTCGAGGATCACGGAGAGTCGCGCACCGTCGCGGCGGAAGACCGCGCGTCGCACCGCCTCCTGCAGCGTGCGGGCGCGACCGCTCGCCACGAGTTCGAGCGAGCCGCGGCCGACGCGATCGACGGCGTGCTGGATCACGACCGGCGCACTGGTCAGCGGCGGCTCGAACGCCGGCGCTCCGCCGGTGAATCCGACGATGCGGCGGAGCGCAGGTCGCGATAGTCGACGCCCTCCTGCAGCGGTTCGGGCGTGACGCCTTGTCCGACCGGCACTCCTTCGAGCGTGCTCCGGCTCGCCGAAACCAGCAGCAGTTCGAGTCGATCGAGGGCGTGACGGGCCGTCCCTTCCTCGGCGTCGTTCGCGACCACGTCGGCCGTCGCCGTCAGCGCCGTCTGCGACGCGGTCGAGGCGGCCAGCACCAGCACGGAGAGGATCGCCGTCGACACCGAGAGTTCGACGATGGTGAGGCCACGGCAGGCGCGCGTGCCGCGCCGCGCACGATGGGAAGCGCGAGCGAAGAGGCTCATGGTCCGCTCCCCGATCGCGACCGGCGCACGCGACGGGCGAGGCTGTGGACGCCGCTCGCGCCTTGCCAGGTGACCGACACCGCCAGCTCGAGCAGCCGTTCCGGCGCGCCCGTCGGCGCCGTGACGGCGATCTCGCCGGCCTGCAGGTCGAGGTCCGTTGCTGGCGGTCGCAGCAGCAGGCCGTGGCCTTCGGTCGCCGAACCCACCACGAAATCGTGACCGTCGAGGGCCGCGAGCGCGTCGAAGTCGGTGCTCTCCACCGCCGCGATCTGCGTGGAAAGCGCGGTGAGCGCCACGGCCTTCTCGCGCCCCGACTGCTGCAAGCGCGCGCTGGCGCCGACGAGGCTGGTGAGGCTCGCGATGCCGACGGCGAGGAGCGACGAAGCGATCAACGTCTCGACGATGGTCAGGCCACGCATCGCGCGCTGTGGCCGCGTTCCTCGAACGGCTGGAGAGACCATGCTTTCCGATCGTGCCCGGCCGGCTCGTGCCGCGCAGAGCGTTCCCGCCAGCTCCATCGATCGCCCAAGGAGGTCGTCGACCGAAGCGCGAAATCGCGGCCGGCGGCGCAACGGGCGATACCGAAGGAAAGCGCTTCCGCCCGCGTCGGTGCCATCGCCGCTACCATCCCTCGACCATGCGAACGCACACGCTCGGAGACATGACGCTCACGCTGGCGGAACCGGTGCAGGATCCGGTCCGCTGGATCGGCCAGGAGGAGCTCCTCGAGCAGATCCTCGCCTGCTGGACGCGCGTGACGAAGAGCGACCTGCCGCTCACCCCGCGCCTGATCGGCAAGCCCGGCATGGGCAAGACGACGCTCGCGCAGGCGGCGGCGCAGCGGCTCGGTCGTCCGGTCTTCATCTATCAGTGCACGACCGACACGCGGCCGGAGGACCTGCTGGTCACGCCGGTGCTGTCGGGCGCCGGGAAGATCAGCTACCACGCCTCGCCGCTCGTCTCCGCGATGCTGGACGGCGGCGTCGCGATCCTCGATGAGGCCAATCGCATGCCGGAGAAGTCGTGGGCGTCGCTCGCGCCGCTGCTCGACCACCGGCGCTACGTCGAGTCGATCGTGGCGGGCGTGCGCGTCCCGGCGCACGAGGACTTCCGCTGCTGCGTGACGATGAACGACGACGCCTCGACCTACGAAGTGCCCGAGTACATGGTCTCGCGCATCCAGCCGCTGATCTTCGTCGACTTCCCCGATCGCGACGAAGAGCTCCAGATCCTGCAATACAACGTCGACTTCGCGCCGGCCGACCTGCTGGAGCTCACGGTCAACTTCCTGCAGGAAGCGCATCGCCACAACCTCAACTACTCGACGCGCGACGGCATCAACGTCATGCGCTTCGCGCTCAAGCTGGCGCATGCGCGTGGCACCGCCATTGACGCCGCGTTCCACCAGGCGGTGAAGCAGGTGCTGGGCGAAGGAGCGGAGAACTTCGAGGAGCGGGCCGCGGGCCTCTTCTTCCCGAAGGACCTGAAAGAACTCTCCGAGTTCATGACCAACGACGAAGACCTCGAAGACGACGATGATGACGACGACGACGAGGACGACGACGACAGCGAGCCCGGCGAGGAGACGCCGCCCGCCGGAGGCGGCCGCAGCGGTTGACCGCGATGGACCCTCTGCCACCGCCGCTGCGCTGGAAGAACGTCGAAGTGATCCCGCTCGTGCACGGACGGGTCGCCTTCGCGGTGGCGACGCGCGAGCGGATGCTGGCCAAGCGTCACGCCGCTCTGGCGGTGGAGCTGCCGCCAAGCGTGCGCGCGGCGGTGCTGCACGGCATCGAGCGACTGCCGCGCGTGCACGCCGCGGTCTATCGCGACTGGACGCGCTCGGAATTCGACGGCGCCGGCTGGAGCCCGGAACGCGAGGCGCGCGGCGATCGCGACGACGACGATGTCTCCGCCGCCACCGGGCTGCGCGCCTGGTACGTCCCCATCGATCCGTGCGACGCGATCATCGAAGCGCTGCGGATCGCCCGCGGAGAGCGAGTTCCGGCCCACTTCATCGACGCGGAGGTCGAGGACTTCGCCGGGCGCCGCTTCGTGATGCCCGACCCGCACGCGCTGCTCACGCTGGGCGTCGACGAGTTCTACGGCGCGGCGTTGTCGACCATCCGTCGCGAGCATCCGCCGACGCCCGAGGATCATCTGCGCGAGCGCCACCTCGCCGCGCGCCTCACCGCGCTGGCCGAAACGAACGCGGCACGCGGCGACGTGCTGTTCCTTTGCGGAATGGCCCATTGGGAGCGCATCCGCGAGCACCTCGTCGCTGGCACCGGCGCGCTGCACGCGGGCAAGGGGCCGCCGGCCGACGAGGTGAAGCTGGTGCCGGTCCACCCGGCGTCGCTGTTCCACGTGCTGGGCGAGATGCCCTTCGTCACCTTCGCGTGGGAGCGCCACCGCAACTCGATCGACCTGCAGCGCCATGACCTGATCCTCGCCGTGAAGGAGCTGCTGCTCACGACGCGCGAGCTCTACGAGAAGGACGAGGGCAACGCGCTCGACAAGCCGACACCAACCACGCTGGTGACGCTGCTCGACTTCCTGCGCAAGCTCGTGGTCAGCCGCAATCGACTCGCTCCCGACCTCTACTCGCTGGTGGTCGCGGCCAAGGGCGTCATCGGCAACGACTTCGCGCTGACGCTGCTGCAGGTGGCCGGCACCTATCCGCCCAACGTCGTGGTGAAGCGCGGCAATCGCCAGAGCTCCACCGAGGACGATCCATTCGGGATGGACGGGCCAAGGAGCGGCACCGATGCCGGCGAAGCGGCGGGCGCCGGCGCGGGCGAACCGTTCGACACGCCGGGCCCCGGACTCCTGTTCGAGGCCACCGGCGAGCGCGCCAAGATCGGCGATTCGATCGCGCCGATCACTCCGCGCACGCCAGGTGATTGGCGGACGCTGAAGCGCGTGCGCCTCATCGACAAGCCGCCGAAGATCGACCGCGAGCTGTGGAAGTCGGTCTGGAACCCGCATGCGAGCTGCTCGTGGCCGCCGGAGGATCTCGTCATCGAGAACCTGCGCGCCTACCTGTCGAGCCGCACGCTGTCGCTCGCGGGCATCGATCGCGTGCGGACCGAGGAGTTCACCTCGTCGCTGAAGGATGGGCTGGCCATCCGCGAGACGCTGCGCGATCTGCCCACCGGCAAGATCCACGTGAAGATCGAGCCGCGCGTGCCCGGCAAGGTCGGCGCCGTGGTCGTCATCTTCGAGGAAGACGACGACGGCACGCGCTTCCCGCTGCGCATGACGTGGATGGCCGAGCATGCCCAGGAGTCGACGCTCGCCTTCTACGCGACGCACTACACCGCCGACCTCGTCGGGCCTGGCATCGGGCGTTGCCGCTACGGCGGCTGCATGTTCCTCTTCCCTCCCGTCGCGATCCCCGACGTGTGGGACGACCTGCGTTTCGAGAAGGCGCGCCGCCCTTCCGAGCGGTTGCTGCTCGCCGCGCTGTTCCACTCGAAGGATCGCTACCTCGCCTACGTCGCAGCGCGTGCGCCATCACCCGAGATCGTGGCGACCGCCAAGCAGATGCGCCGCCACATCGTCCACCTGCCGCTCTCCACCTTCAGCACGCGCACGCTGGAGAAGATCCGCCGCTTCCACGTGCTGAACGGCCAGGACGTGCGCAGCTTCGCGGCGCGCTTCATCCGCTGAATCGAGTGCGGAGTCGACCGCCGTCTTTCCTTCGAGCGCCGCTCCTTGATCGGTCCGAGCTGCCAGCGCCCCCGTGCGGCCATTTCTCGTCGGCAGCACAGCGATCGGCGACGTCACTCACGCCTCCCGTAGACGCCAGGAGTTCCCCGAATGTCGATTCTCTTTCGATCGCGAACTTCGGCGACACGCGGCTGCCGACGCTTGCTGCCCCTCGGCGCTGCGATCGCGTTGCCCTGGTTCGCGCTCGTTGGCGCCACGCGACAGGCCGAACCCGACGATCGGACCGGTCAACCTTGGACGCGGGACGAAGCGCGAGCCCACGCGGAACGCTTCAACGACCCGGCGCTCTGGAACATGAAGTTCCTGGACGACGACGTGACTCACATGATCGAAAACAAGGACGAGCACGTGTCGCGGCCGTTCCCGTTCGATGCGTTCAACACGCCTGACTACGAGCGGACCGGCCGCGTGATGCCGGGCTTGTTGATCTCGCCGCTGCCGTTGGACGAGGATCTCGCGGGGATGGTCAGCGGCGTCCACCAGATGCTCGACCCCAAGGCTGTGCCCGCAGGAAAGAAGTGGCATGACGTCGTCGTGACCGAGCCCCTCCTGGCCATCGTCGCGAGCGGGACCGAGGCGCTACGCATCGAATCAACTCAAGCCCTCTCGCGCAGCCATCCGCACGATCTGTTTCAGGGCTCCTTCACCAACGAGGTCGGCCAGATCCGATGGGTCGCGGTCCGCATGGCCGATGGGACGGAACTCGCCATCGTCAACGGCCGGGTACTCGACCTCGAACAGGGCAACCTCGTCCTGATCCGGCAGCGCGCCGACGGATCCACTCGCATTCACCAGCATCGGACACGCGTCGCGCCCGCGAGAGGCGAAGAGCTCCGAGCGTCGGTCCCGCGACTGTTGAGGCAGCCCGACCTTCAACGCATCCTCGCCACCGACGAGTAGCTTCGCCCCCCCGCGGTCGGGTCGATCGAAGGGGGGCGGCGGCACAGAGCCCGACGACGACGCAGTCGGTCCGGCGAGGTCGCCAAAGGTTGGCGCGCGGTCGCGTACGAGGTGTCGGACGCCGAGATCCGCCGCAGCGTGACGGTAAAAACGTGACGGCGGTGACTGCACTGTCGCAGCCACCGCCGTCGAATTCACTTGTACTGGCCGCGAAGCCCTGCGGCCTCGCCTGCCTCATCGTCGAACGGGTGTGCCGTACGCCTCCTCGCCTCGGAAAAATGCATCGATGTCAGGCGATGGCGAGCCGATCACACCACTGCGCGTTCGTCGAATCGGCCCTGCGAATCATCAGTCCTTGTCAGAGTCCTTGTTCGAGTCCTTGTCGGAGTCCTTGTTGGAGTCCTTGTCGCTGTCGGCGTTGGAGTCCTCGTCGGAGTCCTTGTCGCTGTCGGCGTTGGAATCCTTGTTGGAGTCCTTGTCGCTGTCAGCGTTGGAGTCCTCGTCCGAGTCCTTGTCGCTGTCAGCGTTGGAGTCCTCGTCCGAGTCGTTGTCGCTGTCCGCGCTCGAGTCGCTGTCCGAGTCGTCGTCTTCCGAGGACGCCTGGTCGACGATCGTCGTCGCGACCTGGTTCGAGATGCCGATGTGCGGCGTGCACGTGATGAACTGCGAGTAGACCGTCACGCCGACGATCGCGGGATCGCATTCGACTTCAACGTCGAAGCAGAACGAGCCGTTGCTGTCGAGCGTGACGAGCAGTTCGAACATGAGCGGGAAGTCGAGGAGGATGTCGCCGTACTTCTTGCTGTGCACTGGGCCTTGGCCACCCGACGCCATGAACAGTGCCGGGCTGTTCGCCGGCCCTTCGATGCAGAAGGTGAAGGTCGAGCCGATCGAGACTTCGGTCGGCGCACCGTTGAACCAGGTGGTGCCGCCGCCGTTGACGGCGTGGGCTGGGGCGGCGATCGCCGCGACGAGCACGGCTGAAGCAATTGAGCGCATGTCAGATTCCAAGGGTGTGGGGGGGCCGCGACAACCGCTTGCCGCAAGCGGGCGGGATCGTAGGCGGGCGCGAGTGCGGTGCCAAGACCTCACCCTCCCTCCCGATCCTCCGATCGGGACGTTTTTTCGGAGTGGCTGACGACCGAGGGGGCGCGCGCCACGTCAACGCGCGGGTGACGGCGCTCGCGGACCGACTCAGCCCTCGCCGCGCCCCACCGTCACGAGCCTGAAACCCACCCCGCGAACCCCCCGTCAGCGGCGGGCGGGGAGCTCGACTTCCACCATGACGTCGTCGCCCTTCGCGCCGTTGCGCCGCTTCACGTCGCTATCGCGCCGTCGGTTGGGACCGAACGAGTAGAGGACAACGCGGCGCTCGTCCCTCTCCACGAACAGCCAATAGGGGTTGTTCCAGGGGTCGAGGAAGTAGCGCCGACGCGCGCTCTCACGGTCGTCGCCAGTCGCCTCTCCACCGCCGACGAAGGCGCCGCGCTCCAGCGCGTAGTAGCCGTCGCGGGTGGCCGTGAACACGCGCTTGTGGACGCTGCTCTTCGTGTAGATCTTGGCGCGCGTGCCTTCGGTGAGATCGCGCGCGAGCACTTCGATCTCGGCCCTCGTCTGCGCGAGCCCCTCCTCGTCGGAGCCGTAGACGAGCCGCGCGAGCAGCGGCGCCGTGACGCTCGCGAGGCCGAGCGTGACGATCGCGGAGAGGACGATCGCGCGCGGTCCACGTCCGACCGCGGCCGCGATCAGGAAGAGGAACCCCAGGAGCAGCTCCGCTCCCTCGCCGATCAGGCTGATCGGATAGGTCACCTCCGAGGCGACGACGGCGAGGAACAACGGCGCGAGCACGACCGGCGGCGCAATCGACTCGACGCAGCGGAACAGCTTCAGACGGACCAGAAGCGGGCCGAGCAGGCCGAACACGACGGCAATGGCGATGACGAGGAACTTGCTGTCGAGCTCGAACCCGAGTCCCGACGCGTTCTCATCCATCAGGATGTTGTGGAGGTTCAACTCCTGCTGAAAGTTGCGCTCGAGGAAGACTTCCGGCGGCTGAAATCCCACGAGCCGCTGCCCCCACGAAACCTCCTCGCCCGCGACGACCACGCAGAAGAGCACGAATCCCAAGCGCACGACGTTCTCGAGCCATGGCGCCGACCGACGAAGGGCGAGCGCCGAGAGGAGGGCGGCGCCGAGGAACGCGTAGGTCGTCGCCCACTCGATGACGCCGTCCTCCTGGGCGACGCTCTCATAGAACGAATCGAAGTACGCGGCCGCCGTGAGGGCGAGCGCGATGAGGTCGGCGCACACCAGCGCTGCCAACCACGCAGCGCCGCGATGGAAGGCCGCGCGATGAGCGGGCACGACGAGCGCCGCCACGAGCATCCACCACAGGACGTCCCAGAATCCCATCAGCGCCTCACCTCCGCCTCTCGACGCGATCGATGCCGGACTTTCGCACATGCGCTCCCGATTCGTCCATACGCACGAGGAGCCCCGACGGCGCTTCGAGCCGCCCGCCGTGATCGGAGCGGCTCGCTCCCGACGGTCGCAGGTTCGACCCAGATCGGCCGGAGGTCGCCGTGAAGCTGAGGACGGTTGGCGCGCGCCCCATGCCGTCGGGCACCTTTGGCGGGCACAATGGCCGCCTTCCGGGAGGGAAACGCGATGGCGGCGACGAGCGGGAACGAAAGGCGCATGCAGCTGACGCTGCGGGAGGTCGCCGAGCTGACCAAGGGGCAGCTCATCGGCGACGGCAGCGTGGTCATCGACGGCGTCGGTCCGATCGAGTCGGCGGGAGCGACGCAACTCGCGGCGCTCGACAGCGAGCGCTTCCTCAAGCAGGCGCAAGCGTGCGAGGCGGCGGCGCTCTTCTGCCCGCCGAAGCTCGCCCCGCAGTTGCCAGGGCGAGCGCTGATCGTGACGCCGGTGCCGCAGATCGCGCAGAACGCGTTGATCGACCGGCTCGGCCTGTGGCCCCTCCCGTGGAGCGAGGCGGGAATCCACACGACGGCCGTCGTCGATCCGCGCGCGACGCTCGGCGCGGGCGTCGCCATCGGCCCCTACGCCATCGTCGGGCCAGGCGCGCGCATCGGCGCCGGCACCCGTCTCGAGCCGCACGCCGTCGTCGAGCCCGACGCGGTGGTCGGCGCGCGCTGCCGCCTCCTGTCGGGCGCAGTGATCTGCTCGTGCGCGACCATCGGGGATGAGTGCGTGGTCGGCCACGGCGCGGTCGTCGGCGGCGAGGGATTCGGCTTCGGCTTCGGGCCGACCGGCGCCGTCCGCCTGCGCCACATCGGACGCGTGATCGTCGGGAACCGCGTCGACATCGGCCACCACGTCACCATCGACCGCGCTCGCTTCGGCGAGACGCGCGTCGGCGACGACGCGAAGCTCGACAGCAAGGTGCACCTCGGCCACAACGTGGTCGTCGGCGCGCGCACCATCTGCGCCGGCCTGACCGGCATCGCCGGCTCCAGCGAGATCGGCGCCAACTGCCTGCTCGGCGGCCAGACCGGCGTCGCCGACCACGTGAAGGTCGCCGACAACTGCCGCTTCGGCGCCCGCTCCGGCATCGGCGGCAACATCACCGACGCGGGCGACTACTTCGGCTTCTGGGCGCGCCCCCACCGCCAGGCGCTGCGCGAGATGGTCGCCAGCGAAAAGCTCCCCGAAGCGCTGAAGACCATCGCCAAGCTCGAGGAGCGCCTCGCCGCGCTGGAGGCGAAGCTCGGTCCGGGAGCGAGCTGAACTGAGCAAGCGCGGGCGGGGCGCATTCAGCCGCTCCGCCCGCAACGGGCCGGTCCGACGCCGCAACTTCGTCGGCGCCGGACCGTGAACCTCACGCCCGCTTCTTCAGCGAGAACTTGATCAACGGCCTGCCATCGTTCGCTGAGACTTCGACGTTGTCGACGTCGTAGCCCTCATGGATGGCGTAGAGGATCGCCACGCCAAGTGCCGCGATGAAGAGCGCCGTGGCCGCGGCGAGGATCACCGGACTCGACGCCACCATCACCGTGGAAATCCCGGCAGCGATCGCGCCGATCACAGCCGCCACCTCGAAGCCCGTCGCGCCTTGCACCGGCAACTGCGGCATCCGCAGCTTCTCGAGCACGCGGCGACCGAGTTCGTCGCGCCGCTTGCCGGCGAGATCGTTGAATGCCGCCACGATCGCCGGTTCGCGAACGACGATGACGACCTCGGACTCCTTCGCGGCGATCGCCTGCATCGACAGCATCAACAGATCGGCAGGCCCATAGAACGGCGTCCCGTTCACCGTGCCGATCGACAGGTCGGGCAGAGCGCGCACGACGCGGTCGCCACGGTCGCGGATCGAATCGATGACACGGCGGCCTTCGCGGACCGCGTCGTCGACCGCGCGCTGCCCGCCAGCGACGGCATCCTCGGCGGCGTGACGCGCGTTGCGCTCGGCCTCCTCCAACGCCTTGCGCGCCTCGGCGGCGGCGCGGCGAATGGCCTCTTCGGCAGCGGCAGCGGCGGCTTCCGCAGCGCGACGCGCAGCCTCCTCCGCTTTGCGCGCCGCTTCGCGAGCCTGCTCGGCCGCATCGTCGATCCCGCGGCGAATCTCGTCCGCGATGCGGTTCCCTTGATCGAGCAGTGTGTTGAACGGTCCCATGGCAATCGCCCTCCAGGCAGTGTGGATCGGTGCCGGCTCGACTCGACGCGCTTGCATCGAAGCCGTCTCCAAGCGGAGCGCGGGTCATGGGCACGCGTCACGGCGTCGCGCCGTGATCCGCTCGCCCCACCCCCCCTCACTCGATCCGCAGCTCCTTGAACTCGATCCGCTCCGGCCCCCACTGCTTGCCGAAGACGTTGCGGAACTCGATGCGGTCGGGGAGGAGGCGGTCGCCGATCTTCGTGAAGCGCGCTTCGAGGCGCTCCTCGCCCACTTCGATGCGGGTGACGAGCTGCTGATCGCCGACCTTGCTCCAGGTGAACTTGCGGCGCGCGCCGCCGCGCTCCTCGATCTCGGCCACGCGGCCGTCGCGCACATGGATCGCGGCGTAGGGGTGGCCGACCAGGGCGATACGGCCATCGGCATCGGGTGCGGCGATGGTGGCGCCGGCGAACTCGACCGCGAAGTCGCGCCGCCCGTTCCAGTCGGGCTGCGCCCACATGAGCAGCCGATCGCTGAAGGCGAAGATCAGCGCCTGCTCGAGTTCCGGGGTGAGCGCGCCGTCGAGTTCCACGGTCACTTCGCGCCAACCCGACGCGTCATTCAGGAAGCCGCGGAACTGCTCGAATCGCACCGTTCCCGCGACTTTCGCCTGACCACGCCACATGAAGTCGGTGCCCGGCTGCTCGACGACGAAACGGGCGGTGAGCCGGCGACGCGCCTCCGGGTCGCCCTCGACGAATCGCGGCAGCTCCACTGCCAGCGCGAACCGCAATGCGATCCAGCTCATCGAACGCGGCCCCATCTCCCGAGCGGCCGATCACCCGGGCGCGGAGCATAGGTCGCCGCGCACGATCGACGCGCCTCGGGTTGCTGCACCGATTCGGTCTCGTCCGTTCGCGCATCGCTCGCGTCCAAGGAACGAACGCGGCGAGCACGACGCGTCGGTGCCGCACCGATGGCGCGTTCGAGGTCGATCTCCTAAGTTCTTCGGACAACTCCCAACGACTCGATGTCAGCGGCGTAGGAACCGCCGGCTCCGGGTCACCGGTAGCACGGCACTTTCGCCCGATCGTTTCGTGCAACGAGGCGGGTCTTGACCACCTCACGGCGTCGCTGGGCGGCGATGTCGTCCCTTCGATCTCTTCGTCGATCGCTTCGTTCGTCGTCTGCAGAAGGAACGTCATGGCTCGCCATCGCCCGATCACGTTCGGGCTCGGGATCGCGGCGCTCGTCGGCGCCGCATCACCCCGCGCCCTCGCGGCTCCGTCCTGCTTTGCCCCACCGCTCGCGCTTGCAGCGCAAGCCGGCAATGCGCGCGGCAGCCAGGACGCGGCGGCGAACGACGCCTACAACTTCATCGCCGGCCTGTTCGAGAAGGGCTTCCACGACCAGGTAGTGGCCGAAGCGGTCAAGTTCCTGAAAGAGCGGCCGACCTACGCCCGCGCCGCGCTGGTCCGCTATCGACTCGGCCAGTCGCTCTTCGAGCTGAAGAAGCTGCCCGAAGCGCAGGCCGAGCTGGCGCGGCTCGAGCCGGAGCCCGCCGACTTCCCCTACGCCACCGAGGTGAGCTTCCGCCTCGCGCAGTGCCTGCTGGCAGGCGACGACTTCGCCGGGGCCGCGCGCCGCCTCGATCTCATCGCGCGCAGCGACCACTACCTCGCGCCGGCCGCCGCTTTCAATGCCGGCGAGGCGCACTTCCGCGCCGGCAACTTCGCGTCCGCCGCGAAAGCGTATGCCGTCGCCGCCGAGAGCAAGGACGCGGAGTACTCGAAGAGCGGCCTGCACGGCCTGGGCTGGGCGCTCTACAAAGCCGGCGAGTTCGCGAGCGCCGGCCAGGCGCTGCAGCTCTTCGTGCAGCGCCATCCGCAGGAGGCGACCGTCGGTGAAGCGTGGTTCCTGCTCGGCGAATGCCGCCTGAAACAGGAGCAGCCGGCCGAGGCGCTCGCAGCGTTCCAGAAGGTCACCAGCGGCGAGTGGTTCGACGACGCGCTCTCGGCCGCCGGCTTCGCATGCGCGGCGCAGAAAGAGGACGCGCGCGCGGCGCAGTGGTTCCTGCGCCTCGAACAGTCGGTGGCCGACAGCCCGCTCCTGGCCGAAGCACGCCTCCACGCCGGCATCCACCTCCAGCGCGCCGGCCGCGACGACGATGCGGCCGCCGTGCTCGACCGTCTGCTGCAGACGAACGACGAGCGCTACGGCGCCGCCGCGGCCTACTGGCGCGGCCTGGTCGCGCGGCGCAAAGGCGGGCCGAAGGCGGCGCTCCCCTTCTTCGAACGCGGCCTCGCGGCGAAGCCCGATCAGGAGCTCGCCGGTCAGTTGGCGTTGGCGCGCGCGGACGCGCTCTTCGACGCCGGCGAGTTCGAAGCGGCGAAGGAGGCCTACGCGAAGGCGGGCGGCGGCTCGGAAGAGGCGGCCTACTCCGCGGCGGTCGCGGCATTGAACAGCGGCGACCACGCCAGCGCCGCGCAACGCGCGCGCGATCTGCTGCAGCGCTTCGGCAACGGTCGCCACGGCGCTGGCGCCCAGTTGGTGTTGGGCGAGAGTCTCTTCACGCAGCAGAAGTGGAGCGAGGCGCTCCCCGCTTTCGAGCAGGCGGCGCAGGCGCAGGGCGACGGCCCCAACGGTCGCGCCGCGCTGCGGCCGCGAGCGCTGTCGCGAGCCGGCTGGTGCGCCTTCAAGCTCGACCGCCCCGCCGATGCGGCGATCCACTTCGGCGCGCTCGTCGCCGAGTTCCCGCAGGATGAGCGGACGCCCGAAGCCTCCTTCATGAACGGTCGCGCGCTGCTGCGCGCCGGCCAGCACGAGGCCGCCGAGGCCGCGTTGACGAAGACGCTGCAAGAGCACGGCAAGAGCGAGTGGGGCGACGACGCGCGCTACGACCTCGCGCAGTGCAAGCGCGCGCTCAAGAAGGACGCCGAGGCCGATGCGCTGCTGGCGCAGCTCGCACGCGGTGGCGGAAAAGTCGACGGCGCGTTGAGCCGGCGCGCGGCGCTCGAAGCCGCCGAGGCGCACGCGGCGGCCGGTCGCCACGCCGACGCGCTGAAGCTGCTGACCCCGCTCGCCAACGATGGGGCCGCCCCACTCGAGGCGCGCCGACCGGCGCTCTACGCGCAGGCGTGGTCGCTGCAGGCGCTCGGCGACAGCGGCGAAGCGCGCAACGCGCTGCTCGCCCTCTTCGCCACGGAGACGGCGCAGGCACCACTCGACGCGACGCTGGCCGTGCCGGCGCTCGAGCTCGCCGCGACGGTGGCGCGCGTTTCGAAGGATGGAGCGGGCGCGCGCCTCGCCTGGCAGCGCTTCCTCGAGCTTGCCCCGCAGCACGAACGCGCGGTCGAAGTGGCGCTCGTGGCGGCCCTCACGCTCGATGAGAACGACGACTCGCGCGGCGCCGCGGAGCTGCTGGGCGAGGCGCTCACCAGGCTCCCGAAAGCGGTCGGGCGCGAGCGGCTCATCTACCAGCGAGCGCTCTCGCTGCAGTCGGCGGGCGACATCAAGCAAGCCAACGAGCTGCTGGCCAGCGTGGCCAGCTTGCGCGGTGGCGGACCGTTGGCGGCGCAGGCGGCCTTCGAGCTCGGCGAGCAGGCCTACGCGAAGGGCGACTACGAAGGGGCGCTGGCCCACTACGCCAACGCGAGCGGGGTCGACTCGCCGGTCGCCGACGCGGCGCTCTACAAGTCGGGCTGGGCGCGCTTCCAGCAGGAGCGCTTCGCCGACGCGGCGCCCTGCTTCGCGCGCCTCGTGAAGCACTTCCCGAAGAGTCCGCTGGTCGGCGAGTCGCTCTACCTGCGCGGCGAGTCGCTCTACCGCGCCGGCGAGTTCGAGCCGGCGTTGCAGGCGCTCGAGGAGTTCCTGAAGGCGCACCCCAAGCACGAACAGCGCAGCAACGGACTCTTCCGCGCCGGCCTCGCCGCCGGCGAACTGGGACGCCTCGACGTCACCCTCGACACGCTGACGCGACTGCAACGCGAGTTCCCCGACTTCGCGCTCAAGCCCGAAGCGGACCTCTGGCTGGGTCGCGCGCTCTTCGCGAAGCAGCGCACCAACGACGCGCTGGCCAGGTTCGACGCGGTGCTGCAGGCCGATCGCGGCGTGCTCGCGGCGCGTGCGCACCTGGGCCGCGGCGAGGTGCTGCAGGTGCAGGGTCGCGTCGACGACGCGCTCTCCGAGTTCCTGAAAGTCGCGCTGCTCTTCGATACGCCGCCCGAAGTGGCGCGTGCGTTGTGGGGCGCGGGCCAGTGCCTCGAGACGCTCGGTGACGTGGCGAAGGCGAAGGCGCGCTACGCCGAGCTGGTCGAGAAACATGCGCAGGCACCCGAAGCCGCCGCCGCCAGGACGCGCCTGCGCGAACTCGAAGCGAAGAAGAGCTGAAACACCGATCCTCCCCGCAAGCGAGACCTCCATGTCCCCGTCGATCGTTCCGCTCATGCTGCTGCAAGCGAGCCCGACTCCTGGCAGCAAGCTCGGCAACCTCTACGACCTGATCCTGGCCGGCGGCCCGCTGATGGTGCCGATCGCGCTGTGCTCGATCGTGGCGCTCGGCTACTTCGTCGAGCGGCTCGGTGCGTTGAGCAGCGGCCGCCTGCTCCCGCGCTCGTTCGCGGCGGGGCTCGAGCAGGCGCTCGCGCAGAACAGCACCGCGGCGCTCGACTTCTGCACGAAACAGCCGAAAGTCGCCATTGCACGCGTGATGGCCGCCGGGCTGCGCCGCTTCCACGAGAGCCGCAGCGACATCGAGCGCGCGGTCGAGGATGCGGGCGGACGCGAGGTCGCCACGATGACGCGTCAGCTGCGGCCGCTGGTGATCATCACCGCCATCGCGCCGTTGCTGGGGTTGCTCGGCACGGTGACCGGGATGATCAAGTCGTTCCAGGTGATGGCGCTGCAGCACGGAGCCGGCAAGCCCGACCTGCTGGCCGGCGGCATCTCGGAAGCGCTGGTGACGACCGCGGCGGGTCTCTTCGTCGCGATCCCGGTGCAGGTCCTCTACTACTGGTTCCGCGGCAAGGTCGACCGCTTCGCGGCCGGCAGCGAAAGCGTCTTCGACGAGGTGATCGGGCGCGCCCTCGAAGCGCGCAGCGCGGCCGCGGCCAAGCCGCAGGCGGCGTGACATGCGCATCCGCCGCAGCACCGAAGCGGAAGGCGAGGAGGTCGGCTTCAACCTGACGCCGATGATCGACTGCGTCTTCCTGCTCAACATCTTCTACATGCTGACGACGACCTTCCTGAACCTCGAGAAGGAGATGGACCTGAACCTCCCCGAGGCGCAATCGGGGCGGCCCGAGAAGCAGGAGCTGAAGGAAGTGATCATCAACGTGATGGCCGACGGCCGCATGAAGGTGGGCGAGCGCTTCTTCGATCAGGACGGCCTCGTCGACCACCTGAAACAGGTCGCGTTGGCCGACGCGCAGACGCCGGTGACCATCCGCGGCGACCGCGACACGGTGTTCCAGAATGCGGTGCGCGCGATGGATGCGTGCGGCCGCGCCAACCTCCATCGCATCTCCGTCGGCCTCCTCGACGGCACCTCGAAGTAGACCCAGGCCACCGCTCGCGCGGCGCCATCTGCCATGCAGAACCTCCTGAAGAACCTGGTCGTCGTCACTTCCCTGCTCGCCATGGGCGCGGTGGGGACGTGGATCGCGTTGCGGCCGCAGTTGCCGCGCGGCGCCGGCTTCACGGATGGCGAGCAGCTCCTCGCGGCGACGCGCACGCGTGACGAGCTGCGCCTCGCGCGCTGGGATGCCCCGCAACCGCTCGCCGCGCTCGCCGACTTCGGCGGCGCGCACGACCCGGCGCTCGATCCGGCGAGCGGCCGCCTCTACTTCGCGAAGGGGGAGTCGGGCAGCGAAGAGCTGTGGCAGGCGACCCCGGCCATCGACGGCTGGATCGCGCGCCCGCTGACCGAGCTCCATTCGCCGCGCCGCGAACTCGCGCCGTGCTTCCACGACGGCTGGCTCTGGTTCGCCTCCGATCGCGCGGGCGGCCAAGGCGGGCTCGATCTGTGGCGCGCGCCGCTGGCCGGCGATCGTTTCCTGGCGCCCGAGAATGTCGGCGCTCCCATCAACTCCCCCGCCGATGAAAGCGACCCGGCACTGCGGCGCGATGGCGAGCTTTGGTTCGCGTCGAATCGCGACGGCGGCGGCAGCGGCGACTTCGACCTGCTCTTCGCGAAGGGCGACGGCGTCCGCTTCGCCCTGCCGCAGTTCGCCGACGCGCTGCAGTCGCCGTACGACGAGCGCGCGCCGGCCTTCGCGCCCGACGGCCGCCAGCTCTTCTTCGCCAGCAATCGTCCCGGCGGCGTCGGTGGCTTCGATCTGTGGCGGGCGCTCGAGGACAGCAGCGGCTTCCTCGCGCCGCAGAACCTCGGCACGCCCAACGGGGCCGGCGACGAATCAGGGCCGACCCTCGCCGACGACGGCTTCACGCTGCTCTTCGCCGCGAATCGCGCCAGCGGAACGCCGACCACGCTGCTGCGCACGCGCACGCGCGAACTCTTCGCGGTCCCGGCGCCACGCTTCACCCTGACCGACTTCACCATCCTGCTGCTGCTGGCGCTCGTCGCGCTGCTGGCGTGGCTCGCGCGCCGTTGGGAAGCGCTCGACGTGCTGTGGAAGTGCATGGTGGTGTCGCTGCTGCTCCACCTGCTGTTCCTGTGGTGGACGCGTCGCGTCGACGTCGAGGCGAAGAGCCCCGACTTCGGCGTGCCCGGCGACACTTTCGAGATCCGCGTGCTTGGCGATTTGATGGCGACCATCGCGCGGCTCGAGGATCGCGCGCACGGCGAGAGCATCGAGGTGGCGAGCTCCCTGCCGTCGGTGCAGGCGTTGACGCGCGAATCGGTCGTCCCCGAGCTCGCCGAGAATGCGCCCGCCAGCGAGCAGGCCCCGCTGGTCCGCAGCGACGTCGCCGCCGCCGCCGCCGCGCCCGACGCGAGCGAGCGCCAGCTTGCGCCGAGCACCACGAGCGACCTGGCATCGGCGGCCGATCCTCTGCAAACGGTGGCCGCCGACTACGAGCGGCTCAGCGGCAGCGCCTCGAGTCCGCAACTCGCCGCCAACGAGACGGGCGCAGCCGAGCCGGTCGCGGTGCAAGCCGCGACCTTCGTCGCCACCGCGACGGCCACCGCCGATCGAAGCGCGGCGGGCGCTGCACCCCGCGGTGAGACCGCTCCGGCCGAGCGTGCCACCTCCACGCTGGCGGCAGCTCCCGCGGCGGCAGCGCGCGACCCGCTGCCTTCCACGCGTGATCGCAGCGAGGGCCGCGAAACGACCGTCGTCGCGACCGCGGCTCCGTCCGATCGAGCCGAACGCGGCGAGGGCCGCGAGGTCGCCGCCGCCGCGCTGCCGCTCGCACCGACCGCAACTCGCGCGGCGGGAAGCTCCACCGATGGGAACGTCGCTGGCAGCACTGCGACGACGCCGCGCGCCGCCCTCACCGCCGGCAGCGCCGATCCGGCAGCCGTCGCACCTCGCAACGAGGCGCCGCTGGCAGGCGGTGGCGCGGCCAACACCACCCCCACGCTCGACCCAGGTTCGCGGCGCGCAGAAGGCGGCGCCCGCGAACCCGCCGCGCGCGCGGCCGCACCGGTCGCGTTGGCGCCCGTCGCCGACGGTGCGCACGCGATGGAAAGCGCGGCGACGGCAAATGCGCCGGCGCCGACACTGGCGTTGGGTCCGGCTGCCACGCTGCCTGGCAGCGGGTCGATCACCGCCGCGGTCGCGACGCCGGAACGCGCCGCGCTCGCTGGACCACTCGTCGAGCCAGGCGAGCAACCCACCACGACGAGCATCACCGGATCGCTCGCCGCCGACCGCGCGGCGGAACCGGGCGACGCGAGCGCACCTGCCCGCATGACGCCGAGCGGCGAACGCGAGCGCCGCGGCGATGTCGCGCCCGCGGTCGCGATGCAGGCTCCGATCGAAACCGGCACCACCCCGCTGCGCAGCGGCGAGCTCGCGCTGGCACCCACGCTCGCCCCCAGCGCTCGCGTGGGTCGCGGCAACGCGGCACCGGCCACCGCGCTGCCGACGCGGGCCAAGCTCGCGCTCGGTACGGCCGGTCCCGAGATCGCGCCGATGGTCGCCGCGCTGCCGATCCCGCTGCCCGCTCCGGTCGCCGCGCGCGCCGCGGACGGCGCCGCGGGACCGATCGCACCGGCCACGCCACGCCTCTACGAGCGACGTGTCGGCGAAGCGAAGACGGTCGCGCTGCGCGAAGGCGGCGGCTCCGAAGCGACCGAGCGCGCGGTGCTGGCCGGGCTGCGCTACCTCGCGAAGACGCAGAACCCCAAGGGTTGGTTCGGCAGCGCGTCGGACGTCGACCTCACCAGCAAGTACCGCGACTTCCGCATCGGCAAGTCGGGCATCGCGCTGCTCGCGTTCCTGGGTGCCGGACACACCCATCGCTCCGCCACCGAGTTCTCGCCGAACGTCGCGCGGCTGATCACGTGGCTACAGAGCCGGCAAGACTCCGACTCGGGCCACTTCGGCGACAGCGAGGGCTACAGCCACGGCATCGCCACCTACGCGCTCGCCGAGTGCTACGCGATGACGCACGACGACGCGCTGGTGCCGACGCTCGAAAAGGCGCTCGACCATCTGCTGGCGATGCAGCAAGTCGGCACCAACGACCCGCGCAAGGAAGGGGGCTGGACCTACTACTACCACGACGGTCCAGGCTTCGACGAGTTCCCGCGCGCATCGATCAGCGCCTGGCAGGTGATGGCGCTCGAGTCGGCGAAGGTCGGCGGCTTCGAGGTCCCGGCCGAGTCGCTCGCCGCAGCACGCGGCTACTTCCTGAACAGCTTCGATCCCGGATTCGAGGGCTTCCGCTACACGCACAATCCGACCTGGGTGAACGGCGGCTACGGAACGCTCCCTGCTTCGACGCCCGCCTCGATGTTCGCGCTGGTCCTGCTGGGCGAGCGCGACCATCCCAGCGTCGCAGCCGCCGAGCGCTTCGTGCTCGATCGGCAGCCGGCGGGATATCGCTGGCGCAGCCAGGATGCGTTCGTCCGACGCGGCGCCGCCAACCTCTACTTCTGGTACTACTCGACGCTCGCACTCTTCTGCCGCGGCGGCACCGCGTGGCGCGAGTGGAACGGCGCGCTGCAGCAGACGCTGCTGCCGGCGCAACAGCGCGACGGCAGCTTCGAGGCGATCGACCTCTACGCGCGCGACTACGCTGGCGACGACGAGAACGATCGCGCCTACTCGACCGCCATGTGCGTGCTCATGCTCGAGGTCTACTACCGCTACTTCACGCCGCTGCTCGGCGAGGTCGGCGACTGAAGTCGGCGACGGCGACCGTCGTCTCGCAGCGGAAATTCGTTCCTGCGGTGACGACGCGGTTCAGCGTCATGGAGCTCCTCGACGACAGGGAACCGTTCCCTCGAACGAGGAGATTCAGTGGTGACGCTCGATCGTCCGCCGGCAGCAGCCGCGTCCTCGCAACGGTGCGCAAGTCGTAGCCATCTGGTCTACCTCGTGCTCGCCGCGTTCAATGTGGTCACCGTCGTCGTCGGTCTCGTCCTGAACCACCGCACGATCGAGGTCCACGGGCAGGCGGTCGAGGAGAACCGGCGCTGGACCGAGTACCACACCCAGCTCAGCGAGCTGGGTCGCCGAGGCGACGAGGCGAATGACCCCGGCAACTCGGTGTTCGAGACCCGCGACATCGCTGCGGCGCGGAGTGCGCAGAGCGCCGCCGACGCCGCGTTTCGAGCGAAGCTCGCCGAGGTGAGCACCGAGCTCGCGGAGCTTCCGGAGCTGACTCCCGAGGCGATCGCAACCTGGATCGATCCGATTCGCGCGTCCTTCGAAACGATGAGCGCGCAGGCCTCCATGGTGTTCGCCTCCATGGAGGGAGGCGATCGCGACGCGGCGGGCGTCGCGATGGCGCAGATGGACAGCGCCCACCGCGAGCTATCGCTGGGCGTGGCCCGCGTCGGCGCGCAGCTCGGCGCGCTGCAGCAGCAGACCTTTCGGCGCCAGCAGACGACGCTTGGAGAGCTTCGCGGTCTCGAGGTCGCGCTCGGCGCCTTGATCGCGCTGCTCGTCGTCGGCATCGCAGGATTCGGGCTTCGACTGGCGCGGCGCAACGATCGGGACGAACAGGAGCGCCGGCAGCTGACCGTCACTCTGAAGGCCGAGCAATCGCGCACGCGCGCCATCGTCGCGAGCTCCTCCGACGCGATCGTCACCGTCAACGGCGATGGAGCCGTGGCCACGGCGAATGGCGCGGCTGCCCGGCTGTTCCGCATCGACCCGAACCAGCTCGTCGGCCGGCCGCTGCGCGAGCTGCTTCCCGAGCTTGCGCCCAACTCGACGCAAGCGGCGGCAAGAGGCGAGACGGTCGGACATGCGCTCGACGGCGCGACGCTCGAACTCGAGTACTCGAGCGCGAAGTGCGTCGTCGACGGCGAGCCGTTCACGACCGTCGTCGCGCGCGACATCAGCGAGCGGCGGCGCGCGCTCGAGCTGCTGGAGAAGGCGCGCCGCGAAGCCGAGGAGCTCGCGCGCTCGAAGAGCTTCTTCCTGGCCAACATGAGCCACGAGATCCGGACGCCGATGAACGGGATCATCGGCATGACCGGGTTGCTGCTCGAGAGCGACCTCGATGCCGAGCAGACCGAGTACGCCCGCACGGCGCGCACCTGTTCGGAGGCGCTGCTCGACCTGCTGAACGGGATCCTCGACTTCTCGAAGATCGAAGCCGGCCGGCTCGAGCTCGAAGCGATCGAGTTCGACCCGCAGTCGATCGTTGCCGACGTCTTCGACATCGTCGCGGCGCGCGCCGAGGAGGGTGGCGTCGAACTGCTGTCCGAGCTCGATCCCGAGCTTCCTGCGCGCGTCGTCGGCGACCCCGGACGGGTGCGCCAGGTGCTGCTCAACCTGGTGGGCAACGCGGTCAAGTTCACGCGCAAGGATGGCGATGTCGTGGTCTCGATCCGCGTGACCTCGCCGTGGGAGGGTCGCTGCTGCCTTCGCTTCGAGGTGCGTGACAGCGGCATCGGCATCCCCGCCGAACGCCTCGGGAAGCTGTTCCAGCCCTTCACGCAGGTCGACGCCTCGACGACTCGCCACTTCGGCGGCACCGGGCTAGGGCTCGCCATCGCGCGCGAACTGGTCACGCTGATGGGCGGAACCGTCAAGGTCGAGTCGCAGGAAGGGGTCGGCTCGACCTTCTCCTTCGAGTTGCCGTTCGCCGTCGCCGCCACCAAGGAGCTGATGCCGGTCTACGACCGCCATCTGCTGAGAGGGGCGCACGTGCTGGTGGTCGACGACAATCGCAACAACCGTCGCATCCTCGAGCGGCGCCTCATGGCCTGGGGTTGCAAGCCGGTCGTGGTCAGCGGCGGCGCGGAGGCCTTGGCGCTCGTCGCGCGCGACGGTGCCGAGCCGTTCCGCGTCGCGCTGATCGACTTCCACATGCCCGCCATGGACGGGCTCGAGCTCGCGCGAAGGCTGGGCGCGAGCCTGGGCGCGCAAGTGCCGCCGCTGGTCCTCTTTTCTTCGGTCGGCGGTCTCGGCGAGATCGCGCACGCGAAAGCGGCCGGCTTCACACGCTGGCTCACCAAGCCGTGCCGCGATGCACAGCTGCTGAAGACGCTCATCGAGGCCATTGATCGGCGCGCCGTCCGGCGCGACGGCCAGAGCAGCGTCACGGCGACCCCCGAACCGGTCACGCCACGAACGGTCGCTCGCATCCTGCTGGCCGAGGACAACCTCGTGAATCAGAAGGTCGCCTGCACGATCCTGCGCAAGGCCGGCCACATGGTGACGGTCGCCAACCATGGACGCGAGGCGGTGAAGATGCTGTCCGAGGGCGAATTCGACCTGGTGCTGATGGATTGCCAGATGCCCGAGATGGACGGCTTCGAGGCGACCCGCACGATTCGCGCGCTGCCCGACGCGCGGGCGCGCGTGCCGATCCTCGCGCTGACCGCCAACGCGTTGGCCGACGATCGCAAGGCGGCGCTCGATTGCGGCATGAACGACTACCTCCCCAAGCCGGTGCGTCCGCAGCAACTGCTGGCCGCCGTGGCGCGCTATGCGCTGCAGTCGAAGCCCGTCGAGCCGGCGCCGAACTGAACGCATCGCGGTCACGCCGCGATTGCCTCGCTCGCGCGGCGGCGCTCTGATACGCCGCACGATGGATTCCCCGCTGGTGGTTGCGCTGTCGGTGTTCGCGCTGGTCGTCGGCGCGGGCGCGATCCCGTTGCTGCTCAAGCTGACCGAGCGCGTGCTGCACGCCGTGATCGCGCTGGCCAGCGGCTTCTTCCTCGGCGTCACCTTCCTTCACCTGCTGCCCGAGGTCGCCCACGCCAGCCACTCGATCGCGATGTGGGGCTGCGTCCTTGCGGGAGTCCTGGCCGTCTTCTTCGCCGAGGTGCTGCTGCGCCACCGTGACCAGCAGGAGCACCAGCACGACCACGGGCACGAGCACGACCATCCCGCCCACCACGGCGGCCACCGCGTGGTCGGCATCGCCAGCTTCGTCGGCCTTTCCGTGCACACGCTCGGCGGAGCGATCGGCATCGGCATCAGCTTCGACAACGTGCCGCTGCGCGAGGCGATGGTGTCGGCGACGCTTTCGCACAAGGCGGCCGAGGCGTTCTCGCTGGTATCGGTGCTGCTGCTCTCCGCGCTGCAGCGACGCACCGTCGTCAAGCTGCTCGGCGCGTACGCGCTGGTGACGCCGGTCGGCATCGCGCTCGGACGTTTCTTCGCGGAGCACCTGCCGAAGACGATGCTCTTGCCGGCCGAGGGGCTCGCGGCGGGCACCTTCCTCTACGTGGCCGTCGGCGAACTGCTGCCCGAAGTCTTCCACGGCCGCAAGGATCGCGGCCTGAAGGTCGCGTTGCTGCTGGTGGGGATCGCGGCCGCGGCGCTCCTCTTCCACGAACACGTCCACGAACACTGAGAGCCCATGGCTGAAACTTCGGACTCGTTGGCCCTGCGCACGATCCTGCTGCCGCGTGACACCAACGGCGGCGGCACGATCTTCGGCGGTGTCATCCTCGCGCAGATCGACTTGGCGGGCGCCGCGATCGCGCGCCAGCATGCGTGCCATCGCTTCGTGACAGTGGCGATGAAGGAAGTGAAGTTCATCGCGCCGGTCTACGTCGGCGACGTCGTCTCCTACTGGGGGCGCGTCGTGAAGGTCGGCAACACTTCGGTCACCGTGCTGATCCGCGTCGAGGCGGAACGGTTCTCGGACTGCAATCAGAAGGTCGAAGTGACCACCGCCGAGGTCACCTACGTCGCCGTCGACCAGGGCGGTCGCCCGATCGCGGTGCGCCCCAACTCCGGCTGAGCGCCACGACGCAGGACATCTCCAACCGCATCAACGTGATCCAGGGCGACACCCAGTCTGCGGTCCAGGCGATCGCGAAGATCCGCGCCGGCGAGCAGCAGAACGCGACCACCGATCAGATCAGCAACAACTTGCGCGAAGTGGCGCAGGACAGCAGCGAGATCGCCCAGTCGATCAGCGGCGTCGCCGAGAACGCGCAACGCACCGACACCTCGTCGCGCGAGCTCTCGCAGATGTCGCTTGGCCTCCAACGACGGGTCGGCCAGTTCAAGATCACCGACGCGCGAACGGAACGGCAACTACAGCCGCAACCGCAGCCGCGGTCGCGCGCGCCGGAGCTCGCGCACGCCTGAGGTTCGCGCGAGTCGCGCCGTTGATCGCGGGCGGCGCGGAGGCATCCTCCGCACATGCCCTCCGCCGAGAAGAAGGATCCGCTCGCCGCCATCCGGCCGGCGCGTGCCATCGCGCTTGCCACGTTGGCGAGCCGCGTGCTGGGGCTGGTGCGCGACAAGGTCACCGTCTTCTGGTTTCCGACGGCGACCGCCGACGCGATCCTGCTGGCGTGGACGATCCCCAATCTCTTCCGCCGCCTCTTCGGCGAAGGGGCGCTCTCCTCGGCGCTCGTACCCGTGCTCGCCGAGACCGAGCGGCGCGAGGGCCGCGAGGGGCGCAATCGCGTGGCGCGTTCGGTGATCTGGTCGCTGATCGCGACGCTCGCACCACTGACTGCGGCTCTGGTCGCCGCGCTGATGCTGTTGCCGCCGCGCTTCCTGCTCTTCTTCTTCGAATCGGAAGCCACCGGCACCGAGACGCTGCGCCTGCTGCGGTGGACGCTGCCCTACCTGCTGTTCATCTGCGTCGCTGGCCAGTTGCAGGCGGTCGCGAACCTCGCCGGCCGCTTCTTCTTCCCCGCCTTCGCGCCGGCGCTCTCGAACCTCACCTGGATCGCCGGCGCTGCGGTGGCCGGCGCGCTCGCCGATGGCGGGCCGGCCGACGCGACGTGGGTCGCCATCGGCATCCTCGCGGGCGGCGTGTTGCAGGTGGTCTGCCAATGGATCGAACTCGCCTGCGTTGGTGAACAGTGCCTGGCGCCCGCGCCGCTGCGCACGCGCGAGGTCGCCGAGGTGTCGCGCCGCATGGCGCCGATGGTGCTCGGACTCGCGGCCGGCCAGATCAACACGCTGCTCGGCAGCTTCTTCGCCGAATGGCTGGTGCCCGGCGAAGGCGCGGTGACGCAGCTCTATCTCGGCCAGCGCCTCATGCAGCTGCCGCTCGGAGTCGTCGGCGTCGCGATGGGCACGGCGATCTATCCAGCGTTGGCACGTGCCGCCGCCCGCAATGACCAGTCCGAGCTCGCCGACACGCTCGCCGCTGCGCTGCGCACCACCGCGACGCTCTGCGTTCCCGCCGTCATCGGGCTGATGACCCTGGCCAGCCCGATCATGATCCTGCTGTTCGAAGGCGGGCAACTCGACGCGAACGCGGCCGCCGCGAGCGGCGCCTGCATGGCCGCGTACGCGCCGACGCTCTTCCTGCAGACGGCCGTCCTGCTGCTGGCGCGCGTCGACTACGCGCGCGGCGAACAGCGCCGACCGGTGCGCATCAGCCTGCAGGCGGTCGGAGTGAACCTCGCGCTCAACTTCGCGCTGGTGGTGCCGTTGGGGGCGACCGGGCTCGCGCTGGCGACCACGCTGGCGACGCTCTTCAACGCCGTGATGCTCGCGCGCGGGCTGCGGCTGCCGGCGCTCGACGCGCGCCGGGAACTGCTGCTGCCGTTCCTGCGAGTCGCGGCAGCGTCGGGAGCGATGGCGATCATCGTCCTGGCGTGGCGCCACTTCACCGAGCCGTTCGCCAGCACCTCGCTGTCACAGCCCGTCCGCTGGCTCGGCATCGCGTGGCCGCTCGGCCAGCTCCTGGTCACCGGCGGCGCGATCGTCGCGGGCCTCCTGGCCTTCTTCGCCGCCGCCCGCTTCGTCGCCCGCCGCGAGCTCGACGAGCTCCTCGCACTGTTGCGGTCGCGCCGTCAGCGCCCATCGCCGCCGAGCAGTACCATGCCCGGCGTATGAGTGGCTCCGCGACGTTGTCGTCTTCTCTCCTGGCGCTGCTGCTCGCCGGGAGCGCCTGCATCCGCGCCGACGCGGTGGCTGGTGCCGAGCATGCACCCGATGCAGGGATCGTCGCCGCCACCGCGCTCGATCGGCGCGTCACCTTCACGCGGCTCGATCGCGATGCCAGCGCGCTGCTCGCCCGCGGCAACGTCTGGGATTCGCCGAGCCTCGCGGTCGATCGGCCGCGCTCCGAGCGCGCCACGCTCCAGGCCGATGGCACGCTGACGCTGGCGTCTGGCGCGCTGCTGGTGGCGCAGTTTCCTGGCCGCATCCTGGGTGAGCTCGAGGTCGAGATCGAAGGCGTGGTCGAGGGCCACGCGACGGTCCGCCTCTCCTCGATCTTCGCGCCGTTGCCCAAGATCGGGGAGATCGACGCGCTCGACGAAGCGCTGGTGCAGCGGATTCACCTCCCCCTGCTGGAGCGCGACTGGAGCGGCGGGAGCGACAGCGCGCCGACCTTCCGCTCGGGATGGATCGACGGCGATCCGCGCACGACGTGGCTCCTGCTCAGCATCGAGGTCGCGGTCGGAAGTCGAGTGCAACTCGCGCGCGCGCGCCTGAGCCAAAGCGTCGTGGCGCGACCGGACCACCACTCGGTCGGCGCCGAATCGCGTCTGTCGTTGCCCGTCGCCATCGGTGCGCCCCACCGCTTCGAGCTGCCGGCGCTGCCCGCCGGAGCGCGCGTCGAGCTCGCGATCGCGGCACCCGAAGGGATGGTCACGCTGCACACGCCGCTGCGCGTCACCTGTCGCCTCGCCGGCGCGACGCCGATCGAAAACGCGATCGAGCTGCGCGATGGCCCGCTCGCCGATGAAGAGCCGGTGCGCCGCTGGCATGACCTCGCCTTCGACATCACGCAGGCGCAACCCGCCGGCGGCTTGCTCGAAGTGATCGTCGAGGGCGCGGCAGGCCGCGCGTGCCTGGTCGGCCTGCCGTCGGTCCAAGCGCGCCGCGACGAATCGACACCGCTCGATCTGATCCTCATCTCGCTCGACACGCTGCGTGCGGATCGCGTGGGAGCGCTTGGCTCGACGCGCGGGTTGACGCCCCACCTCGACCGTTTCGCGCAACGCTGCGTTCGTTTCACCCGCGCCTACAGCCCGGCCAACTTCACGATCCCGGCGCACGGTTCGATGATGACCGGGCTGCAGCCGCTGGTGCATGGCGCGTTCCGGTTCGGCGAGCGCGTCTCGATCCGCGCCTGGCCCAACGTCGCCGAGGCGTGCGCCGCCGCCGGAATGGCGACGGCCGCCTTCACCGGCGGCGGCTTCGTCGACGCGGCGTTCGGCTTCGACCGCGGTTTCGCGCGCTACAAGATGCTCGACGCGCTGATGACGCCGCGCAACCTGCGCTGGTCCCGCAGCCCGCGCAAGGAGATGCCGGCGTGGAACGCCGCGGTACGCGACGGCGTGTCGCTCGCCGAAGTCACGGGCTGGATCGAGCAGCACACCGATCGCCGCTCCTTCCTCTTCTTCCACACCTACCACGCGCACGACTACTCGCCCGAGCCGGCGACGGCGCGCGCGCGCGGCCTCGATGAGACGTCGCCCTGGCCGACCCCGATCGACCTGCAGGCGCGCGACTTCTCGGCGGTGAAACCGGGCTCCGCGCAGCTCGCCCACTACGAGGCGCTCTACGACGCGACCGTGACCGAGGTCGACGCCGCGATCGGCGCCCTGCTCGAGACGCTGGAGCGAAGCGGCGCGCTCGAACACACGGCGGTCGTCATCACCGCCGACCACGGCGAGGGCTTCCTCGAGCACGGCTTCCTCTTCCACACGGTCGGGCTGCATGACGAAGTCGTGCGCGTCCCGCTGCTGATCCACGCGCCTGGCCTGATGCCGCGCGCCGTCGACACGCCGGTGAGCCTGGTCGATGTCGCTCCGACGCTGCGCGAGCTCGCCGGATTGGCGCCATTCGAAACGACGCAGGGCAAGAGCCTCGTCCCGCTGCTGCGCGGCGAAGAGATGGCTCCGCGACCGCTGCTGATCCAGGACTGCCCGTCCAGCGGCGAGACGCACTCGGCGCTGGTCATGGGGCGCTTCAAGTACCTGCGTCGGATGCGCCTGATCGCTGCCTCCGCGCACGGTGCCGACGTCTTCAGCGGCGCCGGCCAGCGCCCGCAGGAGATGGCAAACGAGCAGCTCTACGACCTGCTCGAAGACCCCGGCGAGTTGCGCAACCTCGCGGCCGAAGCGCCCTTCGCGGCGATGCTCGCGCAAGCGCGTGTTGCGCTCGATCGCTTGCTGGCGGAGGTGCAGACCGAAGCGGAACGGTTGGCCGCCTGGCGCACCGCCAACGGCGTCCATGGCGCGGACCTCGACGCCGAGCTCGCCAACCTCGGCTACGGGAGATGAAGGTGGATCGACTCGGAAGCGGGGCGTTGCTGGCGCTGGCGCTGCTGGCGTGCGCGGTGGCCGGCGCGCGACCATTCGCTTCGGGCGACGTCGAGCCGCTGCCGCCGGTGACGCGCCTCCTCGATCGGCTCGCCGGCGCGCGCCTCGACGCTCCGGCCGCCGCGCCCTTCTTTGGCGCGCTGACTCGAGTGGACGACGCGGCGTTGTCCTTCGTCGACGAGTTCACGCTCGACGCGCCCTTCCCCGGTCCGTGGCGTGCGCGTGCGTTCGTCGAGGCTGCGCTCGAGGGCGGCGCGGTGGCGCTTGCGCTGCCCGCGCGGATCGAGCGACCGCAGCGATGGCACGCCGGCGCCGACGCGGGAGCTTCGCGCGACGTCGTGACGGTGGGCGCGAACGACCTGCTGGGTTGCGCGCTCGCCGCGGACGCCGACTCGAACTGGCTGGTGCGCGCGTGGGTGCAGCCGATCGCGCCGCCGCAGCCGCCGCGCGCGGCCAACGCGGTCGGCGAGCCTCTGCCCGAGCCGAGCCTCTCCTTCACGCCGCTCGACCACTTGCCGCGCTCTGGCGACGACTTCGCGGCCGACCTGAAGGCGCATGCCGCCGAGTTCATCCGCCGGCCACGCGACTTCGCGTTGCCCGCCGACGCGACGAACGATGCGTGGCACGAGCTGCGCGCGATCGCCCGTCCCTACCCCGGCCGCGCCGCGCTTGCCATCGCGCTCAACGGCGGCGCGCGCGGGCTGCGCGTCGATCGCGTCGAGCTGCGGCGCCTCACTGCGGCCGAGGCTCTGGCGCTTTGCACCGACGAGACGGTCGAGCCCGTCACCCATGCACTTCGCCGTCGCATCGAGCTCGACCTCGAGACCTACGACTGCCTCGCGCTGCCGCTTCCTGGCGCCATCGAGTTCGACCTCCACCTGCCGGCCGCCGCACCGCGCCTCGAGTTCGCGCTGGCGCTGCTGGCCGATCGAGCCGCAGCCGACGCAGCCGTCTCGCTCGAACTCACGGTGACGAGCGAGCGCGGCGCCGTGACGCTGCCGGCGCAGCAAGCGGGCCGCCGCTTCGTCGCCACGACGCGCGACCTCGCGCCCTT
This sequence comes from Planctomycetota bacterium, assembly GCA_031409275.1. Classification (GTDB taxonomy): domain Bacteria; phylum Planctomycetota; class B15-G4; order B15-G4; family SIAN01; genus SIAN01. Next base: position 40,560 of record JANNXA010000047.1, read on the forward strand.
CGCCGACACCACGATCACCTTGCGACTCGCGGCGAGCGGACCGGCCGGCGGTGTCGCGCTGATCGGCGCCCCGACCCTCCTGTCCCGCTCGGCCTCTCCGCCCCACGTGATCATCCTCTCGCTCGACACGCTGCGCGCCGACCACGTCGGCTGCTACGGCGGCGTGCCGAAGACGCCGGCCATCGACTCGCTGGCGGCGCGCGGGACGCGATTCGCGCGCGCCTTCTCGCCGGCTTCGTACACGCTGCCGACCCACCTCTCGATGCTGTCGGGCCAGGATCCGCTGGTGCACGAGACGGTCGCCGCGACCGACCCGATGGATCCGCTGCGCACCTTGCCGCTCGCCGCGCGGCTGCGCGATGCTGGCTGGCGCACGGCGGCCTTCACCGCCGGCGGCCTCGTCCACCCGCGCTACGGTTTCGGCGTCGGCTTCGACCGCTACTCGATCCGCGACCCGGGTGGCGTCGTCGGTCTCCATCGGCGCATCGGCGACGTCAGCGACGACGACGCGAAGCCGGGCGAGGATCGCATGCAGGCCGTGGTCGACTGGTTGGCCGCGAGCCGCGACGTGCCGTCGTTCCTCTTCCTCCACACCTACCTGGTCCACAACTACCGGCCGTTGCAGCCGTGGCTCGACCGCATCGGCGGCGGTCCGCGCCCGAGCCAGGAGGAGCTCACGCTGCTGCGCCAGAGGGCGGAGAAAGGGCACTCCGCGTCGATCGACCGGCTGCGCACGCTCTACCACGCGTCGGTGCTGCAGGCGGACGCGGAGATCGTCGGGCGTCTGCTGGGCGCGATCGACGCGCTCGGTCTGCGCGAGAAGACGCTGATCGCGCTGGTCGCCGACCACGGCGAGGAGTTCTTCGAGCACCGAATGATCGGCCACGGCGACGAACTGTGGCACACGCTGACGCAGGTGCCGTGGATCCTCGCCGGTCCGGGCGTGCCGGTCGGCGGCGTGCACGAGGCGCCGGTCGCGCTGGCCGACGTCGCTGCGACGATCGCCGGACGGTTGCAGCTGCCGCCGGACGCGCGCGTGCTGGCCGTCGACCGCCTCGCCGGCGAGGGCGACGACGAGATCGGCGCGGGCGAACCGCTCACGCTGTCGCTGCGGCGCATCGCCGATCGCCCCGATCAGGACGCGCTGGTGCTGTGGCCATGGAAGCTCGTGCGGAAGCGCGGCAGCGAGAAGCCGTGGCCGATCGCGCTCTTCCAGCTCGACGAAGATCCGGACGAGACGCGCGACCGCGCCGCCGACGAACCGGCGCGGGTCCTCGGCATGACGCGCCGGCTCGAGGCGCGGCTCGCCGAACTCGAACGGCAGAAAGCGGAGCTGCCGCGTTCGAGCGGCCCGCGCCACTTCGAGATCTCCCCCGAACTCGAACGGATGCTCGACCAGCTCGGCTACACGCAGCGCGACGACGAGTAGCGGGGCGGTCGCACCATCACGATCGAGCGGGATGGACCCTTCGCGCCGGCAGCAGCAGCGCCAGCGCGGCGAGGTCGAGTCCGGTCTGCCAGTGCCAGCGCAGCAGCTCGGCGACACGATCGAGCGCGTGCTCCGGCAGCATGACGTCGCGTTCCGAGGTCGACTCCCATTCGAGGAGTTCGAGCGCGACCGCTTCCTCGAGGAACGACACCTCGACGCGATACCAACGGGCGACGACGTCGAGCCGCAGGTAGCGCTCGCCGCCCACCAGCACGAAGTCGCTCATGGACCGCTCCTCTGGCGCGCGCCACCTTCGGCCACCGTCGCGGCCGCGGACGCCGCGTGATCGGCCGCCTTGCGCAGAGACGCGAGCAGCTCGGCGTCGGACGAATCGGGCAGCGCGACGACGGGCAACGCCCAGAAATCGCCGCGACTGCCGTCCTCACGCACGAGTCCGAGACCGCGCAGCCGCAGCCGCGTGGCGAAGCGAAAGCGCGGCGGGACCTTCACCGTCGCCACGCCGCCTGGCGTGACGACCTGCATCGAGCCGCCGTCGAGCCACTCGCGCAGCGCGATCGGGACGGCCGCTTCGACGTCGTCGCCGCTGCGCCGATAGGTCGCGTCCGATTCGAGCCGCACCGTCAGGTAGAGGTCGCCCGGCTCGCCGCCCTCTGCCCCCGGCTCTCCGAGCCCGGCGAGCCGCAGCGTCGCCCCCTCGCGCGCGCGGTCCGGGATCTTCAGTTCGACCGTCCGATCGCGGCGCAGCTGCCCCATGCCGCCGCAGCGCGGGCAGATGTGCTCTTCCAGTCGACCGGTGCCACCGCAGTCGACGCAGGTGGCGCTGCCCGAAAGGGTGAAGCCGCGCGTGCCGCCGCGCAGCGCGTCGCTGATCGACAACGGCAGCTCGGCTCGGACATCCGCTCCGCGATGGCGGAAGCGGGGATGGCGAGTACGCCCACGTGAGCCGCTGCGCATCTCCTCTCCGAACAGCGAGCCGAAGAAGTCGGAGAAGCCGCCGCCGCCGAACAACTTCTCGTACTCCTCGGCGCTCATGGTGGCGGATCCCGGAGGCGGCGCGAACTCCTGGCCTTGCTGGAAGTCGTGGCCGAAGCGGTCGTACTTCGCGCGCTTCACCGGATCGGAGAGGACCTCGTACGCCTCCGACACGCGCTTGAACTTCTCCTCGGCCGCAGCCTTGTTCTCCAAGTGCCGATCGGGATGCCACTGCAGCGCGAGCCGACGAAACGCCTTCTTCAGCTCGTCGGGCGCCGCGTCACGCTTCACGCCGAGGATCTCGTAGTAGTCCTGGTACTTCATTGCAGCTCGATCTGAGGAGCGCGAACCGTCGTTTGGGCTGGTGACGGACGATAGCCGTCCAGGAGGACCTCCATTCCGGCGTGGTGAACCAAGACCGCGCACATTGCACCATGCGGTGTGCGTGGTCCTGGGCCGGTCAAGTGCTCCCCGCCCCTCCGCCGAGGCCTGTCTCCATCAAGGCGTCGAGGAGCAATAGCACGTGTAGTACGTCGCACTCGACGGCGGCTGACTCTTCTTGCAATACGTGTCCGTGGGGCAAGAACTCATGCAGATCGGCCCCCAGCTTGTCAGCGTCACCGTGCACTCAGTCGGTGCCCCGAGTACTCCGCACGAACAGAACGAGCCACCCAGTGGGCCGCCCGCGCCAGGGCTCGTGCTGCACGCAGTCGTCCCGTCGGAGCACGTTATGAGCGAGCAGTGGAGGTTCCATGGACCGCCCAAGGTCCCTTGCGCGGCGGCGTTGAGCTGACATGAGTCCGAAGTCAGAGCAGCCATCGATGTGAGGCCGATCGCGACACCCCCGAACGATCCGACTCCGAATACAGCGAACAGAGCCATCACCCTTCGCAACGATTGACCCATTGGACACACTCCTTATGACTGGAATCTTCGAATCGTGAACGTTGCTCAGCGGAGGTGGAACACCACATCACGGTCTTCGCCGGGCATCAAGTCGATCTCCAAGAATTGATCAGGAAACCCGAGCGCTGTGGTCGCGAGGGTCACTCGACCGGCAGGAAGTCGAGACAGCACGCGCGTCTCGGGCATCGCCCTCGTCTCGTACGCCGTCGTCGCGGCAGTCTCTAGAAATGCGGTCAGTTCCCAGCTTCGGACTGGTTGCCCGGTGGCGTCCACGGCTCGCGCACGCACCGAAGCGGAACACCGTTCGAGTGGAATGGAGACCTCCTGGCGGACCCCAGGATTCAGACGCACCGTCATCGGCTTGAAAGCCGACCCCTCGAATGGCTCGGCAATGCAACGGACGTCGTACGAGCCTGGTGGAACGACGAAATCGAAGGCCCCTTCGCGCGGCGTCGGCAAACACACCACGAAGAGCTTGCCGGCCAGGGACCACGCGTGTTGCGGCGTCGCAGCGCCACCGACCTCGTCGGTGAAGCGTACGGTGAGCTCCGCAAGATCTTCGTCAGGGCAGCTGGAGGGTACTTCGACAACGTGCGCGTCAGTGAACTCCCCGACCGGAACGAACGGAAGCTCGTACGCTGCCGTCGAAGTCATCGAATCGGGCGCGATCCTGAATTGCGCGATCGCCTTCGACGGGTCATCGCGGCTTCGTCGTGCGAAGAACAACTCGACCTCGGGCGCCGAAAGTCGTTCTCGGACCGACCGCTCCACTTCCTCGATGGAGGGTTCCCATGAGGCTGGGAAGTACGCCGAGAACTCTGCCGTCGGCCACGCATACGTCCGCTCGGCGCGACCTCGGCTGCGGCGACTCGGCAGTCCTGTCCGAGCGTCGGTGACTCGGTATCCCGCGACGACGAGTTCGCTCAGGCGGACTTTCTTGTGTCCGGCAAGCCTCTCGCTCGGCTCGAACACGAAGGCCTCTTCGAGGAACCCCTCCGCCGCCACCATCAGGTGGTAGGGCACAGCCTCGGCCATCGACAACGTCAACGTGCCGTTGGCATCGGTACGCCCGCGATCGAACAGGCTGCCGCATAGCGGCGAAAGCTGGTTGCGAAGCCGTTCGCCCACATCCCTGCCGCGAGGGCCGAACACATCGACGCGCGCGTTCCCGATCGGGTGGTCACGCGGATCGAAAACTTCGATCACCATCGACTCACGGCCGGCCATCGTCACGCGCAGCGTCCCCGATTCGAGGACCGGCTTCGATTCGAGGCAAATGCACGTCGCAGCGTAGGAGGCGTGAGTCGCGAGGATCCAGAACCCTGGCCGCCCGCTCAGAACTTCGCGCGCCAGAGTCCCATTCCCCCCCGCATCGGTCTCGACGGTCACCCATCGCGAACCCTCGTCGGCGAAGGATTCCAGTGAACTCGCGATCCGAATCGAGACAGCGGGAACAGGCGCGCCGGCGCGATCGACCGAATGCACTGCAACCACCGCTGCGGCATCGGCGCTGCGCAATGGCTCGATCGGTGTCGATTCGGTCACCGCCTCGGCGAGTGCGGGGCGTGGCGCACTTTTGTTGACGAGCGCTTCCGGGCTGCGCGACGTGAAGTGCGGCGCACGGCGCACTCCGATCACGATCCCGAGGATGACGGCGACCGTTGCCACCGATACGACAATGAATAACGAGTTCGACTTGTTCACGTGGTTCATTGGACGAGATCCCCACGAGTCTCCGAACGCGGCGGCGCCGCTCCTGCGGATGAACGCTTCAGCCGAAGGGCCGTCACAAGACTCACCCAACTCACCGCCAGAAGCGCGCTTGCCAGCAGACGATGTTCGAACGAAGAGAGCGTGATCTTTCCGGCGCACCCGCAGTTCGCGACGTTGGGAAGTGCGAACGCCAGTGTCGACACGATCGCCGCGAACACGCACGAACTGGCTGCCCCGGCTAGACGAGTGCTCGGTACGAAGAGCACGGCCGAGATGATGAGCTCCATCCAGCCCGCGATGTGCACCAAGTCGGCCGCTGAATTCGCCGGGCTCGCAAAGACCTTGGATAGGCCAAGGAACATCCAAGTGCTGGCGAGTGCGTTGGCAGCGATTGCTGCAACGACGCTATCTCGCGTCGTTCCGAATCGTGGTTTCATGCTGCTTCCTCGGGGCAGATCCGAGTGTTCAGCGACTTCTCAACGCGGCGTCGGAGACTATGAGGGGGGGGTGATTCGCAACACCTGAATCACCATTTCGAGATTGTTAATTCCAGCGCCACGTCAGGGTCTTCCCTACACGCGCCGCCGCACCCCTCACTCGCCTCGCTTCATTCCCATGCGGGCGGCACGAATCGCCTTCACGAGCGGCGGATCGAAGTCGGGGCAGGCGGCGAGTTCGGCGGCGGCATCGAGGTGGAGCCAGCGCGCGACTTCCTTCAACGACTCCTGCTCGTCGGTGGTGGTGCAGGCGATCTGGGAGTCCTTCGCCACGGCAACCAGGCGCGTCGGTGCGGGGCCGGGCACGCGCAGCTGCGCGATCTCCTCGGCGGTGAGGCGCAGCGCCGCAATCGCTTCGCGCAGCAACTTCGAATCGAAGCAGAGCTGGCGAGCAGCGAAGCGCTCCGGCGTGTCAGGCGCCGCACTGGCGCGCAGGTCGACCGCAATGCCCTTGCCGTGCCAGTTGCGTCCCAGCGGCGAGCGCGCCTCGAGGACGGTGAGGCTCAGCATCTCCATCGACGGCACGATCGAGTCGTTGCCCGGCAACTTGTAAGGCAGCGTCATCCCGAGCTGCCCGATCCCCTTGCCGTAGCTCGTCTCGCCGACCAGCAGCGCGCGACGATGGTCCTGGAACGAAGCCGCGAGGATCTCGGACGCGCTGGCCGAGCTGCCGTCCTGCAGCACCACCAACGGCAGATCGGGGAACGCGGCGCGCCCGGTGGAGAGGTGCAACTCGTCGCTGGGCAAGCGCGCGGTCGTGGCGATGACGGTCTTGCCGGCGTCGATGAAGAGGTTGGCAATGGTGCCCGCCTCGACGATCAGCCCGCCGGGATTGCCGCGCAGATCGAGCACGATGGCGCGCGCGCCGCGAGCAGTGAGGTCGCGCACGGCTTCACGCAGTTCGAGGAAGGCGCCGGCGCGAAAGAGCGGGAACGAGAGGTAGCCGATGTCGCCTTCCAGCAGGGCGCGGCGCGTCGCGCCGGCGGCGGGCGAGTAGTTCGCGACGTCGAGTTCGAGGGGCTGCGGGAAGCCGGGGCGCGAGAGCGTGATTCGGCACGGCAGCGCCAGCCACTCCTGCACCTGCCAGCGTGGCAGGCCGGCCACCGCGCGCCCATCGACGGCCAGCAGCGTGTCGCCCTTGCGAGCTCCTTTGAGCGCCGGGTCGCTGCCGCGCAACACGAGATCGAGCGAGAAGCCGCCATCGGCATCGGGCGGCGAGGCCAGAAGCCCCGTCGCGGACGGCACGCCCAACAGCTCTGCCATCGCTGCGCGACCGAGCGCGCGCGCATGGATCACCTGCGTGAACGGATCCTCGAGCGCGTCGACCATGGCGTCGAGCAGCAGCTCGAAGCGCTCGCGCAGCGCGTCATCGCTGACGTGCGTCGAGGCCGCGGGCGCCCCCAGCCACTGCTCGCTCAGCTCCAGCACGTCTGCCGGCAGCGGCGGCGAGCGCTCCGCTTCGAGCTGACGCTGCGCTTCAGCGACCAGCGCTTCGAGCGGCGCATCGGCAGCCAACGCCGCTGGCGACGGATCGGGCACGGGCGATCCCACAAGCGCCACCTCGGCGCGGCGCTGCCGATCGGGCTCGACCTGCTGGCGCACTCGCAACGCCGCGAAGACGCGCGCATCGAAGCTCGCTTCGGCGTCGCCGCGGAGCGTCGGATGACGCGTGCGCACCGCGTCGAAGAGCTGCTCGAACACCTTCACCGGCGCGAGCTGCTGGCTCATCACCGTGGAGAAGCTCGTCTCGTCCTGCGGGGGCTTCCGAGTCGGCGCGGAACTCACCACCCACGCCCCGAACGCCAGGGCTGCTGTCGAAAGGCCCCATGTCGTCATCGCCGACCTCGTCATCGCGTGGCCGGCTCGAACTGGCCGCCGAGCTTGCCGTGGTTCATCAGCCGCTTGCCGTCGACCTCGAGGTTCATCTCGTTGCCGTCGCGCAGAAGGGTGATCGCGAGCTTGCGCTGCGCGCGCGCCAGCGTCCACAACACCTGCAGATCGACCTGGCTCTCGATCTGCTTCCCATCGATCGCGGTCACCAGATCGCCTTCGGCGAATCCAAGCGCCACGAGCTCGCCGCCACCATCGGCGATGGTCACGCGCAGCGCGTTCACCGGCTGCGGCGACCAGTCGAGCAGCGAGCCGCAGTTGGGCACCGAGAGGTACATCAGCCCGGCCTTATTGCCGCCCGACCAGACGCACCGGTAGTCCCCCGCCGGCACCGCATCGAACGTCGCCAGCGGCGGGACGCTGCTGGTGTCGATCTGCGCCCAGAGCCCGCGATTGACGCTCTTGGTCGTCGCTTCGAGTTGCAGTCCGCCGTCGCTTCCTTCTGGCATGCGGAGCGACAGCGCGTAGAGCGCCGGAATGGGCAGTGTCGCCAGGTTCTCTCCGGGCGCCAACGTCAACTCGATCGAGCTCGCCTCGACCTGGCTCCAGCCGCGCCGTCGCTGGCCGTTGATCCACATCGACAGCCGATAGGTGCCCGCCTCCACTGGACCGAGTCGCACCAACCCTTCCTCGGCGGTCGGGACGCCGCCCGCCCATTGGCCGATCGATGCGGCGCCTTGACCGGACTTGTTGATGGCGACGTGAACGCGCTCCTTGTACTCGCCGTCGACGTAGCCAGGCACTCGCACCTCGAGCGTCGCTGGCGGGCCGAACTTGAGCTCGAGCGTGCGCGTGGTGGAGAAGACCTCGGCGCTCGTCGTCCCGTGCTCGGAGGTGGAGGCGGCAAGGTAGACGCGCGCATCGGCCGGCCACGGTTCGAGCGGCTCGAAACCGAGCCCGCGCGCCGATTCGAGCGGCAGCCACCAGACTCCGGGTGCGCGCGCTTCGACGGCGCAGTCGTCCGAGTCCATGTTGATGCCGCGAGCCACGTGCCACTGCAACGAGGCGTTGGGCACGCGGCCACCATCGGGAGCGAGCACGGTCACCTCGATGCAACTCGCGCGATCGAGCTCGGCGATGACGAACTCCTGGCGCGTCGTCCCGGCGCCGACGTCGACCAACGCGTGGGCGAGCACGGGTGAGCTCCAATCGCGCTGGACGACCAGCAGCCAGCGGCCCTGCGGGACGTCGAGGAAGTTGAACTCGCCATCGCTCACCCAGGCGTTCTGGGTTGCCGCGCCGGAGCCGTCGTTCTTGCGCAACCGCTCTGGATCGGCCGATTCGCCAGGTTCGAGACGCTTGCCACGCACGACCGCCTGCTTGGGCTTGCTGCCGCTCGCCAACTTCACGGTGCCGCGCACGCACGATTGCGACGCGAGCGTCAGCGACAACGGCGCCGGGTCGACGCCGGCCTGCAGCGACGCCTTCCCCCAGCTCGACACGAGGTAGTCGGGCCACGCCGGCCCGGACTCGGGATGGCCGAGGATGGCGCGCAGCTCCCAATCCCCCGGCTCCAGCACGAGACTTCGCTGCGCGGCGAGCCAGCCCTGGCTCGCCACCTCCTCGTTGCTGCCGCGGCGCCGGATCGCGATGCGAGCATGCGGCGCGCTGCTTCCATCGGGCAGCTGCACCTCGATGGGAAGGCGGCCCATCGTCCGACCGCTCCAGTCGACGACCGCGTCCGGTCGCACCTGGCGGTTGGACTCTCCGTCGGAAGTGAAGCGCATGCCCGCGCTCCACGCCACGACCTCGTAGCGGCCATCACGCAACTGCTCGAAGGCGTAGCAGCCATCGGCGCCGGTGGTCGCGGAGCAGATCTCGCCGCCCGCGGCGTAGTGGTCGGCGATCGTTCGGCGCAGCTTCTCTTCGAGCGTCAACGGCGGCGGCGGCAGATCACTGCGATCGACCTCCGGCGCGCCTCGGACGGCACTGCCAAGCCGTGTGACGCGCACCAGCACGCCGGCGAGCGGCAGCCCGCTCGGACCGGTGACGGTGCCGCGAATGGAGCGATCGCCACGCGGAACCTCGCGCGTCGGCGCGCGGCGCAGCAAGTCGCCGACGCCTTCGGCAAGCTCCGACGGCACGTCCGCCGAGGAGGAGCCGCGCTCGACCCGAGCGGCCGCGATCGCCGCATCGACCTGCGCCGGCTCGGCGACAGAACTCGTGCTGACCGCGCCACCGGGTGCGTCGCCGCGAGTTGCCGCTGCGACGATCGACGGGCGGCCGCTCCCAAGCAGCGCCATTCCGGCGGCGCCCACGACGGCACCGAGCAGCACTCCGAGCAGGAGGATCAGCACCGTTCGCATCGTCGTTCCCCTTCTCACCGCGCGCCGGGCGGACGCGCGCAACAGCTCCAGCAGCGGATCAGCGAGTCGTCGGTTCGAACGAGCCGCCGAGCTTCTTCGAATCGAGCAGTTCGCGAGGGTTGAGCGTCAGCTCGACGCGCGCGCGGCCGCGCTCGACGACGAAGACGACCTCCTTCTTGGCGATCGCCTGCATCAGCGCGATCTGCAACTGCTGGGTCGAGACGAGTTCGACGCCGTCGACCGCCACGAGGAGGTCGCCATCCTCGAAGCCGTGAGTGGCGAGGGTGCCGTCGCGCCGCTGCACGATGACGCGCATTGCATTCACCACCATCGCTTCGAAACGCACGACGCCCGCGGTCGGCAGGCGCAGCCTCATCATCTGCATCGCGCCGCCGTCGTGGAGCTGCGCGACGTAGTCGCCCGGAGGGAGCGAGTGGAAGGTCGCGCGCCCCTCGGCATCGAGCGCTTCGTAGAAGAACTCGCCCTGCGCGCCACCCTGCAACCCGATCGAGCCGCTGCTGCCCGGCGCCTCGATCACCACGTCGCACAACCGCGGCAGCGCGATCGACGCGTGGTTCTCTCCCGGCGCGAGGTCGACGTCGGTGTTGGCCACATCGCGCTGCTCCCACGACTGCTTGCCCTGCACCTTGAGGGTGAGGCGATAGCGACCCGACTCGACCGGCCCGAACTTCTGGCTGCCGTCGGCGCCCACCGCCTGCACGTTGCCGAAGCTCGCTCGCGCCCCCTCCGCGGCGCTCGACAGCGCCAGGAAGAGTCGTCCTTCGTAGCCGCTGCCGGCGAATCCGTCGATGGTGGCGTGCAACGTGGCCGGCGCGGAGAAGCGCACCTGCAGCGCCCGCGTTCCCTTGGCGACGACGACGGACTTGCGGCCGAAACGCGTGGTGCTGACCGCCAAGGAGACGGTGATGTCGTCGGGCCAAGGCTTCGCCAGATCGATCTCGTTCAGGGTCGAGAAGGCGACCCACCAGTTCCCATTCGGCTTGAGCTCCGCCTCGCCGCTGCCCGACCACGAGCCGCGTTCGGCGCGCTCGATCGTCCACTGGAAGTCGGCGGCGTCGACCAGGGCGCCGTCGGGATCGAGCACCTTCACCACCAGCGAGCTCGCCGGATCGGCTGGCGGCACCGCGAGGTCGCAGACCACCATCGAGTCGCCCACGTCGACGACCGCGTGGACGAGGATCCGCTCGTTCCAGCCGCGCGACACGCCGACCACGTAGCGACCGGGCGCGCGATCCTGGAAGAGGTACTCGTCGCGCTGCAGCCACTGCACGTCGCCGTTGGCGTTGCGTTGCGCAAGCGCCGCCAGGTCAGGTTCGCCGCTCGCAGGTGCCGGCGAGATCTTCACCAGCCCTTGGAGGCGCTGCGTTCCGGGCGGAAAGGTGACGCGACCACGGATGCCGGGGCTCGCACGCAGCGACAGGCGGACCCGATCGGCGGCGACACCCGCCACGACGCGCAACTCGACCGGGAGGCTGGTCATGAGTTGCGGCCACGCGGGGCCCAGGAGCGGCTCGCCGAGCGTCGCGCGCAGTTCACAGGTGCCTGGCTTCAGGCGCAGCTCGCCGGCGCCGGGAGTCCACAGGTGGCGCGATTCGGTCGAGCGCGTGCCGTTGCGCTGCGTCAACAGCAACGCGGCCCGCGCCGGCGCGCTGCCATCGGGCAGCGTCACTTCGACGGCGACCGTCTCGACCGGTGTGGCCAGGAAATCGAGCGTCGAGCCGGTGGTCGCCTCGGGTTGCAGCGCACCGACGACCTCGATCGCATAGCCATCGAGCCATGTCTCGACGCTGAAGCGACCGCCGGCCAGCTCGCCGAAGCGGTAGCGGCCGTCGCCATCCGTCGTCGTCTCGGCGTAGCGAGAGGCGCTGTCGTACCACGAGTCGATCGCGCGCTTCACGGCGAAGTCGAGCGTGTCGAGCGGCGGCGCGCCACGCCCGACGCGCGACGCGCCGAGCCCCCACTCCCCGAACTGCAGGAAGGCTCGCACGACGACTCCCTCGACGCCGCTGCCGTCGGGACGGGCGATGCGACCGTCGAGCTTGCCGTCCCCTTTGCGCGGCGTCGGCCGCGGCGAAGCGCGAACCGCCTCGAGCACCGCGTCAACGACGCCGCTTGGCGAGCTGCCGGCGGTCGGGGCATCGACTCGCTGCGCCTCGACCGGCACGGCCTCGATCGGTGCCGCAGCGGACGGCGATCTCGCGGGCGCGATCGGCGCAACCAGCGACGGAGAGCGCGCGGGCGACGGTCGATCGCCGAGCAGCAACGCCCCGATCAATGCCCCCGCCACCGCCCCGACCAGCAGCCCGACGAGCAGCGGTCCGAACGCCTTCATGTCAGCAACTCCTGGCGCTCGAACCGCGAGCCGCGCGGGGCGAATCCTCGATCAGAAGCCGATCGAGAGCGCGGCGGTCCCGACCAGCTCGAAACCTTCGTCGTGGTTCAGCTCTTTCTGATGGCCGGCAAGGAAGACCCCCTGGACGCCCAGCGACATCTCCCACGAGCCGTAGCGCGCCGGAACGCCATTCAACGGGAAAGCCACGAACGTGCCGAGGTCCCAGTAACCGAAGGTGTCGTCGTCGCCAGTCGCGTCCTCGTAGTAGTCGCTGAAGCTGAAGCCGGCGTGCGCGGGCACGGTGAGAGTGATCTCCGCCGCGTCGGGCTCGCTGCCGAGGTGGCCGACGACAAAGCTCGGTTCGATGCCGACGCCAAGGAAGATGCCCTGGTCGGTGCCCTGCGGCTCGGTCGCCTGGTCGGTCTGGCCGTCGATCTCGAACGCGACACTCAGCGTGGGAGCGAGACCGCTGAAACCCGACTCGCCCCAGAGCGACGAGTCGTCGTAGCTCAACGCCACGTTCACTTCGTTGATCGTGTCGTAGCTGCCGTTGGGGCTGGTGTACGCCAACCAATGCGTCATCAGCGTGAAGTCGTCCGCGAAACCGACGTTGATCCCGGCGTAGAAGTCCGACTCGTACCACGAGCTCGGCGAGCTGGTACCACTGCCCGAGCTGCCGGTCGGCCCGGAATGGAGGCTGTTCCACGTTCCCAGGAAGAGGCGCAGCGACTGCAACTCGCCTTCGCCTTCCCACAACGCGACGCCGAGGTCGAGCGCCGGCTGGAAGATCAGCCCCTGGTCTTCCTGGATCAGGCCGCGGAAGAAGTAGTGCGTCGTCGCGGTCGTGGTCAGCGTGCCGCTGATGGCGTCATCGGCAGCCGCCTCCTGCGCCAGCGCGCGTGTCGTCATTGCGCCCGTCGACAGCACACCGCCCATCACAAAGGTCACCGCCCATCCGATCTTCATCGCCTGGTTCCCCTGACTGGTTTCGCGACGGCCGCGAGAGATAGCGCCACCGCTCGCGCTACCAGCGGAAGAATTCAGCCGCCAACCAACCGCCGGCGGACGACGCCTCGCCCTCGTCGAGCAGCCGGTTCACGTCGACCACCGAACCGCTGGCGATCGCGGCATCCAGCATCGCGGCGAAACGCGGCCCAAGCGGCGCCGGCGCGACCCGCGCGAGTTCGGCGATGGGACGCGCCGCGTTCACGCCCTCCTTGCCCGCCACCGCCTTCTTCGCCGCCTTCGCCTTGATCCACAACTGCGCCAGCGCCTTCGATTCAGGCGCGTTCAGCGCCGCCGCCAGCGCCTTCTTCGCGTCGTCGGGAACCGGCTCGCCCAGCAGTGCCGCCCACGCGACGAGACACGGCAGCGCGGTCGCTCCGCCGGCGCGCGCGAGCTGCTCCGCGGTGCCTTCGATGCCGACCAACGCCGCGCGGAGGATCGACAGCTGGCCGCGCACGGCCACCACCGTCGGATCGAGCGCGTCGCGCATGGCGTCGGCCTGCTGCAGCAGCGGCAGGGCCTCCGCCAGCGCGCCCGCCTTGAACGCCGCTTCACCGCCGCCGCTCCACGCAGCACGCCACGCGACGATCGCGCGCAGCTGCCGCTTGGCGACCAGCTCCTCCATCGGCGTGTCGACGAAGCTCTTCGAGCCCGCCGTCCAGGGTTCGGCGAAGCTGTAGCCCGGATCGCCCTCCCAGGCGACGCGGCCGTCGATGTCGAAGAGCAGCACGCGCGGCAGGTTGAAGCGCGGGATGAAGTACTGCTCGAACGTGGTGCCGTAGCTCTGGCGGCCGCGCGGCCGCGTGTCGTAGCCGGCGGCGCCGACGAAGGCATGGCTCGCGAGGTACGCCTCGAGGTTGGCGTCATCGGGCGACGCGATGCAGATCACCTTCAGGCCGACGTCCTGCCAGTGGGCGGCGAACTCCTTCAGCCAGCCGTCGATGGCCAGGCGATCGTTCTGGGCGGCGGAAAAGAAGAGCAGGAGCTGCGGCACCGGGCCCGCTTCCTCGAAGCTGCTCCGCGGCTCGCGCACCCACTTCACCGCGGTCGGGAAGGGCGGCGTGACACCGACGAAGCTCGAACCGATGGGCTTGCCGCTGCGCGCCGCCTCGTCCTTCAACCGCTGCATCACGATCTCGCGCTCGATCAGAGCGCCAGGATCGCGGGCGTGACGGGCGAGGTAGCGGACGTTGCGCCAGCGTGCGGCGCCGGGGCCCGTGATGAGGCCGAAGTTGCCGCGCAGCACCTCGAGGTTCGCGAACTCCTGCGACACCACCAGCTCGCCGTCGCACCACACATCGACCATGCGACCGACGATGTCGACGCGCAGCTTGTGCCAGCCACTCACCGTGCCGGGCAGCACGTTGTGGCGCCAGACGCGGAAGTCATCGGGGCCATAGAAGCTGGTGAGGTCGACGGAGGCCTGGCGCGGCTCGACGTTGTAGCGCGCGTCGGCGGCGCGACCGGGGTAGTAGACCAGCGTGTGGAACGTGGTGCTCGCCTTCTTGCCGAAGACGAGGCCGGCGAACGACAGCACGTTGTTCTCGGCCAGCAGCTCCGCTTCGAGCGAGAAGTCGCCCGAGGTCACGGTGTCGGCGATCAGGAACTGGTAGTCGAACTTGCCGGCCGCAAGGTCGCCGAACTTCGAGGTGATCTCGGCGCCCGACGCGTGGAATGCGTCGTTGCCGGCGTCGACCCACCCCTCGAGGTTCATTTCGTTGTAGGCTAGGCGCCACAACGCCAGCGACTTGCCGCTCGACTTCGCGGCGCGCTCGAAGATCTCGAAGAGGCGCGGGAAGCCGAGCTCGGTGCCGAGCCGCCAGCTGATCTCCATCGCCATGCGCGGACGGTCGGCGGCGAGGTAGCGCTGCGCGATGCCGGCGGCCGACGCCTCGAGCTGATCGAGCAACCGGTCGAGCGAGCGGCGCTTGGGATCGAGCGTCGCCAGCAGCGCATCGACCGCCTTCACTTGCGCCGCATCGACCGGCTGGCGCGCCTCCAGGATCTGCAGCGCGCGCAGCGCGAGCTTGGCCGCGCGGTCGGTGGCGCGGCCCGCCGACTTGCCGCCCTTCTCGCGCGACTGCAGGTAGCGCGCGAAGTCGACCAGCAGCTCGGCATCGTCGGGAGTGTCGACGATCCCTTTCTCGAAGTGCTCCTTCGCGGCCTCGTAGTCCTTGCGCGTCAGCGCATGGCGAGCCCAGTCGCGCCACGGTCGCTCGGGCTCGCTCTTGCCGGTCTGCTGGTCGCGCAGATCGAGCGTCCAGCGCTTCCACACCTCATCGAGCTCGGTGACCGTGCGCGGCAGCTCGATCGCCTGCTCCGCCTGCTCGAAGTCGACTCCCTTGGTCGGCGGCTGCGGCTTCTGCAGGACCACTGTCTCGAAGTTCTCGACCGCTCCTTCGCCGCTGCGACCGCCCGACTTGTCGATGAACTCGCGGAACGCGTTGCGGTAGACGAAGCGGCCGTCGACGGGGTCCTGGTAGTTCCACAAGAAGTAGACGACGCCCCAGGTCGGCGCGTACCACGGCGGGCCCCAGCCGTACTGGTTCTCCAGCACGATGCGGAAGGTCGGCGCGGTCCGAGGCTCGGAGTTGGCGTTCGACGGATCGATGCCGTCGTTCGGACCGCTCATCCATCCCTGCTCCATGCGCTCGGCGAGCGGGAAGAGGCGGTGGTTCGCCGGCATGTTCATCAGAACGGTGCCGTTGGCGAGGATGCGCGAGCCTTCGAAGAACGACGCGAGCCCCTCGTTCAGCCAGCCCACCGCCGACGTGGCGAGCCCGACGAACTGATGCGCCGCCTCATGGAAGAGCGTGGTGGTGACCTCTTCGAAGCCGCCGGGACCGACGTAGGTCTCGACCGCGCTGCCGGTGAAGTGGCCGCCCGACCACTCGACCGGCGGCCCGATGCCGAGCTTCAGGTACTCGTCACGCGTCTTGAAGATGTGCAGCGCGATGCGCGGCACGCTCTTGCCGTCGTCCTCGGTCCCGTAGCGGAAGAACTCCCGATAGAAGGAGTTCATCTGCTCCATCGCCTCGGCCGCGCGCACCATCACCTGGTAGCCGGCGTCGGTCTTGGTGACGTAGTTCTCGCGCTCGAGGACGCCGCACGTCTCCCAGGTCGAGTGGTCGCTGTCGAACTGGCGAATCCACTCTTCGCTGACGCCCTCGAAGAGATCGCGCGCCTTCGCCGATTCGGCGAGGCTCGGGTCGGGGGCGGCGGAGATCCGCTCGATGGCGGCGCGGCTCGCCTCGCGTTCGGGATCGAGCGCGAGCAGCTGCTGGTGGACGCGGATCGCCGAATGGGGTCGACGCTCCTTCTCATACGCGTCGGCGAGCAGCGCCATTCGCTCCACGTAGGCGCGCTTCAGCCCGAACAGGTCGGGCGCGATCGGGTCCTTCGCCAGAAGCTCCGCGCGCAGCGGATCGAGCTCGCCGGAGCGCGCCTTCTGGGCCACGCGCAGCGCGAAGCGCCGGTGCAGCGCCCAGAGCTGCAGGTCGGCGTCGCCGGTCAGCGCCGCGAGTTCGGCCTGCAGCGCCCACGCCTCGGCCGACTTCGGGTCGCGTTCGAGCGCCCGCTCGACCTCGGGACGCGCCGCCTCCGGTCGACCCTGCGCCAACGCCCGCGTGCCACGCTCGAGCGCCATCTGGAACGGCGTGAGGTCCCCTTCGCCCGCGACGGTGAAGGCCGCACCGACCAGTACCGCGGCCAGCGCCCGCTTCAAACGCGCGACTTCCACCGCCGCCGAGCGAGCGCGTGGCGCGCCTGGTCGAGGAGCTTGCGGCGACGACCGCGGCCGCGTTGCTCGAGCGCCAGCAGCAACTCGTTCGCGGCCGGAAGCGTCTCGGACAGCGTTTCACGCCGCGCCGCTTCCTCGAGCCGCGAGTAGTCGAGCGTCTCGCCGAGCTTCGACGCGAGCCGCGCCAGCCGCGGCGCGCGCCGCGCCGCCCGCGTACCGCTCTTGGTCAGCAGCGTCAGGGCTCCGGCCAGCACTCGCAGCCGCTTGCGCGCAGCGTGGACCGCCACCGTCGCGTCGGCGTCGCGCCCCGCCACTTTGACGGACTTGCGAGCGCGCTTCGCCAGCCGCTGCCAACCGGCGCGCAGCACGGCGGAGGCGAGGTCGCGCGGCAGCAGTTGCTCGAAGCGATCGGGCAGGGCGCTGACCTTCGCGGCCGCCACCGCGAGGCGGCGCGCGCGCTGACGCGGCTGCCGTTGCGCGACACGCTCGACGAGCAGTCGGCTCTCGAAGGCGGCACGCGCCTCGGCGAGTTCGGGGTCGACTGGCAAGGCAGCGAGCGCTTGGGGCAGTGCGTCGCGATCGCGCATGGCGCCGGTGGCGCGGGTGACGGCGCGCAACGTCGCGACCAGTTCGAGCCGATCCGCCGTCGGCAGCGCGAGCGTGCAGGCGGCCACCACCGCGCGCGCATCGCGGACTCGGCGGCGGAAGTCGTGCAGAGCTTGCTGCGGCTCGCGCTCCACTCGCAGCGCCGCCTCGACCGCCGCGGTGAGCGCCTGGCGGAAGACTCGCGTGGCCTTCAAGTAGGTCGGCGACGCCGGTCGCAAGCCGGGGTCGGCCCATGCGATGGCCGGTTCCTCGGTACCAAACGACGACACGCTGCTCGAGCGATGCATGACGATTCCGTTTCCGCGTTCCCCAACGCAGCGCGAAGGTCTAAACGGACCGTCGAAGCGAAACGAGCGTGCGTCGGACGCGCGGCTGAATCGGTGCGGAGATCGAACGATGCTGTTAGTTCTGATTCGGCACGGAATCGCCGAGGAAATCGACGAAGTCACGCCCCGCCCTGGGGAAGTCACTCCGCGCGATGAGGATCGAGCGCTAACCGAGCAAGGACGTCGGCGCCTGGACCGTTCGTCTTTAGCACTTAAAAAGATCGACATCCGCGCTCAGGTAATCGCCCACTCCGGGCTGCGTCGCGCGGCCGAGACCGCCGAGCTGCTGGCCGATCGCATCGCCGACGCCGACACCGCGACGGTCGTCACTGCAACGCTCTACCCCAGTGCCGCGCCACGCGACTTCTTCGCGTTGCTGCCGCAATGGGAGGACGCGGAGTGCGTCGTCGCGGTCGGCCACGCGCCCCACCTCGATCGACTCGTCGCACTGGCGCTCGGCGCGCAAGGGCGGATGGTCACTTCGCTGGGCAAGGCCGCCGCGGTGGCGCTCGATGTTCCGACGAGTGGACGACCCGTCGGCCAACTCCTGTGGCTGCTCCCGCCGAAGATGTTGCGGCGGCTGGGTCGCTGAACGCCGCGCGACGTTGCAGCACGGCGCCGCCCTCACCCCCGCTCGCGCCACTCGAGCTTCAGCAGTTCCCAACGCGCGATGCGGATGAACTGCGCCGCGAAGAGGAGCACTCCGAGCAGGTGCAGCGCGAGACCGACGCGCAGCAACGACTCGTGCGGCGGGCCGCTGATCGACAAGAGGATCGCGGTGACGGTGACGGCGAGGCCGGCGACGATGAGCAACGCGCTGCCGTCCCGGAGCCAGGCGCTCGGCAGCTGTGCGGCGGCCGGCGTCGGCTTCAGGCCGCGATCCGGCTGGAAGCGCTCCTCCCAGACCCACGCGGAGAAGAGCTTCCACGACGTGCCGACGATCGTCAGCAGCAGCCAGCCCAGCAGCGCGACGTAGCCGTACGCGAGTTCGAGCGGATAGCGCAGCGGCGAGTCGGCGGTCGGCAGATCGAACGCCAGCGCCACACCGACGGCGCCCAGCAGCAGCAGCAACGCGTGCGCGGCGATCTCGATGCGACCCGGGGCATTGCGCCGCCACGTCGCGAGCGCCGGGATGCTGCGCGCCGCAAGGCCAAGCGCCGTCAAGACGGCGCCGATCCGCAACGTCGGCGCGCCGCCGAGCAGAGCCGACGCGACCAACACGAGCCCAAGCTGCACGGCCCAGAAACGAGCGCGCTCGAGGACGGGACTCGCCCGCGTGCCGGGCAGGAACTTCAACTGCCAGCCGAAGATCGCGCCGCCGATCCAGCCGACCAGCCCGAGGTGGAAGTGGGCGGCGAGGCGATCGATGAGCGGCGCACCGAGCCACGTTGCGCCCACGCCCCACACCCGAAGCGCCGCGTAGGAAGCACCCAAGGTCGCGACCAGCACGAAGTGGCAGCACGACGCCGCCACCCAGCGCGCCACCGGATCGCCAACGCGCGCCACTCGCCAGACGCCCGCGAAGTTGCGAAAGAACCAGACCGCTGTCGCCACCACCAGCAACGTCGCCCAGGCCATCCCGACGAAGCCTTCGACGGCGAAATGGAAGACGATCCCGCTCGCGCCAATCAGCCAGCAGATGCAGTGGCCCCACGCCGCTCGAGGCGACGGCGCCGCCACGCCCAGGAGTCGCGGCACCAGCCGCTGCGACAACCCCTGCACCAACGAGCTCGCGAAGCCCAGCGTCACCAGATGGGTCAGCGCCAGCATCTCGGCCGAATAGAAGAACTGCAGGAGCAAACGCGGCCGCAGGTTCAGCCAGATCAGCGCGCCCAGCAGCGACGCCATCGCCGTCATCACGAACGGCTCTTCGGCAGCGACCTTGCGCAGCTTCATCGCACCGCCCCGCTCACTGCGCCGCGCTCAACCTGCCGTGCCGCCGGCGAAACGGGATCGCAGCTCGGTCGCGGAGAACACGGACGCCGTGAGGCTCTGTGCGCCCACGAGCACGTGCTGCCATTGGTCGGCCACCGCCGCCGCGGAGAAACGGCGCCGCACGTAGGCGCTCCCAGCCACCGCATCGCGCGCGCGCCGCGCCGGATCGGCGAGGTAGTCGGAAAGGGCGCTGTTCCAGTCATCCAGGCGCAGATAGGGCCGCAGCACCTCGTAGCTCGGGATCGCGTCGGCGACGACGGCGAGCCCAGCCGCCAACGCTTGCGCCGGACGATTGTGCGACTTGCAACGCGTGTAGGGCGACGGCGTGATCGGGATCACGGCCACCGAATGGTCGCGCAACGCGGCGAGGAACGTCGCCGGATGCCACTCGACGTAACGCCGCCGGATCGACCAATCGCCCAGCACATCTTCGTAGCGGCCGCGCGAGTTGCTGATGACGGTCAGCGACAGCGGGTGGCGGCGATCGAGGTCGTGAAGCACCTCACGGACGCGCTCGAGATCGACGATCCCGCAGCGCGCGTACGGCCCGCCATGCACACCGAACCAGACCAGCGGCGTGCGACCCTGCGCGCGATCGACAGCGAGGTCGCGGTGCAGCTGCTTCAGCTCACGACCCGCCCGCAGCCGCGCGCCAAACGGCCGCCACGGCGCCGGCAGTTGCGTCTCCACCACGTCGTCCACGACGACGATCGGGCGTGGCTGCGACAACTGCCCGCGCAGCACTTCGGCGAGCGTCGGCGTCGAGGTGACGACCCCGTCGACCTGATCGAGCATCGCCTTCAGCTGCCCGGCGCGCTTCTGCAGGCGCGGCGTCATCGACTCGACGTGAAAGTGGTTGTCGCACAGATCGAACAGCACGCGCGCGCCACGTCGCCGCAACTCCTTGGCTTCGTCCAGCGCGCGATCGTCGTAGCACTTGGCGAAGAGGACCGCGGAGTAGCGATCGATGGCGGCGCGATCGAAGAGCTCGAGCGGGAGTCCGCGCCTCTGCAGCTCAGCGAGCGGCTGCAGGCAACGCATGCGGACGCTGGCCACGAAGACGTCGGCGGCGCGCGGGCGCCAGCCCACCATCTTTGCAGTCGACGTAGCGCCCTCTTGCCCCGCGTGCGCGATGGAGCTCGGCACGCTCACCTCCCTCTGATCCGTTCCGGCTAGCCGCGCAGGAGGTTAGCTCGCGCGCGCACGCCGTCCTCATCTCGATTCCTGGTCGCGCTTGCCCCGGAACCGCTCGATCCAGCCTCTCCACTGCGTCACGACCCGGCGCGACGACCATTCGGTGCGCACATGCTCCTGGCCGGCGCGAGTGGCGGCAACGATCGCGGCGGGATCGTCGGCCAGCTCGCGCAGCGCGCCGGCGAAATCGCCGAGTCGCGCGAAGCGCTCGAACGGGAGGTAACTCGGCAGCCGATCGGCGAGCACCGGGACGCCCGCATGCAGGGCGAGCAGCAGCCGATTGGCCGACTTGCAGCGCGTGAACGGGTTGTCGCCGATCGGGATGAGGCAGGCGTCGTGCTGCACCAGCCAGTGCCGGAAGGTTTCGCGGCGCCACTGCACGAATCGAACCGGGATCACCGCGCGCGATGCGATGCGCTCGTCGAAGCGCTCCTTCGAGCCGGTGATGACGGTCAGCTGCAACGGCGTCCGCGCGTGCAGATCCGCCAGCGTCGGCAGCAACCGCTCGAGATCGACCAGCCCGAATGGCGGCGCCACGTCGCCGTGATGGCCAAACCACAGCAGGCGAAGCCCGCGACCGTGCATGCGCAGGCGGCGCCGCTCGCGTCGGCGCACCCATCGGAAGAAGCGGGCGCGCCACGACGGTTGCATCGGGTCGAGCGCGTCGTCGATCACCGCCGTCGGCACGCCGGGGCACTCGCGGGCGACCACTTCACGCAGTGAGTCCGACGAGACGGACACGCCATCGACCAGCGCGAGCATGCGTCGCAGATCGTCCGCGCGCGGCTGCAGCTGCGGCGCATCGTCGGGCACCCAGAAGTGGTTGTCGCACAGATCGAGCAGCGGAATCGCGCCGCGCTCACGGAATGCGCGCGCCTGCGCCTGCTGTTCGGCTCCGTAGCACTTCGAGAAGACCACGACGTCGCCGGCGGCCACGACGTCCGGCTCGCAGCGCCGTGCATCGACGCCCGCCGCACGCAGATGCCGGATCGGCAGGAAGACGCGCAGTCGCGCGCTGGCCGCGTTCCAGTCGTCCTTCACCGGGATGAAGGCGACGCGCGGAGGGCGGCCGCTCACTCGCCGGCCGCCCCCGACTTGCCGTTGAAGCGTGCCAGCAGACGGGCGAGGCCGCGCGGCTTGCGGGCCCGCTCCGCGGCGCGCGCCGCCTGCTGCTGTGCCGTCGCCGTCTCCTGCCCCGCCGTGATGTCGCGATTGACGATCAACTCGGGTCGCTCGAGCTCACGGCACAAAGCATGGAAGTCCTCGCCCACCTGCCCGAGTCCGAGGAATGGCGTCAGCGAAAGCAACGTCACGCCGCGCGCGCGCAACAGCGGACGCATCTGCGCGAGCCCCTCGTAGTACTGGTGGTAGCGGTGATCGGGGTCGGCCCCCTTCCAGAAGGTGTGTTGATCGTGAGCGTGGTGGTTGCCTTCCAGCGCGCAGTTGTCGCAACCGACCAGGATCACGTTCTTCGCGCCCATGTTGGCCGCGAGGTTCACCGCCGACTGCGAGATCGAGGTCCACAGATAGAGGTAGTCCTCGGTCGGACGCGCGACCCAGTCGAGCACGCGGCCCGCCTGGCTCGGCTCGACGCCGCCCTTGCCATCGCTGCTCGCCACCGCCACCGGCGTCGGACGGCTCTTGTCCTCGTTGCGGAAGTAGAAGAAGCGCTGCTGCTGCTCGGCCACGAAGCGGCGCTGCTCGTCGTTGACCAGCTTGTTGTGCTTGGTGATCCAGATGAGGTCGGGCTGCGGCGCCGCACCCGCAACGAACTCGGGCACGTTCAGCTCGGGGCGCATGGTGATGGCGTAGGTCGTCTTCAGCAGTTGCCACGACTGGTTCAGGCCGATGGTCACCTTGTCGGCCAGGAAGTCGAGCGGGAAGACGCGCATGCTGGCGCCGGTGCCGACCACGTAGATGTCGGCACCGCGGTGGCGGCCGTAGAGCTCGTTCACGAGACGCATCGTCACGCTCCTGCGACGGCGACGCGAGCCGCGCGCTGCCAGCGACCGGCCAGGAAGCCCGAGTAGTCGAACGGCGGCAGAGAGGCCAACAAGGACTCGGCATCGTGGCGGACGAAGTCGCGGCGCAAGTTCTCGGCGAGGTCGGCCGCGCTGACGAGTCCCGCCTCCATCGCGCCGCGCAGCAGCGTGAAGAAGAAGCGCTCCTGCTCGGGATCGGGGTGCGGCAGATAACGCGCGGGTTCGCCGGTCGTCGCCGCGCTCACGGCCGGCGCAACCGGCGGCGCCGCGACGGGAGGCGCCTGCAGTCCGAGCTTCTGCGCCACACGCGACAGGAGCGACGGCTTGCGCGGCGGCCCTGCCCGCATCGCCGCTTCGCGTTGTGCGCGAACCTTCGCATCGACGAGTTGCGGTGGCGGCCGCTTGCCATCCTTGCCGTGGTACATCGTGTCGAAGTCGACCGGCAGCCCGCTCTTCCACGGCTGCGTCGAGCGCTCGGTCATGTGCAGCAGGCGCGTCTTCACGGTCAGCTTGTCGAAGTCGTTCCACTCTTCTTCGAGCCGGCCGATCGTCTCCGGCCGCTCGCGCTTGAGTCCGATCCAGTCGCCGTAGTCGAAGTCGCCGCGGAACATCGCCGCGACCTCCTCGTCGAAGCGCCAGTGCGGCAGCTTCGCGCAGTCGAGCAGCATCACGCTGGTGGCCCAGAACGGCTTGCTGCCGAGGTAGCTGTCGCACCACTTGCAGAGGATCGCCTTGCCGCCCATGTCGCGTTCGAGCAGCTCCATCACGTCGCACAGCGCGAAGACATCGGGGTCGATCACCAGCGCGCGGCCGGTGAAGCCCATCGCCTGCGGCGGCGCGAAACGCAGCGGCGTGAACGACTGCAGATCGCGGTTGTGCCAGGTGGCGACCTTGCCCTTGCGCTTGAACTCGTGCCCTTCTCGCGAAAGGAGCGCCGGCGTCTCTTCGACGCGGAGGTAGCGGACGTCGAAGGCATCGGGGCGGCGCGAAGCCGCCTTGAAACTCCATTCGGCGCACTTGCCGCCGAGCAGCTGCGAATCGTTGGTGTGGATGAAAACCGTCGGTTTCATTGCATTCCCCACCGCGATCAGGCGCGTCGCGCCAGCAGATGGAAGCGATCGGAGCGCCCGAGCAGCGCCGCGACGCGCGCGGGCAACCACGCCAGCTCCGCCAGCAGCTCGTCGTGCATCAGCGTCTCCACCGCATCCGCCGGCAGTTCGCCGCGATCGATGCAGCCATAGCCGATGCTGCGCGCGATGTCCTTGGTCACGGTCTCGTGCAGCAGCGTCACGTCGGTGAGCCCGAGCTGCTCCACCATCTGCCGCGTGCGCCGCGGCGAGAAGAGCATCACGTGGCGCGGGCAGTCGAGGCTGAACCAACGCGACTTGAACCAGCGCGCCGACAAGCTGTCGGGATTGGGCAGGGCGATGTGGAGGCGGCCGCCGGGCGCGAGGCGCTCGGCCAGCCGCGCCAGCACCTGCTGCGGCTCGTAGAGATGCTCCAGCACGTGGTTCAAGCGGATCAGGTCGATCGAGCCGGGCGCGACCGCATCCCACAGACCGGGGCCGTTCACATGCCCTTCGTGGCCCGCCGCACGCACTCGTTCCACCACTTGCGGCGAGAAGTCGACCCCCACTGCGGTCGCGTAGCCGAGCTTCTTCGCGTGGTTCAGCCACTTCTCCGAGCCGCAGCCGAAGTCCATCAGCTTCAAGCCCGGTCGCCACGGCTTGTAGAAGTGCTTGAGCTCGCGATCGAAGCGGTCGCGCAGCACGATGCGCAACGCACCGTTCAGCGCGCGCGCCGTCGGCAGGCCGATCCGCCGCAGCGTCGGCCCCGCGCGCGGCCAGCTGCGTTTGGGATCGATCGGTGCGGTCGGCGCGGCGTGGGTCACGACACCAGCGGCGGCGGTCTGGTAGGGGCCGTAGTCCTTCGGGTAGTAGGCGCCGATCGCCTGTGCCGTCGGACGCGGCGACAGGTAGACGAGCGCGCATCCGCTGCAGCGCCGATAGGTGAAGCGGCGCGCGTCGATGCGGTGAAGGCGATCGAACCCCTCGATCCACGCGCGTGACTCGGCCGCGCCGCACAACGGGCAAGCGCTCAGCGATTCGATCGTGTCAGCTGCGGGCAACATCGCGTGCAGTCAAGCCGGCGGCCGACGCCGCGTCCATCGTCGCAGGACTCGCCACAGCGGTCGCAGCCACCTCGCCACGCTCGCGAAGGGCAGGCGTCGCGCGAGCTTCCGCTGGCGCCGACTCTGGCTCGCCACGGTGCTGGCGCGGGTCAGCGCCTGACGGAGTTCGGCCACTTCGGCCCCGAGCTTGGCGGCTTTCTCCTCCGCCAGGGCGCGCGCGCGCAAGGCCGCCGCTCGCTCCACTTCGGCCAGCGTCCGCAGCTCCTCGCGCTTGGCCCGCGCCGCGATCGAACGACTGCGCGCCTCGTTGCCCACCACTGCCAGCACTGGCCACGCGGCGGCGAGTTCCGTCGTGATCGCATCCGCAACCACCGGAAGTCGCGCGATCGCGGCGCCGTCGCCCTGCGCGGCTTCTGCGAACGCGGCATAGAAACGCTGCGCGAGTTCTTCGAGCGCGTTGCCCGGTGGCATCGCGCTCGCACGATGGCGATGCAGTTCGCGATCGAGGAAGGCGGCGAACTCGCGCTCGAGGGTCTGTGGCGGTCGCGGCCAGGTCAGCGCGAGCGCAGCGCCCGTTCGCTCGGCGGTGGCGCACGGATCGGAGAGCAGTTGCGCATAGGTGACCAGCGCGCGCGCACGGCCGCGCGTGAGTCGCTCGGCGGAGAGCATCGTCTGCAGCCAGACGAGGAGCGCATGCTGCGGCCCGCTCTCGCGCAACCGCGCAAAGGAGCCGGCCGCCTCCTCTGGATGACGCGCGATCAACACCGGCGCCGGCTCGATGGCCAGCGCGGCCAACAGCTCTTCCCACATCGGGAAGAGGACGCAAAGTTCAGGGTCCTTGAAGCCCCACAACGGTCTGCCGCCAAACTCCCGCTCGAGGATCGCGCGCAACTGCGCCCGCATCGGCGCCGTCGCGGGCACATCCCAGAAGCGCGGCGGCCGCGTCGTCAGCACATCCCAATCGCTGCCGAGCGCCGCGAACAGCTCGACCTGGCAGCGGTGCAGATCAACGTGCTCGAAGTAGCCCTTGTCGTTGGCCCCGACCTTCGCCGGCTTCAAGTTCCCGCCGAGCTCGACGCCGAGGAGTTCGAGGACATGCGCGAGCGCCGAGGTGCCGCTGCGTGCGCTGCCCAACACCAGCAGCGCGCGCGCCGCAGGTGGCGCAGCCTGGTCCGCTCGCTCCTGAATCGCCTCGTTCATTGGTAAAGCTCAGGCGCCGTGCTCTTGCGAGCCCGGGTTCCTGATCCTCCCTTTCAAACCGTGCATGCGGATTTCCCGCACACGGCTTACCGAGGGTCTTCTCGTGGATGCATGCGCACCCGGGTAGCGGATGGTTCCGAGCAGTCGGTGGAGGCCGAATTCCTCGACGAAACGCGGGATCGGCCAGTCCCTCAGGTGGAAGGGGCGCGGCAAGTCTCGCCGCCGGCGGTTCCTGCTCGTCATCAAGCGCACGAGCCGGCCCTCCACGTAGCGGTCGACCTGCTGGAACTTCGTCGACGCATTCCCTGTCCTGAAGTACTCGCCCCACCCGCGCAGCACGGGATTCAAGTCCGCGATCACTTCCCGCAGATCCTTCATCCCCGAGCGGCGGCGACGATCGGTCAGCTCCCGGATCTTCCCGCGGACGCGCTCCATCGCCTTCGGCGACGGCCAGCGGAAGAGGTAATTCCGGTTCTTGAAGCGCGAGCGCACGATGCGCAAGTAGCACCCCAGGAAGACGAAACCCTCCTTCCCCAGCCCGAGTTCCACGATCCGCGTCTTCGCCGGATGCAGCTTCAGCTTCAGCCGCTCGCTCATGATCGCGAGCCGCTTCAGCGACTCTTCCGCCTCCGCGCGCGTCCTGCACAGCACCACCGCGTCGTCGGCGTACCGCACCAGCGTCCCGAGCTTGCTGCACCGGGACTCCCAGATGCCGTCGAGCCAGTCGAGGTAGACGTTGGCGAGCAGCGGCGAGATCACCCCGCCCTGCGGGCTGCCCACTTCGGCTCCCCGCACCACTCCATCCTCCATCACCCCCGCCTTCAGCCACTGCCGCAGGAGCTTCTGCACCCGCCGATCACTCACCCGTCTCGCGACGCGCTCCATCAGGAGCTCGTGGTCGATCGTGTCGAAGAAGCGCTCGAAGTCGACTTCCACCACGAAGTACTGGCCGCGTCCGCCTTCCAGCCGGATCGCCTCCAGTGCCCCCGTCGCGCTCCGCCGCGGACGGAATCCGTACGAGCATCCCTTGAAGTCCGCCTCGAAGATCGGCTCGAGCAAGAGCTTCGTCGCCGCCTGTACCACGCGGTCCGTGATCGTCGGGATCCCGAGCGGCCGCTGCTTCCCGTCCGCCTTCGGGATGTACCGCCGCCTCACCGGAGAGGGCTGGTACTTCCCCGAAAGCAGGCGCTCACGGATCCCTTCCAGGAATCCGTCCACGCCCCGCTGCTCGACCGCGTCGATCGTCATCCGATCAACGCCCGCAGCTCCACCGTTTCCCGAAACCCGTCGCCACGCCTCCGCCAGCACGTCACGCCGGCAGATCCGGTCGTACAGCGCGTGGTAACGCCGCGTCCCCGAGTGCTTGGCAGACACGTACAGCCGGCGCTGGAGTTGTCGCACTTTGTCGATGGGGTGGTTGGCCCTCGCGGGCATGCCCTCGCGCTTACCCCCATGCTCCGGCGTGACCCAAGCAGGGCCCCTTCCCTCAGGCGCCGTTGTGGTCGGCGCCTTCGTCGGTACTACGGACCCCTCGGACTGCCTCTCGACACGAGATCGCTTCGGACTCGGCCTCGCGATCTCGTCTTCGCCCGACGTGGGCTGTCGAGGAGGCTCTCTCCTGTTCCGTGCCGAACTGTCGCCGCGTGCTCGCCTCCATACCCCGGAGCTGTCCTGCAGCGCGCTCGTCCGGTCAGGGGCGACCCTTTTGCCGCACGCGGCGACTCGGATCTCCCCCGCTTCCTCCGCTGCAGTCTGTTGCCTTCGCCGCGACATGACCGGCTCGGCCAGCTCTCCCTTTCGGGCTCTCGTGTCACGGGGCTGCAAGGCTTCACGCTTTCGCATTGGGCCCGCGGCTTCGCTCCCCGCTTCGGAGGAATGTCCCCCGACCGGGCTTTCGACGCTCCGCTCGGACGGCAGCCTCTCGGCCGACGCCTGGAGCCTGCTACGTGGTGCACCGGTGCTTGCCACGACGGGACTCTCACCCGCAAGCTCGGCACGGCTTTGATCAGGACGCACCATGAGGCGGCAGCGTAGCGGAGTGGCGCAGCGGGCAAGGCCGCATGGCGAAACGGGCGTGGGCGGGCGCGGCTACCTCCCGTCGCCCCCATCGTCGCACTGGCCGAAACAGCAGCCGACGCGTTGCGTCAGGTCCCGGAACGCGGGGTGGAGATCGACGCCGAACTCCTCGCTCAGCGTGGCGAGCGTGAAGCGGGCGTACTGCTTCTTCGAGAGCTCCGCGAAGTGGCGATCGAGCGGGTCGTGATCGATGAAGCGGCCGAAGAAGCGATCGCAAAAGCGGCGGTAGAGCTTGGTGTTCAGCACGAACGCGTGCCAGAGCTTGTCGATCGACTCGACCTGCTGGATCGGCTGGCCAGGGTGCGCGAACGGGATGGCCGAGAGCCACTGCAGCAGGCCGTCGAAGAGCGAGGCGGCGTCGGCGCGAGCGAGGCCGTAGTGCTGGACGGTGGTGTCGAGCACGGGCGAGTAGTCGAAGGCGGAGAGCATCGCGGCGTGGAGGGCACGGCCGCGGGGCGCGGCATCGCGGGCGGGCGTGAGCGTAGTCATGAAGAGCTCCAAGAAATCGGCAGGTTGACGTCGATCTCGAATTGGACCGTGGAACGCGGTGCGGGACGCCGTCACTGCACGGCCACCACAAACGGCGTGGCATCCATCAGCGGACCACGGCCGGCGCGGTTCTGGGCGTAGGCCATCAGCGTGAACTCCATACCACTGACGCT
>JANNXA010000048.1:0-1547 GCA_031409275.1 Planctomycetota bacterium
GCCCGAGCGACGCTCTCCCAGGAGGTCCGACATCGTGAACTCGAACCATCTCAGCGCCCGCTTCGCAGCCACGGTCATGGGCACCGTGGCGTTCCTCGCGCTGCTGCCGGCGAGCGCGCCGGCACAGGTCCTGAAGCGGACGTTCACCGGAGCTGCCGGCGAGCACGTCAGCGTCGTCGCGAACGTCGGTGACGTGAATGCCGACGGCTACCCCGACGTGGCGGTCGGCGCTCCCGACGCGAAGGGCGGCGGCCGGGTCGACGTCTACAGCGGTCTCGATGGAGCGATCCTGCACACGATCGTGCCGGCGGATCTCGGCCCGTCCTCGCAATTCAACGCGATCGGCTTCGCGATCGCCGGCAATCTCGACTGGGATGGCGATGGCTTCGGTGACCTCGTGCTCGGCGACCCCCGGAACCACGTGGACGGCGCCCCACAACTGTATGGGTACGGAATCGTCTTCAGCCTTAGCACCAGGTCGATACTCGCCTACGCCGCCTGGGGATTGAGCCCTAGCGACTTCGGCTACGCCGTCGCGACGCTCCCCGACTGGGACGGCGACGGCCGGAGCGAGATCGTCGTTGGCGCTCCGGGTGAGGACCGTGCGTACATCACGTTCAGCAGTGGGAGGGACGAACACGTCGACGGTACGCAGCCCGGCTCCCGCTTCGGTGAATCGCTCGCGACGATGGCGAACGGTCTCGATGGCGATGGCATCGACGACCTCGCGGTCGGTGCACCGCTGTTCGACGACAAGGTCTACAACAACGCCGGGATGGTCTCGATCTACTCAAGCGTCGATTTATCGCACCACGCCGACCTGGCCAACACCGTCGCCCCGTCGGCCCAGTTCGGCTTTTCGCTCGCGTCGCTCGGCGACTCCGACGGCGACGACTACGCCGACATCGCGATCGGCTCGCCCCAGTTCGACGATCCGATCACCGGCTTCGCGAACGCCGGACGCGTGCAGGTCTTCAGCAATCTGAACCTGCTTCCGGCAACCCTCGTCGGCGGAGCGCCCGATTCCCAAGTCGGGAACGCCGTCGCCAACGTCGGTGATCAGAACGTCGACCTCATCGACGACCTCGCCATCTCCGACTGGAACCCCGACCCCGCGCACTACGGCGGCAACGGAACCGCCGTGACGATCTCGGGGGGCGACCATGGCCTGGGTCACTACTCGACGGTGCTGCACGTCCACGCCCTGAGCGCGGGAAGCATCGGCACGGACCGGAACTACGGCGCCACGCTCGCCGGCGGCGACTTCAACCGGAACGGGCGGGGCGAGATGCTCGTCGGGAACCACGACTGGCACACGGAGTGGGGCAACGGCCTCGTCGATTGGTGGGAGGCCGCGCCGGCCTGGATCTTCGGTTATGGCAGTGTCTGGCCGGGCGAGCTCGGCGACCCGACGATGAAGTTCCCGCTCCCGCCCGGAGTCGGCGAGCAGTTCGACATCTCGATCTACTCGTCGAGCAGCTCCGACCAGATCGCCCTGCTCCTGCTCGGTGTCGAGCCGGACAAGTTTCAGTTGAAGAGCGGCGCCG
>JANNXA010000049.1:0-155574 GCA_031409275.1 Planctomycetota bacterium
CCCGGACAGGGTGCAGTCGTGTGGGGGATGGGATCGCGAGCAAGAGAAGCCGCCGACGAAGTCGACGCGCTCTTCAGAGAGATTCTGCCGAATGCCGTGAAAGCAGAAGGCGCAGAAGCACGGCGTCGCTCAAGTCGAAGACCGGGGTAGGGGAGGAGCGTGGATGTCGGAGCGTCGTAGTTTGACTCAAGGCCTTCAGGAGACACCCGGGCCGATCGTGCCGACCAAGGAACAGAGCTTCGTGTACGGCGAGAGGAAACCGCCAACGGCCGTAGCGCAGCCCGCCCGCGTATCGGTGAGCACTCGGATGCGCAGCGACTTCGCGACGGCGCTCAAGCGCGCTTCGCTCGAGAGGCAGCTTCAAGGCCTTGCACCGAACACCCTTCAGGACATCCTCGAAGAGGCGGTAGAGCCTTGGCTTCGTGGCAATGGCTACCTCACGTAGCGCCGCTGTCGTCGATTGGTTGAGCGACAGCCGGAGCGACTTCGAGCGGGAGTTCCCGTTGTCTGCTGGTGTCCTTCAAATGGTACGACCGCACGAAGGCCAATCGATCGCCGTTGAACATGAACCGAATGTTGACGAAGAACACCCCGTCGCTCGGGCTCCTGAACAAGAACTCCTTCTCCAAGAGCTCGCGCACGCCGCGTTGGTAGGTCCGGTCGTTGATGCCGTGGTCCTTGGCGAGGTACTGGTTCAACTTGATCTCGTCAGAGCCAGGATTGGCGCGCATCTCGTGATAGACGAGTTCGAAGACCTGCATCCCCGTCTTCGATAAGTCAGCCGCCTGTCTGATGCCATCGAGGAAGAGTTTGACGAAGCGGCTGCTGTCGACTTCTTCCTGCCACCAGAAGCCCATCCCTCCGAGGCCTTTGATCTCGCCGCTGCTGTTGTCGACGATCACGGCGGCCTTGCCGCCGGGCACATGGAACCGGCGCGTCCTGGAGGGGATGCCATTCGCGTTCGGAACGCTGGGGTTCGTGCGGTAGACAGGAAAGCCCCGCTTTGTGCTGATCTGGTTAGTAGGGATCACGTCAATCTGTCGGTCGTCCGTCATTTTCTCCTCATGGTTTTGACTGTAGATGGACAAATCACTGGCACATCACCGACATAATTGCAAGCTGTTTCTGTCGGAAGGCCGACCGATTATGTCGGTTAGTCGTCAGAATGTGTCGGTTCGGCTTGAGGAAATTCAATCGGTTAAGGGGGTGTCTCTTCTTATATACTAATAAGCAATGCGAAAGCTCACCGCCGGAGCGCGACCACGACGCTGGCGCAGGTGGTGAGCTTTCGATGCTGACAAGACCGTTGGTGTCGGAGTCGCCGACGCCTTCACGGGCTTCGATACTAGAGCAGACAAAAGTGGGCATTCAGGTAGAAGGAGCGACATCGCTCCGGTAGACGCTCTGCGGGGATACCTAGGGCTTGGACAGCGTGGAGCCCCACAGATCAAATCAGAACTCATCGAACTGAGTTGAATATGAACATGAATCGTATTAGAAAGTAGTTTGCATATTTGGTTATGGAGATATTGAGATGTTGAAGCCGCCGGATGAGAGGATGTATGACAGTGTAATACACTGCGATATTTCGAATCTTGAGAAGGCCCTGTCGGACGGTGCGGACTATCGCACTCGTAGTGGGATGCTCACGTTGGCCGCCTCTAGGGGTCACATTGGCATAGTAAGGGTGCTCCTCAAGGCGGGCATGAATCCAAACGACCTTAGTCGGAACGGTGACGCGCCCATTCATGGCGCGGCCGTCGCTCCAGTGTCTGGTCCTGAGATAGTAAAAATGTTGGTCCAGAGCGGCGCCGATGTAAATGCGCAAACAAGAATTGGATTGACTGCTCTCGACATGGCGGTGATCAAGAAGAACAGGGCAACTGTGCAGACCCTGCTCGAGCTCAATGCGCAAGGTGAGGCCACTAGTCATGTTCTCGCAGCTCGACTCACTCAGAGCGGTCGTATGAGATGAATGCAAGATCGGGACTACAACTTTGCGTCGGGATGCGATCTATAGATTTGTCGAGCGAGCAACCTCATGTCATTGACGGCTTCGTTAAGTTGAGCATCACCTCCCATTGGAAAATGGTGCATCGTAAAGATCTCAAAATTCGACCCTTTCATTCTTCTCGCTTGCGGATGCGCAATGAACCCATGAGCAACAAGGTATGCCTTGTGCTCTCGTGAGTTGACAGCCGCCAAGAAACGAATCGGCCCGCCTCTTGGGGTCAGGCCGACGCCGAGAAATAAATGTTGGTAAAGGACGGTTCTGTGAAACAAGGCGATTGTCTTGTCCGCTTCGACCGGCCCTTGCTCTTGGACCTTAGGTGCGGCACCCTCAATAAGCAGAAATCCGGAATTCGCTTGAAGGTCAGATTGCTCGATATCCATGATATGAAGTTCTCCTCGGTGGACTCTCCACCACGCGTCGGGTGTCACCGAGAAAGCAATACTCACCGTACAAGGAAGTTCGCAACCTATTCCGACAACAACTGACCACTTATCAATAGCGATGAGTCTCTTGATTTTAGTTAGATAGTCATTGTACGAGATGCCATAGTTGTTTTCGTCGAGCTGCAAAGCGGTCGTCGCGGACAGCGCTGTGGTCGGCAGAAGATGATGTTCGTCTTTGTAAGAAATTCTGCCGCTGTGAACAAACACCCATCGTATAGCCTCGGAGAGCTCGCGATCTAGACATGGCCTGACTTCGAGAAACTTCCTTTTGCACTCGCTCAACACTCGGCCGACGTCGGTCAAACCTAGTGCGATCTGCGATCTCGGCGCGGGCGTGCGTTGGTGGTCATCACTATGAGGTATCCCGAGCAGGCTCTCGACCTCACGATTGCGATTGGCGGCAGGAGGTCCAAACAGTCGATATCCGAGGTTCATCAGAAACACCTCAAGATGTACTCTATCTTTCGTCCTCGGGCAGTCATAGTAGACCGCATGCGCGCAGAGCTTACGCGCATACCAGTCTCTGTCATGCGCGTTCAATCCTGTAGATTCTTGCACTGTAAAGTGAAATGGCTTTGGCGTGTTGAACTGTCTTGACAGGTCCGCTAGCGGTTCAAGAAGGCAGTCATCAGCCATCGAAGAACCGATGAATACGGCTGGCCGTGCGAAGATCCTTGCCAGCAAATTAGGGAGCGCACCATTCTCACGATAGATAGAAGTGAAGTCCTCTGTCGTAAGTGCGATATTCTGACGCTCGCTAGAAGTGATATCGTGAGCTACTGCTCCATGCACATGAAGCACGAGCTTCCGTTCAGAAGAATAAGATGTTTCTAGTTCACTCAAGTGCCCGATCACGCGCTCGAACTCGTCTGGTGTCCGGAGCGCCATGGACTCCCAACTCATGCCGTTCAGTTCAAGCGCGTGTTCAAGCACATGGTCGAAGTTTGTAGTTACAATGAGTCGGAGCGGTAGTTTGAGAAGATGCTTGAGAAGAGAGCTACGCTCAATAGATTGACCTACGTAGGTTGATACTTGGAGATTTGAGGACGCTAGTCTCGCGAACTCATCGGCGCCGAGCGCGCGGCGCAGCTCAGATGCGACTCGCCGCAGGCGTTGCGCGTTGTCGAATCGAGACTCAATCGCTCGAGTCCTCGCAATCACGGAGAGCTGTCTGCGAAGCTCTTGCCTCATTTTAATTCGTGGCGCATGGCCGGCGATCTGTTTAAGCAACTCGATCCAATCAGGGAGTCCCACCGATTTGCTGATACCAGCGCCAATCACGACTACGGGAGGCCTTGCCCAGGTCTGTACCAATTTGTCATACGCATCCTCATTGAGTGGGTCGCTCTTGTCGTTCGGCAGAAAGACCACCGGTCGGCTCCTCGACGTTGTCTCGAATCGTCTTCGCGGAGTGTATCGTGCTGTCAATGAGTTGATTCGACTCGAGTTGGTCTCGAGGGACTTCATCCTGGGTACACCGACGAACCCTGAGAACTCGAACGCGGTCGTCCTTGATGTCGAACAACGCCCGATACCAGTCGCGCGGCCGCTTGCCGTAGTAGAGCTGGCGGATCTCCCGCTGCACGAGGTCTTCTTCCGGCGCCTTTGAACAGCGACCCGGATGCTGCTCAAGCGAGGCGAGCTTCACGGCGAGCCCGTCGTACCAACGCGCCGCGGCTTCGGGCGCGTTCTCGTGGATCCAGTCAAAGATCTCGCGGATGTCTTCCTGCGCCCTTGGTGTCAGCTCAACCCGGAAGCCCATGCTCACTCCGGAAGTGCTTGTCGAAGACGGCGAGGGGGATGGTGTCGCCTCGGTCTGCTTGGGCGAGCGCTTCACGAAGGCCGTGGATGAGCTCCGCTTCGTGCGCAAGCTCGGAGAGGCGGTGATAGGCGTCAGGCGCGAGGACTACCGCCTCGGCCTTACCGTTCACCGTCAAGAGTTCGGGGCGGCCGGTCAACTTCAGGCGTTCGAGGTGAGCCTTGGTGTTCCGCTGAAAGTCGGTCAGCGAGTGCGTGTCTTGAGGGTGAAGGTGGACCATTGCGATTCTCCTAGCATGAGTATCGCATGGAATTCAATGCTGCGCAAGTCCCCTTAAGTCGCGGGCCTGGTCTCAACCAACGGGCTGAAAAAAGACAAGCCAGACGAATTCGACCGCTCGTTAGGCTGGGGTGCCACTTCTGCGCCAAAAATACGGGACGCGTCAGAGTACAAGGCTGACGAGCGAATCGGGAAGAGATCGGCATTCGTAACGACTGCGCCGCTTCCGCGTAACATGACCGTCTGGCCGCGTATGAGGATGGCGCACGCGACCGCGCGCCCCAACCCGCACGTTTCGGAGTGCCGAGAGTTCATGATTCTCAAGACCGCACATGTGACGAACTTCAAGTGTGTCAAAGACTCAACGTCGTTTGGGATCGACAAGGATGTGACGTGCCTAGTAGGGAAGAACGAGGCGGGGAAGACGGCGATCCTCGAGGCTCTCTACAAGCTCAAGCCCGTCCGAGACGACGACGGAAAGTTCGATGTAACGAAGGAATACTTCCGTCCTTCGGTACTCGACTACAAGCCCCGACACCTGAAGGAACCCGATGTCGCGATCCGTACGGTATGGGAGCTTGAAGAAGGAGATTGTAATGAACTTGAGTTAGTTATTGGTCCCGCTGCGCGCGAGACCGGACTCATTACGATTTCGAAGCGGTTTGACGACAGCGTTTCCATCACCTTTGACCTGGACGAGGGCGATGTTGTACACGGCCTGTTGAAGTCAAGCGACCTCGAGTCGAAGGAGAAGGGCAAGTACAAGTCCGCGCAAACGGTCAAGGAGCTGGCTACTCAATTAGCCGCCGTGCCAGAGGAACAGAAGCAGCGGGTCGTCTTCTTACAGACGATTAAGGCACGGTTCGGCGATAAGACGGCACGACAAGTCGCAAATGAGATGATCTGGAATCGCGTTCCGCGTTTCGCGTTCTTCAGTCAGTACCTGCGCATGCCCGGGCAGCTTGCTGTGAATCAATTTATGGAGCGAGCCAGCCATAACAGGTTCGTGGACGAAGACCGGGTATTCAGCTCGCTGCTCGAAATGATCGGCATGTCCGTCGACTCGTTCGCAGCAGTAACGACGTACGAGGATCTGACTGCACGGCTTGAGGCGGCGTCGGGCAAGCTAACTCGGGAGCTCCGGAGTTTTTGGCCTGACGGCAAACATCTCAGCATGCAATTCAAATTCGACGACGGGTTGTCGGCGGACCCTGCGCCGTTCAACTCCGGCAAGATATTCCGGGCGCGGATAAAGAATGAGCGATATGACGTCACAACGGCCTTTGATCAGAGGAGCAGCGGGTTCATCTGGTTCTTCTCGTTCCTTGTCTGGTTCACGCAGCTTGAGCGCAACTACAAGAGTGACTTGATTGTGCTTTTGGATGAACCGGGAATGGCACTACATGGTACCGCGCAGAAGGAACTGTTGCGCTTCATTGAGCAACGGCTTGCTCCGAAATTCCAGGTCATCTACACCACTCATTCGCCGTTCATGCTGGACCCGTCGCACTTGCATCGTGCCCGGCCCGTAGAAGACGTCTACCGCGAGCCCGGACTCAAAGAAGACGCTACGATTGATCCGGCGCGCGGAACAAAGGTGTTCGAGGATTGGTGGGCCGCTGACAAGCTCACGCTATTCCCACTTCGCGGTTGTTTGGCGTACGACCTGACACAGTCACTCTTCTTGGGCCCCTACAGCCTTCTGGTGGAAGGTCCTGCCGATCTTATGTTTATCGAATGGTTTCGGTGCAAACTTGCTTCGCTCAAGCGAATTACTCTGGACCGGCGATGGATCGTGACGCCTTGCGGCTCCATCTCCAAAATCGGGGCGTTTTTGAGTCTTCTCGGTAGTAATCACATTTACTGCGTCGTTCTGTGTGATTACGCCGAAGGCCATAAGAGGGAAATTCGAAGTCTCGGCGACACCGCTATCCTCGCGTCAGCCCAAATTCTAACAGCTGACCAATTCGCCGGAAAGCCAGAGGCGGACATCGAGGACCTCCTCGGCGACGAGTTCTACGCAGCGCTAGTTAATGCTTGCTACGGGCTCTCAGGCGCGCAGTCGTTCGTCCCACCTGCCGCGCAAAATGGACGACCCGCGGCTCGAATCCTGAAAGCAGCCGAAGCGCACATGCGCCTGATGCCCCCGTCCGTTCCTGAATTCACTCACCCGGCGCCGGCGGACTATCTCCTTCGAAAGGGCATCGACGAACCCTATCCGGGGATGGAGGCGGCACTGGAACGCTTCGAGCGGCTATTCGAGAAGCTCAACGGGATTCTTGCTGCGAGACTCTTGGAGCGCTGCGAATAGGACGTTTGTGAGACTGCAAGGCGTGATGCGCGCCGCAACGACAATCTGTTAATGTACATATACGATTCTCTTGCATTGACGTTTAATTGCGGACGTGTCAAGGATGCTTGATAAACTGGATTATCGTGCGGGGGGCTAATGACCGACCAGGAACCGGAGAATGTCCTAGAGCGAGACGGCCTGGTCAACGACTCGGCCGCGTCGAACGCGACGAGTTCTGTTCAGCCGAATCCCGAGGTCGGTCTACCGGCAACGACGCTCGACCTACTTCGTGCCGTCCCCGAAGAAGAACTATGGCTGCAGGGACAGCGAAGCGCCCATACGCGGCGTGCGTACCAAGCGGACGTGAGGCACTTCGTTGCCGCGCTCGGGGTGCGGTCAGCTGAGGATCTGCGCTGCGTCGGTCGCGCGGCCATCGTTCACTGGCAGCGACAGATGGAGAAGAACGGAACGAGGCCGCGGACAATTCGGCGGCGGCTCTCGGCGCTATCGAGCCTGTTTGCGCATCTGGTCGAGCAGGGAATCGCCGAAACGAATCCATGTCGCGAGGTCAAGCGACCGCGCGTGAATCGGAGACGCGGTGAAACCAGGTCGTTCTCGTACGAGCAGGCAGGGAGGCTCCTTGCTGCACCGGATGCTGAGTCTGTCCAAGGCCTACGCGACCGCGCGATACTGTCCGTCGGTCTGCAGGTGGGGGCGAGGCGCTCTGAGATCACCAAGCTCTTGGTACGAGACTTCCATCAAAATCAGGGGTACTGGAGCCTCCACTTCGTTCGGAAAGGTGGAGAGGATCTCTCGGTGTCCGTGAACGCCACCGTTTGCCGACGGATCCAGGCCTACCTTGGTGCAGCCGGGCATGCTGATGACTTCGATGGCCCGTTGTTTCGCCCGACTCCGAGGACGGCAGATGCCGCGAGTCCCAGGCGGAGCCTGAACGCCGACGTGGTTGACCGGATCCTGAAGAAGTACGCGAGGGCGCTCGACTTCGGGCACGGGTTCTCGGCGCACTCGATGCGAGCGACGTTCATCACAACGGCGCTTGACGGCGGATGTTCGCTCGACGACGTGCAGCGCGACGTCGGCCACGCAGATCCAACGACGACGAAGCTCTACGACCGTCGTGGGCATAACCCGGAGAAGAGCGCGAGCTTCTTCGCGAACTACTGATCGAGCCTCGTCCTGACGGCTGATGCGAAGCCACCCCGCGCCCGTCGAGCAACACCTGTTCGATATCGGCACCGTTCGATGAGCGACCGAGAGGGCCACGGCGGACCGATCACGAATTCAACCACTGGCTCGCTCTCAGTACGACCGTTGACTTGCACCCGGGCCGCTTGACATGGTAGCCCAAGCTGATCACAATATTGCCGTAGATCGGATGGCCGGTCAGGACGTCTCAAATTTTCTCAAATGGAGACAGCAATGTTCCAAGCGCAGTATCTCCCAGTAAACACCGTTGTGTACACCCCTTGGTTCGCACGCGGGGGGGACCTAATGCGGGCGTCGGCCGAGCTCGTCGCCCGCTCAGCCAGTGAAACCGTTACGATCACTCCGTTCACGAAGGCCGACACCGATGCGGGAGACGGCGCCGCGGCGACGGGGACTCTCACGCTGTCGTCGGTGGGTAGGCAGACTGCCGAGTTTTCCAATCTGAAGAACCTGGTTCGATACAAGATCGACCCTGGAGCCACCGGAAGCTGGGTAATGGTACGCATTCTCCCCCCGTCCTGGTTCGAGAAGGTCGTTTGAGGAGAAATTGGGATGCGCTGCTGCTGTTGCAAATGCGCTGGAACGGTAACATTT
The DNA here is from genome assembly GCA_031409275.1 of Planctomycetota bacterium. Classification (GTDB taxonomy): domain Bacteria; phylum Planctomycetota; class B15-G4; order B15-G4; family SIAN01; genus SIAN01. The sequence goes on from JANNXA010000049.1 coordinate 8,610, forward strand.
GACGCCGTCGCCTTGCCGGCCGGCAAGACCGTGCTAAGTCAGTGGACGGAGCGGCGAGGAGACTGCCTTCGTGCAACGCTCGATCTGCTGAAGACGACCGCGGGCTCATTGACAGTCGCTCTCTTTACCAAGGCCTCGTCGCAGGCCGGGGACGGCGGGGAGGTCGACGTTACGACGCGTATCGTACGGTCAACGACGGGGCGGACTACCGTTGAATGGGGTCCCCGCACCGGAAGCGGACTTAAGGATCTCGTAAGATATCAGTTTCAAGTCGCAACTGGCACTTTTGGGATCACCGTTTTCAGAATGCTCCCGCCAGTCTGGTTTGACACGGTACGGCTTGCCTAGGAGCGAGAACTCATGAACACTGGTCAAGCCCCATGTGAGTGCGAGTGCTCGGAGGTCGACGGGGATGGTTGCCCCCTGGTGTGTCATCCCGAAAATGGCTCGGCGGCGGCGGCGTGCTGCCACCCAAACGTACTCAATGTGAAGATTGGCGATCGAGTGGTTCGTGCCCTGCAAATTGATGGGGACTTTGACTTTGGAGGTTCGGGCGGCCGGGCCACGCTGGAAGCGTCGGCAGAGAAACTGATGACCGGTGGTCGTGGATTGGTCTCAAATACCATTGGCGTATTCAGAAACTATTCCGCCGAGCGGCTTGAGTGGCTTACGGCGTTGATCTCCAACGTTGAACAGTCTGGGCCGTCGCGCACTGCTGTCCAAGAACACGCTCTGATTCCGTTTTCGTCTGGGTTGCAAGTAGGTCAGTTCGATTCCTTCGGAGCAGATTCAAGGGTCGCCAGTCTACTGTCTGAAATTAGCAATTTCGCGCGCGAGTCGGAGGAGCTTGCGACTCGTTTGATCGCTGGAAATGAGCCGAGTACCGTAAAATCCGCGATCGCCGCAGAGCAGTACAATCGCACTCGCGACTATCTCGTCAGAATTCAAGAAATCGCCGAGTCCGTCGGAGTGGATCTGGCCGAGGTCATTGAAGTTGACGGGCTGCCCGTCAAGGTCTTTGATTTTGTACTTCCGACGCTTGGCGAACTTGTTGTCACTGAGGGGTTATCCGTCGGTGCCATTGTTTCGGGAGCGAATCCGAAGCTGAGCGCTGCCCTAGCCCTCCCTGACGAACCTAAACTTGCTGGGATGGATGATGGATCTTCTAGTAGATTTACGATGTCGTGGCTTGTTTCGAAGCTTCTTAGCCTGGCGGGACTAGACGCGATTAAGGATGGACTCATCGCTACTCTTGAAGAAGAGGGGATGAAGGGGGTTTGGGCTAAGTTGTGGAAGGCCATTAACGAAGGGGCAGTAAAGGAGATAATCAAGCTACTTAGGAAGCTACTCGAGAAGTTCTTTGACAAGAAATTCCTGGACAAGTTGGGCAAGAAGATTGGCGCAAAAGCGCTCGCGAAGCTCATGGGAGATATGGCAGGGAAGTGCGCCCCGTTCGTCGGCTGGTTACTACTTGCGATCGGGATCGCATGGGGACTGTACAAACAGTTCACATCGGGAGGGAATAATCCAACTTAAACATTGCCATTTAGGTGCGAGGCGGGTTGCAATTCGCCTCGGCACAGATGGCTGCCACAGTTGTCACTGAATATGTCCTTCGGGACTCGGTGTGTTGCAATATGACATCAGACGATGAAATGCCCCACGACCGACAACCGCTGTCTGCGGTTGATTGCATCCGTTCATCTGTAGCCAGTCGAGATCGGTCGCCGATTTCTCAGCTCTGGCCGCTCGGCGTAGTGTCGATCGGAGTGATAGTTGTCGGAGTCGCTGGGGCCGCCCCGTGGGGTGTATCGGTTCCATCTGGAGCGATCGTTGTATTCGTTTGGAACACCTATCGTTTGCGAGTGCAAACGATTGAACGGGCGATCGCCGAAATCTCGGAGAAATTTCGAGCGAACTCGGGTGATTGAATAATCGAGGCCTCGCCTGCAGGTTGGCGCCAGGCGGTCAGAGATCGCCAAGCTCCTCGTCCGCGACTTCCATCAGAACCAGGGTTACTGGAGCCTTCATTTCGTCCGCGAAGGTGGGGAGGATCTCTCGGTCTCCGTGAACGCGACCGTCTGTAAGCGGATCCAGGCCTATCTGGAAGCCGCCAAGCATGGCGACGATCTGGATGGTCCCTTGTTCCGGCCTGCACCTCTTTTCCGTCGAGATCTCGACACCCGGAGCTCATCGGAAGCGCATCCGGTCGCGAGGTTCGCGTTCTCCGAGCGGGCGCCGAAGCTTCAAACCACCACTTGACGGCCTGTGCGATGTTTCACCGTGCAACTTGAACCACTTCGTGGACGAAGGTCGCAACGCGGCGTTCCCACCCCCGGACCCCTCCCACGAAAAGTTCTATTGCCGTCTCCTTGCCCCGACCATTCCGCAACTCGACCAGTCCGCACGTTTCACCTCGGCCGCTGTCGCGTGGCCTCGTCTCTGCGCCTGCTGGCGTCACGTCGCCCTGCGTCGCATGCTTGCCGTGGCGCGTCCGCAACCGCCACCGACGTCTTGCACCTGCTGCGCACGAATGCAAACGCTGCAGCGCGCCGCTCCCACGACCGGAACGGCCGCGATCTCCCAGCGAGTCGCTCCCGGTGGCCGCGCGACGGAGGCGTGGTGGCGCGACGGCCCGGAGATTGCCCTTCGCTGAACGGGCCCGCGAGGGCCGTCTTCGCCGACGCCTCCGGCTTCGGTGAAGATCGCGCCGCGCGAAGTGCTCCTGTGCAGGAGGCCAGTCGCCGCTGATGGACCGCCCTGAATCCAATCCCGCGCCGCTGCTGCGCACCTGGATCTTGCAGTCGTTGCTGGTGGCGACGGCCGCCGCCGCGCTGCTCTATTTTGCTGTCGGCGCGAGGGCGACCGAACAGGAGACCGGGCTCGCCGCCGACCTCGGGACGCGTGCGAGCTACCACGTCTTCCGCGAACTCGAGAAGCGCTGGCTGCCGTTGCATCTCGATCAGCTCGCCCCGAAGAACCCGGCCGAATTCGCCGAGCTCGAATCGCTGTTCGAGATGCACCGGACCAGCTTGCAGATCCAGCGCATCGTCTGGTTCGACGAACAGCGTTGCATCGTCCACTCGGGTGCCCCGGCCGACACGGGAGTGAAGGCGGTCGGCGACGACGAACTCGATGCGCTGAAAGAGGGCGCGCGCGCCGTGAAGCTGATCGCGGCAGGAGCGCCGATCCACGGCACCGCCGTGCGCTTCACGGTCCCCGTCCTCGAGCTCTACCTCGCCGCCGACCCGGCGCGCGTCCACCCGCGGCTGCGCGGCCACGTGATCGAGCTCTACCTCGATGCGAGCGACCTCGTCGCGCGCGTCGCCGCGTCGCGCCGCTTCACGCTGCTCACCGCGCTTGGCGTCGGGACAGCGCTCTTCGTCGCCGTGTTCCGGCTGCTGCAGCGCGCGCAGCGCCAGCTCGCGGAGCAGAACCAGCGCCTGCGCGCGCTCTCCAGCGGACTCGAGCGCGAGGTCGAGGCGCGCACCCAGGAGCTGATCCGGACGCGCCGCCTCGCCGATGTCGGCACCCTCGCGGCGGGGCTGGCGCATGAGATCAACAATCCGCTCGCGGTCATCGGCGCCAGCGCGCAGGGACTGCTCGATCGCCTGCGTCGGCGCGGGGATTCGCTCGAGTCCGAACGCGCCGACTTCGAGGAGTACCTGCGCGCCATCGAGAGCGAGACGTTCCGCTGCAAGCGGATCACCGAGTCGCTGCTCTCCTTCGCGCGCACGCGGCCGCCGACGCTGTGCCGCGTCGATCTGCGTGAGCTCTCCGCTGAAGTGGCGGCGCTGATGCGGCCGCTCGCCGAGGCGCGCCGGCAGTCGATCGACGCGTCCTCGCCGGGCGAGCCGCTCTTCGTCGATGTGGCACCGGAAGAGATCAAGCAGTTGCTGGTCAACCTGATCTCGAACGCCTTCGACGCCGGTGCCGCGGGCCAGCAGGTCGAAATTCGCAGCGGCCGCGACGGCGATCGCGCCTTCGTCGCCGTCCGCGATCGCGGTCGCGGGCTTTCGGCGGTGGGCACCGAGCGTGTCTTCGAGCCGTTCTTCACCACCAAGCCGCCGGGCGAGGGGGTCGGAATGGGGCTGTCGATCTCGCGGCAGATCGCCGAGATGCACCGTGGCCGGCTCGTGGCCGAGGTGCCGTCCGATGGCGTCGGCGCCCGTTTCCGCTGCGAGCTTCCGCTCGCCGTCAGCGCGACCGTTGCGCCGGAGGGCCAGTCATGAACCGTGAGACCGAACGCGTCGCGGCCGCGCCCGCGATCCAGTTGCTGATCGTCGACGATGAGGCCGCGTATCGGCGCGTCCTGCAGCGCGAACTCGAGCGGCGCGGCCACGCCGTCGTGACGGCCGGCTCGTCGGAGGAAGGGCTCGCGCTGCTGGCGAGCGGCATGCCCGATGTCGTGCTGCTCGACCTGCGCATGGCCGGCGTCGGTGGTCTGGGCTTCCTGCACGAACTGCGCGAGCGCGGCGGCGACAGCGAAGTGATCATCCTCACCGGCTATCCGAGTCTCGAATCGGCGGTCGAGGCGGTGCGCGCGGGCATCTTCGACTACCGCACCAAGCCGATCGACCTCGACACGCTCGAAGGCGTGGTGCGGCGCGCCGCCGAACGGCGCGCGTTGCTGCGCGAGAACCTGGCGCTGCGGCACGCGCTGGTGCCCTCGACCGATCGGTCAGCGGTGCCGTCGGCGAGTCCGACGATGCTGCGATTCTCGCGCTCGCTGCCGCGCATCGCCGCCTCGACCTCGACCGTGCTGATCCATGGCGAGACGGGAGCCGGCAAGGAGCTCGTGGCTCGCGAGCTCCATCGCTTGAGCCCGCGGCGCGACGAACCGCTGGTGGTCATCGACTGCGCGGCGCTGCAGTCCTCGGTGCGAGGCGCGGAGTTGTTCGGGTGCGAGAAGGGGGCTTTCACCGGCGCCGAACAGGCGCGCCCGGGTCTTTTCGAGGCGGCGCATCGCGGGACCGTCTTCCTCGACGAGATCGGCGAGCTCGACCTCGAAGCGCAGGCCGCGCTGCTGCGTGTGCTGGAGAGCGGCGAGATCCGTCGCGTCGGCGCGACCAAGTCACGCCCGCTCGACGTTCGCGTGATCGCGGCCACTCATCGCGACCTCGCGGCCGAAGTGGCGGCGCGCCGCTTCCGCGAAGACCTGCTGTTCCGCTTGCAGGTGGTGCAGCTCGATCTGCCGCCGCTGCGCGACCGCAGCGAGGACATCCTGCCGCTGTTCGACCACTTCCTGGCGCGTGCCGCAGGAGCGCACGCGCCGCGTCTCGCCGACCCCGTTCGCGACGCGTTGCTGGCCTATCGCTGGCCAGGCAACGTCCGCGAGGTGCGCAACCTCGCCGAGATGCTGGCAGTCACGGTGGAGGGCGCAACCGTCGAACTCGCCGATCTGCCGCGGCGGATCGTGGCCGCGCCCGGCACTCTCCTGGCGAGTGGTGGTGGCGCGCTTGCTGGAAGCGCGGTGGCCGGCGCCGGCATGGCCGCGGATGGCACGGTCGAAACACTTGCGGCGCTCGAGCGGCGCCAGATCCTCGCCGTCTACGAGCTGAGCGGCCGCAACAAGCGGCGCGCCGCCGAGCTGCTCGGCATCTCGTTGCGTACGCTGTACAACAAGCTCGCCGAGTACCTCGGTAGCGACCCGCAAGATCGAGCCGCTTCCGACTCGGGACCCGTTCATGGTTGATGACGGCTTTGCGGTCGCGAAACCGGCCCCCTGCGTGGTGGTGATGCGGCTGGCGCTGCTGAACCTCGTCGCCACTCTCGCCATCCTTGCGGCCAACTTCGGCGAAGTGCATTGGTTCGGGGCTGCGACGGTGGCTTTCCTGGGTGGTGTCTGGGTCGAGTACGCCGTGATCTACCTGCTGCCGGTCTTCCTGACCGCGCTGCTGTTGGCGTGGAACGCACGCGACTCGCGTTGGCGCGGCGGTGCAAGCCTGGTCTGGATGGCGCTCGGTGGCGCGGCCGTTCAGTTGCTGCTGGTCGTCGACCACTTCATCTTCCGGCAGTTCGTCTACCACCTGAACGGCTTCGTCTGGAACCTGATGATCACGCCGGGCGGCCTCCAGTCGATGGACGCCGGCGGTGCGACGACCTGGTTCGCCATCGCCATCGCGGCCGGCGTGATTGCCGTCGAAGTGGCGGCCTGCTTCGCGTCGCGCGCACGGCTGCGCCTCTGGGAGTGGCTCACGCCGCGGCGGCCGCGCCGCGCGCTCGCCTGGTCGCTCGGTGCCTTCGCACTGTTGGCCGGTGGCGAGCGGCTCGCGTTCAGCCTCGCGAGCCTCGCGGACTACCAGCCGATCGTCGCGGCCCACGGCACGTTTCCGTTCTACATGCCGACCCGGATGCGCAAGTTCGCGATCGCGCTCGGCTTCCCCGATCGACGCGAGCATCGCGTCGACCTCGGCGGCGACCTCGACCTCGAGGCGGGCCACCTGAACTATCCGCGCGCCCCGATCACGTTGGCGCCCGACCGCCGTCCGCTCGACATCCTCTGGCTCGTTTCCGAATCGTGGCGCGCCGACACGCTCGATGACGAGGTGATGCCGGCGACCTCCGCCTTCGCGCGCGGCGCCTGGAACTTCCGCGAGCATGTGAGCGGCGGCAACGGCACGCGGATGGGCGTCTTCTCGATGTTCTACGGGATCTACGGTTCCTACTGGTTCCCGTTCCTCTCGCATCGACGCGGTCCGGTCCTCGTCGACCAGTTGCTGGCCGACGCCTACCAGATGCGGGTTTCGACCAGCGCCAAGTTCTCCTTCCCGGAGTTCGACAAGACCATCTGGACGCGCCTGCCGCACGAGGGGCTGATCGAGGGCGATGAGTCCAAGCGCGGCTACGAGAACGACGCCGAGCAGGTCGGCCAGATGCTGGCGTGGCTCGATCAGCGCGACCGCACGCGCCCCTTCTTCGCCTTCCACTTCTTCGAGTCGCCGCACGCGCAGTATTGGTTTCCCGACGACTGCGTGATCCGGACGCCCTATTCGCCGGCGGTGAACTACGCGCTGCTCGATCGCGAGGACATGCCGCTGGTGAAGGCGCGCTACCTGAACGCGGTCCATCACCTCGACCGCCAGCTCGGCCGCCTCTTCGACGGGTTGCGTGAGCGTGGGCTGCTCGAAACGACGATCGTCGTCGTCACCGGCGACCACGGCGAAGAGTTCATGGAGAAGGGGCGCTACGGCCACCATTCCACCTTCAGCGAGGAGCAGATCAGGACTCCTCTGATCGTGAAGCTGCCCGGCGAAGCGCCGCGCGTCGTCGATGCGGTGACCAGCCACCTCGACCTCGTGCCGACCGTGCTCACCCGCCTCGGCGTGACCAATCCGATCGCCGACTACTCGCTGGGCGTCGACCTCGCCGCGCCTTTTGAGCGCTCGTTCGTGGTGGTGGCCGATTGGGACCACCTGTGCGTGCGCGATGAGCAGCAGAAGGGGATCTTCCCGGTTGCGCAGCGCGGCTTCCTCGGCTTCGAGGTGACCTCGCGCGACGATGCGCCCGACGGCGACAAGTCGGCCTATCGCGCGTCGCGGATCGATGCGCTGCTGGCAGTGGTGAAGGGGCAGGCGGCGTTCCGGCAATAGGCAGGCGCGGCGGCGCCATCGCGATCGCGCAGCGGTCGTGCGACAATCGCCGCCCGCGTCGCGCACTCGTCGGCGCGCGCAGGAGCCGCCGATGCAACGCCGCCTCATGTTCGTCGCCGCCACGTTGACGGCCGTGCCGCTGCTGATCGGCGTTCCGCCCGGCGAAGCACCCGCCGCGCCGGCTGACCTTCGTGTGGAAGAGGTCGCGCCCGGTGTCTTCTTCGCGGAGGCGACCTTTCCTCCCTTCCAAGGCAGCAACGCTGGCTTCGTCGTGCAGGACGACCAGGTCGTCGTGATCGAAGGGAGCTATCCCGGCGTCGCGCGCCAGCTGCGCGAGGAGCTCGCCGCGCGCACGAACTTGCCGGTGCGACTCCTCTTCGACACGCATGACCACGCCGACCACAGCTTCGGCAACGGTGTCTTCGCCGAGCACGGCGCGGTGGTCGTCGCGCACGCCGCGTGCGCCGCGCGCCTGGCGACGCGCGGGGCGGAGAAGTTCGCTCAGCAGGCCGCGTCTGCGGACGCGACCGAGCGCGCCGTCCTCGCGGGAGCGCGCTTCGCCGGTGTCGCGCTGTCGTTCGACGAACCCGTGACGATCGGCCGCGGAGAACGGCGCATCGAACTGCGCCACTTCGGGCGCGGCCACACGCGCGGCGACGCGGTCGCGTGGCTGCCCGGGCCGCGCGTCCTCTTCACCGGCGACCTGTGCGTGAACGGGGCGCACAACTACCTGGGCGATGCGGACAGCGAGAGCTGGGTCGCGGTGCTCGAGCGGCTGCAAGGGCTCGCGCCGAAGATCCTCTGTCCCGGCCACGGCGCGCGCGGTGGCGCTGAGCTGCTTACGTTGCAGCGCCGTTGGCTGGTCGACTTGCGCGGCGCCGTCGCCGCCGGGATCGAGCAGGGGCGCGACGCCGCTGCGATCGCCGCGGGCCTCGACCTTCCCTGGTACCGCGAGTGGACCGGCGTTGCGGCCGCCGATCGCGGCGAGAACGTCGTCCACGTCTTCGATGAACTCACCGGCCGCATCACGCCGCCGATGCTGACCGAGGACCTCGGGCTGAGCGCAGGACCATCGCCCTCGCGCGCCGACGCAGGATTCAGCGCGCCGCGCAGGGTGGTCGCCGTCGGCGTCGACGCCAGCGAGGCCGTGTGGCTCCAGCGTGCCGCTCCCACGCTGGAGGTCGTTGCGGCGGCCAATGCGAAGGAAGCGCTGCCGCTGCTTTCAAATGCCGATGGCTTGATCGGCGCGTGCAGCGCGGAACTGCTCGACGCCGCGCCGCAACTGCGCTGGGTCCAGGTCGGTTCAGCGGGCGTCGAGCGCTACGTCGGATTGCGGCGCATCGCCGATCGCCGCGTGACGCTCACCAACGCGCAACGGCTCTATGGTCCCGAGATCGCCGACCATGCGGTCGCCATGGCGCTCGCGCTCATGCGTGGACTGCCTGCGGCGCTCGCCAATGGCAACGGCCCGCGGCAATGGAGCCTCGGCGAGGGCGGCACCGAGCTCGCGGAGCTGCGCGGCCGATGCGTGCTGATCGCGGGACTCGGCGGCATCGGTCGCGAGGTCGCGCGCCGCGTTGCCGCGGCCGGCGCGCGCGTCGTCGCTACCAATCCACCGGGCCGAGAGCCGCCCCCTGGCGTCGAGCGCGTCGAGCCGCCGTCGGCGCTGTTGACCCTGGCGGCCGAGGCGGACCTCGTCTTCATCTGCGTTCCGCTCACGAAGTCGACCGAAGGGATGTGCGATGCGCGCTTCTTCGCGGCGCTCAAGCCGGGGGCGCGACTCATCAACGTGGCGCGCGGGCGCTGCGTCGACACGAGTGCTCTGGTGGCAGCGCTGCAGAGTGGGCGCCTCGCGGGCGCCGGACTCGACGTCACCGATCCCGAGCCGCTGCCGCCCGACCATGCGCTGTGGCGGCTGCCGCAGGTGATCGTCACCCCGCACGTCGCGGCGCAGAGCGCCGAGGCGGAGGAGCGGCAGCGCTTGCTGACGCGCGAGAATCTGCGCCGTTTCGCGGCGGGCGAGCAGCTGCTGTCGGTGGTGGATCCGGCGGTGGGCTATTAGGCGTTGCTGCTGACGAGCCGAAGGCTCGCAGCAGAACGCGGCGCCGGCGAGGCTGCGCGGTGCGCAGCTCGCCTCTCCGGTGTTGGAGCTGACGAAGCGGCGCTGTGCGCGCTTCGCAGCTCAACCGGGGGAGAGGTGGTGAGGAGCGGCGCGTTGCGCCGGCTTGCGAGGAGACGGGGGAGGAGAGGTGGTGGGGAGCGGCGCGTTGCGCCGGCTTGGGAGGAGATGGGAGGGGAGAGGTGGTGAGGAGCGGCGCGTTGCGCCGGCTCGGTAGGAGAACGAAGCGGCGCTGGAGATGGGGCGCGTTGCGCCGGCTTGGGAGGAGGGCAGATGCGAATCGCGGTGATTTCGCGCGATGGAGTGGGAGTCAACGAGCGGCTGCATCGAGCGCTCGACTGCTTCGTCTTCGATCGCGAGGGCGATCGGGTGAGCTTCGTCGAGCGGCGGGTCTTTGCGTCGGGAGCGACGCGGCTGTTCCGGGACTTTTTGTCTCTCGAGTCGACGTTCCAAGGCTGCGTGTGGATCGTGGCGCTCGGTTTCAACGGCGAGGCGAAGCGGGAACTCGCGGCACGCGGTTTCCGTCTCCATGAGGCGCGTGGCCCGGTCGAGGGAGTGATTCGCGCGCTGCCCGTCGATAGCGTGGGCACGGCCTAGAACCGGCGCTTGCGGCGGCCTGCCGCGGCGCTGTCGACGGAGAGTCGCCTTCATGCGCACCCTGCTGCTCTTCCCGCCCCAAGCTCATCCGACTCAGCCCTATCTCTGCTTGCCGTCGCTGGTCGCCTTCCTGCGCGCCAATGGCTTCCCCGACACGCACCAGCGCGATCTGAACCTCGAGGCGCACGAGTGGTTCCTCGCCAAGGAGCGGCTTGCGCTGGCACGGGATCGGGTAGCGCAGGCGTTTGCGTCCCATCGTGACGACGTGCCGCTGCCGTTGCCCGAGATGGACCGCTTCCGGGTCCTGGCCGAGGCGCACGCTTCCGCGGATGCGGTGGTGGAGGGGATCGACGAGGCGCTCTTCACGCTGCGCAACGAAGAGGCCTTCTACGACTACGACCGCTACCTGCGGGCGGTGAAGCTGCTCGATCGCGCCTTCCGCTTGATCAGCGCCGAGCACTATCCGACGGCGCTCACGCCTCACAACTACACGCTGCCGCACTCGATCGAGAAGGAGGCGGAGATCCTCGCAGCGGTGTTCGATGAGAACGCCAACTTCTTCTGCGAGTACTACCGGGCCAAGGCGCTGCCCGAGATCGTGGCGATGAAGCCCGACCTCGTCGGCATCTCGCTGACCTACACGAGCCAGGTGATTCCGGGGCTGGCGCTGGCGCGGATGATCAAGGAGGCGCTGCCGGGCGTGCACGTGACGATCGGCGGCGGCCTGATGGCCTACATCGGCGACAAGGCGACGAAGAGCGGCAAGGTCTTCGCCGCGATCGACAGCGCGATCGTGCTCGAAGGCGAAGGGCCGCTGCTCGAGCTCGCGAAGAACGTCGCGGCGGGCAAGAGCCAGCCGGCCGACGGTGTCGGCAACGCGATCTGGAAGCGCGGCGACCAGGTCGTCGTCAACGAGCCGGCGAGCCCGCTCTCGATCGACTCGCTGCCGACGCCCGAGTTCGATGGGCTGCCGATGGAGCGCTACTACTCGCCGAAGCTCGCGCTGCCCCTCGCGATCACGCGCGGTTGCTACTGGGAGAAATGCGCGTTCTGCACCTTGTACAAGGTGATCGGCCCCGGTTTCCGCCAGCGCCGTCTCGACAAGGTGATGGACGACATCGAGAAGGTGACGAAGCTCTGGAAGAGTGACGTCATCTACTTCGTCGTCGAGGACATGCCGCCTCCGGTCTTCAAGCAGCTGCCGATCGAACTGAAGAAGCGCGAGCTCGAGATCCGCTGGTGGACCGACGCGCGGCTCGAGAGGAACCTCTTCACCGACGAGTTGTGCGCCGACCTCTACGCTTCTGGTTGCCGGCGCATCGCGTTCGGCTTCGAGAGCGCATCGCAGCGCCTGCTCGACCTGATGGAGAAGGGCACGGCGGTCGGCGAGGCGGGGACGATCCTGCGCCGTCTATCGAAGGCGGGCATCAGCAACACGCTCTACACGATGATCGGCTTCCCGACCGAGACGCGCGAGGAAGCGCTGCAGACGCTCGAGTGGCTGCGGACGCACAAGGATTGCGTCGACGAAGTGTCGCTGCGCATCTTCTACGTCGACCACCTGAGCAAGGTATTCGAGCACCCGCAAACCTACGGGGTCGAGCGCATCCTGATCGACCCGGACAAGGACCTGCAGGTCTACTACGACTGGGTGCCGGCGCGTGTCGGCACGACGTTGCCGGTGGTGAGCGAGCCCGCCGCGTGCGGCGACGGCTGCGCCGGCGCGGCGCTGATCGATGGCGGCATGTCGCGACGCGATGCGCGCGAGCTCTTCTTCGACTTCATGAAGGTGCTGCGCGAGGAGTTCCCGCTCTTTCACGGCGACAACCTGCTGCTCTTCGAGCTGAAGAGCCACTACTTCCTCTACCTCTGCAAGTACGGCAACCTCTCCTTCCTCGACGGCAAGAGCGAGGTTGCGGTCGCCGAGGCGGCGCCGACCGACCTGCTCTCGGCTCGGCTGCGGTTGCCGGAGGGCAATCGCGTGGTCGAGATGCCCTACGACCTGCGCACCATCGCCGTGAAGCTGAACGAAGCGGAGTGCTCCGTCCTCAAGCCGCGCTACCAGTCGGGCAACTTCAAGGAGAAGCTGTTCGAAGAGATGGCCGGCCAGGTTCCGGCGGCGCCGCCGGCGAAGAACTTCGCCGTCTACCGCGCGCGGTCGAGCGACCTGCTGCATGTCGGCAAGGACGCGGCGCGACTGCTCGCCGCGTGCGACGGGTCGCGCACGGTGGGCGCGATCGTCGAGAGCTACGCGCCGGCGCTGCAGGAGAAGGTGACGCGCTTCCTCGTCGATCTGATGAAGCGCGGGCTGCTCACGGCCGGCGCGCGCGATGTCGCGCCGCGATCGGCACGGCACGACGCATCCTCCGGGCGACCGCTCTCATCCGACGCGCGTCCGCAGGCGCGCGACCTGACCGTCGCGGCCAGCGGCGAGGAGCGCGCGCGGGTGGCGGAGACGATGCATCTCTACTGCAAGCCGTCGGCAATCTGAGGAGTGGATCGTGGCCGATTCGCGCAACCCACCTGCCGCTGCCGGTAGCTCGGCGGACCTGCCGAAGAAGGGCAGCAACCCTTCGGCTGCGGTGACGCCGCCGTCGGCCGAGAGCGGGCTCGATTTCGCGATCGAGGAGATCGCGCCAGCGCAGCAACTGAAAGAGGGATTCAGCGGTCAGGAGCGCTGAGCTCCGGCTCACCGTTTCGAGAGGACTTGGAGTCAGTCGATGGATGCGAAGGACAGCAAGGGACAAGGCGACGTCGAGGCGGGCAAGAGCGTGCCCGGCGGGCGCTTCGATGCGGCCCTGCCGATGGGCAAGCCGGGGGAGTCGGCGCAGGTGCGTCGCGATGCCGAGGGTGAACTCGACCTCGACGTCGGCGAGATCCAGACCCGACTGCCGTACGGTTCGGAAGACATCGCGGACAAATGAGCGAAGCGAGCTGCGCGGTCGCGGCGGCGCCGGCTCCGGCGAGCGCGCGCTCGAATCGCTACTCGGCGCTGCTCGGCGGCATCGTGCTGCTCGGGCTGCTGCTGCGGTTGCCGGGCCTCTCCTCGTCCTTCTGGATCGACGAGGTCGACACGCTGCTCCATTGCGTGCGCGAGCCGCTGGCGACGATCGTCACGTCGTACGCCAGCGAGAATCAGCACCCGCTCTATTCGCTCCTTGCGCATCTCTCGTTGCGCCTCTTCGGCGAGAGCGAGTGGGCGTTGCGACTGCCGGCGCTGCTGCTTGGAGTGGCGAGTCTCGCGGCGGTCGCGCGATTGGGTCGGCAACTGCTCGATGAGACGACCGGGCTGCTCGCCGCGCTGCTGCTGGCGGTGTCGGCGCATCACGTCTGGTTCTCGCAGAACGCGCGCGGCTACACCGGGATGCTGCTCTTCTCGGTGCTGGCCACCAGCGAGTTCCTCGAACTCTGTTGGCGTCCGCGGCGCGCGAACGTGGTCCGCTACGCCTTGTTCGCGGCGCTGGCCACCTACACCCATCTCACCGCCGCTTTCGCGTTCAGCGGTCATGGCCTCGCCTGGCTCGTGCTGCGCATGCGGCCGGCGTCCGCGGACGCGCGTCCGCTGATCGACTGCGGCCCGTTGCCGCTGCCGCGCGCCACCGGCGCCGCGCTCGCGGCGATGCTCCTCGCGGCGCTGCTGGCGGCGCTGCTCTACGCGCCGCTGGCCGGCGACCTCGTCGCGGCGTTCCGCGCGCGCGCCGAGGGGGCGAATGTGCAGGTCGTCAAGGTCGCGGCGTGGACGAGCCCGGGCTGGCTCCTCGAGCAGGTGACGTCGAGCCTCGGCCGTTCGTGGCTCGCGCTGGCCAGCCTGGTTGCGGTCGCGTTGCTGGCGCTGACCGGACTGCGGTCGCTGTGGCGCAACGGCCGGCGCCTGTTCGTCGCGATCCACCTGCTGGCGCCGCCGCTGGCACTGCTCGTCCTGTTGCTGCTCCATCGCCACCTCTACCCGCGCTTCTTCTTCTTCGAGGCGGGATTCGCGGCGCTGCTGGTCGTGCGCGGCGCGCGCATCAGCGGCGGCTGGCTCTCCTGCAGCCTGCCCGGCTGCAAAGGTCAGCGCATCGAACTCTGGGGCATCGCGGTGGTCCTGCTGGTGGCGGCCGGATTCGCGCTCTCGCTCGATCGCGTCTACGCCCATCCCAAGCAGGACTTCACCGGCGCTCGCGACCTCGTCGCCGCGCGTGCGGCGCCGGGCGATGCCAAAGTCGCGGTGGGGCCGGCCAAGCTCGCGCTGCCCGGGTACTACGCGCCGGACTTCCAGATCGCCGACACCGCTGCCGAGCTCGAGTCGATCCGCGCCGGCGCTGCGGTCACGTGGCTGGTCTACACGCTCCCGGAGCAGCTTGCCGCGGCTCGCCCCGACGTGTTTGCCGTGGTGCAGCGCGACTTCGAAGCGGTCGCCGAGCTGCCGGGATCGATGGGTGGCGGCTCCGTTTTCGTCCTGCGCTCGCGCGCGCCGACCGAGCCGCGTCGCGAGTGACCGCCCCGCCGCGAGGCGGCGCGCTGGAACGAAGCCTCGTCGGCGCGTTCAATGGTGCGCCTCGAATCGACTCCGTCGTCCCGGTCCGTCCCCAAGGAGCTACCCGATGTCCACCGATCCGTTGCCGGAGGCCCTCCCGCGACTCAATGCCGCGGCGCCGCAGTTCACCGCCGCGTCGACGCAGGGGCCGATCGCGCTGTCGCAGTACAAAGGCAAATGGGTGATCCTCTTCTCGCACCCGGCCGACTTCACGCCGGTCTGCACCACCGAGTTCGTCGAGTTCGCGAAGCGCAGCGCCGAGTTCGCCGCCAAGAACGTGCAGCTGATCGGGTTGTCGATCGACAGCGTCTACTCGCACATCGCATGGGTGCGCTCGATCGAGCACCACTTCAAGGTGACCATCGACTTTCCGCTGATCGCCGACCTCGACATGAAGGTGGCGATGGCGTACGGGATGATCCACCCCGGAGCGGCCACGACCGCGACGGTGCGCTGCGTGTTCGTGATCGATCCCGACCAGAACGTGCGCGCGATGATCTACTACCCGATGAGCAACGGCCGCAGCATCGACGAGATCGTGCGGTTGGTCGACGCGTTGCAGACGCATGTGAAGAAGCAGGTCGCGACTCCCGCCAACTGGAAGCCGGGCGACAAGGTGATCGTGCCGCCGCCGGGGACAGTCGCCGACGCGAAAGCGCGCCAGGGCGCGGGCTACGAGTACACCGACTGGTACTTCTGCAAGAAGGACGCGTAGTCGTCGGCGCGATCGACGGCCACAGCGTCGCGAGCGGAAGGGAATTCCGCTCGCGACGGCGTTTGCATGGCGGCCGGGTCTGGCATCAAGCCCTGCGTCGGGCCGCACCGAAGAGGCCGCAGACCGCGCGGCGAAGCATGGGGGGACGCGAGTGATCGAGGACGTCGGCGAGCCGGCACGAGGCGCGAAGGAACGCGCCGTCACCGTCGTGATCCCCGCGTACAACGAGGGGCCGCACGTTGCCGCGCAGGTGCGCGCCGTCGCCGAGACCCTGCGCACCACCGGCTGGGAGTGGGAGCTGATCGTCGTCGACGACGGCTCGTCCGATCGCACTGCGGAGGAGGCCTCGGCCGCCGGCGCGCGCGTGCTGCGCAAGTTGCGCAACGAGGGCTACGGTGCCGCGCTCAAGACCGGCATCGCGGCCGCCAAGTACGGCTGGATCCTGATCACCGACGCGGACGGCACCTATCCCACCGCCGCCATCCCGCAGATGCTCGAGCGCGCCGCTCGCAACGAGATGGTGGTCGGCGCGCGCATCGGCAAGAACGTGCACATCCCGCTGGTGCGGCGCCCGGCGAAGTGGGTCCTCACCAAGCTCGCGAGCTACCTCGCCGGCCTGCGCATCCCCGACCTGAACTCCGGCCTGCGGCTGATGCGCAAACCCCTGGTGCAGCGCTACGAACACCTCCTGCCGCAGGGCTTCTCCTTCACCACTACGATCACCCTCTGTTCCGCGTGCAACGGCCACCCGATGGAGTTCATCGCCATCGACTACGCCAAGCGGCTCGGCGACAGCAAGATCCGGCCGCGCCACGCCTACGACTTCCTGCTGCTGATCCTGCGCACGATCGTGCTGTTCCACCCGCTCAAGTTCTTCCTCCCGACTGGCGCGTTGCTCTTCGCAGCGGGAACCGCGAAGTTCGTCTACGACTGCTATCGCGACAACCTCTCCGAGAGCGCCGTCCTCGCGCTGCTAGGTGCGCTGATCGTCTGGTGCGTCGGGCTGCTCGCCGACCAGAACGCTCGGATGGCGATGAAGCGCTGACGACGATGGCGCACGAACCGTTGCCACCCGCCCCGAATCGCCGACGCAAGCTGGCGCTGCGACTCGTCGCGAGCGCGCTGCTCATCGCGGCGCTCGTCGCCTTCGTGCCGTGGGCCAAGCTGCAGGCCGCGTTCGCTCGCGTCTCGCCCGCGACCTTCGCGCTGACTGCCGTGCTCTTCCTCGCGTGCCATGCGTTCGGCTCGCTCAAGTGGCGCATGGTGATCGGCGTCGCTGGCGCCCGCTTGCCGGTCATCGCGGCGTTCCAGTGCTACGCGGCGGGACTCTTCTCGAACATCTTCCTGCCGAGCATCGTCGGCGGCGACGTGCTGCGCGCGCTGCTCGCCGGCAAGAAGAGCGGGCGCATGGAGGCGGCGATCCTCGGTGGCGCCGCCGACCGCCTCCTCGACCTCGCATCGCTCGGCCTCCTCGCTCTCGGCGCGAGCACTTGCGTCGGTTTCGCGCAGGAAGGGGCACGGCGCGCGCTGTTGCTGTTCGGTGCCGGGCTCGCCGCGGTGGCTGGGGTCATCGTCCTGTTCTTCCTGCTACGGCGCCCGCTCGCGAAGTGGCCGCGCAAGCTGCGCCGCCGCGTCGCGCAGGTGTTGCTGGCGCTGCGCCGGCAACGTCGCCGCCCGGGCGTGCTGCTCCTTTCCCTCCTCGGCGCGTGCGCGATGCAGGCGTCGCTGGTCGGGTTGAACGCCTTGCTGGCGGGGGGGCTCGAGCTGCATGCGGGGCCGGCCGCGTGGATCTTCTGCTGGTCGCTCGCGAAGCTCGCCGGCCTGATGCCGGTCGGATTCAACGGCATCGGCGTGCGCGACGGTGCGTTCGCCTTCCTGATGGCGCCGTTGCTGGCGGGCAGTGGATTGCCGCGCGAGGAGCTGCTCGCCCGCGCGCTCGCGGCGTCGCTCTTGTGGCAGGCGCTCCTGATCGTCGGCAGCCTCGTCGCAGGCGCGATCTGGGCGCTGCTGCGACGCGGCAGCGCGACCGAATCGCCGTTGGTCTCGGAGTCGGTGCAACATGGTTGAGTCGACCGACGCGAATCCACGATCCAGGTTGCCTCGGGTGGCGATCCTCGGCGGCGGCCCCGCCGGCCTTGGAGCCGCGTGGCAGCTCGCGCTGCAGAAGAAGGCGCGCGTCCTGTTGATCGAGCAGAACGCCTGGTTCGGCGGCAACGCCGGCAGTTTCGAGTGGGACGGCCAGGCGCTCGACTTCGGCAGCCATCGCCTCCACCCCGCATGCGAGCCCTCGATCCTCGCCGACTTGAAGCGCCTGCTCGGCGCCGAGCTGCTCGATCGACCGCGCCACGGCCGCATCCGCATGCTCGGCCGCTTCATCCACTTCCCGCTGAAGCCGCTCGACCTGGTGCTGCGACTCGATCCGCGCTTCGGGCTCGGGATGGCGTGGGATGGCGTCACCAAGCGGTCGCGCCGCTCGCCGCCGGGAAGCGCTGACACCTTCGCGTCGGTGCTGCGCGAGAGCCTCGGTCCGACCATGTGCGAGCGCTTCTACTTCCCCTATGCGCGCAAGCTCTGGGGCCGCGAGCCCGCCGAGCTCTCCGGCATCCAGGCGCGCAAGCGCGTCTCGGCCGGCACGGTGATGAAGCTGCTGCGCAAGGTGTTGAACGCCGTGCCGGGCCTGAAGAAGCCCGGCTCGGGTCGCTTCTGGTATCCGCGGCATGGGTATGGCCAGCTCTCCGACGCGCTCGCGCGGGCGGCGCAGCTCGCGGGCGCGGAGCTCCTCGTCGAGCATCGCGTGAAGCTGCTCGAACCGCCGAACGCGCAGCTCCCGTGGCGCGTCTGGATCGATCGCGGCGGGCGCGAGCAGGTCGTCGAAGCGGACTTCGTCTGGTCGACGCTGCCGATCTCGCTGATCCCGAAGCTGCTGAAGAGCGAGCCGACCGATGCGCTCGCGGCCGCCGCCGCGCAGACGCGCTATCGCGCCATGCTGCTGGTCTACCTGCGCTTGCCGGTGGCTCGCTTCACCGAGTACGACGCCCACTACTTCCCGGAAGCGGCCATCACGATCACGCGCCTCTCGGAGCCGAAGAACTACTCCGACCTCGGGGCCCCGGTCGGCGCGACCACCTTGTGCGCCGAGCTGCCGTGCGACGCCGGCGACCGCTTCTGGAAGATGAGTGAGGCGGAGCTCGGCGAGCTGGTCGCCGCCGACCTCGCGCGCGCCGGCATCCCGCTGCCCGTTGCGCCGAGCGCCGTGAAGGTGATGCGCTTGCCGCAGGCCTATCCGATCTATCCCAACGGGTACGAGCAGCCGCTGGCGCAGCTCGATGCGTTCGCCGACGCGCTGCCGAATTTCATGACCTACGGTCGCCAAGGGCTCTTCGCCCACGACAACACCCACCACGCACTGGCGATGGCCTATGCCGCCGTCGAGTGCCTGCAAGGCCGCGAGTTCGACCGTGCCGCGTGGGCGCGCCATCGCGAGGTCTTCGCGACACACGTCGTGGAGGACTGACCGCCGCCGTGCGCATCGCCGTCGACGCCTCCTCCTGCTTCAACCGGCGCGGCTTCGGGCGCTTCGCTCGCGAGTTGCTGGTCGCGTTGAGTCGGCGCCAGGACGGCTTCGACTGGCTGCTGCTGGTCGATCGCGAGCCGGCACCCGGCGATCTGCCCGACGCGCTGGCGAGGTTGCCGCGCTTGAACGCGCAGCCGGGGCGCACGGTGACCGACGCCGCGGTCGCTGGCGATGCGCGACGGCCCGCCGAGATGCTCGCCTTCACGCGGGCGGCGCGCCGCAGCGGTGCCGACCTGCTGTTCCTGCCGGCGGTCTACAGCGCCTTCCCGTTGTGGCCAGGCACGCGTGCGGTGGTCTGCTTCCATGACGCGATTGCCGAGCGATTCCCGCGGATGGTCTTTCCCGACCGCAAGAGCGAGTGGTTCTGGCGCGCGAAGTCATGGCTGGCGGCGCGCCAATCAACTCGCGTGATGACGGTCAGCGAAGCTTCGGCGCGTGACGTCGGCGCCGCCTACCGCGTGGCGCGCGAACGCATCGACGTGGTGACGGAAGGGGCCGATCCCCGCTTTGAGCCAGTCGTCGATCGCGCCGCCCTCGCCGCCGCGCTTGCGCGGCTGAAGGTGCCGACGTCGCGGCCCTATTTCCTCTTCGTCGGCGGCATCAGCCCGCACAAGAACCTCGCCACCTTGCTGACCGCGTTCGCGCGATTGCTCGAGCACGACGATGCGACGCTGGTGCTGGTGGGCGATCCGCAAGCCGACGGTTTCCTCGCGGTCGCCGCGCCGCTGCGACAGCAGATCGCCGCCGATCCGCGCCTCGCCGCGCGCGTCTGCTGGACCGGGTTCGTCCGCGACGAAGAGCTCGTGCCGCTCTACCAGGGGGCACACGCGCTGGTGTTGCCGTCGCTGCTCGAGGGCTTCGGCCTGCCGGCGCTCGAGGCGATGAGCTGCGCGACGCCGATCCTCGCGAGTCGCGCCGGCTCGCTGCCCGAGGTGGTGGGCGAGGGCGGGCTCTATTTCGAGCCGCTCGATGGCGCGGCGCTCACGACCGCGTTGCGCACGCTGCTTCGTGATCCGGCGCAGCGCGACACGCTGGCGGTGCGAGCGCTCGACCGTTCGAAGCGCTTCTCATGGGAGCGCGGCGCCGAGCTGGCGGCCGCCTGTTTCCAGCGTGCGCTCGCCACCGCGACGGCGGGGGGCTGAGATGGACGCGCTGCTCTCCTTCCATGGGATCGACGACTCGGGTTCGGTGCTCTCCTACGCGCCGGCGGAGTTCGAGCGCCTGCTCGATGGACTGCTCGAGGAGGGCGTGAGCGTCGTCGCGCTCGACGAACTGCTCGCGACCAACGGGAGCGCCGCGCCGCGCGTCGCGCTCACCTTCGACGACGGTTTCCGTTCCGTGCACGCGCAGGCGCTGCCGCGGTTGGCCGCGCGCAAGCTCCCGTTCACGGTCTACGCGGTCGCGGGCTACCTCGGCCGCGACAACCGCTGGCCGTCGCAACCCGCTTCGATCGCGCGCTTCGAGCTGATGGACGCCGTGCAACTGCGGGAGCTTGCCGCCGCGGGCGCCACCATCGGTGGCCACACCTCCACGCATCCCGATTGCCGTGGCCTCGACGCGGCGTCGCTGCAACGGGAAGTGGTCGACTCGCGCTCGCAACTCGAAGCGCAACTCGGCGCGCCGGTGCGCCACTTCGCCTGGCCCTACGGCCGCTTCGACGCCGCGGCGGATGCGGCGATGCGGCCCCATTGGCAAAGCGCCGTCACCACGCGCCTCGCCTATCTGCCGGGGCCGACGGTACGCGACGTCCACGCGCTGCCGCGGCTCGACACCTGGTACCTGCGCGAGCCGCAGCGCCACCGTCCGCTCTTCGGGCCGCGCACGCGCGCCTGGATCGCCTGGCGGGCGCTGTTGCGCTCGCTCAAGGGCGCGGCGTACGGATCGTGACCATGACCACGATCAGCGTCGTCATGCCGATGTGGAACGCCGCGAGCTACCTCGACCTGGTGCTGCCGCCGCTGCAGCGCGCCCTGGCCGATTCGCGCGTCCTCGAAGTGCTGGTGGTCGATGACGGGTGCACCGACGATGGGCCGCAGCGCGCTCGCGCCGCCGGTTTCACGGTGATTCCGTCGGGCGGCCGCCTCGGTCCCGGCGCCTGCCGCAACCTCGCCGCGTGCCGCGCGCGCGGCGACCTCCTGCTCTTCATCGACGCCGACGTCGTGATGCATGACGACGTGCCGGAACTGGTGGTCGCCCATTTCGAGCGTCGTGCCGAAGTTGTCGCGCTCTTTGGCGCCTACGACGATCGTCCGCATGCGCGCGGCATCGTCTCGCGCTACCGCAACCTGCTGCATCACTTCACCCACTTCGCCCACGAAGGCGAAGCGTCGACCTTCTGGGCGGGCTGCGGTGCGGTGCGCCGCACCGCGTTCCTCGCCGCCGGTGGCTTCGACTCCGACTACTACAAGGTCCCCTCGATCGAGGACATCGAGCTCGGCTACCGATTGCGCCGTGCCGGCGGCGTCATCCTGCTGACGCCGGAAATCCAGGGCACGCACCTCAAGCGCTGGACGTTTCGGGGAATGCTCCAGACCGATGTCTTCCGGCGAGCGCTGCCGTGGGGGCGTCTGCTGCAGCATCCCGAGCTTGCCGGGGCCGTGCTGAACGTCAGCAACGCCGAACGGCTGAAGGCGCTGATCGGCGGCGCCTTCTTTGCGGCCGCCATCGCCGGCCTGATCCACACGCCGTTCCTGGGCGCCGCCATGGCGCTGTTGCTGGTGGCGGCGCTGACGAGCTGGCCCTTCTATTGGGTGGTCGCCCAATCGGCGGGGCTGCTGACGGCGTTGGCCGCCCTGTTCCTCCACCAGCTCTATTTCGTCTACGGCGCCGCGACGTTCGTGTGGTGCGTGGTCGAGCACAAGATCCGCCTGTCGCCGCCGCCCCCGCTCGGGACGCGCCCGCCCTTGCAGTCGGGAGGATAAAACTCGTCGCCCCTCTCGCGGGGCGATGCGGCTTTGCGGGCCTCCCGAAGGATCGTCCTTGGACCTCGACTTCAGCGACGAGCAGCGCACCTGGCACGACGCCGCGGTCGACTTCGCGCGCCGTCACCTCGCCGGCGATGCGGTCGCCGCGGATCGCGAGGAGCGCTTCGACCATGAGGGGTGGCGCCGCGCCGCGGAGTTCGGCGTGCTGGCGATGCCGGTCGCCAAGGAGCTCGGCGGCCTCGGCCTCAAGATCGGCGAGGTGATCGCCGTGATGGAGGGGCTCGGCTACGCGGCGAAGGACCAGGGGCTGCTCTTCTCGCTGAACGCGCATCTCTGGACCAACACGCTCCCGCTGGTCGAGTGGGGCACGCCTGAGCAGCGTCAGCGCTGGCTGCCGGGACTGCTGGATGGTTCGTGCATCGGCGCGAACGGCGCGAGCGAGCCCGACTCCGGCTCCGACGTCTTCGCGATGCGCACGCGCGCGACGCGCCGCGGCGACCACTACGTGCTGAACGGCACCAAGATGTTCGTCACCAACGCGCCGGTCGCCGACCTGCTCGTCACCTACGCGACGATCGACCCCGCGCTCGGTTCGATGGGAGTGACCGCCTTCCTCGTCGATGGCCATGCCCGAGGCGTCACCGTCAGCCGCAAGCTCGCCAAGATGGGGCTGCGCACCTCGCCGATGGCGGAGGTCGTGTTCGAAGAGGTCGTGGTGCCGGTCGCCGATCGGCTCGGCCGCGAAGGGCGCGGCGTCGCCGTGTTCGAATCGTCGATGGAGTGGGAGCGCGGCTGCATCCTCGCCAGTTGCCTCGGCGTCATGCGCCGCCAGCTCGAGCGCTGCCTCGCCCACGCGCGCGAGCGCCAGCAGTTCGGCCAGTCGATCGGCAAGTTCCAGTCGGTGGCGAACAAGCTCGTCGACATGCGGCTGCGGCTCGATACCTGCCGACCGCTCGTCTACCGGATCGGGCGGATGAAGGAGGCGGGACGCGATGCGACCGTCGAGGCGGCGCTCGCCAAGCTGCACGTCTCCGAGTGCCTCGTGAAGAACAGCCTCGACGCGGTGCAGCTGTTCGGCGGCTACGGCTACATGACCGAGTACGAGCTCGAACGCGATCTGCGCGACGCGGTCGGCAGCACGCTCTACTCCGGAACCAGCGAGATCCAGCGCAACCTGATCGCGCGCGGGCTCGGCTTGTGACGAGCGGAGCCGTGGTCGGCGCAGTCGATGCGAGCGTGACGGTCGCCGACGCGGCCCGCGCGCAGCGTTGTCGGCTGGAGCCGCGGCGTTACGTCGTGCTGCTGCTCGAGTTGGCGCTGCTACTGGCGGCGTTTCGCAGCTTCAAGCTACACGAGCTGATCGGCGAGACCTTCTTCGCCGTCAGCGCGATCGCCGCGGTCGCCTTCGCGCTGCACTACTGGCTGCCGTTGCGACTGAAGGAACCCGCCTTCATCGCCATCTCGATCGGCGCGCTGCCTTTCCTGGTCGGGCCGACGGTGGCGCTGCTGCTGCTCGCCGTGGCGCTGGCGATCTTCGCGATCGGACGCGCCGAAGGCTCGAACGCGATGCGGGCGGGCGGGCTGCTCCTGATCGGCGCGGCGTGTGTCGCCGGCCGGGTCGGCGCGCTGCCGTGGCTGCCGGAGGAGTTGTGGCCGCTGCTCGGCTCGGTGTTCCTGTTCCGGTTGCCGATCTGGGCGTACGACCGCGCCCACCTGCGCGGGCGCCCGTCGCTGCGCGAGTACCTCACCTACTTCTTCATGCTCCCCAATTGGGGATGCCTGCTGTTCCCGGTCGTCGATTTCCAGACGCAGCGCAAGAGCTTCCTCGCGCGCGATCAGAACGAAGTGGCGCAGACCGGCATCGCCTGGATGGCGCGCGGGCTGTTGCAGCTGGTGATCTACACCTGGCTCTACAACGCGCGGGAGTGGTTCCCGGATCCGCTCCTGATCGACGATCCGCTGGCGCTGCTGCTGTGCCTGGCGCGCGTCTATCTGCTCTACCTGCGCCTTTCGGGGACGTTCCACTTCGTGATCGGGCTGATGCACCTGTTCGGCTACGACCTGCCCGAAACCCACCGTCGCTGGCTGCTCTCCTCGTCGCTCACCGACTTCTGGCGGAGGATCAACCTCTACTGGAAGGACTTCATGGTGAAGCTGGTGTGGTTCCCGGCCTACTTCCGCTGGCGCAAACAGGGGGAGCGGCGCGCGCAGCT
Organism: Planctomycetota bacterium; assembly: GCA_031409275.1. Lineage (GTDB taxonomy): Bacteria > Planctomycetota > B15-G4 > B15-G4 > SIAN01 > SIAN01. The sequence continues at coordinate 32,860 of JANNXA010000049.1, forward strand.
CGCCGCGACGGCGCTGGTCTTCGTGGCGACCTGGTTCCTGCACGCCGCGCAGACCTTCTTGGCGACCGGGACCTTCCTGTGGCGCGCCACCGATGCCGTCTTCTGGGCGATCCTCGGCGTGCTGGTGCTGGTGAACCTCGCCTTTGAGCTGCGGCCCGGGGCGGCCGCAAGAGCGGCGGCGCGCCCCGCGTGGTCGCGGGCGTTGCGAGTGGCGGCGACGCTGCTGCTCCTGATGGTGCTCTGGTCGATGTGGAACGCGCCGACCTTCGCCGAGTGGTTCGACCTGCTGACCTGGTGGAAGGTGGGTGGGTGAACCGTCGTCGCGACGCGTCGGCATCGCTCATTGCCGAGCGCCTTCGCAGGGAGCAGAATCGGCCGCCATGGACGAGATCGCCAACGAACTTCGCCGCTTCCTTCTCGCCGAGTTCCTGCCCGGGGAGAGCGCGGCCAACCTGCGCGACGACACGCCGCTGCGGACGGGCGGCATCCTCGATTCGGTTTCGACCCTCAAGTTCGTGGCCTTCGTCGAGCAGCGCTTCGGCATCGAGATCGAAGCGCACGAGACTGGCGTCCGCGACTTCGACTGCATTGCCGACGTCGCCGCATTGGTACAGCGCAAGCGGGGGCGCTGAGGCGATGGTGGCGAGCGGAGCCACCGCGCAGAGTCTCTGCGACCTGCTCGAAGCGTCGACGCGCCGCCACGGCGATCGGACCGCGCTGGTGTCGCCCGACGGCAGCGCGACGAGCTACGCGCAACTCGAGCAGCACGCGAGCGCGATCGCGGCGTTCCTGCGCGAGAGCGGCGTGGAGCCGGGCGATCGCATCGGCTTGTGCCTGCCGAAAGGGGCGGCGAGCGTCGCGGTGCTCTGGGGCGCGATGAAGGCGCGTGCCGCCTACGTGCCCGTCGACTGGCAGGGACCGGCGGCCCGCAACGCGGCGATCCAAAGGGACGCGGGGGTCCGTGTGCTCTTCCTCGGCGAAGCGCGCGCCGACGTGCTTCGCGAGTGGCCGCAAGCGACGGCGCTGCCGACGCTCGTGCGCGTGCCGATGGGACGGACGGGCGCCGCGGGTGCGTTCGCCGCGGTCGTCGCGCCGTTTCCGGCTGCCGCGATCGAGTGGAGCGCGGTGTTGCGCCACCCGCCGCTCGCGCCCGATGGAGCCGGCCCGCGCGGTCGCGAGCAGCTGGCCTACATCCTCTACACGTCCGGTTCGACCGGGGTGCCCAAGGGCGTCGCGCTCACGCACGGCAACGCGCTCGCGTTCGTCGACTGGGCCAGCGAAGTGTTCGCGCCGACGCCGGACGACCGCTTCTCGAGCCACGCGCCGTTTCATTTCGACCTCTCCGTCTTCGACCTCTTCGTGGCGCTGAAGCACGGCGCGACGTTGGTGCTGATCGGCGAGGAGCTCGGCAAGGAACCGAAGGGGTTGGCGCGCTGCATCGCCGAGCAGAAGCTGACCTTCTGGTACTCGACCCCTTCGGCGTTGGCGCTGCTCGCGGAGTTCGGGCAGCTCGCGGCGCATGACCTTTCCGCGTTGCGCCACGTCCTCTTCGCCGGCGAGGTCTTTCCGCTGCCGGCGCTGCGCCGCTTGACCGAGCAGTTGCCGCGGCCGGCGTTCTGGAACCTCTACGGGCCCACCGAGACCAACGTCTGCACCTTCGCGCGCATCCCGCTGCCGATCGCGCCCGACCGTACGCGTCCGTTTCCGATCGGCCCACTTTGCGCGCATTGCGACGGGCTCGTCCTCGACGAGGCGCGGCGCGAAGTGGCGGTGGGTGGCGAGGGCCGGCTCCACATCGCCGGGCCGGCGCTCTTCGCGGGCTATTTCGGCCGTCCCGACCTCGATACGACGGTCTTCTTCGAGCGAGGAGGGCGGCGCTGGTACGACACCGGCGACGTCGTCCGCGAGGTCGCGGGCGAGGGGTTCCATTACCTCGGCCGGCGCGACCGCATGGTCAAGCGCCGCGGCTACCGCATCGAGCTCGGCGAGGTCGAGGCGGCGTTGCAGCGCCATCCCGAGCTGCGCGAGGCGGCGGTGGTGGCGCTGCCCGACGCGGCGTGCGGCGTGCGAATCGACGCCCATGTCGTGGCGGTCGCTGCGCCGCTGTCGTTGATCGCGCTGAAGCGTTTCTGTGCCGAGCAGCTGCCGGCGGCGATGAGCCCCGACCGTTTCGTCTTCCACCCGCAGCTCCCGCGCACTTCGACGGCGAAGGTCGACTACCCGGCACTCCTGCGCGTGTCTTCCGGCGGAGGCGCACCATGACGCCGTTCGCCCGCTCGGCCGCGGCGACGGTGGCGCTGCTGGTCGCGCTGCTCGCTCTCGAGCGCGCGCATCCCTCGGTCGCTCCGAGCTGGGTGCCGCGTTGGCTGCGGGCGCAGGTGCGCGAGTGCGTCTACCACGGCCTGAACGAAGAGGACGAGCTCGGCTTGCTGGCCGGCTACTACACCGAACTGCTCGACGCGAGCCGCGAATCGACGCGAAGCGGCGACCTCGACGACGTCTGGGAGAGGGCGCTCCATCGTGGCGCGATCCACGAGCGGCTGGACTCCTTCCTGCTCTATCGACCCAAGCCGTCGACCGGCGATCCGGGCGACCCGTCGGCCGCGCATCTCACCAATCGCGCCGGACTGTTCGATCGCGACTACCCCGACGCGCGCACCCCGGGAGTGCGGCGCCTGGTGTGGGTCGGCGATTCGCTCTCGCGAGGGCTCGGCGCGCCGTTCGGGAAGGGGCTCGAGCCACGACTCGAAGCGTGGCTGAACGAGCCGCGCGGTGACGGGACGGGTGTCGAGGTGCTGAACCTCGCCGTCGAGGGCTATCGCCTCACGCAGTTCATCAAGGTCGTGGACGAGGCGCTGCCGCGCTGGCATCCCGACGTCGTGGTCGTCGGCCTCTCCGACCTCTCGGTGGCGCGGATCTGGGGACACCACCTCGCCTGCCTCGTCCATGACGGCATCGACCTCGAGTACCCCTACCTGCGCGAGCTTGTCGTCCGCGCGCGGCTAGAGCGCAACGACCCGCCGCGCGTTTCCGACGCGAAGCTGGCGCCCTTCCGCGTCGAGTTCATCCGTTTCGCGTTGACCACGATCCGCGCGAGCTGCGCGTCGGCGGGCGCGCAAGTGGTGATCGCGCTGCTCCCCGCCGTCGGCGAGAGCGATCGACTCGAAGCGCGATTCCTCGAGGCGCGCGCGATCGCGCTCGAGCTCGAGCTGCCGGTGATCGACCTCGTCGAGACCTTTGCGGGGGTCAGCGACCTCGCCGATTGGCGCGTCAGCGACATCGATCACCATCCGAACGAAGCGGGCTACGGGCGCCTGCTCGCGGCATTCCAGTCAGCGCTCCGGGCCGCGCCGGCCACCTACGAACTCTTCGCCGGCCGTCCGCTGCCGGCGGGGGACTGAGCGCGCGTGGTCGCACGCCTGCCGTCGTGGCGCGGACTGACGGTGCTGCTTGGCGGCGAGGGCACGCAGCGCGGCCTGTCGTTCGTCGCGATCTGGTTGCTGACGCAGCGCATGACGCGCGAGCAGTACGCGCCGGTCGAGGTCGCGCTCGCCGCCTTGATGTTCGCCGCGCTCGTGGTCGAACTCGGCCTCCCGCTGCTGGGCGCGCGCGAGGTCGCGCGACAGCCGACGCACGCGCTGTCGCTCGTGCGTCCGGTCGTCGGGTTGCAACTGGTGACGGCGTTGGTGCTCGCGGGGCTCGCGTTCGTCGCGCGCGCAGCAGGCTGGATCGATGGAGTGCTTGCGCAGCTGCTGCCGGTCTACGCGCTCAGCCTGCTCTTGCTGCCGTGGCTCGTGCCGTGGCTCTTCCAGGGCCTTGGCGCGATGGCGTGGGTCGCGGCGCCCGGGGTCCTGCGCCAGGGGCTCTTCCTCGCGGGCGTCGCCGTCTGGGTGACCGATGGCGAGCGAATCGCCCGACTGCCGTGGATCGAAGTGGCCGCGGTTGGCGGCGCGGCAGCGCTTGCGCAGTTGGCATGGCGGAAGCGGACGGCGGCGCTGCGAGCGGTCGGCGCGATCGGCGCGATCGGCGAACCGCGGGCGCTGCCGTCGCGGTCGGCGCTGTTGCGTGAAGCGGCCCCCATGGGACTCTCGCAGTTCCTGTGGGCGCTGCGGATGTTCCTGGCGACGCTGCTGTTGTGGAACCTTGTGGAACGGCCGGCGGTCGCCGATTACGGGGTCGCCCATCGGGTGATGATGATCCTGCAGGCCGTGATCACGATGTACTTCACGAATCTCTATCCGACGCTCTCGCGCGCAGCGGTCGGGCCGCGTCCGGAGCTGGCGCGGTTGCTGGTTCGATCGCTGTCGATCGCGACCGGCGGCGCGCTGCTGCTCGCGGGCGGGATCGCGGTGGCGGCGCCGTGGCTGCTGCACACCCTCTTCCGGGCGGAGTTCGCCAACGCGCAGAGCATCCGTTGCCTGCGCCTGCTGATCTTCGTCATTCCATTGCTGGCGCTGCGCGGCCACTTCCGAATGACGCTGCTGTCGATGGGCCGCGGGCGGCTCGAGCTGATGGTGTCGATCGGCGGGACGTTGCTGCTGGCGGCGCTGATCCCGTCGCTTGCGCGTGCGCAGGGGGCGAGCGGCGCGGCGCTCTCGCTGCTGATCGCGGAAGCGGCGGGGACGGCGGCGACGGCGATCGCGTTCTCGATGGCATGGCGGGAGCGGCGGGCATGAGCGACGGGCTGGTCTTCGTGCTCGGTGCGCCGCGCAGCGGAACGACGCTGTTGCGCGCGATGCTGAATCGCCACTCGCGCGTCGGGCTGTGCGACGAGACCTTCTTCTTCTACTGGGTCGCGCAGCGCGAGCGGGTCTTCGGTGACCTCGCCGACCCGCGCCGTCGCGCGCGGGCGATCGACCGCTTCGTCGCGACGCGTCGCATCGAGCGGCTGCGTCTCGATCGCGCGGCGCTGCAGGCGTGCCTGCAGGAGGAGGCGACGAGCTATCCGGCCTTCTTCGCGTCGCTGCTCCGTTTCTATGCGCGCGCGCAGGGCAAGACGATCGGCGGCGAGAAGACGCCGCAGCACGCCTTGCACGCGGCCACGTTGCGGCGCTGGTATCCCGACGCGCGGCTGATCCACCTGATCCGTGATCCGCGCGACGTCGCCGCGTCGCTGAAACGGATGCCGTGGGGCAGCGGCAGCGCGCTCTCCGATGCCACGTTGTGGCGCGACTGCGTCGAAGGCGCCGAGGCGCTGGCAGGAGATCCGCGGTTCGCACGCGTTCGCTACGAGACCCTCGTGGAGCAGCCGCAGCCGGAGCTCGAGCGGCTCTGCGCCTTCCTCGGGCTTGCGTTCGAGCCGGGCATGCTGCAAGGCGAGGCGAAGAAGAGCGACCGCTGGTGGTTCGACCGCGCGCAGGGAGCGCTCGAGAAGTCGCGCGTCGAGCGTTGGCGCAGCGAACTCGACGCCGATGAGGTCGCGATCGTGGAGCGCGTCGCGGGGCACCACCTTGCGGCGCACGGCTACGTCGCGGCGCAGCCGCCGGCGACGCCGCCGCAGTGGCGCGCGGCGCAGTGGCAGGCGAAGGTCGCCGGACTCAAGCGTCGCTGGCGCCACCTCCCGGCCACTTTCTGGCGGCTCGTTCGGCCCGATCTCCTGGCGCGCGAGGAACGTGCGATCGACGGCCCTGGCGACCCGATCGAGTGAGGCAAGCGAAGGGCCCGCGCGGCGGCTGCCGAGCGGGCCCTTCAGTGAATCACGGTCGTGGTCGTCGGGTCGAGCCGCGCTCGCTCAGGACGAGGAGGCCTTCAGCGCGAAGGCCGACTCATCGACGCGCAGCAGCGCCTTCTTGGTGCCCACGCAGACCTCGAAGTTGAGCGAGCCGCGCGTCTGGAAGATCTCGCAGGCGAGCTTGTTGCCCTTCGCGTCTTCGGAGGTGCCGGTGAGGCGCAGGTTGTCGGGGCGATTGACCGAGTCCTCGAGCACGATCTCGTTCTTCACGAGCTGGCGCTGCGCCCGGGTCCGCAGCGGACCGACCTGCGCTTCCGCCTGCGCCCCGAACTGCTGGACGATCGCCTCGAACTGCTTCAGCGCGAGCTCGGTGGCGGCGTTCGACTGCTCCGCCTCCTCGCGCTCGCGGTTGCGCAGCAGCGCGACGATCTCGCTGCCCTGCTGCATCAAGTAGACGTTCATCGAGCAGTCGTCGCCCTCGATCTCGAGATCGATGGTGCCGACGATCATCGGCTTGGTGAGGTCGCTGTCGGCGGCCAACGAGCGCTGGTACCAGGTCGACTTGGCATCGTTGCCGTTCAGCTGCAGGTCGGCGTGGGTGACCGCCACCGCAGCGCAACCCGCGCTGAGCCGCAGCGGACCCCACGCGAGCGTGCACGTGGCGGTTTCGCCGCCGCCCGCGAGGTCGATGGTCATCAGCGGGACGATCTCGGGAGCATCGCCGACGAAGCGCGCGGCCACCTGATGCGCCGGCTCGTCGCCGATCATCGTCGGCGCCTGGTCGGCGTGCAGCGGCTCGTAGACGATGAAGCTCCAGGCGTTCTCGCCGGTGGCGATCAGGTTGAAGCCGTAGCGGCCCGGCTGGATCAGCTGGTCGCCGAAGAAGATCGGCGCGCCCTTCACGGTGATCGTGGAGATCTCGGCCGGCCCGGTGCCGGCGCCCATGCGCCACGGCTGGCCCGCCTGCGCGATCTGCGCCATCTGGCCCAGGCGATCATCGCTCCATTCCGGCTGGCCATGCTCGACGGTCAACGTCGCTTCGCCCACCTTGGTGGTCGACGTGTGGCGCGTCGGGCCCTTCGGCGCCGCATCCTGCGTCGGCGCGCTCGCAGCGGGTGCGCCGGTCGCGGGCGGGGTGGCGGGAGCCGGGGTGGCTGGCTGTTGGGCATGGGCCGTTGCAGCAAGGACGAGAGTGGCCAGGCAAAGGGCACTCTGGGTGAGGCGCGCAGACATCGAATCCTCCTTCGAACGGAACGCTTGAGCGGCACCGCAGGGGGCTTCCGGACGCTTCCGGTCGCGGTGCCGGACGGGGCGCGAGAGTACCGAACACGAGCCGCGGGCGCTCAAGTTCCCGCGCTCTCGCCGTTCTGCCGCGGCGGCTGCAGGTCGGCCACCGTTCCGAGGCGCGCTTCGCACACTTGCTGGAAGAAGCAGCGGCGACATTCGTGGACGTCGGTGGTCGGCGGGAAGTCCTCGATGCGGGCGCTGTTGGCGGCGCGATCGACGAGCCGCTCCCGCATCGCCTCGGCGCTGGCGCGAACCTTCTCGGCGGCCCCGTCGAGCGCGGTGGCGCTGATCGGCACCTCGATCACGGTGCCGCTTTGGAGCATCACGTCGAATGCGCGCAGGCGCGTCGGATCGAGTCCCCACTTGGCGCGCGCGAAATGGGCGTAGGCGAGCAGCTGGAACGCGTGGTCGTTGCGCTCGCCGCCGGTCTTCCAGTCGAGCAGCCAGGTCTCACCGTCGCGGTCGAAGGCGAAGTCGGGGGCGACGAAGCACGGCACGCATCCGATCGGCGCGACCTCGAGCTCGTCGATCGAGCGCCAGTGCGCCGGCCCGACCCGCTCGATGTCGCGTGCCAGCTCGCTGTCGAGGTGGTGGCGCACGCAGGCGACGGCGTGGTCGCGCAGCGCGGTCAGTTCGCTTGGCGCGATGGACAGCGCGAAGTAGTGCTCGAAGAGAGGCGGCGCCTGCTTGGGGCCGACGGTGCGCCAGCGCTCCTGCTTCGACGCGACCCACGCATCGTTCATGCGCTGGCGCAGCTGCTCGTACGGAGGGGTCGGCGTACGGCCGGCGGCGCGCGCGCGCAACAGGTCGGCAAGCGTGGCGTGGACCGCCGTGCCCGCCATCATCTTCAGCGTCGCCATCTTGCTGAAGAAGTAGGCGCGTTGCGCGAGCTCGGGCGCGCCGCGCGACCAGCCGCCCCAGAAAGCGTAGTAGCGCAGCCAGTAGCGCCGCTGGCAGGTCGCGAAGGTCTGCGCGCGCGAGAACGACCAGGTGAACTCGTTCTTCAGCTCGGCCATGGCGGGAACTGTAGCGCGATCGAAGCGCGCGTCGCGGAGCGCGCGGTCATGGCGAGGACAGCGGAATGCGCAGCTCCGGCTCGCCCTTCAGCGTGATCGAGCGATCGATCGGCTGGCCGCGCAGCGATCCGTGCACGCGATAGGTCCCCGGCGCGAAGCGGCCAAGTCGCACGGCGTTCTGCTGCCACGGCGCGTTCAGCGCCTCGCTCAGTTCACCGAGTCCGAACAGCGTCAGTGGCAGCGGCCCTTGCGGACCGTCGATGGTGAGGGAAAGCGTGGCGAGATCGGCGAACTCGATGTCGCCGAGCAGCGCGAAAACCTCGGTGCCGCCGGTCAGTTCGAGTCGCACTCGGGCGATCTGTCCGACGCTGGCGCGAACCGCGCGAGCCGTCGCCGTCGCGTGGCCGGCGGCGCGTGCGACCACGTCCCAGCTGCCCTCCGGCACGCCGCTGTACTCAAAGGCGCCCTCGCTGTCGCTCGAGACGCTCGACCACTCCTCCAGGAATCCTCCGCTGGCCGGATTGCGCAGGAAGAGCGATCCGTTCGCCACCGGCTTGCCCGCGCTGTCGACGAGCGTGCCGGCGATGGTCGCGGCGCGTGGCAGGCGGATCTCGCCGAGATCGACCGTGCCGGTCGCCGGCGCTTGCGCCGGAGTTGCCGCGAGCGCGTGGTCGCGTGAACGATTGGAGAGCAGATCGCCGCCGCCGGCGATCACTCGGCAGGCGCCGGCCGGGACCCGCGGCAGCGTGAAGCGGCCGTCCGCATTGGTGCGCACGGCCATCGTGCGGCGCATGGCCATTTCCATCGCGTTGGCCGATCCGCCGTCGGTCGCGGCGGCGAGGTAGATGGCGATCCCGGCCAACGGGACGCCGCTTTCCGCATCGACCACCGCGCCGGTGAGGGCGCCTGCGGGCACGTCGATCGTGACATCGACGGTCGAGCCTTCCTTGAGCAGGACCGGAACCAGCGCGGCGTTCATGTCGCCGGCCGCGAAGTCACCGCCATGGACCTGCACGAAGGCGCGACCGGCCTGCAGAGCGTCGAATCGAAACGACCCGTCCGCCTCGGTGGTGGCCGCGGCCACGCCGCTCGAGCGTCCCTCTTCTCCCGATCCGATCACCTGAACCATCGCACCCGCGAACGGGCGTCCGCCGCTGGTGACGCGGCCCTCGAGCGCAGCGTGCCCTTGCGTCTGCGCGCCGAAGTCGACGCGCAGCTGCTCACCGGGCTTCAGGCGGACCGACTGCGTCTCGATCTGCCCCTGCATCTCCTTCATGAAGTCGTCGCCGCCGATGGCGAGGTTCGACGGCATGCGCGTCAGCGCGAAGTTACCGGCGGCGAGCCCCTCGATGCGGTAGGCGCCGTTGGCGTCGCTCTTGGTCGACTGCATCGAGAAGCGCGTGAGGTCCTGGCACATGATGCTGGCGCCGGCGATCGGTGCCCGGTCGCTGCCGCGCACCTCGCCGAAGATCACGGCACCCGCGTCGAGTTCGACCTGGAGCTCCGCGGACGTCTCGCCCGCGGCGAGTGGCGGCGCCGTGAGCTCCACTTCGACGAATCCTTCGGCTCGAACGGCGATGCGATGGGCGCCGGCGCCGAGGCCGCCGATGCGGAATCGTCCGTCGCCGTCGCTCTTGGCGCCGACCGGCTGCAGCATGCGCGAGACCATCTGCTGCAACATCGCCTGGTCGGCCTGGAGCTGGCGCACGCTCGCGCCGACGACCGGACGACCGTCTACGGCGGCGACCACGCGACCGAGCAGGACCGCCTCCGCTTGCAGCGAAGCGATGACGCCGCGCTTGGTCGCCCCCTCTTCAAGCGTGAACCACTCGCTGCGCCAGTCGCCGTGACCTTCGGCCGCGATCGTGAGGCGCAGGTCGCCCGGCTCGACGCCGGCGACGCGGAACTTGCCGTTCTCGGTCGCGAACGGCAGCGCGAGCTGTTGCAGCCCCTGGAAAGAGGATGCATCGAACATGGAAGTCGGTTCAGCGGCACGCCGCTCGATTCGGAGCTCGAAGCTCTTCAGCGCTTTTCCGGTCACTCGCGAGAGGGCGATTCCCTCGATGGCACCGCGCGTGGCGAGCCGCAGTTCGACTGCCGTGGCGTTCGCCGCAGCCTCCGTCTTCGCCTCCTGATAGCCCGCGGCGCGCGCGACGACTTCGAGCTTGAAGTCGACGAGCCCGGTCAGCACGAAGGCGCCGTCGGCGTCGCATTCCGCGAAGCGGCGGCCGGCACCGGTGGCGGCGCGCATGACATTGGCGAGCGAACTCGGCTCGCTGGCGGAGACGCGCGCGCCGCCGATGGGGGTGCCGTCCTTGGCGAGCACGTGGCCGCGCAGCTCGCGGCCTTTGGCGAGCTGCAGTTCGACCGCGATCTCGGGTGCGGAGAGATCGACCACGACTTCGCGTCGGCACTCGACCCATGGCGGGAGATCGACGCGGACGTAGTAGCGGCCGGCGGCGATCCCGACGAAACGCGTCTGGCCTTCGGCGTCAAGCCGCTTGCGCACGCCGCGCACCGCGTCGCCCTGCGCCGTCATCTCGTCGAGCTTCAGGTCGGCGCGCTCGAGGCGGCAGAGCGCTGTGGCGACCGGCGCGCCGACGGCGTCGCGTGCGGTGACGGCGATCGTCGCGCCGCGCGACAGCGAGAGCTCGACTTCAGCGGTGCGTCCGGCGACGGTCGCCACCGTGACCGTCGGCGAACTCGCGAAGCCGTTGGCGTGCGCCGCGACGTGGAGCTCGAGTCCACCGGGGACGCCCGCCAGCGCGAACGCGCCGCTCGCGTCGCTGATGGCGCTCGCGGGTTTGCGCAGATCGAGTCCTTGCGCCGAGAACATGGCGAATGGATCGAAGTGCGTGCCGGCGACGACGCGCGCGCCGGCGAAAGGGACCCCGTCGGGATCGAGGACGCGACCGCGGACGCTCGCCCCGTCGATCAGCAGGAGCTCGATCGGCGCCGGCTCCGCTTCCTTGCCGAGGTCGACGACGACGGGCTTCACGCACTCGGCCAATTCGGCGACCGCGTCGATCGTGAGTCGAATCGAATCGGCGATCGGCAATTCGAAGCGGCCGTCGGCGTCGGTGCGCGTTTGCGCGGTGGGATCGGAGCGCTCCTCGGTGTCGTCGCGCTCTTCGGTGGGAAGAGCGTCCTGTTCCGGCCAGGGCATGGCGCCCAGCGAGTCGAGGTCGTGCTGCGCCGCCGCCGGACGCGAGCTTCCGCGCGCGTCGGCGAGTCCCCGCTCGATTGACTGGCGTGCGAGTGGCGCCTGGCCGCGATGGGCGCGGACGAGCGCGTCAGCGGCGGGGCGGCCATCGGCGGCGAAGTGGACGACGCCGCGGATCGTATGACGCGCGGTGGCGGTCGCCGCTCGACTCGCCGTATCACGCTGCGCCGCGACTCCGACGTCGCTGCTGGCGGCGTCGGCGAGCGCGCTGCTGCCGTCGGCGCGCTTCGCCGCCGCGGGCGCCGCTCCGAGCTTCGGTCCCGTGGCGCGCTGGTTCCAGAAGGCAAGTCCGGCAAGGAGCAACGCGGCGATGAGCAGCCACGGGGCGGCGCGTTTCATGGATCGAGCTCCAGTGGAAAGGGGGCGACAGGAGCAAACGTAGGTCCCCGAGCTCCGTCCCAGCGCTGCGCGCACGTCGGACGGCGAAGGCCGGTCACCAACGTGGCGTCGGTGTGCCGATTCGACTCAGTTCGAATCGGGGCGCCTCCGCTTTACTCTCCCGCCCGTTCCGCTCGAAACAGCAACGATCGCGGCCATCGCAACGGCCGCTCGTCCACGCACGCCGGCCGTTCGTTCGGCCGACCCAGGAGCCCGCTGACATGAGGACTGCTCGTTGGATGGCGACCGCGTTGGTCGCGACGGCCACGCTCACGACGGCTGCGCTGGCGATGTTGCCGCGCGCCAACGCGACGATCGCGAACGCTTCCCCGATCGGCGCGGCGGTCGCGACGTCACTGGTGGTCGCGCCGCCGACGGTGGCGTCGGATGCCGGCCCGCGGGTGGTCCTGCTGGGCTTCGACGGCGCCTCGCACCACCTCGCGGAACAGTTCATCGCCGAGGGGCGGATGCCGTGGGCGAAGAAGTTGATGGAGCAGGGCGCCTTCCTGCCGCTCGGTTCCGCCAACCCGTCCGAATCGCCGGTGGCGTGGGCGTCCGTCAACAGCGGCCAGAACCCGGGCAAGACCAACATCTTCGGTTTCATCCGCCGCACGTTCCGGTGGTCCGAGCTCACCGACGAGAAGGGGCAGCCGAAGCTCGTCGGCAGCGTGATCCCGACGATCGGCTACAGCCGCGGCGCCGACCTCGCGTTCCGCGACGGCTTCACCATGCCGTCGCATCAGAACGACTTGTCGGTGAAGAACTTCTGGGACCTGCTCGACGACGCCAAGCTCTCCTCGCGAGTGCTGCAGGCGGCGTGCAACTACCCGGCGACCGGCGGTCCGAACACCAAGCTGCTGGCAGGCCTCTCCGTGCCCGACGTGCGCGGCGGCCCCGGCACCTACCTCGTCTACACCAACAGCGAATGGGAGTTCAACCGCTCGACCGGCAACGGCGGGCAGGTGCTGAAGTACAAGGTCATCTGCCCGAAGTGCAAGAACAAGAGCTTCTCCTTCACCAAGGGCTGCGCGAAGTGCGCGGACGGCAACAAGGTCGGCTACTTCGAGACCAAGCTCTCGGGGCCGGAGAACTTCGTCGAAGCGCAGAAGTGGGCGCGCAAGATCGCCGAGCTGCAGAAGGCGTTCGATGCGGCGAAAGAAGGGGCGCCCGAGAAGCAGCAGCTGACCAAGGACCTGAACACGGCGAAGAATGACCGCAAGAAGTGGGAGGCGGACAAGGGCAACGCCTCGGTGCCGCTGTCCGGCCTCGTCGACAAGGCGGCCGGAACCATCAAGTTCACGCTGTCGGGCCAGGACGTCTTGCTGAAGGAGGGCGAGTGGTCGCCCTACATCCCGGTGACGTTCGACGTCGAGGGTGCGTTCGCAGTGAAGGCGACGGCGCACCTGCACGTGTCGCAGTGCAATGCGACGGCAGAGGACGTGAAGTTCTATCTGCCGGCGATCACGGCGGCCGCCGACGCCACGCCGCCGAACATGCCGATCACCTCGCCGCGCGAGTTCGGGGCGGAGCTGGTGAAGGACGTCGGCTACTTCGACACGATCGGCTGGTCGTGCCAGACGCACGCGCTGAAGGATGACGAGATCGGCGACCTCTCGTTCATGTCGGCCATCTGGGACACGATCCAGTGGCGCCGCAAGATGCTGATCGCGCAACTCGACAAGAATGACTGGCGGACGCTGTTCCAGGTCTTCGGCGAGACCGATCGCGTCTGCCACATGATGTACCGCTTCTTCGACCCCAAGCACCCGCAGTACAAGGCCGAGGATGCCGCGAAGATGGTCCGCTTCGGTCCGCGCGAGATCGCGGCAAAGGACGCCATCCCGGCGATCTACGAGGAAGTCGACAAGACCATCGGCATCGTGATGGAGCGGCTCGAAGCGGGCAAGCTCGGCGACTGCACGCTGATGGTCTGCTCGGACCACGGGTTCAGCTCGTTCCGCGAGGAGGTCGAGCTCAACGCTTGGCTCGTCGACCAGGGCTTCATGACGCTGAAGACCGAGCCCGACGGCAAGCCGACCACCAACAAGTCGTTCCTCGGCTACGTCGACTGGGCGAAGACGAAGGCCTACTCCGTCGGCATCGGGACGATCTACCTGAACGTGAAGGGGCGCGAGCCCAATGGCAGCGTCGACCCGGCCGACTACGACAAGGTCTGCGATGAGCTGATCGCGAAGATGCTGGCCTACCGCAATCCGAACAAGGAATCGCCCAACGATCCGCAGGTCTTCAAGGGCGCGTGGAAGCGCAGCGAGTACCTCGCGGGACCGTTTGCCACCGACCTGCGCGACGCCAAGGGGCGCTGCACGGAAGGGGCGGCCGACGTCCAGGTTGGTTTCAACGTCGGCTACCGCGTCGGCTGGGGCACGGCGATGGGCGACCGCAGCAAGGACGCCATCATCTTCCCGAACAAGAACCGCTGGTCGGGCGACCACACCTCGGTCCATCCGTACCTCGTGCGCGGGATCTTCTTCTGCAGCAAGAAGGTGGCGCCCGGTTCGGCTCCGCACCTGCAGGACCTCGCGCCGACGATCCTCGCCCTCCACGGCGTGCCGGTGCCGGCCGACATGGATGGCCACCTGATCGCGCTGCCGGGTCTCGAGGAGTTGGCGAAGAAGCACGTCGGCGGCAGCGCCAATCGCGAGTCGCTGATTCCGCCGAACTGAAGGCGCGTCGCGCGACGAAGCCCATGAATGCAGCGCGGGCGGCTCGGGAGATCCCGGGCCGCCCGCGTCGTTTCCGTTCGAGTCATCGCCGGCCATCGCCGGTCGGTGGCGTCACGCGTTCGTGCGCGCGATCACTGCTGCGCGCCCGTCTCCTCCTCGTCCTCGCCTTCAGCGCCGAGATAGCCGAGCGCCTTCAGCTGGTCGAGCGCGCCCGAGTCGCCCGCCTCCATGAACTTCTGCTCGCAGAACTTCGCGACGCGCTTCAGCTTTTTCATCACGACCGCGTCGGTCCCGAACTTCTTCTTCGCCACCTCGAGCAGGTCCAGCGCAACCTTCGGGTGATCGCTCTCCGCGAGGCCGATCCCGAGCGAGGCGTACTGCTCCGCCGTCAGCACCGCGGTCGACGCGGCCATCTGTTGCACCGCCGCCTTGCCGGCGTCGTCACCGTTGCCGCGCGCGGACGCGGTGATCTTGTCGCTCCACGCCTGCGCCTTCTCTTCGGCGGTCGCCTTGGAGTCGGCAAGCGCCGCGTCGAGCGCCACAAGGGCCGCCTTCCACTCCTCCTTGGCGGCGGCGCTAGTCGCGTCGTCGAGGAGTTCGCTTGCGCTCTTGCCGGAGGTTGGCGCTCCACCGGAGTCGGTCGGCTTCTGGTCGCCGCATGCCGCGACGAGTGAGAGAGCGATCAGGGCGGTGAGCAGGTGCGTGGGGCGCATGAATTCAAAGTGCTCCGTAGCGGAAGTAGGGGGGGCGAGAGCGTAGCGGCGAAAGTGTCTTTGGCCGCGGAGGCCGCCGTGCTGCTTGGACGGCGGTCGCCCGCTCGCGTCGATGGTCGGCGCGGGACCCTACCTCGCCTCCGCGCCGCCGGCACCGCCTTGACGAGCCGCAAAGCGAAGGTATCTATTCCGCCTCCAATGAGAGTGCGATCGGAGTGCGATTGGAGTGCGACCGCTTCGGAGGCGGGCGCTGCCGTTGCCCGATCTCGCCGTCTTGAGGGCCCGATGCGCGAAAGCAAGGTGACGGTCAAGATCCCGCGGCCGCTCTACCGCAAGATCCAGCTCGTCATCGAGAACTCCGGCTTCTCGTCGCCAACCGATTTTGTCGTCTTCGTGCTCCGCGATCTCCTCGGCGAGGCCGAGCGCAAGAGTGCCGAGCCGACGGCGGCCGCAGCTGCGACCGCGGACGACTTTTCCGCGCACGACCTCGAGGCAGTGAAGCACAAGCTGAAGAACCTGGGATACCTGTGACGCGCCGGTCGGCCGCGGCTTCGCAGCCGCCGGCGCGCGCGCGTTCTTGAACCGCGTTTCTGACACCGTTTCTGAAGACACCGTTTCTGAAGACACAGAGGAATTCGATGATCGCTCCGCATGGTGGACGGCTGGTGAACCGGATGGTCGAGGGCGGCGAGCGCGATCGCCTGCTCGCTTCGGCTCCGAAGCTCCCGAAGGTGGTCCTGAACGCGCGCGAGATGGCCGACGTCGACATGATCGCCGTCGGTGCCATGAGCCCGCTGCAGGGCTTCATGGGCAAGGCGGACTACGACGCCGTGCTCGCGACGCGCCGACTGAACAACGGCCTGCCGTGGACGATCCCGATCGTGCTCGCCGTCAAGCCCGGCACGAGCGCCGAGGCGTACAAGGAGGGCAGCGATGTCGCCCTCGAGACGACCGACGGGCAGCTGCTCGCCATCCTCCACCTCGACTCGAAGTGGAAGATGGACAAGGGTGACGAGGCGCGGAAGGTGCTGCGCACGGACGACAAGGCGCACCCTGGCGTCGGCTACCTCGAGTCGATCGGCGACACCTACCTCGGCGGCACGCTGTCGGTGGTCAACCGCCTGAAGTACGACAAGTACAACAACCGCCGCCTCGACCCGGTCGAGACGCGGACGCTCTTCAAGAGCAAGGGCTGGAACACGATCGTCGCGTTCCAGACGCGCAACCCGATCCATCGCGCGCACGAGTACCTCACCAAGGTCGCGCTCGAAGTCGTCGACGGCCTGATGCTCCACCCGCTGATGGGCGAGACCAAGAGCGACGACGTCCCGGCCGACGTGCGCATGAAGTGCTACGAAGCGCTCCTCGCCGGCTACTACCCGAAGGAGCGCACGGCGCTCGCCGTCTATCCGCAGGCGATGCGCTACGGCGGGCCAAGCGAGGCCGTTCTCCACGCGATCTGCCGCAAGAACTACGGCTGCACCCACTTCATCGTCGGTCGCGACCACGCCGGCGTCGGCAGCTACTACGGCAGCTACGACGCGCAGAAGATCTTCGAGGAGTACGCCCCCGGCGAAGTCGGGATCAACCTCCTCAAGTTCGAGAACTCGTTCTGGTGCAAGCGCACCAACGGCATGGCCTCGACCAAGTCGAGCCCGGCCACGCCGGAAGAGCGCATCAACCTCTCGGGCACGCAGGTGCGCGAGATGCTGCGCGCCGGCACCATCCCGCCGGTCGAGTTCACGCGCCCGGAGATCGCGAAGATCCTGATCGACGCGCTCAAGGCGACCTGATCGCGCGTCCGCCGCGATTCCTCCCTAACTCCCCCAAAGACTCAAGGAAACGGACGACCCATGGAAGGTTTCACGCTCTGGTTCACCGGGCTCTCGGGCTCGGGCAAGTCGACGCTCGCGGAACGGATCAAGAACGAGCTGATCGAGCGCGGCATGAAGGTCGAGCTGCTCGACGGCGACGAGTTCCGCACGACGCTCAGCAAGGGGCTCGGCTTCAGCAAGGAAGACCGCGACACCAACATCCGCCGCATCGGTTACGTGGCGAAGCTGCTGTCGCGCAACGGCGTCGTGGCGATCACCGCCGCGATCTCGCCCTATCGCGATACGCGCAACGAGCAGCGCCAGAAGATCGGGCGCTTCTTCGAGGTCTACACCGAATGCGATCTCGACACCCTCGAGGCGCGCGACGTGAAGGGGCTCTACAAGAAGGCGCGCGCCGGCCAGATCAAGAACTTCACCGGCGTCGATGACCCGTACGAGCCGCCGACCAGCCCCGAGGTCCACTGCAACACGGCGAAGGAGGAGCAGGACGCCTGCTTCGACCGCATCCTCACCGCGCTCGAAGCGCGCGGCTGGGTGGCGAAGCCCGCCGGCGATGGCATCGACCAGGCGACCGAGGCCGCTGCGATGCGCTCGCTCAAGGCGAAGGGTTTCATCTGACGATTGCCGGCACCTCCGGCGTGGACGGCACGACGGCAACTCCGTCCAAGTCGTCACGTCGGAGGTGCAGCGATGGCGGATCTCTTCAGCGTCCTGGCCTACATCGGGCCGGGAATCGGTCATTCCTCCCCGTGGTCGACCTGGCTCGACCAGGCGTGCGTCAGTGTCGTGATGACGATCGTGGTCGGCGCGCTCCTCGGCCTTGCCGGCGCGCTGCCTGGGGCGCTTTGGATCGGCTGGTATTCCGCGCGCATGGCGCCGCGGCGGTTCGCACGCCGGGTCACGCTTCGGATCGGGTCGACTTTTCCCGACGCGCTGGCCGATCACCCGCGTTGAGGAAGGCTTGCCTCGCACCACGATGGCGCCTCAAGCTCGGGGGCTATACCTGTCGTACCTTTCGCGATCGAAGCGGCGGCCCGCGCGCCGCCGTCATGGTTTGAGGTCTGCATGCTGCGACAGCTGAAACTTCGACTGGCCCTCGCCGCGCTCTTCGCGCTGCTCTTCTTCGGGCCGAGCAGCGCCTACGGCTACATCGGCCCTGGCGCCGGCGTTGCCGCGGCCGGCACGATCTTCGTCCTGATCGGCGCCTTCTTCGCCGCGTTCGCCGCGCTGATCGCGATGCCGATCCGGATGGGGATCCGCTGGTTCGCCACCTCGAAGCAGCGCGGTCGCGCCAAGGCGAAGCGCGTCGTGATCGTCGGCATGGACGGGATGGACCCCGAGCTCACCGCGCGTTACATGGCGGAGGGCAAGCTGCCGAACCTGAAGAAGCTGGCCGAGGACGGGATCTTCTGCCCGCTCGAGACCGCGACACCGTCGATGTCGCCGGTCGCCTGGTCGAGCTTCATGACCGGCGTCGATCCGGGCAAGCACGGCATCTTCGACTTCATCACGCGCGACCCGTGCAACTACATGCCGATGCTCTCGTCGGCGAAGATCGGCGAAAGCGAATCGAGCTTCGGCTTCGGCAAGTTCAAGCTGACCTTCCACAAGTCCTTCTATCGGATGCTGCGCCGCAGCCAGCCGTTCTGGAAGATCCTGGGCGAGAACTGGGTCAACAGCAGCATCCAGCGCGTGCCCATCACCTTCCCGCCCGAGAAGTTCAAGAACGGCGTGCTGCTGTCAGGCATGTGCGTCCCCGACTTGAAGGGCTCGCAGGGCAGCTTCTCCTTCTTCACCACCAAGCTGCGCGGTCGCATCCAGGACGAGACGGCGGGCATGGGCGCCGAGAATGCCGGCGGCACCGAGACCGAAGTGAAGCGCGTCGGCAACGTCATCGCGGCCTCGCTCGAAGGGCCGACGATGGGGGGCAAGAAGCTCGTCGCCCCGTTCACGCTCACGTTGAACGGCGACGGCAAGCGCGGTCGCATCGAAGTCGGCAAGGAGTCGGCCGACGTCACGCTCGGCGACTACTCGCCGTGGCTGAAGATCGAGTTCGAGGGCGTGCAGGGCATCGCGCGCTTCTATCTGCAGAAGTGCGACCCCGAGGTCGAGCTCTACGTCACCCCGATCCACATCGATCCGGCCAAGCCGATGTTCCCGATCAGCGAGCCCGAGGTGTACTCGGTCTACCTCGCCAAGATGATCGGCCCGTTCGGCACGCTCGGGCTGGCCGAAGACACCTGGGCGCTGAACGAACGGCGCATCGACGAGGCGGCGTTCCTGAAGCAGGCCTACCTCTACGGCCAGGAGCGCGAGGCGATGCTGTGGGATGCCATCGCCAAGACCAAGCGCGGCTTCATCACGACGGTCTTCGACACGACCGACCGCATCCAGCACATGTTCTTCCGCTACCTCGACCCGAAGCACCCGGCGAACGCGGGCAAGGACGTCGTGCTGCACAAGAACGCGGTGGAGGACGTCTACCGCTGGTGCGACGAACTCATCGGTCGCGTGCGCGCCAAGGTCGACAACCCCGACACCGTCTTCGTCGTGATGTCCGACCACGGCTTCAAGCAGTTCCAGCGCGGCGTCAACCTGAACGCCTGGCTGCGCGACGAGGGCTACCTCGTCCTGAAGGATGGCAAGCGGACGGGCGGTGACTGGTTCGATGGCGTCGACTGGAGCAGGACGAAGGCCTTCTCGATGGGGCTCACCGGCGTCTTCATCAACCGCAAGGGGCGCGAAGCGAAAGGCATCGTCGCCGATGGCGAAGAACTGCATCGGTTGAAGAACGAGATCGCCGAGAAGATGCGCAAACTCGTCGATGTCGAGCGCGGCGGCGTGCGGGCGATCCGCGAGGTCTTCGACACGCAGGCGAGCTTCAAGGGGCCCTACTCCTACGAGGCGCCCGACCTGCTGATCGGCTACGACGCGGGCTATCGCCACTCGTGGGACTGCGCGGTCGGTTGCACCAGCGAGAACGTCTTCAGCGACAACACCAAGAGCTGGAGCGGTGACCACTGCATGGACCCGCGCATCGTGCCGGGGATCTTCTTCTGCAACCGCAAGATCAACCGGGCGACGCCCAACATCCTCGACCTCGCTCCGACCGTGCTCGACCTGTTCGGCGTGGCGGCACCGCCCTACATGCAAGGCGGCGCCCTCTTCGGCGACCGTCGCGCGCCGCAAAGCGGCCCGAACGCCGCGCCGAACCCGAAGAGTCGCGAGCCGGCCGCCCCCGCGCCGGCCGCGCGATGAGCCGAAAGGACGCCTCCGTGACCTTGCAGAGCCACCGTTTCCCGATCGCCGCGCTGCTGCTCGGCGCGCTTGCGCTCGCGGCGCCCTCCTGTAGCCGCTCCTACGGCGTCAGCGGCAAGAAGCTCGTCGTGCTCGGCATCGACGGCATGGACCCGAACCTGCTGCGCGAGTACATGGACGCCGGCCTGCTGCCGAACTTCAAGGAGTTGGCCGACTCCGGCACCTTCCTGCCGCTTGGCACCAGCAACCCGCCGCAGTCGCCGGTCGCGTGGTCGAACTTCATCACCGGGATGGATCCTGGCGGCCACGGCGTCTACGACTTCCTCCATCGCGATCCGCAGACCTACCTGCCCGTGAGTTCGACGCAGATCACCGAAGGCGAACCGACGACGTTCTCGCTGCCGGGCGACTATCAGCTCGAGCTGCCAGCCGACAGCCGCCCGGTTCGTCAGGGTGCCGCGTTCTGGGACCTGCTCGGCGAGGCGGGGATTCGCTGCGACGTCTATCGCATGCCCGCCGCCTATCCGATCCAGGCCAGCGATCAGCTGACGCTCTCCGACATGGGGACGCCCGACCTGCAAGGCGGCATCGACGGGATGTACGCCTACTACACCAGCGACGTCCCGGACAACTTCGACAAGGTGCACGGCGGGATCTGGAAGCAGGTGAAGCTGCAGAAGGGGCGCGCTGACGCGAAGCTCTACGGACCGCCGAGCCCCTTCAAGACGCCGCCCGAGGGCAAGCACGAGGTCGCGAAGTCGGAGCAGCCGTTCACGATCTTCGTCGACCCGACCGAAGAGGTCGTCCACATCGCGATCGAGGGTGGCGACGCCTGCGTGCTCGAGAAGGGGCAGTGGAGCGACTGGCTGCGCTGCTCGTTCGACCTCGGCCTGAAGCAGTCGATGGGCGGCATGGTGAAGTTCTACGTGCAGCAGGTGCGCCCGAACCTGCGCCTCTACTGCTCGCCGGTGAACATCGACCCGCGTGCGCCGTGCATGCCGATCTCGACGCCCGACGACGCCGCCGTGATCGACCTCGCCGCCTCGATCGGCCCGTTCTACACGCAGGGTCTTGCCGAGGAGACCAAGGCGCTGCAGGAAGGGACGATCGACGACCGCGAGTTCATCGAGCAGTGCAACGACATCCATCACGAGCGCATGCGCATGCTCGACCACGCGCTCGCGCATTTCGACGACGGGCTGCTCTTCTTCTATTTCTCCACCGTCGACCTGCGCAGTCACATGATGTGGCGCCACATCGCGGCCGGTCACCCGGCGCGCGACGAGAAGATCGCGGCGCAGTACGCCCGCTCGATCGAGGATTCCTACGTCCTCATGGACCAGGCGCTCGGTCACCTGCGCGAGAAGATCGGCGAGGCGACGCCGCTGATGGTCCTCTCCGACCACGGCTTCTCGCCCTTCACGCGCCGCGTCAACTTGAACAACTGGCTGCTGAAGGAGGGCTACCTCGTCCTCACCGAGAAGGCGGCGCAGGACCCGAAGGGGGTCTACTCGCTCGCCGAGGGCGGCGGTGTCGACCGCTCGAAGTCGCGCGCCTATGCGGTCGGATTCAACGGCATCTACCTGAACCAGAAGGGGCGCGAGAAAGAGGGCGTTGTCGAACCGGCCGCGCGCGACGCGCTGCTGGCCGAGATCCGCGGCAAGCTGCTCGCGCTGCGCGACGAGTCGAAGGGTGGCGCCAAGGTGGTCTTCCGCGCCGATCTGCGCGACGAGATCTACCACGGTGATCAGCTCGACCACGCACCCGACCTCGTCGTCGGCTACGACCGCGGATTTGGCGCTTCCGACACCACGGCGCTTGGCCAGGTGCAGCCGCGCGACGCCTTCGTCGAGGACAACAAGGACCTCTGGAGCGGCAACCACTTGATGGCGCCCGATGTGGTGCCGGGCATCTTCCTCACCAACCGCAAGATCGATCCGAAGGACCCCTGCCTGTACGACCTCACGGTGACGATGCTCGCCTACTTCGGCGTCAGCAAACCCGCCGTGATGCGCGGCAAGAGCCTGTTCTGAATCGAGCCGGATCGCCGCGCTCGCGACTCGTGACCTGAACCAACCACGACCCAACGACCCGCGCCTGCGCTGCAGGCGCTTCCGACGGAGCAACCCATGTTCGGTGGCAACAAGGTCAAGCTCGAGAAGGATGTCTTCGAGAAGCTGAAGAAGTTCGCGGCCGCGGCCGGCTACAGCTCGCTCGACGAGTTCGTGAACCACATCCTCGAGCGCGAGCTGCAGTCGATGGACACTGGCGGCAGCGAGGACCCCGAGGCGATGCGCGAGAAGCTGCGCGGCCTCGGCTACATCTCCTGATCGCAGCCACCACGACGAACGCATGAGGCGCCCGCCGCCTGCCCCCGACTCCGGGGTGCGGGACGGCGCGGCGTGCGGAGCACGGAGCGAAGATGGATGCGGTGAATCGCGCGATGAAGTCGACGTTCGACGTCCTGTGGACGCCGTTCGCTTCGGCCCCGTTGTGGGTCGGAGTGCTGGTGCTTGGCGTCGCCTTCGGCGTCCTCGCGCTGATCGCGATGAAGTACACGACCAATCCCAAGCGCGTCAGCCACTACAAGGACCGCTACCAGGGGCACATCCTCGCCATCAAGCTGTTCCGCGACAGCTTCTCGGTGGTGATCAGTTCGCTCGGGCGGACGCTGGCCTGGGTCGGCGCCTACCTCACCGAGCAGTTCAAGCCGATGCTGGTGATGCTCATCCCGTTCATGCTGCTCTTCGCGCAGATGCAGATGCGGCTTGGCTATCGGCCGCTCGACGTCGGTGCGCCGGTGCTGTTGACGGTCGACCTCGCTCCCGGCCAGTCGGTCGAGGCGATGGCGCTGTCGCTGCAGATGCCGGAAGGTCTCGAGTCACGCACGAAGATGGTGCGCGAGCCCGGCGAGAACCGCGTCGTGATGTCGATCGCCGCGAAGTCCGCCGGCGCCCACGTGCTCAAGCTGACCTGCGCGGGCGAGACGGTCGAGAAGACGATCCACGCGGGCGCGCTCGCGGGCGCGCCGATGGTCTTCCCGGTGCGCTCGAACGACTTCGTCGACCAGCTGCTCTATCCGGGGGAGGACTCCTTCGGCGCGACCTCGCACTTCCGCCGCATCTCGCTCGCCTATCCGGTGCGCCCGATCGACTGCTTCGGCTTCGACTTGAGCTTCGGCAGCGAGATCGGCATGGCGATGACGTTCGTCCTCATCACGATCGTCGCGGCCTTCGGGTTGAAGGGCGTCTTCGGCGTCACCATCTGACGCCCCCGCCGTCGACGCCACCGATGCCCCGTTCCGAGCAGAGCTACGACCCGCAGGTCGAACGCGCGATCGCCCTGGCGCTGCGCGCGCATGCGGGGCAGGAGCGCAAGGGGCAGGTCGGCGTTCCCTACGTCGTCCACCCGCTGCACGTCGGGATGCTCCTGGCACGCCACGGCTTCGAACCCGAGGTGGTGGCGGCGGGCATCCTCCACGACGTGGTGGAGGACTGCGACATCGGGCTTCCCGAGCTCGCGCTGCGTTTCACGCCGCGGGTCGTCGCGCTGGTGGCCGAGGTGAGCGAGTCGAAAGAGAAGAGCTGGGAGCAGAGGAAGCAGCACACGATCGACGCGATCCCCGGAATGAGCGATGGGGCGCGCGCCGTGACGGCGGCCGACAAGGTGCACAACCTCGCCGACCTCGAGCGACTGCTCGGCGAGCGCGGCGAAGAGGTGTGGAAGCTCTTCCGGCGCGGGCGCGGCCCGACGCTCGACTACTACGAGCGGGTCCACGCGCAGCTGGCTCGCCACTTCGCCCACGCGCTCACCGACGAGCTTCGGCTGCGCTTCGACGCCGTCGCGCAGCGCTGACCGAGCGCACGGCCGGAGCGAAAGAACGCGACCCCGGCACGCGCGAGGCGGGCCGGGGTCGCTTCGAAGTCACGAACTGCGGGGCGGTCGATCAACCGCCGGCGAGGCCCGCGTCCCAGCTCGGGCCGTGGGTCACCTGGTCCTTCTTGGTGCGCTTCTTGTCCTCGGGGAACGGTCCTGCCGCGTTCAGCGCGGTGTACTCCGCGTCGGCGCGATCGCCCGACGTGATCGCCTGCGGCGGGCAGACCGGTTCGCACGCGCTGCAATCGATGCAGGTGTTCGGGTCGATGATCAGGAGCGTCTCGGTCTCGAAGAAGCACTCGACGGGGCACACCTCGACGCAGTCCCCGTACTTGCAAAGAACGCACGGCTTGCCGACGACATAGGCCACGGACGTTTCTCCTCGGCTTTGGGGATTCGGCGCCCGCGTGAGCGGCGGCGCGATGAACGAAGGTCGGCGGATGATACTGACGAGCTGAAGCGACTTAAAGCTCACCAGACGTCGCTGTCGCCGATCGTGTAGTAGCACTGATCCAGCGCCTCCTCGCGGGTCGGCCGCTCGACGAAGAGGTTCATGCAGAGGACATAGAGCCCCGGTTCGGTACGGAATCCAGCGGCGAGCGCGTGGGCGAACGTTGGATGGCGCTCCGGCAGCCATGCCTCGATGCGCGCATGTTCGGTGGCTCGGGCGATCTGCGTGGCGGTCCGCAGCGCCAGCGCGAGGCCTGCCGCGTCATCGGGGGCGCCAAACCAGTCGGTCAGCGCGAGGATCGGCAGCTTCTGCCAGCGAGGCCGCAGCACGAACCACGCGCGCAGCTCACCGCTGCCCTTCTCGCGCACCAGGAACCGACGGTAGGGGAGCCACGGACAGCGGTCGTAGCGCCAGGCGAGGTAGGCGTGGTCGCGGACGTGCGCCAGCGGGTAGCGCGGCGCGAGCCGCTGCCAGAGCCGGTCGACTTCCGCCGGGAAGCGCTCGACCTCGACGACGTCCGCGGAGCCGACATGGTCGCGACCGACCTGCTCGTCGTCGCCGTCCTGGAAGAAGTTGCGGAAGAGCACCGGCACCGGCGCGATGAAGGGGTTGTACTTCAGCAGGCGCCGGCCGATCGGATAGACGCGGCGGTTCGGGAATCCGTAGTGCACCGCGCATTCGGGGAGCTGCTCGTAGCCGGCGAAGAAGGCCTTCGCGGTGCGCAGGAAGATCCCCTCCTTCTGCAGGCCGCGGCGCCAGTCGGGGTGCACCATCGAGTCGACCATCTGCGCCGACACGTGCACCTGCGACCCGATCTGGATGCGGGCCGGGAGCCCGCCGTAGTGCGAGATGATCCGCCCGCCCGGCTCGACGCCGACCATGATGCGGCGACCCATCGGGTTCTCGTCCCACAGCCAGCGCCACTGCGCCAGCGTGCGCTGCTCGAAGGCGGGATCGCCCTCGCCGAAGACGACGTTGAAGAGCTCGACGAGCCCTTCTTCGTCGCCAGGCCGGTAGGGGCGCACCTCGCAGCTGGTTTCGCTCATGGACGCGGCTTCCTCGATGCCGCACCATATCGGCCGTCATGGACGCCCCGCTGCTGCCTCTGTTGCGCGAACGCTTCGGACTGACCGCCTTCCGCGGCAGCCAGGAGCGCGTCGTGCGTCATCTGCTGGCGGGCGGCGACGCGCTGGTGGCGTGGCCGACCGGCAGCGGCAAGTCGCTGGTCTACCAGCTGCCCGCGCTGCTCCTCTCGGCGCCGACCGTGGTCCTCTCGCCGCTGATCGCGCTGATGGAGGACCAGGTGGCGGCGTTGCGTGCGCGTGGCATCGCGGCCACCTTCATCAACTCGACGCTCGACCGCCCCGAGCGCGAGCGCCGCGCCGCGGCCTTCGCGGCCGGCCGCCATCCGCTGCTCTACGTCACGCCGGAGCGCTTCCGCGACCCGACCTTCCTGGCCGCGGTGGCCGCGCGCCCGCCCGGCCTGCTCGCCGTCGACGAAGCGCATTGCATCAGCACCTGGGGCCACGACTTCCGCCCCGAGTATGGACGCGTCGGTCGCTTGCGTGCGCTGCTTGGCCAGCCACCGACCGTCGCGCTCACCGCCACGGCGACGCCCGCCGTGCTGGCCGAGATCGAGCAGCGACTCGAGCTGCGCGCGCCGCTGATCGAGCGTTCAGGGCTCGAGCGCGAGAACCTCTTCCTGGCGGCGAGCGAGCCCGCCGACGAGGTGCAGAAGTGGTTGCGGGTGGCGCAGCTCCTCGCGCGCATCGGCGGCGCCGGAATCGTCTATGGCGCGCTGATCCGCGACCTCCACCGGCTCGAGGACGAGCTGGCGCGCGGCGGTCAGCGCTTGCTGATCTATCACGGCGACCTGTCGCGCGAAGAGCGGCGCGCGATGCATCGCCGCTTCCAGGCGCCGGGCGATGCGCGCGTGCTGGCGACCCGCGCCTTCGGCATGGGGATCGACAAGCCCGACCTGCGTCTGCTGCTGCACCATCAGCTGCCCGGCTCGATCGAGGAGCTGTGGCAGGAGATCGGGCGCGCGGGCCGCGACGGCAAACCCTCCTACTGCGAGCTGCTCTACTCCTCCGACGACCTCGCGATCCAGATGCAGTTCGTGCGCGCCGCCAATCCCGACCGCCGCCTTTTCCGCGAGGTGGTGCAGCGCCTCTCCGAATGGAGCGCGCGCGGAGAGGCGTTCGATCGCGAGTCGCTGCGCCTCGCCGTGACCGGCAAGTCGGCGGCGGATGGTCGCGTCGACACCTGCGTCGCCTGGCTGGTCGCGCTCGGCGCGCTGGAAGGGGACCTCGATCGCGGCCGCGCGCGCCTGGTGCGTGCGCTCGATCCCGACGACGAGCCGGCGGAGCTCGGGGCCG
Organism: Planctomycetota bacterium; assembly: GCA_031409275.1. Taxonomy (GTDB): domain Bacteria; phylum Planctomycetota; class B15-G4; order B15-G4; family SIAN01; genus SIAN01. The sequence continues at coordinate 59,630 of JANNXA010000049.1, forward strand.
ACAAGCAGAAGCGCGATCTCGAGCGGCTCGCCAAGGTGGTGGAGTACGTGCGCACGCGCGCCTGCCGGCGCCTCTACCTGCACGACTACTTCGGGCTACCCGCACCGCCGGCCCATTGCGACGCATGCGACGTCTGCGTCGATCGGGACGAGTGGATCGAGGCGAACCTCGCCCGACCGGTGGCCGCCACCACGAGCGCCACGGCCGCCGCGGCGCCGCTCGACGGCGCACCGCCGGTGCGCGAGCTGCCCGCACGCGGCGACTTCGTGCGCGTCGATGGCCAGTGGATCGGTCGCGTCGTGCGGGTGAGCGGTCGCGGCCGCGATGCGCAGGTCGAAGTCGAGCTGGCGACTACGCTCGAGACGCGCCGCTTCCCGGTTCGCCGCCATCGCATCGAACGGCTCGACGCTTGAACCGCTACTGCGATGCCGGCTCGACCAGCGCCGCATGGGCGCGCCCGAGCGCGAGCGCGGCGAACGCGGTCGCGTACGGCTTCGTGTAGTCGGAGAAGTAGTAGTCCCAGCAGGCGCCGTCGTCGCCCTGCGTCTTCAGGACCTCGAACGCGAGCTTGCCGGCGGTGTCGCGCCGCAGCGCCGGCGGCAGTTCGGGAAGCAGCTCCCCCAGGTAGCAGTGGCCGAAGAAATAGAAGTAGCCCGAGTTCAAGTGATAGGCCTCGTGCGGGGTCGGTCGCATGCGCGCGCAGTCGAGGTAGGCGTGATGGCGGAAGAAGAGGTCGACGCCGCGTGCCAGCGTCGTCGCATTGGCCGGCATGCCGCCGCGACGCAACGCCAGCTCGCAGACCGGAATGCGGCAAAGCGAGCCGCGCGGATCGTTGATCCCCTCGGGACCGTCGGGTTCCGGCAGGGCCATCACGTCGTAGGTGAAGGCTCCGCTCGGCAACCGGCAACGTGCCACGGCACGCACCGCGCCCGCGTAGCGGTGGTCATCGAAGGCATGTCCCGCCGCGCGCGCCGCGTCGATCGCCAGCACCATCGCCGCGGTCGTGAAGGAGGTCGACCACTGCGGCCGCCACGCGTCGATCTGATCGGCGTAGTAGGCGTAGCCGCCATTGGGCGATTGATAGGCGGCGATGCGCTCCAGCAGGCGGTCGAGCGCCGCGTCGATTGGCGCGCGACGGGATCCCTCGGCAAACCAAGGATGGAGCACCGCCACCGCCAGCGCGTGCGTCCCGTAGAGCATTCCCCACACCTGGTCGGTGTCCCAGTCGTCGCAGCGGCGCAGGTCGTGATTCGCCACCAGGTAATCGACCGCGCGTTCGACCTGCGTCCTGCATGCAGCATCGTTGCCGCCGTGGCGCAGCAGCGCCATGACCGCCAACCCGGTCGTCGCCACCGTCCAGCCGCGATGCGCTTCGAAGTTCGCCCACGTCTCGTGCGCGAACATGTTGCCGCTGCCGCCGAATGCGCCGCTCTCCTTCTGCGCACCGCGCAGGTAGGCGATCGCGCGCTCGAGTCCCGCGGCGACCGCGTCGGCGCTCGGTGCGGCGCTGCGGATCGCGAGCGGCGGCACCGCTCGACCGCGCGCGACTTCTCGAGTGGCCGTGGGCCCGGCCGGCGACTGCGCGCCTGCCTGGTTCGCCGCGCACGCGGCCAGCAACGCGAGCGCGCAGCCGCGCCGAATCACGATTCGTCCGTGGCGGCTTCGGCCAGCGCTTCCTGCGCGTCGAGCAGCGCGTGCTCCGCCTGCAGCCGCTCGATCTGCTTGGCGTTCCATTCGACGCGCGCGTCGCGGCGAGCGGTGGCGAGCGCCCGCTCCTTCTCGGCGACTGTCGCGGCGAGCGCCTCGTTCTCGGCCGGCTGCTCCGCTTCGACCAGCAGCGCGAGGGCGCGGCGGGCGATGTCGAGTTCGGCGCGTGCCTGCGCGAGGCGGCGTTCGCTGCGCGCGATCACCATCTCGCGCGTCTGGTCGGCGAGGTCCTGTTCGGCGTACATGAGCTTCAGCTGACTGAGTTCCTCTTCGACCTCGTGCACCTGCGTCTCCTGGCCGCGCAACTCGAGTTCCGCCGTCGAGCGCGCAAGCGGCGCGGCGCGGTCGACGTGGATCGACAGGGCGCGAGTCGCGGCCGCCAGTTCGGTCTCGGCCGCGGCGATCTCCGCAGCGCTCGCCTCTTGCGCCGCTCGGTTCGCGAGTTCGACCTGCGCGAGTTGTTGCTTCGCGAGCTCGACCGCGCGCGCGAGAGCCGCGTGGCCCGACTCCGCTTTCGTCTCGGTTCCGGTGTCCTCCTCCGCCCGGTCTGGAATCGTCGGCGAGGCGCATCCCGCGAGGGCGCAAATCAAGACGAGGGCGGTGGATCGGCAGGGGCGATGCATGAGGACCTCTCGTGGGGTGAAGCTGCGGCGAGTCGAGCCGTCGAACCGATGCGGGAGCGTAACCGCTGCAAGTCGTCGATGAGCTCGACCGCCTGGGCTGCGGCTTGTCCGATCAACTGCCCGAGCTCGGGATCGCCCTGGCGGTCCCGCAGTCGTGCGAGAGTCGCGTGCGCAAGGCGAAGCGCGCGGTCGACCTCTGCGGGCCGGAGCGCGCGCCGGCAGCCGGGATGGGTGGTGATCCCCTGGCGCGCGCGCCGCGCGCCGAGCGGCTTGGCGCAGATCGAGCAGTGGGAGGCATCGGGGAGCCGCATCGTCTGCGCCGCGGTCAGGAAGCCAGCATCGGTGCCGCGACCGCCGCTGCCTTTTCCGCGCCGCACAACGCCTTCACGACGGCGAGCGCGAACTCGAGCGCGGTGCCGGGGCCGCGACTCGTCAGCACGCGGCCGTCGTGGACCACTCGCTCCTCGCGGTAGCGCGCGCGCGGCAACTCCTGCTGCACGGCCGGGTGGCTCGTGTAGGTGGCGTCGTGCAGTACTCCCGCGGCGAGCAGCGCGACGGGGGCGGCGCAGATCGCCGCGAGCAGGCAGCTGGCCGCATCGCCCTCTCGCAGCAGTCGCTGCGCGTCGCCATCGCTCGCCAGCGTTCGCGCGTTGCGCATGCCGCCCGGCAGCACCAGGGCGGCGAAGTCGCCACCACGCAGGCCGGCGAGCTTGCCGTCGCTCTCGATGCGCAGGTCGTGGGCACCGGTCAGCGTGGTGCCGCCGGGGCTCGCCAGCAGGACGGCAAGGCCGGCGCGTCGCAACACGTCGACGACGGTCACCATCTCGATCTCTTCGAAACCGTCGGCGCAAAGGACGAGGACGCGCGGCGCGGTGGGAGCGGGCGAGTTCATGGTGGCGCTTCATACTGCGCTGCGGGCAGCGCGTGCAACGCGCGCGAGCGAGTCGTGGACAACTTGCGCGCAAGATCGCTGCGTCGCGCGCGCATCAGCGCCGCGTCGGCAACTGCCCTCTTTCCCTCGCCGAACGCGTCGCTAAGACACCGCGCCGCTGCACGCGGACCGAGCCGCGCCCGATGGCGGTCGCGCCTCGGTCCGCGCCGCAGCGACCTGTTCTGCCACCCCCTTCGCGGGCTGCTCCATGCGAGTGCGCGCCTCCGGTACGTTCCGCCGCTACTACGTCGACTTGCGCGGCTTCGAGGGCGGTGCCAGACGGTTGCGCGATGACGGCGAGGCGCTCGAGAAACGGCTCCAGGCGCAACGTTTCCGTTCGATCGATCAGGCCGGCAGCGAGGTCAACTCGGTCGGCTGGTGTCGCGGCGACGGCACCACGCCGCGCGGCTTCGTGGCCGAGGATCAGTGGCTCGGCAAGGTCTTCGGCGCCACCCTTCGCATCGATCAGAAGAAGCTCCCGGCCGGCGCGCTGCGCGTGCGCCGCATGGAGGCGGAGGCCGCCGAGCGCCGTGAGGCGGGGGAGCGGATCCCTCCGGCCCGCCGCCGCGAGATCGTCGAGAAGCTCGAAGCGGAGCTGATGGCGCGGATGGTGCCATCGACAGCGCTCTATTCGATGTACTGGCTGCCCGAGCGCGGCCAGCTCCTGCTGAACGCCTCTGCCGACGCGGCCAACGTCGCCTTCCGCGCCCTCTTCCGCGAGACGTTCGAGCTCGCACCCGAACCGGTGCCGACCGCGACCCTCGCCGGACAGCTCATCTCGGCGAAGAAACTCGCCGATCTTGCTCCCGCGATCTTCGTCGATGGCGGCGTCGCGATCGTCGGCGACTCGGCCGCCTTTCTCGGCGGCGAGTTCCTGCTGTGGCTCTGGTACCAGTGCGAGACCGCGGGCGGCAAATTCGAGCTGCCCGAACTCGGCGAAGTGGGGGTCGCCTTCGACGCGCTGCTCGAGTTCGGCGGCGCCGAGGAGGGCGGCAAGGTGATCGTGCGCGGCGACGCGCCGACCCGCTCGACGGAAGCCGCTTCGGCGTTGTTGGCCGGTCGCATGCCGCAGCGCGCGCGCCTGGCGTTGGCGCGTGGCGACATGACCTTCGAAGTGAGCCTGTCGGGCGCGGCGCTCGACCTCGAGTCGATGAAGGTCGCCGCCGAGGCCGAAGAGATCACCGACGAGAACCTGCGCGCAGGCGACGAGCAGCGCGCCGGCTGGCTGTTCGAGTTGTGCGACCTGGTCGACGGCCTCTTCGCGGCGTTCCTGCGCGTGCGCGTTGCGCCAGCGTTCGAGGAGAAGCTCGTGCCGTCGATGCGCGACTGGATCGTCACGCGCGCCCGTCCGCGTGCGCGCGCCGCGAGCCGCTGAATCGCCGAGTCGAGCGCGCGCGCGATCGCGCGATCGCTCGATTCAACCGGTCGTCAGCTCGCGGAACTCGAAGAAGGCGAACAGGAAGTGGACGAAGAGCGTCCACAGCGACGCGCCGATCACGGTGCGGGTCACCGCCTGGCTCACGGCGTCGGCTGCCAGCTTCTCGCGCGATCCGATGAACCAGGCGACCGCGGCGATGCCGAACGCGCACGCTTCGGTCTTGGCGATGACCCAGTTCCAGCCCCAATGGAGCGGGAAGTCTTCGTTCACCAGGCCGCGCTCGAACGCGCGCTGCCAGAAGAAGAAATTGTGGTCGGGATGGGTGAAGAGGAAGACGGCGAGGCTCGCGAGCTTGGCGGCCCACCACATCGTCCAGACCAGGAACGGCATCGCGATCATCAGCGACCAGAGGCCGGCGGTGAGCAGGTAGCGCGACGGCTCCACGCCGAAGGAGCGCAGCGCATCGAACTGGCGCGCGTAGACCTTGCCGCCCACGTCGGCCGCGAAGGCGGCGCCGGTGCGCGCCGCGACCAGCAGCGTCACCAGCAGCGGCGCCAGCACTCGGAAGGTCATGAATCCGAGCGCTGACAGGACGTCGTCGACGAAGAGCGGCTCGGTGAAGCCGCGGCGCGGCATCTTCTCGAAGGCGAAGTAGGTGGCCACGAACCCGAGCAGCAGCCCGGCAACGCCGACGTAGGCGAAGGCGCCAGGCGAAGCGGCGATGCGCAGGTAGTGCAGCAGGTAGCGCGCTCCGTAGCGCGCGCGCGGCCACCAGGGAACGAGTCGCGCGACCGCAGTCGCGACCCCGCGCAGCGCTTCGCCGGTGCGCTCCAGGATCCGCGCGACCAGCGGGAGCGGCGGCTGATCGTCGCTCGAGGAGCGGTCGGTGGTCACGAGCTGCGTTGCGCGCAGCAGCGCGGTCTCGAGCGGCAGTCGCAGGAGCGTCCGCTCGTCCGGGTCGATCCACAGCACTTCGCGGGCGAGGCCGCGGAACGCGTCGAGGTCATGCGTCACCACGACGGTGGTGCGAGGCCGCTTCGCGTGGGTCGCCGCGATGGTGTCGGCGACGCGACGCGCATTCGCCGGATCGAGGCCGGTGGTCGGCTCGTCGTAGAGCAGGAGGTCGGGATCGAGTGCGAGGGTCCGGGCGAGGGCGACGCGCTGCAGCTGGCCGCCGCTCAGGTGATGCAGCCGGCCGACGCGCGCGACGCCGAAGTCTGCCAGCAGCGCGCGCGCCGCCGCGCGCTCGTCCGAGGCGCGAGTTTCGGCGGGCCGACGAGCGCGGTGGCGCAACGCGAAGAGGACGTTCTCCTCGGGCGATAGCTCATCGAAGAGCGCGTGATTCTGGAACAGGACGCCGACCTGGCCGGCGGGCGGCGGTTCGCGCAGCAGTTGGGTCGTTTCGAAGCGCAGCTTGCCGCTCGCGCTGAAGCCGCCGACGCCGTCGCGCAGCACGCCGGCGAGCAGCTTGAGCAGCACCGTCTTGCCCGACCCCGATGGACCGCACAGCAGCACCAGCTCGCCGCGCCGCACGAAGAAGCTCGACCGGTCGAGCAGCTTCATGCCACCGAGACGGATCGTCAGTTCCTCCGCCTCGATCGCCGGAGAGGGCAGCACTTCGAGCGGCTCGTCACGATTCATGGCGGCCCTCGATCTCGCTGCCGGGCGCCAACGCTTCGCCGCCGCCGCCTTCCAGGTGGATCACCTGCGCATCGCGCCGAAGCAGGAGCAGGCGGATCAGCCAGGCGAGCTCGGGATTGATGCCTTCCCCGGTCGCGTCGAGGAAGAGCAGGTCGCCGAGCGGATCGAGGAACTCCTGCAGCTGGCTCGACAGCCGATCGAAGCGGTCGCGCATCCGCGGGTCGTTGCGCAGCTGGTTCAGCCACCGCGTGAGGTGGGGGTTCTTGGCGATCAGCTCTTCGAGGAGTTGCGGCACGAGCGACTTCACGAGCGGGTCGTCGCGCACCTGTTCGAAGATGCGGCGCACCCCGTTGCGCAATTCCGGATCGGCGGCGGCATCACGCGCCATGGCGGCGATCGCCGCCTCCATCTCGCCGCGATGCTCGCGCAGCACCGGCAGCGCCTCTTCGTCGAGGAAGCGCTGCCAGCGTTCCTCGACGCGGACCGGCCGATCCTCGAGCACGCGATCGGCCGCCGCTCGCAGCGCGAAGCTCATCAGCGGCAGCTTGTCCCACAGCAGTCGGCCGATCTGCTCGGCCGGCGCTGCGGCGTGGCGTTCGACGATCGGCAGCAGTTCGGCCGCGAGCAGTTCGCTGGCAGGCGTTCCCGCGAGCTCGCCGCGCAGCCGTTCGGACAAGAGGTCGATCTCGCGCTGGTGGCGGGCGAGCGCGGCCGGCAGCTCGGCGGAGATCGCCTGCAATGCGCCTTGCATCAGTTCCTGCGCGAGGGGTTCGAGCTCGCGCGCGAGCTCGGCGGCATGGCGCGCGCGGAAGCGATCCCACTCGCTGCGAATCTGCTCGAGGCGAGCCGCCGGGATCAGGGTGCGAACGGCGAAGAGGAATGAGTTGCCTTGCGAGCGCCGCACGCCGACGACACCGGCCCGAGGCCTGAATTCGGCGGCATGGACGCGGCGATCGTCGAGGGCGACGGTGACCACGACCTGCGGCGGCGCTGAGTCGCGTCGCACCCGGACGACCTCGCCGACCCGTTCGAGCTGGCCGTCCACGACGGCGACCACGCCGTTGCCGCGCTCGATCGCGGTGCCGCCGACGAATCGGATGGTGTAGGTCGGTGCCGGCTCGAGCAGCGCGCGCCACATCTCGACCTTGACGTGCTCGATCCGTCCGCGCTGCGCCGGCGAGAACGCGCCGAGGGCCACCGTCGTGGCGACTGCCAGCGCGATCCAGAAGGCGGCACCCAGCGACATCTGCTTCATTCGGGTCGATGGACTCATCACGGGCGATGGTACCGACGCGTCGCGGCGCCCGTTCGCTCCCGGCGCTATCGTCGCGCCACCTGGACAGGGGGCGTCATGCCGGATCGTTCGATGAACCAGCGCTTGTCGCCGCGGCGGCTCGTGATGCTCGCGACCCTCGTCGCGGCGCTCTTCGTCGCGGCGGCGCGTCCCGACGACCCCGTCCTCGCCATCCGAGGACTCGTCGACCAGCGTCGTTTCGTCGAGGCCGCGCAGGCGGGCGAACGGCTCGTCAAGGAGCGGCCCGAGGATGCCGACGCGTGGCTCCTGCTGGCGCAGGTCCATCTCGTGCCCGACTGGGCGTTTCGTCGCGATGCGCGCGCCGCTTCGGCCGCCACGCGGGCGCTCAAGATCGCGGGGCGCCGTCCCGACATCGTCGCGGCGCTGGCCTTCGCGCGCGCGCGCCTGACCGAGTACGACGAGGCGCTCAAGCTGATCGCCGAGGTCTGCGATAGCGAGCCGCCGCGAGTCGCCGGCGAGGTGCTCTCCGAGCTGCTCGTGTTGCGGGCCGACCTGAGCCTCAAGCGGGACGGGGCGGCGGGCCAGGCGGCGGCGCTGCTCGACCTCGAGCGGGCGATTGCCGCGGCGCCGCGGGCGAGCCAGCCCCGCGTGATGCGCGCCGAGGCGCTGATGAACGGCGATCGCCACGCCGAAGCGATCGCCGACCTGCTGATCGCCATCGACTCCGCGCCGGGCAACAAGCAGGCGCACGCGGCGTTGCGCGGCGCCTACAGTCGCCTTGGCCAGCGCGAAGAGGCGCGCCAGCACTACGAGATCTGGAAGCGGCTGAACCGCTTGACGGACAGCGTGGCGTCGACGAGCGCGCCCGACCCGCAGGAGCGCCGGAACATCTTGCGCGAACTCGCGACGCTGAATCCTCGAGACGTCGACCGGCGGCTCGAACTCGTGCAGGTCGAGGCGCAGCTGAACGACCTTCCGGCCGCACTCGCCGCTTGCGATGCGCTGCTCGAGGTCGCGCCGACCTTTGCGCCCGCGCGCTACCTGCGCGAGCAGTTGCTGCAGGCGAAGGCCGGACGTCGGCCGGCACCGGAGGGCGCGGCTCCAGTGGGCGATGGGGCGGGTGGTGGGGGCGGAGCGTGAGCATGATCAAAGCGCTGGCCCTTGCGACCGCTCTTGCCCAGATCGACGATCGACCCGTCTTCGTCGAGCGGCGCGACTGCGGCATCGACTTCGTGCATCGCCGGTTCCAGACCGAGTCGAAGAAGTACCTCGTCGAGACCGCCGGTTCCGGCGTCGCGTTGATCGACTACGACGGTGACGGTCGCCTCGACGTCTACTGCGTGCAGGGCTGCCCGTTGCCGGGTTACACCGGCCACGACGAAGCGCCGCCCGATCGCCTCTACCGCAATCTCGGGGGCTTTCGCTTCGCGCCCGTTCCCGAGCTCGTCCCCGTTTCGGTGAAGCAGGCGGACGGCACCACGCTGACCGTCGAGAAGCCGCTCGGACTCGGCGATCGGCGCTACGGGATGGGCGTCACGTGTCCTGACATCGACAACGACGGTGATGCCGACCTCTTCGTCACCAACGTCGGGCGCGACGCGCTCTATCGCAACGAAGGGGACGGCACCTTCACCGACGTCACCGTCGAATCAGGCGTCGTCGACGACTACTGGAGCACCGCGGCCGGCTGGGCCGACCTCGATGGCGACGGCGACCTCGACCTCTACCTCGCCAACTACGCGCGCATCGACTACGCGACCTACAAGCCGTGCACGACGAAGGAGATCATCAGCTACTGCCATCCCGACACGCTGCCATCGGCGCCCGATCGCCTGTTCCGCAACGACGGTGGCTTCAAGTTCACCGAAGTGACGCAGCAAGCGGGGATCATCGAGCCCGACGAAGGCGGCAAGGGGCTCGCCGTCATCCCGTTCGACCAGGACGGCGACGGCCGCCTCGACCTCTTCATCGCGAACGACGCTGACGAGAACTACCTCTGGATGAATCGCGGCGGGATGCGCTTCGAGGAGGAGGCGGGCGTCTGGTGCGTCGACGTCAGCGGTCGCGGCGCGTCGCAGAGCTGCATGGGCAGCGACCTTGCCGACATCGACGGCGACCTCGACTTCGATCTCTTCTCCGCCAACTTCGGCAAGGAGCCGAACGTCCTCTACGTGCGCGGCAAGGACGGCTACTACGACGACCGCAGCTATCCGAGCGGGCTTGGCGAGCCGAGCTACCTGTCGACCGGTTTCGGCGCACGCTTCTTCGATTACGACCGCGACGCCGACGTCGACCTGATGGTCGTGAACGGTCACATCGTCGACAACGCCGAGCAGTTCGACCCGAGCCAGACGTTCAAGCAGCTGCCGCATCTCTACGCCAACAAAGGCAACGGCACCTTCGAGCAGATCGGTCCGCGCCTCTCGCCGTTCTTCAAGGCGCGCATCGTCGGCCGTGGCCTCGCCACCGGCGATCTCGACGACGACGGCGATCTCGATGTCGTCGTGCTGGAGAACGACGGGCCACTCGCCGTCCTCGAGAACGTCGGCGACTTCCCCGGTCGCTGGATCGGCTTCCAGTTGGTGGGAACCAAGAGCCCGCGTGATGCGATCGGCGCCGTGGTCACCATCGAGTGCGCTGGCAAGCAGCAGGCTCAGCCGTTGGTCGGCACGAGCTCCTACCTCAGCTGGGGTGACCTGCGTCTCTACTTCGGCCTCGGGACTGTGCCCCCCGATGCGACGGTGAACGCCACCATTCGCTGGCCGTCCGGCACCGTCCAGTCGCTCTCGCCGCTCGTCGCGAGCCGCTACCACCGCGTCGAAGAGCCCCCGCCCACGAAGTAGCCTCGCCTCGTCGAAGCAGCTCTCCCTCGCCGTCTCTCTTCACTCTTCCGAGCCGTCGCGCCCCCTCTCGCCGCGCGCTGCGTACCCGCAGCCGCGCCCCTCTCGCCTCTCGCCGCGCGCTGCGTACCCGCAGCCGCGCGCCGCACCCCCTTCACCGCGCGCTGCGTACCCGCAGCCGCGCGTCACGCACCGCGCGCCGCGCCCCGTTGGGCTTCAGCTGCGAAGCCGCGCGCAGCGCCGCTTCGTCAGCTGCAAGCCCCGAGAGGCGAGCTGCGCACCGCGCAGCCTCGCCGGCGCGGGCGTTCAGCTGCAAAGGCGCCGTGCCGTCGCACTGCCGCGCTCGATCCCTGCACGCGGCGCCTTTGTCAGCTGCAACGCCTAGTTGAGCCCCATGTCCGTCAACCCGTCCTCGTCCCAGCTCAAGTGGTGCCCGATCTCGTGCAGCAGCGTGATCTTCATCTCTTCGCGCAGTTCGTCCTTGTCGGAGACGACGCGTTCCACGTTGCGCTGGAAGATCTCGATGCGATCGAGGTCGCCATGCGGGAGATCGCCGGTCTTCTCGAGGAGGTTGATCCCGCGGTAGAGGCCGAGCACCAGCGGATCGACGTCAGGGCTCGCGTGCAGGCGCGGGTCCGGAAGCGGCAGCAGGCTCAGGTCGACGTTCTTCAGTGCCCGGCGCACATCGCGCGGCAGCGCGGCGATGACCTCTTCGAGCAGCGCCTGCACCTCGTCGGCGGGAAGGCGCACCGGCTCGGGATAGTCATCGGCGTTCTCCTTGGCCGCTTTGGCAAAGAGCGCGTCGGCAGCCGCGTGGTCGCCACGGAAGTCGGCCAGCAGCGCCTGGTAGTAGAGATGGCCGGCGCGCGTGGCGGGCTTGGGCTTGTGCCGCGCGAGCATCTGCGCGGCCTCGTCGAAGCGCCAGGCGTGGAACAAGGCCCGCGCTTCCCAGAAGTCGATCTCGGGGTCCTTGCCGTCGAGCACGCGGATCTGCTGGAGCTCGCGCAACGAGGCCGCGATCTCGCCGAGTTCGAAATGACTCGCCGCCAGCAGGTAGAGCGTGTCGATCTGGAGGTCGACGTCGCTTTTCTTCAGTTCCTCGTGGCGATCGAGCAGCTTCTGCGCCTGAAGTGCGAGCTCGAGCGCCTCGTCGGCGTGGCCCTCGTCGAGCCGCGCGTCGACCTCGTCGAGCAGCGCCGCGATGCGCTCGTAGATTTCCCGGCTCTCGTCGTCCATCGCTGATCCTGCTGGGGCCCGCCGCGAAACCGACGGTGCGGCATCGTAGCCGCGAGGATGCAGCTAAAGGCGAAGGCGTCCGGCGGGCGAAGTCATCCGTCGTGGAGTTCCCTCGGAACGGGAGACGACCGTGGCCCGCAGCGCTCGTTGGCGAGAACTCGATCCGCAGAAGTTGAGCCCCGAGGCCAAGCGCCTCCGGGATGGCCTGCTCGCGCGCGTCGTGGGACAGGAACCGGCGATCGACTCGCTGACCACGATCCACCAGATCTGGCGCTCGGGACTTTCCGATCCCAACCGTCCGATCGCGAGCTTCCTGCTGCTCGGCCCGACCGGCACGGGAAAGACGCGCCTCGTCGAGTCGCTGGCCGAACTGCTCTTCAGCGACCGGCGCGCGATGATGAAGATCGACTGCGCCGAGTTCAGCCACAGCCACGAGATCGCGCGGCTCATCGGATCGCCGCCGGGCTACCTCGGGCACCGCGACACGCCGCCGTTCCTGAGCCAGGAGAACGTGGATCGGCACCAGACGCGCGAGCACCCGGTGACGTTGATCCTGTTCGACGAGATCGAGAAGGCCAACGACGCGCTGTGGATGCTGCTGCTCGGCATCCTCGACAAGGGCACGTTGACGCTCGGCACGAACGAACAGGTCGATCTCACGCGCTGCCTGATCTTCCTGACCAGCAACGTCGGCGCCGATCACTTCGACAAGCTGCACGATTCGCCGATGGGCTTCCGTACGACCTTGCCCTACATCGCTCCCGACATGAGCCAGGTGAGCGAGAGCGTGCACGAGGCGACGCGGCGCATCTTCAGTCCCGAGTTCCTGAACCGCATCGATCGCCGGATCGTCTTCAACAGCCTCGGCGAGGAGCAGTTCAAGCGGATCCTCGACCTCGAACTCAGCTACGTGCGCACGCGCGTCCGCAAGCGGCTCGACGTCGACCTGCGATGCACACCGGCGGGGCGGCGCTACCTGCTCGAGAAGGGGACCAACCCGCGTTACGGCGCGCGCCCGTTGCGCAGCCTGCTCGAGAGCGAGGTGCTGTTCGCGGTCGCCAACCTGATCGGCTCCGGACAGGTCGGCGAGGGCGACGTCGTGCAGATCGACGCCAAGCGCGATGGCGGCGGGCTCACCTTCCGCGCACAGCGCGAAAGCGCGGCGGCGGCGGCATCGGGCGGCGGTTCGTCGTCGATCAGCGTCGCGCCGGTCGAGTCGGTCGAGACGCTGCGCGAGGCGGCTTCCCGCGAACTGCTGCCGGCGGGGCGGGGCTGACCGCCGCGCACGCTAGGATCTCGCCCCGTTTCCAATCTCAGGAACAGGAGCGAGAGTCATGAAGTCGTTTGCGCGCATCGTCGCGACGGCCGCCGTTGCGGTCGTTGCCATCTCGGGGGCGGCGTTCGCCTGGTCCCGCGTTCAGGCTGCGCCGGCCGCGTCCGCGGCCCCGGCTGCCGCCAAGCAGGAAGCGAAGGCCGAGGTCGTGGTGCCGTTCATCGGCAACGCCACCTGCCCGATGCAGGCGGGCAAGGCGGTCAACAAGACGAAGTTCGTCGAATCGGAAGGCCAGCGCGTCTACTTCTGCTGCGGCAAGTGCGCGGCTGCGGCGAAGGCGGACCCGAAGGCGGCGGTCGCGTCGGCCTACAAAGAGTCGAAGGCGGTCGCCAACAAGACCTGCCCGGTCTCCGGCCACGCCATCGAGGCGGGCAAGGCGAAGACGGTCACGTTCATGGGCCACTCGCTCGAACTCTGCTGCGCGGACTGCGAAGCGGGCTTCAAGAAGAACGCCATGGCGATGACCATCGCCGCGATCTACGGCGTCGAGGATGCGAAGAACGCCAAGTGCCCCGTGATGGACGAGGATTCGAACACCGAAGACTTCGTGATCTACAAGGGCAAGCTCGTCCACCTCTGCTGCGGCGACTGCACGGAAGAGTTCAAGAAGGACGCCGACAAGTTCCTGGCCAAGGCCACGGGCAAGTGACCGCGCGGCTCGGCGCCTCGCCCTTCGCGTGAGCACGCGTGAGGCGATCGAGTCTTACCGCGCTCCGATCGACGGGTTGCGCTGCCTGCGCAGCCCGGGTCGGTTGCGTCGTCTGAAAATGCCGCTGCCGGCGGATCCGCCTCAGGACGGTCCGCCGGCTGCTTGTTTTCTCTGCCACCCCGAACGCGATCGTTTCGATCTCGGGCCTTGGCCGCGCGACGGCGGGGCGCAGCGAGTGGTGGGCAACGCGCATCCGTTCGCGGCGCGCGCGCTGCTGGTCGCGCCCGCGCTGGAGTCGCATCACGCGCTCACGCCCGCCACGCTTCCGATCGATCGGCTCGCGGAGTGGCTGCAGTGGCCGACGTCGCCGGAATTCCTTGCCGCGTTCGAGCTCGACCAAAGGACCACCGTCGCCTTCGTCAACGTCGGCCGCCGCGCCGCGCAGTCGCGCCGCCATCCGCATCTGCAAGTCGTCGCGTTTGGCGGTGACTGCGGCAAGCTGCAGGACGACGACGCCGCCGCCATCGCCGCTGACCTCGCGAGCGCCGCGAGCGAGTCGCGCGAGCTCTGCCTCTCCTCCGGCGCCAAAGTCGTGGTGCCGCGCCAGCCATCGCAAACCGCGGAGCTCTGGCTGCCGCTGCCCGCTGCGGACGTTGGCGCTGCCGATTGGAAGGGCGCCGCGGCGGCGCTCGCGGAGCTCTGCGGCGCTGGCGAGCGATCGCTGAGCGGCGACTACAACCTGGTGTGGCGGCTCGCCGCACCGGCGTTGGTGCGTTGGATCCCGCGCGGCCTGTCGGAGCGCGCCGGACTCGAGTTCGCGGCGCCGGCGCTGTTGGCCGGGGTCGTCGCCGTCTCGGTGCGCGAGAGTTTCCTGTTGTGGTCGGCCGCACTCGCGCTCCCGCCGGCGCCCGGCGCGCCCAACTCCGACTGAGACGCCGCGACCGGCGGTCGCCTGGAGATTCGCTATGACGCAGCGCGTCACTACGCCTTTCACCAGGATCGAGCTCTCGTGTCACCGGGAAGAACCCTCCGGCGTCTGCTAGGCGTCTGCGCCTTCGCCACCTACGCGACCACCGCCGCATTCGCGCATGACGGGGCGGCGGAGCGTTTGGCCCGCCTCTCACCGCGCCTGGAAGCGGCGCACGCGCGCGGGGACGCCTCGCTCGTCGCCGCGCTGCTCCTCGAGCGCGCGGAGCTGCACCGGATCGAGCGGAGCTGGCGCGCGGCGCTGCTCGACCTCGCCGAGGCGCAGCGACGCGACGCCTCGCTCCATCGCGTCGATCTGGCGCGCGCACGCGTCTACTTCGACTCTGGCGATGACCGTCGCGCGAGCGCGGCGGCGCGAACCTACCTTGGCGTCGAGACCGACGACGTCGCGGGCCACGCGCTCCTGGCGCAGGCACTCGCTCGCAGCGGCGACCACGCCGGCGCGATCGCGGCATTCGACGCTGCGCTCCTCCGCTCGCCGCGCGACCCCAACCTCCATTTCGCGCGCGCGCAGCAGTCCTTCGCGCTTGGAGGAGACGATCGGCAGCGAGCGATCGACGGGCTCGATCGCGGCACGACCGCCTGTGGCGGCGCCCTGCAGCTCGAGGAACTCGCCGTGCGGTTCGAGACGGAGCTCGGCGCGACCGATGCGGCGTTGCGACGCGTGGCTCGGCTCGAGTCGGGCTCGCCGCGGCCGGAGCTGTGGCGGGCGCGCGCCGTGACGCTGCTCGAGCGGTCGGGACGATTTGCGGAGTCGCGTGAGGCGGCCGTGGCGCTGCTCGCCTCGATCGATCGGCTGCCGGCCGCGACGCGCGCCCAGTTCGCGATGCAGCGGCTTCGCCGCGAAGTTGCCGCCGCGCTGGTCCGGTTGGGTGCGCCACCGCGGGAGCGAGCGTGATGGGTGCGGATGCGCCGATCGACGCCCTGCGGAAGCTCGCCCTTGGCGTGGCCCTGATCCTGGTGATCGCGCCGCTCGGCGCGGCGCAGACGGTGACGCGCGGTCCCTACCTCCAGTCCGGTGCGCACGACCGCATCACCGTGTGCTGGCGCACCAGCGTCGCGTGCAACTCGCGCGTCGCGTTCGGCGCGCAGCCGGGGCAGCTTTGGTCGCAGGTCGATGACCCGGCGGCGGTCGTCGACCATGCGGTGACGCTGACCGGTCTTGGGGTCGACGCGCGCTACTACTACTCCATCGGCACTTCGAGCGTGGTGCTGGCCGGCGACGACCTCGAGCACACCTTCCGCACGGCGCCACCGCCCGGTCGTGCCCGCGCCGGCCGCGTCTGGGTGCTCGGCGATTCGGGCACCAAGGACGCCAATGCACGTGCCGTGCGCGACGCCTTCTTCGCTCGCAACGGCGCGCGTCCGCTCGACTTCTTCCTGATGCTGGGCGACAACGCCTACGACGCCGGCAAGGACAGCGAGTACCAGGACGCGGTGTTCCAGAACATGTACGAGGCGCGCCTGATCGACAGCGTCCTGTGGCCGACCTACGGCAACCACGATGCGGCTTCGGCCGACTCCTCGACGCAGAGCGGCGTCTACTACGACATCTTCCATCTGCCGACGGCGGCCGAGTGCGGCGGCGTGCCGTCGGGCACCGAGGCCTACTGGTCGTTCGACTGGGGCAACGCCCACTTCGTCTGCCTCGACTCGATGGAGAGCGATCCGCTGATCGGCGGGCCGATGCTGACCTGGCTCGACCTCGACCTGCAGGCGAACACGCGCGACTGGTTGATCGCGTTCTGGCACCATCCGCCCTATTCGAAAGGGTCGCACGATTCCGACAGCCAGAGCGAGCTGATCGACATGCGCCAGAACGCTGTCGAGCTGCTGGAGCAGTACGGCGTCGACCTCGTCCTGTCGGGCCACAGCCACAGCTACGAGCGCTCCTACCTCATCGACGGCCATCGCGGGAAGGCGGCGTCGTTCGATCCGCTCGTGCACGGCAAGGACCTCGGTGATGGCGAGATCGGCGGCGGCGGCGCCTATCGCAAGGCGGGCGCCGGGGTCACTCCTCACCAGGGGGCGGTCTACGTCGTGGCGGGTGCGTCGGGCAAGCATGCGCCGGGCCCGTTCGACCATCCGGCGATGCACGTCGCGATCGAGACGCTCGGGTCGTTCGCCTTCGATCTCCACGGCGCCCAGCTCGATGCCTGGTACCTCGACTCGAACGCGGCGCTGCAGGACCACTTCACGCTGGTGAAGGGCGGTGCGACGCCGATCGACGCGGGCAACCACGCCGCGCTCGCCGCGCTCTCCGATTGGCGCTATTTCGACCGCGGTTTCGAGCCGGCAAGCGACTGGGAGAGCGACGGTTTCGACGATTCGAGCTGGGCCGAAGGTCCGGGCGCGCTCGGCTACGGCGAGAGCTACATCGCGACGACGGTGAGCGACGGCGGCAGCGCGAGCCAGAAGTACGTCACCACCTATCTGCGCACGAACTTCGACCTGTCGGCCGAACCGCTCGACCTCACCGGCCTGCGCTTGCGCGCCTCCTACGACGACGGATTCGTCGTCTACGTCAACGGAGTCGAGGCGGCGCGTCGGTCGCTGCCGTCGGGCGTGATCCTCGACTCGACGTTGGCCACGAGCCATGAGGGCGGGGTCTACGAGATGATCGACCTCACGGCGGCGGTCGCGTCGCTGCGGCGCGGCACCAACGTGCTGGCCGTCGAGCTGCACCAGACGACGCGCAGTTCGAGCGACCTCGTCTTCGATGCGTCACTCGAATACGACGGCTTCACGCCGCTGCTTGGCCGTGGTGCCGAAGGAGTCCTCGACCTGCAGGGCGGCGTGCCCTTCGATGCGCTGCGCGTGAATGGGTCGACCGGCGGACTCGGCCGCAGCGTCGAGGTCGCCGACGGGGGATCCATCACCATCGATCTCGAGGTCTCGCCCGGCCGTACCAGCGCCGACTTCGTGCTCTTCGGCTGGTTCGACGTCCCCGGCCTCGACGACGCGGTCGATCTCGGCGACATCGGCCGCCTGGTGGTGCCGCCGATCTACTGGTTCGCCCACACCTTTCCGTTCGGGCCGCCCCCGCTACTGCCGTCCTACGCGGCGCCATGGAGCTACTTCGAGCCCACGGTGGACGCTCCGATCGACATCGCGCTGCAGGCGGTGATCCAGGACGCGCAGGGCGACCTGAAGTGCACGAACGCGGTCCTCATCCGCGTTCGTTGAGTTGCGCCAGCAGCGTCCGCAGGAACGCAAGGCCGCCTTCGACGTCTCCGAATGCGCCGTCGAGCTGCGCCTCGTAGCAGCGGTCGAGCAGCGCCTTGAACTCCTTGCCGGGGGCGCGGCCGAGCTCGATCAGGTGGCGTCCTTGGACGAGGGGGCGCGGCGCCGCGTCGGCGGCGGCGAGCGCCTCGGCGCGTTCGAGCAGCCAGCGGCCGGCCTCGAACTCGACCACCGGTCGTGGCGGTCGACCGGCGTCGTCATGCCGCGCCACCCGCACGAGCCAACGCAGGTTCACCTTGGTGGCGAGGCGGCGGATCGCGCCGTCGCCGGGCTGCGCCTTCCAGAACTCCTGCGGCTTCAAGTGCTGCAGCACCAGCGCGACCACCGCTTCGACGACCTCCTCCTGCGCGGTGATGCGCGCCAGCAGCGTGCGCGTCGGCGCGGCGCCCGCTTCGGAGTGGCCCGGGGAGCGCCACACGCCGCTGTCGTTCACGGTGGTGGCCGGCTTGCCCAGATCGTGGCAGAGCAGCGCGAGGCCGACGATCCAGTCGGAGGCGTCGCCGACGCGCGCGCCCGCGAAATGGTCGAGCACATGGCCGGTGTGGACGAAGACGTCGCCTTCGGGATGCCACTCGGGGTGCTGCGGACAGCCGTCGAGCGGCAGGAGCTCGGGGAAGAAGCGCAACGCGCCGCAATCGCGCAGGAAGGCGAGGCCGCGCGACGGCACGCATCCCTGCAGCAGCAGCTTCTTCCACTCCTCCTCGATCCGTTCGCGCGGCAGCTCGCCGAGATCGATGGTGCGCGACAGCTCGACCGTCTCCGGTGCGACGCTGAAGTCGAAGCGCGCGGCGAACTGCATCACCCGCAGCACGCGCAACGGATCCTCGACGAAGCGCGGCGAGGCGTGGCGCAGCACGCGCGCCGCGAGATCGGCCTGGCCCGCGAGCGGATCGGCGATCTCGCCGCTCAGAGGATCCTCGTAGATCGCGTTGACCGTGAGGTCGCGGCGCTCCGCGGCGCTGCGCAGGTCGAGGAACGGGTCGGTGTCGATCGCGAAGCCCTTGTGGCCGCGCGCCACCTTCGTCTCGCGGCGCGGCAGCGCGATGTCGATCGGCAGTCCGGCCAGCTTCAACACTCCGAAGGCGCGGCCCACGTCGATCACGTCGTGCTCGCGCATCAGAAGCGCTTCGAGAACGGCCGGTGCGAGGCCATAGACCTCGAGGTCGAAGTCCTTGCGGGGCTGTCCCAGAAGCCGGTCGCGCACGCCGCCGCCGACCAGCCACGCGCGCCCGCCCGCGGCCGCGACTGCGCGCGCCACATCACGCACCACCTGCTCTGGATCGCGCCTCTGCATGGCGCGACGTTACCCCGTCTCGTCGAGCGGCTGGTTCAGCGCGCCCGGCGCGGCGCGGTCGCGCACTCCGGTGACGGCGAGCGCTGCGATCGTGGCGGCGTAGGGGAGCGCGCGCAGCAGGAAGACGGTGGCGCCGCCGTCGCTCGCGGCTGCGGCGCCCAGCCGCAGTTCCAGCGTGAAGAGCGCCGCGACGAAGAGGCCGGCGATCAACGCACCCAGCGGCCGCCAGCGGGCGAAGAGCACGAGCGCGAGCGCGAGGAAGCCGCGGCCGGCCGACATTCCCTCGACGAAGGTGCCCGAGAGGACGGTGGTGAGGCTCGCTCCCGCGAGACCAGCGAGCGCGCCGGCGACCAGCAATCCGAGGGTGCGCGCCCGTTCCGGCGAACCACCCGCGGCGCGCAGCGCCATCGGGCTTTCGCCGGCGGCGCGCACCGCGAGGCCCGCGCGCGTGCGATCGAGGAAGAGGAAGGTCGCGCCGACCAGCAGCACGCTGACGACGTACGGGAGCGCGGCCACCGATGGGGAGAGCTCGGCGAAGGTGGTGACGCCAGCGCTGCCGCGGGCGCGCTCGAAGAGGAGTCCGGTCGCGCCGAGGCAGGCGAAGTGAAGCGCGGTGCCGGCCACGATCGGCGACGCGCGCAGCTTCACGACCAGCAGCGCGAACAGCGCCGCCAGCGCGACGCCCGTCAGCAGCGCCACCAAGAGCGCCGGTCCCAGCGCCGCTGCGCCGCCACCCGCCGCCACCAGCCACGCCGCCAGCGCACCCGCGAGGATCATTCCTTCGAGCGCGAGGTTCACCACTCCGGCGCGTTCGGCGACGACTTCCGAAGTGGTCGCCAGCACCAGCGGCAGGGCGAGGCGCAGCCATTGGGCGAGGAGTTCGTTCATGGCGGCGTGCCAACGCGGCGGGTGCCGCCGGCTGCGACCAGGACGGCGACGATCGCGACTCCTTGCAGGAGCAGCCCGAAGCGATCGACTCCAGGCAGGTTCTCGGCCCACTGCAGCGCCGCCGTCCCGCTTTGCAATGCCGCGAAGAGGAGCGCAGCGGGCGCGAGCCACGCGAAGCGCAGCCCGGCGAGCAGCGCGGCGGCGACAGCGGCGTAGCCGAGTCCCTGCGCCAGCGAGCGATCGGCCGCGCGCGCCACGCCGGCGACGTCACTCGCGCCTGCAAGGCCCGCCAGCGCGCCGGCGACGCTGAACACCACCACGCGCGCGCGGTCGAGCGGGAAGGCGCACGCCTTCGCCAACAGCGGCGCCTCGGCGCCTGCACGTAGCAGCAATCCAGCGCGCGTCCGTGCCAGGAAGAGGCCGCCGCCGGCCGTCGCGAGGAGCGCGAGCGGAAGCCCCAGATGCAGCGCGCCGGTGCGACTGAGCGTGAACTCGGGGAGCCATGCCGTCGTCGGCAGCGTCGCGGTCTGCGGGAACTGATGGGTCGGTTCCTGCAGCGGCCCGGTCACCAGCCAGCGCAGCAGTTCGAGCGCGATGCTGTTCAGCATCAGCGTGGAGAGAACCTCGGGCACGCCGCGGCGCACGCGCAGCAGCGCCGGCACGGCGGCCCAGATCGCACCGGCGAGCGCGCCGGCGAGCAGCGCCGGCAGCCAGTGGCCGCTCGCCGAACCGGCCCATGCGGCGGCGAGCCCGCCGACCAGCAGCTGTCCTTCGGCGCCGATGTTCCACAGCCCGCAGCGAAACGCGAGCGCGACGCCGGCCGCGCACAGCAGCAGCGGGGTCGCCACGCGCGCGGTCGTGCTCCAGGCGTCGCGATCGCCCATCGCGCCACCGATCAGCAACTGCGCCGCGCGCAGCGGCGGCAACCCTTGAAGGGCGAGCAGCAGGAGCGCGAGCGCGATCGCGCCGGCGGCCACAACCCACGGTCGCCACCGAATCTGGAAGCTCATGCGGTTTGCGCGGCGGCGGCCGCGAGCGAAGCGAGCCGTTCTGCGACCGCGTCGCGCGACACGGCGCACTCGTGCAGCTCGCCACGAAAGAGCACGAAGAGGCGCGTCGCCAGCGCGAGCGCCTCGTCGAGGTCGGTGGTGGCGAGCAGCAGCGCCGCGCCGCTCTCGACGGCCGTCCGCAGCTGTGCATGCACGAAGGCGGTCGCCTGCAAGTCGAGGCCGCGGGTCGGATTCTCGGCGAGGAGCACTTGCGGCGCGCCAGCGAGCTCGCGCGCGAGGACGACCTTCTGCTGGTTGCCGCCCGAAAGCTCGGCGGCCGGCTGCCATGGCGATTCGGCGCGCACGTCGAAGCGCGCGAGACGCGGCGCGGCGGCTTCGAGCAGTTGCGATCGGGTGAACCACTGGCGTGCGAAGGTCGCCGGCGCGAGCGCGACGTTCTCGGCGATCGAGAGCGACAGCGCGAGACCGTGGCGGCGTCGATCGCCGCTGACGAAGGCGCGCGGTCCCGCGGCGACTTCACAGCGGCCGCGTGGCGCGCGCACCACGCCGGCGATCGTCTCGAGCAGCTCCGCCTGACCCTGGCCATCGACGCCGGTCAGCACCACCGCCTCGCCGCCGCGGACTTCGAGGTCGATTGGCCCGAAGCGCTCGCCCGCGAGGCCGCGGCAGGTGATCCGCACCGGTCCCGCGCCACTGGATGGAACGGCGTCGGGAACGGCGGCGGCGGCGCCACCAAACAGCGCGCGGGTGACATCGGCGGCGTCGACCGAGGCGCGCGCTCCGGCGAGCGTGACGCGCCCCTGACGCAGCACCGTGATCCGTTGCGCCACCCGCAGCGCGTCTTCGAGGCGATGGGTGATGAGCGCGATGGCGAGGCCGCGGCTGCGCAGCTCCTCGAGTTCGACGAAGAGGCGCGTCGCTTCGCCGGGGGTGAGCAGCGCGGTGGGCTCGTCGAGCAGGAGGACTCGGCGCGCCTGCGCCAGCGCTTTGGCGATCTCGAGACGTTGGCGCATGCCGACCGGCAGGTCGCCGACGCGCGCCGCGGGGTCGACTTCGAGGCCCGCGCTCTGAAGCTTTGCGCGCGCGGTCGCTTCGAACGATCGTCGCCGCCACGTGCGCGGTGCGTCGGCGAGCCGCAGGTTCTCCGCGACGGTGAGTCCTTCCGCGAGGGCGAAGTGCTGGTGCACCATCCCGATGCCGAGCGCGCGCGCCACGGCCGGCGTCGGGATCGGCGTCGCGACGCCGTCGATCTGCACTTCCCCGACATCGGGCGACACGAGGCCGAGCGCCATGCGGACCAGCGTGGTCTTGCCGGCGCCGTTCTCGCCGAGCAGCGCGTGGATCTCGCCGGCGCGCAGCTCGACGTCGACCTGCTCCAGCACGGTACGCGTGCCGAAGCGCTTGCCGACGCCGACGAACGCGAGGGCGGCGTTCGTCATGGGGCGCGGCCTGTCGGCGGCGCGTCCGTCACGGTGCCCCGACCACGAGTTTGCCGCTCACGATCGCCGCCGCCGCGGTCTCCATCGCGGCGCGCGCTGCAGCGGGGACGCGATCGGCGAGCGCGGGATTGAAGGCGATGCGCACGTCCCCTTCGGCCAGTCCGAAGCTGCGTGCCCCGCCGTGGAACCGGCCGGCGCGCGCTTCGGTCGCCAACTCGATCATCAGCTTGGGGATCTCGGCGACCGCGCTGGCCACGACCACATCGGGCGCCTTCGCGGTCTGGTCGCGGTTGCAGCCGAACGCGAGCGCGCCCTTGGTCCGGCACGCCTCGAAGATGCCGGCGCCGGCGGCATCGGCGTTCTGGAAGAAGACGTCGGCGCCCGCTGCCGCATGCGCCAGCGCCTTCTCCTTGGCCAGCACCGCGTCTTCCCAGCTGCCGAGGTACTCCTCGAGGATGCGCACGTCCGCGCGCACCGAACGCGCGCCGCTCGCGAACGCCGCTGCGACGCGCTTCACCGGTTCGAACGCTTCGCCGTGCAGCGAGCTCAGCACGCCGCTGCGCGTGAGGTGACCCGCGAGGACGCCGAGCTGGTAGGAGGCCTCCTCGTTGCGCAGGACGAGCGTGGCGAGGTTCGCGGCCGTCGCGGTGCCGCCGGTCGTCGCGAAGCTCACTTCGGGGAACGCGGCAGCCGCCTTGGCGGCCGGGGCGTTGAACTCGAAGCCGTGGCCGAAGACCAGCGTGAAGCCATTCTTCGCCGCGGCGGCCAGCGCCTGGTCGATCTCGGTGGCGTTGGTGGCGGTGACCTTGCGCACCGTGGCGCCGAGTTCGCGCTCGATCCGCTGCAGCCCCTCGAACGCCGACTGGTTCCACCCTTCGTCGTTCTCGGGGCCGGCCAGCAACAGCGCGACGCGAAACGCCGCAGGTTCCGTTCTCAAGTCGCGATCGCCGCAGCTGACGAGCATCACCATCGGCAGCAGGCCACGGGCGACGCGGGCGATGCGGGCGAGCGAGGAGAGGTTCATGGCGCCAGCTTGCGGGCCGGCGCCGAAGCGATCAAGGGCGGCCATCGGCCCCGACGAACGAGGGCACCTCGGCGACGACGCACAGCAATCCGCGATCGATCAAGCGGCACACGCGCTCGCGCGCATGCTCGAAGCGTCCGGAGAGCGCGCCGAGGATCGCGGCCGTCGTGCGCTGGCCATCGGCGAGGCTCACGATCGCCGACTCCACCTCTTCGAGCGAGTAGCACAGGCCGGTCTTCTCGTTGTGGGCGACGTGCGCCGGCATCGCGAAGCCCGCCTCGTCGAGCGCGAAGGCGTTGAAGCGGAAGCGGCTCAGGCTGACGCCGTCGGTCAGCGCGAGGCGACGGCGGTCGATGTCGGCGACATCCTTGCTCATCGGCCCGGAACGGCCGGCCGAGGTGATCTGGTGCTGCAGGTCCTGGCGATGCGTCGCGTAGAGCAGGTAGCCGCCGTGATTCAGCAGCGGCAGGTCGCCGCGCGCGCGGAAGGCGAGGTCGAGTTCGCTGCGGTCGTAGTGCTGCGAGCCGTCCTTCATCTCGTAGTCGACCGAGCCGTCCTCGCGTTCGAGGATCTTGACGCCGAAGCGGTCGGGGTTGGTGAAGACGAGCGTGTCACGGCCGAGGAAGAAGGTGCCGGTGTAGACCGACATGCCGATGCGATCGGCGCGCTGCGTGACGAAGTCGTAGGTGTGGACGTCATCGTCCGGCGTCGCGGTCGGGAAGCCGATGAACCACGACAGCCCCGCCTTGATGCCGTTGCGCTTCATCAGCTCGAGGATGACGTCGACGCGCTCGAGGTCGTTGCCCTTGTCGATCAGGTCGAGCACGCGCTGCTTGGCCGATTCGAAGCCGAATTGCAGGAAGCGGCAGCCGCCCTTGGCGAGTGTCTCCATCAGCTGCGGATTGGCGTAGGGCTTCTCGAACTTGGTCTCGGCGAACCAGTAGATCGGGTCGCCGTTCGCGGCGATCTGCTGGGCGACGTGTTTCAGCGTCTTCGGCGGCGCCAGCGAATCCCAGAACAGGAAGTGGTCGACGCCGCAATCGACGTGGATCTGCTTGATGTCGGCGTAGACGCGGTCGGGGGCGCGCATCCGGAAGTTGCGCCGGAAGCCGTCGCCGCAGAAGGTGCACTTGCCGTAGTAGCAGCCGCGCGAGGTCTGCAGGTTGGCGACCTTCGCCGGCGTCAGGTAGAGGTCGAAGGCGATGCCGCTGAAGTCAGGGGACGGAAACTCGTTCAGGTCGGGGACGTCGGGAGGCAGCGTCGAACGCTTCACTTCGCCGCCTTCGAACCACCAGAGGTTGGGCACCTGCTCGAAGCCGCTGCCCTGTTCCAGCGCCGCCGCCAGCGCCACGATCGCCCGCTCGCCTTCGCCCGCCACGCCGAAGTCGATGTAGGGCGCGAGGTCGGCGCTCGCGAACAGGCGGTAGGCGTAGTCGTTCACCGTCGGCCCGCCGATCACGATCTTGATGTGCGGCGCGCGCTGCTTGATCGCCTTGGCGAGTTTCAGCATCTCGAAGAACTGGAAGTTGAACGGCAGCGTGAAGCCGATCAGCTGCGGCTGCTCGGCCAGCAGCGAATCGACGATGCCGTTGGCGTAGGCGTCCGAGATCGGATCGCCGGACGGTTGCGCCAGCGCGTTCAGCGTCTGCTGCAGGAAGAAGCGGTTCTCGGGGTCGAAGATCGGGTTGGCGGCCGATGCCAGCCGGATCATCGTCTGCAGCGAATCGAAGGCGCGGTTGAACTGCTTGGGGTCATAGAAGCGGGCCGGGTCGCGCATGATGCGCGCCGCCTCGGGTGCGAAGAGGAACGATTCGCGCGGCGCCGCCATCAGCGGGGCGAGGAAGCGGTAGATGCCGCGCTCATTGGCGTCGAGCACCGGCTTCTGTTCCAACGCCGCGAGCTGGCCGCGCGCGTAGTCGTGGTAGCCCTGCAGCCGCTCGCGCTGGTTCAGCCACGCGAAGGTCTCGGCGTTGACGTCGCGGACCGAAACCGTGTGACCGGCGTGCTTGAGCACCGCCGCGAGTTGCGCGAGGCTCGAGTACGGGATCATCGGCGGCGTGCGGTCGGGCGGATAGGCGAGCAGAACCTTCATGGGGGTCGATCACCGGAAGTGGGGGTCTGCGGCCGCGAGTCCCAACAGCGCGCGGGAACTATAGCCCTCCGTTCCCGGCTGGGGCGGCGGGCGTTGCGGCCGCTTTTTCCCGGCCCGCTTCGATATCGGCCCGCAGCTGCTCGAACTTCTGGCGGTCCGCATGCCCCTCGGGGAGCTCCACGAGGAACCGCGCGCACGCCTTGGCCGCTTCGTCATAGAGCGCGAGCCGTTGCAGGCGCGCGGCGACCGGGAGCGAATCGGCTTCGATCCGGGCCAGCGAGGCCAGATTGGCCATCGCTTCCGGCGAGTTCGAGTCGCCTTCGAGGGCGCAGCGGAAGCTCTCGAGCGCGCGCAGTCGGAGGACCCGCGCCTGCTCCGGGTCGCGCATGGCGCCCATCCGCCGCATCAGCAGCAGGCCGAGGTTGTAGTGCGCCTTGCTGCGTTGGAAGTCGAGTTCGATCGCCGTGCGCAGGTGCTTCTCCGCTTCGTCCCAGTCGGCGGGTTTGCGGCCGGCGATGAGCACGGCGCCGAGCATCTCGTGGGCGAACATCGACTTCGGCATCTGCTCGCACACGACGCGCAGCGGCTTCGCGGCGCGCTCCATGTCGCCTTCGGCGAACGCGGTGATGACCGTTTCGAGCATGAAGACGATCTCGGGATGGTCCTCGGGATCCTCGAGCGCGGCGAAGTCCGGCCGCGTGCCGAAATCGCGGACGGAGGCGTTGACGTAGCCAAGCGCCATCAACTCCGCGCGGCGAGCATCGTCGAGCGTCACGCCGTGGGCGTCGAGCGGCTGCGCCGGTTCGGCGGCCTGCCGGTCGAGCCGCGCCGCGAGGCCGCGCGCGCGTGCATCCTCGGCCGTGAAGAGGTTGGTCTGCTCGCCGCCGCCGCCGGGGCGTCGGTCGTAGAGCCGTTCGCGCCGCGAGCGGACGTACTTGAAGCCGTCCTGCACGCACGCCTCCATCGGCGCGAAGCCGAAGCTCGACCACCCGTACCACGACTCCATCGACACCGCGCGGCCGGAGATCTCCTCGGCGCCGTCGCGCACCAAGGGCGCGAGGCTCTCGCCGTCGAAGCGCAAGTCGGGGCGCGCGATGCCGAGCAGGTCGAGCAGCGTCGGCATCACGTCGATCAGCGAGACCGAAGTGTCGATGTGGCGTGGCTTCCCGCCAGGAAAACGGATCAGCAGCGGGATGCGCATGGTGACGTCGTAGACGAACCAGCCGTGAGTCGGCTCGATGCCGTCGAGCAGGCTTTCGCCGTGGTCAGCGGCGACGACGACGATCGTCTCGTCCCAACCGGGGAGCAAGCGCAGGGCGTCGAGGAAGCGCCCGATCTGGCGGTCAAGCCAGGC
Source organism: Planctomycetota bacterium (assembly GCA_031409275.1). Classification (GTDB taxonomy): domain Bacteria; phylum Planctomycetota; class B15-G4; order B15-G4; family SIAN01; genus SIAN01. The sequence goes on from JANNXA010000049.1 coordinate 86,554, forward strand.
GATCTGCTCGTAGTAGAGGCGGCGCCGATCGACCTGCGCCTCCGCTTCGGTGGTGGCCGGCCGCGGCTGGCTGCCCGGAGCGTCGTACGGGTAGTGCGCGTCGAACAAGTGCAGCCAATAGAAGTACGGCGAGCGGGTGGGCAGGTCGCGCAGCGCTTGATCGACCATGGCGTCGCCACGCATCTCGCCGATGAAGACGCGCTGGCGGGCCGGGTCGCGCGGCGGATCGCGATAGACCTCGAAACCCTGGGCGAGGCCATAGCTCGCGTCGAGGACGATCGCTGCGACTCCGGCCGCGGTGCGATAGCCCGCCTCTTTCAGGACCTCGGCGAGAGTCGCGGCCGCCGCGGGCAACGCCGCCACCGAGTTGTCCCGCAGGTGGTGGCTCGCGGGGTGGAGCCCCGTGAGGAGGGAGGCGTGCGCGGGCAGCGTCAGCGGTGTCACTGTGTAAGCGTCGGTGAAGACGGCACTCTCCGCCGCGAGCGCATCGAGGTTCGGGGTGATCGAGGGGCTGCGCCCGAGGAATCCTATGGCATCGCGCCGCGTCGTATCGAGCGTGATGATCACCACGTTCCTGGACGGGGCGGCGGAAGATGGGGCCGCGGTGGCGGGATTTTGCGGCGGAGCAGGCGTCGACGGTGCGCACGCGCTGGCGAGCAGCGCCGTCGTGATCATGATCGAAGCGGAGGGTCGACGCATGAATGGGCTTCGCACCTGGCTTGCGGGGAGAGGAATCGTTGGCGCGGCGCTCTTTGCCGCGACGGCGTCTTCACAGGAGTCCGGGTCGCCGGAGGAACCGGAAGATAGCCCGATCCGCCTTGCGGTGGCGCAGCCACGCGTCGCGCTCGCGGCGGCCGCCGTGCCCGCCTGCGACCTCGGCGGCGAACTAGGCGAGCTCTGGCAGGGCACGCCCGTCGAGGTGCTCGAGGATGGCGCGCGCAGCGACGGACTGGTGCACGTGCGGATCGAGGGCTGGCTGCCGCGCGCGACGCTGTCCGATTCGTTGCCGGTGCGACCGGTCGGACGCGAGCGCCACGGCGAGTCGCGCGGTGCGCCGGTGGCCAACCTGGCGCGAGCGCACCATGTGGCGGTGCGGCCCGAGCTGATCGTGATGGAGCGGCGGCGCGTGGTGCGGCTCGAGGTCGAACTCGAGACGTTCGACGGAAGGCCCATCGTCGTCAGCGGCAGTCGGCTGCCGGGTCGGCTCGGGATCTCGCCGCAGCGCAAGATCGCCGGCGGCCACGCGCGCGGTGCCGAGCTGGTCGCGCGCGAGTTCGAATTCGTCGACGGGCGCGCGACGATCGAGCTGCCGCTCGCCGAACTCGGCGATCCCGCGCCGGCGCTCGCGATCTTCTCGGTGCGAGCGGAGCTCGGGGCCGGCGTCGAGCTGGTGGGGGCCGCCGCCGCGGTGGCGTTGCCGGCGCGCTAGCGCGACCTGAGAGCCTTGCGGCGGGAAACCGCGCGATGGGAAGAGGATTCCTGCTCCGAATCGGATGCATCGGGTAGCCGCCGCCGCCATGCGGAGTACATTCCGCTGCCTTCGACTTCAGTCCCACTGCGCTCCCGTCGCGGTTCTGCCCCCCGCTCCTGTCCGCGCAACCCCACCCCCCTTCGGAGATCGTGCGTGAAGCCCTACCTCGAGACTGGCCGGCCCCTCGACGCAGTGCGCAACGTCACGGTGCTCTTCTGCGGACGCTGCGAGCGCGAGTTCCTCGCCAAGCTCAAGGAAGGGCAGGACAACCCGACCTACGAATGCCCCAAGTGCAAGAGCGCCAATCGCTTCCAGATCATCTGGCGCTGACCGACCCGACCTCCGACCGACCTCCGACCGACCGACCTGACTCCGACCGACCTGTTCCGTCCGGTCCTCCCCGCAACGCCGCAGGCCCGATCCGAGCTGGCAAATGCCGCTTGGGTCGGGCCTGCGCGTTGGAGCTGGACCTCGGATCGCGGCGTCGTTTCGCCGGCGACCGATCGGTGCCAGGTCAGTGGTTGTGGTGGTGCGCCTTCGCCTGGCGCGCGTCGTACCAGAGCACGTAGCCGACGAACGCGAACATCGGAACCAGGCAGCACAAGGTGAGCGCCCAGAAGCCGTAGTCCTGAACGAAGCCCTCGAGGAAGGCGATGTTCTTGTTCGAGTCCAGCAAGAGCAGAGTCGACTGCAGCATTCGAGGCTCCTTCATGCGCCTCTCCGCGGCGCGAGGGAAACCTTGTAGCGGCTCGCTCCGAACCGCTCAAGCGCTCCACCGTGGGTCGCGATCGCGGTGCGCTCTCAGACGAGTCGTCAGTCGATCCACACGCGAGCCGCCGCCGACACTCCTTGGATGTGGGCGAGGTCGTTGGGATCGAACGTCACGAAGCCGAAGTCGAGCGCGCTGCCTTCGAACGCGTGGGGCGGCAGGTCGACCGACGCGGTGGCGAAGCCGGCGCCGTCGAGCGTGCCCTGGAACCCCAGGAAGAAGGGGTTGCTCGGCGCGATCAGCACGTAGTCGAACAGCCAATCCTCGTTGAGAGGAAACACGCGCACGTCGAGCGGGTCGTAGTCGGCGAGCGCGAATCCCGGCGTCCGCCCGCTGAAGCTCGGGAAGAGGAAATAGAGGTCGTTGGCATCCGCCGAAGAGTCGAGCGCCAGCGTGAAGGTGCCGCCGTCCTGCACGCGCGGCACCGAAGCGAGCAGCGAGACGGAAAGATCGAGCGCGTGGTCGCCGTGCAGGCGGCCCCAGCCGAACTCTTCGTCGAAGCCGGCCGTCCCGAAGTCTTCGGCGCTGTAGCAGAGCGTGAGTTCGACGCCCTCGCGATCGAGGTTCGGGTTCAGCTTGCGCATCAACGCCGCGACGCCGGCGACGTGCGGCGCGGCGAAGGAGGTGCCGGTGACCGTGGTCGTGCCGCCCCCGTTGCGCAGGGTGAGGACGCTGACGCCCGGCGCCGCGAGGTCGCACCAGGTTCCGAACGTCGAGCCGCTCCAACGAGCGTCGCTGCTGTCGGTGGCGATGGCCGCCAGCACCCCGACGTACGCGGCCGGGTACTGGCGCGTGCGATCGCCCTGATTGCCTGCCGCAGCGACTTGCACGACGTCGGCCGCGCGCGCGTAGTCGACGGCGGCTCGCAAGGTGGCGTCATCGGTCGGCGTCTCGAAGCTCATGTTGGCGACGCGCGCGCCCTCGTCGACCGCGTAGATGATCCCTTCGGCGATCTGGTCGAACGTGCCGAAGCCGGTGGCGTCGAGCACCTTGCAGGTCATCACTTCGGCCTTCCAGCAGACGCCGCACGTTCCGATCGCGTTGTCGCCGACGGCCGCGAGCACGCCGGCCACTTCGGTGCCGTGGCCAAAATCGTCCGCGGGGTCGCCATCGTCGTTGACGAAGTCGTTGCCGAAGCGGTCGTCGACGTAGCCATTGCCGTCGTCGTCGATGCCGTTGCCAGCGATCTCGCCGAAGTTGATCCAGCGATTGCTGCGGAAGTCGGAGTGGCCCAGGTCGGCGCCGCTGTCGAGCACCGCCAGGGTCACTCCGCTGGCGTCCGTGACACGGTTCCATGCCTTCTGCATGTCGAGCTTGGCCGATTGCAGCGGCCACTGGCTGTTCCAGAGCGGGTCGTTGGGCGTCTTCGCGGCCTGCGCGCCGCCGGCGAGATCGACGCGCTCGACTTCGGGACAGCGGGCGAGCTCGGCACGGATGCGCTCGCGATCGGTCGGCGGGACTTCGAGGCGGACGATGCGATCGAGGCCGAGGGCTGCGAACGCGTCAGCCTGGAGGCGCGGGGTCTTGCGAGCGGGCACCAGCGGTCGCAACGTCTCGACGCCGAGCGCAAGGCAGGCGCGATCGAAGGAGGCGAGCGCCGTGGCGCCGAGCTCTGCCCGGGCCGGCGGAGCGCGCAGCCGCACCACCAGTCGCCCGTCGGTGGCTCCGTCTGCCGCGACCGCCGGGCCCGCCATCGCGCACCAGGAAACGGCAAGGAGGAGCAGCAGCGCGAGATGGCGGTGTCGCGACATCGGAGAAACTCCGGAACCCGAGGTGAAGCAAAAGGTTTAGCACGCTTTATCGTCCGCGCATGGCCTCGCTCTCCTTCCATGGCGCCGCTGGCACGGTCACCGGCTCCCGCTTCCTCCTTGAGGCGCACGATCGGCGGCTGCTGATCGATGCCGGGCTCTTCCAGGGCCTGAAGCCGCTGCGGCTTCGCAACTGGGAGCCGCCCTCGTTCGATCCGGCGGCGCTCGCGGCGGTGGTGCTGACCCATGCCCACATCGATCACTCGGGCTGGTTGCCGCGCCTCGAGCGCCTCGGCTTCCGCGGGCCGGTCTGGTGCACGCCAGCGACGGCCGACCTCGCGCGGTTGCTGCTGCGCGATTCGGCGGCGCTCCAGGAAGAAGATGCGGAGTACGCCAACCGGAAGGGCTATTCGAAGCACCATCCGGCGTTGCCGCTCTACACCGTCGCCGACGCCGAGGCGGTCTCGCGGCGACTGCGGACGTTCGACTACGGCGTCTGGTTCGAGCCGCTGCGCGGGGTGAGCTGCCGGTTCCACCAGGCGGGCCACATCATCGGCTCGGCGCAGGTCGAGTGCGTGGTCGACGAAGGTCACGGCAAGCGCAGGCTCCTCTTCTCCGGTGACGTCGGCCGTTACAACGCGCCGCTCGTCCCCGATCCGGAGGTGCCGCCCGCCTGCGATCTGCTGATCGTCGAATCGACCTATGGCGACCGTTTGCACCCGACCGAGGGGCCCGGACCCTCCTTCGCGCAGATCCTCCACCGCGCGGTCGAGCGGCGCGGAGTCGTCCTCATCCCGGCGTTCGCCGTCGGCCGTGCGCAGCAGTTGATGGTCATCCTGCGCGAGTTGATGCGCAGCGGTCAGGCCCCCGAACTCGCGATCCACCTCGACAGCCCGATGGCGGTCGAGGCGACGCGCATCTACCAGACCTTCGCCGAGGAGTCGGGCCTCGAAGCGGTCGAGTTCTCGAAGGCGAGCGGCCCGCTGTTCGGCAGCGGCGTCTACCTGCATTCGACGCGCGACGAGTCGATGCGGCTCAACTCGCTGGCGGGTCCTCGGATCATCATCTCGAGCAGCGGCATGCTGGCGGGCGGGCGCGTGCTGCACCATCTGCGTCGACTGCTGCCCGATCCCGCCAACGCCATCGTGATCTCCGGCTACCAGGCCGATGGCACGCGCGGGCGGCTGCTCAAGAACGGCGCGCGGACGCTGCGCATGCATGGCCAGGACATTCCGGTGCTGGCCCGCGTCGAGGAGGTGCCGGGGTTGTCGGGCCACGCCGACTCCGACGAGCTGATCCGGTGGCTGCGCGGAATGCCGGCGCCGCCGCAGCAGAGTTTTGTCGTGCATGGCGAATCGGCCTCCGCGAGCGCGTTCGTGAAGCGGCTCGAAACGGAGCTCCATTTCCCGGCCCACGCGGCCGTTCATCTCGAGCGAGTGGAGTGGTGACCGTGCTTTCGAAGAACGCGCTGCGCTTGCACCTCCGTGCCTTCGCCGTGGCGATGCTCGGCCTCCTCGCCGCGCCTCGCGCGCCGGCCCAGGAAGACACTTCGCCCGCGCAGGACGTCGTCTCGATCCAGGACCGCGAAGGCTACGTCGCGGCGGTGCAGGCGATCGCCGCGGGCAAGGAGCGCGACGGGCTCGCCGTGCTGGCCGAGCTTGCGGTGCGATTCGCCGACGATCCCGACCTCTATCTGCTGCACTACAACGCGGCGTGCGGTCACGCGCGCGTGGGGGAGCTCGATGCCGGGTTCGCGGCGCTCGACCAGGCGGTCACGTGCGGCTACACGGTCCATCCGCAGCGCCTGCAGAACCTGCTGTCCGATCCCGACCTCGACCGGCTGCGCGCCGATCCTCGCTTCGTGCCGCTGCGCGATCGCGCGATCACGCTGCACGAAGCGCTGCGCGATTCCTATCCGGAGCTGATCGCGCCGTACGAGTTCATCCCGCCGCCTCCGGCCGATCCGGCGGCCGCCGCCACCTCGAGGCCGCTGCTGATCGTCCTTCATCCCTACGGTGCGGAGCGGGCCGACTACGCCCGCCGCTACTTCGAGCCGTTCTGCGCGGCGCATGGCTTCGCGCTCTTCGCGCCAGGCGGCCCGCAGATGATCGCGCCCGAACGTTTCGCGTTCTTCGGCAGTCCGGCCGACTTCGTCGACGGATTCCGGATGGCGCAGCGAAAGATCGTGCTGCCGCTCGATGACTTCCGCAGGCGTGCCAACGTCGATCCGCAGCGCATCTACGTGACGGGTTCCGGTCAGGGGGCCGGACTCGGCTTCGCGATCGCGATGCGCAACCCGCAGTGGGTGCGCGGCGCCGTGTTGTTCGAGGGCGGGTATGCGCCGGCCACTTTGAAGGACTGGACGGCGAACGCCGTGAAGTTCGGACGCCGAGTCGCGCTGGTCCATGGCGATGGCGACCCGCGCTATCCTCTCGCCCCGCTCGAGTCGTTCGTCGAGCAGCTCGAGTCGCAAGGAATCGCGGTGCGGCTGTTCGCTGAAGCCGGCCCGGGAACGTTGACGCCAGAGTCGGTCACCGCGGCGCTGGCCCGCCACCTGGCCTGGGTCGACGAAGCGCCCTTTGAGCGCCCCGCCGCGCCCGGCCGATGAGCGTCACTCGGCGGCGCGCGGCGCCCGCAGTTCCTTCACCTCTTTCGGATCACCGCTCCCCGCGATGCCATCGTTCCTGACCAGCGCTTTCCGCTTCCCCGCCGTGGCCATTCGGCATGCCGACCTCGTGCGCGCCTTCGTGCGGCGCGATCTGGCGGCGCGCTACGAAGGGTCGCTGCTCGGCAAGCTCTGGCCGCTGCTCCATCCGGCGCTGCTGCTCGCGGTCTACGGGCTGGTCTTCTCGAAGATGCTCGGTGTCCACCTGCGCACCGCCGAAGCGGCGGCCGTCCCGGGCGCGATCGGTGAGGGGTGGGTCGCCACGATCTTCATGGCGTCCGGGATCCTACCGTGGATCTGCACGGTCGACGCGCTGAACCGCTGCACGCCGGTCGTGGTCGAGAACAACAACCTCATCAAGAAGGTCGCCTTCCCGTCCGAGTTGCTGCCGACCTACACGACGCTGGTCAGCTTCTTCCAGATGGCGATCGGGCTGCTGCTGCTGGTGCCGCTCTATGCGTGCGTGATGCTCTTCGCATCGGGCACGCCGGTCGAGCAGAACTGGCATTGGCTGCGCTACCTGGTCTGGTTGCCGGTGCCCGTGGTGCTGCAGTGGATCTTCGTGACCGGCCTCGGGATGTTGCTGGCGGCGGTCAACGTCTTCGTGCGCGACGTCGGACAGGTGATCCCGCTCGCGACCCTGGTGTGGATGTTCTTCACGCCGGTCTTCTACAAGATCGAGACGATCGCACGGCAGACGACGGACGTGCCGTGGGTCGCGTCGGCGATCCAATGGAACCCGCTCTACCACCTGCTCGCGATTTATCGCGGCTGCTTCCCCTACGAGCTCGGCGAGTCCTTCCCGCTACGTTCGGTCGCGATCTTCGCGGCGATCGCGGTCGCGACCTTCATCCTCGGCCATGGCTGCTTCCATCGTTGGAAGGGCCACTTCGCGGACGAGGTCTGACGCGATGGCTGCCGATCGCCGCAAGCCCGCGAGCTCCGCCGCTGCCGACGCTGTCGTGACCGCCGACCCCGACTTCGCGTTGCGCGCCGACCACCTCACCAAGACCTACCGCCTCTACAACCGGCCCTTCGATCGCGTGAAGGAGGTCTTGCTGCGCAAGAAGCTCCACCGCGAGGTCCGTGGCCTCGTCGATGTCTCCTTCTCGGTGAAGAAGGGCAGCACGCTCGGTGTCGTCGGCAGCAATGGCGCCGGCAAGTCGACGCTGCTCAAGGTGCTGGCCGGGACCACGCTGCAGAGCAGCGGCGAGTTCACCACGAACGGCCGCGTCGCGAGCCTGCTCGAGCTCGGCACCGGCTTCTATCCCGGCTTCAGCGGCCGCCAGAACATCGTGCTGAACGGCATCGTGAACGGCTACCCGCGCGCCGAGATCGAGGCGAAGGTCGCCGAGATCATCGAGTTCAGCGAGCTCGGCAAGTTCATCGACCAGCCGATCCGCACCTACTCGTCGGGCATGGTGATGCGGCTCGGCTTCTCGGTCGCCACCGCGATCGACCCCGACATCCTGATCATCGACGAGATCCTCGCGGTCGGTGACCTGCACTTCCAGAAGCGCTGCGTCGACCGCATCGTCAGCTTCAAGGCGCGCGGCAAGACGATCCTCTTCTGCTCGCACTCGATGTTCCACGTCGAGGAGATCTGCGAGCGCGCGCTATGGGTGAAGGACGGTCGCATCGAGGTCGAGGCGCCGTCGCGCGACGTGGTGCTGGCCTACTCGAACTTCGAGCGGGGGCGCCGCTCGACCCACAGCGTGCTCGGTCGCGCCGAGGGGTACGAGGCGCTGCGCGCCGAGTCGGCGGCGCGCCAGGCGGGCGCGGCTCCGGCCGCCGGCGGCGCCGATGACGCCGAGAGCCTGCCGCCGCCCGATGCGATGCCGGTGATCCTCGGTTCGAGGTTGCGCGACCCGCATACCGGCATCGAAGTCGCGCGCGCCCAGCTGCTGAAGGACGTCGTGGTCGAGATCGACTACGAGCTGCCGCAGGACCTGCCCGGCATCACGGTCGGCTGCTCGATCGACCGCCTCGACCAGATCATGGTCTGCGGGATCGGGAGCACGCTGTCGGGCTTCGCGGCACCGTGCAAGCGCGGGCGCTGGCGGGTGCAGATCGCGCTGCAGCGCCTGCCGTTGCTGGCGGCGGAGTATTCGCTGACCGCCTACCTGACCGACGAGCGCGCGCTGCACGTCTACCACTCGCAGTCGCTCGGGACGCGCTTCGAGATCGCGCAGCACGAGCGACGCGTCGGCATGATCCACATCGACCACACCTTCACTTCCGAGCCGTTGCCGTGGCCGACACGGGCCGAGCGCGCGGCGGAGCTGAAGGCGATGGGACTCGACCACGCCTCCGGCCCGCCGCCGGGGCTCATTCCGGGCTGAGCGGAGCGCCTCCTTGCCTGACCTCTCCGCGATCATCGTCAACTACAACACCGGGGCCTACCTGCAGACGCTGGTCGATGGCCTCGCGCGCGAGAAGGTGACCCGGCGCGATGGCGGCGCCGCGACGATCGAGGTGATCGTCGTCGAGAACCAGAGCCCGAGCGACCAGGAGCCGTGGCTCAAGCCGCTCGAGGCGCAGGGCGTCACGGTGGTGCGCTCGCCGGTGAACGGCGGCTTCGGCGGCGGCTGCAACCTCGGCACCCGCCACGCGCGCGGCCGCCAGCTGCTCTACCTGAATCCCGATGTGCTGATCGTCCCGGGCTGCGTGGCGGCGCTGTCGCATCATCTCGACTCCCATCCGCGCGCCGGCCAGGTCGGTCCGCGCGGCTGGTTCGATGCGCACCGCTTCTTCTTCCTGCCGCGCATCGAGCTGCCGACCCTGTCGATGCACTTCGCCGAAGCGTGGCGACGGGGCAATCGACGCCGCGCCGAGGCCTTCGCGCTGCGCCGCAGCAAGAATGCGCTGCGCATCTGGAGCGCCGACCACGAGCAGGACGAGCCGGTGCTGGCGGGATACGCCTTCATGATGCCGGCCGACTTCGCGCGCCGACTCGGCCCCTTCGACGAGACCTTCCCGCTCTACTACGAGGATGGCGACCTTTCGCGACGCGTGCGCGAAGCGGGGCGCGACGTGACGCTGGTGCCCGAGTCGGAGATGGTCCACCTCTACAACAAGAGCGCCGGCCAGTTCGCCGAGGAGGCGATGCGCAAGCACGACGTCTCGCTGCAGCGCTACCTCGACAAGCACTACGGCTGGCTCGGCGGGCGCATCGGCGCCGCGATCACGCAGTGGGTGCGCCGCCATCCGACGCAGAACCTCGCCCACGAGTTCTCGAACTGGGTCGATCTCGGCGAGGTCGTCGACCCGCCGGTCCTGGTGCCGAAAGACCCGACGCCGCACTACGTGGTCGAACTCAGCGCCGACCCGCTCTACTCGCTGGCGGTGGGGCGCATCGACTCGCGTGCACGCTTCGAGATCCCGAAGGGAACGTGGGACCACTTCGATCCGATCCAGATGTACGTGCGCATGCTCTCCCTGCCGGACCTGAAGCCGCTCGGCGCGTGGCGCATGAAGAAGAGCACGGGCAGCATCCACATCGGCAGCGATCGCGAGTTCCTGGCGCGTCTGGCCGATTCGCATCTGCCCGCCGGGATGGAATCGTGAGCGAGGCGCCCGTCGCGGGAGCGGCCGCCGCCGGTGCCGCCGTGCTCCCCGACGTCTCGGTGGTGATCCTGTCGTGGAACACGCGCGCGCTGCTCGAGCGCTGCCTGCAAAGCGTCGTGCAGCAGGAGCATGGCCTCGTGCTCGAGGTCATCGTCGTCGACAACGGTTCGCGCGATGGCAGCGCCGACCTCGTGGCGCAGGACTTCCCGACCGTGATCCTCAAACGCAACGGCGTCAACGAGGGCTACGCGCGCGGGAACAACCAGGGCGCGGTGCTCGCGACGGCGCCGCTGCTGCTGCTGCTCAACAGCGACACCGAGGTGCGGCCCGGCGCGCTCAAGAAACTCGTCGACCTGCTGCGTCACCACCCCGAGTACGGCGCCGCGGCGCCGCAGCTCGTCAATCCCGACGGTTCGATCCAGCGCAACTGCATGCGCTTCCCGACCTTGCAGGACGGCTTCCTGTTCGACTCGTGGTTCGAGCGGCGGTGGGGTCGCAGCCGTTCGGTGCGGCGCTGGTTCATGGAGGACTTCGACCACAAGGGCGACGCCGACGTCGATCAGCCGCCCGGCGCCTGCCTGCTGATCCGCCGCGAGTGGTGGAATGCGATCGGCGGCTTCGACGAGCGGCTGTGGCTCTTCTACAACGACGTCGAGTTCTGCCAGGCGCTGCACGAGCGCGGCCTGAAGATCCGCTATGTCGTCGACGCGAAAGTCCTGCATCACCTCGGGAAGTCGACGGCGCAGTACCGCGACTTCGCGGGCGAATGGATCTGCAATCGGATCCGCTACTACCGGATCCGCCACGGCGCGCGCGGCGCGTTCGTGCTGAAGAGCTGGCTCCTGCTGCGCGCACTCGAAGAGGCGCTGCGGATCTGGCGGGGCCACTCGGGGCCGGCGCTTGGCGCGGCGGGGCGCGACCTCGCGCGAGTGGTGAAGCGCGGGCTGCGTTGCTGAACGAGCAGTCGAGCATGACGGAGTGGACGATGGTCGAGACGGATGCGGCGGACCGGACCGGGCAGCGGCGCTTCACGGTGCGCGAGTACCGCGACGGCGACGAGGCGGCGATCGTCGGGTTGTTCAATCGCGTCTTCGCCGTCGGCAACCCCGACTTCGTGCCGCGATCGCTCTCCCATTGGCGCTGGGCCTTCCCCGGCAACCCGGAGGGTCACGCGACCATGGTGGCCGAAGCGGACGGCGCGATGGTCGGCACCTTCACGGCGATGCCCTCGCGCTTCCGCTTTCCCGACGCCGAGTTCCGCCTGGGGCAAGCCGTCGACACCGTCATCGCGCCGGAGTTTCGCGCCTCGCTGCGCAAGAACGGCGTCTACCTCACGCTCTCGCATGCCTGGTACGAGCGCTTCGGTCGGCGCGACGACGTGCGCTTCCTCTACGGGTTCCCCAATCCGCAAGCGCTGCGGATCGGGACGAAGCTCGGCGGCTACGAGCCGGTGCGCTGCCCCGTGCTCGAATCGGAGCTGCCGCTGAACGTGGCGGCGCGCTGGCCCGACGGCGGGCTCGAGGTCGAGGAAGTCGAGCGTTTCGGCGGCGAGGTCGAGGCCTTCGATACGGCGCTCGCTCCCGCAATGGGAGTCGCGGCGCGACGCAGCGCCCGCTACTGGAACTGGCGCTACGCCGACCATCCATCGACGCGCTATCGACTGCTGCGGGCGCAGGGGCCCGACGGCGCTCTGCGCGGTTTCATGGTGCACGGCTTCTCGTGGCACGGCTTCCGCAAGGACCTCGTCCCCGTGGTCGATTTCCTCGTCGCTCCTGGCGATCGCGCGACGTGGCGAGCGCTGCTGGCCGACGCCGCCCGCGCGGCGCAGCGCTGGCGCGGCGTGGCGCTGAAGAGCCTGCTCGCCTGGGCGCCGCCCGATCACGGCCACTTCGCCGATCTCGCAGCGCTGGGCTTCGCAAGTCGCCCCTCGATCTTCAACCTCTGCATCCGCCGCTTCGCCGACTCGGACTACACGCCCGAGCAGGCGAGCCGCGAGCTCTACATCAACATGGGCGACTCCGACATCTATTGACGCTGCGGCCGCGCGGCACGCTCGCGCCAGGAGACTCGAGCCGATGGAGCCCTACCTCGATCCGCCGCCGCCGCCGCAGCCGCTTTGCGCACCACCGTTGCGCGGCCGCGTCGTCGTGGTGGCTCCGCACCCCGACGATGAGCTGATCGGTCCGGGTGGAACGGTCCTGCTCCACCGCGCTCTCGGCGACGCCGTCCACATCGTGGTGGTGACCGATGGGGCGAGCGATGGCGGCGCGACGACGCCCGATGCACGGCGAGCGCTGGCGGCGACCCGCGAAGCGGAGTCGCGCGCGGTCGCGGCGAGGCTCGGTGCGACCGTCGAGTTCTATGGCTTTCCCGACGGCGGCCGCGCGCGCGAAGAGGATCTGGGCGCGCTGGTGCCGCGGCTGGTGGCCACGCTGCGGCGAGAACGCCCGGCGGTCGTCTACGCGCCGCATCGCGAGGAGCCGCATGGCGACCACCACGTCGTCGCGTTGGCGGCCCAGCGCGGCGTCGCACTCGCGGCCAGCGAAGCGCGCCTCTACGGCTACGAAATCTGGGGTGCGCTCGTGCCCGAGGTCGTGGTCGACGTGAGCGCCGTCATGGAGCAGAAGATCGAGCTCGCGCAGCTCTACGTCAGCCAGATCCGCCACACTGCGATCGCCCACTGCTTCGGCGGCCTGAACGCCTACCGCTCCGCGTTCCTGCAGAAGGGCGCACGCTTCGGCGAGGCGTTTTGCCGCCTCGCCGCGGACCCGCACGCGCGATGAACTCCGCGCTGCGCGTCGTCCACGTGCTGCAGAACTTCCCGCCCGAGTTCAGCGGCGGCACCGAGCGCCACGTTGCCGAGCTCGTCGATCTGCAGCGCCAGGCAGGTCTCGCGGTCGCGGTCGTTTGCGGCAGCGAGCAGCGCGACGACCACAGCCGCGTCGATCGCGAGACGTGGCGCGGTGTTCCCGTCGCGCGCGTGCATCGCCAGCCGCAGGAGGCGTACGGCGTCCACTTCGAGCCGCCGCAGGCGCTCGCGGCGGCGGTCGCGGCGGTGCGCTCGTTCGCTCCCGACCTCGTCCACCTGCACCACTGGTTCAATCTCGGCGACTCGCTGCTCGAACGGTTGGCGCCGCTGCCGGCGGTGGCCAGTTTTCACGACAGCTACAGCGCCTGCCCGCGCTTCTTCTTCCTGCGCCCCGATGGCGACTTCTGCGGCCACGCGTTGCCGCTCCCGCTCGAGCGCTGCGTGGCCTGCATCGCTCCCGACGATGGCGGGGCCGACCTCGCCGCTCGCCTCACGGCGCGCCACGGCCGTTTCGCGCGCGAGGTCGCGCGTGCCACCTTCGCCGTGGCGCCGTCGCGCTTCCACGGCGACCTGCTGGTGCAGGCCGGGGTGGTGCCAGCGGCGAAGCTGCGGGTGGTGCCGCTCGGACTGGCGGTCGCTCCATCCCCCGCGCCGCATCGTCCGCAGCGAGGAGTGCTGCGCATCGCCTGTTGGGGCCATCTGTCACGGCTGAAGGGGGTGGACCTGCTGCTCGAGGCGCTCCAAGCGCTGGCGCCTCGCGGCGGCGTCGAGCTCCACCTCTTCGGTGAACCGCTGCCGGCCGACGCGGCGTTGCTCGCCGGCCTCGCGGCCGGGTTGCCGGTCCGCTGGCGCGGTCGCTTCGACCAGGCGACTCTCGCCGCCGCCGCCCCCGACCTCGACCTCGCGGTCTTCCCGTCGCGTGCCTACGAGACCTATTCGCTGGTGGTGGAAGAGGCGATCGCGTTGCGTCTGCCGTTGATCGTCTCCGATCGCGGCGCGCCGCCGTTGCGAGTCGGAGCGGCGGGAATTGCGGTCGCGGTGGAGTCAGCGGCGCCGCTCGTTGCTACGTTGTCGCGCCTCATGGACCAGCCAGAGACGCTCGCCGCGCTTCGTGCCGCGCGGCCCATCACGCCGCACCTGCTCGCCGATCATGAGCGAGTGCTGCGCGAGATCTATCGCGACGCGCTGGCAGGAGCCACGCGATGAGCGCTGGCTGGAAGCCGTTTCGCAGCTGGACGCCGCTGATCGATCCGCGCACGCTGCCGCGCGGGCCGGTGGTGGTGGTGGCGCCGCATCCCGACGACGAAGTCATCGGCTGCGGCGGCGCGATCGCGTTCCATGTGGCGCGCGGCGACGCGGTGCATGTGGTCCAGGTCACCGGCGGCGAAGCGGGCGACCCCAAGCAGCGGCTGGGCGGCGACCTCGTGGCATTGCGGCTGCGCGAGGCGGCCGCCGCGGCCAAGCTGCTCGGCGTGACGTCGCTGCGCGGATTGTCGTTTCGCGACGGGACGCTGGCGCCGAACGCCGAACTCATCGACGCGTTGCAGACGCAGGTCGACCAGCTCTGTCCGACCCTCGTCTACGCACCGTCGCTGCTCGAATGCCATCCCGACCACCTGGCGACCGCGCTGGCGACCGGCCGCGCACTGGCACGCTCGCCGCTGCTGGTGCGGTGGCTTGGCTACGAAGTGAACCACCCGACGCTGGCGAGCTTCCTGCTCGACATCACGCCGTGGATCGACCTGAAACGCGAGGCGCTGGCCTGCTTCGCGAGCCAGCAGCGCTACAACGACCTGATCGGCAAGCGGCTCGGCCTCGCCTACGCGCGCACGATCAACATCGACCTGCGCGGCATCGAGTACGTCGAAGCCTTCTTCGAAGCGAAGCCCGCGCAGGTGGAGGAGCTCCACGCCGACCTCGCCGCTTTCCATGTCAAGTACGGACTGCCCTGATGCGCGCTCCCGTCAGCTGCGTGATCTCGAGCTTCAACAAGCGCGACCACGTGCTCGCCAACCTGCGCGCTCTGGCGCAACAGAGTTGCACGCCGGCCGAGGTGATCGTGGTCGACAACGCGTCGAGCGATGGCACGGCGGCGGCGGTGCGCGCGCAGTTCCCCGACGTGACGCTGATCGAGATGCCGCACTCGCGCTTCGGCGCCTGCGAGACCTTCAACCTCGGCTTCAAGGCGGCGACGCAGGAGTTCGTGGCGATCCTCGACGATGACGTCGTCCTGCCGCCGTCCTGGATCGAGCAGTTGCTGGCGCGTTTCGGCCGCGAGCCGGCGACCACGGCGTTGATCACGACGCTGGTGATCGAGCCCGACATGCCCGACGACTACCTCGCGCGCAAGGACGTCCGCGAGGAGCGCTACCTCTGCACGTTTCGCGGCTGCGGCAGCCTCGCGCGCCGCGCGGCGCTGGCGCAGGCGGGTTGGTACGACGAGCGCCTCTTCATCTACGGCAACGAGCGCGACCTCGCCACGCGACTGCTCGACCTCGGCCATCGGGTGCTGCTCTACCCCGAGGTCGTGACCTTCCACGCCACGCCGTTTGGCCTGAAAGCGGGGAAGCGCAGCCTCTACTACCACGTGCGCAATTTCTGGATCTATGCCTTCAAGCACTGCGCATGGAGCGACATCGTCAAGGTCGCGTGGCGTCTGGCCAGCAAGTCGCTGTTCGGCGCGAAGGGGAAGGCGACCACGACCGATCGCGACGCCGATGCCGCCGCCGCCGAGGCGACTGGCACGATCGGCTTGAACGAGTCGCTGAAGCAGACGCCCGGCGGGCTTTGGATCGCGATCAAGGCGACGCTGAACGCGCTGCTCAACCTTCCCTATTGCCTCGCTCGCCGGCGCGTCTGCAAGGCGCCCGACTTCCGCCTGCCGGTCGGCTGAACTCGGCATCGGGCGCCGCGTCGCTGCCGTGAGAGGGCCGCGACGAACGGGCGCGGCTTGTGACGAAGCGGGCGCCGGCGGCCGGTGAGCTGCTCGGTGGCAATCGCGATGCTCGCCAGCGACGCATCGCGATGACGCAGAACATGCAGGTCGGCGACTTCGACGGCGACGGCGCGCAGGACCTCGTGGCGCGCAGCGAGCGGGGCGGCGGCACGCTCCACCTGTTTCATGCCTCCGCTGGCGGTGGCGCGCTGGCGCCGTTCGCCGAACTCGCGAGTGGCGATCCCGATGACGCGATCGGCGGCGCAGGCGGGCGCGCGACCGTCGTCGCCGAACTGACTGGAGATGGCATCGATGATCTGGTGGCGATCGCGCCGACTTTCGATGGCGCTCGCGCGGCACAGGGCGCCGCGCTGCTCTTCGCCGGCGGCCCGAACCTGGTCGGGACGCCCGCGCCCACCGCCACGCTGCTGATCCCCGCCGCGTGCAACGGCGATCGGCTCGGCGATTCGCTTGACGAGGCGCCGCTCGCGCTTGGCGACGTGACGGGCGATGGAGTCGTCGACCTTGTGGTGCAGGCTCCCTGGTGCGATCGCGGGACGGTCCGCGACGTCGGGCGGCTGCTCCTCTTCGCCGGCGGCGCGAATCTCGTCGGCACGCCCGCGCCGTTCGCGGAACTCGACGCCGCGGCGAATGGCAGCGGCGCAGAGCTGCGGTTGCGCGACCTGGTCGACCTCGATGGCGACGGCGCGCTCGATGTGATCGGCGCAAGCAGCTCCGGGAGCTCCGGCAGCCTCTTGATCTGGTACGGCGGATTCGGGCCCGGCGCGATCGGCACCCGCGACGCCGATGCGCGTTTGGTGCTGCAACCGGCGCAAAGCGGCGTCCTTGGGCCGAGCTGGTGCGTCGACCTCGATCGCGATGGTGCGCTCGACGTGATCGCAGCGGCGCCGGCCGCCGACTACAACGGCGCGGTCGACTGCGGTCTCCTCGCCTACTGGCTGAACGGCGCACTGCAGGGCGCCGCGCGACCGACGGGACTGCTTCGCCGCGCGACGCCGCGCGCGTTCGATCTCCTGGGCGATCAGGCGGCGAACCTCGCGCTGGTCGATGTGACGGGCGATGGCGCCGATGACGTCGTGCTGCTCTCCTCGTCGGTCGACGGTGGCGCGGTCGACAGCGGCTCGATCGACGTCTGGCACGCGCGCGCTGGCATCAGCGGCGACCTGGCGCCGAGCGCGTCGCTGGAAGTGGCGGCGCCCAAGGCGGGCGAGGCGCTCGAACGCTGGCTCGCGCTCGACGTGACCGGCGACGGAGTTCGCGACGTCGTCGCGACGGCGCCGTCGCAGTCGCGGGGGCCGCGTCCTGCCGTCGGAGCGCTGCATGTCTTCGCCGGTGGAGCGGCACTCACCGGCGGCACCACCGTTGCCCCGCTGGCGACGTTGCAGGATCCGCTGGCCGGCAGCGTCAGCGCGCTCGGTTCGACCGAGCTCGTCCCGACCGGCTGGCTGCCGATCGACTTCGATGGCGATGGCGTGCTCGATCTGGTGGCGTCGCGGCGAATGGGGCTCGTCGGCGATGTGTTGGTCGGCTGGCGCGGCGGCGCGACCCTCTCCGGTACGCCGCCGCCGTACCTGCAGCTGCGCTCGCCGCAGCCCAACGACGGCTTCGGTCGCCCGCTGCAGGCCGACCTGGCGAGCTCGGCGGGCATCGCGCGCCTGCGGGTCGCGGACCTGACCGGCGACGGGGTCAGCGATCTGCTGGTGCCGGCGCCGGCGCGCGCGCTCGCGGGCGGTGCGAACGGCGCCGGAGCGCTCGACCTCGCCATGGCGGTCCCGCAGTGGGGCGATCGCGCGACCGGCGCGACGACCGGGGCGCTCGCCGTCGTGCGCGGACCACTTTCGGCCGCGATCTCGATTCCCGCACTCCTCGTCGAGCCCGGACTGCTGAAGGGGGCGCAGCTCGGCCGGTGAGGCGCTCGCCGGGGAGCCCGCGGGAGAAGGCGCTCGATCGCGGAGCTTGCATCGGCGGGCGGCGGCGGCCGATGATCGGGAAGTGCACGCACCGCCTGACGTCACCGCCACCATCTGCAACTGGAACGGCCGCGCCTATCTCGGCGACTGCGTGCGCGCCCTGCAGGCGCAGACGCGTCCGCCGCGGCGCATCGTCGTCTACGACAACGCGTCGACCGACGGCAGCGCCGCTTGGGTGCGCGACCACTGCCCCGGGGTCGACGTGGTCGACATGGGCAGCAACCTCGGGCCGGGCGAGCCGCGCAACCGCGGCCTGTTCGAGGCGACGAGCGAGTGGGTGGTGCAGGTCGACGCCGACGCGATCCTCGCCCCCGACTGCCTCGAGCGGTTGCTGGCCGACGCGGAGGCGACCGGCGCCGCCGTCGTCATGCCGCGCGCGCTGTTCGACGGCGACCGCCGTCGCGTGCACTACGACGGCGGTTCGTTCCACTACGTCGGCGTGATGACGCTGCGCAACTTCTTCGCGCCGCTGCCGCCACCGGAGCCCGCGCGCGACGTCGACGCGGTGATCTCGATGGCGTTGCTGATGCGGCGCGCGACGGTGGCGGCGATGGGCGGCTACGACGTCGGCTACTTCATCCTGTTCGAGGATCACGATCTCTCGTACCGATTGCGCGCCCGCGGCGAGCGGCTGCGCCTCGTTCCCGACGCGCATGTCTTCCATCGCGAAGGGACGGCGGGGCTGTCGTACCGCGAAGGGCCGACCTATCCGCAGCGGCGCGCCTATCTCCACAGCCGCAACCGCTGGCGCCTGTTGCTGCGCAACCACTCGACGGCCGCGCTGCTGCTCGGCCTGCCGGGGATCCTCGCCTACGAGCTGATGTGGATCGCGTTCGCGACCGCGCGCGGGTTGCTCAAGCCCTATCTGCAAGGCAAGCGCGCCCTCATCGCCGAGCTGCCGGAACTGCGGCGGGCGCGACGCGAGTTGCAGCGCGCGCGCAAGGTGGGGGACGGCACGCTGCTGCGCGCCGAGAAGCTGACGCATGCCCCGATGGTGCGCCGCGGCGTCGGCGCCCGCGTCGCCGAGACGCTGCTCGACGCCTTCCTGCGCAGTTGGTGGTTCCTGATGCGGCCGCTCCTGCCATGAGCGCACCGCCGCTCGTTGCCGTGCTGGTGAACTACAACAGCGGGCCGGCGCTCGCCCGTTGCCTGGCGTCGCTGCGCGCCTCCGACTTCGGTGCGGCGCCGATCGTCGTCGTGGACAACGGTTCGCACGATGGCTCGGCGGCCGTCGTCGCCGCGTGGCCCGGCATCGAAGTGGTTCCGCTCGCGGTCAACGTCGGGTTCGCGGCAGGCGCCAACGTCGGGCTGCGCCGCGCGCTGGAACTTGGCGCGAGCGAGATCCTGCTGCAGAACCCCGACACCGAGGTGGCGGCGGACTTCCTCGTGCCGCTGCGCGCCGCACTTGCCGGCGGTGCCGCCGTGGCTGGCTCGAAGCTGCTGTCGCCGGGCACGCCACCGCGTCTGTGGAGCGCCGGCGGCGAGTTGACCTACGGGCGCAACCTCGCCCGCCTCACGGGCCATCGCGAGATCGATCGCGGGCAGCACGATCACGCCACCGACGTCACCTTCCTGCCCGGCACCGTCTGGCTGCTGCGACGCGACGTGCTGGAGCAGGTCGGGATGCTCGACGAGACCTACTTCTGCTACGTCGAAGACGTCGACTACTGCGCGCGGGTGGCGGCGGCGGGGATGCGACTGCGCTACGAGCCGCGCTCGCGCGTCGTCCACGAAGGTTCGGCGGCGAGCGGCGGCGGCTACACGCCGCTGCGCAAGTACCTCTCCGCGCGCAACGCCTTCCCGTTCCTGCGTCGCCACGGGACGCCGTGGCGGTGGCTACGCTTCCTCGTCGGCGACGTGCTGACGTTGCCCTTCGCGTTCTGCTACGCGTGGTTGCGCGGGCGGCCGGGCGCGGCGCTGTGGAAGGCGCGCGGACTGTTCGATGGCTGGCGCGGCCGACCGTTTTCGGGCGCGCGGCGCGCTGCTCTGCTGCCAGGGGACCGTGCGTGAAGATCCTCCACGCGGTCCACTTCTTCCTGCCGCGCCACACGGGCGGAACCGAGGTCTACACGGCGCGCCTCGCGCGAGCGCAGGCGCGCCGCCACGACGTCGCGCTCTTCTACAGCGAGAAGGTCCACTCCCACCCCAACTACGACCTGCTGGCGCGCCGAGTCGAAGGACTCGATTGCCGCATCGTGGTCAACAACCTGCTCTATCCCGACTTCCGCTCGACGTTCGACAATCCGGCGATCGAGCGGCGATTCGACGAGGTGCTCGCCGAACTCAAGCCCGACGTCGTGCACGTGCAGCACCTGATGTTGTTGTCGATGGGGATCGTCGAGCGGGCCAAGCGCCACGGCGCGCGCGTCGTGGTGACGCTGCACGACTTCTGGCTTTGGTGCGCGCGGATGGGGCAGTTGCTCGACGCCAGCGGCGCGCTCTGCCCGGGTCCCGAGCCGCAGCGCTGCAGTCGCTGCCTCGCCGACTTCCCCTACACGCAGAAGCGCGGCGCCGAGCACGCCTTCAAAGGGATGGAACTCGTGCGCCGCATGTTCGGCGTCGACCTCTCTCCGCTCGTCGAGCAGGTGCGGGGCTGGCGGCCGCTCCTGCCGCGCAAGGCGGCTGCGCGCGTGGCGGGCACGCCGCTGCCGGTCGCGACGCTGGCGCTGCGCGAGCAGCGGTCGGCGCAGTTGTTGAAGAGCGTCGACCACGTCGTCTCGCCATCGCGGATGCTCTACGAGCGGACACTCGCGGCGGGCGTTCCTCCCGAGCGCGCCACCCATCTGCCGCACGGAGTCGATCTCGCGCCGCTCGCGCCGCCGCGCCGTTACGCGCCCGCGGGCGTGACGCGCTTCGCCTTCCTCGGCACGCCGGCGCCGCACAAGGGCGTCCACGTGCTGATCGACGCGTTTCGCGCGGCTGGGCTCGATCGCGCCGAGCTCACGATCTTCGGGTCGACTCGGACCGACCCGGGCTACTGCTCCGATCTGCGCCGTCGCGCGCAAGGGCTGCGCGTGCGGTTCGCGGGCGCGCTCAAGAACTCGCAGGTGCCGGCCGCGCTGGCCGAGGTCGACGCGCTGGTGGTGCCGTCGCTGTGGTTCGAGAACTGGCCGCTGGTGGTGCAGGAGGCGCGGCTGGCGCGGGTGCCGGTGATCGCAAGCCAGATCGGCGGTCTGGCCGAAGGGGTGCGGGACGACGTCGACGGGCTCCATTTCCAGCCGGGCGACGCTGTCGGGCTCGCTGTCGCGTTGCGACGCGTCGCCGCCGATCCGGAGCTGCTCGTCCGTTTCGCTGCGGCGGCGACATTGCCGACCGCGATGGAGCGGCATGAAGAGGTGCTGGAGCGGATCTACCGTGGCGAGACGGGTGGGGGTGCCGCGTGAAGATCCTGGTGGTCACCCACGCCTATCCGCCGGAAGGGTGCGGCGGCACCGAGCGCTACGCCGAGGCGACGGCGCGCGGCCTGCTGGCGCGCGGGCATGACGTCGTGGTCTTCAGCGGCAGCCTCGAATGGCGGCCCCGGTTCGAACTCGAGCGCCGCGTCGAGGGCCCGGTGGCGGTGGCGCGCGTCCATCGCAGCGACCTCTACTTCGACCATTGGGACAAGGTCGGCGATCCGCGCGTGGCCGAGCTGTTCGAGGCGGAGCTCGACGCGTTTCGACCCGACGTGGTCCACCTGCACCACTGGATCCGGTTGCGCCAGGATCTGGTGCGGCGCGCGGCGGCCCGCGCGATCCCCACCGTCGTCCACCTGCACGACCTCTACGTGACCTGCCCGCGCGTCTTCCGGCTGCGGCCGGGCGCGACGCCAGCGGAGGAAGAGCGCAACTGTGACGAGCCGCTTGGCCGCGCGGCGTGCCTGAGCTGCGTGCCGCGCTGGTCGTTCCAGCGCGACGATGAAATCGGGCTCGCGCTCGATCACTACGCGAGCGAGCTTTCGGCCGAGCTGGCGGCGGCGACCCGATGCCTCGCGCCGTCGGCCTCCCATGCGCGCCGGTTGCGGACGCGCGCGCCGTCGCCGTTTGCGCTCGACGTGCTGCCGCATCCGCGCCTCCCGGGAGGAGTGCAGGCGCCCTCGCCCCGCGCGCGCAGCCCGCAAGGAGAGCTGCGCGTGCTCTTCTTCGCGACGCTCGTGCCGATGAAAGGGGCGCACGTCGTGCTGGAAGCGATGCGACAACTGGGTCAGGACAACGGCATTTCGCTCGACGTGCACGGCGCCTTCGCGACGCCCGCGTACGAGGCTCGACTGCGTGCGCTCGCGCAAGGGCAGCAGGTCCGGTTCCATGGCGGTTACGTCGTCGACGAGCCGTGCCGCACGCCGGCCGATGTGGTGGTGGTGCCGTCGCTGGCGCCGGAGTCCTATTCGTTCTGGCTCGATGAAGCGGGCCGCACCGGGTTGCCGATCGTGGCCGCGGCGAGCGGCGCGATTCCGGAGCGCGTCGCGGGGCAACCGGGTCGCAGCCGCGTGAAGCTCGTGGCGCCGGGCGATGTCGCTGCGCTCGCGTCGGCGTTGCGTGAACTGCGCGACGATCTGGCGGCGCGCGAGGCGTTGGCGGCGGGGAATGCGCCAGAGGGGATGGACCTCGAGGAGCATCTGGCGGCGCTGGAGGCGTGCTACGCCGCGGCGCTGCAAGCGGGCGCGCCAGCGGTGGCGGCGCCGGCGGCGCCGGCGGCTCTGCGTCACGACTGGGATCGCCGCGAGCTGCTCTTCCGCGAACTGCTCCGCAGCGACGGTTGGGAGGCGCTGCTGGCGCGCCAGCAGGCGGAGCTCGAAGCGCTGCGTCGCGAAAAGAGTGGAGCGCCCCCTGGCTCGCCGGCCGAAAGGGGGGGCACCTAGACGCATGCGCATCCTCCTCGTCACCGCAGGTTTCCTTCCGGACGGGCTCGGCGGCGTCGAGCTCGCGCTGGCCCGTTTCTGCAAGTGGGCGCAGCGCCAGGGCCATGAGGTGCTGGTCTATCGCCGTTTCGACGTCGAGGCGGAGCCCGACTACGCGCGCCATGAGGCGCTGGTCGACGGCATTCCGGTGGTCGGCATCAACTACCGGTTCCGCGATGCGACGACGTTCCAGCACCTGGTCGAGAACGCGGCGCAGAAGCAGGCCTTCGATGACGTCTGCGCCGGCTTCCGACCCGACGTCGTGCACGTGCATCACGTCACCTGCCTCACGACCGAGGTGGTCGAGGCGAGCCAGGCGCGCGGCGTGCCGGTGGTCTTCTCGCTGCACGACTACTGGATGGGCTGCCCGCGCGGACAACGGATCCGCGCGGACCTTTCGTATTGCCCGACCATCGAGCCGACGCGCTGCATCAGCTGCTATCGCGAGACCTGGCCCCACTGGTTCCAGAAGGAGCCCGATCGCACCTTCGACCATCGCGTGTTCGGCGACTATCAGGCGCGCATCCGCGAGACGCTCGAACGCGCCGATGCGCTGGTGGCGCCGTCGCCGTTCGCGCGGCGCGTCTTCGCGCGCGAGGGGATTCCCGCGGACCGCATCGAGGTCATCGAGTACGGCATGGAGGTCGACGCCTACCGCGGCGTGGCCCGCGTCCCGGCCGCCCATTTCCGCGTCGGCTTCCTCGGCACGATCCTGCCGAGCAAAGGGGTCCATCTGCTGATCGACGCGTTCCAGCGCATCGGCGCCGCCGATCTGTCGCTCGACCTGCACGGACCGATCCTGCCGTTCCACCAGGATCGCACCTATGGCGAGCGGCTCGCGCAGCAGGTGCGCGGCTGGGAGGATCAGATCACCTTCCACGGCGCCTATCGGCCCGAGCAGACGCCGGCGCTGCTCGCCGGCCTCGACGCGCTTGTGGTGCCGTCGATCTGGTATGAGACCTACTGCATGGTGATCCGCGAGGGGTTCCTCGCGGGAGTGCCCGTCATCGCGAGCAATTTCGGCGCGATGGCGGAGTCGATCGAGGACGAAACGACAGGGCTCCTGTTCGGCATGGGCGACAGCGTCGACCTTGGCCGGAAGCTGGAGCGACTCGCGCGCGACCGCGAGCTTTGGCAGCGCCTCGCGACCAGCGCGAAGCGGGTCTCGACCACCGAGGAGAACGGCGCGTCGACGATCGCCGTCTACGAGAGGACACTGCGTGGCCGCCGACGCGTCTGAAATGAAGCGCCCGCTCAAGCTCTCGGTCGTGATGCCCTGCTACAACGAGCGGGGCACCATCGAGCAGATCCTCGAACGGGTCGCCGCGACTCCCTACGACAAGGAGATCATCGTCGTCGACGATGGCAGCAAGGACGGCACGCGCGAACTGCTGCGTCAGCTCGAGCCGAAGTACGGACTGAAGCTGATCTTCCACGAGCAGAACAAGGGCAAGGGCGGCGCGCTCGCCACCGGCTTCAAGGCCGCGACCGGCGACGTGGTGTTGATCCAGGACGCCGACCTCGAGTACGACCCCTCCGACTACCCGGCGTTGCTCAAGCCGATCGAGGAGGGGAAGGCCGACGTCGTGTTCGGTTCGCGCTTCCTCGCCGGAACGCACCGCTGCCACCTCTTCTGGCACTACGTGGGCAACAAGTTCCTCACCTTCGTCAGCAACGTCTTCACCAACCTGAACCTCACCGACATGGAGACCTGCTACAAGGTCTTCCGCGCCGACGTCGCGAAGAAGATCGACATCGAGTCGCAGCGGTTTGGCGTCGAGCCCGAGCTCACCGCGAAGGTCGCCAAGCTCAAGTGCCGCGTCTACGAGGTCCCCGTGAGCTACTACGGCCGCGACTACGCCAGCGGCAAGAAGATCCGCCCCAGCGACGCCTTCGAGGCGCTGTGGGTGATCGTGAAGTTCAACCTCTTCCGCTGAACTCGTTGCGCCCGCCGAACTGGTGGCGCCCGCCGAACTGGTGGCGCCCGCAAGCCTGCGGGCGCGGGAGTTGGTGCGCATCGCGCGGGCCGCTCGGGCGCGGGAGTTGGCGCGCACCGCGAGGGGCGCTCGGGCGCGGCGCTTCGCATCGGTGAGCAGCGCCGGAAATTCCTTCATGCGAGTGCCCGCGCGCTCGTCCTCGCCGTGGTCGTGCGCCGATCGAGCGGCGGGGAGCGGCGATGAGCGGGGCCCACCAGCACGATCGCGAGGCGGACGCAGCGACGCAGTCCTTCGTGGATGCGTTGCGCGCCGCACCGCGCCTGCTGATCGCGCTGATGCTGTTGCTGGCGCTGCTGGCGCAGGCGACGCTCGACTCCTACCGCGTCGCCGGCGCCTCGATGACGCCAGCCTTCCGCGATGGAGATCGCATCGTGGTCGCGACGATGCCCGGCTTCTTCGGCGAGCCTCGCTGCGGCGAGACGATCATCGCCCGCGTTGCCGACGAGGTGCTGCTGAAGCGGGTGGTCGGGCTGCCCGGTGATGTCATCGAAGAGGTCGACGGCGTGCTGCGCCGCAATGGCGAGCTGCTGTCCGATCCGATTCCGGCCGCCTACCACGACCACAGCCGCTTCGGCCCGATCGTGCTGGGTGCCGATCAGTTCTTCCTGATGGGCGACCATCGCCGCGTATCGATCGACTCGCGCGAGTTCGGTCCGGTCTCGCGCGACGAGCTGCTCGGCCGCGTCATCCTGCGCGTGCCGGCGCCAGTGCCGCGGCCGGCTGCCGAGGTCCTCGCGCGCGAGTGACCA
Organism: Planctomycetota bacterium; assembly: GCA_031409275.1. Lineage (GTDB taxonomy): Bacteria > Planctomycetota > B15-G4 > B15-G4 > SIAN01 > SIAN01. The sequence goes on from JANNXA010000049.1 coordinate 112,131, forward strand.
GTGCGGCGAGCGCGAGCAGCAGCCACGCCGCTCCCGCTCCCGCCGTCAGCCACAGGCCGCGGCGCACGGCCACTGGCCGATAGTCGAGCACCACGTGGCGCGCGCCGGTCGGGAGCACGACGCCGCGCCAGGCGACGTTGGCGGCGACCACCGCCGCCGGCGCGCCATCCACGGTCGCCTGCCAGCCGGGATCGAACCCTTCGTTGACCACCAGGAAGCCGCCGGCGCCGCCATCGAGCGTCACCTCGATCCGCGCGGGCGAGCGAGCGAGCGCGACCACCTGCGACGGCGGACCGAGCAGTCGCAGCGTCGTGATCGGCAGCGCGGTGCCGTCGTCGAGCGGGAGCGCGGCGCTGTCGCTCGCACCCGAGAACGCGGACGGTCGCTCGCTCTCGAACCACGCACGATCGCGCAAGGAGGTCTCGCCGTTGGCGAGCTTGGCCAGCAGTGCCGCGTGCCACTGCGCGCGGGCGGACGCGGCCGCTGCGATCGGCGCGACGAAGCCCTCGGCGGTGGTGCCGATGGCGTCATCGCTCGGCGGCGGGGGCAGGAACGATGCCTGCGGCACGACGAAGGCGAAGGGAAGCGCGCGCTCGTTCTCGAAGACGCGCAGCTCGCCATCGCGTGCCGTCTCGCGCCAGCCCGCGACGTCGCCGCCATCGGCCGCGAGCGCCGCCACGAGGTCGTGCCGCGAAAGGAGGTGGCGCACCGAGCTTCCCGTCAGCAGCGGTGAGCGGAGCGCGGCGAGCGAGTGGAGCGGCAGTGCGGCGACGGTGACGACCGTCTCGTCGGGGCGCGTCTCCGGCTCGAGCGTGCGCAGCCAACGGGCGTAGCGCACCGGAAGCTGGACGAGGTAGCCATCCCCATCTTCGATCCCGAACAGCGCGCCGAGATTCGGTGGCAGCGGCAGCTTCTCGATCGAGTCGTCGCCGAGGCGCCAGTCGGGCGCGTAGCGTCGCACGCGGCCGCCGCTCGTCGCAGCGGCGAGCGGCGCGAGCAACGGCGGCGCTTGCGCGAAGTGGTCGGCTGGCAAGAACGGGTTGACGCGGAAGTGCAGCGAACCGAGATCGGCCAGCGCGAAGAGCGCCAATGCCGTGATCGCGAGCCGCTGGCGCCCGCGTTCGACCCAGGCGGCCGCCAACGCCAGCACCAGCGCGCCACCGCCAAACCACGCAGCCGCTCGCCACGCGAGATGACGCACGAAGTCGTGCAGGGCGCCGTCCTCGCTGGCGGTGCGCGCTGCGAGGTCGGCGAACTGCGCCACCAACGCGGCGCCGTAGCGCGCCACCTGTCGATCGTGGAACCACTGCGCGAGACCGGACGGACCGAGCCGCTCGACCTGCAGCGCCAACGCGGCCGCCGCCAACGCGATCAGCAGCGTGGCAGCGAGCGCGACGCGGCGCGCGCGGCGTTCGGTCGGTTCGAGGAAGCGTTGCGCTCCCAACGCGGCGAGCAGCGCCGACAGCAGCGCCGTGGTCGGGAGGATGCGGCGCACCTCGCCCATGTCGAAGCGCGGGAGGCTGGCGACGGCGCGCACGATCCACGGAACCCCGAGCGCGTAGCTCCAGCAGCCCACCAGCGCCGCCAGCAACAGCGCGGGAAGCACGATGGCGGTGGCGCGCCACCGTGTCGCGAACGCCGCGAGCAGCAGGCCGATCGCGAGCGCGCCGGCGTAGCAGGTCGACTCGGTGGTGCTCGGCCGCGCCGCGGTCCCGACCGGTTGCCCGCTGCCGTCGGCCTGGCGGTCGACCCGCGCGTAGAGCGCGTTCCAGAGCGGGTTCTTGCCAAAGGACTGGCTCCACGGCTCGCGGCTGTCCATGAAGCAACCGGGAAGCGCATAGCCGAGCAACGTGGGCCAGGTTGCCGCTTCGCGGATCTGTTGCTCGACGTCGTGGGGTCGCTGCAGCGCCTGGCGGCTGGCGGCGTCGACGGGCGCGATCTGGCCGCCGGCCAGGGCGACGCCGGCTCCGAACGAAAGGGCGAGCGCGAGCAGCGGCCTCCACGCGGCGAGACGCCGCTCGCGCAGCAGGAGCAGCGCGCCGAAGACGGCGGCGCCCAGCACCCCGTAGAGCCCCGTCTGCGGGAAGCCGGACAGGACGATCAGCGCGATGGGGAGCGGCACGGCGAGCAGGCGAGCGATGCTCGGCGCCTTCGCGAAGGCGTGGACGGCCGCCAGCAGCCACGGCACCCACACCGCGGCGAAGAAGGTCATGTAGTAGTGGTAGCGCACCAGCAGCGGGCCGGAGGCCGCGAACAGCACTCCAGCGTAGAGCGCTGCCCCTGGCGTGAAGCGGAGCCGGCGCGCGAGCCACCACGCACCGAGCGCCGCGGCAACGACGTGGAACGCGGTCGACCAGGCGTAGGCGCGTTCGAGCGGCTCGATCAAGAGCAGCAGATTCGGTGGATAGAGCAGCCCGTAGAGCGCCTGGCCAAGGAACGGCACGCCGCCGGCGATGGTCCGGTTCCAGGTCGGCAGTTCGCCGCGTCGCCACATGGCCGCCGCTTCGACGGTGTCGGGATGGAACAGCCACAGCTTGTCGGAGAGTTCGGGGTTCCCCGCCGCCCGCTCCTCCGCGACCGCCGTCGGCGACGCATGCGTGCGCCACGGCAGCAGCGGATCGGTGTGGAGCGGGACGAAGAGGCGTCCGCCGAGCAGCGCCGGCGCGAAGAGCAGCAGCGCCATCAGCGCGAACGCCCCGAGCGCGGCGACGGGACCGAGCCCTCGTCGCCGATCGTCGGCAGGCGCCGCCTCGTGCGGGGGCGCCTCAGCCATCGAGTGCCGCGCGCACTTTGGAGAAGAGCTCTGCGACGGTGAACGGCTTGTGCAGGAACTCGGCGCCGACGTTGCGCGCGGCGTCCTCGCTCCCGCTGACATGCGTCGAGATCAAGATCGCCCGCAGACCCGGTTGCCGCAGCCGCAACTGCCTCACGAGCTCGTTGCCGATCATCCGCGGCATGCGCTCGTCGCTGAGGAGCAGGTCGAGTGGCGTTCGCCGCCGTTCGTACCACTCGATCGCCTCGGCGCCGCTGCGAGCGCTCGCGACCTTGTAGCCCTGCGCCTCGAGCACGCGGGTGGTCAACGTCCGAACCGAGTCGTCGTCCTCGACCACCAGGATCGACTCGCCGCGACCGAGCGGCGGCGTGCTCTGGTGCTGCGGCACGGGAGCGCGGGGAGAGTTGGCGGGAGCTGCCGGAAAGCGCATCCGGAACGTGCTGCCTTGACCGGGAGCGCTCTCGACGGTGATGCTGCCGCCGCGCTCGCGCACCAGCGAGTCGACGATGGCGAGACCGAGGCCGCTGCCGCTCCCGCTGCCGTCCTCCTTGGTGGAGAAGAATGGCTCGAAGAGCCGCTCGCGGATCTCCAGACTCATGCCCGCGCCGCTGTCCTGAACCTGCAGCACCACCGAGCCATCGTCACGCGCGTCGGCACCCACGCGGATCGTCAGCTGTCCGCCGTCGGGCATCGCGTCGCGCGCGTTGAGCGCGAGGTTGAGCACGATCTGCTCCACTTGCGTGGGGTGGGCAAGGATCGGCGGCAGGTCCGGCGCGAGTTCGAGCGCCAGCGCGATGTTCGACCCGAGTTGCCGTTCGAGCAGCGGAGCGAGTTCGCGGATCGCGGCGGCGAGGTCGATTGCGCTGGCTTCGAGGCGGCTGGGTCGGCTGAAGGCGAGGAGTTGCCGAGTCAGCCAGCTGGCGCGCTCTGCGGTGCGCGCGATCTCCTCGACCTCGAAGCGCAGCGGCGAGTCGGGCGGCAACTCGGTCATGACGCTGCCGGCGTATCCGAGCACGACGGTCAGGAAGTTGTTGAAGTCGTGGGCGACGTAGCTCGCCAGCCGGCCGATCGCCTCCATCTTCTCGAGGTGGCGCACGCGCTGCTGCGCGAGACCGAGCTTCTGCTCGATCTGCTGATGCTCGGTCGTGTCGACGGCCGCGCCGGCGACGCCGAGGATCGAGCCGTCAGTTGAACGGAGCGGAGCCAGATGGGCGAGGTAGCTGCGCCCGCTCCATTCGATTGCGTAACGGCCGACGTCGCCCGCGAGCGCCGCGCGGTGGTGGGCCAGCTGGGTGTTCGCGGCGCCGTTCGCGCCGAGGTACTCGGCGAGCGAACGGCCGACCCACTCCTCCGTTCGGGTCGGCGACGGCGGTACCGCCGATCCACCGAGGAACGTGATTCGCAGGTCGCGATCGGTGCTCCACAACACGACCGGCGCGCGCGCGAGCAGCAGGTTCAGACGCTCGTCGCTCTCGAAGCGAGCGCGGCTCTCTTCCACCCAACGGTCGCGATCGCGCTGGCGGAAGTAGACCAGGAGCGCGATCAGTCCGCCCATCACGCACGCGAAGGCGATGAGCCACCGGGCGTTCCGGTTGCTGGAGCGCATCTCGGAGACGTAGGAGAGCAGGTCGTTGCGCAGCTCCCAGATCACGGCGTGCACCGCGGCTCGGAGCAGCTCGCTGCGCGAGCGGAGCTCGCGTTCGAGCTCGATCTCGAGCGCCGCTCCGGACTGATCCGAGAAGAAACGCGGCAGGTCCGCGATCAGCATGTCGAGCGCCACCGCGGCGTGGCTCAGTGCCGCGCTCAGCTCGGGGCGCCGCGTGGAAGCTGCGAGCGCCGCCGCCTGCGCCTGCGGAAACGCGGCCGCGACTCTGGCGAGCTCCGCCTGCGCGCGACCGAGATCGTTGGTGACGCTTCGGTCACCCACCGCGTCCACCGACTCGTTCATGGCATCGAACGCGCGATTGGCCGCCTCGATCGACTCGACCGACATCTGCCAGCGATCCATGCGCTGCTGCAGGCGAAACGCTGCTGCGATGAAGGCGAGCGCCAGCGACAGCGCGATCCACGTCAGCGTTCGCGCGAGGAACTGCAGCCGAGTCGAGGCGCTCATCGAGGAGGGCGCTCCGCGCTGCGGCGCGCCAGCAGGACCAGCGAGTGTCCGAGCGGGAACGACGCGTGCCGAAGGATGAGGCGTTCGCTGGAGAAGATGCCCGCCAGCATCGCGTTCAGCCAGCGCGGCAGCCGGTAGCTCAGGTTCGTCTCCGACGCGGCGTCGGGTCGCTTGAGGAAGCGCTGCTTGAGCTTGAGCAGCAACACCGCGGGGACGATCAGCGGGAAGAGCCAGCTGTTCACGTAGCTCGCCTGCATCACCTCGAAGCCGGCGGCGCGCGCCTTCGCGGCCAGTTCGCCGCGACGGTAGCGCCGTTTGTGGTGGGCGACGCGGTCGTTCTCGGAGAAGAGGAACTGCCACGCTGGCACCGAGACGAAGAGCAGCCCTCCGGGTTTCAGGGCCTGCGCGAAGGCCGCCAGCGCGGTGCGATCGTCGTCGAGGTGCTCGATGCAGTCGAAGGCCGTGACCAGGTCGAGGCTCGCTGGCGCGACCGGCAGCTGCTCGGCCGAACCGATCAGCAGCCGCGGGAAGCCGCGGGCGCGCGCCTGACGCAACAGATCGGTCGAGATGTCGAGGCCGATGGGAGCCGTGAGGCGGGAGAGGCCGGGCAGCATCCCGCCGGCGCCGCATCCGACGTCCAGCGCCCGCAGCGTTCGCGAAGCGGCGCGACCGGCCAGCGCGCGCTCGATGACGTCGAAGAAGATGCGGCGACGGCCGACGAACCACCAGTGGTGGTGTTCGAGCTCGATGAACTGGCGGGCGGCGAGGTCGTCCACCGGCGGCGGCTCAGGCCGAGGCCGTGGGACGCGCGACGACGAGCATCTCGTCGAAGACGTTGACGTAGAGCGACCGGCTGCCCAGCAGTCGCAGCGGGGCGAGCAGCGTGGTCAGAAGCGGGTGGACGCGGCCGGCGCGCTCGACCAGGAATCGCACCGAGACGTGCTTGCCGCCGCGTCGCGGCGACCACTCGATCAGCTCGAAGCCTGCCTTCTGCAGCAGGCGCGGCATCGTCTTCGGATCGAAGTGCCAGAGGTGTTCCTGGAACTTGTAGTGCTGCCAGCGCAGCCCCATGACCCGAGCGAAGAGCGAGGCGACGTTCTGCGTCTCGAACACGAGGATGCCGCCCGGTGCCAGCAGCCGCCGCGCGGTCGCGAGGAAGGCGACGGGATCCTCGATGTGCTCGACCACGTCGAACATCGTGATGACGTCGAAGCGTCCGCCGAAGAGGCCGCGCTGCTCCACTTCCTCGAGCAGTCCGCAGTGGATGCGATCCGGTGCGCCAAGGCGTCGGCCGGCCAGCGCCGCCATCTCCGCGGAGAGCTCGACGCCATGCACGTCGTAGCCACGTTCACGCAGCGCCGTCAGGGCGAAGCCGGCCGCGCACCCGACGTCGAGCAGGCGTGCCGGCGGAGCGCGGTGGCGAACCACCAGGTCGCTGCGCATGCGGAACGTCCGGACGTAGAGCGCCTCGTCGGCGACGTAGTCGGTGTAGCCGAAGTCCTTGGCCGCAGAGCTCTTCCAGTAGTCGTTCTGGTACATCGCGTGCAACGCCGCGCGATCGAGCCACGGCACGGTGTAGACCAGCCCGCAGCCGTTGCAGCGCACGATCTGGAACGGCGGCTTCTCGTGGACGACGCTGCGCGCGCGCTCGCCGCAGAGGACGCAGGCGATGTCGTAGCGCGCCGAACTCGCGTCGAGGATGGGAGCGCTGCCCATGGCGGGAATCGCAGTCAGTCGAACGACTCGTCTTCGGTCGCCACCTCGCCATGGTCGGGCCCCTGGCCGGTGGCGATCGTGCGCGCGACGCGCGCGCCCATCGCGATCGAGTGGTCCATGTTGCCGTAGCGGAACAGCCCCTGCCGGCCGGTCGACACCAGGTTCTTCAGGTGGCGCAGGTGGGCCAGCAGCGTCTGCAGGTTCTTGCGGTAGGCAAGGTCGTACAGCGGATAGGAGTAGGGCACCTTGCGGACCGCGGAGTCGATCACCTCTTCGGCGCGGAACAGCCCGACGGAAACAAGGTCGCGCGTCGCGATGGCGGCGAGTTCGGCGTCGCTCTGGCGCCAGCGGGCGTCGCCCTCGTTGCAGGTGATCTCGGCGCAGACCAGCGTCTTGCCTTGCGGGCAGGTGCTGGTGGCGAAGTTCTTGAACTCGCTGATCCGGTGGACGGTGAGGTGCTTCTCCGGCAAGTAGACCCAGTGGTCTGGAGTCACCTGCTCGCGGGCGAGCATCAGGTAGACGAACAGGATCGCCTTGTGCTTCAAGTCGCGTGCGGCGTCGAGGGCCTCGCGCGGCGCCGGCGGATCGAGCATCTCGACCAGGCGATTGACCGGCAGCGTGCTGACCACGCGATCGGCGGCGGCGACCGCCTCTTCGACGCGCTGTCCGTCGCGCTCGTAGACGATGGCCGTGACGCGCGTGCCGTCGTGCTTCATCTGGCGGATCGCGGCGCCCGTGACGACGGTCCCGCCGTTCGCTTCCGTGATGCGCCGGTATCCCTGCGCGATGGCGCCGACGCCGCCTTCCTTGGGATAGATGAACTTCGATACGTAGGTGCGCGGGACGTCCTTCGGGCGCGTCAGCGTCTTCTTCACCACGTCCCACAGGTTGAGCAGCGTGATGCGCTGCGAGGCCCAGTCGGGGCTGATCTGGCTGGCCGGAATCTGCCACGCCTTCTCGGTGTAGGTGCTGAAAAAGGTGCGAGCCAGCGTGTTGCCGAAGCGCTTGCGGACGTAGTTCTCGAAGTTGTCGTCAGGCAGCGGCTTCCACTTCTGACGAAACCACATCGCCCAGTAGTCGAGGAACGACCGCGCCAGGATCAGCGGCGGGAGGTTGCGGATGACGTTGCCGGCGCGCAGCGGGTAGTAGAAGAACCGGTTGAACAGGAAGATCCGGCTCATGCGCTCGCGGTCGTGGACGTTGCCGTCGAGCGCGCCCTTCACGTGGTCGTTGATCGCGGCCGCGTTGCTGTGGAAGCGGTGGGGGCCGAGGTCGACCACGTAGTCGCCGATGCGCAGCGACTGCGCCAGGCCGCCGACCTGCGCCTGCGATTCGAGCACGCGGACGCGGACGCCCGCCTTGCTCAAGTCCGCCGCGCACGACATGCCGGCGAGCCCGCCCCCCAGGATGTGGACGTTGGCCGCCATGCGCAGATAAGGCTCCGAAGTCGACGAAAGTCAGGGCGGGGAAAAGTAGCACGCTGCAGCGGGGGCGGCAATGCGCGCGAAACGTCCGGCGCCGTCAGGGAGGCGAAGCCCTTTCCGTTCCGTAGTCGCCGCGCCGAGCGTGGCGGCGAATGGCGAGCAGCTCGGCGAAGCTCTTCAGCATGGCGCTGCCGACACGGACGCGGCTGTCCGGCCGATCGGCCCAACGCACGGGCAGTTCCGCGACGCGCAGCCCCAGCCGGTGCGCGAGGAAGAGGATCTCCGCGTCGAACGACCAGCGATCCAGGCGTTGGCGCGTGAAGATCGCCTGCGCCGCCGCGGCGCGAAAGCCCTTGAAGCCGCACGTGAAATCGGAGACTTCGAGCCCGAGCACCGCGTTGGCGAGCCGGGTGTAGCTGCGGCCGAGCTGCACGCGGTACCACGGCTGCGGCCGCTCGATGCGCGCCTGCGGGTGCTTGCGCGTGCCGACGGCGACATCCGCTCCCGCCGCCAGCTCGGCACGGAAGCGCTCGAGCTCTGTCAGCGGAGTGGAAAGGTCGGCATCGAAGAAGAAGATCGGATCGCCGCGCGCCGCGAGCATGCCGGCTCGCACCGCGGCCCCTTTGCCGCGGTTGGTCGGCAAGCTCGCGACGCGCAACGGCAGGCGGTCAGCCAGAGCCCGCGCGAGGTCGGCGCTGGCGTCGCGGCTCCCGTCGTCCGCGACCACGATCTCGAAGTCGCCTGGCGCGATGGCGGTGAGATGGGCCCCGACGGCGAGCAGGGTCGCCTGCAGGCACGCCGCCTCGTTGTAGACCGGGATGACGACGCTCAACACGGCGATCATGCGTCCGCAAGGAGGGGCACGGCTTCGAAGGTGGGGTAGCCTAGCCTGCGTCGGCGAGCCGTCGCACGGCGCGGGCGACGCGAGGCAAGAAATTCGCGGCCGCGACCGCGAGGAGGGGCAGCGGGTGACGACGAGCGCGCAACCAGCCGATCGCGACCGTCGCGGACTCGCGTGGTTCCTCGTCCTGCTCGCGGCCGCGATCGCGCTGTGGCTGGGATCCGCGCTGCGAGGCGACCTCTTCGTCTCGACCGAGCTCGTGTGGCGGTCGGTCCAGCCGTGGAGCGGCCTCGCTCCGCCGCCGCCGGTCCACAACCTGAACCTCGCCGATCCGCCCACTGTCTGGTGGCCGATGCAGCTCTTCAACCGCGAGCTGCTTCGGGCGTGGCTGGCGGGCGGGCCGCCGCCGCTGTGGCTGCCCGAGAGCTTTTCGGGTGCCCCTTGGCTCGGGAATCCGCAGTCGGCGCTCTGCTCCCCATTCACCTGGCTCTTCGTCGCGCTGCCGCCGATCGCCGGTTTCGCCGTCGTGGCGGCGGTGAAGTGGCTGCTCGCCGGTCTTGGAGCCTGGTTCCTCGCGCGGCGCTTCGGCGCCTCGCCGACGGCGCGCGCGCTCGCCGGCTTCGCGTTCGCGTTCTGCGGCTACCAGGTGGTCTGGATCAATTCACCGCTCACCAACGTGAGCGTGCTCGCGCCGTGGCTGCTTCTGGGACTCGAGCGGTTGGTCGAGCGGCCGAGCGCGGGTCGGACCGCGGTCGCGGCGCTGATCAGCTGGCAGGTCCTGGTCGGCGGCCATCCGGAAACGGCGTTCTGGGTCGCGATCACCGGCGCCATCGTCGCCACCGCCCGCTGGTTCGTGCTGCCGGCCGGTCGCGGGCGGGCGCTGCTCGCGCTAGGGGGCGCAGCGGCGCTGGCCGCATTGCTGGCCGTGGTGCAATGGTGGCCGTTCCTCGATTACGCCATGCACAGCCACGGCAATGAGCTGCGTCGACTGACGCCGAACCTGTTGCGACCGGCGGGGGGGTGGCTGCGCATCGCGTGGGTACCGCCGCTGCTGCTCGCGTGGGCGAGCGGTGCGTGGGCGCAGCGCCGCGCGGCCGCTGGCGCGTCGGCGCTCGGCCCGGCGCTGCTCGCGCTCGCCTTCGCGATGGGGTGCGGCGCGTCGCTGCGGATCGGCGGCCTCCAGTCCTCCACGCTGCTCGCGTTCTTGCCTGACTTGAACGGCCGCTCGCTCGACGGCGGCAGCTACGACGGGCCACTCACCTATTGCGACGTGGTCGGCGCCTTCGTTGGAACCGCCCTCGGACTGCTGGCGTTGGGGGCGGCCTTCGTGCGGCGCGGCGACTGGCGCGTGCGCGCGCTGCTGATCGCGAGCTTCGTCGGCTGCTTCCGCTACGTCCGTTGGCCCGGCCTCGCGGAGTTCGCCGAGGCGCAGCCGACGTTGGCGACGATCGGCTCGTCGCGCGCGCTCGGCGTCCTGGCGCTGGCGTTGGCGCTGCTCGGCGCTCTCGCGTTCGACGAGCTGCGCTCGGCGCCACGGCGGCTGGCGGTGGCGACCGGCGGCGCGTTGCTGCTGCTGCTGGCGCTCACGTTCACGCCGATCGCGCACGGAGCCGCGCCGGTCGCGGCAACGGGCACGGTTGGAGTCGATCGGCACGGCGAACTCCGGCTGCCGGACAACCTGTGCGACGGCGGCCGCAGCGGTGTTGGCGCCGAGATCGGCGGAACGGCACCGACGGGCACTTCGACAGTGCGCCTGAGCGTGAACGGCCACGAGATGGTGCGGCTGACCCCGTCGGTGACGGGAGCGTTCGAATGGCGGTGGCTCGGCAGCCCGCGTCTGGAAGAGGGGTGGTACTGGTTCGTCGCCGAAGCGCTGGCGGCCGATGGTTCGGCGGTTCCTTTCGCGAACGGCGGCGTGGCTGCGCGCCATCCGTTGCGGTGGCCGCCGCGCTCGTGGCTGCATGTCGGCGCGTTCGCGCTGGTGCTGCTGCTGGCGGCGGGGCGTGCACGCGCGACGGCGACGGTGCTGCTGCTGGTGACGTTGCTCGAGCTTGCGTGGTTTGGCGCGCGCTATCAGGCGACGACGCCGCGCGATCGCATTCCGGCCGCGGTCGAGCCGATCCCGTGGCTGATGGAGCAGCGCGCGCGACTGGGGCCCTATCGCCTCTTCACCTCGCGCACCCACCTCCATCCGAGCCTCCATCTGCCGTACGGTCTCGAGGTCGTACGCGGCTACGACGCCCTCGAACCGCTCGACTACGTGCGCCTGCTCGAGCAGCTGAACGCGCGCGGCGTCGTCCCGTGGTTCGAGATGGACTTCGGAACGCTCGACTTCGCCGGCGCACGTGGCGCCGCGATCGCCGACGTGCTGGGAATCCGCTGGTTCCTGAGCGAGGAGCCGCCGCCGCCGGCGTTCCGCGAGGTGTGGCGGCGCGGCACGCTGGCGCTGTGGGAGAACATGAGCGCACTGCCGCGCGCGTTCACGGTGCAGCAAGGGCGGCCGCTGCGTGAAGTGACCGCGAGCGGGCTCGATCCGCGGCGCGTGGCCGCGTGGGACGACGCTCCGGCGGCGGATGGCGCGCCGCGGTCCCGCGAGTTCGAGGGGCGCGCGCGCGTCGTGGCGATGGCCCACGAGCGCGGCCACCTTCGAGCGGAAGTCGAAAGCGACGCGGGCACGATCGTCGTCTTCAGCGAGAACTTCGGCGGCTGGCAGGCGACCGTGGATGGGTTGCCGACGGCCATCGAGAAGAGCCACCTGGCGCTGCAGAGCGTCGTGGTGCCAGGCGGCGGGCGCCACATCGTCGAGTTCCGCTATCGACCCCGCTCGGTCATGGTCGGCGGGTGGGTCAGCGCCGCCGGGCTGCTGGCAGTGCTGGCGTTGCTGGGAGTCGCCTGGCGGCGCCGTGGGGAGAGCGGTGGGCGCGAGCCGCAGCCCGGGCGCAGCGAACTTCCTTTCAGCACCCCGACCTGAGCGGCCGACGACTTGGACGACGCTGCCGGCGGTGCGCCCCCTGATCGCTAGGGGAGCGGCGGATCCGGCGGCATCTCGCAGTTCGTGCGCGATCCGGGAGGTCCTGCCATGGCGATTCCTCGCGACAGCTTGAAGGCGATCGTGAACTCGGGGTCGCAACGCGAGCAGTTCGCGGCGCTCCACTGGGAAGGCAGTTTCGAGGACTACCTCGAGCGCGTCGCGGCCGATCCGAGAGTGGTGCGCAACGCGTTCCAGCGCCTCTACGACCTGGTGATCTCCTTCGGTGTGAAGGAGAGCTCTGATGGGAAGGAGACGGTGCGCCGCTACACCTTCTTCTCCGATCCGCTCTGCGAAGGGCGCGATGCGGTCTTCGGGCTCGCGCGTCCGCTGATGGACCTGGTCGCGAACCTGAAGTCGGCCGCCTACGGATACGGCGCCGAGAAGCGCGTGCTCCTGCTGCACGGTCCGGTCGGCAGTTCGAAGTCGACCATCGTGCGTCAGCTGAAGCGCGGACTCGAGTGGTACTCCCGCCAGCCGCAAGGCGCGCTCTACACCTTCTCGTGGAAGCTCGACGACGGCGAGCTCGCGCCGTGTCCGATGCACGAGGAGCCGCTCCATCTGCTGGCGCTGCCGGTGCGCGATCGGCTGTTGGCGGAAGTCGGCAAGGGAGTCGACCTCGGCTACACGCTGCGCTCCGATGGCGAGCTCTGCCCGTTCTGTCGCCACTGGTACGCCCACTTCCTGGCGCAGGCGACGGGCGATGAGTCGAAGGTGCTCGAGCGCGTGGTCGTGCAGCGGCTGCGCATCGCCGAGCGCGAGCGAGTCGGCATCGGCACGTTCCAGCCGAAGGACGAGAAGAACCAGGATTCGACCGAGCTCACCGGCGACATCAACTACCGCAAGATCGCGCAATACGGCTCCGACAGCGACCCGCGCGCCTTCAACTTCGACGGCGAGTTCAACGTCGCCAACCGCGGGATGATCGAGTTCGTCGAGGTGCTGAAGCTCGACGTCGCCTTCCTCTACGACCTGCTCGGCGCGTCGCAGGAACACGTGATCAAGCCGAAGAAGTTCCCGCAGACCTCGATCGACGAGGTGATCATCGGCCACACCAACGAGCCGGAGTTCCGCCGCCTGCAGAACAACGAGCTCATGGAGGCCTTCCGCGACCGCACGATCCGCGTCGACATCCCGTACAACACCACGCTCGACGACGAGGTGCGCATCTACCAGAAGGACTACAGCGCCCGTCGCGTCGCCGGCAAGCACGTCGCGCCGCACACGCTGGAGATGGCGGCGATGTGGGCGGTGCTCACGCGGCTCGAGGACCCGAAGAACGCCCAGCTGACGCTGCTGCAGAAGCTCAAGCTCTACAACGGCAAGACGCTGCCCGGCTTCACGCAGGACAACATCCGCGAGCTGCGCGAAGAGTCGCCGCGTGAGGGGATGGACGGCATCAGCCCGCGTTACATCCAGGACAAGATCAGCAACGCACTGGTCGCCGAGACGGGCGAGCCGTGCGTGAACCCGTTCATGGTCCTGAACGAGCTCGAAGAGGGGCTCGGCTTCCATTCGTTGTTGACGCACGAGGAGCAGAAGAAGCGTTGCAAGGATCTGCTCTCGGTCGTGAAGGAGGAGTACGAGGACATCGTCAAGAACGAGGTGCAGCGCGCCATCGCGGCCGACGAGGAAGCCGTCGCTCGGCTGTGCGGCAACTACCTCGACAACCTGAAGGCCTACACGCAGGGCGAGAAGGTCCGCAACAAGTACACGGGGCGCGACGAGGAGCCCGACGAGCGGCTGATGCGCTCGATCGAGGAGAAGATCGGCATCCCCGACAGCCGCAAGGACGACTTCCGCCGCGAGATCATGAACTACATCGGCGCGCTCGCGATGGAGGGGAAGACCTTCACCTGGAAGAGCAACGAGCGGCTGCAGAAGGCGCTCGAGCTCAAGCTCTTCGAGGACCAGAAGGACTCGATCAAGCTGACCAGCCTCGTCTCCGCCGTCGTCGACAAGGACACGCAGGAGAAGATCGACGTCGTGAAGACGCGACTGGTGAAGAGCTACGGCTACTGCGACGTCTGCGCCACCGACGTGCTGAACTTCGTCGCGAGCATCTTCGCCCGCGGCGACGCCAAGGAGAGCTGAGGGGCTTCCGTGACCCGCCGCATCGATCGCGACCGCTCGCGCTTCCGCGACATCGTGCGCGGCAAGATCAAGCACGACCTGAAGCGCTTCGTCGCGCAGGGCGAGATGTTCGGGCGCAAGGGCAAGGACCTGATCTCGATCCCCCTGCCCGGGATCGAGCTGCCGCACTTCCGCTTCGGTGACAACAAGAAGGAAGGGGTCGGGCAGGGCGACGGCGAGGCGCAGCCGGGAGAGGGCAAGGCGGGCGAGCTGCCGGGCGAGCACGCGCTCGAAGTCGAGGTGCCGTTGTCGGAGCTCGCGGCGCTGCTGGGCGAGGAACTCGAGCTGCCGCGCATCCAACCGAAGGGCAAGAGCGAGCTGCAGGCGCCGGTCGGGCGCTACGTCGGCATCCGGCGCACCGGTCCGGAGAGCCTCCGCCACGCCAAGCGCACCTTGCGCTCCGCGCTGCGCCGGCAGCTCATCGCCGGCACCTTCGATCCGCAAGACCCGTGCATCGTGCCGATCCGCGCCGACCGCCACTACCGCAGCTGCAAGCCGAAAGCGGCGCCGGAGAGCGCTGCGGCCGTCATCTACATGATGGACGTGTCGGGAAGCATGGGCAACGAGCAGAAGGAGATCGTGCGCATCGAGGCGTTCTGGATCAACGCGTGGCTGAAGAGTCAGTACAAGAGCCTCGAGATCCGTTACATCGTCCACGACGCGGCGGCACGCGCGGTCGACGAGCAGACCTTCTTCCACCTGCGCGAGTCCGGCGGAACCAAGATCAGCTCCGCCTACGAGCTGTGCGCGCAGCTGATGCGTGACGAGTTCCCGGCGTCGAACTGGAACGTCTATCCGTTCCACTTCAGCGATGGCGACAACTGGTCGGGTCGCGACACCGAGCGCTGCATCGAGCTGCTGCAGAAGGAGCTCCTGCCCGGTTGCAACGTCTTCTGCTACGGGCAGGTGCGCAGCGCCTACGGGTCGGGGCAGTTCAAGAAGGACCTCGATGCCGCGCTCGGCAAGGACGAGCGGCTGCTCACCTCCGACATCCCCGATCGCGACGGGATCCTGGCGTCGATCAAGTGCTTCCTCGGCAAGGGGCGCTGAGGCGCTGCGGAGGGATCACGTCATGAACCTGACCCGCGACCTCGAGCGAGCGCGCATCGAGATCGAGCGCCACGCGCGCGAGTTCGGGCTCGACTTCTTCCCGACCATCTTCGAGCTGGTCGACCACGACGAGCTCAACGAGGTCGCGGCGTTGGGCGGCTTCCCGACCCGCTACCCGCATTGGCGCTTCGGGATGGAGTTCGACCGGCTCCAGAAGGGCTACCGCTACGGGCTGTCGAAGATCTACGAACTGGTCATCAACAACGACCCGTGCTTCGCCTACCTGATGAAGAGCAACGCGCTGGTCGACCAGAAACTGGTCATGGCGCACGTCTACGGCCACTGCGACTTCTTCAAGAACAACGTCTACTTCGCCCACACCGATCGGAAGATGGTCGACCGGATGGCCAACCACGGCACCATCCTGCGCAAGTTGATCGAGCGGCATGGCTTGACCGAAGTCGAGGCGTTCCTCGATCGCTGCCTCGCGCTCGACAACCTGATCGATCCGCACTCGGCGGCGCTGCGCCGCGTCCCGTCGACCACGACGGCGTCATCGCCGTCGGGAGGCGAGAGCGATTCGCCTCGCCCTGGACCGGCGCGCCTGCCCGCCAAGGGCTACATGGATCGTTACGTCAATCCGGGCCGCTTCCTCGAGGCGCAGCGCAAGAAGGAGCAGGACCGGCAGGAGCGCTCGGAGCGTTTCCCGGCGCGTCCGCAGCGCGACGTGCTGAAGTTCCTGCTCGAACACGCGCCGCTCAAGCACTGGCAGCAGGAGGTGCTGTCACTGGTGCGCGAGGAGGCCTACTACTTCGCTCCGCAGGCTCAGACCAAGATCATGAACGAAGGGTGGGCGAGCTACTGGCACTCGACGATCATGACGCGCCGCGTGCTGCGCGACAGCGAGGTCGTCGACTTCGCGGATCATCACGCCGGAACGCTGGCGACGTCGCCGGGGCGGCTCAATCCTTACAAGCTCGGCATCGAGCTCTACCGGTCGATCGAAGAGCGTTGGGACAAGGGGCGCTTCGGCCGCGAGTGGGAGGATTGCGAGGGGCATGAGGCGCGGCGTCGCTTCGATCGCAAGCTCGGCGAGGGGATGGCGAAGATCTTCGAAGTGCGTCGCCTCCACTCCGACGTGACGTTCCTCGACACCTACCTCGATCAGGACTTCTGCGACGCGCAGAAGATGTACGTCTACCGGACCGATCCGCGCACCGGCCGTCCCGAGGTCGCCTCGCGCGACCACCGCCTGGTGAAGGAGCAGCTGCTGTTCGGCCTCTCGAACTCGGGACAGCCGATCGTCGAGGTGGTGGACGGGAACCACGACAACCGCGGTGAGCTGCGCCTTGCGCATCGTTTCGAGGGGCTCGAACTCGATGTGCGCTTCGCTGGCGAGACGCTGAAGATGCTCGAAGCGCTGTGGGGCCGGCCGGTCTGCATCGAGAGCAAACTCGACGGCAAAGGCATCCTGCTGCGCTGCGAGAAGGGCGAAGTGTCGACGCGCGAGGTCGCTCCTTCAGGCGCCACCGACCACGCCGAGGCCGATACGCGCTGAACGAGCGGGTGCGGTTAGCCTTCGGAAATGCTTCCGCTGCGTGATTCGACGCCGGCCCTGCGTACGCCGTGGGTGAACAGCCTCCTGATCGCGATCCACGTCTTGCTGTTCGCCTACGTGGCGTTTGCTCTCCCCGATGCCGAGGCGCAGCAGCGCTTCATCGAGCGTTTCGGGTTGGTGCCCGCCACCGTGCGCTTCGGCCTGGCGCATCCGGAACTGTTGCTCGACGCGCCGTGGCCCTGGTTGCGCGAGGTGGCGTTCCCGTTCCTCAGTTGCATGTTCCTGCACGGGGGGCTCGCGCACCTCGCCGGCAACGTCTGGTTCCTGTTCGTGTTCGGCGACAACGTCGAGGGCCGACTCGGCCATCGGCGCTACCTCGCGTTTTATCTGCTCTGCGGCGTGGTCGCGTCGCTGCTGCACGTGGGCATGCTGCCCGACCGCGCCGACGTGGAGTCGTGGCGTGAGTGGCTCCAGGTCGAGCGCAGCGGTGCGCTCGATGCGCCGATGATCGGCGCGTCGGGAGCGATCGCCGGCGTGCTCGGCGCGTATCTCGTCTGCTTCCCGCGCTCGCGGATCCTGACCTTCTTGCCACCGCTGTTCCTGTTCGAGGTGCCGGCGCTGCTCTTCCTCGGCGGGTGGTTCGTGCTGCAGTTCTTCTCGGCCCGCCTCGACCTGGCAGGCGGGGGGGTCGGCACCAGCGTCGCCTATTGGGCGCACGTGGGAGGATTCGTCGCCGGCGTCGGCGTCGCTTCGGCGGTGCGCCTGGCCGAACGGCTGAAGCGCGCGAGCTGAAATAGATTGCGGCGGACGCGCCGTGAAGCGCATCCGCCGCAAGTCATGCATCAATTCTGTCGGGTCGAACTTCTGGTTCGCCGAACGTTCTCAGCGGCGTCCGGCCTTCTTCTTGCCAGCAGCCTTCTTGACGCCGACCTTCTTCGCAGCCTTCTTCTTCTTGGCCATCCGAGAACTCCTCCCATGAAAGGTAACGACGAACCCAACGACCTGACCTGATCTCTCCCCATCGGAGGATCGCGGCGACTCTTGAGCGATATTTTTTTTCGGCCGCGCAAACGAGCGACGCGGTCGCGCTCGCTGGTTGACGCGTCGCACGTGCGCCCTTATCGTCCCCGGCCTTTTCACGGGCGCATCAACGCACGTGGAAGGCGAACGCGATTCGTCCAAGCGCCCATAGCTCAACTGGATAGAGCGTCGGCCTACGAAGCCGAAGGTTGGAGGTTCGACCCCTCCTGGGCGCACCACTGGTTCCATGAGTCCGGCTTGCGCGCGATCGTTCCGTTCGAAGCGGATTCGATCCCGTCGCGGCGCTCGCGTGCGGTGGCTGGATGCGGGCTTCGAGGCGATCGCGCGGGCGACGAATGGACGGCGTGGACGACTGGACCCCCTGGATGGAGCAAGCGCTCGTGCTGGCGCGGCGAGCCGGGTCCGAGGGGGAAGTGCCGATCGGCGCGGTCGTCGTGCGCCACGGGCAACTCCTCGGCGAGGGCTACAACCGCAGCGACGCGCTGCTCGATCCGTGCGCCCATGCCGAGGTGCTCGCCCTGCGCCGAGCGGCGGCGCGAACGGGCAATTGGCGCCTCACGGATGCGACGCTCGTCACCACCCTCGAGCCGTGCGTGATGTGCTTCGGAGCGTTGATGGAGGCGCGCGTCGGCGTTCTGGTGGTCGGAGCCGGAGATTCGCGTCGCGGCGCCATCGAGCTGTGGAAAGCGGGCCACTTGTCGCGGTACCCTGTGCGGCCCCTCCGGCTGGTCGAGGGCGTGGAGGAGGGGCGCTGCCAGGCGCTGCTCAAGGAGTGGTTCGCCGCGCGCCGAGCAGGGGGTGGGCGTCATGAGCCCGCGAGCCCATGAGTGGAAGAGAGCGGGGCCGCGCTGAGGCGGCGAACGGAGAATTGCTGACGAATTGCTGAACGACAACGTGCGGAGAGGTGCCAGAGCGGCTGAATGGGCCGGTCTCGAAAACCGGTATCGGGTTAACGCTCGATCGAGGGTTCAAATCCCTCCCTCTCCGCCAATTGTCGTTCGCCGTCGCCAAGCGTCTTCTGGTCCGCGCCATTGCGCGCTAACCTTCCGCGCCGCCGTTCAGGACCCAAGCTCGCGCCTCGTGCGCGGGACGAAGACCGGAGCGGCCGACTAGGCCAATTCGGAGAGGTGTCTGAGCGGCCGAAGGAGCGCGCTTGGAAAGCGCGTAGGTGGCTAAACACTGCCTCGCGGGTTCAAATCCCGCCCTCTCCGCCAGTTGAGACGTGGCCAGTTGAGACGTGCCGTGGACCGTGGTCCAGTCCGGGACCGGGGCGACGGGGCGACGGGTGAACCGGGTCAGGCCTTGACCGGAGCAGCCCTAAGCCCGGGGTCCCGGGTGCATCGGTTCCGGACTAGACCGCGGTTCCGGTCACGTCCGCTGCAGACCGGCTCGCGTGCGTCGCACCCGGCCGCCACGGCGAGCGCGACGCGCAAGCCAGATCGAGGAAGCTCGTGTCCTACCTCGTGCTCGCGCGCAAGTATCGGCCGGAGACCTTCGCCAAGGTCGTCGGCCAGGAACCGATCGCGCGCACGTTGCAGAACGCACTCAAGACCGGACGCCTCGCTCACGCCTACCTCTTCACCGGTCCGCGCGGCGTCGGCAAGACCTCGATGGCGCGCATCCTGGCCAAGGCGCTCCTCTGCGAGCGCGGCCCGACTCCTGAGCCTTGCCTCGAGTGCAGCCGCTGCAAGGGCGTCGCGGCCGGCCACGAACTTGACGTGCTCGAGATCGACGGCGCGAGCAACCGCGGGATCGAGAACATCCGCGATCTGCGCGAGTCGGTGCGCTATGCGGCCACCGGCGGCAAGTACAAGGTCTACATCGTCGACGAAGTGCACCAGATCACGCAGGACGCGTTCAACGCGTTCCTGAAGACGCTCGAAGAACCGCCGCCGAACGTGATCTTCGTTTTCGCGACCACCGAGCCGCGCAAGGTGCCCGAGACCATCCGTTCGCGCTGCCAGGAGTTCGAGTTCCGGCGCATCCCGGACGCCGCGATCGCCGGACACCTGCGCGACGTCTGCGCCGGCGAGGGCTTCACGTTGGCCAGCGGCCTCGATGCCGCCATCGCGCGACGCGCGCGCGGCGGGTTGCGCGACGCGCTTTCGCTGTTGGACCAGTTGGCGGCGTTCGGCGCGGGCACGATCGGCCATGAGTCGTTCCAGGAGTTGACCGGCTACCTCGCGCCCGAGCGTGTGCGCGAGCTGTTCGATGCCGTGGTCGCGCGCGACGTGGCCGGCGCTTTCGCCTGGCTGGACGAGGCGCTGCGGCACGGCACTGCCGGCGCCGATCTGCTCGACCAATGGCTCGAGCATCTGCGCGCGCTGCTGCACGCGCGGGTCGCCAGCACCCGGCCGCCGGAACTCGCGGGAGTCAGCGCGGCCGCCCTCGAGGCGCAGACGCGTGCCCTGGACGAAACGCAGCTGATCGGCGCCATGCAGATCGTGATCGAGGCGCGGCGCACCCTGCGCGAGATCGAGGACGAGCGGTTGGTGCTCGAGATGGCGCTGGTCGAGCTCGTGCGAATCCGCGAGCTCGAATCGCTGCGCGATGCGGTCTCCGGGCTCGCGGGCACCCCCGTTGGTGCGCCTCGATCGTCGCCGGCGCCGCGCGCGGCGCTGTCGCCCTCGCCGCTCCCGGCCCCCGCGCCTGTCGCGCGCACGCCGGCATCGACTGCCGCACCCGCTGCGATTCCACCGGCGTCGGCGCAGGTTGCGATGCCAGCTCCGATCGCGCCGCCGGCGCCGGCTCCAGCGGCGCTCGCCACCGCGCCGCTCGCTGCGCCTGTCGCGGCGCCTGTCGCGGCGCCACGTCCGCAGCCGGCGGCGCCAAGTGGAGCGGCCGCTGCTCCGGCCATCGACCCCGCGGCGCCGTTCGCCAGCCGCTTCGCGCTGCTTCGCGCGGCGCTTCAGCGCGAGGCGCCGTCGCTCGCCACTCTGCTCGACACGATCGTGCCGGTCCGTGAAGTGGGTGCGACCGTCTACGTTTCGGGCAAGCCAGGCGCCGCCGTTCCGGCTCTCCCCAACGCAAAGCTCGACGAAGCCACGCGACGACTCGGCCTCAAACTGTTCAAACAGGCCTGGCTGCTGCGACTGGATGTGGCGGTGGAACGTCCGGCCGGCGATGGACCGACGCCTGCACAGGCGCTCGTTCGGCAGCTAAAGGACCGCTTTGGTGGTGAGGTCGTTTCCGGCAACGGCGAGGGCAAGTGATGACCGCAAAACGCGCCGCGAGCAGCGACGATGGCACGGGTGCCGGCAAAGCGGCGCAAGGCGGCGGTGAGCTCTCGGGCCTGTTGCGGCACGCCGAGGCTCTGCAACGCGAACTCGACAAGGCGCTCACCGACCTGAAGAGCGAGTCGGTCGAAGGGCGCGATGCCGCTCGGATGGCGACGGTGCGACTGGCGGGGGATGGCAGCGTCCAGGAGATCCGTCTGCAGTCGGCGCACCTCGACGACGCGGAGCGTCGCGCGTTGGAAGCGGCGCTCGCCGTCGCGATCCGCGCTGCGGTGGAGCGGCTCTTCGAACTGCGCCGGCAGCGTGCCACCGCTGTGACCAAGGGGCTGGCGCTCCCGGGGCTTTTCACCTGACGAGGTGCGCCCGCGGCCGCGACTTCGAGACGAATTCGCCGCTCCAAGCAAATCGCCTTCCGTGAGCCGTGCTCGGTCGCTAAGAGAGGCGGCGGTCGAGTGGTAGCAACCGGCGCGCCGTGCGTCGTCCGCTGCCCCGACTCACGAGGAGCGGATGGCCTACCCGGAGGCGATGGGAAGACTGCTGCAGGAGCTCGAGAAGCTCCCCGGGGTCGGACCACGCACGGCCGAGCGGCTTGCCCACCACCTGTTGCGGCAGGGGCCTGCGGGAGCTCTCCCGCTCGCCCGTGCGATCGAAGAGGTCATCGCCTCGGTGCGCCCGTGCTCCACGTGCGGTCACCTCGCCGACTGCAACCCGTGCCCGATCTGCGCCGACCCGTCGCGGGATCGCCGCCGCATCCTCGTGGTCGAGCAGCCTCGCGACCTCGAAGCGCTCGAACGGGCCGGTTGGCGCGGCGTCTACCACGTCCTTCACGGATCGCTGCGCGCCGACCACGCCGGCGCCGAGGACCTCCAGCTCGAACCGCTGCGACGTCGCATCGAGGCGGGCGACGTCGATGAACTCGTCCTCGGGACCGATCCAGACTTCGAAGGGGACGGGACCGCGTTGCGGATCGCCGAGCTCGTGCGCCAGAGCCGACGCCCGGAGCTGCCGATCAGCCGGCTCGCGCGCGGCGTTCCGACCGGCTCTGCCATCGAGTACACCAACCCGGCGGTCCTCGCCGAGGCACTCTCCGAGCGGCGGACGCTCGCCCGCCCGGGCGCTCAGGAGGAGGCGCCTTGAGGCCGGAACTGATCCTCTCCCAGCGCCCCGAGTTGCGCCTGCAGCTCTCACCGCAGCTGATTCAGCGCATCGAGATCCTGCAGCTCAACGCGGCCGACCTGCTGGAACTCGTCGAGAACGAGGCGCTCACCAACGAAGCGCTGATCGCCGAAAAGCCGGCCTCGAGCCAGCCACCGGAGGAAAGCCCGGAGGCCGCCGCGCGCAAGGACGAGGCCGCCGCCGAGGGCAATCCCGACGACAGCGAGGCGCGGGTCGACCTCGACTACTGGAACGACGCCTACCGCGGCCGAGTGCGGCGCGCTGCCGGCGGCGACGACGACGACCCCAAGCGCGAAGCGATCGCCAACTCGCCGGCGCGCCCACGCACGCTTCAGGAGCACCTCGACGAGCAGATCGAGGTCTCCGATGCGTCCGTCCCGGTGAAAGAGCTCGCGCGTTTCCTGGTGCAGAACCTCGATCGCAACGGCTGGCTGAAAGAGCCGCTCGGCGAGCTGATCGTGCCGTTCCACGAACGCTTCACCCTCGATCACGCCGAGCAGGCGCTGAAGCTGGTGCAGTCGCTCGACCCGGCCGGAATCGGCGCGCGAACGCCCGCCGAGTGCCTGCTGCTGCAGGTGAAGGACGATCACCCGCTGGCGCCCTACCTGCGCCGGTTGATCGAGCACTCGCTCGAGGATCTCGCGCGCAATCGGCTGCCGAAGGTCGCGAAGGACCTCGGCGTCTCGGTCGAAGAAGTGAAGGAGCTCGCCGTCGTGCTGCGGCGCGCGTGCGACCCGTTCCCTGGCCGTCGCTTCGAACACGAGCCGTTGTGGCGCGTGCGGCCCGACGTCGTCGTGCAGAAGCAGGACGGCGAGTGGGTCATCACGCTGGCCGACGACTGGATGCCGCGCCTTTCGATCAATCCCGAGCGGTTGAAGCTGTTGCGCAGCAAGCTGCTCGGCGGCGAGCTGAAGAAACACCTGCGCCGCGACGTCGAGTCGGCGCGCTTCCTGATCGAGAGCATCGAACAGCGCCGGCGCACGCTCGAGCGCGTCGCCATCGAGATCGTGAAGCGCCAGGGCGAGTACCTCGACCACGGCATCGACCACCTCAAACCGCTCAAGATGCAGGAGATCGCCGACGAACTCGGCATCCACGTCTCGACGGTGAGCCGCGCCTTGAAGGGCAAGTACGTGCAGACGCCGCAGGGCGTGCAGGAGATGAAGGCCTTCTTCACCGGAGCGTCGCAGGGCACCGACGGCGTGGTCGAGTCGCGTTCGGGCGTCCGCGAGCGCGTGCGCGAACTCGTCGAGCAGGAAAGCAAGGCGAACCCGTTGTCGGACGAGGAGATCGTCGACAAGCTGAAGGCGATCGGACTCAACGTCGCGCGGCGCACGGTGACCAAGTACCGCAAGGCGTTGAAGATCCCGTCGTCGCGCCAACGGCGCGAGTACTGAGCGGGTGGGGCGGACCGGCGCCAGCGCCGCGAGGCAGCGCCACTTCCTGCTGACCGTCGCCTACGACGGCGCCGAGTTCCACGGGTGGCAGCGCCAGGAGGAAGGGGCCACCGTCCAGGCGGCGATCGAGGAGACGCTTGAGCGGGTTCTGCGGCAGCCGATCGTGGTGCGCGGGTCGGGCCGCACCGATGCCGGCGTCCACGCTCTCGGCCAGCTCGTCGCGTTCGATGCCGTCACGCGTCTCGACGCCGCCGCCGTCCGGCGCGCATTGAACGGCCTCATGTCGGGCGCGGTGCGCATCGTCGCCGCGAGCGAGCACGACACGCCCATCGACCCGCGTCGACAGGCATGGCGCAAGACCTACCTCTACCAGTTCCACGTCGGCGACCTGATGCCGCCCGATCGACGTCGCCATTTCGTGCTCGCCGGACCGACGCTCGACCTCGCCGCGATGCGGCGCGCCGCCGCGCACTTCGTCGGCGTGCATGACTTCACGAGCTTCGCGCGCGCGGAGGCGACGCGACGCGGCGCGGTGCGCCAGATCTTCGCGGTACGGGTCTGGCGCATCCCGAGCGGAGTCCGGCTCTTCTTTAGCGGCTCCGGGTTCCTGTACAACATGGTCCGGACGCTCGCCGCGGCGCTCCTCGAGGTCGGCCGCGGGCGCTGCGAGCCGGACGCCATCGCCGCGATGATCGCGGCGCGCGACCGCTTGCGGGTGCCCGCGACGCTCCCGGCGCGAGGGTTGTTGCTCTGGAGAGTGGACCTGCGCTTCCGAAGAGAGGAAAGTCCAGACGAAGCACCCGCCGCGCAGTGCGTCGCGGCAGGGATCGAGGCGACGGCGGTGCCGGAGCGAACTCCGGCGAGCGCTGGCCTCCGAGTGCGGGCAGAAAAAGGAAATCACGTGGCCATCTCGATCACGATCCGTCACGGCGACGCTTCTCCCGAGCTCACCGCGTTCGCGGAAGAGAAGTGCGCGCGGCTCGAGAAGTTCCTGCGCGATTCGCCGCGCATCGAATTCGTACTGGTGAAGGACCACACGACCTGGAGCGGTGAGGCGATCCTCCACGGCTCGCGTCATCACGAGCGGCTGGTCGCAAAGGACTCCCACAGCGACCCGCATCACTGCGTCGAACTGCTGGTCGAGAAGCTCGTGCGGCAGCTCGAAAAGGGCAAGGAACGGCGCAAGGACCACCGCGGGCCAAGCCTTGGCGACGCGCCCGCCACGAAGGAGCCCGCCCCCGCCGACCTCCCGAGCTACGAGGAGATCGTGCGCCGGAAGCTCGACGGACGCGAGTGAGCGAGGCGCTCGAATGGCGAAGGTCTCGCGATCGGCGACGCTCGTCAACGAGCACGGCCTCCACGCGCGCCCGATCAGCAAGCTGATCGAGGTCGCGCGTCGCCATCAGGCCGCACTGCAGATGCGTTGCGCGGGCAAGAGCGCCAACGGGCGGCGCATGCTGGAGATGCTGATGCTCGCGGCGCCGGCGGGATCGGTGATCGAGTTCGAAGCTGACGGCGACGATGCGCAAGCACTGGTGGACGCGCTCGTGGCGCTGGTCGAGGCGCGCTTCACCGAGGGTTGAGCGCGGCGCGCGGCGCTGCGCCGCTCCTGGACGCGGGCTCTCCCCCGGGGCGAACGACTCGCTCCGGGGGGGGGGCGCTGCGCCGGTCGCGAACTCTCAGAGAGATTCGCGGACACGGCTCAAGGCGCCACCCCTGCGGGGACGAAGAGCGTTCCGATCCGGTCCGTCGCCGCTGCGCGCGCGACCCCGGAGACGGAGTCAGCGATGGCCCTGTTCCGGCGCACCCCAACGCTGCTAGGGATCGACCTCGGCAGCGAGAGCATCAAGGCGGTCGAAGCGGTCAAGGAGAAGGACCGCCTGCGCGTGGTCGGCTTCGGCAAGGTGGAGCTGCCTTCGCCGGACGCTCGTGCCGACGCGTTGAACGACCTGCTGAAGCACTGCAACTTCAAGACTCGTCGCGTCGCGACCTCCGTGTCGGGACGCTCGGTCATCGTCCGCTACCTCAACATGGTGGACATCCCCGACGAGAACCTGAAGACCGCGATCCGCTTCGAGGCCGATCGCTACATCCCGTTCGACCTCGCCGAAGTGGTCCTCGACTGCCATCGCATCGAGGACGCGCCTGGCGTCGGTGCCAACGAGATGAAGCTGCTGCTGGTCGCCGTCAAGAAGGACGTCGTGCAGGAGCAGATCAAGTTGGTGACCGCGGCGGGACTGCAGCCCGAACTCGTGGACGTCGACGCCTTCGCGCTCGGCAACGCGTTCGCGCTGGGCGGTCCGACCTACGAGATGGCGGCGGGCAAGGTGGTCGCGCTGGTCGACGTCGGCGCCACCAAGACCGTCGTCGACATCGTGCGCGGCGGCGAGAGCTACTTCACGCGCGAGGTCTACGTCGGCGGCAACGAGATCACGAACGCGATCGCGAAGCGCTTCGGCCTCGAGACGTTCGAGGGGGAGCAGCTGAAGCGCCAGCCGGCCAGTCGCGAACAGGAGATCGCCGAAGCGGTGCTCCCGAGCATCGAGGACCTCGGCAACGAGATCCAGCTCTCCTTCGACTACTACGAGAACCAGTCGGACAGCAAGGTCGAGGACGTGTTCGTCAGCGGCGGCGGTTCGCGGGTGCCGGGCCTCGAAGAGACCTTCGAGCGCATCTTCGAACGCAAGACGATGACGTGGAACCCGCTCGAGGGCTTCGACCTCGACGAAGGGCTCGATCACCAGGCGCTGCTCGAGTGCGCACCGGCGCTCGGCGTCGCGGCGGGCCTCGCTGCGCGCGTGGGCACTTGAGGAGCATCGACCGATGATCCTGATCAACCTCCTTCCGGACGAGATGCGCCGCACCAAGAGCAGCAGCCCGAAGGCGCTGGCCCTGGTGTTCGCCGCGTCGGTGCTCTGCTTCGGCGGGCTCGGGACCGCAGGTTTCCTGTGGTTCAACGTGCGCGCCGACAAGCAGGGACGCGTCGACATCGCGCAGGAGCAGCTCGACAACCTCACGCCGCGCGCGAAGTACGCCGACACGCTCGCCAAGGAGAAGGCGGACTTCGAGAAGCGCAACAAGACCATCGGCGAGATCGCCGCGTCGCGCATCGTCTGGACCCGCAAGCTCGATCGGCTCGGCGAGATCGTCAGCCGCGACTCGACCCAGCGCAGCCATCGCGTGTGGCTGCAGTCGATCGACATCGACAGCCGCGCCGATTCGAACAACGGCGGCGTCGAGCTGAAGGGCAGCTCCGCCGGCTCCGACCTCGACGGCGTGTCGAACTTCCACGAGGACTTGAAGAACGACCCGGTCTTCGCCGAGGGCTTCGTGGCCTACACCTCGCCGCAGAGCAAGCTCGGCGACGAGGACGACGACTTCGAGCCGCCGCAGAAGCGCGACTTCCAGTTCGCCGTGAAGCTGCCGGTGAAGGACAAGAAGCGGGCCGCGCCGAAGAAGCCGGCGCCCGCCGTCAAGCCGGCCGGTTCGTGAACAGAAGCGGGGAGAAAGACGCGTGAAGCGGAAACTCGAACTCCACC
The DNA here is from genome assembly GCA_031409275.1 of Planctomycetota bacterium. Classification (GTDB taxonomy): domain Bacteria; phylum Planctomycetota; class B15-G4; order B15-G4; family SIAN01; genus SIAN01. The sequence continues at coordinate 139,156 of JANNXA010000049.1, forward strand.
GCCAGCACAAGGCCTTCCTGGCCTTCGCCGGCTTGCTTTTCCTCGGCTCCGCTGCGGGGTCGTGGTTCACATGGAAGGAATGCGAAGAGCTCGACGAGCAGGCGGGGGTCCTGAGCGAGCAGGTCGCCACGTCGAAGAAGCGGATCTCCGGGATCGATGACCTCGAAGCCGAAGTGATCGTGCTGCGCGAGAACGTCGAGGCCTACATCCGGATCCTGCCGGACGACACCGAGGTCAACGACTTCTTCCGTACGATCGACTCCTTCCGGCGCGACTCCGGCATCACCATCGACGAGCTCAAGCCGCAGGCGAACCGCAGCAAGCTCACCACGTCGCAGGTGTTCGACAAGGCCGAATACAAGCTCAAGTTCACCGCCACGTTCCGCCAACTGCTGCAGTTCATCGCGCGGCTCGAGAACCACGAGCGATTCGTCAGCATCTCCGAGGTTCGCATCAAGGCGGGCACGGTCGACGAGAAGGCCGCCGGAGATCCGGTCCATGACGTCGACCTGACCCTCGTCACCTACGTCTACCTCGGCGATGACCTCAGCAAGACCGTCACGATCCCGGCGTACGAGCGCAAGCGCGAGCGTCTCGCCGAGCGCGTGGCCGAGGCGCGCGAAGAGCTCGCTCTCGAGCGGTTCCAGCTGCTCTCCGACGCCGTGCGCCGCGATCCGATGGTCGATCCGCGCGTGCGCCGCTCGAAGGCGGGTGACGGCGCGCCGGGCATCGAGGACCAGCGCGCGATGTTCAATCGCGTCGTCGCGCGGCTGCAGGAGGCGGGCGGCCTGCTCGATCTCCTGAACGGAACGCAGAACGTGATCCGCGAGATGGAGCTGCGCGTGCAGGCGATCCAGCTCGTCGCCGAGCTGCAGAGCCAGGTCGAAGATGTCGCGACGCGCGGCGGCTTCACGGATCCCACGATGAAGCGCGACTGGGAGAAGAAGGTGCTGCCGGATTTCGCGAAGCTGCGCGATCGCGTCGGCGGCAGCACGATCGAGCCGGTCGCGTCGCGTCCGCTGCAGCTGCAGCAGGCGCTGGTGCAGATGGAACAGCACTACGAGAGCGGCGACTACGTGGCCTGCGTGAAGGACTTCGAGCTGGTGCGCGGCAGCGGATCGGCCGACTCGGCCGATCCGAAGGTGGTCGAGCTCGAGCGACGCATGGAGCAGATCTACCTCGCCGCGCAGACCGCGGTCGAGTTCGGCAAGAAGAAGCTCTCCGTGTCGGGACTCGTCGTCGAGCCCGGCGCGGAGTCGGTCGCGATCATCAATCACACGGTGTATCGCGCCGGGGAGGCGATCGAGGACGACCTGGTGCTGCTCGAGATCCACGAGGACCGCCTCGTGTTCGAGTACCGAGGCGTCCCGCTCACCTTCGACCTCTGAGAGCGACGAAGAAGGAACCCACCCGCGGTCGCATGCGCGGCCGGACAGGAAGAAGGAGGGCCGAAGCGGCCCGGGAGAGAAGCGGAATGGCTGCAACTCGGAACGGATGGATCGTGGCGGGCACGTGCGCGCTGGCGCTCGCGTGGGGCTCCGCTGCATCGGCCCAGGTGCTGGGAGAGGGGCGCCCCACCAGCGGCGCCATCGACCAGGCCGCGATGATCACGCTCGACGTCAGCGAGCGCCCGCTCGAAGACGTGCTCGACCACATCCGCACCAAGGTCGGCGTCACGCTGATCTCGCCGGTGGGGGCCGAGGCGCGCGTCTCGATCAAGCTGCGCGACGTGCCGTGGTCGGAAGCGCTCGTGCTGATCGCCGAGAACGCCGGCTGCATCGCCACGCAGGAGACGCCCAAGCTCTGGCGCATCGAGAAGCCGCCGCGCGTGACCATGTCGTTCCAGGCCGAGGACATCAAGAAAGTCATCGAGGCGATCGCCAAGTACGGCAACGCCAACATCGTCGTGTCGGAGAAGGTCAAGGGCAACGTCACGATGGTCATCAACGACCGTCCGTGGCGCGATGCGCTCGAAGCCGTGATCAAGACCAACGGCTTCTACCTCGTGCAGGAAGACCGCGGCATCCTCCGCGTCGTCGACGAAGCCGGTCTCTCGACCCACGTCGAGCGCAAGCTGTTCCCGCTGCGCTACCTGCGGCCGAAGGGCTCCTACGTCGCGCGCATCGAGACCTCCTACATCGAGACGCGGCAGGAGGGCAAGGGCAGTGCCGGCGGTGCCGGTGGCCAATCGGTCGCCGAGCAGACCAAGCGCCGGTTCCCGCTGCTCGAGGCGCTCGAGAAGATGAAGAGCAAGGAAGGCGAGATCGACTACCTCGAGGACCAGAACGCGGTCCTTGTGCGTGACACCAAGCCGGTGCTCGACGAGATCGGCAAGTTCCTCGAGCGCCTCGACGTCGAGCCGGCGCAGATCCACATCGACGTTCGTTTCGTCACGACGACGAACAACGCGACGCGCGACCTGTCCTTCGGCTTCGACAACGGCTTCAGCGTGTCGCTCTCCGGCGCGAGCCGCGCGAGCCGCTTCCCGTTCAACCTCGGCCCGGGCTCCTTCTTCGACAACCTGCTGCCGGGTCGCACCGATGACAACGCGGCATTCGGCACCACCGGCAGCGCCGTGACGCCGGGCTCGCTCGACTTCTCGGCGACCTCCTTCGCGATCCGCCTGATCAAGGAGGACAAGAGCGCGCAGATCATCCAGGCGCCGACCATCACCACGGTCGACCACCGCGAGGCGACCATCTTCGTCGGCGAACAGGTTCCGTACGCCGAGGCCGAGGCCGCTTCGAGCCAGTCGGGCGGTCTGCAGCTCACGATCAAGGAAGGCAAGTCCTCGCCGGTCGACACCGGCTTCCAGTTGCTGGTGATCCCGCACGTCGTTCCCGGCACCAACCGCGTGCTGATGAACGTGATCCCGCAGGCGCGCACGCTGACCGGCACCACCGATCCGGAGCACGCCGGCTTCGACCTCTTCACGGTCGGCGCGGGATCGGTCGGCAGCGGCTCGATCCAGTTGCCGCGGATCGGCGAGCAGACGATCGTCACCAACCTGATGCTCGAGAACGGCCAGACCGGCATCGTCGGCGGCCTCGTCCAGAACACCCAGTCGAAGACCGAGACCAAGGTCCCGGGGCTCGGCGACATTCCTTGGGTGGGGGAGCTGTTCAAGAGCTCGGTGGTGAACGACGAGGAGCGCAAGCTGCTGGTCTTCATCACGCCCTGGATCGTCGAGGGGTCGCAGAAGACCGACGACAAGCTGCAGAAGGTCATCGACAGCTACCAGAAGAACGCCGCGCTCGAGTGGGACGAGATGGCGACGGGTTCGAGCTGAACGCCGCGCGCGCGACGCGAACCGAGTATCTTCCGACGCCCCTCGTCCTCGCGGACGGGGGGCGTCTTCGTTTTCGCCGCGCCGGGCGGCCCTCGCGTTCCAGAGGCGTGGATGACTGCAGCCAAGCCCGAGTTCCCGCTGACGCTGATCGTGGAGAAGGGGGGCGAGCTCGCGTGGCTTGGCCACCTCGACGTGGCGCGCGCGCTCGATCGCGCCCTGCGTCGCGCGGATCTTCCGGTGCGCTTCACCGAAGGTTTCCACAAGCGGATCAAGATGCGCCTGCCGGAGCCGTTGCCGCTCGGCGTCGGGTCCGATGGCGAGCGCTACATCCTGCAACTTTCCGGGCCGGTCGATCCGGCGGTGGCGCTCGCTCCGCTCTCGGGAGCGCTGCCGCGCGGCCTGAAAGTGGTCGACGTCCTGCCGGGGTCGCACCCCGAGCGAAAGGACGTGCCGCTCACGCTCGACCTCGAGGCGGAGTCCGCGGCCGATCTCGCGGCGGCGCTGGCCGCATTGCCGCAGCCGCTCCCGGCGCTCGGAGGGCGCTGGGAAGTCGTCACGCCGGTGACGGCGCTTCCCGATGGAGGCAGCGCCACGGTGCTGCTGCTGGCGCCTCCGGGAGCGCGCGTCTCGGTCGGCCGTTTCCTCGAGTCGTTGCGGGCCGCGCTGCCGGCGGGGCTCGCGTTGCGACGCGTCCACCGTCGAGTCGCTTGGCAGGCCGCTGCCGGCTCGCTACCATCCCCGACCCCTTTTGTCCGGGAAGCCCCGGTCGCAGAGGGGCGAGTGGAATGGGACGGGACGGCGCCAACGCCGCCGTCGGTCGAACCGAGCAGCTAAGGAAGATCCGATATGTACGCCGTGATCGAAGCGAGCGGCCACCAGTTCAAGGTGAGCCAGGGCGACGTCATCGAGATCGATGGCAAGGACAAGAAGGTCGGCGACGAGGTCGCGTTCGACCGAGTCCTGATCCTCGGCGACAAGCTGGGGACGCCGACGGTGACCGGAGCGAAGGTGACCGGCAAGGTCGTCTTCGCCGGCAAGGGCCCGAAGATCTACGTCCAGAAATATCGCGCCCGCAAGCAGTTCCGTCGGCGGACCGGGTTCCGGGCGTCGCTCTGCAAGATCAAGATCACCGGCATCACGGGTTGATGCGGTTCGCACCGCGCTTCAACCCGTCGAAATCGCTGAGACAACCGGAAGGCAGCTGAAGACATGGCACACAAGAAGGGTCAGGGCTCTACCCGCAACGGCCGCGACTCCAATCCGCAGTACCGCGGCGTCAAGGCCTACGCCGGCGAGACCGTCGGGATCGGCGCGATCATCGTCCGCCAGGTCGGCAACCGGATCCACGCTGCCGCCAACGTCGGCACCGGTCGCGACTTCACCCTGTTCGCCCTCAAGGCGGGCAAGGTCAAGTTCCTGTCGCGCAAGCGCGTCACGGTCGAGCCGATCGAGGGGTCGAACTGAACCGATCGCAGTGGCGCGGACGGTCCTCCGTCCGCCGCTCGCGACGTTGCGGCGGGAGCGGAGCCTCCGACACCACGGCGGCGCCAGCTCCCGTCTCCGTTTCTCGGGCGCGTCGATGCGCCCCTCCGGCGCGTTTGCGCGCGCCTTCCCTGTCGTGACGTGACGCCATGCCGTTCCTGGATGAAGTTGAAGTCGAGTTGTTCGCGGGCAAGGGTGGGCAAGGCGCCGTTTCGTTCGCCCGCGAGAAGCACATGCCGCGCGGCGGGCCCGACGGCGGCAACGGCGGCCGCGGCGGCGACATCTTCCTGGTCGCACGCACGCGTCGAAACACCTTCGACGACCTGAAGGGGAAACGCCATTTCCGGGCCGGCAACGGCGGTCCTGGCACGGCCAACCAGCGCGCGGGCAAGGCCGGCGCCGATCTCTACATCGAACTCCCGGTCGGCACCATCGTGCGCGATGCGGTGCGCGGCCATGTCCTCGTCGAGCTGCTCGAAGCGGATCAGGAAGTTGCGTTCCTGAAGGGCGGCCGCGGTGGCCGCGGCAACCACTCCTTCAAGGGACCCGAGCGCCAGACGCCCCGCAACAGCGAGCCGGGCGACGAGGGCGAGACGCGTCGCATCCGGATGGAGCTGCGGCTCCTCGCCGACGCGGGGCTGGTCGGGCTGCCCAATGCCGGCAAGTCGACGTTGCTTGCGGCGCTTTCGCATGCACGACCGAAGGTCGCCGACTACCCCTTCACGACTCTGCAGCCGCGCATCGGCGTCGTCGAACGCGACTTCGAGCAGCTCACCCTCGCGGACCTGCCCGGCCTGATCGAAGGGGCGAGCGATGGCAAGGGGCTCGGCCACCAGTTCCTGAAGCACGTCGAACGCACGCGCGTCCTCGTCCATCTGGTCGACGCCTCGAGCGGTGACGCCGAGTCGATCGTCGCGCAGTGGAAGCTGGTGCGAGCCGAGCTCGAAGCGTACGGCGACCGCATCGCGAACAAGGCCGAACTGCTGATCTTGTCGAAGTCCGACCTGTGCACCGAGCCGCCCCCGGTCGCCGAGGTGGCTCGCCTCACCGGCCGCGTGCCGCTCGTCCTCTCCTCGCACACCAAGCAAGGACTCGACGAGCTCGCCGCGCGCCTCTTCGAGATGGTCGCCGTCAAACCCGCCGCGGCCAAGCCGACCGAGAGCTGAGCGGCGCGCCCCGCTCCGGCGGGTTCCGACGAGAAGCGACTTCCCGCTCGGGAAGAGGCGGTCGGCCAGCGCCTCAAGCCCTGCGCCCGGCGCAGACGATCGAGAATCGGGCTGCCGATTCGCGGCTCCTTCCCTTCGCTGGAGCGCGCCGATGGAGTTGCTCGATCTGCTCGAGTCGATGGTGGAGCAGCGGGCGCCCGACCTGATCCTGAAGGTCGGGGCGCGGCCCACGATGCGAGCGCGCGGCGGACTGATCCAGCTCGCCGAAGAGGAACTCACCCGCGACTTCCTGCTGCGGGTGGTGGCGTCGCTGCTCGACGATCGCCGGATGGAGACCTTCGTGCGCGGCACCGAGGTCGACCTCGCCTACGAGGTCGCCGGCCTTGCGCGCTTCCGCGTCAACGTCTTCCACCAGATGGGCATGCCGGCCGTCGTCTTCCGCCACATCAACGCCGAAGTGCCGACGTTCGCCGAGCTGAACCTGCCAGCCGAGCAGCTCGTGAAGCTCGCCTCGTTGCGGCGCGGTCTCGTGCTGGCCACCGGTGTCGCCGGCTCCGGCAAGTCGACCACGCTCGCCGCGATGATCGAGCACATGAACCAGCATCAGGGTCGCCACATCGTCACGATCGAGGACCCGGTCGAGTTCCTCTTCACCGACAAGCAGTGCGTCATCTCGCAGCGCGAGATCGGCTCCGATACGGCGGACTTCTCCACCGCCATCAAGTACGCGCTGCGTCAGGCGCCCGACGTCATCGTCATCGGCGAGATGCGCGACCGGGCGACGGTCGAGGCCGCGGTCAATGCGGCCGAGACGGGCCACCTCGTGCTCTCGACCTTCCACACCATCAATGCGGTGCAGACGGTCGAGCGCATCCTCTCGTTCTTCCCCGAGCACCAGCACCAGCTCGTGCGCCTGCAGTTGTCGATGGTGCTGTCGGGCGTCGTCTCGTTGCGGTTGCTGAACTCGATGGACGGCCAGTCGCGCATTCCGGCCGTGGAACTGCTGCTGCCGACGCCGACCGTCCGCGAGATGCTGAAGCAGGGGCGCACCGACGAGCTGCCGAAGGCGCTCGCGTCGGACACGTTCTTCGGGACCATGACCTTCGCGCAGAGCCTCCAGAAGCTCTACACCAGCGGCAAGATCGCGATGCAGGACGCGATCGCCTCCGCCGACAACCCCGACGAACTCAAGCTCGCCTTCGCGGGCGTCTCGCGCGGGCTATAGGAGGGCGGGTCAGGCGGTGCCGGATGGGAGCGGCGTTTCGCCGGCGGGAAGGCGCCGCGTCGGCGGTCGTCCAACCGGCGTCGCTTCCGCCGGGGGCACCCCCCCGATAGGCTCCCGCCCTTCGAGGCGCGCTCCGGCGGCGACCGTCGCGATCTCGCGGCGCTCTGACGTCGGAGCGTGAGGCACATGGCGGCTCTCGCAATGCAGATGCAAGTACGGCAGTGGCGCGGCCTCTTCTGGGTGGCGACGGTGGGGCTCACCTGCCTCGCCGGCTTCAAGCTCTGGAAGATCGTCGAACGCGATCGCTCCGGCCAGTACGAGCCGCGCGACACCACGGTCTTCGCCAAGCTGATCAACGACTCGATCGGTTCGATCAACCAGGGCGAAGTGAAGGTCGCCTCCTGGAGCGACTACACCAAGCTGGTCAGCTGCCCATTCAACGGCTTCGTGCCGGAGAAGAAGGTCGAGGCGGTCAAGGGGCCCGAAGCGCCGGTCGCGCTGCCGGAGAAGCCGCTCTCCGACGTCATCAAGGTCATGGCGCTCGCTTCGGCGCCCGACGGCCGCGGCCGCGTGGTGGTGAAGTACAAGGACGACACCGTCAAGCCGGTGCGCGATGAACTCGTGATCGGGATCGGTGGCCAGCTCACCTATCCGTACGACGGCGAGCCCTACAACGGCCGTCTGAAGGCGATCCGCGCCGACGCGGCCGTCTTCGAGTGGTGCGGCAAGGACGTCGACATCCATCCGATGCGCAAGGAAGAGGGGCCGAAGACGGCCGCTGGGCCGGAAGGCGCCGCCAAGGTCAGCGTCGACGTCACGCTCAGCGAGACCGAAAAGGAGTTGCTCGCCGCTCACAAGAGCAGCGAGAAAACGGTCGCCCTTCCGAACGACGGCGGCTACGTCATCGGAACCAAGGATCAGGCCGACCTCGCCAACAACGCCGAGGCGTACCTGAAGGACGCGAAGCTCACCGAGCAGAAGAACGCGGACGGCAAGCGCGAGCTCGTGGTCGGGAACATCCGACCGACCAGCTACCTCGGCAAGACCTACGGCGTCCAGACCGGCGACACGTTGATTTCGATCAACGGCGAGCCGGTGGCGACCAAGGCGCAGGGTTACGCCTACGTGCGCGAGCACCAGGACCTCTCGAAGTACGTGGTCGTCGTGCGGCGCAAGGGCAAAGAGATCAGCAAGACGATCCTGGTCAACCGCGAGAAGAACTGAGTGGAGCGGGCGCCGGGAATCGTGGCGCCCGAGTCGATCCTCGCGTTCGACGTCGGCAACACGAGTGTCGCTGCGGCCCTCTTCGACGTCGTCGCGGGGGGCGGCGCTGATCTGCGCGCCATCGCCGCTACGCCGCGTTGCGCGCTCCACCGCGTGCGCAGCGGCGATGCCGAGACCGAGCTCGCCTTCTGGCAGGCCACAACGCGTTCGTGGGCGCCGGCGCGGCTCACGATCGGCGCGGTCCATCGCTTCGGAGCCGAGCTCGCGACGCGCCTTCGCGCGGCGCTGCCCGCGGCACCGCTCCTCGCTTTCGAGCAGGGCAGGCACTTCCCGCTGGCGCGAGATCTCGACGAGCCGGGAGGCGCTGGCGTCGATCGCCTCGCGGCGGCGCGCGCCGCGTTCGCGCTGGCGAAAGGGGCCGCGCTGATCGTCAATGCCGGCACGGCGATCACGGTCGACTGGATCGACGCGAGCGGCACGTTTCGCGGCGGCGCCATCGTTCCGGGTCGCGCCCTGCAAGCGCGCGCGCTGCGGCTCTTCACCGATCGGCTGCCGGAGGTCGCGCCGTGGTCGGCGCCCGAATCGTTGCCGCTTCCCGGCAGGAACAGCGAGCAGGCGATCCGCCACGGGCTCGACGTCGGCGTGCCGGGGATGGTCGATCGGCTGCTGACGACGCTCCTGGCGCGCGCCGGAACGACGTTGCCGATCTTCGTCAGCGGCGGCGACGCGACCTGGCTCTCGCCGCGCCTGGCGTCGGCTCATCGAGTGGAGCCTTGGCTGGTCGCGCGCGGACTCGCGCTGGCCGCGATGGAGTCGGCGCCGTGAGGCGGCACCTCGCCACGATCGCCCTCGTCACCCTCGTCGCGCTGGCGAACTGTGCGCCGACCCCTTTGAAAGTGGTCGCGGCGATCCCCGGGCACGGTGCCGGCTTGCGCCTCAACGAGGCGATCGTCATCACCTTCGATCGTCCGCTCGAACCGGGCTCGCTCACCGCGGACGCGGCGCGTCTGGTGCGCGGGCAGGACGGTGGCGTGGTCGCCGGCCGTTTTCTCGTCGAGGGGGCAACGCTTCGCTTCGAGCCGCGCGTCCCCTGTGCCGCCGACCTCCACGATGCGCCCTTCGCTCCCGGCGAGAATCTGCGCCTCGAGCTGATCGGTTTGCCGCGCCTGGTCGGCGTGCGTGCGCTCGATGGGAGCGCGCTCGACGGTGGCGTGGCGCTCGCAGTGACCGCCGTGACGACCGTCGTCGATTGGCGCACCGCGCCGCTGGCGACGCTCTTCGTCGATCCGCAGCCGGGTCCCCCGGAGCTGCTCACCCGACCGGCGCGGCTCACGCAGGGGCGCATCGTGCTGCGCTTCAGCGAACCGCTCGATCCGCGGGGGCTCGCGGCGGCGCACTTCTGGCTGCACGGCCCGTGGAGCCGGGCGAGCCATCCGTCCGAAAACCCCGGCATGAGCGCTCGTCTGGTCGAGAACACGGGGAACGCGGTGGTCGAGCTCGAACTGGCCGCCGGGGTGCCGCTGCCGAGTCCCTTGGCGGTCGGCGAGAGCTGCGATCTGCGGCTCGAGCCCGATTCGCTGCGCGATCTCGGGGGCGCGTCACTGGTTCAGAACGGGCGGCTCGCCGACCCATACGTCCGCGTCGAAGTCGCGGGCGACTGAAGCTCCGCGCAGGAAGGAACTCTGTGCTCGACGTCGCGATCGCATTGCCGCTGCTGCTTGGACTGTTCGGGGCGTGCGTCGGCTCGTTCCTGAACGTGGTCATCTACCGGCTGCCGCGCGAAGAGCTCTCGATCTCGAAACCGTCGCGCAGCTTCTGCCCGAACTGCAAGCGGCAGATCCCGTGGATCGAGAACGTGCCGCTGCTGGCGTGGGTCTTCCTCGGCGGAAAATGCCGCGGCTGCAAGGGCGAGATCGCATTTCGCTACGTCTTCGTCGAAGCGCTGACGGCGCTGCTCTTCGCGTACTGCGGCCACTGGTTCCTGGAACGCCATGGTGGCAGCGGCGGTGAGGGGTGGTGGGCTCTCTTCACGCTGCTGCTCCTGTCGGCGATCTGCGTCGTCGTCACCTACATCGACCTCGACTGGCGGATCATCCCGGACGAGATCACGCTGCCCGGACTCGCCGTCGGAGTGGCGCTGTCGCTGGCGGCGCCCCTGCTGCACGAGCCTTCCTGGCTCTACCAGCAGTTCGTCGGGCTGGCGTGGGAGCGCCACGTCGCGGCGCTGGCATCGGCGTTGGCCGGCCTGATCGTCGGTGGCGGCGCGCTCTGGCTGGTGGGGATCGCCGGCCGCGCGGTCTTCAAGCCGAAGGAGGGCGGCGAGGCGACGGACGCGATGGGGTTTGGCGACGTGAAGTTCATGGCGGCGGTAGGGACGCTGCTTGGCGCCGACGGAGTGCTGCTGGTTTTCTTCGTCGGCTGCGTGGCGGGGTCGCTCGGGGGCGTCGGCAATTGGCTGCTCGGGCTCCCTGAAGTGCTCTCCGACGTCGGTCGCCATGCGCGCCGGCACGGCAAGCGCGGCGGATACCGGGTGGCGACCGCGATGCGGGTCGGCTGGCGGCGCCGCCGCTTCATCCCGTTCGGGCCATTCCTCTCGATCGGAGTGCTGGCCGTCGCCTTCTGGCGGCTGGAGCTGGTCGATTTCCTGCTCCACGACTGGCCGCGCCTGGTGCAGAGCCTGTTCCGACCGCGCGGTTGAGCGACTCGGCGCGGGGGAAGACTTTTTTTCCCGCCGTCGCCGGCAGAGACCTTCATCCGCGGGTGGTCGCGGGCCGATGAGCGTTCCGGAACCGAGGCGACGGCGGGTCGCAGCGGCGGAGGCTCTTCATGCTGATCATGCGCGAGCTGCTCGAGCTCCTCGTCAAGCGAGGCGGCTCCGACCTGCACATCGCCGCCGGTTCACCGCCGAAGATGCGCGTGAACGGCGTGCTGATCGACACCGAGTACGAGCCGCTCACCGGCGACGACACCAAGTCGATCGTCTACGGCGTCCTGTCCACCGAGCAGATCGCGCGCTTCGAGCGCGAACTCGAGCTCGACATCTCGTTCGGCCTGCCCGGCATCGGACGCTTCCGAACCAACGTCTTCGTGCAGCGCGGCTGCATCGGCGGCGTGCTGCGAGTGGTGCCGGAGCGCATCCGCAGCTTCGATGACCTCGGTCTGCCGCGCGACATCTGCGAGGAGCTGTGCAAGCTCCCGAAGGGGCTCGTGCTGGTCACCGGGTCGACCGGCTCGGGCAAGTCGACGACGCTCGCCGCGATGGTCGACTACCTGAACTCGTCGCGCCAGAACCACATCGTGACGATCGAGGACCCGATCGAGTTCGTCCACAAGCACAAGAAGTCGCTGGTCAACCAGCGCGAAGTCGGCCCCGACACGCACCAGTTCAAGACGGCGCTGCGCTCGGCGTTGCGCCAGGATCCCGACATCGTGCTCGTCGGCGAGATGCGCGACCTCGACACGATCGAGGCGGCGCTGAACATCTCCGAAACCGGCCACCTGACCTTCTCCACGCTGCACACCTCCGATGCGGTGCAGACGATCAGCCGCATCATCGACGTGTTCCCGGGCGGTCAGCAGGCGCAGATCCGGACCCAGCTGGCGTCGACGCTCTCCGCGGTCTTCAGCCAGCAGCTGCTGCCGCTCGCCAACGGGCGCGGCCGCGTGCTGGCGTGCGAGATCCTGCTGTGCAGCCCCGCCGTGCGCGCGCTGATCCGCGAGGACAAGGCGCATCAGATCTACAGCATCATCCAGACGTCGCGCAAACAGGGCATGCGAACGATGAACCAGTCCCTGTCCGACCTCTATCGCGCCAACCAGATCTCCTACGAGGAGACGTTGTCGCACTCTTCTGATCCCGCCGAGCTCGAGCGGCTGCTGCGGAGCAACTGAAGCGATGTCGACATTCCATCGCAAGCTCCGCCAGATCCTGCTCAAGGGCGGCGCCGTCACCGAGGCGGCGTTCGACCAGGCAGCGACGCAGTGCGAGCAGGACCCGCAGCGCTCGATCACCGAGGTGCTGGTCAAGCAGGGCGTCGCCAAGTCCAAGGACCTGCTCGGACTGATCGCCAAGGAGATCGGCCTCACGCCGCTCGACCTTGGTCACGTCACGCCCGACGTCGATGCCAAGGAGTGGTTCAGCGAGGAGCTGGCCAAGAAGCACGGCGTCTGCCCGCTCAGCAAGATCGGCAACTGCATCACCGTCGCCATGTCGGATCCGTTCGACGTGGTCAAGATCGATCAGTTGCGGCTCGAGACGAAGAGCGACGTGCGTCCGGTGGTGGCGCTCGAAGAGTCGGTGAAAGAGGCGATCCAGCGCTGCTACGGGCCGGGCACCTCGGAGATGGCCGAGCTGCTCGAGGGCATGCACGACGACGAGGTCGAGGTCAAGGCGAACGAGAGCGAGACGAACTCTCACGACATCACCAGCGAGACGGAGTCGGCGCCGGCGGTGAAGCTGGTCAACGCGGTCGTCTACCAGGCGATCCGCGAGAAGGCGTCCGATATCCACATCGAGCCGTTCGAGAAAGAGGTCCGCATCCGCTTCCGCCAGGACGGGATGCTGAAAGAGGTCCTCTCGCCGCCGAAGCAAATGGCGACCGCGATCGTGTCGCGCATCAAGATCATGGCCGGCATGGACATCGCCGAGCGGCGCAAGCCCCAGGACGGCAAGTTCCAGGTCAAGGTCGAGGGGCGGCAGATCGACTTCCGCGTGTCGGTGCTGCCGGTCGTTCACGGCGAGAAGGTCGTGCTCCGCATCCTCGACCAGAGCAACCTCGCGCTGCAGCTCGAGTCGCTCGGCTTCGAGCCCAAGTGCCTCGAGGACTACCGCAAGAGCATCCGCGCGCCGTACGGGATGATCCTCATCACCGGGCCGACCGGCTCCGGAAAGTCGACGACGCTCTATTCGGCGCTCGGCGAGATCCACTCGCCGCACGTGAACATCGTGACGGTCGAGGACCCGGTCGAGTACCAGATCCACGGCGTCAATCAGGTGCCGGTCAATCCGAAGCGCGAGATGACCTTCGCGGCGGCCCTGCGCTCGATCCTGCGTCAGGACCCCAACATCATCCTGATCGGCGAGATTCGCGACAAAGAGACCATCGAGATCGCGACCAAGGCGGCGCTGACCGGCCACCTCGTCCTCTCCACGCTCCACACCAATGACGCGGTGTCGACGATCACCCGCATGATCGACATGGGACTCGACGCCTTCATGGTGTCGTCCTCGGTCCTGCTGATCTGCGCGCAGCGCCTCTGCCGCAAGCTCTGCGAGCAATGCAAGCAGCCGGTGCAGGTGCCGAGCGAGCGGCTCGTGTCGATGGGAGCGACCGCCGAAGAAGCGAAGGTCGCCACCCTGTTCGGCCCCAACGCCGAGGGCTGCGGGCGCTGCTCGAAGGGCTACAAAGGGCGATTCGCCGTGCTCGAGACCCTGCTTTTCACCGAGACGATCAAACGTCTCGTCGTCCAGAGTCGTCCGCTGCAAGAGATCACCGAAGCCGCCATCGCCGAGGGGATGGTGACGCTGCGACGTGCCGCCATGTTGAACGCGATGCGCGGCAAGACGTCGCTGGAAGAGGTCGTCCGAATCACTCTGGGCGGCCACTGAGCGCGAGACCACGGGAGCAGTCATGCCGACATTCAAGTACGCCGCGAAGACCAACGACGGCAAGACCATCCGCGGGACGCTCGTCGCCGCTGCGGCGGGAGAGGTCGTCGGCGAGCTTCGCCGCAAGAACCTCGTCGTGCTCGATGTCGAGGAGACCAGCAAAACGGCGTCCTCCGAGAGCAGCAGCACGCCCGGCGGCCAGAAGATGGCGGCGAAGCCGGGCCGCGCGAAGAAGGACGAGCTCGTCATCTTCACGCGCCAGCTCTCGACCATGATCAGCGCCGGCATTCCGCTGCTCGAATCGCTCGACGTGCTGGCCCAGCAGATCACCAACCCGGGCTTCGCCAAGACGCTGCGCGTGGTGACCGACGACGTGCGCGGCGGTTCCGACTTCAGCACCGCGCTGTCGAATCACCCGAAGGTCTTCGAAGAGATCTACGTCAGCATGGTCAAGGCTGGCGAGGTGTCGGGTCAGCTCGACGAGATCCTGGTGCGACTCGCCGAGTACCAGGAAGCGTCGGCCAAGCTCAAGCGCGAAATCAAGGCGGCGATGACCTACCCGGTCATCTCGCTGGCGATGGTGCTCGGCATCACGATGTTCCTCATGATCGGGATCGTGCCGCAGTTCCGGCCGATCTTCGAGTCGCTCGAGATCGACCTCCCGGCGCTCACCGCGGCCGTGCTCGGCTGCTCGCAGTGGCTGGTGCACAACTGGCTGATCGCGTTCGCCATCGGAGCGGCTGCCTACACCGGCCTCGTGATCTTCAAGCGCAGCGAGCCGGGCGCGTACGCACTCGATTGGTTCTGGCTGAAGATGCCGGTGTTCGGCCCCCTGTTCCAGAAGGTCGCGCTGTCGCGCTTCTCGCGGACCTTCTCGACGCTGCTGCGCTCCGGCGTGCCGATCCTCGGTGCGCTCGAGATCGTCGCCGAGACGTCAGGCAACCGCATCATCTCGCGCGCCGTGCTCGCCGCGCGCGATTCCGTGCGCAACGGCAACACGCTCACCGAACCGCTCGACCACAGCCCGGTCTTCCCGCCGATGGTCACTCGCATGATCTCGATCGGCGAGAAGTCGGGATCGCTCGAGCAGCTGCTCGAGAAGATCTCGGTCTTCTACGACGAGCAGGTCTCGGCGGCGGTGAAGAGCCTCACCTCGATGATCGAACCGCTGCTGATCGGCCTCATGGGCGGACTGGTCGGAACCATCGTGTTCGCCGTCTTCCTGCCGATCTTCGAGATCCAGAAAAAACTTTCCGGCGGTTGATGATCGGCAACGCGTGGGTGGCCTCAAGTCGTGTGGTGACGCGGCCGAAAAATGGGAAGCGCGTCCGGGCGGTCCGGGCGCGTTGGACGCGGGAAGGTTGCTACGACGAGGGAGGTCACGCCTGCGGGGCGTCCTTCTGAGTGCCTTCTGGGCTTGGACATTCGAACAGGAGTCAAAGGTGAAGAACTCGAAGGGTTTCACGTTGATCGAGTTGATGATCGTCGTTGCGATCATCGCGATCATCGCGTCGATCGCGATCCCGAACCTGCTCTCGGCTCGCCTCTCGGCGAACGAGTCGGCGGCGATCGCGACGTTGCGCAACGTCGTTTCGGCGGAGTCTCAGATCCAGTCGCAGGGCGCCATCGACACCGACGTCGACGGCATCGGCGAGCACGGCTGGTTCGCGGAGATGGCGGGTTCGATCAACATGCGTGACAGCACGGGCCCCAACGGCGGTCCGATCATGAACCCGCCGGTCCTCTCCGGCTCGCTGTCCGTGGTGAGCGCGGCCGGCTACGTGAACAAGTCGGGCTACCTGTTCGGAATCTTCCTCCCGGACGCCGCGGGCGCGGGCCTCGTTGAGGCGGGCGGCGGTGGTTCGCCGACCGCCGAGGATGCCGACACCTGCGAGACGACCTGGTGCTGCTACGCCTGGCCAGCCGCGTTCAGCAACACGGGCAACCGGGCGTTCGTGGTCAACCAGACCGGCGACGTGCTGCAGACCAACAACCTGAACGGCCCCGCCAACTACTCCTCGACCACGAGCACGCCGGCCGATGACTCGGCCTTCGTGACGACGGCCGCGGGCACCATCACCGGTGCGCTCTCGATCGGCAACCTGCCGGTCGCGGCGAACGACGGCAATACGTGGGTCGTGCTGAACTGACGAACGCCTCCGCAGGCGAGTCGCCGGCCCCTGGCCGCAACTCGCGTGACCTGAACTGAGCGCGGGCCCGAGGGGATGATCCCCCTCGGGCCCGCGCCTTTTCCGTTTCGGTCGGCTTCGAGCGGTCGCGCGTTAGAGCGCCTAACAGAATGGACGCGTCGCGCCGAGACCGAGCGAGGCCGCCCAGGGCGAGGAGACCGAAGCAGGCGACTCTGAAGAGTCGCCGATGGAGGTCGACGAAGTCATGGGTGGCCGCAGCCGGTCGAACGCAGCGG
>JANNXA010000050.1:0-271681 GCA_031409275.1 Planctomycetota bacterium
GTGTGCGGCACCGGCCGCTTATCTACCGCTTTCAACGACGGGGGGCGTGGCGTGCGAACCCACTCCCCCCCCCGCTCCACTTTCAACAGCCTGCTGCCGGTCGCGGCAAAGCGCGTCCGATCGACGAGTCACTTCACGAAGAGCGTCGCGAAGCTCCGCTCGTTCGAGGACTCGTCGTAGAAGAAGTCCTGGTCGGTCAGCGCCTGCGTGCCCGGGTACCAGCGCTCGCCGAAGGAGGCGCTCCCCAGCGTGACCGGCGACAGCGTCACCGCCACGCCGCTGTCGGGCGTCACCACCCACTTCTCGAAGAAGGCGACGCCGTCGCTGTCGGTCATGCTGAAGGCGAACGCATCGAACCAGTCGCCGAGCGCGGCGAAGCCCTCGGCATCCCAGGCCGCGCTGACCGGAATCCCCACGACGGGTGCACCGTCCTGATCGACGATCGTCACCTTGCCGTGAACCAGGGCGAGCCCGTCGCGCTGCTCCGCCACTTCGACGGAGATCTCGCTCACGTGCAGGAACGGCGTGAATGTCGACAGCTCGCCTTGATCGAAGCTCCCCGTGTTGCCGTTGCGATCGATCGCGGTGATCGAGTAGGTGAGCGAGGCGCCGGCGGGAAGCCCATCGACGACCACGCCGTGGAGGACGCGTAGCTCATCGGAGCGCGCGACCGCCACCTCGGTCCCCGCCTCGTCACGAACGCTGATGAGCAGCGTCGCCGGCTCGTCGACCACTGCCCAGATCGTCGCGCTCTCGACGAAGCTGAACAGCACGCCCTGGCCCGTCACCGTCGGCTTCACGCTGTCGGCGAGTCGCGCGTCGGCGATCAGCGGATCGCCACTCAACACGAAGAGCTCGGCGAAGTCGCTGTAACCATCGTCATCACTGTCGGGGTCGCTCGGATCGGTCCGGTAGCCCGCCCATTCGAGGTAGTCGAGCAGCCCATCCTCATCCTGGTCGATCCCGAGCCGGCGTCCGTGAGTAGGCAGCACGCACGTGAACTGCACCTCCGCGCCACCCGGCTCGACATAGAGCGCGAGCAGGTCGTCGCGGGTGAGCACTCCCCCGTTGTCGATCCACCACTGCGGCGAGCCGTCCGGCGACGGTGAGAAGAGGCCGCCATGCGGTTCACGGCCGCTGGCGCTCCACACCCAGCCCTTGCCGATCACGTCGCACTCGCCGCGCAACGCCGCCGCCTCGGCGCGATCGAGCCACGCCTTCGCCTCCGGCAAGTGGCCGGCGGTGGCGAGGAACTGCTCCCCGACGATCGGGGCGACGCCAGTATCGAACTGGTTGGTGAACTCGATCATCGCGGCGAACTTCTGCGGGTCGGAGTTCACCAGGTCGAACACCGGTTCGCTGAGGAAACCGCGGACCCCCGCCATCGAGCCCTCGTGCAGCGTGCCGAAGCCGGTCAGTTCCGGGTGGTTCTTCTCGTAGATCGAACGCAACAACGACGGGTTGAACAGCGAATCACCGCCATCCTCCACCACGAAGAGCGCGCTGCCCGTGAAGTTGCCGCGCGCGAAATCGGCGAAGTGGCACGTATCGCAGCGCAGCCCCGGCAGAGCGCTCGAATAGGCGTCACCCGGAGCATCGCCCTCGCCGAACGCGAGGCGCCCGGCGTCCGCCACGGGCCCGTAGACGCGCTCCTTGGGCTGGAACGGATTGGGCCGATGCGCCAGCGTGCCGACGAACGTCGTGTAGGCCTGCATCTCGGCGGAGGAGATGCCGTTGCCACCGAGCAGCGATCGGAACGCGCCGCGGAAAGCCTGGAACGCTCGGCGGTCGCCACGCCAGTGGAGCGGCTCATCGCCGGCGATCCCGCGCAGCGACTGCGTCACCATCGGCCCCTTCATCGGATGGACGATCGACACCAGCGGGCTGTGGACCGGCAACATCGGTTCGGCCGGGAAATGCGAGTCGGGATAGATCGGGCTCAACCCGCCTTCCGGGTTGCCGAGGTCCCACGCCATCTGGTCCTGATGGCCGAAGAGATGGCATGACGCGCACGACGCGTTGCCGGTGCCGCGTCCGGAAGCGGTCGTCGCGCCGTAGAGCGTGCGTCGTCCGGCTGCGATCAGCGGGGGTTCCGGGTTGTAGTCGAGCGGCTGCACCAGGAGTTCCGTGCCGCCATGGTCGACGTCGAACGCGCGCAGCGTCGAGTCGCCCCGGCAGTAGGCGAACAGCACGCCGCGCGTCGCATCGAACGCGAGCCCCATCGGCAGGTCGCCGGCGGCAAACGCCTGGCCCACGCCGCTGGCCGGATCGAGCGCGACGATGCTCGAAGAGCCGAGCGTCGCCACGAAGACGCGACCGGTCGCCTTGCGTTCATCGAAGGCGATCGCCACGGGCTGCGCGTGCTCGGCGGAAGTGACGGGCGGCGCGAGTTCGAAGGTCTGCTGAACCGTCATGGCGCCCGCGCCGGACAGCTTGACGACGACGTTGCGCATCGGCGTGCCGCGCAGCTCCGGCTCGAAACGAACGAGGTTCCGGCCGATCGTGCCGGCGACCCACAGCTCATCCGTGGCTCCCGGGCGCCGTTCCAGCGCGAGGATCGAGCCGGCCACGCCTCTGGCGTGCGCCACGGCGGCCAGCGTCGCCGTGTCGATGGCGATCACGTCGTGGTCGTCGGGGTGGAAGCTCGCGTCCGGGTGGCTCGACGGCACGATGCGGCCGGCACCAGGGATGCGCCATCCATCGAAGAGCGGCCGGTTGAGGAGGAGCTGCAGGAAGTTCGAGAGCTCGTTCCAGATCGGGCTGGTCAGGATCGGGTTGACGGTGAACGTCTCGCCGGGCTCCGCGACCTCCTGGCGCAATCCCATCGAGACCGCGCGATCGATGCGGATCACCGACGTGTCGTTGCCGGAATTCTGCGGCGCCACGAAGAGGCGCGAGCCATCGGCGCTCACGGCGAGCGAGCGCGGCGTGTGGCCGTGGATCGGGACGACATGGAGCTGCGGCGCGTTCGCCGGCGAAGCGAGGTCCCACACGACGACGACGTTCTCGGGCGTCGTTTCCGATGTCCCGCCAGGGACCCAGTCGATCTGGGCGCGCGCGCACCCGACGAAGAGTCGACCGGCCGCGACGGCGACATCGTGCGGCTCATCGCCGACCCGGACACTGCCGGTCACGACGCGATCGTCGAGATCGACGACACTGATCGAATCGGAGAGTTCATTGGCGACGTAGGCGATGGCGGGATCGGCGGGATCGAGCGCGATGGCGACCGGATCGAGGCCGGTGAAGACCGACCCCTCGAACGTCAGCGCCACCGCCGTGCCAGCGCCGCCGACCGCCCAGATCTCGAGTCGATCGTCGCCCGGATTGACCACCAGCAGACGTCGCCCATCGGGGGTCAGCCGAAGCGGAGCGACCGGCCCCGATTCGAAATGGAAGTACGGCACGGCGCTCGTCGAGACCACCTGCGCTCGCGTCGGCGCCGCGAAGGCTGCGCAGGCGAACAGCACCGAGAGGCTCGCGAAACAGCCCTTGGATCGATTCATGGAACGACTCCGCGCGGGGTCAGGGAGAAGATCGAGGCGTCGGAGCCATTGGCGTCGGCGAGGGCCGGTTGCGTTTCAGAACGCTGAACCGAATGGACGCGTCACGTCGAGACCGAGAGCGGACGCCCAGGACGAGGAGGCCGAAGCAGGCGACTCCGAAGAGTCGCCGATGGAGGCCGACGAGGTCATGGGTCGCCGCGGCCGGTCGAACGCTGCGGACATTCCGTGAGGCGCTCTCGATCCCCGGGCGCCATTTCGATGAAACGCCTCGAACGAGCTGCGACGTGAATTCATTTCGGGCACGCCACCGCGTGCCCTCGCCAGCGGACGGCCAGGCGTTGCGCGTTCTCCGGACGCCAGCTACATCCATCGCACCGGCTGCGTCGCCCGCCGCACCTCGCCATCCACTACGGAGCTCCTCGATGGTTCGCGCGCTGCTCTCCACCTCGGTCGCGCTGCTTGCCGCCGCGACGGTCGCGCACGCGCAAGCGACCTACTACGGACCGAGCGAACTGCGCGTGTACGACGACGCGATCGGCACCCTCTCCGGTTTCACTCGCTGCGAGCCCGGCCAGATCGACCGCGACTGCGCCGTCGATTTCGTGACGCTGCGCGATCGCACGCTCTTCGTCACGCTCTCGCCCGAATTCTTCGGGAACGTCGCGCTGACCGTCCATGAGGACGCCACGGACTTCGCCGTGCTCCCCTCCGGCCGCACCGACGTCGCCGACTCGCTGCTCGTCGCCGCGCCGGATGGCCTCTTCCTCGCAACGCTGCCGGAACTCGAGGAGTCGTTCCGACTCGATCGGATCGCGTTCGATCGCGAGCTGTTGCGCCTTCGAGTGGCCGACTTCGACGGTGATGGCGACCTCGAACTCTTCGCGCTGCGCGTCGGCGGGCGCGTTGACGTCAGCGATCCCAGCTCCGGAGCCTTCGTCGCCGCCTTCGAAGTTCCCGTCGACAGCGACGACTTCGTGGTGCTCCGCTTCGAGCCGGCATGCGCGCTCGCGCAGGTCGCCGCTCGCCATCCCGACGGCGTCGAGGTGCGCGCGGTCGACCGCGCGACGCCGCTCCTCGTCATCGAGGATGAGCCCGACCTCTCACTCCTCGCCCGGACGCGCAGCGTCGATGGCCGCGATGGGCTCGTGCGCGTGATCCAGCGCCAGCTCCCCGACGAGCCCTACGCCCATCAGTGGCTCAGCGTCCACTGGAGCGACCGCAGCGAGCCGCCGATCGACCTCGGATGGACCGAGTGCTCGAGCCTGGTGCCGGTCGACATCGAGCGCGATGGTGACGACGATCTCATGGTCGGCGTGCACTGGTCGTACGACGCGCTGCTGCTCGTGAACGAGAGCCGCGCGGGAGCGAACGACGACGCGACCTTCTCCGCCAGCTTCTGCAGCTACATCATCGCTCCGCTCGGGTTGTCGGGCCCGGCCACCGACAACAATGCGATGCCCGCCTTCGGCGACATCGACGGCGACGGCGACCTCGACCTCTTCATGAACCTCGAAGCGATCGACGGCTACATGACGATGAAGAGCCCGATCGCCGGCAACGAAGCCGAGCTCGCGCTGATGCCGGCGGCGTCGACCTTCCGCCAGCTCGACGATGGCAGCTGGCTGCTCGAGCTGTCGTTGATGGCGCCGCAGCGACTCGACCCGCGCTGCGACTCGCTCGAGATCGCGATGTGGCGGCAACCCGCCCTCGATGAACTGATCACCCCGGGCACGGTGGAGCGACGCATCGTGCCGATGCCGGCGTTCGACGCCACCGGACACGCGCAGCTCGACTTCGCCTTCGCGGAAGGCGGCTGGATGGCGGAGATCTCCCACTTCGTCGTGCGCGCCGTCGCCACCGAGGATCGCGCGATCGTCGGCGCCGTGTCGGCCGCCAACTTCGCCTTCACCACGGATGAGGCGACGCGTACCGAGCTGTGCCGTCGCATGGGCGAGACCGAGTGGACGGAGGTGATCATCGACGGCGCCACCAGCGCAGGGGGCAAGGGACCGCGCCTCGACGCCTGCGGCGGAACGCTCGGCGGCGGGATCATCTGCTTCCCGTCGCTCTTCCCCTTCGGCGGCCGTCGCCCCTGAGCGTGATCCCGCGCACCGGGTCAACGGCGGTTGCCGCTCCGCCGCCTGACCATCGCGACGATCAGGGCGATGACGATCGCGCTTCCGAGCGCGAGCACCGCCGCCGCGCCCGGCGCGCGGCCGCTCGCTAACACGCGAGTCGCGGTTGGCGTTGCGGGAGCGAAGCGACCGCGCTCGAACAGCGGCTCGTGGCCGAGGCCCACCACGCGGAACAGCGCGGCCACGCGGCGCGCTTCGGGGTCGACGCTGCTCGACGCCGTCGCGAGCGCTCCAGCGAGACTGGCACCGCGTGCCAGCTCTCCATGCACGGCCGCCATCAGGCGCGCCGTCGCGGCGGCCGGAACCGAGGCATGCGTCAGCAAGACGCTGCGAGCCCCGCGCGCAAGGAACGCTCCTCCGAGATCGCTGATGCCCTCATCCCCGATCCGGCGTGGCCCGCGACCGGCGTTGCACGTGGCGAGGATCACCGCATCGACCGCGCCATCCAAGGGCGCAAGCTGATCGCACCAAAGCACCTCGAGCCCGCCGCGACCGTCGGTGAGCTGCAATCCAGCGGGACGACGGCGCGCCGCATCGAAACTGCCGTGCGTGAAACAGTGCAGCAGCGTCAC
Source organism: Planctomycetota bacterium (assembly GCA_031409275.1). Classification (GTDB taxonomy): domain Bacteria; phylum Planctomycetota; class B15-G4; order B15-G4; family SIAN01; genus SIAN01. The sequence goes on from JANNXA010000050.1 coordinate 6,214, forward strand.
GCCCTGACCGAGCGCCGCCGCGAGCGCGGTGCGAGTTGCCGCCGGCCCCTCGAGCGCCAGGAGGCGGCCGCCGGCGAACTCGTCGCGCAGTCGCAGCTGCGCCACGAGTCCGGGCGAGAGCTCGCGCGGATCGCTGGCAATCGCTGGCGCAGCGATCCATGCGACGTCGAGCGCCGCGCGCACGCGTGGCCTGGCCTCGATCGCGGCACCGACCACGGCGGAAGGCAGCCAGCTCACGGGCAGCTTGGGGCCAAGCAGGAGTCCCATCGGGAGCGCCGCCAGCGGCTCCCCGACCACGACGTCCACCGCGCTCCAGCCACGAACTCTCGCCGCCAACGGCTCGGGCAGGAGCGCCGCGCGCGCGGCCTCGACCTGCGCCGCGAACTCCGCCTCGAACTCCGCCGTCGGCGCGGTCGTGACCGCGAGCTGCAGGCTCACATCGAGTTCATCGGCCAACGCCACGAGCCGAAGTTCGTTCGCGATCGGTGCGAGCGCGGCGCCGTCGCCATCGATCACGACGACCTGCGATCCGATCCAGCTCGGCAGGTAGAGGAGCAAGCCGCGACCCGGCGCGAGCGGGCGATCGGCGGGAACGGGTGCCGAGGAGATCGCGCGCGCCACCGAACCGAGCGCGCCGATCTCGTCGAGTCGCGCCAGTGCCGAGCGGCCGTCGGGTTCGAGGCGAAGCTCGAGCGCGACCAGAGCGCCGACCAGCATGCGACGGCTGGCGAGCTGCAGGAAACCGACGCCCCCCTCGCGCGGTGCGATGCGCCGCCATTCGTCGCTCCAGGCGGAAAGCGCCGCCCGCGCTCCATTGCGTCGTTCACGCAGTTCCGAGTCGGAGGCTTCGAGTCGCAAGGCCGCATGCGCCAGGAGCGTCTCGCGCAGCGGACGCGCCAGCACGCCGAGCCCAGACGCGCGACTTCCCGTCAGGCTCGCGTCGACTCTCGCGACCGCGGCGCGCGCGCCGACGGGGTCGCCGTCCAGCAACGCGATCAGCGCCAGCAGCAACTCGCCGTCGACGCGATCGGGAGCACGCAGGCGCGGATCGGCAAGCGCCAGTTCCAACGTCGCGCGCGAGGCGCGGGCGGATGGCGTCGCCGAGCTCTCTTCCTGCAACAGCTTCACGTGGGCGAGACGAATCAACAGCCGCGCCCGCGCGAACGGCGCTTGCGACGTCAGGGTCGGCCGCGCCAGCGTCTCCTCCAGCAGCGCCGCGGCGCCCGCAAGATCGCGCGTTCGTTCCAGGAGATCGGCGCGGTGGAACGAGGCGGCCACGCGCGAAGCGACCGCCAGTGTCTTCGTCCCGCTCCACTCGCGCTCGATCCACTCGGCTGCCAGCTCGAGCATCCCAAGGTCGCCGTACGCGATGCCGAGCTCTCCCGCCGCCCGCGCCTCGATCTCCGGGTCGCCGTGCGGCGCAGCGGCTCGCGTCAGCAGTTCGAGGCACTCCTCCCAGCGTCCGAGGCGGCGCAACGCCACGGCGGCCATGAGATGCGCGCCGTCGGCGACAACGCCTTCTTCGGCGAGCATGGGCAACAGCGAGTCGAGCAGCGATCCGGCGGCCACGAGGTCGCCGCGCTGGATCTGGGCATCGACGAGGCTGGCGAGCACGCGCCGACGAAGCGCGGGATCGGCCAGCGACGCGCCGAGTTCGGCGGCGCCTTCGAGCGCGCCCAGCAGGTCCGCCTCGTCGTGCCGACTCGCGAAGGTGAAGCGCAACGCGAGGTCGCTCGCTTGCGCGAGGCTCGCCACCAACGCGGGCGAAGCGCCTCGCCGCGCGCGCTGAGCGAGTTCCGGCCACTCGCTCGCACCACGCGCTCGCGCCGCCGCGCGGAGGGCCGCGCGCCGCGCGATCGGCAGCGCGTGTTGCTCGGCGAACAGGTCGATTCGCCACGGCAGCGCTTCCGGCGCGAGGTCGCTCCACGGCGTGGCGCGATCCCACGCCGACAGCGCCTCGTCGACCACCGGCTCGGGATCGAGCAGCGGCGGCAGCTGAGGGTCACGCCGCGCCGCCGCGGCCGCTCGCTGGAGCGTGCGTGCCGCGAGGAGCTGCAGCGCCGCCGCAACCTCGTCCGTGCACGCTTCACGCGCGACATGCGCCTCCACGAGCGCCCGACGGTCGGGCACGCGCGCCGGCAGGCGATCGCCCTGGCACTCCTCGAACATCACCTCCAGATGCGCGAGCAACGTGTCGCGATCGAACTCCGGCAGATCGCGATCGGCGACGAGCGCGCTCCACTCCTCGGCGAACGGCGGGGCGAACGCGGACGCGGGGGGCGACTCGAACAGCCACGCGAACGCGACGTCGGCGAGCTCGTCGGCGGCGCGGCGCACCGACGCAGCCTCTTCGCTCCGCAGTTCCTTCTCGAGCTGCGCGACCCGCTCGAACGCGAACTCGGTCGACGGCGGCGGCGGCGACTGCGCCACGCCGCGGCTCGACGCCAACGCGGCGACCAGTCCGATCAACGCGGGCGCGCGCAGCGCAGCACTCCGACGGCGAGCACACGGCGGTCCGCGGAGTACGCAACCACCCGCAACGCGACCGCCTCGACTTCGGGCGGCAAGGCGGCGATCTCGGCGGTGCTTGGCGCGAAGCTCGCGTCTTCCACCCGACGCTCGACCCACGGCGCCGCTCCAGTCGACTCGGGCGCGCGCAACGACACGACGTACCAGCCGTTGGCAGGCAACTCGAAGCGCCAGCGAAGCGCGACGTCGGCGCCCCATGACGACGGAGCCGGATCGAACTCGACCTTCGCGGCGCCGAGGAAGGTCGGGTCGACCTCCGAAGGGGTGGACGGTCGCGATTCCGGCCAGAAATGGCGCGCGACGAAGAAGAGCGCGCTGGCAGCCAGCACGGCCGCCGCCCATCGCCAGCGGCGCAGCGCCACCGGCGGGCGGGTCGGCGCGGCCCACTCGGCGAGCGTGGCTTGCGCGAGTTGACCGAACTGATCGAGCGTCGCCTGCAGCGCGAGCGTCTCCGCGAGCGCGGCGCGAAAGCTCGGTGATGCCGTTGCACGCGCGGCGACCCGAGGCGCGTCGGGACGCAGTTCCCCCACGGCGACCTGCTCGAGCAACTGGAGGTCGTCGGCGTCGAGCCCATCCGCTTCATCGGGAGGAACGGCGCTCACGACGACTCCTCGCGGGGAACGTCTGCCGGCGGCGCGACCTGAAGCCAGTAACGCAACTTGAGCAGCGCTCGGTGATAGCGCGTCTTCACGGTGTTGGTGGGTCGCCCGCAGCGCCGACCGATCGCCTCGAAATCGAGTCCCTCGAAATGGCGCAGCCGGATCAGCGCGGCGTCCTCCTCGGCGAGGCGATCGAGGAGCGACAAGACCTTCTCGACGTCGAAGGGCAGTTCGGTCAGTGCGACGACCGGAGCCTCCGCCGCGTCGACCAACGGCCGCTCGCGCTCGGCGCGCCGGCGGCCGCGACGCATCGCATTCCTCAGTTCGAGGAAGCAGAACTGGAACACCCAGGTCTCGAGGCGAGACGCTCCGCTGAACGTGTCGAGCTTCTGCCACACCTTGAGGAGCGTCTCCTGGGCGAGATCGTGGAGGTCGACATCGCTCAGCGGACGGCCGTAGCGACGATTCAGCGACCCGAGCATCGTCGATACGCACTCCATGCGCGCCGTGAACGCGGCCCGCGCGGCGCCATCGCCCTGGCGGACCGCAGCCACGAGCAAGGCGTCGTCGCGGTGAGTCGTGTCGCTGCTCATCGATGCACGTTCGAAGAACCGCTCTCCGTTTCGGGCGAATCGCTCGCCGGCAGGAAGTTCCCGACGCCTGGCGAAACCTCGGGTCGGCGAGGGGCGCACCATAACGGCGGCTCCCGACGACGGCATGGCGGGAGCGGCGCTCAGCGAACGCGCGGGAACGGCGGCGGCCGAGGGGTGAGGGCGCCGAGCCTGGTGCCGCGCGCCAACGGCGGACGTTGGTCGACGATCTCGGACTGGGCGTAGCCGAGCTGCTCGAGCCGTTTCAGCTCGACCTTGGAGAGCGGCGGCGGCGGCGGACCGCATTCCACGTTCGCGAGCCAGCGGCCCAGGCGACCGCCATTCGAGTAGGCGGCGTCGTAGCGCGCGATCGCCCGCTGCACCTCGAGCTCCTGGCTGCGGGCGAGGTCGCGCTGTTCGTTCGGGTCGGCGATCAGGTCGTAGACGCGGCCGCGCACTTCGCCCGGCACCTTTCGCATCACGCCATCGCTCCCCGGCTGCTGCGAATAGACCTGCGTCACCACGACCTTGAAACGGTCGGTGACCAGCGCGAACGAATAGACCGGGTGCGCTGGGTCCTGCCACTGGTTGGCGAGGAAGGCGAGCGATTCGCGGTCGTCGCTCGCGGCACCTTCGAGCTGCGGACGCAGCGAACTGCCCCACATGCCATGGATGCGATCGCCGGGCTCGAGGCCGGGAATCTCCTTCTCGAAGAAGTCGACTTGATCGACCACTCCGCACAGGTCGACGAGCGTCGGCGCGACGTCTGCCATCGAAACGCGACCCGGGATCCGTCGCCCGGCTTCGAGCATGCCGGGCCAGCGCATGATCCATCCCATCGACAGCGTCGACTGGAACAAGTTCTGTCGATGGCCCTTGGCCCCGTGATCGAAGAACTCGTCGCCATGGTCGCTGACGATGCACACGATCGTGTCGCGCTCGAGTCCGAGCGCCGCAAGCTTCTCGAGCACGCGCCCGACCTGCGAATCGACCCAGCGAATCTCGCCGTCGTAGTAGCTCTGAACCCCGTCGAGCTCCTCGCGCTTCATCGCCGAGTGGATCGCGGGGTTTTCGAAGAAGTGATCGCCATTCAGCCGCGGCTTGCCATCGCTCCAGAAGGCGCGCGCGTAGCTCTCCTCGGGCGGCGCGAAGTCGTAGTGGACGTCGAAGTAGTGCAGGAACAAGAAGAACGGTTGCTCGGGCTTCCGTTTCTGCTGCGCGTCGAGGAAGTCGCGACCCGCATCGCTGACGCGCTTTGCGGACGCCGTCACGTGGTAGCTCTGCTCCACCGCGCCGGCGACCTTCGACGCCGCCTGCTGAAGGCCGCTGGGGTCGTGGCTCGCCGCGGGGTCGCCCGCTTCCTCGGCTCCGGCGGCGATCAACGCCTCCTCGACGCCGGAGGCGTTGCGCCACTCGTCGAAGCCGTCGCCAAAACCGTAATGGTCGCCGAGGTAGGGGCCCGAGTAGTAGCCCGCCGTCGCGTAGCCGGCGTTGGCCAACAGTTGGGCGATCTGCACGCGAGAAAGCGTCGGCCCGTAGCCGTCCGACAGCACGCCGTGCGCGAGGTCGGGCAACCCACTCATCAGTGCGTGGTGCGACGGCAACGTCCAGGTCGTCGTCGAGACCGCGTGCTCGAACAGGACGCCCTGCTGCGCCACGGCATCGATGTTGGCGCTCGTCCTGGCGCCCGTTCGCGTCGCATAGCCGTAGCAACCGAGGTGGTCGGGCCGCGTGCTGTCGAGCGAGATCAGCAGGACGTTGGGGTGCTTGGGCCGTGGCTTGGGCGGCGCTTCCTTCGAGCATGCGGCCAACCACGCCACCGCCAGCGCGCCGACGAGCACGCTGCGCCGACGCGCGTACGATGGTGGAATCGTGGTCATGGAGAGGGTCGCCGATTCTGCGGAGGGCACGGGGGCGTCGCAAGGCGCGTTCCTGCGCCGTCCTCTCGCGCGCCTGCTCCCTTGGCTCGCGCTGCCCTACTCGTTCGTGCTGATCGTGATGCTGGCGCGACAGGCCGACCTGCCGGGGCTGCTCCACGACGACGGCGTCTACGTCGCGATGGCGCGCGGGATCGAACAGGGAATCGGACCGGTCGACACCCATCTGGGCGCAGACGCGCGCACCGCCCGCTTCCCGCCGCTCTATCCCGCGCTCCTGGCGGCGACGCGCACGCCGCTGCACGTCGATGCGGGAGGCGTCGTCGGCAGCCACCGTTGGGTCGCGCTGAACGGCGCGCTGCTCGGCCTCGCGTGGTTCGCGTTCGTCCACTGGGCGATCCGCTGGCGCAACGTCGCGCCGCTGGTGGCCCTCGCCGTCGCCACGTTGGGCTTCACGCTCCCCCACCTGCTCGGCCTGGCGCAGCACCTGATGAGCGAGAGCCTCTTCCTCGCGCTGCTGTGCGTCGCGCTGCTGCTGCACGACCGCGCCGCCGAGCGGCCGACCGCCCTGCGCCTCGTCGCCGCCGGCTTCGTGGCGGGCCTCCTGCCCGCCACGCGCACCCTCGGCGCCGCGGCGGTGGCCGCGCTGCTGCTGGGGCAATGGCTCGCGGCGCGCCGCGCGACACCGCGCTCGTGGCGACCGGTCGCCCTCTGCTCGGCGGCGGCCGCGCTGCCATGGCTCGCCGCGACGCTTTGGAGCGCCGCTTCCGCGAATGACGCTACGTCGCCGCTCTACGGCCCCGACTACGGCGATCTGCTGGCGCCGCTGCGCGAGATGCCGTTCATCGCATGGGTGAACGCGGTGCGCTTCGCCGACTGGCTCGCCTACGCATTCGCGCCGCGCTGGCCGCTGGCAGATGGAAGCAGTCTGGTGCGAGCGCTGCTGCGACTGCTGCCGGGCACGCTGCTCGCCCTCGCGGCGCTGCTCGCGACGCTGCGCGCATGGCGCCGCCGCGAGCCGCTGCCGGCCCACCGCCTCGCGATCGTCGCGCTGGTCGCGCTGCTGCTCTTCTGGCCGTTCCACGACCTGCGCTTCGTGTTGCCGCTCGCGCCCTTTGCCGCGCTGGCGACGGCGAGCGTGCTGAACGGAATGGTCGTGACCGTCGCCGGTGCACGCCTCAGCGCTCGAGCGCGCGCCGCGCTGGTCGCCGCGCCGCTGCTCGCGCTGGCCGCGTGGAACGCTCCGCTCAGCTGGCAGTTCCTCTGCGCTGCCAACCGCGGCGGCGAACGCGCGGCGTTCTTCGGCCTTTCGCTCCCGACCGAACCGTTCCACCTCGCCGCCGCCGAACTGCGCCGCCTCGCCGAGGCAGAACGCGCCAGCAGCGCGGCCATCGCGGCGTCAACTTCGAGCGAACCAGCGGCGGCGTGCACCCTCGACTCGGGCCTCGCGCTGTGGAGCGGCGTGCGCTGCGTCTCCGCGTGGCGCAACGACCGACCGCTCGACGAGGGTTACGTCGGGCGCGAGGGTGACTTGAAGCGCCTCTACTTCCGAGCCCTGCCGCCACCGATCGCGGAAGAGCGGATGGCCGCCGAAGCGGGATCGGTCCTCGCCGAATACGGGCGCCTCGACGTGCACTGGCTCGTGATGCCGCGACTCGACGGAGCCGGCATGCCGTCGCACCACGTCCAGCTCGATCGGCTGCTGCGCCACCAGAGGAGTCGCGCGCAACCGCTCCTACGCCCGCTCTGGCGCACGCCGCAAGGCGAGTTCGAGCTGTGGACGTTCACTCCGTAGCGGAGCCGGACGATCCGCGGGACCGAAGGTCCCCGCGCCCGAGCCGCGTCGCTTCGCGACGCGCTCCTCACCACTCTCCCCGCTTCCCGTCCCGCGCCCGAGCCGCGTCGCTTCGCGACGCGCTCCTAACTACCTCCCCCCCGTTCACGCTCGCGAGCCGTGCCGCCCTGCGGCACGCTCCCCACCACCCCGCCCCCGCTTCCCGTCCAGCCCCCGCGCCGCGTCGCCATGCGACGCGCTCCCCACCACCTCGCCCCCTCTTCCCGCGTGATGCGCTGCGACGGGCGCGCCGCGCCCGCTCGTCAGCTCCATCTCGCGGTTCGGCGGCAAGGTCCGCCGAACGGTGATTGACCTGCGAACGGCGCACAGCGCCGTTCGTCAGGTCCAATCACTCTTTGATGATGAACTTGCTCAGGAACTCCGCATTCGTCTCGGTCTTCTCGAGCTTCTGCATCAGCAGTTCCATGCCCTCGACCGGGTTCATCTTGTTCAGCACCCGGCGCAGCGTCCACATGCGCTCGAGGACATCCGCCTTGAGCAGACGCTCCTCGCGACGCGTACCCGATTTGTTGATCTCGATGGCGGGGAAGATGCGCCGCTCGGCGAGCTTGCGGTCGAGCACCAGTTCCATGTTGCCGGTGCCCTTGAACTCCTCGAAGATCACCTCGTCCATGCGGCTGCCGGTATCGACGAGCGCCGTGGCGCAGATGGTCAGCGAGCCGCCGCCTTCGACGTTGCGCGCCGAACCGAACAGTGCGCGCGGGCGCTCCATGGTGCGCGAATCGAGACCGCCCGACATCGTGCGTCCGCCCGCCTTCATCTCGGCGTTGTAGTTGCGGCCGAGACGCGTCAGCGAGTCGAGCAGGATGAAGACGTCGCGTCCGCTCTCGAGCAGCCGTTTGGCGCGCTCGGCGGCGAGTTCCGCGACGCGCACGCCGTTGCTCGGCGGCTCGTCGTTCGTCGAGTAGATCACTTCGCCGTGCGTGATGACGCGCGAGAAGTCGGTCGCCTCTTCGGGCCGCTCGTCGATCAACAGCACCATCAGGTGCGTGTCGGGGTACCCCTCCATGATCCGCTTGGCGATCTTCTGCAAGATGATCGTCTTGCCGGATCGCGGCGACGCGGTGATGAGCGCGCGTTGTCCCTTGCCGATCGGGCAGAGCAGATCGATCGCGCGCAGCGTCAGATCGCCCGATCCATCCTCCATCACGTACTGCTCGGTCGGGTCGATCGACACGAGCGACTTGTAGGCCGGACGCGTGATCGCGAGTTCAGGGTCGAGGCCGTCGATCCGATCGATCCGCTCCACGGCGAAGTTGCCGCCGCGGCCGCGCGGAGGCCCGACCGTTCCTTCGACGAAGGAGCCGAGCCGCAACCCGTAGCGGCGCACCAGCGCCGTCGGGACGAAGAGGTCGTCCGGACTCGGCTCGAAGTTGCGCTCGATCGAACGCAGGAAGCCGTAGCCATCGGGGTTGAGGTCGAGGACGCCGCCACCCACCACGCCGACGCGACCCGCGGGCGCCGCAGCCATCGGCACGCTCGCATGCGGCGCGTGCGCTGGAGCATGCGGCGGGAACGGGCGCTGGCCGCCACCGTTCGTGCCGAGTTGCGGAACGGGTCCCGGGCCGACCGGCCCGCCGTATCCCGCTTGGCCGCCGAATCCACCCGGTCCCGGTCCGCCGCCGTGGCCGCCATCGGCCGGTGCACCGAAAGGAGGGCCGCCTTGCGTCCGGAAGCCACCTTCGAAGCCGCCACCTGGACGTGGCCCTCGACCGCGTCCACGCCGCCGCCGCTTGTTGCGCAAGAAGCGGCCGCGATCGTCATTCGGACGCGGCTGGAACTCGTTCCCGTCGTTCAAAGCGTCACTCTCCCAATCCCTCGGCACCGACGCTCAAGACGGCCCGCGGTCGACGCGATGTCACGCGCCCCTGCGGGCCAAGCGGGTGCCGGCTGTAGGTCCGACACGGCGATCCAACACGACCGATCGAACTCGGCCGCTAGAACTCTGCGAGGAGTCAGAAGGGCTGCGGCGCCACGACGGCGAAACGGTCGGCGCGCCGGCCCCTCGGAACTCATCCCTTGGCGAGCGGACGTCGCAACTTGTCCACCCGACCCGATTCATCGACTCGTCCGCCGTCGCGCGATCCGCGACGGCCACACGACCCATCCATGACGCGCGTACGGTTGAACGCGCCGGCGGGAACGCCACCTGCGGGCGTCACTGCCCTTCTCCATCGACCAAAGGCGGGCGCGGCTTCAATCCCACCCTGCCCACGCGCTGCCGATCGCCAGCGCCACCCACAGGCTCTCCGTCATGGGCTCGCTGGATGTCTCGGGGCCCTGATCGCCGTCGCGATGGTCGCCTGCAAAACGGCGCCTCCGCAAACAGGACAGGATTCCGAGCATCTTCCCGAGTCGACCCCACCCGTCGTGGCGCCCGACCTGCGGCCGACCGCAGCCGGACCGAGCCAAGTGCGCTTCTTGATCGCCGCCGGGGACACCGCCGTCGCCGCAGGTCGCCTCGAAAAGGCGAAACGCCACTACGAAGATGCGCTGTCCTTGGCTCGCGACACTTCCGCCGACGCGGAGGAGATCCTCGCGCGAAACCAACTGGGCGTCCTGGCCGAGCGGCTCGGAGCCCTGGAAGACGCTCGGGATCATTACCGGCGCGCCCTGGAGTTGCAACAGGTCGCTCCAGGGGCGGTCCCGGAGGCGCGCCTGCGCGCGAACCTCGCCGGAACGCTCGCGCGCCTGGGCGATTCGACGGCCGCCGAGCGCGAGTTCACGCTGGCGCTCGCGGCCGTCGAGCTCGATCGCGACCCCGCTTCCGCTGGCGCGGTCTACCGCCAGCTCGGTCGCGCACGCGGCGCGAGCGGACAACATGCGGAAGAAAAAAGCGCGCTCGCGTCCGCGGTCACCCTGTTCGAGCGCGCCGGTTTCGCGCTCGAGGCGGCGCGCACTCGACTGGAACTCGGGATCGCGTTGCTCGCGGCGGACGACCCGCGTGATGCGATCCGCGAGCTGTCGCGCGCGCTCCAGGGGCTCGAGACCGCGATGGCGCGCGGCAGCGACGAGCGGCGCGCGCGGGTCGATGCGCTGACCGCGCTCGCCACCTGTTACGAGCAGTTGCAGCAGCCGAAGTACGGCCTCACCTTCCATGAACGCGCCGTCGAGCAGGCGCGCGGCCTCGACGACCGCGCGGCGCGGACCGCCGTCCTGACGCGAGCCGCAGCCGCCGCTCGCGCCGCCGATCGCATCGAGCTCGCGCTCCAGTTCGAGGCCGAGCGGACGCAGCTCGCGGCGGAGAACGGCGCGGCGGACGGCTCGCGCTACTGAACGACGGCGGCGCGCCGTTGGCGCCGTCGCGACCGAGACCTACCATCGCCCGCTCGCTGCGCCGCGTGCGCAGCACCGCACGACAAGGAGTCCCTGTGGCGCGGAACAAAGTCGTCTCCAGCGCTGCCGAGGCGATCGCTGACATCCCCGACGGCGCAACGCTCATGGTCGGAGGCTTCGGGCTGTGCGGCATCCCGGAGCATCTCATCGCGGCGTTGCGCGCGCGCGGCACCAAGTCGCTCACCGTCATCAGCAACAACTGCGGCGTCGACGACTTCGGCCTCGGATTGCTGCTCGGCAACCGGCAGATCAGGAAGATGGTCTCCACGTACGTCGGCGAGAACCACGCCTTCGAGCAGCAGTTCCTCACCGGCGAACTCGAGGTCGAGCTCGTGCCGCAGGGCACCTTCGCCGAGCGCATCCGTGCCGGCGGCGCCGGCATTCCCGCCTTCTTCACGCCAACCGGCGTCGGCACGCAGGTGAGCGAGGGCGGCCTGCCGCAGCGCTACGGCCCCGGCGGAACGGTGGCGCAGGCGTCGCCGAAGAAGGAGGTGCGCGAGTTCGACGGGCGCAAGTTCGTGCTCGAGACCGCGTTGCGCGCCGACTTCGCGCTGATCAAGGCGTGGCGGGCCGACGCGCTCGGCAACCTGCTCTTCCGCAAGACGACCCGCAACTTCAGCCCGATGATGGCGACCGCGGCGCGCTGCACGATCGTCGAGGTCGAGGAGCTCGTCCCGGCCGGAACCATCGATCCCGACGCGGTCCACGTGCCGTGCGTCTACGTCGATCGGCTGCTGGTCGGCGGCAAGTACGAGAAGCGCATCGAACAGCGCACCGTGCGCGCGAAAGGGAGCTGACCATGGCCGTGACGATGATCCCGCGCGACCGCATCGTGCGCCGCGCCGCGCTCGAGATCGAGGATGGCTACTACGTGAACCTCGGCATCGGGCTGCCCACCCTGGTGGCCAACCATGTGCCGGCCGGACTCTCGATCTTCCTGCAATCGGAGAACGGGATGCTCGGCATGGGGCCGTTTCCGTTCGCGGGCGAGGAGGACGCCGACCTCATCAACGCCGGCAAGCAGACGGTGACGGAGCTGCCCGGCGCCTCCTACTTCAGCAGCGCCGACAGCTTCGCGATGATCCGCGGCGGCCACATCGACCTCACCATCCTCGGTGCGATGCAGGTCTCGGCCGATGGCGACCTCGCCAACTGGATGATCCCCGGAAAAATGGTGAAGGGGATGGGCGGCGCGATGGACCTCGTCGCCGGCGCCCGTCGCGTCGTCGTCGCCATGGAGCACTGCGCCAAGGGCGGCGAGGCGAAGATCGTGCGCGCCTGCACGCTGCCGCTCACCGGCAAACAGGTGGTCCATCGCATCGTGACGGAGTTCGCCGTGCTCGACGTGCGACCGGGCAAGCCGCTGCTGTTGCGCGAACTCGACCCCGAAGTGAGCTTCGACGAACTCTGCGCGCGGACCGCTGCCCCGATCGAGCGCGCCCAGCAAGTGGTCGCGCTTCGGAGCTGAACACCAGGGCTCGGCGCGAGGGAACGGCCGGTCAGGGCCGCGACTCACCCGCCGCCAAGCGACTTCATGCGCGCTTCGAGGCGGCGGCACGTGGAACCGAGATCGGTCGGCAACACCTCGGCGGACGGGAGGCGCGCGAAAAGCAGCGCCGCCTCACGCTCGCGCCCGCCGTCGAGGAGCAACTCGACGAGCTGGACTTCGAGCGCGGTCCGCTCGGGTGCGTCTTCGGCCAGCGCCCCGCCGCCGAGACCGCCCTTGCCGAGCAGCAGCTCATGCAGTCGGGTCGCGTCGCGCGGCGCGTTCACGTCGCCGCGCCGCGTCGCCGCTCGCGTCTTCAAGAGCAGCGCGTCGAGCGGCATCGTCGCTTCGTCCGCTCCGCCGTCGAGCCAGCGATAGGCCGCTTCCCAATCGCCATCGGCGAAGAGGAGGCGCGCCACTCGCAACGACAGCGCCGCGCGCTCGGGCGCGGTCGCCAAGGTCGGCAGCAGCTCCTCCGCGTACAAAGCCGCGTCCGCCGAATGCTCGGTGAAGATCGCTTCGGCGAGCTCGAGCAGCAGCCAGCGCGCCTCGATTCCGCGCGGAGCCCCCACCAACGCCTGGAGCACCACCCACTCGCACTGCTCGAAGCCGCTCTCGTACTTGCTTGGATCGCGCAGGCCGAGGACCGCTCGCGCGTACGCAAAGCGGATGGCGTGCTGCGGCTCCGCCTCGTCGTAGGTCTCGAGATCGCCGAGCAGCGGCGCGGCGAGGTAGTAGCCCCATGCCGCTTCGCCGCGCGCGAGGCACTGTTCCACCGCCGCGAGTTCGACCGCGAGTCGCGCGACTCCTTCGGGTGCTGAACGGAGCACGGCCAGCAGCGCGGCGTAGGCGGCCTTTCCGACCGCGGTGGGCTCCACCGATGGGCCGCCGCGCGGCAAGGCGCCGATGATGGCGGGCAACCCCGCCGGATCGCGAAGCTCCTTCAATCCATCGATCAACACCTCGCGGACCGGCGCGGACTCCGGTGCCGCGAGCAGGACATCCGAGATCACCTGCGCCGCCGTCTGCGCGCGGCCAGGAACGCGGCACAGGGCGCGGCAGCACGGCTCGGCGAGCACGCGACTCGTGATCGTCGACGGCAGCGCGCGTCGCATCGCGTCGAAGATCTGGCCGAGATTCTCCTGGTCGACCGTCGCGCCGGCCGAGTCGGGCCCGAGACGCGCCGCCACCGCTTCGAGCAGCTGCGAAAGGCCGAGCGCCGCGGCGAAACGCACCTCGTCCGATTCCGCGTCGACGAGCGCCGGCGCCAACCGGTCGATCACACGGCGGGTCGTCTCCGGCGATGCGTCGCGGCGCGCCAGCTCGCTCGCGGCCGCGAACGCTCGCCCCCACGCCGCGGGAGCGAACGGCGGCGCCATGCACGCCTCGATCGCCGGCAACGCGCGCGCATCGGCGAGTGCGCGCAACGCATCGAGGACGACTTCGAGGTAGCCGATCGAGGATTGCGGCGTCCTCGAATCGAGCAGCGTCGCCGCGATGGCGCTCGCGGCATCGCCGCCGCCTCGCTGCGGCGGCAGCCGTCGCAGCGCCGGCAACAATGCCGTCCGACGCGCCTCGCTCGACTGCGCCACGAACTCCGCCGTCAACCGCTCCCCCACGCCGCTCCCTGGATCGAGCAGCACCGCCAGTTCGGCGACGCGGCGCAGTTCTTCCTGGTTGCTGGCGGTTGCGTCGCGTGCCAGCAGCGCCGGCAGACGATTCGCGAGCCACCCGCTGACTCGCTCGAAGACTTCGCGGGGCACCGGCTCATTGCGCTGCGCGAACTCGATCAGGCGACCGAGCGTGACGCGACGCAGGAGCGCCTCCGGATGGTCGAGCGCAGCGACCAGCGCCTCCGGTGCGGCACGCAACAGCTGCGCTTCCTCGAGGTCGAGCCAGCGGCGGCGTGTCGCTTCATGGACCGCACGCAGGGCGGAGGCGAGCGACGCATCGACTGGCCCGCCGAGTTCGGCCTCGCGATCGAGCAGGACGAAGAGCGTCGCCGCCAACTGCGGATCCGGCAACTGCGCCGCGACTTCCAGCACGAACCGGCGCGAGGAGGGCGTGGTCGCCGGATCGAGCAGCAGGCGATCGAGGAGCGCGACCGCTTCTCGACGACCGCGCTCCGCGAAAGCCTTCGCAAGCGCGGGAACGAGCGTCGGTTCGCGGGCGGCGTCGCGCGGCTCGACCAGCAGCGACTCGAGGGCGGCCACCCGCTCGGCGAGCGGCAGCTGAAGATCGAGCGCCGGTGCCACGCGCCCGTCCGTGAAGACCGCGGCCGGCGGCGTCGAACTGTCATCGCGCGGAACCGCCAATGGATTGGACTGGGCGGCAGACTGCCCCGACGCCACCGGAAGCAATGCCGGAGCGAGCAGGAGCGAGCGAACGAGGAAGTCGAGTGCGTGGCGCAAGGACTTCCCTACGCGACTCGAGCGAGGTCGTTGGGCCGCGCGCACAGCGAGCGACTTGGTAGCCCCAACGGGATTCGAACCCGTGCTTGATGGCTGAGAACCACCCGTCCTAGACCGGACTAGACTATGGGGCCATTGCGCTCGTTCGGACTCTCCGTCAGACCGGCCGTTCCGCGCGCGCTGCAAGCGAGAAACCGTCGCTCTGAAAGAGGGCGGGGAAGATACTGGCGCCCCATCCCCATGCCAAGCCCCCTCACCACGAAATGTGCGGCGCGTCGACGCCGATCCGCCGGCCGACTGTTCACGGTCGTCGCCCTCGGCGGCGTGCTGCTGGCGCTCGGCGTCGCGACCGCGCTGGTGCTGCGGCGCACGCCTGGCGCGGCGACTCCACCCGCCACGCCACGCGCTGCGACGAGAGGAACCGCCACCCTCGCCTTGCAGACGCCGCTGCCCCTCGAAGCGCGGATCCGCGCCGCGGTGGCGCGACTGGCCGCGACGAAAACGGTGACCCTGCCGCTGATCGACGGAGACGATCTCCCGGTGACGGCGGCAACCGTCGCCGTCGCGTCGCGCTTCCTGACACGCGACCCCACCGGCGCGCTGCCTCCGGACGCCTCGACCGTCGAGGCCACCGTTTCTGCGGCCGGCGTGCTTTTGCGCGTCGCTGCGCGCTGGCCCGACCTCGAACTGCTGTCCGTCGGTGCGCGCGACGTCGCGGCACGGCAACTCCCGCCGCTCATCCTTCCGGACGGGGATGTCGAGCTCGACCCGCTGCGCCTCGTCGCGGGGGCGCGGTTGCGCGGCCGCCTGATCGGTCCAGAGCAGCGCCCGGTCAGCGGCGCGCGCGTCGTCCTCGTCCCGCTCGCGAGCGATGCACTCGCCCGTGCCGTCCACACCGCAGCGCCACTGGCCGAGACGACTAGCAACGACCGCGGCGAGTTCGAGTTCCCGCAAGTCGGGCCAAGCGTCGTGCGGCTTGAAGTCGAGTCCTCGGAGGGGAGCGCCAACGGCGGCGTGCCCGAAGTGACGCCCGGGCCCGCGCCGGCCACGATCGAGCTGGCCAGTCGCGCGGCGGCGATGTCGGGAGTGGTCGTCGACTCGGCAGGCGCGCCGATCCCGGGAGCCACGCTCGTCGCCAACAATGTCTCGCTGCGGCGTCCAAGCAGTCAGGCGGCGGTGAGCGACGCCGATGGCGGCTTCACCTTTGATCGACTGGCCGCCGGCTACTACACCGTCGACGCCGAGGCGCCGGGCTTTGCGCGCGCGCAGATCCGGCGCGCCCACTCCGGCACGGTGGGAGTCACGGTCACCCTGATTCCGTTGGCGATGGCCCAACTCGAGATCGTCGGCGCGCCGCGCGACCTCGCGATTCCGGTGCTGTGGCAGACGCTCGCTCCCGACGGCAAGTGGCGCCGCCCCACCAGCCGCCTCCTGTTCGGCGAACTGCGCGACGGCAAGCTGCGGTTGCGCGACGTCCCGATCGGGCGCCACTCGCTCGAAGTACGAATTCCTGGCGCAGCACCCTTCGAGTGCGCGGCCGTCGAATTCGCGCCCGGGTCGACGACCGAGCTCGGCAGCTTCACACTCGAGGCCGGCGCGACGCTGATCGCGCGGGTCACGGGCCCCGACGGCCAGCCGCGGCGCGCCCGCGCGACACTGGCCGCTCGCTACCAGGCGGGCCGCATGGCTGCGCGCGACCTCTTCGCGCTCGACGATCGTGAGGAGCGGTCGCTTCGCGCCGACGGCTCGCTGCAGTGGGAGGCGCTGCCCGCGGGCACTCGCACGCTCGCGCTGCGTGCCGCAGGCTGCGCCGATCGCAACCTCGTGGTCGAGCTGCCCGCGAGCGGCCTCCTCGACCTCGGAACGATCGCGCTCGACGGTGCCGGCGCCATCGAAGGGGTCGTGCGCCGAATGAACGGCGTTCCCCTTGGCGATGCGGCGGTGCAAGCGGAACAGGTCGGTGGTGTGCTCCGTGAAGCGCTCACCGGAGCCGATGGCCGCTACCGCTTCGACCGTCTGCCGGCCGGCCGCTACGAAGTGAGGCTGCTGCCGATCGACGACCTCCTGCCCACCCGCCTCGATCCGAGCGCGCCGCCGCGCGAACCGCAGTCGGCGCGGCTCGACGTCGCGCCGGGCGACGTGACGCGGCGCGACTTCACGCTCGATCCTTGAGGCGCACCGTCCGTCGCTGTGCGCCATCACGACGCGCCACGGATCAGCCGCCGATCAGCCGCCGATCAGCAACTCCGCGCCGTTGCTGAGCGCGAGCTTCTTCTGCGCCGCAGGGTCGGCGACCAACACTTGGAAGTCGACCAGCACGCCGACGATCGCCGGGTCGTCCGGAATCGTGTCGGTGAGGTCCAGCGTGCCGGCGCCGCCGACGCCAGCCGCGCCACCCAGGACGAGGTTCACCAGGATCCACGGGGTCGCCACCAACAGATCGCCGCCCGCAAACGGAATGGTGGCGCGGGCGAAGCCGGTGATGAGGAGCGCCGGCGCACCGCCGAGCCCGTTGCGGATCTCGAGGGTCACGTCCTCGTTGAGGTACCACGAGCCGGAGAGCGTCGCGCTCGGCACGAAGCCGCCGGTGCCAGCGGTGCCGACGCCGTAGGTTGTGAAGCTGCCGTCCACCCGATCGAGATCGAAGACGTAGGCCGCGCCCGCGCCGGCCGCGCTGTTGTCCGCCTCGTTGCCGTCGACGTTGATGGCGGAGCTGTCCTCCTGGCACGCCCCGATCACCGCGGTGTCGCCGGAGATGCCGACGGCCAGGCCGAAGTTGTCGCCGGCGCCGGTATTCGAGGCTTTCGCGTACGCGAGCTGGCTCCAGGTGACTCCGGTGCGCGCGAAGAAGTAGGCGGCACCGGCGTCGCCCGAGCTGTTGTTGCCCTGATTGCCGTCGATCCCGGTCGCTTTGCTGTCTTCGCCGTACGCCCCGACCACGAGCCGATCGCCCGAGACGGAGACGGTCGCGCCGAAGATGTCGTCTTTGCCGCTGTTCGAGGCCTTCAGATACGCCTGCTGGCTCCACGTCGCCGCGCTGCGCACGAAGACGTAGGCCGCGCCCGCGGAGCGCAGGCTGTTGTCCGACTGGTTGCCGTTCACCCCCGTCGCCTTGCTGTCTTCGGCGAACGCCCCCACCACCGCGGTATCACCGTCGAGCGCCAGCACTGCGCCGAAGGAGTCGTTGCTGTCGGTGTTCGAGGCCTTCACGTAGGCCTCCTGGCTCCAGGTCGAGCCGCTGCGCGTGAAGACGTAGGCGGCGCCCGAGAAGGGCGCGCTGTTGTCCGCCTGGTTGCCGCCGACGCCAGTCGCGCCGCTGCTCTCGAGCGATGCGCCCACCAGCAGCGATTCACCCGACAACGCGGCCGCGGCTCCGAACGAATCGCCTGACTCGGCGTTCGACGCCTTGAGGTACTCCTGCTGCGTCCAGGTCGAGCCGCTGCGAACGAAGACGTAAGCCGCGCCCGCTCCGGCCGCGCTGTTGTCGGCCTGGTTGCCGCCGATGCCCGTCGCGTTGCTGCTCTCGCCGATCGCCCCGACCGCGACGGTGTCACCCGCGATCGCGACCGCGACGCCGAAGGAGTCGAACGCCTCGCTGTTGGAGGCCTTCAAGTAGGCCTGTTGCGTCCAGGTCGAGCCCGTGCGGACGAAGACGTAAGCCGCTCCAGCGCTTTGCGCGCTGTTGTCGCTGCCGTCGCCATCGACACCGGTGGCGTTGCTCGCCTCCCCGTTGGCGCCGACCACGATCGTGTCGCCCGAGATGGCGACCGAGACCCCGAAGAAGTCGCTGCTCCCCGCGTTCGACGCTTTCAGGTAGGCCTGCGCGCTCCAGGTCGTTCCGTTGCGAACGAAGACGTAGGCGGCCCCAGCTTCGGGCGCGCTGTCGTCCGACTCGGGATCGGGCAAGGCGCCGTCGCTGTCCTCGCCGGTGGCGCCGATGACGACGGTGTCGCCGTCGATCGCGACCGCACCACCGAGGAGGTCGCCGGCACCGGTATTCGAGGCCTTGAGGTAGGCCTGCTGCACGACCGGGTCGATCGTGATCGGATAGGTGGCCGCGCGATCGTCGACCGCCAGCCGCAAGCGGCCCGCCTCGGCGCGCCACGCGGCGGCGAGCGGGAGTCCCGTCGCGTCGAAGACCGCGAGCCCGGCGTAGCGCAGCACCGTCGTGCCATCGCCAGCGAGCAGCGCGACCTCGCGGCCGGCTGCCGCCACGTCCGGCCGCAGATCGCCGCGAATCGCCAGTTCGAGTTCGAGCAGGCCGACCGCGGCGTCGGCGCGGTCGCGCACCGTGTAGCCATGTTCAAGGCCACTCGGGCCGTTGACGTACCACTCCTCGAGTCGTTCATCCCACTCATAGGTGAGGCGCTCCCCCACCGCCGTGACCGCACGAGGAAGGGTGACGGCGCAGTTCGCGCCCAACCAGCCATAGCGTGCGAGTTCGAGACCGAACGTGTGGTCGCCCGAGTCGAGCGACGTCGTGAAGCCGCAACCGTCAAAGCGCGTCGTGTATTGCTGCTCACGACTGCGCGCGAGGTAGCCCTCCTCCGCGGCGACGACCGCTCGAGCCGCGGTCGCGTGCGCCGCGGCGATCGCCGCGCGGTCGGCAGCCGAGAGCGGCGCGACCGCCGCAGAATCGCCAGGTCGCTCGCCAGGTAGCGGAGACGCGAACGCTGACGCGGCGAACAGGGGAGCGAGGCACCAGGAGGCGAGGTTCAACTGCACGGTCCGCATGGCGATTCTCCGCGGGCACGGAGAGAGCGTTCGGCAACGGGCGGAATCGTAGGCGCGGCGCAGCGTCCTCGGGAGACTTCACCTGTCACAACCAGGAGCGACGCGGGCGGCACATCCGGAAACGAAAGCGCCCGGAGCAGACGAATGGTCCACCCCGGGCGCTTGCGTTTCGATCGAGCGCCGCCGTTGCGGCGCGTCGCTCACTTCGTGTAACTGCGCTTGCCCTTCTCCGCGTTGCCGAGGAAGCGCGTGGTGATCTCGGCGGGCACTGGCAGCAGCACCTTGTCGCCGCTCTTCAGCGCGTCCTTGGCCGGCTCGGGCGGCAGCTTCTTGTGGTCGCGCGGGAGCTGGAAGATGCCGATGCGGTCACCCTTCTTGAGCGCGTCCTTGCTGCACCAGACCAGCACGATCTGATCGACACCGGCGTAGACCGCGGAAGTCACCTTGCCGAGGTAGGTGCCGCGCGCATCGACCACCGCATCGCCCGGCTTGACTGCGCGCGCCGCCGGATCGGTGATGCGCGCCCGGAAGATCTTGTGGGTGCGCGCCGCCTCGCGCTGCAGCAACGCCTCGCGGCCGATGAAGAACGGTTTGTGGAACTTGACGAAGCTCGGGTAGCCGGCGCCGTGCGGCCCGATGTCGAACTCGCCGGCGAGCTCGTGTCCGTACAGCGGGAAGCCCGCTTCGGTGCGCGTCGAGTCGCGCGAGCCGAGCGCAGTCGCCATCACGCCGCGCGACCTGCCGGCGGCGAGGATCGCCTCCCAGTGCTTCACGAGGCGATCGGGATGGAGGTAGAGCTCGAAGCCGATCTCCTCGCCGGTGTAGCCGGTGCGAGCGGCCAGCACGTGATCGCCCCCCATGCGAATCTCGCAGAGACCGAAGCGCTTCAGGTGGGAGAGCGCGAAGCGGCTGGCATCGTCGTCGCAGAGATCGCGCAACGTCGGCAGCGAGGCCGGCCCCTGGAACGCGATGTCGACCCGCATCTGATCGCCCGCCGCCGCGCGATCCTTCAGGTTGATCAGCTCGACGTCGACGTCGCAGCGGACCGACGGTCGCGCCGCGTCGAGCGCATAGCGGCCGGCCAGCACTCCACGCCACCACGCCTCGACTTTCGGCGCGTTGCTGGCGTTGACGATCACGAGGAAGCGTTCCGCCGTGCGGCGGTAGACGATGAGGTCATCGAGCACATGGCCGTCGGGCGCCAGCGTGTAGCTGTACTGCCCCTCGCCATCCTTCAGCTTGCCGACGTAGTTCGTCGTGACGAGGTCGAGAAAGCGGCCGGCACCGGCGCCACGCACCTCGTAGCAGCCCATGTGGCTCACGTCGAAAAGGCCGGCGGCGGTGCGCACCGCGCGATGCTCTTCGAGGATCGAGCTGTAGTGGGTCGGCATCTCCCAGCCGGCGAAGTCGACGATGCGCGACTTCTTGGCCAGAGCGAAGTGCCAGTCGTAGAGCGCGGTGCGCTGCAGGCCGCCGCCCGTGGGAGCGGTGAACGCCTCTTTCTGCGCCGCGAAGCCGTCCGCCCCGATCAGCGCCTGCTGGCCGATGAAGTAGGGCTTCTGCGCGTCCTTCGGCAGCGCTGCGGGAATCGCGCCCACTTTCGGCGCTCCGCGCTTCTCGCGCCAGGCGAGGTAGGCGCGCTCGCTGACCGGTTTGGCGACCGTGGCGAGCTTCTTCGCCAGCTCGTTGGCGAACGCCACCTCGGCGACGATCTCGTAGACCGTCGCGCCGCCGACCACGTGCGCCACGATGGCGGCCACGTCGTTCTCGCCGCCCGTCTTGAGGCGCGCGATCGTGCCGGGCACGACGTTCGTCGGCAGGCCCGCGGCCGCCAGAGCCGCCGTCGCCTTCGGCCCGGCGACGGTCAACACGACCGCCGCGCGCGCGTGCGACGCCACGCCGTGATCCTCGACCACGATCGGACCATCGATCTTGCGCATCAGGTCGGCATCGAAGCCGACGACGCCATCCGAGAGGTCGCGCAGCCACTGCACCAGATCGAGCCCCGACTCGCTGTCGCCGGTCAGCAGCCACTGCTCGAAGCCGCGCCGCTCCTTGCCCAGTCGCGCCACCCGGAACTCGCCGATCAGGCGCCCCTCGGCATCGAGCGCTCGCGCGACCTCGGAGCCGTCGACGCGCAGCCGCAGCAGGTCGCCGCTCAACGCGAGCTGCAACGCTTCAGCCGAACGCTCGCCGGTCACGACGATCGCCGGTGCACGCGTCGTGTCGACGAGCGCGGCGCCGCTGTCGAGCGCGCTCGCATCGTCGGCGCCATTCGCCAGCGCCGCCACCTTCACGCGCGCGACTCCCGCCGGCCCGTCGGGCTCGTAGTGCGGGTAGCTGAAGGCGCCGAACTGCGCCCCTTCGCGTCGCTCGATCATCTTCTTCACGCGCCGCTGCGCATCGCGCATCACGGAAGCCGGCAGGCGCACGCGACCGATCAGACCGGCCGCGGCATGCACCTGGAACGGTTTCATCGACGTGAGCGTGTCGACCACCGTCGCGGCGATCTCGCCCATGTCGTCGACGTCCATCCCGCGCTGCGAGACCCAGCAGGTACCAAAGCGCAGCCCGCTCGGGTGCAGCGGACGCGTGTCGCCGTGGATCGAGTTCTTGTTGCAGGTGATGCCGACGAGGTCGAGCACGCGCGCCGCAACGTCCGCCGCGACCGCCTCGCCGCTCGCCGCGACCAACGTGCGCAGGTCGACGCAGCAGAGATGGGTGTCGGTGCCACCGTAGGCCAGCGTGAGGCCGCCCTTCGCAAAACCCGCCGCCAGCGCGGCCGCGTTCTCGCGCACCCGCTTCATCAGGCGCTTGAAGTCGTCGCCTTGCGCGAGCTGGAACGCGACCGCCTTGCCGGCGATCGCGTTGATGTGCGGCCCGCCCTGCTCGCCCGGGAAAACGGCGAGGTCGATCTTGCGCGCGAGGTCGCCGTCGGTGCTGAGGATCACCGCGCCGCGCGGACCGCACAGGGTCTTGTGGGTCGTGAAGGAGACGACGTGCGCATGGTCGATCGGATTGGGGAACTCGCCGGCGGCGACGAGGCCGGCCGGATGGGCGATGTCGGCCAGCAAGTAGGCGCCGACTTCGTCTGCGATCGCGCGAAAGCGCGCCCAATCGATCGTCCACGGGTAGGCGGAGTAGCCGGCGATGATGAGCCGCGGCTTCTCCTTCAGCGCATCGGCGCGCAGCTTCTCGAAGTCGATGCGGCCGGTCGCGGGATCGACGACGTACGGCACGATCCGGAAGTGCTTGCCGGAGCGATTCACCGGCGAACCGTGGGTGAGGTGGCCACCGGTCGACAGGTGCATCCCCATCACCGTCGACTCGGCCGGGATCAGCGCTTCGTAGACCGCG
Organism: Planctomycetota bacterium; assembly: GCA_031409275.1. Taxonomy (GTDB): domain Bacteria; phylum Planctomycetota; class B15-G4; order B15-G4; family SIAN01; genus SIAN01. Next base: position 28,988 of record JANNXA010000050.1, read on the forward strand.
TTGTTGGCGGCGGCCCCTGACAACGACTGCACGTTGCAGTAGATCGCGCGCGACGGCGTCTTCGAGGTGGCGAAGAGATCGGCGAGGCGGCGGATCGCCTCCGACTCGATCAGGTTCACGTAGTCGCAGCCCTTGTAGTAGCGGCGATCGCCGTAGCGTCGGTAGTAGGCGAGGTTGCGCGCGTCGAAGTCGAGCAGGTCGCGCTCGCTGAAGGCGTTGCGCGTCGAGGGGTAGCCCTCGGCGTAGAGGTTCGAGAGCGTCGAGCCGACCGCCTCGCGCACCGGCTTCGGGCACATGCTCTCGGAAGCGATGAAGATCAGCTTCTGCTGCTGCCGCTGCGTCTCAGCAGCGATCAATCCGGCGATGCGCGGATCGATGAGATCGAGGGTCGTGGCGGCGGAGGGGGTGGTGTGGGTGGGGTTCATGGGGCCGCAGAGCTTAGCCGGGGGCGCATCGAGCAAGCGGCGATGTGAACGAACGCTCGCGGCGGCATTCCTCCGCGCGGGACGGTAGAAATCGTTCACGCGTCCCACGAACCGCCTGAGTCGGAGGGGGAAGTCGATGCCGGCCAAGCGCCCGCCACGCTGCGAGCAGGAGCCCTGCGCGATCGACGCGACGGCGGTGCCGGCCTCTGGTTCGGCCGGGACGACGTTGCGCGTGGTCTGGAACCACGACTTCGACCGACGCGCGGCGAGCCTCTTCGCCGAGTTCCGCGTCCACCACCGCCCCGAGACCTTCCGCACGCTCGTCGAAGAGCTCGCCCCGCGACTCGTGCCGATGGTCCGGGCCCGGCTACGTCGCGGGATCGGACGCGGCGACGCGCGTGAAGTGGTCGACGACACCTTCGCGCAGGTCTTTCGACGCCGCGACTCCTTCTGCGATCGCGGCCCCGGCTCATTCGTGAAGTGGTTCCTCGCCATCGCGGAGAACCTCGTGCGCCAGGAGGCGCGGGCGACCCAGCGGCGCCATCGCCGCGAGAGGCTCGCCGCCAGACCCGAGGTCGACCGCGGCGCCGATCCGTTCGCGCTACTGCTCGGAAACGAAGAGCAGTGGATCGCCGGCGCGACGTGGGCGCAGTTGCGACGACTGGCGCTCGAGGCGGTCGCCGAGATGCCCTCCGACCATTGGCGATTGCTGGTCGACTTCGCGCGCGGCGGACTGACCTACACGCAACTCGCGCAGCGCGAGGGAATCCCGCGCAGCGCGCTGGTCATGCGCATCCAGCGCGCGCGCGAGCGGGTCGTGGCGCACGTGCGCCGACGGCTCGACGCCATCGACGCGCGCGCCGCTCAACCGCCGTCCGGCCCCGGATCGGCCAGCAGCTCGAGCGGCTGCTCGCTCACCACGCCGGCCGCAATGAGGCGCACGGTGTAGCGACCGGGCGTCGCGCTGCCGCCGCCGCTCGGCATGACAGCGAATGGACTCCGTCCTCCCAGGCTGGATCGCAAGATGCGTTTGCCAGGGTCACTGGAGGTGAACCCACTTGGCGACCGAGGGCACCCCGGTGTTGCTGATGAGGAACATCAAGTAGAAACCTGGCGGCGCCACGATGGAGCCCTGCGTCGTGCCGAACGGGTTCGGCGTCGGAGGCGTCTTGATCACGATGGTGTCCGGCGGCGCCGTTGCCGAAAGTTCCTCCAACTCAACGTAGCGCTGGTCCATGTCGCTGTGGTGGGTGATGGAGCAAGGGCGCATCAGCACGACCCGATCCACCGACATGCCGATCGGCATCGGAGCGTACTGGATCGAGTAGGTGGTGTCGTAGTCAAGGAAAGGCCCGCTGCTCGTGGGCACGAAGACCGGTCGCGTTGACGCACCGGTTGCAGGAAGATAATCGGGAGCAAAGACCTCGTAATCGTGCGATCGGACATCTCCACCCGCCGAGACCACCTTGCCACTCGGCAGCAGGGCCGCCGTCGAGTGGTACATCCGAGCGGAAACTTGCGGATTCTGCAGCACCCACTGATTGGTGGACCTGCGGTAGACCTCAGGTCGAGTTTCCGGAACCGGGGTGATCCCGAAATTGAAGTAATCGGATCCGTTGGTGCTGCCGCCGATCACGAGAACCGCCCCGTCCGGCAATAGGACGGCGTTCGCGACCATCCGACCCACGTTCATCGACGGGAATGACGACCACGCCGTGCTTCCCGTACCGCTGAAGGCATTACAGACTTGAACAGTGGGGCTGGCGTTCAGGGCAGTGTTACTGCTCCCACCCAGGATCATGACCCTGTCTTGCTGGTTCGCACGCCGCCCGACGTTCGGGAGAAGGACCGACGATCCGTAATTCCGGAACATGCCGTTGCCGAGAATACTCACAAGCGGCAACCACGCACCGTGACTCTGAGGATGAACGCGGTTCCCTCCAGTGTACATTCCCGCGACGAAGAGATGACCCGACGACAACAGGTGCTGCCGGGGGTATTCGCCGAACAAGCTGTAGCAGTGAGTACTCTGCCTGGCGTAGTCCGGGCCTTCATGGACACCGGGAGAAACCGGGCCACTGATCCAGTTTCCCGTGGCGATGTCCCAGATCTCGTACGTATCCGCCGCCGGATCAAGCGTCCCTCCATAGATCGCTGTCTCACAGTGGCGATTGTCAGTATCGACCACCCCACCCGACACCATGATCGTGTTGTCGCCGAGAAGCGTCACGGTGGGATACCAGCGTTGGAGCGCCATCGGTTGGACGTACGTCCAACCCCAATTGTTAGCGGCGTTGACCAGCGTCGGATCCCAGATTCCAGCGAACGCGCTGCCCAGGTAATTCTGCGGACCGGCGGGATCGTCATCTGGGTACTTTATTGTTCCGCCAGCGACGAACAGGCGCCCATCTGGCATCCAGGTGTGCCCAGCACAGAAGAGGTCGCCGAGCCCCGCCGGAATCACGATCGAGTAGTTATCAAAGTAGGGAGGAGTCGCCTCGGGAGCCCCGACCGAGAAGCGCTGATCCCAAGGGCCCGGGCCGAAGTGTGTAGTATCGCTTTGCTTGTCCCATACGATCACCTTGCCCAACGGGCCGTCCGGGCCAACGACTTCGGCCAACGGGATCACCGCCATGTTGATCGCCTCGAACGACGTCAGCGCCGGGTCCCACGTCGCAGGACCGTTCTGCACCGGATGGCCGAATCCCGTGCCCACGAACCCCACGAGCCCTGCCCAGGAGGTGACTGCCGCGCGCCAGCCGTAGCATTTGCGAGCGTCATCACCAGCCAGATTCCTCCGGCAGATCGAATTCTCATGACCCACGCCCCTCCTCTTGACTCGGGTAGTCCCGTGGCAGATCCACTCTCCACGAGTAAGAAGCGACTCAAGGCGCCCCGAAGAGCGAGAACTCCGATGGCCCGCCGCGAACAGCCGTCGTGGAAATTCGACGGCTCATCATTGCCTACTTCCATCACTTCGTGAGCGCAAAACCTTGTCCGGCGCCTGGCTTCGTCATCTTCGACAACAACAATGGAGAGCCGGCAAGCGAACTCCCACCCTCCCAAAGATAGAGCGCGCCGACATCGACTGCGGCGAGATCCGCCCAAGGAGTTCCACTCACGATGTCGAGCAGTCCGTCGCCAGTGACGTCGGCGAGGTAGTACCCCTGTGAAGCAGCTCGACACATGAAATCGAGTTGCTTCGCACTCGGGTCGATCAACTCGGCCAGCGGCTTGGGCGTGCCTTGCAGCACAACACCTCCCTCCCAAAGATACATCGCGCCCACATCCTGCTTGCCGCTGAGGTCCTTGTACTGCGCGCTGGCCACGACATCAGGCAGGCCGTCACCCGTGACGTCGGCAATCTGGATCGACTGTCCAGTTGCCAAGCCGAGGAAATCGGACGCTCGGCGATTCGATGCCCTCAGCTCGGCGCGTGGAGCGGGCGTCCCAGAGAGCGTGCCTCCACCCGTCCAAACGAACAGCGCCCCGGTGTCCAAGGTGCCGCCGACGTCGAACCGGATCGAGCCGGTCACCACATCGAGAACATCGTCACCGCTCAGATCGACGAGCTGCACTCCTTGCGCGAACCCTCCGAGGTCACCGAGGATGTCGTTCGTATTGCCGTTGGGGGCGTAGAGTTCTGCGCGCGGCGCAAGCGAGCCAGTCAGCAGGGGGCCCCCGGCCCAGACATAGACCGCGCCCACATCCGACTTGCCCGGGAGCACGTCTGCAACGATCGTCCCAGCGACGACATCGATGTAGTCGTCCCCCGTGACGTCGGCGAGCTGGATCGAGACCCCTGCCTTGATGAAGAAGATCCCCCCTCCCGTCGACCCCAGCGCATCATTCGCCTGCGCTCCGGGGACCGAGAGCGTGGCAAGCGGGGCGGGCGTCCCGACCAGCGACGCGCCGCCGCTCCAGACGTAGATCGCGCCGACGTCCACCAATCCCGCGAGGTCCGCGAAGCGACTGCCGACCACCAGATCGCGCACGCCATCTCCTGTCACGTCGTCGACCAGCACGCCCTGGCCGTGTGCGTCGCTGAGCCAGTCGTAAGCGACTGCACCGGCGATCGTGAGCGTCGCGAGCGGCGGCGGCGTCCCGGTCAGCGCCGCGCCGTCCCAGACGTAGACCGCGCCTGCGTCGATCACGCCACCGACGTTGGCGTCGCTGGCCGCCGCGATGACGTCGACCCGGCCATCGCCGGTCACGTCGTCGAGGATCACCCCGCGACCGCTCACCCCGCCGATGTCGATCAGGCCGAGCTGGTCGGAGGCTTGGCCCCCCGGCACCGAAAGCGTCGCGATCGGTGTCGGGGCTCCGGTCAGGGCGCCGCCGCCTCTCCAGATGTAGATCGCGCCCGCCGCGGATGCGCCGCCGGCGGTCGCCCAAATCGTATTGACGACGAGGTCGGCGATGCCGTCGCCCGTCACGTCAACGATCTGCCCGACCGTGCCGGGATAGAGCAGCGACACCAGGTCGTAAGCGTCGCCGGTGTAGCCCAGCATGCTTGTGGTCGCGGCTCCCGCGATCGTCAGCGTCGCGCGCGGCGCGGGCGTTCCCTGGAGTGACGCTCCACCCTTCCAGACGTAGATCGCGCCGGCATCGACGACGCCATTCACGTCGATGTAGTTCGAGCCGGCGATGACGTCCAGCACCGAGTCGCCTGTCACGTCGACGAGCTGCGTGACCGACATCCCCAGTCCGTCGTCGGCCACCGCGGTCGGCGCCGTGAGCGTGGCGAACGGCGCAGGGGTGCCGCTCAACGTCGGCCCGCCTCTCCAGACGTAGAGAGCGCCCGCCGATCGGACGCCACTGATGGTGACCGCGATCGACCCTGAAACGATGTCGATCAGACCGTCTCCAGAGACATCCGCGAGCTGGATCCCCTGACCGCTGCGCTTCGTGAGAGTGTCGGAGGTCGTCGCGCCCGAAATTGTCAGCGTGGCGAGCGGCGCGGGCGTACCAGTGAGCGGTGCGCCGCCTTGCCAAACGTAGATTGCACCTGCATTGGAGACTCCCGCCACGTCCGCTAGGTACGTGCCCACCACGATGTCGAGCACGCCATCTCCCGTGACGTCAGCGAGCTGGATGCCTTGCCCCTTCCACGCGATTCCAAGTTGGTCGTACGGTTTCGCGCCCGGAATCGCGAGCGTCGCATCGGGCACGCCTGAGGGAGTGGGCACCCCGTTCCAGACAAGAACACGGCCGGCTTGCGTGCCTCCCCCGTACTGCGCTCCCGCCACCGTGTCGAGCACGCCATCACCCGTGACGTCGCCGATCTGGATCGTCGCAGCCACGGTCTCGCCCTCGGCACGCACGTCGACTGTCGTGAAGAGCGGGACCTCCGGTTGGGCAAGGTCGGTCGCCCGGAAGGTCAGGTGTTGCAGCCCGCCGACGTTTTTGGGCACGAGCCATCGCACCTTGCCGATCGCAGTCACCCAGTCGCCGGTGCCGGACTTGCCGAGCCTGCCGACCGACGACTGCTGGCGATCCTGCACAAACACGCATCCCGGCGGCGGATTCAAGAGCGCCAGCGTCACCTTCGCTGGCTGCGGGCTGGTCGCCCGCACGGTGAATTCCACCTGATCGCCCGCCATGACCACCGTGCCGGGCGGCAGCGTCGTCGTGAGCGTGGGACCGGGTGATGGCGCGCTCGGCGTCCACTTGCCGCTCGGCCCCGATTGCGGGAACGCCGCTGCCAGCGAAAGCGCGGCCACCACTACGAGCAGCAGCAACCCGGGAACCTGCTTCATCGCCATCGAATCACTCCACGAAGTGCGAAGACAGGCCTCGGCGGCGAATGGCGACCGTAGATAGCGCGGGACAGGCAGAGCCGCCAGAGACCCGGCGCAGAGCCCCCCCCGCTCAACCGCCGTCGGGCCCCGGATCGGCCACCACCTCGAGCGGCTGCTCGCTCACCACGCCGGCCGCGCTGAGGCGCACGGTGTAGCGACCGGGCGTCGCGCTGCCGCCGCCGCGGCGCCGTCCACCACCACCGGCGTCTTGCGCGAACGGTGCGTCGAACTCCGACGGGTCGACCTCGGCGCTCTCCGGAAGCGCTTCGTAGCGACGGCGCGCGCGTTTGGCTGGCGGCTTCGCGCCCGCTTCCGTCGCGTCCGCGGCCTTCGGCGGCGGATCGAGCTGCAAGTCCCACGCAAGCCGCTGCAAGCCCACCTGCTTGGCCACCGCGACCGTTCGCACCACCTTGCCCGCCGCATCGACGATCTCGACCTTGGCCTCCTCGCTCGCCGACTGCATCCAGATCCACAGCGGCGCGCCAGGCGGCGGATTCGCGGCGCGGAAGTTCCGATCGCCGCTCCAGCCGCCGCCCGATCCGAAACCGCCGCGCCACAGCGTCGCCGGCGCGGGGGCGAAGAGCATCGCCGCGGCCGCCAACGACTCGGCGTTCAACTGCTCGTGCGCGGAAACTTCAACGACGAAGAGGCCGCGGCCGTGCGTCGCGACCACCACCTCCGGTTCGCGCGGATGGATCGTGAGGTCGAGCACCGAGACGAGCGGCAGATCGCTGGCGAGCGGCTGCCAGTGGTCGCCGCGATCGATCGAGAAGAAGGCGCCTGCATCGCTCCCGAGGAAGAGCGTGCCGGCGCGGCGCGGGCTTTCGTGGATCACGTTGACCGGCCCGTCGGGCAGCCCATTCGTGATCGCCTCGAAGGTGGCGCCGCCGTCGCTCGTCCGGAAGACGTAAGGGGCGAAATCATCGTCGCGAAAGCCGCTGACCGTGACCCACGCCACCGCCCGATCGTGCGGCGAGAGTTCGACGCGGGTGACCCAGCGCGCGGCGGGCAAGTCGGGCAGTCGCGCTTCGATCGACTCGAAGGTGCGTCCGCCGTCGCGGCTCCACTGCACGCGACCGTCGTCGCTGCCGACCAGCAGGAGGTCAGGGTCGAGCGGCGACTCGCTGATCGTCGTGAGCGTGCAATGCGGCACGTTGCCGGCGACTTTCGCGGGGTCGTTCGTGGTGAGGTCGCCGCTGATCGCCTTCCAATGGTCGCCACGATCGAGCGAGCGCCACAACCGCTGCGAGCCGAAGTAGACCACCTGCGAGTTGTGGCTCGACAGCAGCAACGGCGAGCACCAGTTGAAGCGGTCGCTCTCCCCCTCGGCGCCGCGCGGCTGGATCCACGCCGACTCGCGGCGTCGCGTGTCGGTGCGTGAGAGCGCTCCGAACTGCGACTCGAGGTAGACGGTGTCGGGGTCCTTGGGATCGGCCAGCACGTACATCCCGTCGCCGCCGCCGATGAAGCGCCAGTCGGCGCTGGTCGCGCCGCCATAGCCACGCGTGCGCGACGGCCCCATCCAGACGCCGTTGTCCTGCAGCCCGCCATAGACGCGATACGGCCGGCGACGGTCGACGCTGACCGTATAGAACTGCGCCAGCGAGAGGTTCTGGTAGTAGTCGAACGTCGCGCCGTCGTCGTAGCTCTGTGCCAGCCCGCCGTCGTTGCCGAGCAGCACGCGGCCGCGCGTCGCCGGATCGATCCAGAGCGCATGGTGATCGGAGTGGAGCGAGCCGGCGACCTCGCTGGCGAAGCTCTTGCCACCGTCCTTCGAGACGAAGACCTCGATGCCCAGCAGCCAGACGTGGTCGGAGTCGTGCGGATCGACGCGGATCTGGCCGTAGTAGTAGGGCGGCTGGCCGCTCACTGGCTTCTCGTTGCGCTTCTCCCACGTGTTGCCGCCATCCGCGCTGCGCCAGACTTCGCCGCCGATGGCGCGCTTCGTCGGCGGGTCGCCTTTCTTCTCCGCCGGCACGTCGATCTGGTTCTGATTGTCGATGCAGGCGTAGAGGAGCCCCGCCTCGGCGGCACTGAACGCGACGCCGATGCGGCCGAGCTTGCCGCCGGGCAAGCCGCCCGCGAGCCGCCGCCAGCTCGTGCCCCCATCGATCGAGCGGTAGATCGCCGAATCGCCGACGTCATCGAAGTTCCACGCGCGCCGGAGGCGCTGATAGGTCGCGGCGTAAAGGGTGTCGGGGTCGCGTGGATCGAACACGACGTCGGCCACGCCGATCTGATCGCCGCGTCCGAGCACCAGCTCCCAGGTCGCGCCGCCATCGGTCGTCTTGTAGAGCCCGCGCTGCGCATTCGCGGTGTAGAGGTGGCCCAGTGCCGCGACATACGCGGTCGCGGCGTCGCGCGGATCGACGACGACGCGGCCGATGTGGTGCGAATCGTCGAGGCCGACGTGCGCGAAGGTCTTGCCGCCATTCGTCGAGCGCCAGACGCCGTTGCCGGCGTAGCTGCTGCGTTGGTTGTTGCCCTCGCCGCTGCCGATCCAGACGACGTCGGGGTCGCTTGGCGCGACCGCGATGTCGCCGATCGAAAGCGCGTCGGCGAAGAGGCAGCTCCAGGTCGTGCCGTTGTTGACCGACTTCCACACTCCGCCGGAAGCCGACGCCGCCCACAGCTCGTAGGGTCGCTGCGCGGGTACGTCGACATCGACGATGCGCCCGCCCGGTGCCGCCGGCCCGAGCGGCCGCGCCGTGCTGGCGCCCAGCTGTGCCGGATCGATCGACTGCGCGAAGAGCGGTGCGGCCGCGAGCGCGGACACCACCAGCAGCCAACGCAGCTCACGCACGGATCGGGACGACGCCAAGGCGATCTCCTGTTGCACCGATGGCTCAGAGCACGCGTTCATTCCGTCAGGCGCTCTCAGCCGTTGACGACCTCTTCCGCACCGCAATCGAGCGCCGCGCGCCGCGACAACCGCAGCTTGCCGCGATCGTCGACGCCCAGCACGCGCACCAGCACGCTGTCCCCTTCGCGCGTCACCAGGTTGAGATCGGCGATGCGCTGCAGATCCCATTCGGAGACGTGCACCAGCCCTTCCGCACTGCGGAAGATCTGCACGAACGCGCCGAACTCCTTCACGCCATTCACCCGGCCGCGATAGAGCTTGCCGACCTGCACCACGCCGGCGAGTTCGCGCACGCGCCGCGCCGCACCGCGCGCGCGCACCGCGTCATTGGCGTAGATCAGCGCGAAGCCGGCGTCGTCGATCGACACCTCGACGCCGAACTGCGCGCGCAGCTCCTTCAGGTTGGCGCCGCGCGGCCCGATCAACTCCGGGATCGAGGCCGGCGCGATGCGCACCGACGTGACGCGCGGCGCATGCTCTTTGAGCTCGGCGCGCGGAGCGGAGAGCGCCTTCTTCATCTCGGCCAGGATGTGGAGGCGGCCGCGCTGCGCCTGTTCGAGCGCGCGCGCCAGCACCTCGCGCGGCAGCGACCCGACCTTGTTGTCCATCTGGACTGCCGTGATGCCGCGCTCGGTGCCGGTCACCTTGAAGTCCATGTCGCCGAGGTGGTCCTCGTCACCGAGGATGTCGGAGAGGACCGCGAAGCGCGCGCCGTCGGAGACGAGCCCCATCGCGATGCCCGCCACCGGCGCGCGGATCGGCACGCCAGCGTCCATCAACGCCAGGCAGCCGCCGCACGTGGTCGCCATCGAGGAGGAACCGTTCGACTCGGAGATGTCCGACTCCACGCGGATCACGTACGGGAAGACGTTCCACTCGGGGAGCACCGGTACGAGCGCGCGTCGGGCCAGGTTCCCGTGGCCGATTTCGCGGCGGCCCGGACCGCGCAGCGCACGCACTTCGCCGACGCTGTAGGGCGGGAAGTTGTAGTGCAGCAGGAAGCGGCGCGATTCCATCCCGGTGAAGGTCTCGACCTCCTGCGCCTGCTCCTTCGCGCCCAACGTGCAGCTGACCATCGCCTGCGTCTCGCCGCGCGTGAAGAGCGCCGAGCCGTGCGGGCGCGGCAGCCATCCCGCTTCACACGAGATCGGCCGGATCTGCTCGGGCGTTCGGCCATCGAGCCGCTGTCCGCTCGCCAGCACGCGCTCGCGAATGCGCCGATCGGTGGCGCGCCGCGCCTCGCCGAGCGCGAAAGAGCCGTGCAACGGTGTCACGAGGAACGGCAGCGCGGCAGCGGCGGCGGCGACGGCGTCGCGCGCGAGCCCCTCCTGCGCGGCCGCGAGCGCGTCGTGCCGCTCATGCTTGCCGACGATCGAGAAGCAGGAGTCGAGCCGCTCCGCTTCCAGCGCCGCGATCTGCGCACGGATCGCCGCCTGCTCGGGCGCGAGCGCGATCGGCGTCAGCGGCCGCTTCGGGCGCCCCGCTTTCGCGCGCAACGCCTCGATCGCCGCCACCACCGGCGCAAGCCGCTCGCCCGCTTGCAGCAGCGCGTCGAGCAGCTCCGCCTCGACGATCTGGTCGGCGCCGCCTTCCACCATCACGAGGCCCGCTTCCCCGCCGCGGTGACGCATCGCCACGACGAGGTCGAGGTCGGCGCGTGCCCGTTCCGCGGAGTCGGGGAAGGCGATCAGGCGCCCATCGCAGCGCACGAGGCGCGCGCCGGCGATCGGCCCATCCCACGGGATCGGCGACAGATGCAGGGCTGCCGAGGCGCCGATCAGCGCGAGCAAACCCGTCTCGACGCGCGCCGGATCGGCCGACAGCACCGTGGCCTGGACCTGGATCTCCTGCGCGATCCCCTTCGGGAAGAGCGGGCGGGTGGAGCGGTCGAGGATGCGGCTGGCGAGGATCTCGTCGTCGCTGATGCGCGCTTCGCGGCGGATGAAGCTGCCGGGGATGCGGCCGTTGGCGGCGAGCTTCTCGCGGTACTCGACGGTCAGCGGCACGAAGTCGTCGTCGCCGCCGCCACCACCGCCGGGCCGAGCGGAGCCGGCCATCACCGCGGTGACCAGCACCACCGCGTCGCCTTGCCGCACCACGACCGCGCCATGGGCCTGCCGCGCGATCTTGCCGGTCTCCAACGTGAGCCGGCGCCCGTCGATCTCGATCGACTCGGTGTGGACCTCGAAGTTCACGTCACCCATTCGCAAGTTCCGTCCGCGAGATGCCCAGTTCCTTCAGCTTCAACTGCAGCCCCTTGCGCGACAGACCGAGCGCGGTCGCCGCGTGCGTCACGTTGCCCGATTGCTCGCGCAGCGTGCGCGTGATGATGTCGCGCTCGAGGTGGGCGACGGCGTCGCGCACCACATCCTTCAGCGGACCGGCGCCGACCCGCAGCGGTGCCGCTTGCGCGGGCGCGCCATCGAAGGCTGCCACGGGCGCCGGCGCGTCCCCGCTGCGCAGCGCCTGCGGCAAATCGCTTTCGCGCAGCTCGCGATCGGCCAGTACCACCAGCGACTCGATCACGTTCTCGAGCTCGCGCACGTTGCCCGGCCAATCGTGCGCCACCAGGCGAGCGAGCAGTGCGCCGCTCGCCGGCGCCACCGACTTCTTCGAGCGCGCGCCGTGCTTCTTGCGGAAGTGCTCGACGAGCTCGGGGATGTCCTCGCGCCGGTCGCGCAGCGGCGGCAGCTCGATGGTCAGCACCGCGAGCCGAAACCAGAGGTCGCGGCGGAACGCGCCGCTCTCGACCTTCTGCGCGAGGTCAGGATGGGTGGCCGCGACCAGCCGCACGTCGACCTTGCGGGTCGTCGCCGCGCCGACGCGCTGGATCTCGCGCTGCTCGAGCGCGCGCAGGACCTTCGGCTGCACCTTCAAGTCCATGTCCCCCACCTCGTCGAGGAAGAGGGTGCCGCCATCGGCGAGCTCGAAGCGGCCGGGCCGCGTCGCGACCGCGCCGGTGAAAGCGCCACGCTCGTGGCCGAAGAGCTCCGCCTCGACCATCGTCTCGGGGATCGCGGCGCAATTGGTGGCAACGAAGCTCGCGGACGCGCGCGGCGAAAGTTCATGCAGCGCGCGCGCGACGAGCTCCTTGCCGGTGCCCGTCTCGCCCAGGATCAGCACGTTGGTCGGCGCGCCCGCGACCTTCTGGATGCGCTCGCGAACGCGCGCCATCGCGGCGCCCGAGCCGACTAGCGCTTGCAAGGCGGGTTGCGCTTCGTGCACTTCGCGCCGACGCGTCATCCGCGTTGCGAGCGCGCGCTCGAGCACCTGCGCGAGCTCGTCCTTGTCGAACGGCTTGGTGAGGAAGTCGAACGCGCCGCGTCGCATCGCATCGACGGCGGTGGCGACGTTTCCATGCGCCGTCAGCATCACCACCGGCGTCTCGGGTTGTTCTCGGCGCAGCTGATCGAGCAGTTGCGCGCCGTCCATCCCCGGCATCCGCAGGTCGGTCAGCACCGCGCCGTACGCCCGTTCGCGGGCGCGCGCGAGTCCTTCCGCGCCATCGGCGGCCTCGTCGACCGAGTAGCCCTCGCGTTCGAGCAACCCCTTCAAGACCGCGCGCAAGTTGACCTCGTCGTCGACGAGCAGCAGACGGCACGGATCCTCAAGCGGGCGGCGCGGCGGCATCGGCGACATGGGCTCCTCCGCGTGGGGTCGCCGTCGAGTCCGCGGCGACGGGGATCGGGATGGTCAGGACGAAGTGGGCGCCACGGTAGCCACCATCGGACGCGGCGAGTGCGAGCGTCCCGCCGTGCGCCAACGCGACCCGCTGCGCCACCGCCAACCCCAGTCCGCTGCCGGTCGGCCGCGTCGTGAAGAAGGGCAGGAAGACCTGCGCTTGCTGCTCGACCGGGATGCCGGGCCCATCGTCGCGCACGTGCCAGACGATGGCGCGGTCGTTCGCCTCCAACGTCAGCTCGACCCGGCCCCCACTCGGTTGCACCGCGATTGCATTCAGCAGCAGATTGAGCAGCGCGTGGCGCACTTGATCGCCGTCGAGCGCGAGCGGCGCCACCGTCTCGCCACCGACCAGCGAGTGCGTCACGCGGAAAGCGGCCGCGCGCTCCGAAGCGAGCAGCAGCGCCGCCTGCGCGACGGCGCGGGGCGACTGCAGCTGCCGCTCGAGCCGCGGCTCGCGACCGAGCGCCAAGGCGTCGGTGACGACGCGATCGAGGCGGCGCGCCTCGGCTCGCAAGATCGAGAGCCACTTCTCCGCGTCGGGTCCCGCCCGCGATTCGGGCGTGTCGAGCAGATCGAGCGCGCCCAGGATCGCCCCCAGCGGGTTCTTGATCTCGTGGGCGATGCCGGCCGCCAGCGCGCCAAGCTGCGCCAACCGTTGCGCGCGCTGCCGCTCCTCCTGCGCCTCGATCGCGCGCAACGCGACCGCGATGCGACCGGCGAGGCGGCGCAGGGCACGGCGCAGCACGCGCGCTTCGAGCAGCCGCGGCTCGCGCAGTTCGAGCCGCAGCCAGCCCAGTCGCACGCCCCCCACCTTCACGGCGAGCACGACCGTCCCCTCGACGCCACCGCGACGCGGCCGCACCGTCAGCAGCTCCGCGTGGCGCACGTCGCCATCGACCGGAGCCGTCAGCGATCGCGCCAGCTCGGCGCCGAGTTCGGCGCGCGAGGTCGCCTGCGCCAGCACTTCGTCCTGCGCCTCGAAATGGGCCAGCAGCGCGCGCCGACGCCGTTCGCGCTCGCGCGCCGACGGTGAGCGCAGGAAGCGGGCGAGCGGCGCTCGCAACAAGAGCAGCGTGAGCAGCGCGAACCAGACCAGCACCAGCCGCAGCGGTGTCGCATCGACCCGTTCGAGCACGAGGACGAGCGGGTAGGCGGCGACCAGCGCCGCAACCGCCAGCGCCGCCGCGCGACCGAACAGGGGCTTGAGTTCGAACAGTCCATGGCGCGCCACGGCCGAGCCGAGCAGCGCCACGAGCGCCACGCTGCCGATGCCGGCCAACCGCGGCAACTGCGGCAGCGGCTCGAACAATCCGAGCACATCGACGAGCGCCGCGACCACCGCGAACAACGCCGCCACCAGGAACGCACGCATCGGCTCGCGCCGTGCACGCGCGGCGCGAGCCAGCGCGACCAGCACCACCAGGAGGCCGGGGAAGAGGAGCCACGCCGCAGCATCGATCGCTCGATCGCCGATCAACGCGAGCGGCACCGCCGCGACCAGCACGATCCACCAGGTGAAGCGCGCCAGACGCAGCCGTTGCGGTCCGGCTTGCGCGATCTGCGCGGCGAGCTCGAGTCCGAGCGGCAACAGGGCGAGCGCGATGATCCAGAGCAGCTCGGATCCGACGTGCGGAGCGAACAGGTCGTGGAAGAAGAGCGCCGCGCTCCAGACGGAAAGCGTCAGCGCGACGCGACCGAACGCGCGTGGCACTGGATGGCCGGAACGGCGCGCGGCGAGCGCGAAGAGCAGATGGCCCAGCGCCGCAACGGCGCTCGCGAGCAGTGGCAGGGCGCGTTCCATCGCCGGCGAGACCTAACGCCGCTGCCGGCGCGTCAACGTCACGCGGCCGCCGCTTCGGCTTGCTTCAGCAGTCGATCGTTCAGTTGCCGGAGCTCTTCGCAGAGCGCCTCGTCCTTGCCGCCCACCGCGCGCAAGAAGTCGTCGAGGTCTTGAGCGCCGCGCGCCTGCAGGACCCCTTCGGCCACCTGATAGAAGGTCGCGTACTCGTGCTCGTCGAGCGGCCGCGCCAGCGTCTGCACGATGCGGACGCGATCCTTCTCGTAGGCCTCGCGCGCGGGCTTCACCGCAGCGGTGGGGTCGAGCTGGGCCAGCGCGATCAGCGCCGCATGCCGGCGCGCAGGGTCGCGAAGGGCCGCCTCGACGACCGGGCGACCCGGCTCGAAGCGACGCCCACCGATCGCGAGCAGCAGCGACAGATGGGCTTCGAGGTCGTTTTTGATCCGCTTCTCGTTGGCCACGGCCACCGCCAGGTCGAAGGGGCGATTGCACGCGCCGAGGATGGCGAGCGCCTGCGCCTGCGCCTTGGCATCGTCGCCAGCGACCATCTCGGCGAGCGTCTGGTCGAAGGTCGGCAGATGCTCGGGATCGACCTCGGCGAGGAAGTCGTCAAGATCTCCGAAGGGATCCTCCGCCAGCAGCGAAGCATCCCCCTGTTCGAGCTCGAAGAAGAAGTCCCGCCAACTCTGACGGCAGCGGAAGAAGAGCACTTCGAGTTCGCGCAATCGCCCGGTCGTAGACCGCTTCATGGCCCCAAGCTTGAATCGAAAAGCCGGCGCGAGCACCGTCCTCCGGAGCGGCGACACGCAGCAGGCGGAACGGACGCGGAGTAGAACCACCCCCCCGGATGCCCGTCAAGTCCCGCGCCCCGCCTCCGGCACCGGATGAGAGTCGTCGCCCATGAGCCGCGCCCTGACCGACCGCCCTCGCAGCCTCTTCGCGCCGACGCTCGCCGATTTCACGGCGGCGGTCGCGGCGCAGGGCGGCAAGGCGGCGCACGCGCGCGAACTGCGCCGCGGCGTGCTGCGCCACGGCGGGAGGCCGCTGGCCGCGATCGAGGTGCGCCGCGTGGCGCTGCCGCACGGGCTGATCGAGCGGCTCGACGCGCAGGCGTGGCGCGCCACCGAATCGAGCGTCGCGCTGGCGGCGCCGTCGGGCGACGGCTCGACCAAGCTCGTCCTCGCGTTGGCCGATGGCAAGAGCGTCGAGGCGGTGGTGATGCCGGCCGAGAAGGGGCACTTCGCCGTCTGCATCTCGAGCCAGGTGGGCTGCCCGGTCGGCTGCCCCTTCTGCGCCAGCGGCATCGGCGGCCTGGTGCGCCACCTCGCGGCGCACGAGATCGTCGAGCAGGTGGTCCATGCGCGCGCGATCGCCGACGTGCGGCGCATCGTGGTCATGGGGATCGGCGAGCCGCTGCTCAACTTCGACGCGCTGCTGCCGGCGCTCGACGTGCTGGTGGCGGAGGGCGGCTTCGCGGAGCCGCGCATCGTCGTCTCGTCGGTCGGCTTCCCGGAACGGGTGCGTCGCCTCGCCGCGAGCGGTCGGCGCTTCGGCCTCGCCATCTCGCTCCACTCGATCGACGACGCGCAACGCGATCAGCTGGTGCCAGCGATGCGCGGCGTGAAGGTCGCCGAGGTGATCGCGGCCGCGGCCGCGTGGGCCGACGCAACCGGCGGCCGCATCCAATTCGAGTACGTGGTGCTGCGCGGCGTGAACGACGAGATCGCCGCCTGCGATGAGCTGGTGCGACAACTCAAGGGGCTGCCGGCCTACGTGAATTTCATCGCGTGGAACGACGTGCCCGGACTGCCCTTCACGCGCCCCGAAGACGAGCGTGTCGCCGTGATGGTGCGCCGTTGCCGCGATGGCGGCCTGCTGGCCACGCGGCGTCGAACCCTGGGCGGCGACGCGACGGCGGCGTGCGGTCAGCTGCGCCGCAGCCTCGGCGCGCGCTGAGCGGCCGCGTCACGAACCGGCGGCGGGCGGTGGCGGCAACGTGAAGAGCGCGTCATCGAGCGCGACGTTCACCTCCGCTTGCTCGAACTGGAGGATCATCTTGCCGATGTCGGGAGACTGCGACTCGCGGTGGAACGCGAGCTTCATGCCACCGACGTTGCGAACGTCGCTGAGGAGCGCGATGGGTAACGCGACCGGAAGCGCCGGGAACGCGACGCCGCCCTCGATCGCCACCGTACGGAAGTCCTTGGCCGACACGTAGAAGCCGGACGGGTTGCCGCCGGCGGTCGTCACCTTGACGGCGTAGCAACGTTCACCGAGCGCCACGCCGATCCCGCTGTTGAAGACGGTGCCTTGCAACTCGACTTCGTCGGCGACATCGAGCCAGGAGCCCGCCATCGCCAGCGGGTTGGCCAGCAGGTTGGCGGCGACCTCTTCCGCGTTCAGCTCCGGCTTGCTTCCGAGGTGCGCGGCGAAGGTGCCGCGGCCGCCGGCAACGATCAGCGTCGACTTGCCAAACGGCGAGGCGTCGAAGTCGATGCGCAGATCGTCGGGCCCGCGCGCCAGCAGGGTGTAGCGGCCGACGACGCCCGCCTGCGGGTAGCGCATCGTGCCGGTCATGCGCAGCGTGCGAATCGCGGTCGCCGCGTCGCTGCCCACCGCGAGCGAGCGCTTCTCGAAGAACTCATCGAGCGTCAGGTCGGAGCTGGTCGTGGCCACGACGCTGTTCACCGCCTTCATCCGGCGGACGGCGTAGCCCTGCGTCAGCGTCAAGGCCAGCGCGTGCCCTTCACTGTCCTGCTGGATCGAGATCCACGAATCGGGCTCCTCCTTCAGCCAGCAGCGCCCTTGCGCATCGGGCCACCCCAACGTGTAGGCGGTCGTCGCCCACTGTCCGAGGCCCGGAGGAATCACCAGCACGAGGCGGCCGTTGATGACGACCAGTTGATTGTTGGGGCGTCCATCGATGCCGCCGGTGAAAGCGCCTTCGAGCTTCTCGCACGCTTCCTTGGTGAGCGGCGCCCCTTCGACCAGCGGACGGCGCTCCTTCCACGGGCCGAACAGTGCATCGAAGACCAGCGGGAAGATGCCCGACTGCAGTTGCGTCTGGCTCGTGTTCGACAGCATCACGAGGCCGCAGTCGCGATCGTGCAGCATCCCGACCGCCGTGGCGTAACCCGGCACGTTGCCGCCGTGCTCGATCACCCTGTGCTTGCCGCCGTCGGCGTCGCGCCACTCCTGGCCGTCGTCGGTGTGGAGGAACCAGCCGCGGCCGTAGGAGGGCTTGAGGTCGTCGTCATCGCTCCAGAGGTGGTCGATCTGCGCATCGCTGACCAGCCGCGAATCGCCCCACGCGCCGCGCTTCAGCAGGAAGCGCACCCACTGCGCCATGTCGACCACGTCACCGTAGATGCCGCCCGCCGCGGCCATGTTGTCGAGGTCGAGCCAGTCGACCGGGGTGAACGTCTGCTTCGCGGAATTCCAGTCGTAGCGCTTGGAGAGCAGCGGATCGGCGAACGCCACGTCCGCCGACGACGTGACGCGCTTCATCTCGAGCGGCTGGAAGATGCGCTCGGCCAGCAGTTCGTCGTAGCTCTTGCCGGTGACTTCGGCCGCGCACTCGCCGGCCAGCAGGAACATGGCGTTGTTGTATTGCCACGCCCCCTTGAAGGGCGTCTGCTTGTCGGTTCCGGCCAGCAGTTGCAGCAGCTCGCGGCGGGTCGCCGGCGTTCCGAGCCAGGCGACGTCGGTGCGCGTCAACCCGGTGCGATGCGAGAGGATGTCATCCAGCGTCGCCTGCGCATCGATGTCCGAGTCCTTGAATCGGAAGTCGGGCAGCCACGTCGCCGGCCGCGCCTTCCAATCGAGCTTGCCCTCGTCGACCAGCATCGCGCACAGCATCGACGTGAACGCCTTGCTGGCCGAGCCGATGGCGTAGCGCGTGCGCTCGGTCGCGGCGACCTTCGCCTCGCGATCCGCGAGCCCGAAACCGCGCGCGAAGATCAGCTGATCGCCCTTCACGATCGCGAGCGAGAGGCCGCTGATGTGGAGCATCTCGCACCGCGCGTCGAGATCCTCGCTCAGTCGCGACAGCCGCATCTCGAGCGTCGGCTCGTCTCCAACCGGCGCGGCCAGCGGGGCCGACGCGACCGCGGCGAACCATGGCAAAGCGAAGGCAGCGATCACGCGAAGGCTCCGTGGCGGGAAGAAATTGGCCCTGGCTGCAGATGCCGCGGTTGGACGCAACACGGTACGACGGGGACCTCGATCCGTTGCGGCGACGGACTCTCAGCGGATCGTCTGCCCCTCACCGCGGCACGTCGAGCGCGCGCAGCTGCTCCAACGCGACTTCGCCGTGGAGCCGCTTGCGCCAGTTCTCGGTGAGGAAGGTCCCGCCGAGGTGGCCGGCGCGATCGAAGAAGAGGATCGCCGGCCGCGCGAGGTCGCCGCCGCGATGGACGTCGGCGCCGGCATGGCGCAACCCGAACTCATCCACCAGCTTCAACTCAGGATCGGAGAGCAGCAGGAAGGTGATCCCCTCCTGCTTCGCCAACGCGGCAAGTTCGCCCGGCGAGTCCTTGGAGACGACGACGACCGTGCCGCCTTCCGCCTCGATCGCGGCGAGAGAGAGCTGCAACACGCGCAGCTCGCGCACGCAGAAGGGTCACCAGAAGCCGCGAACGAACGCCAGCACCACCTTCCGGCCGGCGAGGCGGCCGCTGCGCTGCTCCTCCGCGAGATCGAAGGTCGAGCCGTCGGCGGCGGTGCAAGCGATCGCGGGCAGCGAGCGGCCCGTCACGAGCTTCGCCGCGACGGCGGGCGGCAGCGCATAGGTCGCATCGCGAGTGAAGAGGAAGAAGAGGCCTGTCACTCCCGCGGCGAGCGTGAGGCAGAGGCCGGCGATGAAGCGATCGGCGCGCAGCGCGCCGGCCGGCGGCCTCAACACCGCGTGCGTGGCCACGGCGAGGCCGACCAGCTGCATCACCCACAGCGGCAGGTCGTGCTCGCCGAAGCCTGGGTTCTTCGCCCACCAGCTGAAGTAGCCGAACGTCGCGAGCGCACAGAGCGCAACACCGAAGAGAGCGCGACCGGTCGCCTTCATCGACGGCGGCTTACGTCGAGCGCTTGGGCGCGGTGAAGTGGATCGCGCGGCCGTGCACCGCCTCCGCCGCTTCCATCAACGTTTCGGGCAGCGTCGGGTGGGCATGGATCGTCTCGGCGAGGTCGCGCACCGTCGCTCCCATCTCGAGCGCGAGGCCCGCTTCGGCGATCAGCTCGCTCACGTCGGGGCCGACCATGTGGACGCCGAGCACGACGTCCGTCTTCTTGTCGGCGACCACCTTCACGAAGCCGTCGGTCTCGTTGCGCGTCATCGCGCGGCCCGACGCGGCGAACGGGAACTTGCCGACGACCGGCTCGAGCCCCTTCTCCTTCGCCTGCGCTTCGGTGAGCCCCACCGACGCGATCTCGGGGTCGGTGAAGATCACCGCCGGCACTGCGACCGGGTCGTAGGCGGCGGCCTTGTCGCCCGCGATCGCGGCGGCAGCAACCAGCCCTTCGTGGCTCGCCTTGTGGGCCAGCATCGGCTGGCCGGCGAGGTCGCCGATGGCGTAGACGTGCGGGACTTTGGTGCGCCGCTGCGCGTCGACGGCGAGGAAGCCGCGAGCGTCGGCCTGCAAGCCGACCGTCTCCAATCCGAGGTTCTCGAAGTTCGGGCGGCGGCCGACCGTGGAGAGGATCTGGTCGACCTCGACCACCTCGCGCACGCCCTCTTTCTCGATGGTGACGGCGAGCAGCGCGCCCTTCTTCTCGTAGCCCACCGCTTTCGTGGCGAGATGCACCTTCACGCCGCGCCGCTGCAGGTTCTTGGCGACGACGGCGGCGAGTTCCGGATCGGTGCCGGGCAGCACGCCACCGGTCATCTCGACGACGATCACCTCGCTGCCGATCTTGGCGTAGAAGATCCCGAGCTCGAGGCCGATGTAGCCGCCGCCGATGACGAGCAGGCGCTTGGGCAGCCGCGCCGGACTCAGCGC
The DNA here is from genome assembly GCA_031409275.1 of Planctomycetota bacterium. Classification (GTDB taxonomy): domain Bacteria; phylum Planctomycetota; class B15-G4; order B15-G4; family SIAN01; genus SIAN01. The sequence continues at coordinate 49,552 of JANNXA010000050.1, forward strand.
ACCGGTGCTCGACCAGACGTCCTTCTCATCGAACTTGAAGCCGGGGATCTCGATCGGGCGCGATCCGGTCGCGAGGATCACGTCGTCGCAGCGAATCGTCGTGACCGCCCCGTCGCGTCCCTTCACCTCGACCTTGCCCGGCCCGGCGAGCTTCGCCTCGCCGACGAGCGTCTCGATGCCGTTCGACTTGAACAGGCTCGACACGCCGCCCGTCAGCTTCTTGACGATGCTCGCCTTCCAGCCGACGAGCCCGGCGAGGTCGACCTCGATCGTGCCATTCAGCTTGAGGCCCATCGAGCTGGCGTGCTCGATCTTCTCCTTCAGGCCGCCGGCGGTGATCAGCGCCTTGCTCGGGATGCAGCCGACGTTGAGGCAGACGCCGCCCACCTGGTCGCGCTCGACCACGACGACCTTCTTGCCGAGCTGCGCGGCGCGGATCGCCGCCACGTAACCACCCGGCCCCGCGCCGATCACGCAGAGCTGCGTCGTCTTCTCAGCCATGGTGGCGTTCCTTGCTGACGGTCGGAGGGGCGCCAAGGACCGCATCGCGCTGCTCGCGCAACTGCGGCGTCATCTCGGCGAAGACGTCGGTGAAGAGCGATTCGAGCGGCGGCTCCTGCCCCGCTTCGGCCGCGCGGATCCCATCCGAGATCGTCGACTGCAGCTCTTCCTCGATCGCCTCTTCCTTCTCCTTGGTGAGGAGGCCGAGCGCGTGGAGGTGCTTGCGCAGTCGATCGATCGGGTCCTGCGCTTCCCACTTCTCGACTTCGCAGGCGTCGCGATAGCGGGTCGGATCGTCGGAGGAGGAGTGGCCGAGGCGTCGGTAGGTCAGCGCCTCGATCAGCGTCGGCCCGCCGCCGCTGCGCGCGCGCTCGACCGCTTTCCTGGTCACGGCCAGCACGGCGAGCACGTCGTTGCCGTCGACGCGCACGCCCGGCATGCCGTAGGCCGAGGCCTTCGCGGCGATCGAACGGGCCGCGGTCTGCTTGCTGACCGGCACCGAGATCGCCCACTGGTTGTTCTGGCAGAAGAAGACGACCGGCGCCTTGCGCACGCCGGCGAGGTTGAGCGCGCAGTGGAAGTCATGCTCCGAGGTCGCGCCGTCGCCGAGGTAGCCCATCGCGACGATCGGATCCTTCTTCAGCTGCGCCGCCATGGCGACGCCGACGGCGTGCATCAGCTGCGTCGCGATGACGCTCGACATGGAAATGAAGTTGGCCGCGCGGAAGCTGTGGTGGCAGGGCATCTGGCGCCCCTGGCTCACTTCGCTGCCCTTGCCCATGCACTGCGCGATCAGCCGCTCGATCGGCAATCCGCGCCACAGCGCGACGCCCGCCTCGCGCAACGCCGGCGCCACCCAATCGCGCGCTTCGAGCGCCGCGGCGCTGCCGATGATCGCCGCCTCCTGACCGGTGCACTGGCCGAAGAAGCCGATGCGCCCTTGGCGCTGCAGGTTCAGCATGCGGCCATCGAGCGCACGGATGCGCAGCATGCCGCGGAAGAGTTCGATCATCTGCTCGGGAGGAACGGACGAACCGCCGGGACCGCCGACCCACTCGCCATCGGGCGCGAGCAGGCGCAGCGGCGTGTCATCGACCGCGGCGGCGCTCGCGGGCGGCGCTTCGGCGGCGATCGGCGAGCGATCGATCACGGGGCCGCCATCGCCACCGTCGCCGGGGTCGTGGCGGCCCGTATCGGACACCGTCTTCTTGGGGTTGCGGCCGCTCACGATCGGCTCGTTCACAGCGTGCCGAGCAGGAGGCGGCGCGGATCTTCGAGCAGCGCGAGGATCTCGTTCATGAAGCGCGCGCCGTCAGCTCCGTCGACGATGCGATGGTCGATCGAGACCGACAGGTTCATCATCTTGCGGATGACGATCGAGCCGTTCCGAACCATCGCGCGATCGGCGATCTTGTGGACGCCGAGGATCGCCACTTCGGGGAAGTTGATCACCGGAGTCGCGAGGATGCCGCCGATGTTGCCGGCGTTGGTGATGGTGAAGGTCGAGCCGGTCACTTCGTCGAGCGTGAGCTTGCCTTCACGAGCGCGTCCGGCGAGGTCCTGCAGCGCGGCGCCGAGGTTCAGCAGCGAGCGCTGACCGGCGTCCTTGATGACCGGCACCACGAGCCCCTGATCCGTGTCGCAGGCGAAGCCGATGTGGTGGTAGTGCTTGACGACGATTTCCTGGCGCTCTTCGTCGAGCGTCGAGTTCAGCATCGGGAACTTGCGCAGCGCCGCGATGGTCGCCTGCACGATGAAGGGCATGTAGGTCAGCTTGACGCCGTGCTCGAGCGCGGAGGCCTTCAGCGACTCGCGCGTCTCGACCAACTGCGTCACGTCGCACTCATCGACGTAGGTGAAGTGCGCCGCGGTGCGCTTGCTCTTCTGCATGCGCTCGAGGATCTTCTTGCGGATGCCTCGCAGCGGCAGGCGCTCCTCGACGGCGGCGCCAGCGACCGGCGCTGGCGCGCGCGGCGGCGCGGCGCTCTTCGTCGACGCGGCAGCAGGTGCAGCAGCGGACGCCGCCAAAGGCGTGGCGATCGGAGCGGCGGCGACGGCGGCGATCGGTGCGACCACCGGCGCGCTGCGAGTCCGCGTGAAGGTCTCGAGGTCGGCGCGCGAGACGCGGCCGGCCGGGCCGCTGCCCGGAACGCTGCGCAGGTCGACGCCAAGCTCGCGCGCGCGGCGACGTACCGCCGGAGCGGCGAGCACGCGCCCGGCAATCAACTGCGCGACCGCGCCGTGGCCGTTGCTGGCCGCCTGCGCCGCGACGGGCGCGGCCGCTGCGCTGACGGCGGAAGCGGCGGCAGGAGCGGCGGCTTTGCCGTGCGCGCCCACCGGCGCCGCGACCTGGGTCGCGATGACGGCGATCACCGTTCCGATCGGGACCGTCGTGCCGGCCGCGACCTTGAGCGACTTGATCGCTCCGCTCACCGGCGCCGTGATCTCGACGGTCGCCTTGTCGGTCATCACTTCGACGAAGGGGTCGTTCTCCTTCACCGACTGTCCTTCCTGGACCAGCCAGCGCGTGATCTCGCCCTCCGCGAGCCCTTCGCCGATGTCAGGAAGCTTGAACTCGTAATCCACGGCAGTCGCTCCATTGCAGGACCGCAGGCGCGCGCGGTCCGATTTCAGATTTCAGAGGTCGATCAGAAGCGGACCACCTTCAGCACCGCCTCGCGGATGCGTCCCGGCTCCGGCAGATAGACGCTTTCGAGCGTGTAGGGGAACGGGGTGTCGAAGCCGGCGACCCGCACGATCGGAGCCTCGAGCCACTCGATCGCCTTCTCGGCGAGGATCGCGCTGATCTCGCCGCCGAAGCCGCCGGTCTTCGGCGCCTCGTAGACGATGACCGCGCGCCCTGTCTTCTTCACCGATTCGAGGATCGTCTCCTCATCGAGCGGCACGAGCGTGCGCACGTCGATGATTTCGCACTCGATGCCCTCTTCGGCGCACTTGGCCGCCGCCTTCTCGCACATGCCGACCATGCCGCCCCACGCGATCAGCGTGACGTCCTTGCCGGGCCGCACGAGGCGCGCCTTGCCGAGTTCGACGACGTACTCGCCCGCGGCGACCTCCTCTTTCAAGGTGCGATAGACCAGCTTCGGTTCCATGAAGAGGACCGGGTCGGGATCGCGGATCGACGCGAGCAGCAGCCCCTTCGCATCCGACGGCGTCGACGGCACGACGACCTTCAAGCCGGGAGTGTGGGCGAAGTAGGCCTCGGGGCTCTGCGAGTGGTAGTGGCCGCCGCGAATGCCGCCGCCGATGGGCGTGCGAATCGTCATCGGGACGGTGTACTCGCCGCCCGAGCGGTAGCGCATCTTCGCCGCCTCCGACACGATCTGGTCGAAGGCGGGATAGATGAAGTCGCCGAACTGGATCTCGGCGATCGGCACGAGGCCGTAGAGCGCCATGCCGATGGCGGCGCCGACGATCCCCGACTCGGCGAGCGGCGTGTCCATCACGCGGTCGCCGCCGAACTCCTTCCAAAGTCCGGCCGAGCAGCCGAAGACGCCGCCCTTGATGCCGACGTCTTCGCCGAGCAGCACCACGCGCGGATCACGGCGCATCTCGACGCGCAGCGCGTCGTTGATCGCCTCCACCATCGTCATCACGGCCATCTTCGTTCGCTCCTGCCATCTGCGGTCGCGTTCGCCGCGCCCCGCCTCGACTCACCGTTGATCGCGATCCACGATCCGTCCGTCAGAGCGGGAACTCGCCGTGATGGCCCTTGCTCATCACGCCGCGCTGCAGCGCATCCTTCAGCTCTTCCCACTGCGCCTCGAGCTGTTGCGAGCGCTTGGCGAAGACGTCGTCGAACATCGTCGAGACGGCCGGCGGACCGACCTTCTCCGCGGCCTCGATCGCGGCCTGCAGTTCCGCCTCGCCGCGCGCGCGGATCTCCTGCTCCTGCGCGGGCGAGAGCATCTTCTGCTGCTCGAGCCACGCCTTGAAGCGGTCGATCGGATCGCGCTTCTTCCAGACCTCGCACACCTTCGGGTCGCGGTAGCGCGAAGGATCGTCGGAGGAAGAGTGGCCGCCCATGCGGAAGGTCACCGTCTCGATCAGCGTCGGGCCCTGGCCGGCGCGCGCGCGCTCGACCGCCTGCTTGGTTGCGGCGTAGACGGCGAGGACGTCATTGCCGTCGACGCGCACGCCCGGCATCCCGTACGCCTCCGCCTTCGCGGCCATCGTCGCCGACGCGGTCTGCCCTTCGAGCGGCACCGAGATCGCCCAGCCGTTGTTCTCGCAGACGAAGATGCACGGAGCGGCGTAGACGCCGGCGAAGTTCATGCCGGTGTGGAAGTCGTTCGAGGAGGTCGAGCCATCACCGAAGTAGGTGATCGCGACGTGCGGCTCCTTGCGGATCTTCATCGCCATCGCCGCGCCGACCGCCTGGATGATCTGCGTGCCGATCGGCGAGGAGATGCTGACGAAGTTCTTCTTCTTGTAGCTGTAGTGCACCGGCATCTGGCGGCCGCGCGTGTTGTCGGCGGCGTTGCCGTAGCACTGGTGCATCATCTCGGCGACCGAGACACCGCGCAGCAGGGCGATGCCGGGATCGCGGTAGGACGGGAAGACCCAGTCGGCGGCTTCGAGCGCCGCGGCCGAGCCGATGTGCGACGCCTCCTGGCCCAGCGCCGGAACGTAGAAGCCGATGCGTCCCTGCCGCTGCAGCTTCATCGCCCGCTCGTCGAGCTGGCGCGTCAGCACCATCACTCGATAGATCTCGAGCAACTGCTCCTTCTTCAACGCGGGCGCGGCGTGGTTCGCGGCCGTGCCGCTCTCGGCCATGACCTGGACCAACTCGAGGGTCATGCAGACGCTCCTGGAACTTGCGTCGAAGGGGCGGAAACGGGCACGGGCTGGCCGAGGACCGGCAGCAGCGCACCGCGCGCGCGAAGATGCGATTCAGCAAACAGCTCGCCCGCTTTGTACGAACTGCGAACGAACGGTCCGGAGGCGACGTGGAGGAACCCGCAGCTCAACGCGAGCTGGCCGAGCACCTCGAAACGGTCCGGCGGCACGAACTCGACGACCGCGCGATGCTTCTCGCTCGGTCGCAAGTATTGGCCGAGGGTGAGCAGATCGACGCCGACGGCGCGCAGGTCGCGGAACGTCGCGACGAGTTCGTCCTCGCGTTCGCCGTGACCGATCATGATCGACGACTTGGTCAGCGCGGCGGGCTGCAGCTCCTTCAGCCGTCGCAGCACCTGCAGCGACTGGTCGTAGCCAGCGCGCGGATCGCGGACCGAAGGGGTCAGTCGACGCACCGTCTCGACGTTGTGCGCGAGGACATCGGCACCGCAACCCGCAATCGTCGCGAGCGCGGCCTCGTCGGCCCGGAAATCAGGGATCAGCGTTTCGACCAGCAGGCCCGGCACATGCGTTTTCACGTGCGCCACCGTGGCCGCGAAGTGACCGGCGCCCTGGTCGGGCAGGTCGTCGCGATCGACCGACGTCAGGACGATGTAGCGCAACGCCATCTGCTGCACCGCTTCGAGGACCTTCTGCGGCTCCTCGACATCGACCGGTTCGCCGCGCCGCGCCGTCTTCACCGAGCAGAAGGAGCAGCCGCGCGTGCAGAGTTCGCCGAGCAACATGAACGTGGCGGTGCCGCCGCTCCAGCACTCGGAAAGGTTGGGGCAGCGCGCCTCTTCGCAGACGGTGGTCAGGCGCAACCCCTCGACCAGCGAACGGAGCTTCCGGTAGCGCTCGCCGGTGGGCGGGCGGATCTTCAACCACTCCGGCAGCGTCGCGTGAGTCGCCAGGAATTCCTCGCCCAACCCCCGGCCGCAGCACGCCCTTCGATCGGGGCGCCGGAAAACCGCGTCGTTCTTCCAGAAAGTGTTATCCAGCAACCACTTACGTAAATGCTGGAAGGGCGCGGCAGTTTACCGACCGAGCCCCGGGATTCAAGGTGAGCGCGGCCACCGCCAGCCCGCTCCGAGGCGGCACGGTAACCCCTCGAGGGAGCGATCCGCGCGCTCCGCCATTCCGAGATGCGCAAAGCCGCACAATCAGGGTCGCGTGAACCCTTGACGCCGCGGGCCCTCCCCGGGGGAAGTTCCGTTCCAGGAACCGCTCGCGAAACCTCCAATCGGTGGTACGGCATTCGTACAGCAGTTCACGCGTCGGCTTGGCGCCGACCCGGGGGATTGGAAAGAAGACGAGGAGTGGAAGGAAGACGGGGAGAACGCCGTGTCTGCGCTCACTGTCCGAAGCGGGCTCTCCAACGAGCTCTGCGCACGACTTGAAGTCGCACTCGCTCACGGCTGCGTCGGCCGCGACGAGCTCGATGGCTGGTTGGCCAGCCTCCATGAGGAACGCTTCGAGAGCGAGCTCTCAGATCTGGTCGAAGCGCTCGGGACCGTGGCCGTCGCGATGACGGTGCCGAACCTCGACGGTGCACCGCCCCACGGGCTGCCCGGACAGGGCCGCATCTCGCGGCGCTATCTCAATGAGCTCGACCGCTATCCGACCATGGACCGAGCGCAGGAGGTTGCGGGCGCCAAGCGGCTCGAGTTCGCGCTCGAGCGCTGCGCCGCTGCCGACTTCCGTCCGCCCTCGATCCGCGCGGCGCGCCGCACCGAGTACCAGCTCGCGTTCAACGAATTCGTCGAGCGCAACCTGCACATCGTCGTGTCGGAGGTCTACAGCTACCGAACCTACGCGGTCCCGCTCGATGACCTCGTGCAGGAAGGCAACGCGGCGCTGATGCACGCCGTTGAGAAGTTCGATTGGCGCAAGGGGGTCCGCTTCCGGACCTATGTCGCCTGGTGGATCCGCCAGGCCGTCGAGCGCCACCTCGCCTCGGCAAAGGGCGCCGTCCGCGTTCCCCACCACCTGCAACAGAAGCTTCGCCGTCTGAAGCGGCAGGGACGCCTTCCCGGCGGCTTCGATCAATCGACCAGCGTCGCCGACGTTGCCGCCGCGTTCGAGGTCGACCACGAACAGGCGGGCCACCTCGTCGAGTCGAGCCGCGCCAGCATGTCGCTCGAACAGGAGGTCGACGACGGCGGTGAACGGTTCCGCGACCTGCTCGCCGCCGATTGGGAGCCGCGCGATTCCGACCGCGACCAGAACCTGAAGAACCGCATCTCCCATCTGCTGACCGAACTCGAGCCGCGCGAGCAGACGGTGCTGCGACTCCGTTTCGGGCTCGACGGGACGAAGGCGAAGACGTTGGAAGAGATCGGCAGCGCGCTCCACCTGAGCCGCGAACGCAGCCGGCAGATTCAGCAAGCCGCGCTGATCAAGCTGAGGGCGCGTGCCGGCTCGACTTGCCTCGAAGACGAGATCTAGCCTCGACGCCAACGCCCGCCCTCGACTCACCGACGTGCGCCGGGCATCTTGTCGGCCCCCGCTTCTCGTGGGGCCGGGAGCTGCCAGGCGTGCCTCTCACCCAAGTCTCCGCCCGCTTCTTCCTCGAACTGGCGCTTGGCCTGTTCGTCGCGTTGGCCGTGATCGATCGCAAGGCGATCGGTCCCGGATTTACGCGCCTCATGACGGCGTTCGTGCTCGCGACGCTGATTCCGGCGTGGCTGCTGGCGCGAGCGGGCGCGACGCCGCCGCCCGCCGCGTGCACCTGGCTCAGCGCGGGGCTGCTTGCCGCGACGCTGCTGCTCCTGGTGGGCGCGGGACGATTGGGGCCCCTGATCGAGCGACTCGTGGTCGCGGGCGGCGTCGCAGCCGGCGGCGGCGCGATGTTGCTCGCCGTGCAGCACGGATTGCACCTCGAAGCGGCGAGTCACTCCGCGCTGCAGCTCGCCTCGAGCGCGGCTTCGATGGCGGTCCTCGGCGGCGTGACGGGCGCCATGATCTTCGGCCACTGGTATCTGGTGACGCCCGATCTGCCCGTGGCTCACCTCAGTCGGTTGACGGCTTTCGCCACCGTCGCCGCCTACGTGAAGCTCGGCCTGTTGCTCGCGACGATCGCGCTCTTCCCCGATCGGTTCGGCGGTGCCGGCCGCTCGCTCCTGGCCATCGTCGGCATCGGCGACGCGGACGGTGCGCCGTTCCAGACTCAGCTCGACTTCCTGTGGCTCCTGGCACGCATCTTCATCGGCCTGATCGGACCGGCCATCCTCGGCCACATGACGCTCGCCACCCTTCGTCTCAAGGCGACGCAGCCGGCCACCGGCATCCTCTACGCCGCGACGGTCATGGTGCTGATGGGCGAGCTCTTCGCTTTCGTCGGCGAGCGCAGCTTCGGCGTCGTGGTCTGAACGGAGGCGCGCGTCGATGGCGGCCACGGTCTCCTTCCCCTGCCCGAAGTGCCAGGCGCCGATCGAGCGGCCATTGCCCGATCCCGCCCCTACGCCGTGCGCTGGATGCGGCCACGCGATCGAGCTCCATCGCGAAGCGATCGTCGACGACGCGGTCCACGCCTGTCCGGCGTGCGGCGAACCGCTGCTCTACAAGCAGAAGGATTTCCGCCAGGCGATCGGCTGCCTCGTCGTCGTGGTCGCGGCGATCCTCGCGCCCTTCACCTACTACGTGAGCCTCGGCGTCGCGGCGCTGATCGACCTCGCGCTCTATCGGCTCTCGGACGAGGTCGTCATCTGCTACCGCATCCCGTGCAAGGCGCACGTACGCGGCATCGCGGCGGGCAGCAAGGTGGGCGCCTTCGACCTGTCGATCCACGACTACTACCGCATGCTGGCACGCCGCGCCGAGCAGGGCCTTGCGGGGCCCGACGACGCCACCGGCCCGCCGCTCGACGCCGCCTCGCACCACCGCCACTGACCCATCGTCGCGGTTCCGTTCCGTGGCGGGCGGCAGAGCCGATCGGTCGCCGATACCATTCCGCGGCACCGCGAGCGGCACACCGCCGCCGCCTTCCGCTCGGAGCTGCTCTCGCATGCGATCGTCGGGCCTTGCCGAGGAACTCGTCCGCCACCACGCCGTGATCGATGCCGGCGCCCCGCTTCCGAAAGTGCTCCACTTCGGAAACCCCGCCGCCGAAGCGCGCGCCGCGTTCGCGCACGGCGTCGTTCGCGATCAGTCGGCGCGTGCGCGCCTGCTGGTGCGCGGCAAGGATCGCCACGACTTCGTGCAGCGCATGTGCACCAACGACGTGAAACGCGTGACCGACGGCGTCGGCATCGCCGCCGCGTTCACGAATGCGAAGGGGCGCCTCCTCGACCTCGTGCGGATCGGCGAGCGCGGCGAAGAGCTGCTGCTGCTCGGCAGCGACGGTCAGGCGGCACCCTTCAAGCTGTGGCTCGAGAAGCACGTCGTGATGGAGGAGCTCGCCATCGAGGACGCCGCCGATCGCGACGCCTCGCTGATGGCGTTCGGGCCGCAGGCCGAGGCCGCGGTGACCAGCGTGCTGGGATCGGTGCCGGCGCACGTCGAAGGCGCGTTCCGCGTCCTTCATCGGCCCTTCGAAGGAGCCGAGGTGATGGTGCTCGGCGCCGGTGCGCCGCCGCTCCAGACGATCGAACTGATCGCGCCGGCGGCGATCGCCGGAAAGCTCTTCGCGCGTCTCGTCGCGGCGGGACTCGCGCCGATGGGCGAAGAGGCGTGGAGCCAGGTGCGGATCGAGGCCGGCATCCCGCTGCACGGGCGTGAGATCCAGGAGAACGCCAATCCGCTCGAAGCCGCGCTGCTTGGCGCCGTCTCGTTCCAGAAGGGGTGCTACATCGGCCAGGAGGTCGTTGCGCGCCTCAACAGCTACGCCAAGGTGCAGCGCCACCTCGTGGGAGTGCGCTTCCCGGAGAGCGTCGACCCCGCCTCGGTGAACGAGATCTTCTGGGACCTGCTTCGAATCGGCAACGCGACCAGCGCCACGCGCTCGCCACGCCTCGGTGCGACGGTCGCACTGGCCTTCGTGAAGAGCGAGTATTCGAAGCCGGGGACGCCGGTCTACACCGTCCGCGCCGGCGAGCACCTGCCAGGCACGCTATGCGAGGTACCGTTTCACTGAGCGCCGCGCGCGCTCCGAAGGAGTTCCCCGTGCCTCGTCGCCAGGTCATCGCGAGTTGGATCCTGGGCAGCTGGTGCGCCGCCATGCCGATTGGCGTCGGCGCAACGGGTCATGGGGGCGCGCACGGCGGTCCGCACGGTGGGCCGCACGGCGGTCCGCAAGATGGCGGCGCACCGCCGCATCGCGGAGGGGAAGGTCCAGAACGGCGCGAGAAGCACGACGCCGCGCCCGCCGCCCGTTTCGTGGTCGACAGCGGAAGCGACGCCGCCCGGCGACTGCGCGAGTCGGAGAAGGGGCTCACCCAGCGCGAGCCGCGCCTGCGCGCCGAAGCGCTCGTCCCGTTCCTGACGCATCGTCACGAGTCGTACGTGAAGCGTCTCGTCGCGCTGCTCAAGGATCCGAGTGAAGAGGTCGCCGTGCAGGCGGCGCGCGCGCTGGCAAATCAGCCCTTCGAAAGCTGCACCGAAGAGTTGCTCGACTTCGTGACCCACGAGAAGAACCTCGCGGCTCGCGGCGCCGCGGTCGCCGCCGCAACGCGCACGCTCGGCACCATCGGTTTCGGGAAGAAGGGCTTCGATCGACTGCGTGCCGCGTTCGAGGTTGGCGAGGGCGACGTGAAGGTGGCGATCTGCCAGACCTTCACGCAGCAGAAGGAGAAGCGCGCCTTCTCCTTCTTCGTCGACCGCCTCGACGCGCCGGCGCCCGAGAACCCCGACTCGGCGAGCAACCCACCGGAGGCGTACTGGCGCGCGCGTCACGAAGAGTGGACGACCTACAAGCAGCACGTCTCGAAAGGGCTGCGCGAGCTCACCGGCGAGAAGTTCACCACCGCGGCGCAGTGGCGCGAGTGGGCCGCAGGCCCCGGCAAGAAGCTCGGCTTCACCTACTCCAAAGGGTCGTAGTCGTCCCCCGCGCCAGCACGCGGCGGACCGCCGCCGCGAGTTCGCTTCGCGCCGCCGCGGCGCTTCTTGCTGGCGATGCGCCGCTCCTGCGATCCGCGCGTCGGCTTGGTGGCCTTGCGCGCCTTCTTCGGGATCAGCGCCGCGCGCAGCATCTCGCCGAGCCGCGCGATCGCCGCGGCGAGGTTCTGGCCACGCTCGCGATGGCGCTCGCTGGCGACGATCAGCACGCCGTCCTTGGTGAGGCGAGTGGCCAGCACCTCGAGCAAGCGCGGCCGCACCCACTCGGGCAACGCGGGAGTGCGCACGAGATCGAGGCGCACCGTCGCCTTCGTCTCCACCTTGTTGACGTTTTGCCCACCGGGCCCACCCGAGCGGCTGTAGCGGATCTCCAAGGCGCGCACCGGCAGCCGCACGCCGAATCCGAGGTCGAGGTCGTCCATCATCGAGTGAGATCCTCCGGTCGGTCGAAGTCGTCCACCACCATTCGATCGTCCACCGTCACGTCGAGCACGCGTGACGGATCGCGTCGAACGACCTGGTGGCCGGGCGCGTCCACGGCGAGAGCACGGAACTCGGCCGCCGCAACGGCGCTGGCGAACAGCGGATGGCCGCGCCGCCCACCGTAGCGCGGAACGACCAACTCCATGCCCGGCGGGCGCGCGCGAAAGGCCGCATGCAACGTCGCGAGCGTCGCGCCGCTGACGCGCGCATGGTCGACCGGCCACAACACCAACGGAGCCGCGATCGGCAGCGCCGCCGCACCGCAACGCATCGAACTCGACATGCCGCGTTGCGGATCGGGGTTGTCGACGACTTCCACCGCGCGCAGATCGACTGCGGCGCGCACGCGATCGCCGTCATGACCGAGCACCACGACGACGTGCAGCGACTCCTCGCGCGCGAGGCGGATCACGCGTGCGAGCGCGTGTTCGCCAGCGAGATCGATCAGCGATTTCGGCGAGCCCATGCGACTCGAGCGACCCGCTGCAAGCACGACGACGATCGGGGAAGTTGCGTCCATCGTTGGGTCCACGCTCCGTACATCGACCGCTTCGCGTTACAATCCCGCGCCTCGGTCGAACCGCTGCTCGCGCCGCGTCGTCTCATTCCTGACGAGCCGACCTGACCTCGGCGCGAGAAGCGAGGCGCCCCTGCCCGCAGGGAGGCATCCGTCCGGTGAGCGCGCGTCCGTGCGCGACTCGGTCGGGTGCCTCCCTAAGGGTTTCTAGCGCGTCTTCGCCACCGGATCGCCCATTCCAGCACGTTCGCCGCGAGTCGCTCGCCGCGCGGCGAACCGACCGACACGGGATGGAACTGCACCGCGCACGCGTCGCCATCCACCCGCTCGATCGCCATCACGTCATGCTCGGCGGTCGTCGCCACCACGCGCAAGGTCGATGGCAGCGACCCGCGCTCGGCGACCAGCGAGTGGTAGCGCATCATCGAAACCGGGCTTGGCAGTCCGGAAAAAAGAAAATGGCCGTCGTGCAAGATCGGCCACGTGCGACCGTGTCGCGGCGTCGTGCGCACGACGCGGCCGCCCGCTTCGACCACCATCAACTGCAGGCCGAAGCAGACGCCGAACAACGGCGCGCGGCCGCGCAGCGCACCGATGGCGGCGAGCGAGCGGCCCGCATCGATCGACAGCTCGGGATGACCCGGACCGGGCCCGAGCACCACGAGGTCGGGTGGCGCAGCGACCAGACCGGCGACATCGAGCGTCGCGCTCTGCACCACCTCGGGCAGAACCCCCGTCAGCGCGCCGAACTGGTGGGCGAGGTTGAACGTGAACGAGTCGAGGTGGTCGACCAGGACGATCCTCACGGTGCAGCTCGCGTCGACGCGGGGTCCGTCCCGGTGTCAGCGGCCGCCGCCAGCGCGCGCAGCAGCGGCTCCGCCTTGGCGCGGCTCTCCGCCCACTCTTCGTCCGGTTGCGAGTCCCAGACGAGACCGCCGCCGACCTGGACGCGCGCCTTTCCGTGGGCGCACAGCGCCGTGCGAATCACGACCGACCAGTCGCAGCGGCCGTCGACCGCGAGGTAGCCGAGGATCCCGGAATAGGGGCCGCGCGGCTCCGCCTCGAGGAGGCGCAACTGCTCGATCGCGCGCACCTTCGGCGCGCCCGTCATCGAGCCGGGCGGGAACGCCGCGGCCAGCAGGTCGGCGACGCTCTTGCCGTCGGCGAGCTCTGCTTCGAGCACCGAGACCATCTGCAGCAAGGTGGCGTGCTCCTCGACCAGCGCCGGCTGCGCGGCGCGCACGCTCCCGAGCGCCGCCACGCGACCGAGGTCGTTGCGCAGGAGATCGGCGATCATCAGGTTCTCGGCCAGCGCTTTCTGGGAGTTCGCCAGTTCGAGCGTGGCGGCCGCGCGCGCGACCGCTCCGGCCGGTTTCGCGGCGGTTCCCTTCATCGGCCGCGCCTCGATTCGACCGCCGCGCTCGACGCGGACGAAGCGCTCGGGCGAGCAGGAGACGAGCGTCACCGCGCCATCCTCGAAGTAGGCCGAGAACGGGGCCTTGTGATCGCGCCTCAGCCGCAGCCACAGCGCGAACGGATCGCCCGCGAGTTCGCGCCGCAGTGGATAGGTGAAGCAGAGCTGGTAGCTGTCGCCGGCCGCCAGCGCGCACCGCGCCTGCGCGAACGAGCGCGAGTAGTCGGCCAGCGAAAGGTCGCCCTCGACGAACGGCTCGCGCTGCGCCGCGTGCGCGCGCGACGGTTCCGGCGGCTCGCTCACCGGCGGCTCCGCGACCAGCTCGGCCATCAGCTCGGACGCAAGCGCGTCGTCGCGTGCCCACAACTCGGGCGCCCCGCCCGCTTCGCGCCAGCGCACCACCACATCGGTCAGCACGAAGGCGCCGTCGACGAACGGCGCCAACCGCGCCAGCGAAGGCGGCGCGAGGCACTCGTATCCGAAGTATCCGTAGGCGCCCAGTGGCGGCGCGTCGGCCGCGAGGCTCTCTCCGCACGCAAGCGCGGCGACGCAGCGCTCGAGCGCATGGAACGGAGTGGGCGCCGCCGCAAGCGCTTCGGCCGACGGGAAGTCGGGCGCGGCGCGCAGTCGCCTGCACTCGATGGCCCCCCGCTCGACCTGCCATCGCGCGAGCGGGACGCCCGCCACCAGCGTCTGCGTCCCGTGCGCGGCGCTTGGCACCCCCGTCTCGAGCGCCACCACCGGTCCGCGCCGGCGCCATGCCGCCACCACGACGGGCGGCGTGCAACGCACGGGCAGGAGATGGGGCCGCCATGGCGTCATCGCAGCGGCGATGGTAGCGCCGGGCCCGAGGGCCTTGCCGAGCGCCAGCGCGGCGGCGAGCATCGCCTCCGTCTCATCCGCCTGCGCGACGGAGCCGTCGATGGCCGCTTGCCGCGTCGTTCCTTGCTGGTCCGCGCCGCTCCTGCTGCTCGTCACGGCGTTCGCGCCGAGCGCGCCGCGCGACGGCGAGTCCGCGCTGGCAAGCATGAAGGAGCGGACGGCAAAGCTCGAGCGAGTGCATCTCCTGGTGCGCAACGAGACCCAGATCGGCGACGCGGCGGCGACGGTTCGCTACCTCGAGAGCGTCATCGACGTGCGCGCCGGTCAGGTCCGCACGCTGGTGCGCGACTTCGGCCGCGCGACGCCGCACCTGCTCTGCGTCTACGCGGACGGCGTGCTGCGGGTGAAGCAGCTCGAGTGCGGACAGGTGGCCGAGCAGCTCCGCACCTTCTCGCTGGCGGACGCACTCAGCGTCACCACCGCCGGCGAACTCGCGGTCGCCGCGTTTGCTGGACTGCCTCCCAGCGTCGGGGGCGCGATCGGCAAGGCGAGCCTGGCCGAGGTCGGCGAGACGGTCGCCGGGGTCGGCTGCACGCGGGTCGGACTGCCCGCGAAGGGGAGCGCCGACCTCTGGATCGGCGACGGAGACGGCTTCCCGCGCCGACTGCGCGCGCAGATCGGATCGCTGCGCCTCGAGGAGGAGGTGATCGAGATCGACCTCGCCAGCGATCTTCGTCGCGTCGACTTCTCGATCGTCGTCCCGCAAGGGCGGCGACTGCTCGACCTCGCGCAGGCGCGCCGTGACTGGGCTGCGCTCTCGCCCGAAGCGGACCGCTGGCCGAAGCCCGGCGAGGACTCGCCTGATTTCGCCGGCGCCGACCTCGACGGCGCGGTGCGGCTCCTTTCCGAGACCAGCGAGCGTGACGTCGTGCTGGCGTTCTGGAACCCGGAGGTCAGCGCCTCGGTCGATCAGGCGGGCACGCTCGAAGCGGCCTGGCGGGAGCGCACGCGCAAGGAGCTTCTCTTCTGGCATGTGGCGGCCGGCCGCGGCGCAGCGACCGTTCGCGCTGCCGTCGCACGCAGCTCGCTGCGCGAGACGGTGGTGATCGCGGGCGAGCATGCCCAGAACGCGTTCCAGCAATTCTCGATCTGGCGCTGCCCGGTCTTCGTGCACATCACCGACATGCAGGTGGTCGCGATCAGCGACGACCTGGCGGTGGCGAAACGGTGGCTGCGCTGAGAGCCGATCCCGGCAGGTTCTCGGTCACCGTGCTTGCGGCGACCCCGCATCTGCTTCGTTGCGCCTCCTCACCGAATCTCTTCACCGATTCGCCTCGTCGGCGCGCCTCGCATCCGCTGGGTCGGCGCGGCGCCCGGCTCGGTCGCACCTACCGAGATCGGCTCTGAGCGGTACGCCCGCCGCGCTCAGATCGTCCGCTCGTAACGGTCGAGCGCCAGCTTCCAGACCGGGACGCCGCAATATCGGTCGCCTTCCGGGCAGTACGGGGTGACGCCGCCGCGCAGTCGCAGCAGGCAAGGAGCGCCCAGATGCGCCCCGATCCGCGGATCGACCTGCGCGATCTGCTGCGCCTCGTCGAGACTCGCCGCGAAGATCTCCTCCTGCGCGTTGTAACAGAGGCGCGAGACGAGCTTGTGGTGCAGCGCCAGCAGATCGGCCGACTCGGTGAAACGAATCGAGACGGCGTTGGGAAGCACGTACTCCGCGAACTCCTCGCTGACTCCGAGCGCGAGCAGTTCGCGGCGGCCGGCGAAGGCGCGCTCGATCGCCGCCTCGTAGAGCCGCTGCGCGCGCGGCTCGAGCCGGACGAGCGCCGGCGTGACGAAGTCGGCATCGTCGCCGAGTTGCGCGGCGAGGATGGGTCGCGATCCAGGCACCATGCGATGGCGCTGATCCTGCGAATCGGCGGTGTGCGACAGCTTCTTGCGGAAGCTGTAGCTGACGTGCTGCAGGCAGCGCGACAGCTTGCTGTTCATCCCGATCTTGAGCGACTGGCCGAGCAGCGGATTGCTGGCGGGAGACAGCGCGAGATCGATCGCGGCGCCATCGGCGAGCGCCGCGCGCGGCAGTCCCAGCACCTCGCGGACGGAGCTGGCCAGCAGCTCCTCCTGGCCCTGCTTCCACCCCACGAGCTTCGACGTGCGTCCGCCGAGGCTGTCGTCGAACTCGCGGCGAAACGCCGCTCCAGCTCCGGCGCTCCGCGCGGCAGCGAACGACTCGAAGGCGCGCCACTCGGGCGTCTCCTCGATCGGCATCGGGTCTTCGACGACGCGGGCGAAGAGCGGATCGTGCTGAACGACCGCGTCCAGCATCGACCGAACCAGCCAGCGCTGCTCGAGCGGCGTGTCGAACTGGTCGCAGCTGCGGTGGTAGCGCAGGAGGGTCAAGGCGCTGATGGTGTGATACAGGTAGGCGTGGATCGCCACCGGCAGCACGTAGCGCGCGACCTCCTGCGCCTTCTTCTGAACCGCTGGCCGCCACTTGAGCTCCGTGGCACGGCGAGCGGGGAAGCGGCGGAAGTACTCGGCGGCGGCGACCGGCGTCAGCAGCTCGGTCAACTGCTGGTAGTCGCTGACGAGGCCGTCGCAGATGGCGCGGAACGCCGCGAGCGCCTGGCCCTCGAGCGGCGGGATCGCGTAGTGGCCGGGCTTCACCGTCACGTAGCGCTGGCTGACCTGCTCGGAGTTGTAGAAGGCGTGGCTGTGCAGGAAGGACCACAGGCAGTGGCGCGAGATGCGGTCGATGGTGAACTGGAAGTGGGCGTGCTGCAGTGTGGTGTGATGGCCGGCCTGATAGGTGCTGGCCGCGATGCGATCGCGCAACGCCACCCGCTTCGCGCGCTGCTCGTCATCGAGCCCGTCTCCCGAGACGTCCTCGACGCGCAACACTCCCTTCGACGAGTAGCACGTCCGTGCCGTCGCGACCGCGTTCTCGTACGGGCGAGCGAACGCGTTCTCGAGGCGGACGATGGGCACGCCGGAGACGAAGGGGACGAGCGGGGTCGGGGAAGTTGGCATCGGGGCAGGGAGGATAGGCAGCGTGCCGCGCCGAAGCGACGCCGCGCCGGTTGCCGCCGTCAGCGGCGATGGGTGATGGCGTCACGCGCCAGCTGGTCGACCCGCTCGTTACGCGGGTCGCCGGAATGGCCGCGCACCTTGACCAGCTTCAGGTCGGTGAACTCGGTCATGAGCGCCTTCACGCGCGCGATGAGGGCGACGTTTTCCTTGGCCTTCCAGCCCTCCGAGAGCACTCCAATCGCGTACTGGCTGTCGGTATGGACGCGGACCGGGAGGTCGCGCTGCTTCACGGCCTGCAGGCCCGCCTCGATCGCCGTGAGCTCGGCGATGTTGTTGGTGCCATCCCCGAGGTAGCGCGAGATCTCCTTGGTCTTCCCCTTCCACTCCAGCAGCACGCCGATCCCGGCGGGCCCCGGATTGCCGAAGCATGAGCCATCGGCGTAGATGATGAGATCGCCGCCGCGAGCGCTCTTCGTTGCCGCCGCCGCCTTGCGTGGGCGCGGAGTCGTGACCGCCTTTCGGCGGGCGGCCTTCGGCTTCGCGGGCGCCGCGGCCGCGTCGGGCGACGCCGACTCCGACTTCGCCGCTGCGGATTCGGGCGGCAGGTCACGCAGATCCGCCTCCTTGGCGCTGTAGGTCGTCGCGTCTTCGCGGCGGTAGCGAATCTGGACGAGTCCGCGCTGGCTCACCAGCACACCGGCGTCGTCCGCCTCCGCCCAGACCTTGCCGTTCCGGTAGAGCCTCCGCACCAGCGCCATCGATCCACCTCCGCGCCCTGCCGATCCCCGCGTCGAATCCGCCGCTCCCGCGACCGGACGGCGATCGAGACCATTGTGCCGTGGCGCCGGCACGAAGGGTTTTCCCGCTCCACCTCCGATCGCGAGAAGACCGATCCAGCGAGACAGGCGCGACCGGCAGGTCGATCTTCCGCGCGCCACGGAGCATGAGGCATGGCCGACGTTCGCGCCGCCCACGTGGCCTATCAGGTTCATTCCGCGAGCCCCACGGCGATCGCGCCGAGCGAGCTCGAGGCGATCCTGGCGCGCCACCCCGTCACCACGGGCCACATGGAAGCGAGCTGCTTCCATGGCGCCGACGCGGCCCGCTTCGCCCGCGACTCGCTGCCAGCGGCGAGCGACTTCTCGCCGCCGCTCGAGTTCGAGGCCTATGCGCGACTGCGACAGGCGAAGTCGATCTGGAACATCGATGTCCGCGAGGTCGAGCCGGAAGATCTCGGCTACTTGCGCTCGGCGCTCCTGGTGGCTGGCGAGATCGCCGCAGTCACTTCGGCCATCGTGGTCGACACGCTGGCGTACAGCGTGATGGGCGCGTCGGACATCGTGCGCGAAGTCGACCGCGCCTTCGACCCGCAGCGGCACGTGAGCATCCACGTCGATCGCGGCGTGCGTCCCTTCTTCGTGCACACGCACGGCATGGAGAAGTTCGGCCACGTGGACTTCGAACTCCAAGGCGTTCCGCGCGCTTCGGTGGAGGTCGCACGCCGCCTACTTCGCCATCTGGTGGCGGCGGTGGTCTCGGGCGGCCAGTTCAGCGAAGGCGAGCAGACCCAGCTCTGCGGATTCCACTTCGCGTTCGGGCGGTCGGAGTGCGACGACGCCGCGCACTTCAGCAACGGCAGCCTCTGCCTGCGCAGCTTCCGCCTGGTGTCCGGCCTCGCGACACCGGAGATGGAAGGGATGCTGATCGCGTGATCGGCGGCACCGCGCGCCGAGCTCGGCCGGCGCGGGACGTTCAGTAGACGCGCGCCGGCAGGATCACCATGGTGAGGCCGCCGAAATGCAGGCGCTTCTGCAGCGCCACTGCCGTTTCGTTGTGCAGGAAGCGCTGCAGGAACCCCTCGTTCTTGAAGATGACCTTGCCGGCGAAGAAGGTCGCGCGCGGATATTCGCCAGCGACTTCGCGACAGAGTTGCTCAGCGGCCTCGACGGCGTCGGTCCCGATGGTCAGGCGATGTCCCGACGGCACGCCGAGGCGGCGCGCGAGATCGACGTAGCGGCGCAGCATCGACTCGGTGCGCTGCTCGAGCCCGTCGACGGCATGGTCACCCTTGAACGCCCCTGAGTCGATCACCCCCACCGACACGAAGATCACGTTCTTGAAGTGATCCGGGAACGAGCGGAAGACGTTCAGGACGGTGTGGATGCCAAGCCCGCCCCAATTCGAGACCAGGACGACCGCGGTCGGCTGCGTCGGATCAGGTGCCCGCTCGACGCCGGTTTCGGGGAGCGGCAGATGGGCGAGGTCGGAATAGAGCGCGGAAAGGCGCTTGGCGACGTCGACGTAGTGACGCCGGATCACGAGGCAAGCGGCAACGCAGGCCCCCGTCACCGCGATCGTCACCCAGCCGCCCTCGGTGAACTTCTCGAAGATGGTCACGACCAGGATGGCGGCGCAGACGACCGTTCCGGTCACGAAGAGCGTGAGGCGGGCGGAGCGGTGCTCGGGGTCCTTCGTCGTGCGGGACCAGTAGATCGTCATCGCCAGCATCGAAAGCGCGAACGTCGCGAAGACGTTGATGCTGTACATCGTGACCAGGCGCCCGATCACGTCCGTGCTGCCGTGTCCCGTGGCATCCCCGCCGGTCGCGCGCGCGGCGTAGAGCAGCGCGAACAGCGAGGCGACCGCCATCGACACCACGCCGTTCTGCGTCGTGAGTCGCTCCGAGAGCGCGGCGAAGCGGCGCGGCGCCCACGAGTCGACTGCGAGATTCGCCAGCGTGCGCGGACCGGCGATGAATCCGGCCTGCGCCGCCACCAGGAGCAATGCGGCCTCGCTGATCATCGTGAGGAAGACCAGCACCTTCCCGCCTGGCACCCCCGCAAGGACGTTGCGCGCCAGGATGGAGTTCATCGTCTCCTTCTCGCCGGCGGCAAGCGGCCGAATCCCCCAGAGCAGGTAGCAGAGGATGAGGCCCGACGCGACGAAGGCCAGCGAGATCGCCATGTAGCGCATCGTCGTCTTGGCGGTGCGGACTCGCGGCTCGCGCAGGATCGACATGCTGTTCGAGACGGCCTCGATGCCGGTGTACGTGCCGCCGCCGAGAGAGAAGGCCTTGAAGAACAGCAGCAACATCGCGATCGGGCCGAAACCGGGGTCGTGCCAGTCGCGACGGAAATCGTCCGCCAGCAGTTGCGCGCGCGGCCCGGCGTCGCCGACGTGGGCGACGATGCCGCCGACGATGAGCAGCGCGTGGGTCACCAGGAAGAGCAGGAAGATCGGCACCAGCGCGACGACCGATTCCTTGACGCCGCGCAGGTTGAGGACGACCAGAAGCACCAGCAACAGCACGTCGACCGGGATCACCCATGACTCAGGGAACGGCATCACCTGGCGCAGCACGTCGCGCAACGCGTTGCCCGCTGCCGCGACTGAAACCGTCACCGTCAGCACATAGTCGACGAGGAGCGCGCAACCCGAGATCAGCCCGATGCGCGGGCCGAGCAGCTTGGTCGAGACGACGTAGCCGCCGCCGCCATGCGGGAATTTCTCGATGATCCGCGAGTAGCACGAGGAGATCAGGAACACGGTCAGCGCGGTCGCCACCGCGAGCCCGATGGCGAGGTAGGTGTGGCTCTGCAGCGCCTTGAAGGACTCCTCGGGCCCGTACGCCGACGAGGAGAGCCCATCGGCACCGAGCCCGACCCAGGCGAGGAATGGGATCAGGGAAAGGTGCTGGAGGAGCGTCTTGTCCTCGAGTTCGAGCGGAGCGCCGAACAGGAGGTGACGCATCCGAACGCGCCAACGCGGCCGCGCGCTCGGCGTCGGATCAGTGGCGGCGGGCGCGGGTCGCGCGGTGTCGGGTTCGGTCATCGTCGAGGAGAGCGCGACACGTGATCGTGCGCGGCCGCTCCTGGTCCTCCGCTACTTGCCAGTGAACGCCGCCGGCTGCTTGGCGAGGAAGGCGTCGAGGCCGATCTTGCAATCGGCAGAGGCGAAGAGCCTGGCCTGCAGTTCACGCTCCAACGCGAGCCCGCTCTCGAGCGGCAGGGCGCCGCCGGTCTGCACCGCGCGCTTGATGGCGCCGACCGCGGCGGAGGCTTTGTTCGGCGGGCAGAACTGCTGCGCGAACGCCTGGACCTGGGTTGCGAAGTCAGCCGCCGGGAACACTCGTTGCACCAGTCCGACCCGTTCCGCCTCGGCGAAATCACACGTCTTGCCGGTCACCATCCAGTCGAGCGCGCGCGTCGGCCCGAGCACCCGGGTCAGGCGTTGCGTTCCGCCGGTCCCCGGAAGCACGCCAAGCGCGACTTCCGGCAGGCCGATCTTCCCGCCGTCTTGCTTCGCGATGCGAAAGTCGCAAGCGAGCGCGACTTCGAGGCCGCCGCCGACGCAGTGGCCGTTCAGCGCCGCGATCGTGAGCTTGGGCGTGTGCTCGAGGCGCAACAGCGTCTCGTTCGCGTGCAGACAGAAGTAGTACTTGAACGACGGCGTCATCTGCTGGAGCTTCGCGATCGACGCGCCAGCGCAGAAGAACTTGTCGCCAGCGCCGGTCAGCACGATCACGTAGACCGATTCGTCCATCCTGGCGGCGAGGACGCACGCATCGAGCGCGAGCATCATCTCGTGGCTGTAGCCGTTGACCGGCGGATCCTCGAGTGTCAGCCAAGCGACGCCGCCGCGGATCTCGTACCGAACCAACTGCGCGTTCACGCTTCAGTCTCCACGGCTGCAATGAGGCGCAGAGCTTAGCGGCATCGCCGGCAGCCCCGGTCGGAGCGCCCCCATCGACAACGGAGCGAGCCGACGGCATGACACCGTCGGCTCGCTCGTGGAGTCTTGAGTCAACTGCCGGGCGGAGCGCTCGTGCGCAGGGCCAGCGGGCCGCCTACTTCTCGAGGCTCGGCCACGGGTCGCTCTTCCAGGGATAACCCTCGGAGAGCGTGTAGAGGTCGATCGGCTGCAGGTCGTTTCCAGGCGAAATCGACGCGAGCAGGTAGATCGGCGACACGCACGCATCGGCGGCATAGACCACCGTGTACGCGATGTGCTTCAGCATGTGGAGCGGAATGTTGAGCGGCGCCAGCAGTACCGGCGTCGCGTCCTTCGAGTCCGCACCCCAGTCGAGCGAGTCGTACACGGCGGAGAGCGGCACCGTGACCGGTGAGGTCACGACGACGGCGAGATCGGTGCCGACTCGCTTGAGCGAGCCGCAACCGGGCAAGCTCAGGCTGGCCGCGGCGGCGAGCGCCGCAAAAGCCTTCAAGCTGGTCTTCACTCCCATCCTCCTCGATGCCAACCTCCGCCGCATCGGCGCGACGTTGGGGTCCCGGGTTCATCCCCGGGACGTCACTTGCCCCGGCGGAACACACCACTGCGATTGAGTCAGGTCGTTGGTTCTGCGCTGATCATCGACGCGGCCCGTCACCGGTCGCAAAAGCCATCTGGCCCCCGCCCGAATCGGACCGCGTCCTACCGTGCCACCGACTTGCGGATGGAGCCAGAGAAGGGGATTGAACCCTTGACCCCCGCTTTACGAAAGCGGTGCTCTACCGCTGAGCTACTCTGGCCGATCGTTCACCGTTCCGGCGCGACAGCCTATTACTTCGTCGCGCCACGCAGCAGATTCGCGCGCTCGGCCGAGCCGAGGAACGCCGCGCAACCCAAGGCGCGGCCCGCCGCGAGGCGAACCGCCGCATTGCTGTCACCCGCCGCTGCATCCATCACGGGCTTCAGCACGTCTTCGGACGGCGCCGCCGGCATCTTCGCGAAGATGCCACCGAGCGCCCCCGCCGCGGCGACTCGAATCGCCTCCGAGCGCGCGCTGTCGGCAAAGATCGCCGAAACCGCCGGAGCGCTGTCCGTCAGCCCGAGATGTCCGACAGCCATCAGCACGCCACCGAGGACCGAATCCTCGCTGCGGGCGAGCGCCGCGTTCAGGTTCGTCGCAACTCCGCCGATGGCCGCTGCCGGCAGATGGCCGAGCATCCCAGCGGCACGTTCCGACGCCGCGAGAGCCGCGGCGCGCTCGTGGTTGAGGTCGGGCAGCGCCGCCTTGACGGTCTCGACCAGTGCGGTGGCTGCGATCGGGTCGGTGACGAAGCCCTTCACCTTGCCCTTGCCCTCGTACTGCGACTTCACCGTCTCCGCCGAGGCCGCATCGCTGACGACGATGAGCGCCGCGGCGTTCGCGCGGAAGTCCGAGTCGTAGACGAACTGGTCGAGCGTGACGTCCGCGAGGCTCGCCCGCACGATCACGGCGTCCTTCGGCGGAACGGTGCGCGACCGGGCAAAGCCAAGCCCGCCGTTGTCAGCGGTGACGACGCTGTAGCCGGCCGCACGAAGCGCCGCAGCCGTCGCGTTGCGGGACTCGCTGCGATCATCGATCACCAGGACCGTGCGCAGCGCGTCTTCGCCAAGCGCCTGTCCGAGCGCGGTCACGACGTCGGCGCTCTGGTCGCCCGCCGAGGCGAGCGCGAAGGCGGCTGCGTAGCGGACCGACTTGTAGTTGGAAGCGAGCGCGGCGCGGACGGCGTCGGTCGTCGCACCCATCGACTCGAGCGCCTTGAGCAGCTCGACCGATGCCATCGAGAGGTCGTTGGCCAGCGCGAAGGTCAGACCTTCCGAGCAGCCCTTCGGGCCACCCGAAGCGATCATGACGTCGAGGTCCACGTTGGCTTCGGGCGCCTCGCCCTCGGCCCCCATCTCCTTGGTCGCGGCAAGCGACGCCTTCTCGGAGGCGTAGGCCGCGAGCAAGGCGGCCTGAGCCTGATCGGCGCCGACCGCTGCGAGGCACGACTGCTGGGCGAGCCGGATGTGGCGCAGGACGGCGGGGACCTTGGTCGCCACCACCGCGTCACCCGACCAGTTCCACACCGCATCCTTGGTATCGAACGGCGCCACGACCGAGCGGTCGTTCTGGAGGTAGCGAGTCGCCGCCTCGAGATAGAGCGCCGTCGACGCCGGCAGCGAAGCCGCCGACTTGCCGGTGATCTTCATCAGCGCTTCTTCGGCAGCGCCACGGTTGACCGAGTTCTTGGTGGTCTCAGCGACGCGCTTCAACGCCGGAACGGCGCGCTGGTCACCGATCACTCCGAGGCACGCAGTCGCATTGCGGACCACTCGCTCGTTCTCGGCGTCGAGCGCCGCGATCAGCGGCAGGACCGAATCGCCCGCCATGTGGTTCAGGCAGGTGATCGCCTTGACCCGGCGCTCCTGGTCGTCTTCGTCGCCAAGCACCGCGACGAACGGCGCAGCGCCGTATTCGCCATGGTTGGCCGACAGAGCGTAGAGGGCGTCGCGCGCGTCGAGGAAGGTCCCGTTGAGGGCCGCGTCGACCAGCTTGGCGATCGCCTCGGCGTCATCGCTCTTCTCGGTGCGAGCCACGGTGGCCAGTTCGAGGAACCGCTTCGCGGTCGACTCGAACTCGCCGCCCTTGGTCAGCATCAGGGAGAAGAGCTCCCTGCCTGCCTGGCCATAGAGCCGCAGGGCGTCTTCGTGCGAAGGGTTCTCGGCGAGGATTTCCTGGAAGGTCTTCAACGCCTCGTCGAGGCGTCCGCGGAAGTAGAGATCCGCCCCTCCCTTGAACTTGTCATCGACCGACTGCGCCCTCGCCGGCGCCGTGGCCATGAGC
This sequence comes from Planctomycetota bacterium, assembly GCA_031409275.1. Lineage (GTDB taxonomy): Bacteria > Planctomycetota > B15-G4 > B15-G4 > SIAN01 > SIAN01. Next base: position 74,770 of record JANNXA010000050.1, read on the forward strand.
CCGAGCGCGAGAGCGAGGACAACGCGGACCGAGCCGGCATACGAGAAGGAGAACATTTCGAGGACTTCCTCCTTGTCCAAGCCGACCACAGCACGTGGTCGGCGGAGTCGCTGGCAGCGCGAGCCACCAACGGAGAGTCCGATCCGCGAGGACCGGCACGGTCTGCGCAAACGCGGTCGCGTCAGCGGGCGCGTCCGAGCATCCCTGGAACGTGGTCATGGAAGGGCCGCGCCGCCTTCCAAGCGACGCACGAGTGGGCCATATAGGAGCCTACCGCGCGCCGGTAACCACGCCTCAACCCTCGCAACGACAAGCACTTACGCTCGGGTTGACGGAAAGGGCGGGATTGTAGCGAGAGCGTTTTCAGGGTCAAGCAAGCGCTTGATCCCACCGCCGCGACGCGGTCTTATCCCGCGCCCATGAACCCCCAACAATCGCCCTCGAGTCTCGTCGTGATCGGTGCTGGAACGATGGGACACGGTATCGCGCAAGTCGCTGCGCTAGCCGACCTTAAGGTCACACTGGTCGATCAGGATCGAGCTGCCCTCGAGCGCGGCCGGAAGCGGATCGACGAGCTCCTCGCCGGCGCCATCGCACGCGGCAAGTTGACCGAAGCGGACCGCGTGCGCGCCGTCGCCAATCTCTCGACCTCAACCGACGCGATCGCTGCCGCGCGCCAGTGCGACCTCGTCATCGAGGCGATCGTCGAGAAACTCGACGTCAAACAGGCGCTCTTCGCGCAACTCGAGGCGGTGGTGCCGCCGCACGCCATCCTCGCCAGCAACACCTCCTCGTTGCCGCTCACGAAGATCGCCGCGCCGCTCGCCCGTCCGGAACGGCTGATCGGCATGCACTTCTTCAACCCCGTCTTCCTGATGAAACTCGTCGAGATCGTCGTTCACCCGCGCACCAGCGCGGAAGCGAAGGCGGCCGTCCTCGACGTCACCCGACGCATGGGCAAGACCCCGATCGTGGTGAACGACTCGCCGGGGTTCGCGTCAAGCCGCCTCGGGGTCATCCTCGGGCTCGAGGCGATGCGCATGGTGGAGCAGGGCGTCGCCTCTCCGGCGGACATCGATACGGCGATGGAGCTGGGCTATAACCACCCCATGGGGCCCTTGAAGCTCACCGACCTCGTCGGCCTCGACGTGCGCCTCGCCATCGCCGACACCCTCTCGAAAGAGATCGGCGGCGATCAGTACCGAGCGCCGCAACTACTGCGCGACATGGTCGCGCGCGGCGATCTCGGGAAGAAGAGCGGGAAGGGGTTCTACGACTGGAAGCAGGGGTAGCAGCCCGTTGGAGAAGTCACCGCGAGTCTGGCGAGCGGATTTCGAGTCGGGACGAGGAGGAGGTTCGAAGCCAACTCCCCGGCGAGTTGTCGAGAGACTCCGACGAAGTACCGGCTTGAAAGACGCCGCCAGGCGACACGGGGAGTTCTCCAACGGGCTGCTAGACCGCGCCGCGCCACCGTCTTCTTGATGCGGCCTCCAGGCACGCGCGACCGTTCGAAGCGCTCGGCCACGGCTAACCTGCGGCACCGTTTTGCGCCTGGCAGGATCGATTGATGGGCCGCGTCGTCCGCACTCCCTTCCTCCTGAGCGGCATCTTCGCCGTCGCCCTGGCCGCCCCACTGCCCGCGCAGGAGGCGACTCCGGCCGGACCGCCTGCGCCGCTGACCGGCGTGGCCGAGGGCGACGCCCCCGGCGGTGTCGATTTTCGCGACGCCGAGGCGGTGCGCACCGAACTCGCCCGCGTGCGCGAGCTCTACGGCAAGCTCGACCCCGCCCTGCAGGCCAACCGTGCTCGACTGCTCCAGCGCCAGCAAGACGCGCTCAGTCGGCAACGCGACTTTCTGGTCCAGCAAGGTCGGCTCGAGACGCTCCCGCAAGAGACCTCCGACGAAGCGCTCGCCGCCGCCGAAGCGCAACGCGACGCCGCGCGCGCCGCGTTCCGTTCCTTCGATCCGAGCGGGCTGATCGACCATCTGCGCGAATTCGCGGACATCGAGGCGCTCACGCCACGGATCGCCACCGAGTTCGAGGAGCCGCTCGCCGCCGCGCAGCGGGCCGCCGAAGCGCTCGACAGCGAGCTCGCCGCCGTGACAAGCGAGGTCGAGGCCGCACCGCGCCGTCGCAGCGAAGCGTGGGCAGCTGCGGAATCGGCCGCCTCCGACCTCTTCGCGACCCGCACGCGCCTCGACAGCAGCGAGTTCGGCGCGGACGAGCGGGCCGACCTTTTCGAGCAGGCGCTCGCGGCGGAAGAGGAGCTGGTCCACCACCGCATGCGGGCGGCCTGGATCGAACAGGTGACACCGCTCCTCGAGAAGCGGCAGTCGCTCCTCTCCTCGCGCCAGCAGGCGGCACTCGCCGGCGCGGAGCTGGCCGAGGCGCGACTGGCGGTGGCCCGCCGCTACGCGCAAGAGCAGCTCGTCGCCGCGACCCGCGACGCCGAGGAGGAGGTGCGCGAACGCGAACGCCAGCTCGCGGCCAGCAGCGACGACGAGCAGCGCGCCATCAACGAAGCCGCGCTCGAGAATTCACGTCTGGCCGCGCAACAGCGCAGCGCGGAGGAGCAGGCGGCGGATCGCACGGCCGAGGTCGCCGCAGCTCAGCTCGCGCTGGCGGCAGCGATCGCGCAGCGCGATCGCTACGTCGCGCTCTACGGCGGCGACACCGGCGCCGACCCCGCGGCGCGTACGCCCGACGCGGTGCAGGTGAAACGGGAGATCGAAGAGCTGCAGGAGCAGACCCGCTACTTCGAGCACCAGTCTCGGCGAAGCGATCTGCGCACCGAGTTGCGCACCGCGCAAGATGCGCTCGACGCGGCGCAAGCGCAGGCGGAGTCCCGCGGCAAGGACCTGGTCCGGCAACGCGACGCCGCGCGAGCCGCCGCGACGGACAGCGCGTGGCGGACGCTCGAGCCCCGCTTCACGCAGCTCGGGAAGGAGCGAAGCGAGACGTTGGCGCTGCTCACCCGTTCGGCGATGCAGCGGGTCGACGCCATCGAGCGGCTGCTCGCCATCGAGTTGCAGACCTGGGAGGTGAGGAACGACGCGCTCGCGCTGTTGCGCAGCGCCAACCTCTTCCTGCACGAGGATCGACGCATCACCCGCGAAGCGATCGCGAGTGGCGCCGCCGACCTGATCGAGCTGCCGGCGTTCGCGCTCACCCAGTCCTCCGCCGCGCTCGGATGGGTCCGCGCCGAAGGCAACGTCGCACGTCTGCTGCGCTGCCTCGCCGCGCTCGTGCCGATCGCGCTGATGGCGCTGCTGGCGCGGCTCTGGCTCACGCGGCGCATCGCCCGCCTGGCCGCGCTCGAGTCGGTCGCCAGCCTGCCGGTGCGCAGCGCCTTGCTTCTCGCGCACCTCGGCCGCGTCGCATGCACCGCGGCGTTCTTCTGGGCCGCACCGCACGTCATCACCGCACTCTTGCCGGCGCTGCCCGAGCGGATCGGCGAACTGCTCCACGACCTCGGCATCCTCTTCGCCGGCCTCTGGGCCGGTCTCGGGCTCAGCCGCGAACTGCTCCGTCCCGACCCGCCCGAGCGAATGGTGCTCGCGGTCGATCGCGCCACCGCGCGCCGCGTCGGCATCGGCGTCACGTTCCTGCTGTGGCTCTCGCTCGGCGTCTTCGCGCTCGACCGGCTGCTGGAGGCTTTCGCCTGGCGCAACGTCGGCGCCATGGCCGCCATCGACCTGGCCTACAAGGCGGTGGCCGGCGCGGTCGTGATGTTCCTGCTGCTCGAGCGGCAGCTCGTCTTCAGTCTGCTGCCGCCGCCGGAACGGGCCATCGGCCGCCTGTTGCGGCGCATCGCGGCGCTGGTGCAGCCGCTGCTGGTCCTGCTGGTGCCGACCGTCGTCGTCCTCGATGGCGTCGGCTTTCGCATCCTCGCCGCCTTCATCACTCGCATCGCGGTCCTGCTGCTCGCCGCGTTCCCGATCGGATCGATCGCCTACCAGATCATCGTCTTCGCCCTGGAACGGTGGCGAGCGCGCGAGCTCGCCCGCCCGCTCGCAAGCGAACGCGATCTGGCGCGAGTGGCCGCGGTCGACGAACTGGTCCGCTTCGTCGCCCGCGTCGCCGTCATCCTGCTGGTGGGCTTCGTGCTGCTGCAGGTCACCGGGACCTCCTTCGCCAGCCTCCGCCGATTCTTCGAGCGGCCGCTGCCACTCCAGGATGGGACCGACCTCGCCGCGCGCCGCAGCTGGTGGGACGTGCTCGTCGCGCTGCTGATCGCCTTCCTCGCGCTGCGGTTCGCGCGCCACGTGAAGATCCTGCTCGAAGGCGTCGTGCTGCCTGCCACGCAGTTCGCGCGGAGCACGCAGTACACGATCACGACGCTCGCGGTCTACCTGCTGCACGGTTTCGGCTTCTGGCTCGCGCTGAGCCAGGTGCTCGACGTCCGCAACCTCGGCTACCTCGTCGCCGCGCTGTCGGTCGGCATCGGCTTCGGCCTGCAGGAGATCATCAGCAACTTCGTCTCAGGCCTGATCCTGCTGATCGAACGACCGCTCAAACCGGGTGACACGATCGCGCTTGGCGACGGCTCCATCGGCACGGTGCGCGAGCTCGGCATCCGGGCCACCACGATCCAGACCGGCGACAACGTCCACATCCTGGTACCCAACCGCGAGTTCATCACCCAACGAGTCGTGAACTACGACACGATCGACCCGAAGATCCGCATCGCCGTCGATGTCGGTGTCGCGTACGGAAGCGACGTGAAGCGGGTGCGCGACGTGCTGCTCGAGGTCGCCGCGAAGGACGGGCGCGTGATGAAGCGACCCGTTCCCGAGGTGCTGTTCACCGCGTTCGGCGAGAGCTCCCTCGACTTCCGCCTCGGCGTCTGGCTCGAGGACAGCTCGCAGAACGCGCGCATCGCCAGCGACCTGCGCTTCGCCATCGACGCGGCATTCGCTCGCGCCGCCATCGCCATTCCGTTCCCCACGCGCGAGCTGCGTCTGTCGGCGGACGCGCCGCTGCGCGTGCGAATCGACGGAGCTGCGCCGCCCGTGCCCCCGCCCGCCGCCCCGCCTGGAGCTTGATTCGATGCTGCGTACCCATCGGCTCGTCGGCGGCCACTGGAACACCGAGGAGGGCATCGCCGCGGCGCGTGCCGCCGCCGTCGCGCGCGAACAGCAGTCGGCGTGGGTCGAGGCGATCGCGCCGAACGCCAGCGAGCAGGAAGTGCTGCGCGACGCTTGGAAACTGCCCGCCGAGTGGATCGATGCAGCGCTCGAAGAGCAGCATCCACCGCGCCTCGTCGAGCGCGACGACATGCTGTTCGCGGTCGTTCACGTGCCCAAGCCGGGGATGGAAGTCGCGACACGCAAGCTCTGCATCTTCCTTGGCGGACACTGGCTGGTGACCGTCGTGCGCGTGCCGCTGCCCCTCCTCGACCCGCTCCACTTGGTGCTCTGCCGCAACGCTGCCTACTACCTTGCGTTGCCGGAGCGCATCGTGCACGCGCTGCTGCACCACATGGCCGACATCTTCGAGGAGCGCATCGACGAGAGCATCGACCTCGCCGAGGAGCTCGAGGAAGGCGCGATGGGACACGAGGCGGGGATCCTCCCGCGCCTCCATCAACTGCGTCGTCGCACCGCGACGTTCGCACGCGTCCTGCGCGCCCAGCGCGACGTCTGCCAGGCGCTCGCGCGTGGAGGCCACCCGCTCTTCTCGCGCGAGATCGAGCCCTACCTGCGCGATGTCGCCGACCACATGCTGCGCATCTACGACCTGCTCGAAGCGGTGCGCGACAGCATCCTCGCCGCGCGCGACGGCCACCTCACCGCGATGAATCACCAGCTGAACGTGACCATGCGCACGCTCACCGCGGTCGCCACCACGCTGCTGCCGCTGAGCCTCATCGCCGGCATCTACGGCATGAACTTCGATCACCTGCCGCTGCTCCATTCGCCGTGGGGGCTGCCGATCGTGCTGGCCGTGATGGCCACCATCGGCCTGCTGGTGTGGCGCTGGCTGCACCGCAATCGTTGGCTCTGAACCGCGGCAACGCCGCGCGGCCGCGCGATGGCGGCGCTACTGCGGCGGGTTCGCCGTGACCTCCTGGCTCCGCTTGACGAGGCTGGCCACGATGGCCGTTCCGAGGATCCCGAACACCACTCCGAGCGAAGTCGACGTGCCGAGGTGGACGTCGAAACCGACCGCGACCATCTTCGCGCCGATGAACATGAGCACCAGCGCGAGGCCGACGTTCAGGTAACGGAACGCGGCCATCAGCAGCGCCAGCAGCACGAAGAAGCTGCGCAGTCCGAGGATCGCGAAGACGTTCGACGTGTAGACGATGAACGGGTCGAGCGTCACCCCGAAGATCGCCGGGATCGAATCGACCGCGAAGACGACGTCGCTCGCCTCGACCATCAGCAGGCAGAGGAAGAGGGTCGTCGCGCAACGCTTGCCGTGCTCGACCACGAAGAAGCGCCCATCGTGCGGCGCGTCGCTCATCGGCAGGACTCGACGCAGCGAACGCAGCATCCAGCTCTTGCCCGGATCGCTCTCTTCGTCCTTCTTGGCCAGCAGCTTCGCGCCGGTCAGCACCAGGAAGAACCCGAATCCGTACGCGAGCCAGGTGAAGCGCTGCAGCAACGCCGTGCCCGCAACGATGAAGAGGGCGCGCAGGACCAGTGCACCGAGGATGCCCCAGAAGAGGACGCGGTGCTGGTGCCTGCGCTCGACGCCGAAGAACTTGAACAGGAGCAGGAAGACGAAGAGGTTGTCGAACGAGAGCGACAACTCGACGACGTAGCCGGTGAGGAACTCCTGCGCCGGCGCGGCGCCGAGCTTCCACGCGATGAAGCCGCAGAAGAGCAGCGCCAGCAGCACGAACGCGCCGCCCGTGACCGCCGCCTCGCGCATGCGCACCTCGTGCGCCTTGCGATGCAGCACGAAGAGATCGAGGAAGAGCACGCCGCCGACCACGAGCCCGAACAGGACCCACAGCCGCCAGTCGGCCGCGAGGCGCGCGGGCAGTTCGGCTCCCTGACCTGGAACCACGTCCTGCAGTGCGCGCAGCGGCGCGCCAGCGATTGCCGCGAAGCTCATCATCGACGCCAGGTCAGGTCGTCGAACTGGGTGCGCGCGTCGGCCTTCGTCCACAAGCCGATGCGACCGGCGTCGAATCCACTGACCGCGTCGACATCGCAAAGGCAGAGCAGCTGCTCGGCGCCGTCGACCGATACGGTGAAGCGTTCGTCGTCGAACGTGACGGCCAGCAGGTGCCAACCGTCGCCAAGCGCGAGGTCCACGCTGTCGAGCAGCTGCCGCTTCCCGTCCTTCACGACGAACGCGCGCAGGTTCTTCTCCAGCGGGTTGAAGCGCGCCAGGAAGTAGTTCTTCGAGTCCTGCGCCAACCAGACCAGGCCGCCGCCTTGATCGATCACGCCGTCGAGCGCCCGGAAAACGACCGAAGCGCTCCCTTCATCGGCCTCGACGCCGGTCAACAGCGCGAGGTTGAAGTCCTCCTTGCCGCGCTGCTCCGACTGCTCGATCACCTGCGGCGGCGACGGCGCGTCGCTGACGGCGACGCTGCGCCAGGTGCCGCTCAAGGGCTCCAGGAAGCCGAGCGAACGGAACCGATCGGACTCCGGCTGCGTGCTGACGGCGAGGTTGTTCCAGCTGTTCACTCGCTGGGAAGCGCAGCCGGCGGCAAGCGCCAGCGCTGCGAGAGTGCCGGTTCGCCGCTTCCAATGCGAGTGAGTCGCCATCGCCGCTGCCTGCTCCATCAAGTGCCGATGCCGGCGTTTCAGGGTCGTGGAGTGTAGCGGCCACGCGCGCCAGGATTCGTGCTGCGAAGCCAGCCCGACCACCGCGCCGACGTCATCGAATTCCTCGCCACGACGGCGCAACCGACGCGGCGGCGCTCCTATACTTCGCCGCCCATGACGCAAGCGACCGCCAACACCAGTCCGCGCAGCAAGGGGCGCTCCCCGCTGCTGTTCATCTTCCTCACGGTCTTCATCGATCTGCTCGGCTTCGGGATCGTCATCCCGCTCATGCCGACCTATTCGAAGTGGTTCGGCGCGAGCGGCTTCACTTTGGCGCTCATGCAGTCGTCGTTCTCGGCGATGCAGTTCTTCTTCGCGCCGATGTGGGGGCGCCTCTCCGATCGCATCGGACGCCGCCCGGTCCTGATCGGCGGCCTCATCGGGACGTCGCTTTCCTATGTCGTCTTCGCCAACGCGTCGTCGCTCACGATGCTGTTCGCGTCGCGCCTGCTGGCCGGCTTCTGCGCCGCCAACCTCTCCGCCGCGCAGGCCTACATCGCCGACGTCACCGAGGAGAAGGATCGCGCCAAGGGCATGGGGATGATCGGCGCGGCGTTCGGACTCGGCTTCACCTTCGGGCCGCTGCTCGGCGTGATGACGAGCCGCAGCCATGACGGCGCGCAGTCGCTGCCGTCGCTCCCTGGCTACCTCGCCGCCGGGCTGTCGCTCGCCGCGGCGCTGTTTGGCTACCTGAAGCTGCCCGAGCCCGCCGTGCGCCGCACCGGCATGCGCCTGTTCCAGCTCGGCGAGCTGAAGAAGGCGCTCGCGAACGGCCGGACCGGAATCCTGATCGTCCTCAACTTCCTGAACCTCTTCGCCTTCTCCTGCTTCGAGGCGATGTTCATCCTCTTCGGCCTCGCGCGCTTCCCCGCCAAGTTCGGGCTCGATGTCGCCATCGAGAATGCGTCGCTGAGCCAGGTCATCGAGGCGGGCCGCTACGCCGGCAAGTACATGTTCGCGATCGGCATCCTCTCGGCGCTGGTGCAGGGCGGCTTCATCCGCCGCCTCGTGCCGAAGTACGGCGAGGCGCGCCTGATCGTGGTCGGCCCTTTCATCCTCGCCATCGCGCTCGCGACCGTCGGCTTCGCCACCAACTGGTGGGTCGTGATCGGCGGCTGCTTCCTGATGCCGTTCGGCTTCGGGCTCTCGAACCCCTCGGTGCCAGGCCTGCTCTCGCGCGCCGCCCCGGCCGATCGACAAGGCTCGTATCTCGGCATGTGCCAGTCCGCCGGCAGCCTGGCGCGCGCGACGGCGCCTGCGTGCGCCGGCATCGTCTTCGACCAGGTCGGCCCGAACGCGCCATTCCTGATGGCGGCGGCGGTCCTGGTCGGCACCACGCTGCTGGCCAACGGCTACCGCTCGCGCTTCGGCGCCAGCTTCGCCACCGCGGCTCCCACCAGGAACGGAGCATGAACCCGCCGCCCCCCGCCGCCCCCACGCCGCCGACCGAGCTCTCCGTGCAGGAGCGCTACTCGCCGCAGAGCATCTGCTTTGGCTGCGGGCCAGCGAACGCGCAGGGACTGCACATCCGCAGTTTCCTCGTGGGCGAGGAGCTCGTGGCGCAGTGGCACGCGCAACCGCACCACCAGGCGTTCCCGGGAATGCTGAACGGCGGCATCACCGGCGCCTTGCTCGACTGCCACAGCAATTGGATGGCGGCGATGCACCTGATGAAGGCCGCCGGCCTCGAACAGCCGCCGTGCACCGTCACCGCCGAATTCGCGGTCAAGCTGAAGCGTCCGACGCCGGTCGAAGGGGCGCTGACGATTCGCGCGCGAGTCGTCGAGTCGACGTCGGATCGCGCCGTGATCGACGCCACCCTCGATGCGAACGGCAAGGTCACGGCCACCTGCCGCGGGATCTTCGTCGCCGTCAAGCCAGGCCACCCCGCCTACCACCGCTGGTAAGGTCCGCTCCATGAGCAAGAAGAAGTCGCCTCCGCTGCCCCCCATCGTCGGCGTGCTGATGAGCACCAAGGGCGAATGGGAAACGCTGCAGCACACCAGCGATACGTTGAAGAAGCTCGACGTGCCGCACGAGTGCCTGATCATCTCGGCGCATCGCACGCCCGATTTCCTCGCGGACTACGCGCGCAGCGCCGAAGAGCGCGGCCTGCAGGTGCTGATCGCGGGCGCGAGTGGCGCCGCCCATCTGCCTGGCATGCTCGCGGCGCACACGCTGCTGCCGGTGTTCGGCGTGCCGCTCGAGAGTCACGCGCTGAAGGGGATGGACTCGCTGCTCTCCATCGCGCAGATGCCGGCCGGAGTGCCGGTCGGGACGCTCGCCATCGGCAAGTCGGGCGCGATCAACGCCGCGCTGCTCGCCGTCGCGATGCTGGCGCGCCACGACGCGGAGCTGCGCGAACGCTGGGCGACCTTCCGCCGCGAGCAGAACGAGCGGGTGCGCGCCGAACGGGTCGGTCCGGTGAGCCGTGCCCCCGCCGCGCCCGGCCTCGCACCGAAGACGCAATCGGCAGGCTGATCGCCGCAGCGCCGCGCGCACGCTCCGCCCCCACACCGCACGAGGAAACGATGAGCACTGCCAAGGTCGGGATCGTCATGGGCTCGGCTTCGGACCTGCCGAAGCTCGAGCGGGCGATCGAAGTCCTGAAGGGGCTGTCCATCAGCGTCGAGGTGCGCGTGATGTCGGCGCATCGCACGCCCGAAGATGTCGGCGAATGGGCCAGCAGCGCCGCGAAGCGCGGTCTGCAGGTGCTGATCGCGGCTGCCGGTGGCGCCGCACACCTCGCGGGCGCCGTCGCCGCTCGCACGCTGCTGCCGGTCATCGGCATCCCGGTCGCGACGGAACCGTTCAACGGCCTCGACTCGCTGCTCGCCACCGTCCAGATGCCGCCTGGCGTTCCGGTCGCCACGGTCTCCGCCGGTGCGTGGGGCGCCGAGAACGCCGCGTTGCTCGCCGCGCAGATCCTCGCCCTTTCCGACTACGAGCTCGCGGCGCGCCTCGCTGCCGACCGCGCCAAGCGCGCCGACAAGGCGCGCCAGGCCGATCGCGACCTGCAGCAGGGCCGCAAGGGCAGCTGAGCGCGATGAGCTACCAGGAGCACGCGCCTCCGGCCGATCTCGAGCCGTACGTCGCGTGCTTCTGGACGCACACTGCAACGAGACGCGAATCGGCTGCGGCGGCGAGCCCCCGCCCGCCCCACGTCGTCCTGCCCGATGGCTGCGTCGACGTGCTGCTGCTGCGCGACGCACACCGCGCGGATGCCCCGCGCGCGTTCGTCGTCGGTGCGATGACGCGACCGCAGCAGGTCGACGGGGTGGAAGCGCTCGACGTCGTCGCCGTCCGCTTTCGCCCTGGCGGTGCAAGCGCCTTCTTCGATGCGCCGCTGGTCGAATGGCAGGACGACGACCTCCCGCTCGCGGAGGCGTGGCGCGATGTCCGCGAATTCGACGGCGACGCCCCCGCCGCGACGCGCGACGCGCTGCTCGCCGAGCTGCGGCGACGACGAGCGCGGCAAGGCGCGAGGCGCGGGCGCGCGGCACGACGACCTCGGCTGAGCCGCGATCGCCGCCCGATGTTCCATTCCTGCAAGACGCCTCGACGTCGCACGACGATGCTCTTCCCGCGACTGCTGCGCCGTCGCTCCCGCGCCGTGCGGGAGCGCACCGACGAACCGCGCCGACCCACCCTCCGGAGCTTTCGATGCCGGCCCAAGTGAACAAGCTGACGCCCGTCCTCGTGGTCGAGTCGATCGAGCCGTGCCTCGCCTTCTGGATCGAGCGACTCGGCTTCACGAAGAGCGTCGAGGTGCCCGGGCCCGACGGCAAGGCGCTCGGCTTCGTGATCCTGCAGCAAGGCGCGATCGAGTTGATGTTCCAGTCGCGCGCCAGCATCGCGCACGACGTCCCGGGCCTTGGCAACGTCGGCGGCAGCGCCGCGCTCTTCCTCGAAGTGGAGAGCCTCGCCCCGATCCGCGCCGCGGTGGCCGGCCTCCCCGTCACCGTGCCCGAGCGCGAGACCTTCTACGGCACGCGCGAGATCGGCGTCCGCGAGCCGGGCGGCCACGCGGTGACGTTCGCCGAGTTCGTGAAGAAGCCGGGGAGCTGAGCCCGATCGGCGAAGTCGTGTAACGGCGCGCCTTCGATGCGGGTGTCACCTTCGAATCTCACGCGCCCACGCGGCGCTGAACCTCGAAGGAGCCTGCCATGCCTCGCCTCGAACTCCGCCGTCTCGTGCGCCCCATCACCACAACCCTTGCGCTCGCCGCGGCGCCGCTCGCCCACGCGCAGCTCGCCCACTCGATCACCTACGGCGACCAGTACGGCGAACGCCACGGCCACGCCATCGCCAACGTCGGCGACCTCGACGGCGACGGGCGCGACAACCTCGTGGTCGGCTCGCCGCGCTACGACTTCGGCATCACCTTCAGCGCCGGCCGCGTCTACGTCTATCCCGAGGTCGGCAACAACGGGCCGATCTACAAGCTCGACGGGACGCAGACCGGCGCGCAGTTCGGTCACGCGATCTGCGGCATCAGCGACTACGACGGCGACGGCGCCAACGACTTCGCGGTGGGCTCGCCGTACTGGAACACCGCGACGCTGACCGACGCGGGGAAGATCGAGGCGTTCAGCGGCAAGACGGGCCAGCTGCTCTGGACCGTCACGGGCACGGCGGCGAACGAGCAGCTCGGCCTCGTGCTCGCGTCGTGCGGCGACCTCGACGGCGACGGCCGGCCCGAGTTCCTCGCAGGCGAGCCGGGCCCGAGCCAGGTGAAGATCTTCAACCGCGGCGGCAGCCTGCTGAACACGCTCTTCCGCGGCGGCGACGTCGCCTTCGGTACCAGCGTCTCGCGCACCGGCGACATCGACGGCGATGGCGTCGACGAGATCCTGGTCGGCGAGCCGGGCTACGACACCATCGTCCCGTTCCATCTCGACTGCGGACGGGTCGTGATCTACTCCGGCGCGACGCTCGGCTTCATCGATCACGTGGTGAGCACGGCCAGCTTCGAGCGTTCCGGCGAGAGCTGCGCCGCGGTGGGCGACATCGACCAGGACGGGACCGACGACTTCCTGATCGGCACGACGCAGGCGGACGCAGGCGGAAACACCGATTGCGGCAGGGTGTTCGGCTACAGCGGCGCCACCCGCCAAGCCTTCTTCCGGGGCTACGGCTCCGGCGCCGGCGTTCACATGGGCCACACGATGGTCGGCATCCCCGACATGGATCGCGACGGCTTCCCCGAGTTCGCCGCGACCGAGCTCGACGGCGGCGCGCTCGGCACCGGCGCGATCCACGTCTGGTCGGGCAAGGACTTCCACGAGCTGTGGAGCTTCGAGGGCTGGAGCGACTCGACCTCGACGAGCGAGCAGCTCGGCTACGCGCTGGCGGCCGGCGACTGGAACGGCGACGAGTACGGCGACTTCGTCTGGACCGATCCGCTCCACGACTCGAACTTCCTCGACGGTGCCGGCTTCATCGAGCGCGGCGTGACGATCGCCCACCTCGGCTGCCCGGCGTGGACCGAGGAGTACGGCAGCGGCCTCGCCGGCACGAACGGCATCCCCCACCTGATCGCGCAGGATGCGCCGCACGTCGGCGACGACTTGAACGTCTTCGTCGAGAACTCGCTCGGCGCGCCGACGATCGCCGCGCTCTTCCTCGGCGTCGACCCGGCCACCACGCCGTTCAAGGGCGGCACGCTGCTGGTCGACCCGGCGCTGACGCTGATCTTCCCGCTCGACGCGGCGGGCACGCTGTTGACCGGCGACATCGAGTACGACGCGTCGCTCTACTTCGCCGAGTTCTACGTGCAGGTCGCCGAGGCCGACCCGAACGCGGTGAAGAAGATCTCGCTCACGCCGGGGCTCAAGATCCACTGCGGGCTCGAGCTGCAGTAGCCGGCGCCAAGGTGCGACCCGCCGCCGCGCGAGCATTCAGCTCCGCGGCGGCGCCTTCGGCGGGTCGCCGAGCTCCCAGCGCATGCGCAGGAAGAGCTGCTCCACCTTGGCGCGCGCCCACGGGGTCTTGCGCAGGAAGCGCAGGCTCGAGGTGACGGTCGGGTCGAACATGAAGCAGCGGATCGGGATCTCCTGCGCCATCGCGCGCCAGCCGACGCGCGCCGAGAGCTCGGTGATGATCGTCTCGAGCGTGATGCCGTGCAGCGGATTGCGGGGCTGGTGCGATTCCATCGTCAGGTTCAGCTCCCGCGCCGGCGTGTGAGTTCGCGTGGATCGACGAAGCAGAGCCAGCGCATCAGCATCGCGCCCAGGAGCAGGCTCGCCGCGTGGAGGACGTGGTTCAGCCACGCGCGCTCGCCCGCCAGTTGCCCGGCCATCTTCAGGCCGAGCCAGTGATAGCTCTTCTCCAGTTCCATCACGACGCACATCAGCGCGAAGAGGAGGAGGAAGGAGAAGCGGTAGAGCGACGACTGCCACAGCCGCTGCGTCTCGCGCCGATCGCGCGTGAACAGGCGCTTGATCACGTAAAGGCCGGCGATGCTGCACGGGACCGCCAGCAGCTTGAACCACTGCACGTTCAAGTCGCCAAGCCAGGTGCCGTCCGACGGCGCGCGCACCAGGTAGCGCAGCGGCGAGTCGCCCAGTCGCTCGCTCCAGCCGGGATCGATGTCCGTCAACAGGTCGGAGGCGAAGCGGCCCGCGCCGATCAACGCCAGCGGCACGGCGACGAGGAGCGAGGCGCTCGGCGAGCCGCCCTTCGTGCTCATGGCCGCCACTTCAGCAGCTCGTCGATCGTGTCGCGCGAGACGGCGTGGTAGCTCGCGCGCGCCTTGGCGTAGATCGACTGCGCAAGCGGCTTGCCCCAGTCGCTCTTCATCAGCTCCTGGTAGAGCGGCTTCAGGAACTTGCGCCGCCCCTGCGAGGTCAGGAAGTGGTCGAGCGCGGCGAACGCCGGCTCGTAGCGGTGCGTGATGCACGGCAGCAGCCAGGCGAAGAGCACCTCCGAATTGCCGCGCTGCGAAAGCGCGAAGGCTGCATCGAGTTCGGCGAGCTGCGCGTGGGTGGCGCTGGCGGGAAGCTGACGCAGGAAGTGCTGCCACTGCTGCGTCGTGAATCCCGCGACATCGAGGGAGCGCGCCGGCGTCCCGGCGAGGAACCGCTCCATCGCGGTGGTCGCGCGGGCGAGAGCGGTCGACGTCGCGCGCGGGCAGTTCGACGGCAGGCCCGGCCCATCGACCCACGCGGGGATCTGGAGCGCGCGCTTCCACTCCGGCTGTCCGGTCAGCAGTTCGCGGTCGAGGAAGGCGAGGAAGTCGTCGGTCGTGCGGCTCGTGAAGGCATTGCCGTCGAACCACGCGCGCAGGAAGCGGTCGAACCGCTCGCGCCCCACCGTTTCCTCGATCGCCTGCAGGAAGCGGGCGCCCTTCTCGTAGGCGATGTCGGTCATGCCGTCGTCGGGGTTGCGCCCCTCGAGCGCAAGGCGCAGATGAGTGTCCTTGCGCTGCCCCGCGGCGGTCATCTCGGCGACGCTCTTCTCCAGATCCTGCAGCCCCAGCACGGCCAGCGCTTCGTCGAACTCCTCGCCGAAGAGCGCCTCCATGATCCGGTGCTCGAAGTAGACGGTGAACCCTTCGTTCAACCAGAAGTCGTTCCAGGTGGCGTTGGTGACCAGGTTGCCCGACCAGCTGTGCGCAAGCTCATGCGCGACCAGCGACACCAGCGAGCGATCGCCCGCGAGGATGGTGGGCGTCGCAAAGGTGAGGCGCGGGTTCTCCATGCCGCCGAACGGGAAGCTCGGCGGCAGGACCAGCACGTCGTAGCGCCCGAAGCGGTACGGGCCGTAGAGCTTCTCGGCCGCACCGATCATCGAGTCGAGGTCGACGAACTCGGCGGAGGCGCGCGCAATCACCGGCCGTTCGGCGTAGACGCCGCAGTTGCGGCCGAGCGACGCGAAGGCGAGATCGCCCACCGCGAGCGCCATCAGGTAGCTCGGGATCGGCTGCGGCATGTCGAACTCGTAGACCCCGTCGGCACGCGCGACCTGCGGATTCGACGCCGACATCAGCGCCAGCAGCGGCGGTCCGGGCGGCGCCTTCAACGCGATGCGCGCGGAGTAGGTCATTCGCACCGCCGGCGAGTCCTGGCAGGGAATCCAGGTGCGCGCGAGGATCGCCTGCGACTGCGTGAAGAGGAACGGCGACTTGCCGCCCGCCGTCTGTTCCGGCGCGAGCCACTGCACGGCGGCCGCGGCCGGGCTCGTCGCGTAGTCGATGTGGACCCACAGCACTTCGGCGCCGCCGCCAGCAACGGCAACAGCCACCGGCGGGAGGTCGAGCGTGAGCGCGGCGCCGAAGTCGGGCTGCGCCGGACTCAAGGTGAAACGAGCCGGTTGCGCTGCCGCGAGGCCGCCCGCATTCGGCGCGGCGCGCGACGTCGTGACGCGCGCAATGGAGAGGTCACGCGTGTCGAGCACGAGTTGCGTGGCGCCGGGCTGCCGCGCCACCTCGAGGCTCGCGCGACCCGCCAGCGTCTTCGTGGCGAAATCGACCGCGAGGTCGAGCTCGAGCCGCTGTACCCGCGCCTCCTCCGGTCGCGAAAAGGAGTGGCTGTCGCGCGCCATGGATCGCTCTCCCACGTGGCCGGAAGTCGCCGATGCCGCGGTCGCGCCACCCGCCGCCGCTCTCGGCTCATCGAGCGCGCAGCCCAGCGCCGCAAACCCCAAGAGTGCCGCGCATCCGGTTCGTCGTCGCACGATCGTCCTCACCGTCCCGAAAGCAGCTCGCCGCGAAACGGCGCAGGATGCCGGCGCGGCCGAGCGGGAGGAAGACCGGAGGAGCACCCGCAGGCGACCGCGCTCGAAAGCGACGGCGGCGCCCGGCCCGCTCGGGCCGAACGCCGCCGTTTCAAGAGCTCGATCGTCGGACGGTTGGGCTACTGCAAGAGCACGAAGTCGAGCGCCGCCGTGCGCAGGCGGTACTGGCTGTCGATCGCATAACCCGCCGACCAGGTCGGCGCGGCGCTCTCGCCGATGCGAGCGAGCGAGTCGACCGCCTGCCAACGAGTCGCGCGCCCCGTCGACGCGTCGTCGAGCAGCGCCACCAGTTCACCCGCGCTCCGTCGGCACTCGAACATGCCGAGCGCTTCGGCCAGCACCGCAGCGCTGGCATCGCTGGTCTCCCCTTCGAGGCGCGTCGCCAACCGCTCCATCGTTTCGAGCGAGCCCAGCCGCGCCAGCGCCCGCGCCGACGCGACCCGCAGTTCCGGCGAACTCGAATCGTCGTCGAGGCGCTCCGCGAGCGGCCGCCTGGCCATGGCCGCGACACCACCACCCGCCAACCCGAGCGCTTCGGCCCAGTAGGGCGCGCTCGACGTCGCCGCGTCGATCTCGAGGCGTCGCAGCAGTTCGGGCACCGCCGCGCGATCGCGCGCCAGACCCAACGCCAGACCCAGCGCCGCATCGGTCGAGGCGTTGCGCGAGATCGTCAACGCTTCGCGCAGCGTGGCGCACGCCTGGAAGTGACGATCCGAATCGCCCGCCTCGCCGCGCACGCCAATCCCGAGCGCGAGTGCGGCGAACGGCCGGTCGTAGGAGAGGCGCGGCGCGAACACGCGGTCGCCGAGGAAGTGCGCCACCGCGTCCGCAGCCGCTGCCGCCTCGGGATACGCCGCCGACGTCTCGAGCAGACGGCCAAGCGCCATGAAGGAGAACGAGCGCACGTCGGGCGCCCCGCGTCCGTCGCAGTTCTGCTGGAGGACCGAAACGAGTTCACCATCGCTGGCGCGGCCGAGCGCGCCGAGCGCGATGACGGCCGCCGTGCGCACCGCTTCGACCCCGTCGTCCGCCCCCGCGAGATGGACCAGCATCGGAAGCGCCGCGCGAGCGAGCGCCGGAGCGACGCGCGACATCGCGATCGCCGACTGCGCGCGCACGAAATCGGTGGCGCGTGCATCGGCGAGCGTCGCCAGGAGCTTCGAGGCGACGGCTGGATTTTCGGGAGCAGCGTGCGCTGCGCCGAGCAGCGCCGCGCCGGTGATGTGCTCGCAATCGCAGGAGTCGGCCACCGCGAGCAGCGCCGCGGCACTCTCCGTCCCTTTCGCCAGTCCGAGCGCAAGCGCCGCGAGCTGGCGGCGACTGCAATCGATCGGACCGCCGGCGTCGACCAGAGCGCGCCCTTCGCGCGAGTCCGCCGCGATCGCCGCGAGCTTCGCGCGCGACTCGCCATCGCCGCAGAGGCCAAGCGCCACCAGCGCCGCGTCGCGCATGACGAGCCGATCGTCGTCGAGCGCGCGCACGACGAGCGGCGCCACCATCGCGCCGTCCCGCGCTCCCGCCACTCGCGCCAGCGCGAGCAGGGCAGCGCTCGCCACCTGCGGATCCTCATCGTGCAGCCGTTGCGCCAACCGCGGCCACAGCGTCGATCGGAGGAACAGCGGATCGAGCGCTGCGACGTCGACGCGATCGGGGGTCTGGCCCGGCTCCGGCGAGGGCCAGAACGCGCCGCCACCGCTCCAGGCGATGCCGTTCACGCGCCACCACTCTTCCCAACCGCCGATCGACTCGTCGTGCGCGCGGCGCGTGGCCGGGCCGCTGGCACGGGGCGCGCCGCCGGGCGGCGGCGGAGTGGCCGGTTTCGGATCGGCGCGCTTGGTCACGGGGCGCAACGCGGCCGGCGCCGGCTTTGGCGTCGCGGCCGGCGTGCTGTCGCGCTGGGCCGGTCCGTCCGACTTGGTCGACGGGCGCCGCGGGGTGGACGGGTGTTCGTGACCGTCCTTCGGGGTCGAGGTGCTGGGGCGGTCCTTGTCCGCTTCCGGCTTCTTCGTCTTGTCGCCGACGCCCTTGGTGCCTTTGCCGGACCCACCGGGTCCTTTGTGTCCCATCCCCGGTCAGAAACCCGGCGGCTCCGGCTGCTCGACGCGGCGATCGCCGGCGGGGTCGCCCGCCTGCGCCGATGCGGTGGCGACGAGGAGCGCACTGCCAGCTAGCAGCGCTCGGGTCAGGAGGAAGGGGGGATGCGATCGACGAGACATGGAGCACCTCCGATTCGCAATGGGGACGACCTACGGCAGATCGGGTGGACGATCCGTGCCAAGGAAATGGCGTACCGCGGCGTCGCACTCGGGGCCGACCGCTCGAGCATCGACCCGAACGGTCACGCCGTGGTAACCGATCGAGCCCGCGCGCCGAGGAAGCCGCGATTCGCGCGGCAAACCGTGACAAGTCGCGTCCGGCCGCTCGCCGCTAATCCGCCATCAGCAACAGCGGCACGCCTGCTGTCGCGAGCAACGTCCCGAACCACGCGATCCAGCGATAGCGCTCATGCAGGATCCCGACGGCCATCGGCAGCAGGAAGAGCGGTGTGGTCGACAAGAGGCACAGCGCGACGCTGGCGTCGAGATTCGCGTAGGCCGCCTGCTGCAAGAAGATGCCGAGGAAGGTCGCGAGGAAGACGGCGACGAGCTCCCTGCGCATCTGCGGCAGCATGCGCAGCGGCGCGAAGTCGATGGCGCCCCGTCGCATCGCCAGCGTCGCCAGGAACGTCCCGACCGCCGCGCCGCTCATTCGCAATGTCGAGCCGGGCAGCACCCCGACCGCGCTGATCGCATGGTGCGTCATCACGCCGGCGGTCGCATTGCACAGCGACGACACGACGCCGCACAGCGTCCCGCTGATGCGCAGCCGTCGCGCAGCGGCGTCGGCGACCGCGTCGCTCGCCCCGGTCGTCTCACGCTTCGCTCGCCCGAAGATCACCAGCAGCACGCCGCCAAGCACCATCGCGATGCCGCCAAGGTCGCGCATGCCCAGCGATTCGCTGCCGAGCGCGAAGCCGAGCGCCGCCGACCAGATCGGCGAAAGCTGGTTCAACGCGATCGCCGGCTGCGCGCCGAGTCGCTTCACCGCCTCGAAGAGGAAGACGTCTCCGACCGCCAGACCGAGTGCGCCGGACAGCAGCAGCACGCCGCCGTCGCGGGTCGCGAGTGACCGCCACGCGACGCCACCGTCGATCAGCAACGTCGACGTCCAGAACAACAGCAACGCGATGGCGATGCGAAACGCGTTCATCGCGCGCGGACCGTGGCGCACGATCGCCGCCTTGAAGAGGACGGTCGAGATCGCCCACGACGCGGACGCGGCGAGCGCGGCGCTACCGCCGGCGACCGCTGGCGACCACGTCACTTCCCCTCGTCTTTCTTCGGCGCCAGATCGACGCCGTCGTCACCCACGTAGCCGAGCCGCTTCAAATCGGCGAGCAGCTTGCCGTCGATCGCTTTCAACTCCTGCTCGAAGCGTGCCTCGAAGAGAGGAATCTGGCGCAGGGCCGACGCGCGCTTCTGCTTCCACTCGGGATCGTCGTGCGTCGGCACCGACCGGATCGGCCGCGCTTCCAGGAGCGCGGGCGCGAGCACCTGGCGCAGCGGTCGGCCGGCGCCGTCGTGCGCATAGGGCAGACCCGCGCGCACCAGCAGTGTCGGCAGCACATCTTCGACACGGCCGACGCTCTTCACGTCGGCGCGGGTGGCGTCCAGCGCAAGCGACTGCTTGCGAAAGCTCGGCCCAAGCGCGAGGAAGACGCCGGGCGGCGCATCCTGATGGTTGCCCGAATCGGCGCGGCCGGTGCGATCGTCGGGAAACGGCTCGTTGCGCGCGACCGCATGGAAGCCGTGGTCGGACAGCAGGAGGAAGTCGGCGTCCGGCGCGCGGCGACGCAGCTCGCCGACGGTGTCATCGACGAAACGGTAGGCCTCGCGGATCATCGAGCCGAAGCGCGCGACGTCCGCTTCGCTCGGGCGATCTTCGAAGACGGTCGGCTCGAAGTAGCGCCAGAACATGTGAGAGGCGACGTCAGCGCTTCCCAGATAGAGGAGCAGCGCGTCGGCGCGCTCCTTCGCCTCGAGCACGTCGAAGGCCGCGGCGGCGAAGAGCAGATCCGCGTAGTGGGCCGTGCGCAGCACCGAATAGAGCTGCGAGGGCAGCTTTCGCGCGACCGGCGGTGGCGCTCCGAAGCGCGCGGTGAACGGGTCGTTCCCCGCCTCGATGGAATCGCCAAGCTGCACGGCGTGCGCGTCCATCGTGTCGGCCCGTTCCGGCGGCCAGACCTGGTTCTGCACGCCTTTCAGGTAGCTGCCTTTCCAGATCGTGACACCTTCGGAGATGTCAGCCTGCGCACGCGTCGACGTCTGCGCGACCATCCCGCCCTTGATCGGCTCGACCGGATAGGTGCACCACCAGCCGATCACCTCGGTCGACAGTCCCGCTTCGTCGTAGAGGTTCCACAGCGCCTTGCTCTGGCGATGCATGCTGAGGAAGAGGTGCGGCTGCTGGTCGGCGCCCTTGTAGGCGAAGCCCTTGATGCCGTGGTCGGCGGGGAGCTTGCCCGTCGCGACTGTCGTCCAGATCACCGGCGACAGCGTGACGTCGAGCGTGGCGAGTTCACCGGCGAACCCCTCGTGCGCCAGCGCGGCGAGATTGGGCAGCGCGCCCTCGGCCATGAAGCGCAGCAGCAGGTTCCATTCGAGTCCGTCGGCGCCGAGCACGATCAGCGGGCGCCGGCCCGCGGGATCGTTCGCCTCAGGCCCCTTCGCCTCGGTCGGCGACTCGCCGCACGCCGCCGCGACGCAGCAGAGCGCGGCCGCCAGCAGCGTGCGGCGCCGCACTCTCGATGTCGCCGCATGCGGGAGATGGATTCGCAGAGGGAGCTTCAAGGTCGCAACCTTTTAGCGCCGCCACCGGAAGCGGTGGCTCCACGCTTGCGGCGCAGCGGCGGCACGGCTGTACTGCCCGACTCGCGAAGCAACGGACCCGGAATGAAGGAGGAGCGGGGCATGAGCCAACCCGAGCAGCCCGAAAGCGCCAGCGGCGTCTCGCGACGTCGATTCCTGAAGGGAATGGGCGTGACCGCCCTCGCCGCGGGGGCGCTCGCCCCGAAGATGCCGGCGGTCGCCGTGCCAAACGGCTCTGCGAACGCTGCGCCGACCGCGCCACCGGCGACGCGCCTGTTCGGTCCCGCACCGGTCGCCGTGAAATTGCAGATCAACGGCAAGGTGCGCGAACTGCGGCTCGAGCCGCGCGTCACGCTTCTGGACGCGCTGCGCAACCACCTCGACCTCACCGGCGCGAAGAAGGTGTGCGACCGCGCCACCTGCGGCGCCTGCACGGTGATCGTCGACGGCAAGGCGATCTACTCCTGCACCATGCTCGCCGTCGAGGCGCAGGGCAGGGCGATCGAGACCGTCGAAGGGCTCGCGGAGGCGAGCGGCGGCAACTCGACGATGCAGCGCTGCTTCGTCGAGAACGACGCGCAGCAATGCGGCTTCTGCACCCCCGGATTCGTGATGGCGTGCGAGTCGTTCAAGCGCGCCAACGGCAGCGCGACGCGTGAACAGGTGCTCTCCGAGCTCGGCGGCAACCTCTGTCGTTGCGGCACCTACCACGGCGTCGCCAATGCCGTCGCGGACGCTCTGAAACTCGGCGCGAACGGAGGCAAGTGACATGGTCGATCTTGCTTGGCCCGATCCGGGCGACTGCTCGATCCTCGGCAAGCGCACGACGCGCATCGACGGCCCCGACAAGACGACCGGTCGCGCGAAGTACACCTTCGACATCAACCGGCCGCGCATGTTGTGGGCGAAGTTCGCGACCTGCCCGTACGGACGCGCGAAGATCACGGCGCTCGACACCAGCGCGGCGGAAGCGATGCCCGGCGTCGTCGCCGTCGAGGTGATCGCCAGCGTCAGCACCGAGTGCAAGGTCGCCTTCCAGGAGGTCGCGATCGTCGCCGCCGAGAGCGAAGAGATCGCGCGCGAAGCGGCGCGCCGCATCAAGATCACGTGGGAGGTGCTCGAGCCGTGCGTCCATGACGACGACGTCGACATGGCCGGCAACAAGGCGAAGAAGGGCAAGGAGCAGGTCACCGACGGGTTCGATGCCGCCATCGACGGTGCGGCGGTCGTCAGCGAGACCGAGGTTGGCTGCTCGATCCTCACCCACTGCTGCCTCGAATCGCACGGCTCGATGGTCGAGGTCAGCGAGCAGGACGGCAAGGTCGCCGTCACCGCCTGGGCCTCCACGCAGGCCGTCTCCGGCATCGGCGGCGAATTCGCGCAGGCGATCGGCGTCGACGGCTCGCAAGTGCACGTGATCTGCCAGCACATGGGCGGCGGCTTCGGCTCGAAGTTCGGCGCCGACTTGTGGGGCGCGTCGGCCGCGAAGCTCGCGCAGAAGACCGGTCGTCCGGTGAAGGTGATGCTCGAGCGCGACATGGAGATCGCGCTGGCCGGTTCTCGCCCGTCCGCGTTCGCGCGGATGCGCGTCGGCGTGAACGACGACGGCGCGATCGTGGCGTGGGAATCGGCCGCATGGGGCAGCGGCGGCAACGGCGGCGGCATGGGCGCGCCCGGCCTGCCCTACGTCTTCGGCAACATCCCGAACCGCAAGACGCAGACGACGCCGATCTTCACCAACACCGGCGGTGCCCGCGCCTGGCGCGCGCCGAACCACCCGCAGATGTGCCTGTTGACCATGGCCGCGCTCTCCGATGCCGCCGCCGAGCTCGGCATGGATGAGCTCGAGTTCTTCCGCAAGAACCTCGAACTCACGGCGCGCGCCGACGTCTACCGCGAGGAACTCGCGATCGCCGCGGAGCGCATCGGCTGGAAGTCGAAGTGGAAGTCGCGCGGCGAACAGAAGGGCGTGCTGCGCCGCGGGCTCGGCCTCGCGATGCACACCTGGGGCGGCGGTCCTCACACCAGCAACGTCCAGTGCACGCTCCATCCCGACGGCGCCGTCGAGATCCGCTGCGGCACGCAGGACCTCGGCGTCGGCGCGCGCACCGCGATCGCGGTGGTCGCAGCCGAGACGTTCGGCCTGCCCATCGATCGCATCACCGTCCTGATCGGCGACAACCGCTATCCGGCCTCGGATGGCTCGGGTGGCTCGACCACGATCGGCGCCATCAGCTCCGGCACCCGCGACGCGTGCATCAAGGCGATCAACCAGGTCATGGCCGCCGTGGCGCCCGAATTGAACGCGGCGCCGGAACAGCTCGTCGCCAAGGAGGGAATGGTGCGCGCGGCGGGATCGACGGCCGGCGGGCTGCCGTTCGCCGAAGCGTGCCGACGCCTCGGCGCGCAGCCGATCGTCACGATGGGAACGACGCAACGCGCGCTCGCGAGTTCGCAGGTCGGCGGCGTGCAGATGGCCGAAGTCGAGGTCGACTGCGAGACCGGCATCGTCCGCATGCTGAAGATGGTCGCGGTGCAGGATTGCGGCCGCATCATCGACCTGCTCACGACGGAGAGCCAGGTGCGCGGCGCGATGATCATGGGAGTCTGCGCGGCGCTCTACGAGGAGCGCGTGATGGACCCGGTGACGGGCGCGCTGCTCAATCCCGACATGGAGTTCTACAAGCTCGCCGGCATCGCCGAC
Source organism: Planctomycetota bacterium (assembly GCA_031409275.1). Lineage (GTDB taxonomy): Bacteria > Planctomycetota > B15-G4 > B15-G4 > SIAN01 > SIAN01. The sequence goes on from JANNXA010000050.1 coordinate 98,906, forward strand.
GTCGGTGAGCTCGACGTCCACATGATGCAGACGGACGCGCACCTGAAGCGTGGCGTGATCGGCATCGGCGAGCCGCCGGCGATCTCGCCGATGGCGGCGATCAGCAACGCGGTGGCGAACGCCATCGGCGCCCGCGTGAAGCGCTGCCCGATGACTCCCGATCGCGTGCTCGCGGCCTTGAAGGCGTGAGCGGAGGAGCGCAACGATGAACGCATTCGAATACGCCCGTCCCACGACTCTTGCCGAGGCCGTCGCCCTGCTCTCCCCCACCGAGGGGGAGACGGCGCTGCTGGCCGGCGGCACCGACCTCTTGAGCTTGATGAAGGACTTCGTCGTCGAGCCCAAGCGCGTCGTGTCGCTGATGGGAATCGAGCCGCTGGCGCAGATCACCATCGGCAACGATGGCCTGCACCTCGGCGCCACGGTGACGCTCGACGCGCTGATGCAGTCGGGCGCCCTCAACCAATGGGCGGCGAAGTGGCCCGCCCTCTGGCACGCGACCGCCGGCATCAAGAGCCCGCAACTGCGCGCGATGGGAACGGTCGGCGGGGAACTGCTGCAGCGGCCGCGCTGCTGGTACTACCGCCGCGGCCACGGCCTGCTGGCGCAGGACGCGAAGGGCGAGTCGATGGTCGCGAGCGGGGACCATCGCTACCACGCGATCCTCGGCAACAGCGGCCCTGCCAAGTTCGTCCACCCGTCGAGCCTCGCGCCGGCGCTGATCGCCTGCGGAGCCCTCGCGGAGCTGACCTCGCCACGCGGCACGCGCACGCTGCCAGTCGCGGAGCTCTACCGCACCCCGACCTCGAGCGGCGAGCGCGAGACGACCCTGGCCCTCGATGAAGTCCTCACCGCGGTCGTGCTGAAGAAGCCAGTCGTGAAGAGCGCGACCTACGAAGTCCGCCCGCGCCAGGGACTCGACTGGCCGCTCGTCGCGGCGGCCGTGGCGCTCGAGCTGAACGGCGGCAAGGTGGCCAGCGCGAGCGTCGTGCTCGGTCACGTCGCGCCGACTCCGTGGCCGGTCGTTGAAGCGGCGACGCTGGTCGGCAAGACGCTCGATGACGAGACCATCGCGGCCTTCGCCGCTGCGGCGCTGAAGAGCGCCACCCCGCTGAAGGACAACGCCTACAAAGTCGACCTCGCGCAGGTCGCGATCCGACGGGCGTTCAAGGCGGCGATGAAGAGCTGATCCGGCTGACGGCGACCGATCCAAGAACGAGGAGAGACCCGATGAGCTTCGCCAACCTCCGCCCCGCAGCCGGCCACCGCCTCTGCCGACAACTGCGCTGCAAGGAGATGTACTACAACTCGCCTGACCAGCTCGAGCGCGCCCGCGCCAACCCCGCCGAGGCGCTGGCGAACAAGCACTTCTGGTGCTTGAAGACCTTCACCGCGATGGGCCCCGAGAACGAGCCGTGCAGCGCCGACGCCTGTTCGCCCTCCCGGTCCTGCTACGAAGCGTGATCCGGGGCGCCAACGACCGATAGAGTCCTGACCGCGCATCGTCCGCCACGCCGCCGAGAGGGGCGGCGACCGGAACCTGGAGTTCGCCCATGAAGTCGCTGCTCGTCGCGCTGCTCGCCAGCGCACTGTCCGCGCCCGCTTCCACCGCGCTTCCTCCATCCACGGAGCCGACCAAGCTGCGCGGCGACTACCTCGAAGCGCGCACCTGCGATGTCTGGGTCGGCGCCTGCTTCGCCAACTCCGAGACGAGCGAGCAGGGCAAGCAGGCGACGCTGGTGTGGAAGTTCACCGAAGGGTCGTGGAAGGGCGTCGATCTCGGCGGGCTCGCCACCGCGCTGATCATCACCGCGAAGTCGACGCTCGGCGATCCGTACCACTCCGCGCTGCCGGTGCGCGACGTGCTGCTGGTCGACGCGCGCGCGAGCGATGCGCAGTTGAAGGCGATGCGCGACTTCGTGGCGACGCAGACCGGCGAGCTCGGCGCGAACGTGATCGAAGAGATCGCGACCACCCTCGAGCTCGAGGTCGACTGCTGCGACAAGGAGGGGTGCGCGAAGTTCGCGGCCGGCGAGATCGCCAGGATCGAGACGCGTTGCCTGCACGCCGAGGACAAGGTGTGCGGTCACGAGGAGACCTACTACCCGCCGCTGGTCGGACTGGCGCAGAAGCACGCGGTCTACACCGTCGAGCACAGCGTGAAGGGGACCTTGCTCGACCTCGCGTGGATCGATCGCGACTCGCACAGCGCGTTCCTCGGCAAGTTCGAGCTCGAATCGCCCGCCGCGCCGCGCACGGTCGACCCCGACGAAGTGAAGGCGCGCTGAGCGAGGCAAAACGCGCGGCCCCATCGGCGCGCGCACGAAAGCGACCGCCCATGGAATCGAGCCCCATTTCGCTGCGCCGACTCATGGTGCCGCTGCTTGGCACCTTGCTCATCGCGACCACGCTGGCGTGGACCGCGACGCAGCAGTCTCCCGCGGCACCGAAGCCGGGCTTCACCGTCGAGGTGGTGGCCGCCATCGACGGCAAGAGCAGCGTCCCGGAGCAGGTGCCGGAGGCGTTCGCCAAGTTGCTGGGGCACGAAGGCGTGCGTGTCCTCGCGCCCGACGCGAAGCGGCGCGCCGAGTTCTGGTTCTGCCTCGAGCTGCCGCTGCTCGCGAAGGCGGGCGGCGTCAGCAGCGTGCTGCTCAATCGGCTGGTGCCGGGCGCCTTCGTCGGCGTCGTGCGCACGCCGGGTCGCACGAACGACTACCGCGACCAGGAGATCGAGGCGGGCGTCTACGCGCTTCGCTACTACCACCAGCCGAGCGACGCCAACCACCTCGGCACCTCCGACTCGCGTGACTTCTTCCTGCTGACCAGCCTCGCGGAGGAGAAGTCGCCGGCGCCGATCGCCGCGAAAGAGGACCTGATCCCGCTCGCCGTCGCCGCCTCGCCGAGCGACCACGCGCTCTGCCTCTACGTCGCCCCCTCCAGCGAGCCGCCCCCCACCGACGGGGCCCTCGGTGCCGCGAAAGTCGCGCGGCGCGGCGAGCATGAGGAGTACGCGCTCGAACTCACGCTCGCGGCGCGCGTCGACGGCGCCGCAGTGGGCGAGCCGCTGCGCCTCGCGATCGTCATCGACGGCCACACCGCGCACTGAGTTTGGTGGCGCGCGCCTCCAAAGTCGGCGCGACAGCATTGGTTGGCGCGCGCCTCCGAAGTCGGCGCGACGGTGTCTCCGTCACTTCGCGGTCGGGGTCCGCGATCGGAACGGACCCGACAAGGTGCGGGCGAGCATGCGGTGGAAAGCGTGCACTCCGACTTCGGCGAGCGGCGCATAACGGCCGCCGCGGTAGGCGCGTGAGGCGAGGCCGGCCTGCACCTGCAACGCGGCGCGCTCGTCCTCCAGCTCCACCTGGACCAGTCCGGATCCGGCGCCACGATCGTGCAGCTCCGGCCGCTCGACGAAGGCGTGGAAGCGGACGCGCGTTCGCGTCGGGCCGATCGGCTCGACGACGTTCAGCGACAGGCCCCACGGATAGAAGTTCAGCATCGTGGTCGGGAAGAGCCAGAAGTAGAGCGCGCCGATGCGGCTGCCATGTTCGGGATGGCCCGTCGGAAGCTCGAACGTCGGCTCGCCTTGCGCCGCGATCCCGACCTGCAACGTCGAATGGTCGAACTTCTCGTAGCGGTAGCTCTTCCAGTCGAGGCGCGCGGTGAGGCCAGGGTGGAGGAAGGGGATGTGCAGCCCCTCGAGGTAGTTCTCCACGTAGAGGCACCAGTTCGCCTCGAACTCGAAGGTGCGGTCGAGCGACGCGTCGCGCCGCCACGCCGCCGGTGCGAAGCTCGCGATGCGCGCCTCGACCGGCGCGATCACTTCGCGCCAGGACGCCTCGGGCTCGAGCGCGCCAAAGAGCAATCCGCGCCACTGCGCCACCTCGAAGCGCGGGAGCGCGTCGTCGGCATCGGGGAAGCCTTCAAGCAGCTCGAAACCGGGCGCGCTGAGGCAGCGACCATCGAGTTCGAAACGGCGACCGTGATAGGGACAGCGCAGCGGTCGCCCGCTGCCGGCGCACTCGACGACGAGGTGGGCGCGATGAGTGCAGGCGTTCGAGAGGAGGCGCAGCACCCCATCGTCCCCGCGCACCAACACGACCGGCTCATCGACGCTGCCTGGCAGCAGCACGAGCGGCCGCGCCGACCCCGCCGCCTCGAGTCCTGACGCCGTGCCGAGGCAATGCCAGCCACGCCGCAGTGAAGTGCGCGCCAGCGTCGCCGCCCATCCCGGATCGCGGTAGAGGTCGGGCGAAGGCAGGCGCGCGCGCGTGATCTCGGGATCGATGTCGAGCTGCCACTTCATCGCTTGCCCCGCTTCTTCGCACCCTTGGGACTCTTGCTCGGCGCTGACGGCTTCGGTTTCGCCGCTGGAACAGCTGGCGGTGGCGCCGCCTCGACGGTCGGCTCCTCGCGCTCGTAGCCGAACCACTCCATCCAGTCGTCGACCTCGCGCTTCGAGAGCGCGCGCGTGCCGGGCGGCGCGCGCTGCGCCACCGGCTTCAGCTTGCGCAGGAACGCCGCAACCCGCTCCGTGCGCACTCCGAAGAACGGGGCGCGGTCGAGCAGATCACGATCGTCGCTGACCAGCACGACATCGGAGAGGTCGCGCGCATGGCGCAGCTTCTCGAGCAGCAGCAGGTCGGCGTTGCCGCCGTCGCGCGCGAACGCGACCTCGATGCGCCGCGGCACGCTCTGCTCGGCGCCGTGCACTCGCTCGCGCGCGTCGAAAGCGACGTAGGCGGCGCAACCCGTCGCCGCGAGGCGCGAGAGCAGCTCGGCACGCCGCTCGTGCAGCGGAGCGCCGACGCCGAGGCGGCCCGAGAGGATCACGTTGTAGCCGTCGACCCAGTAGCGCATCGTCGCCTCGCGCGCCGCGAAACAGCGGCGAGTCTATGCTCGCCCGCCCTTCACCGCCCGCGAGGCTTTGCGATGGCCGCGTCCGCCGCTCCCGAGATCGTGCTGCTCACGGACGAGCGGCTGATCGCCGCCCCGCCCGGCAACGCCTACAACGCGCAGGTCCACCACGAGGAGCGATTCCTCGCCGGCGCCTTCGAACGGCTGGGATTCACGGTGGCTCGCGTGGCGTGGTCCGACCCCGCCTTCGACTGGACGCGGCCGCGCGCGGCGCTCTTCCGCTCGACGTGGGACTACTTCGAGCGGCCCGCCGAATGCGCCGCGTGGCTCGACCGCGTCGCGCCGATCACGCGGCTCTTCAACGAGCCGGCGCTGGTGCGCTGGAACTTCGACAAGCGCTACCTGCTCGAGTTGGCCACGCGCGGCGTCGCCATCGTGCCGACCGAGCGGATCGAGCGGGGCGCTGCGCTCGAACTCGCGCGCCGCGTGGCCGCCGGACCGCGCGAAGGGCTCGTCGTCAAACCGGCGGTTTCGGGCGCCGCGCGCGAGACGTGGCGCGTCGATGCCGCGAACCTCGCGCAGCGCGCGCCGCACCTCGACGCGCTGCTGCGGCAGGAGGCGCTGCTGGTGCAGCCGTTCGAGCCGGCCATCGCGACGCGCGGCGAGTTCTCCTTCATCGTCATCGCCGGTCGCTGTCGCCACGCCGTGCGCAAGGTCCCGAAGCGCGGCGACTTCCGCGTCCAGGACGACCACGGCGGCACCGTGCAGCCGCATGAGCCGAGCCACGCCGAGGTCACCTTCGCCGAGCACGCGGCCGCCGCCGCGCCCTACCCGCCGCTCTACGCACGCGTCGACGCCGTCGAAAGCGCCGCCGGCCTGCGCTTGATGGAGCTCGAGGTGATCGAGCCCGAGCTCTTCTTCCGCTTCCGCCCGCAAACGGCCGAAGAGCTGGCGGCGGCGTGCGCGGGGCGGGCGACAGGCGGCCACTCGAAGAGCTGAAGTCCGCGCCGCCGCGATCTCGCAGGCGCTGCTCCTGCTCCTCTTCATCGCCTTCAGCGCGGACCGCCTCGCTCAGCGGCGGCGGAACTCGAGGAAGTAGTTCTCGGCGAGGAAGGTCTCGCGACGCAGGAGCTCGAAGCCGGCGGCCTCGATCTCGGCGCGGAAGGTCGCCTCGTCGGCGCGCACGTGGCCGAGGATGAAGGCGCTCGAGACGCCCGGGATCTTGTGGAAGTCGATCACGACGAGGCGACCGCCGGGCACCAGCGCGGCGTGGATCGACGCGAGCGTTTCCGACGGATGCTCGAAGTGGTGGTAGGTATCGCAGACGAAGACGACGTCGACGCTGGCCGACGGCAGCCGAGTCGAGCGGTCGTCGCAGAGGAGCACGTCGACGTTGGGCGTGGCGTCGAAGAGCGCGCGCTGGCGCAATTGCTGGATGAAGAGCGGCGCGAAGTCGACCGCGATCACGCGGCCCGCGGGGCCGACGGCGCGTGCGAAGTAGGGCTCGAAGAGGCCGGTCCCGGCGCCGACGTCCGCCACGCGGTCGCCGAACCGCAAGCGCACCGCATCGGCGATCTCCACTCGACGCGCGTAGATCTCGCGGCTCTCGCGTTCGAACTTGGCGACGAAGGAGTCGACCTCCGTCATCGCACGGAACTGCTGGTTGATGGCAGCGACGTCGACCTGCGCCGGAGCGGCGATCGGGGCAGCGATCACGGCCGCCGCCGTGGACGGTTCGTTGGCGCGGCACGCCGCGAGCGCCGTGATCGCCAGGAGCGCGAGGAGGCGCTTCACTTCGAACCCCGGACGCCCGCCAGGAACGCCCGCTTCACGAAGACGGGCACCATGGCGCGGCGCCATTGCGGATCGCCGTCGATGTTGGTGAGCGGCACCACGACTTTCTGGGCGTGCTGACCGGCAGCGATCAACGCCGCGAGGTCGTCGGGTTTGCGCCCGCGCAACAGCTCGCCGATGCCGGCGATGGTGCGCGGCGTCGCTGCGATCGCGCTGACGACCAGCGTCGCATCGGCGACGGTGCCGTCGTTCTGCGTCGTCCACGCCGCCGCCACCGAGAGGCGCGGGAAGTCGATCGACGCGCGCGGCCGAAGCTTGGCGTAACCCGACCACGTCCCCCCAGGCGCCGGCGCCGGCACCGTGATGCGTGTCAGCAACTCGTCGGGCGCGAGGCGCAGGTTCATGACGCCGTCGGGCTTGTAGAAGTCGGCGATGGCGACCTCGCGCGTCGCTTTCGAACTGCGGATGGTGAGGCGCGCTCCCAGCGCGACCAGCATCGTCGCCGTGTCGTTGCTGGCGGCTGCGACGCAGCTCTTGCCGCCCTTCACGACGTGGCAGACGGTGCCATCCTTCTTCAGGCAGAAACCGAGGCTCTGGCGCCAGAAGTGGCTCTGGTTGATCCAGACGCAGCGAGTGTCGAGACAGACATTGCCGCCCAGCGTCCCCATCGTGCGTTGCGTCGGGCCGGCCACGGACGCTGCTGCCCGCGCCAGTCCAGGTGCGTGCGCGGCCACCAGCGGATGGCGCTCGACCTCTTCGAGCGTCGTCATCGCGCCGAGCTCGAGCTCGCCGGCGGCGTTTCGCGCGATGCCGCGCAGCTCGCCGAGATCGGAGAGCGCGATCACGACCTCCGGCTCGTAGAGGCCGTGCTTCAGGTTCGGCATCACGTCGGTGCCGCCCGCGATCACCTTGGCCTTCGCTCCGTGCTGCGCGAGCAGCGCCAATGCCGCGTCGACGCTGGCCGGCTTCGCGAAGGCGAATGGTTCGAGTCGCAGCATCAGCGCTTCCCTCCGCGCGCGGCCGCATCGGCCGCCTCCTTGGCCTGCAGCGCGGCGAGCACCTTGCCGGGCGTGAAGGGCAGCTTGGTCAGCCAGATGCCGCAGGCGTCGTGGATCGCGTTGGCGATCGCCGGGATGGTCGGATGGAGCGGCCCCTCGCCCGCTTCCTTCGCGCCGTAGGGTCCTTCGGGATCGAGCGACTCGACGATCGACGCGTGGAACTCCGGGCAGTCGAGCGACGTCGGGATCGTGTAGTCGAGCAGGTTCGGGCGGGTGGTGAGGCCGAAGCGATTCACCGCGTGGCTCTCGAGGAAGACCTCGCCGAAGCCCATGTAGGCACTGCCTTCGATCTGCCCCTCGACCAGCACCGGCGCCAGCGCGCGGCCGCAATCGTGCGACGTCCAGACGTGCGGCACCTTGACCTCGCCGGTCTCGAGGTCGACGTCGACTTCGGCGACGCAAGCGGTGAACGAGTAGGCAGGCGACGCGCCGATGGTGCCGCCGCGGTAGTCGCCGCCGAGATTCGGCGTGTTGTAGGAACCGGTCGCGCCGAGCGTCTCGAAGCGCGCCTCGGCGAGATGGAACGCCTTCACGCTCGGCAGCACGCGCGCGCGATCGTTCAGGTCGAAGACGAAACCGCCGGCCAGCGCGACCTGCTCGGGCGGCACGTCCCATTCCGCGGCGACCGCCTGCTGCACCTGCTTGCGCAGCTTCCTCGCCGCGTGGATCGCCGCGTTGCCCACCATGAAGGTGATGCGCGAGCTGTAGGCGCCGAGGTCGACCGGGCAGAGGTCGCTGTCGGCGGCGACGACGCGCACGTCCTCGACGCGCAGGCCGAGCTCCTCGGCGACGATGTAGGCCACCACCGAGTTGCTGCCCTGCCCGATGTCGCTGGCGCCGCTGAAGACGGTGACGAGGCCGCTGCGATCGACCTTCAGCTGGATGCCGGCCTGCGGCATGTCGTTGGGGTAGACGCAGTAGTTGGTGCCGCTGATGTACATCGAGCCGGCGCAGCCAAGCCCCTTGCCGCGACCGAGCTTGCTTCGGCGCGCCTTCCAGCCGCTGGCCGCCTCGACCTGATCGAGGCATTGATCGAAGCCGTTGCTGGTGACGCGCTGGCCGTTCACCGTCGTCGTGTAGGCGCCCTGGAAATTGCGCCGGCGCACCTCGATCGGATCGAGCCCGGCCTGGTGCGCCAGGCGGTCGAGTTGCACTTCGAGCGCGAAGCGCGGCTGCACGGAGCCGTGGCCGCGCTTGGGGCCGCACGGCGGCTTGTTGGTGAAGACGCGCGTCGAATGGAAGCGGTAGTTGGGCAGGTCGTGCGGGCCGGTCAGCAACTGGCCGGAGTAATAGGTGGTGACCAACCCGAAGCTCGAGTAGGCGCCGCCGTCGATCAGGATCTCGCTGTCGACCGCCGTGAGGCGCCCGTCGCGCGTCATGCCGGTCTTGAAGTGCATCTGCATCGGGTGGCGGCCGCGATGCGCGTAGAACTCCTCCTCGCGCGAGTAGAGGAACTTCACCGGACGGCGCGTCTTCATGGCCAGCTTGGCCGCGCAGAACTCGAGGCTGAACGGGTCGCTCTTGCCGCCGAACGCGCCGCCGAGGTGCGGCTGGATCACGCGAATCTGCGGCGCCGGCAAGTCGAGCACGCGCGCGAGTTCCCGATGGACGTAGTGCGGGATCTGCGTCGCCGACCAGAGCGTCAACACCCCATCGGAGCCGTAACGCGCCAACGCGACGTGCGTCTCGATCGGCGCGTGCGCGGTGCCGTGGAACTCGTAGTCATCCTCGACCACGAAGTCCGACTTCGCCATCGCGCCGTCCGGGTCGCCGAACTCGAGCAGCACTTCCTTGGTGATGTTGCCGTGCTTGTTGCCCTCGTGGATCGCGATGTCCTTCCTCGCGAGCGCTTCGGCGGGGTCGAAGAGCGGGGTGAGCAGTTCGTAGTCGACCTCGATGATGCGCAACGCCGCCTGCGCGGTCTCCTCATCGACGGCGGCAACGGCGGCCACCGGATCGCCGATGAAGCGCACCTTGTCGACGGCGAGCGCCGTCTCGTCCTGCGTCCATGGGATGACGCCGAACTTGACCGGCATCTCCGCGCCGGTCACGACACCGAAGACGCCCGGCAGTGCCTCGGCCTTCGAGGTGTCGATCCGCTTGATCCGTGCGTGCGGATGGGGACTTCGCAGCGTTTTTCCGTGCAGCATCCCGGGCAGCGCGAGGTCGTCGGTGTAGAGCGCTTCGCCGGTCGCTTTGCCGGCGGCGTCGACCTTCCTCATCCGCTTGCCGATCACCTCGAAACGGGCGCCGGGCGGTTGCGGCCCGAACGTGCGATTGGGCGAGCGGACGTGCTGCAGCGGATCGGCACGATCGACGGGGAGCTTGCCGGCGCTCATCGTCCGCCCCCGACCAGCGTCGCCGGCAACCCGAGATGGGCCGCCTTGCCGGCGCGCACCGCCTGCTCGACCGCCTCGAAAATCTTCGTGTAGCCGGTGCAGCGGCAGAGGTTCGAGGCGAGCGCTTCCTTGATCTCCGCGCGGGTCGCCTCGGGCTTCGCGTCGAGGCAGGCGCGCGCGGCGAGGATCATCCCGGGCTGGCAGAAGCCGCATTGGAGCGCGCCGGCCTCATCGAACGTCCGCTGCAGCAGGTCGAGTCCGTCCTTGGTGACGAGCCCTTCGATGGTGGTGATCGCGTGGCCGACCGCGTCGCCGACCAACGTGATGCAGGAGAGGCGCGCGCGGCCGTCGAGCAGCAGCGTGCAGGCGCCGCAGTCGCCCTTGTCGCAGCCCTGCTTGGTGCCGGTGAGGCCCAAGCGGTAGCGCAACACCTCGAGCAGCGTCCAGTGCGACGGCGCGGCGACGTCGACATCGCCGCCGTTCACGCGCAGGCGCAGGATCTTGGTTTCGGCGGTCATCCGCGTCGGTGGTTCCGGCAAGGCGCGCACCGGTTTGGCGCGGCGCAGGAGGCGCGGATGTTAGCCCGCGACCGGGCGCTGCTGTGCCGTCGCGACCGCCGACACCGTTCCGACCGCGACGGCGGCGGCTAGGCTGCAGCGGCGAACCATCGCCCGCGCGCCGCGCGAGCTCGTCCTCGTGGAGCAAACTCGTCGTGGACCGTGCCCTGCGCTTCGCCCCGTGGGCCCCAAGAGCGCCTGACAGAATGGACGCTTCGCACCGAGGCCGAGCGAGGGCGTCTCGGGCGAGCAGACCGAAGCAGGCGACTCCGATGGAGTCGCCGATGGAGGTCGACGCAGTCCAAGGCGGCCGCAGCCGGCCGAATGCAGCGAACCTTCTGTTAGGCGCTCTGACGACTCTGACCTCGCCTTTCGCGCTGCCCGCTCCGGCACAGACACCGCCCCCTGCCGCCGCGACGGCGCCGTGGCGCTTCACCGACGTCGCGATCGGGTCGGGCCTCGACGCCTTTCGCCACACGTTCGGCGACGACGCCTTCAGCAAGATCATCGAAGACACCGGTTCCGGCGTGGCGTTGATCGACTACGACGGCGATGGCTGGCTCGACGTGCACTTGTCGAGTGGGCAGTGGATCGAGGGCTTCTCCGACCCGGCGTGGCGGGAACGAGCGGCCGGTGGCCGCAGCCGCCTCTATCGCAACCTCGGCGGGATGAAGTTCGCCGAAGTCACCGATTCGGTCGGGATCACCGAGCGTGGCTTCGGGATGGGCGCGGTGGTCGGCGACTACGACGGCGATGGTGACGAGGACCTCTACGTCCTGAACCGTGGCGCAAACGTCCTCTATCGCAACGACGCGTCCGCGAACGGCGCGCGCCACTTCACCGACGTCACTGCTGAAGCGGGCGTCGCCGGCCCGCTCCTGCTGAACGGCCAGCTGAAGTGGAGCGTGAACGGCTGCTTCTTCGACGCCGATGGTGACCTCGACCTCGATCTCTACGTGACCAACTACCTCGCCTTCGACCCCGCCTTCAAGGATCCGCGCCTGCCCAAGGAGTACCCCTACGAGGGACCGGAGTCCTATGCCGGTCAGCAGTCGCTCCTCTACCGCAACGACGGCGGCGGCAAGTTCACGGACGTCACCCACGCGGCCGGACTCGACCATCCCGACGGCCGCTCGATGGGCGCCGTGGCATGCGATTTCGACGGCGACGGCGATCTCGACCTCTTCGAGGCGATCGACTCGCGGCCCGACGCGCTGTGGATCAACGACGGCAAAGGCCGCTTCGCCGAGCACGGGGTGCAGGCCGGCATCGCATTCGACGGCAATGGCGCCCCGATGGCCTCGATGCACGGCTCGGTCGGCGACTTCGACGGCGATGGCCGTTTCGATCTCTTCGTGCCGGCGCTCTTCACCAGCGCGTTGTTCCGAAACCTCGGTGTGCGCGATGCGGACTCGCCGCTCGGTCGCGTCGTTCATTTCGAGGAGTGTGCCGCGCGATCGGGCGTGCTGCCGGCACTGCTCGGCAAGGGGTCGTGGGGTTCGGGCATCGAGGACTTCGACCTCGACGGCGACGTCGACCTCCTGGTGGTGATGGGCGGCGCCTTCGACCTGAAGGCGGCCGATCCCGATCGGCTCTTCCGCAACGAGGGTGACTTCGCGTTCCGCGACGTGTCGGCCGCGCTCGGACCCGATTTCGGTGCCGGCCGCGTGAGCCGCGGCGCCGCGTTCGGCGACCTCGACCACGACGGCGACGTCGACTACATCGTGAACGTGAAGGATGTCGGCGCGCCACCGCGATTGCTGCGCAACGACCTGCCGCGTGGCCCGTCAGGGCCCCACCACCTCAGCGTGCACCTCGTCGGCGCCGGCATGAACCGCGACGCGATCGGCGCGCGTGTCACGTTGCGCGCGAACGGCCGAACGCAGGTGCGTTCCGTGACCCGATCCAATTCCTACCTTTCGCAGTGCGATCCGCGGCTGCACTTCGGACTCGGCTCGATCCGCACGATCGACGCCCTCGAAGTGCGCTGGCCGTCCGGTCGCACGCAGATCGTGAAGGTCGAAGCGGTCGATTCGCCGCTCGAAGTCCGCGAGGAGTCCACGAAGTGAACGCTCCCAGCCCCGCGCCCGAGGTGGCCATCCGCCCCGCGCGCCTCGACGACGCCGCCGCCATCGTCGAGTTCAACCACCGCCTCGCCCTCGAATCGGAGAACAAGGCGCTCGACCACGAGACGCTCACGAAAGGGGTCGACGCGGCGCTGCGTGACCCGCGACTGGCGCGCTACTTCGTCGCCGTCGCGGGCGAGAAGCAGGTCGGCCAGATCATGATCACGGAGGAGTGGAGCGATTGGCGCAACGGCCTGATCTGGTGGCTGCAGAGCGTCTACGTCCACGCCGAGTGGCGCGGGCGCGGCGTCTTCCGCCTCCTGTTGAACAAGGTGGTCGCGCAGGGCAAGGCGGCCGGCGTCATCGGCCTGCGCCTCTACGTCGAGCATCACAACAGCCGCGCTCAGGAGACCTATCGCCGCAGCGGATTCGCCGACGCTGGCTACCAGGTGATGGAACGGCTGCCGCTGTGAGGCGGTCCGGGGGCACAGGTCGGCCCCCGCCACGGACGATGAAGCTTCGCGCCTGCCTCCCCGGCGATCCGCCGGCGGCGACGTGACTCGACCGACCGCCCCGCAACGCCCCTCCTCCGAAAAGCGCCCGCCATCGAAACGACGCCCCTGAACGCCCCAACCGCTGCCGCCGACGCCCGCTCCGAAGGGTCGCCGCCGTTGCACGTGCAACGGCTCCCCACGCGCGACGCCCGCTTCGACGCGGCGCGTCTTCGCGTCGCCGAACCGGCGCCCCACTTCAGCAGCGGCTGGATCGCCTATCGGGAAGCGCAGGGCTACCGGCCGGCATGGCTCCTCTTGTCGAGCCGCGCCGGAACCCCCGTCGCGTGCGGCGTCGCCTGGGTGAAGCGACCGCGCTGGCGTCCGTGGGTGCGCCCGCACGCGCTGCTCGATCGACTGCCGTGGCCACTCGTCGGCAGCGATGCCGCGAGCGCAGCGACGCACCAGTCGATCGCGCACGCCCTGGTCGACCACTTCGAACAGGCCGGCTTCGCGCGAGCGGAGATCGAGTCGTTCGACGGGCCGTGGCCGGCGCCGGACCTTGCGGCGCTCGGCTGCACGAGCCGCGAGCGGCTCGAGTTCCTGCTCGACCTGCGCGCGAAGACGGAGGAGCGCTTCGCCGCCATCAAATCGAGCCATCGCCGCAAAGTGCGCGACGCGGAAAAGGCGGAAGTGACCGTGGCCGACGAGACCGGCACGACCAGCCTCGCGCTGCTCCACGAATTGCAGGGCCACACGCAAGAGCGGCGCGAAGGGCGCGGCGAGACGATGTCGCTGCCCGAAGCGCAGCAATACGAACGGCTCGGACGCTGCTTCGTCGGCGGCGGCAGCGGGCGCCTCTTCGTCGGCCGCAAGGACGGCGCCGCGGTCTCGGCCATCCTGTGCGGCGTCGAAGGGAGTCGCGCCTACTACCTGATGGGAGGCACGAGCCCCGCGGGCTTCGCGTGCAACGCCGCCACGATGGTCCTCTGGCGTGCGAGCGTCCTGCTCGCGGAGCGCGGCGTGGTCGAGATGAACCTCGGCGGCGTGCCGCGCGAGGCCGAGCAGGAGGGCCACGCCGAGCATGGGCTGTGGCGATTCAAGGAAGGCTTCGGTCCGCGCCGCGTCGAGTGCCGCAGCGGGGTCTGGCAGCGAGGGACACGACGATGAGCCTGCGCGGCCGCGCGCTCCTCGAGCGGATGAAGTGGTCCTGGAAGGGCGCGCCGCTCGCCGCCGGTTGCGCGTGGCGGGACGGCGCCGGTCTGCGCGCACCGCGCGATCTGCGCGTGCACCTCGACGCGATCCTCGGCTGGATCGAGCGCGGCCACGATGCGACCGCGCGTGCCGGCGTCGCGCGCAGCTTCGTACTTCGCCGCCACCACCGCTACGGCATCACGGGCTGGCTCCCCGCCTATCCCGAGACCACCGGTTACATCATCCCGACGCTCTACACCGCAGCACGCCAGCTCGGACGTCCAGAGCTTGCGACGCGGGCGAGCGAGATGGCGGAGTGGGAGGCGTCGATCCAGTTGGCGGACGGCGCCGTGCGTGGCGGCACCGTCGCCGATGCGGTCAGCCCTGCGGTCTTCAACACCGGCCAGGTGCTCTTCGGATGGGTCGCGGCCTACGACGCGACCGGCGCCGCGCGCTGGCTCGAGTGCGCGGCACGCGCGGGCCGCTGGCTGGTGCAGCAGCAGGATGACGACGGCGCGTGGCGGCGCGGCGCTTCGCAGTTCGCGGCGGTCGGTGGCCACGTCTACAACGCTCGCGCGGCGTGGGGCCTGGCGCTCTATGGCGTGCGCGCCAACGATGCGGCGGCCAGGCAGGCGGCGCGGCGTTCGGCCGAGTTCGCCCTGAAGAACCAGCTCGACAATGGCTGGTTCGCCGACAACTGCCTCTCCGATCCGCTCCACCCGCTGACCCACACCATCGCCTACGCGGCGCAGGGCGTGCTCGAGATCGGGCTGCTGCTGGACGAGGCGCGCTTCGTCGAGGCGGCGCGCAAGACGGCGCGAGGCATCGCCAGCGTCCTCGGCGCCGACGGCTTCCTGCCGGGTCGGCTCGATCGTGATTGGCATCCGGCCGTCGGCTGGTCGTGCGTGACCGGCGCCGCACAGATGGGACTCGTCTTCGATCGCCTCGAAGCGCTGGACCGCAGCGGCCAATGGAGCGCGGCGAGCGACCGCGTGCTGCACCACGCGCTGTCGGCGCAAGACCTCGATGCCAGCGACGGCGGCGTGCGCGGCGGAGTGCCCGGATCGTTCCCGATCTGGGGCGGCTACGGCAGCTACGAGTACCTCAACTGGGCCGCGAAGTTCCTCGCCGACCTGCTGCTCGGCCGTCTGGCGGGCACACCGGGTGGCACCGGCGGCTGACCGCGGCGCGCTCCGCCGTCGACACCAGGAGCGGCACCAGGAGCGGCACCAAGCGCGGCGCGCGGCGCCGACTCAGTCCGTCGCCGTCCCCTGCTGCTCTTCTCCGAGGAGCAGCGACATACGCACGAGCTCGGCAAGGCTGCCCGCTTCCATCTTCTTCATGACGTTCGCGCGGTGGACCTCGACGGTCTTCGGGCTGAGATGGAGCGACGACCCGACCAGCTTGTTGGGGTTGCCCTGCACCACGAGGTCCATCACCTGCTTCTCGCGCGGAGTGAGGGTGGCGCGGCGACGACGGATTTCTTCGTGAGAGGTGCGCGAGCGGCGGCGACGCGCGTCTTCCGTCAGCGCAGCCTCGATTCGATCGATCAGGATCTGGCCGCTGAAGGGCTTCTCGATGAAGTCGAACGCGCCTTGGCGCATCGCCTGCACGGCGACCGGCACATCGCCGTAGCCGGTGACGATCAAGATCGGCATCGCGATCTCGTCGGTGGCCAATCGCTGTTGCAGGGCGAGCCCGCTCATGCCAGGCATCCGGACATCGAGCACCAGGCAGCCGGCGCGATCGGGATTGGATCCTGCGAGGAACTCGGCGGCGGAGCTGAACGTCTCCACCCGATGACCGCTCGTTTCGAGCAGCTTGCGAATGAGCCGCAGCAGTGCCGGATCGTCGTCGACGACGTAGACCGCCGGATCGTTCGAGCGAACGACAGGATCGGATCCGGCGATGACCGATTTAGAAGGGCCGCCGCCAGGCAACGGGCCGTCACGCATGCTCATGAACTGGTAGCTCCCGCCGAAACCAACACCCCCGCGTTGACTGCAGCACGCTATCCATCCGTGGATGCCAACGTTGCGTAGGGCGCCCGCAGACGATCGCAAAACGAGTACCGGCGTGAACCTGCGGACTTCGCCGACCGAAACCGGGATTCCCCTCATCGATGCGGAGTCGCGACGGACTCCACCCGAAACGACGCCGACGTGTTACGAGTCGGCCGACCCGCAGCAACCATCGGCCGGCTCACCCAACGCGTCGCGGTTCACCCGAGCAATCGTTCGACCCATGCCCGCGGTCCCTGGAACGCGCTGCGCGCGAGGTAGTGCTCTACGCCGCGCAAACCGCCGAGTTCCTCGCCGCCGCCGGCACGACCGGGGCCGCCATGCAACAAGTCGGGCAGCACCATTCCCGGAGGCAGAGTGATGCCCTCGCTCTTGCTGTCGACGAGGCAAATGCGGCCGACCCACGGCGCGATCGCCTTCGCTACCGCGCCGCCCCATTCGCGGTCATCGGAATAGACACTGGTAACGAGCATTCCGCCGCCGCGCCGCACCAGCGCGACCGCGTCGGCCGCCGCACCGGAGTACGGGATCACGGTCGTCACTGGTCCAAAGATCTCATCGCGATGCGCCTCGTCGATCGCCTTCTCGCTCTTCGCGACGAAGACCATCGGACCGCAGAAGAACCCCTTGCCGGGCGCGATGTCGATCAGCGTCGCCGGTCGTTCCTCGCCAAACGCCACGTCGGCAACGGCGCGCATGCGCTTGCAGCCGGCGTGTACATCTTGCATCTGCTGGCGCGTTGCCAACGGACCGACCTCGACGTCGCGGCTCGCCGGATGACCGACCTTGATGGCGCGCACCCGATCGACGAGTTCTTCGAGGAACGCCGCTAGGTGAGCCTGCGGGACCAGCACGCGCCGCGTCGCGGTGCATTTCTGGCCCGACTTCTCGGTCATCTCGCGCGCGACGTCGCGCAGCAGCGTCTGCCATGCCGAACTGCCGGGCTCGACGTCCGGCCCCATGACGGCCGCGTTCAAGCTGTCGGCCTCGACGTTCACTCGCACGCCATGTCGCAGCAGCGCCGGGATCGAGCGCACCGTCGTGCCGGTGCCGCTCGATCCGGTGAAGGCGACGGCGTCCTGCGGTCCCAACCGCTCGAGCAGCGGCGTCACCGTGCCGAGCAGCTGCTGGAACGCTCCGTCAGGAAGCACATTCGCCGCGACGAGCAGTTCGGCGAGTCGCGCCGCCGTCCACGCCGTCGCCGTCGCCGGCTTGTTGATCACCGGCGCGCCGGCCAGCAGCGCGGTCGCCGCCTTCTCCGCGAAACCCCACGCCGGGAAGTTGAAGGCGTTGATGAAGATCGCGACCCCCTCGCGCGCCACGTAGAGATGGCGGCCTGCGAGCTTCGCGCCGCGACCGATCATGACCGGCTCGCCATCGGCGAGTTCGCGCGCGTCGCCGAGCTTCTTGCCGAGCTCCGCGTAGGCCTGCAGCGTTCCTGCCGCGCCGTCGATGTCGAACTTGGCGCCGCCGCGCGTCGTGCCACCGTTGGCGACCGACGTCTCGATCAGTTCGTCGCGATGGTCGGCGATCGTCGCCGCGAGCTTGCCGAGCAGTTCGCCGCGCTGCGCGAAGGTCAGCGCCCGCAAGGCTGGCCCGCCACGCGTACGCGCATGGTCGAGCACCGCCGCGAAGTCCACACCGCCGCAGCTCGCCTGCGCGCAGACCTCTTCGGTCGCAGGATTCAGCAACGGCACGAGTTCGCCCTTGCCGTGCGCAAAGGCACCGCAGACGTAGCTGGTCAGGGTCGGCATCGGTGGCTCCAGCGGGCGAAGAAGGGGCGGGGAGCTTAGCCTGCGGCGGCATGGACGAACGCCTCGGGCCTCTCGCACGAAGCTTCACCGCCTGGTCGATCGATGCGCGCGACCACGAGTGCCCGCTCTACGAAGAGCTCGCGGCCCAGGTTGCGCGCGACGAAGAGATGCTGCGCCTCGCCGAGGAGGTCCGACGCCCCCCCGCGACGAACGTGCTTTTCGCCGCCGTCCACTTCCTGCTGCTCGGTGCGCCGCAAGATCCAACCGCTCGCGAACTGGCCCGCTGGTACGGGAGCCTCGTCGCGACGCCGCTGCCGCCCGCGACGGCCTATCCAGCGTTCCGCGCCTTCGTGCTCGAACATCGAGCCGAACTGGTGCCGCTCCTCCACTCACGCATCACGCAGACGAACGAGACGCGCCGCGCCGCCTACCTGTTGCCGGCGTTCACCGCGATCCATCGCGCGAGCGGCGGCAGGGCCCTTGCGCTCATCGACATCGGCTGCAGCGCCGGCATCCACCTGCTGTGGGATCGGTTCGCCTACGACTACGGAAGCGCGCGCGCCGGAGACCCGAACGCGTCGGTCACGATTCGCTGCGAGTTGCGTGGCGCGCAGCCGCTGCCGCTCGACGACCGATTTCCGCTGTGTCCTTGGCGGCTGGGCATCGACCTGAATCCGCTCGACCTCACCGATCCCGTCGAGCGCCGCTGGCTCGAATCGCTGATCTGGCCCGACCATGCCGGACGCCGCGCGCTCGCGAAGAGTGCCATCGCGCAACTGCTGGCCGACCCGCCACGCATCGTCCGTGGCGACGCCGTCGTGGTCCTGGCACGTGAGCTCGAAGCGGTTCCGCCCGAACTCGAGCTCGTCGTCTACCACTGCCACGCGCTGTGCCAGGCGCTCGCCGAGGAGATCGCCGCTTTCGGCGCGACCCTGCTCGCCCATTCGAGTCGCCGCCGCGTCCATTGGCTCGCGTGCGAGGCGGACGAGGTGATCCTGCGCTCGCTCGACCACGGCACGACGGTCGAGCGCCTGCTGGCGAAGAAGGATGGCCACGGCCGCTGGATCGAGTGGAAGTCGTGAAGCGAGTCAGTTGAAGCGTCGTGGATCGTCGAGCCAGGGATCGGTCGCGACGTCGGACTCGATCAGCCGCGCGATGATCGCCTCGCGCTGCGCGCGTGACTCGCAGACGACGACGACGCTCTCCGTCGGCGCATCGTCGGCACGTGCGAACGCGATGATGACGTCGCATTCGTCGGAACGCCGCCAGGCACGCGCGCGCGGCCACGGCCAGAAGCGACTGCGCCCGCGGTAGCGCAACTCGAGCGCGCCGTGCCAAACGGCCAACGACCCGCGCGACTCCCGCCAGGCAAGGCGACCGAAGAAGCACGACGCCGGCGCCAGCAGAAAGAGCGCCACGAGGACGACCGGCAGCGGAACGGTCTCGCCATCGCGGTCCGCATCCGATCGCCGCGCCGCCGACGCCCAAGGCCGCGCGGCGTCCGTCAGATGGCGCCACAACACCCACGCGGCTGGAACGCCAAGGACGAGGCACGCGAGCGCCATCGTCGCCGCCCGCGCTCGTGAACCACCCAGCGCGAACAGTCGCGCTCCGAGCCGGCCACGGGCTGGCGACGGCCCCGCGCGCCACCCTTCCGACGGTTCCGACGGCTCGTCTCGGTCCACCCGTCGCTCCCCGCCCGCCTCGTGGCGCACGCCGCCGCTCGCTGCCGGCCGGCTCGCTCCTCGGCCAACCTCCCCGCGGATTGAGCTGCCGGGCGACCGCCAATCGCTCGCGCGACGACGTCTCGCCCGGTCAGCTCCAATCCGCGCTCGAGCGCCTCTCTCAGTAGCGGTACCAATCACTCTTGTACGGCCCCTGGAGCGGCACGCCGAGGTACTTCGCCTGCTCCTCGCTGAGCTTGCTGAGCTTCACGCCGAGCTTGCCGAGGTGCAGACGGGCGACCTCTTCGTCGAGCGTCTTCGGCAGCTTGTGGACACCGACCGCGAGTGGCGGCTTCTGCTGCCACAGCGCGAGTTGCGCCATGACCTGGTTGGTGAAGCTCGCCGACATGACGAAGCTCGGATGGCCGGTCGCGCAACCGAGGTTCATCAAGCGGCCGCGCGCGAGCAGGATGAGGCTCTTGCCGTTCTTCAAGAAGAAGCGGTCGACCTGCGGCTTGATCTCTTCTTCGCGCTGGCAGTTCGTCTCCAACCACTTGACATCGATCTCGATGTCGAAGTGGCCGATGTTGCAGACGATCACGTTGTCCTTCATCGCCAGCAGGTGGTCGCCGGTGATGACGCCCTTGCAGCCCGTGGTCGTGACGAAGATGTCGCCCTCACGGACGGCGTCCTCCATCGTGGTGACCTCGTAGCCCTCCATCGCCGCCTGCAGCGCGCAGATCGGGTCGATCTCGGTGATCAGGACGCGCGCCCCGAAGCCTCGCATCGACTGCGCGCAGCCCTTGCCGACGTCGCCGTAGCCGGCGATGACGACGACCTTGCCGGCGACCATCACGCCGGTGGCGCGCTTCAGACCGTCGGCGAGCGACTCGCGGCAGCCGTAGAGGTTGTCGAACTTGCTCTTGGTCACCGAGTCGTTGACGTTGATGGCCGGGACCTTGAGCAGCCCCTTCTCGTGCGCCTGATAGAGGCGATGAACTCCCGTCGTCGTCTCTTCGCTGACGCCTCGCAGCTCCTTCAGCAGGTGCGGCATCTTCTGGTGCACCATCCACGTGAGGTCGCCGCCGTCATCGAGCAGGAGGTTCGGCCCCTTGCCGCCGGCGAACTTGAGCGACTCCTCGATGCACCAGTCGTACTCCGCTTCCGTCTCGCCCTTCCAGGCGAAGACCGGGATGCCGCGCGCGGCGATCGCGGCGGCCGCGTGATCCTCGGTCGAGAAGATGTTGCAGCTGCTCCAGCGCACGTCGGCGCCAAGATCGACGAGCGCCTCGATCAGGATCGCGGTCTCGATGGTCATGTGCAGGCAACCGGCGATGCGCGCGCCGGCGAGCGGCTTGCTCTTGCCGTACTTGGCGCGCAACGACATCAGGCCGGGCATCTCCGGCTCGGAGATCTCGATCTCCTTGCGGCCGGCTGCCGCGAGCGACAGGTCCTTCACCTTGAAGTCCGTGAACTTCGGATCCATGACGAGCGGATTCATCGCGACTCTCTCCAGTTTGGGCTTCCGGAGCTTGCGCTACGGGAGCTCCGGGATTTGGCGGATCGATGCGGGCAGGCCGCGCGCCGCGTCGTTCGCGGCGTTCTGCGGCACCCGTGCGTGGATCAGGAAAAGCGGCAACGCGACGCGCCGGCCGCCGGGCGCCTCGACGACGTAGGCGTCTTCGACGCGATCGACGGCGACGTCGACGAAGCCCGCCTTCTCGGCGCGGCTCTTCAGGTCGGTGGCGTCGAGACCGAGCTTCAAGTCGGCCATCGTCTCGCCCATCCACGCTTCCTTGTGCGGAAGGAGGTCGGTGATGACGAGACGACCGCCCGGCTTGAGCGCGCGGCGCATGTCGCGCAGCGCGGCGAAGAGGTCGGGGACGTGGTGAAGGACGAGGCTCGCGAAGATCGCGTCGACCTCGCCATCGGCGAGCGGCAGATGGTCGAGTTCGCCCTGGCGCAGTTCGACGTGGGCGAGGTGGTCGGCCAGGTTCTCGCGAGCGCGCGCCAGCATCGCGCTCGAGTGGTCGATGGCGATGACGCGGTCGACGACGCGCACCAGCGCGCGCGCCATGTAGCCCGTGCCGCAGCCGACGTCGGCCACGACGAGGCCGGGCGCGACCAGGCAAGCGAGCGCCCGCCAACGCGCCAGCCCTCGCTCGAACGCGCTGCCGACCATGTCCCATTCGGGCGCGACACGATCGAAGAAGGCGCGGCTCTTGTTGCGCCGCGCTTCCAGAACTGCCCCGAGCCGGGAGAGGTCGTCGGCGCGCCCGTCGATCGCCGCCAGCCGGCTCTCGATCGCCGCCCACAAGTCGTCGGGCAGCGCTTCGCCGCGCGCCAGCTGAACGAGCACGTGCGCGCCCTCGCGCCGCTCGTCGAGGAGTTGCGCCTCGCGCAGCACCTTCAGGTGGTTGCTGACGCGCGATTGCGACATCGCCACGGCGCGCGCCAGCTCTCCGACGGCCAGCTCTTCGCGCGCCAACAGGCCGAGCAGGCGCAGGCGGGTCGGGTCGGCGAGGATCTTCAGGAGGCTGGTCAGCGGGGCGGTCACGATTGATGAATCATGACTTCATGACTTGATGATGCAATAGGCGGGTTGTCGGAACGAACGCCCTCTCAACTTGCCCCGCCCAGGAGAGCCGGCCTCTTATGAGTTCGATATCCGAACATC
The DNA here is from genome assembly GCA_031409275.1 of Planctomycetota bacterium. Lineage (GTDB taxonomy): Bacteria > Planctomycetota > B15-G4 > B15-G4 > SIAN01 > SIAN01. The sequence goes on from JANNXA010000050.1 coordinate 121,378, forward strand.
AGCGGCGGTGAGAATCGAACCAGGCGATCGTCCGCTCGATCCAGCGCGTCTGCGCCGCTCGCCCGCGGAACAGGTGCCCCTCGTCGTGCTCGATCACCAGTTCGCACACTCGTCCCGCGACGCGCAGGGCGCGCTCGAGCAGGACGCTCTGTTCGAGCGGCACCCGTCGGTCGCGCCCACCGTGGAAGAGCAACAGCGGGGTGTCGATCGCATGGCACTGGCAAAGTGGCGAGCGCTCTTCGTAGCGCCGCGACGACTCCGCCGGCGCACCGCCGAGGCCGAGCAGCGCGAGCTGCGGCAGGTCGCTCGTCGCGGCGAACCGACGCCAATCGCTGACCCCCGCCGACGCGGCCGCCGCCGCGAAACGCGAGCTTTGCGCGATGGCGAGCTCGGTGAGGAAGCCTCCGTAGCTGTGGCCGAGCAGGTAGAGGCGGCTCGGATCGACTTGTCCTTGCTCGACCAGCGCAACGACGACGGCATCGAGGTCGTCGAGTTCGCGCCCACCGAAGTCGCCGCGATTGGCGTCGCTGAAGATCGTCGAGTAGCCGGCCGATCCGCGCAAGTTCGGCGCGCAGACCGCGAAGCCGGCGGACGCAAAGGCCTGCGCATAGCCGTCGTTGAAGCGCGCCGTCTGGCGCCCGTTGCTGCCGCCATGCAGCAGGAAGAGCGTCGGCCACGGCGCCGGTGTCGGAGGCGTGAGCCAAAGCGCTTCACAAGCCTCCGCCTCCGGCATCGCCACGCGGATCGACTCCGCACGCGCGAGCGATCGTCGCGCCAGCGCCGCGTTGGGCTCGGCGAGGAGCGACGTTTCCCAATCGCGGCTCGATCCGCTGACCAGCCGTTCCGGGCATCCCGGCGTCGACTCGACCGCCACGAACGTCCCGTTCCGAGCGAGGTCGAACCACTGCCAGGAGCGGAGTCCCGCGGTGACGAAGCGCGCCGTCGGCGGCTCGCAGCCACGCCCTTCCGGTTCGATGACGACGACATGGTCCGCGAGCCCGTGCTGCGTGACGGTCACGACGCGGCCGCTCGCATCGACGCAGAGCCGTTCGCGAAAGCCGAGCACGCCATCCCCCAGCGACAGCGGCTGCGATCGCGTCAGGTTGCGCTGCAATCCCGACTCGAGGTCGAAGCGCACCAGGTCGCGCTTGCCGGGATGCAAGAGCGTCGGCGCCGACCACCACGCGCAGTGGAGTTGGTTCGAGTCGGCGTCGAACGCGGGACGACTGGCGATGCCGCTGCCGTCGCTCAGGCAGCGCAGCGCCCCCGTCGCGAGGTCTGCGACGTAGAGATCGAGCGGCTCCCCCTCGGGAGATCCGCGTGGACGCTCGGTCGCGATGAGCGCCAATCTGCGCCCATCGGGCGAAAGGACCGCGTCCTCGATGGTGAGGCTTCCGAAGTCGAGCAGCGTCTCGCCCAGCTCGCGCGTCGCGAGATCGGCGCGAGAGAGTCGCGCCGTGCGGAAGCCTGGCCCCTCGACGACGTGCAGCACCAGCAACTCCTCGACGCCGCCGCGCGCGCGCCAGAAGAGCTCGAAGACTCCGCGCGACTCGTCGGGGAAGAGCGCAAGGCGGGCCGGCTCGTCGTCGGGAGCGATCCACACCTCTGCCTGCGGAGGCGCCCGCAGCACGAACGCGGCGCGACCGTCGCGAGCCCACGCGACGTCGCCGAGCGCCGTGTTCGCCAGGACCAGCGGCGGCTGCGCTTCGCCGGCGGCTCGCGTGAGGCGGTGATCGACCACGCGCAGCTCGGTGCCGGTGACGCCGTCGACCTCGAAGCTGAGCACGCGAGCGCCGTCGGGCCGCAGCGAAAGGGCACGGTAGTAGGTGCGGGAGAACAGCTCGGCGGGTGTCGGCGGCGGGCCGATCGCTCCGTCGACGGGCGCCCCATCGGCGCTCGCGGCCTCCATCCACCCGATCGTGAGCCCGCAGGCCAGCGCCCATTCGAGCCGTCGACTCGTCCGCGATCGCTGCATGCGCTTGCACTCCTCGCCCGCGCGTCCCAAGGTAGCGCGGCGCCGCGGGCGGTGCGCCGCGCGCGTTCCTGAGGACTTTCTTGCGCTACGTGATCGAACTCGACGACAGCGAGCCGCTCGCGCTCGATGCGACGCCCGCGCGCGGTGACGCGCCGCTGGTGCTCTACCTGCATGGGCTCGGTTCGCATCGCGGCGGCACCAAGGCGACCTACCTCGAACAGGAACTGACTGCGCGCGGATTCGGTTTCGCGCGTTTCGACTTCCGCGGCCACGGCGAGTCGGGAGGAAGCTTCGACGAGCTGTCGATGTCACGTCAGCTTGCCGACGTCGCGGCGGTGGTTTCCGAGCTGGCGAGCGGCCGCGCCGGGACGCCGCCACGCGCGCTGCTGCTCGTCGGCGCATCGCTCGGCGGGTTGATCGCCGCGTGGCACGCCCTGCTCGCGCCCGAGCGACCGTTGCCGATCCTCGGCCAGGTGCTGATCGCGCCGGCGTTTCGGCTGCTCGAGCGCTACCTCGCCGCGGTCGGACCCGACGGTCGCGCACGCTGGGAGCGCGAGGGGCGCCACCACTTCGTCGGTCCCTGGTTCGAGTTCGACCTGCGCTGGCAAGCCGTCCTCGACGCGCAGCGCTACCCTCATCAGCGCTTGCTCGACGAGTCGCGAGTCCCGCTGCTGCTGATCCATGGCACCGCGGACGAGACGACCCCCGTGCAAGTCAGCGAGGAGTTCGCGCGTCAGTGCGTCCCCCAGCGCCCGCGGCTGGTGACGATCGCGGGCGGCGACCACCGACTGACCGCGCACCGTGAACGACTGCGCGACCTGATCCTCGAGTTCGCGCAAGGAGTGGTTCGATGACGCTGAATCGATCGCTGACATGGAGCACGTTGCTGCTCGTGATCGCACCGCTCGGTTCGACGGGCGACGACGACAAGAAGCCGCCTCTCCCCGCCGACACGCTGCGCGATGCCGACCTGCTCGGCGCCGCGCGGCTGGGACTCGGCGACGTCGTCCCGGGAGTCGAGTCGACCCCGCTCGCAATGGCGCGTCTCGCGCTCGGCCGCCGCCTTTTCTTCGATCCGATCCTCTCGCTCGACCGCACCGTCAGTTGCGCCTCGTGCCACGATCCAGCCGCCGCGTTCGCCACCAACGATGTGCAGCCACTCGGCGTCGGCGGCGAGCGGTGCGATCGCAACTCGCCGCCGATCTTCAACCGCGCCTTCGGGACCACCCATTTCTGGGACGGCCGCGCCGCCACGCTCGAGGCGCAAGTGCTGATGCCCATCGAGAACCCGCACGAGATGGCGCTGCCGCTGAATGACGCGATCGCGCGCCTCGCGAATGACTCCGACTACCGAGCGCTCTTCGCTGCCGCCGGCGCGCCGCAACCCGACGCCGATTCGCTGTCGCACGGGCTCGCGGAGTTCGTCCGCCGCCTCGTGGTCGGCGACTCGCCGGTGGATCGCTTCCGCGCCGCGCAAGGGAAGTTGACGCCGCAGGAACGGCGCGGGCTGTGGCTCTTCGAGAGCAAGGGCGCGTGCTGGAAGTGCCACGCGGGGCCGAACTTCAGCGATGAGAAGTTCCACAACACCGGCGTCGGCGTGAAGGATGGCCTGCCCGAGCCGGGCCGCTTCACCGTCACCGCCGACGAGGCCGATCGCGGCGCCTTCAAGACACCGACGCTGCGCATGGTGGCGAAGACGGCTCCGTACATGCACGACGGCAGCCTCGCGACCCTCGACGAGGTCGTTCGCTACTACGCTCGGGGCGGCAACAAGAACGACCATCTCGATGCGCGCATCGCGCCGATCGAACTCTCGGACGACGACGTCGCGGCGATCGTGGCGCTGCTCGAGGCGCTGTCGCGCAACGCCGCTGACGACGCCGCGCAAGCCGAGAGCGCCGACGAAGAGGAGCCGACACTCCTCGCGCCGGCGGCCAACCCGACCACGAAGCCGTCCGCCAAGCGCCGCGCGTACTGAGCGAGGCGCCGCCCTTGACCGCACGACATCCCGAACCTGCCGACGCGATGGAGTACGCGGTCCATCCGATCGGCGTGGTGCGCTCGCCGTTTCGCGTGCATGTCGGGACGCCACGCCAGCCGGGCGTCGATCCGGTTGCCGACGGCGAGATCGTGTTGCGCGCCGGACTGCAGAACTGTCTCAAGGACCTGAAGGGCTTCAGCCACCTGTGGGTCCTCTTCTGGTGCAACTTCAGCCGCGGCTGGAACGCGCAGGTCGTCCCGCCGCGCGACACGAAGAAACGGGGCCTCTTCGCGACTCGCTCGCCGCATCGCCCCAATCCGATCGGCCTCTCGGTCGTGCAGCTCCTCGACGTGCGCGGCACGCGGCTGCGCGTGCGCGGGCTCGACATGCTGGATGGCACGCCCGTGATCGACCTCAAGCCCTACGTCCGCTACGCCGACCTGCGCCCCGATGCGACCGATGGCTGGATCGCGGAGCTGCCGACGGTCGCCGGCCCCGACCATCGCGATTGGAAGGCCGCCCCGAAGGTGCGTGCGGCGTCGAAAAGCGGGCGCGGCGCGAAGCTCGCGGCGCTCTTCGCGACGCTGCTGCTGCTGCCGCATTGCGGTCCCGAGGGCGCGACACCGCGACCGGATGCGTCGACACTGCAGCCAGGCCCCGCGCCCGGTCAGGCGACGATCGCGGCAGACGCGACCGCCGTCGAAGGCGACGGCGTGCTCGACGCGTGGATCGCAACGCCGCAAAAGGGCGATGAAGCGGGCGCTGCGTTGTGGTTCCAGCAGGCGATCGCGCAGCGCGGCGCGTTCCGCAGTCGCAGCGCGGTGCGTGCCTTCGAGCGGGCGCTCGAGCTCGACCCGGCCCATCTTGGGGCGCTGGTCGAGTACGGTTTCCTGCTGCTCGAGCCGGGCGCCGAGCAGAATTTCGGCCTGGCGCTGCTGCAGTTGCGCCGCGCGCAGCTGGTGGTGCCGGGTCAGCTTCACGCCATGGTCGGGGAAGGCGTCGCGCGCGCCGCGTTGCAGGACACCGTTCGCGCGGAACCGCTGCTGCGCCACGCATTGAGCGAGCTGCCGGACACCGCCGTCGGGCGGCGCGCCTGGGCCGCGAGCGCCCTCGGCGACCTCTGCGCGAATGACGGCCGGACCGATGAGGCGCTGCGGTTCTACGCGTTGGCGAGCGCCGACTCGGTGCCGGTGCTTCAGCGCGGCGGTGCCCTGGTCCATCTGGCCGACCTGCTGGCGCAACTCGATCGACCGGCCGAGGCGCAATCGGCGGTGCGCCGCGCGCTGCAGGTCGATCCGGAGAACGTGCGCGCCCACTACCTGTTGTCGCAGCTGCTGAGCAAGGCCGCCGACGTCGACGGCGCCGCCAAGGAGGCGCGCATCCATGAACTGCTGCGCGCGCTGCGCGACCATCTCTCCGCGCGCTACGTGAACGATGCCGCGCGCCGAACCGCGCTGTGGCGCGAGCTCGCCACGGCCTGGCCCGAGCACAAGCGCCTGCTCCACTCGCTCGTTCGCGACCAGCTCGAAGGCGGCGACTTCGTGGGCGCCAAGGTCACGGTGGCGGAGATCGAGGCGCGCGATGGAGCAAGCGCGGAACTGCACTGGCTCACCGCGCGCGCGCTCGCGGGCAACGGCGAGATCGACGCGGCGCGCCAACGCGTCCAATCGATGGAACGGCTCGATCCAGCCGTACCGCGCGGCGTGGTGCGGACCGTGCTCGAGGATTGGCGGCGCGGCCAGCCGCAGGCGGTCGACAGCGACCTCTTCGAGCGAACGCTGCGCGCGTGGACCGACGGCACATGAACGGCCGCCTCTCATGGCGCGCGTCGTGGGCGCTGCTGCTGTGCGGCTGCGAGCCGCCTCCCGCAACGTCGACGCTCTCGCCCGCTGCTTCACCTGCTGCTTCGCCCGCTGCCTCGCCGCCGTCGCCGACTGGAGCGCTCGCCCCGACCGCGCGGACCGAGCCTTCGCCGGTGACCGAAGCTCCGAGTCGGCCCGGCCGCTTCGTCGAGCGCGGCGCCGGCAGCGGCGTCGACTTCGTCCACTGCAGCGGCGGCGCGGGCAAGAAGCTGCTGGTCGAGATCAACTCGGGCGGCGTCAGCCTGCTCGACTACGACGGCGACGGCGACCTCGACCTCTTCTTCGCCCAAGGGGCGGCGCTGCCGGGATTCGATCCACGCGGCCGCGATCTGCGCGATCGCCTCTATCGCAACGATGGCGGCTTCCACTTCACCGACGTCACCACCGCGACTTGCGCCTTCGACTCGACCTGCACCTATGCGGCGGCCTGTCCCGACATCGACGGGGATGGCGATCCCGACCTCTACCTCGTCAACGCCGGGCGCAACACGTGGTTGCGCAATGACGTGGCCACGAACGGCCGCTTCACCGACGTCACCGCGGAGCTCGGCGCGGAAGCTCCCGAGTGGTCGACAGCCGCCGCGTTCGTCGACTTCGATCAGGACGGCGACCTCGATCTCTACGTCGTCGGCTACGTCGATCTCGTCCTCGACCACCCGGGTTGCGGCAACTTGTCGAGGGGCGAGGAGTGGCGCAGCTACTGCCATCCCGACGAGTTCAAACCGTCGCCCGATCACCTCTTCCGCAACGACGGCGGCCGCTTCGTCGACGCGAGCGACGCTCTCGGCGTGGCGGGGCTCGGCGGCGCGGGGCTCGGCGCAGTGCCCTCCGACTACGACGGCGACGGCGACGTCGATCTCTTCGTCGCCAACGACTCGACGCCGAACTTCCTCTGGCGCAACGACGGCAGCCTGCGCTTCACCGAAGTCGCCGGTGACGCCTGGGTCGCGGTGGATGGGTCCGGCGTCAGCACCGCGGCGATGGGCAGTGACTTCGGCGACGTCGATGGCGACCTCGACTTCGACCTCGTGGTGGCCAACCTCGCGATGGAGGTGAACAACCTCTACCGCAACGATGGTCACGGGCGCTTCGACGATCGCAGCCAGGCGAGCGGCTTCGGGCCGCCCTCGCTGCTCTACGTCGGGTTCGGCTGCGAACTCTTCGACGCCGACCTCGACGGTGACCAGGACGCGCTGATCGCGAATGGACACGTGATCGACAACGTCGAGCGCTACGAGCCGGCGCAGACGTTCCGCCAGCCGCCGCTGTTCATGGCCAACGACGGTCACGGCAAGTTCCGCCGACTGCCGGCCGAGGAGGCGGGCGCCTACTTCGCCACGCGGCAGGTCGGACGCGGACTCGCGCTCGGCGATCTCGACAACGACGGCGACCTCGACGCGGTGATCGGCCACTGGAACGGCGCGCCGGCGTTGCTCGAGAACCGGACCTGCCACGACGGCGGCGGGCCGCGCTGGATCGGGATCTCTCTCGTCGGAGCGGCGAAGAATCGGCAGGCGCTCGGCGCACAGGTCCGCATCACCGCCAACGGCCAGTCAGAGGTCGACGAGGTGCGCGGCACCAGCAGCTACCTCGCCTTCCACGACACACGACTCTTCTTCGCCCTTGGCGAAGCGGCGGCGGCCGAGTCGATCGAAGTGCGTTGGCCCGACGGGCAACGATCGACCCACGGGCCGCTCGCCGCCGGCGCCGTCCACCGCATCGAGGCACCCAAGCGCTGAAGGCGAGCGGAGCAGCGACGCGATGGTGCGTTCGCCAGCGGCTCCGTCACCCAAATGTCATCGGCGGAACCCCGGGCACCCCCGCTCGTTCCAAAGATCCGCCGGTGAGCGGCACCGAAGGCGCAACGGCGCGCGAACTAGATCGACCGCCGGTGGTCTTAGGTCAGCACAAGGCGCCGTTTCCGGGCGACCGCTAACCTGCCACGGCCTTCGCACCGCTAGGCCGCCCGGCCGGTAAGTTCGCACCAACGTTCGCAGGGGGAGTTCAACGATGCAGTGGATCAAGAGTCTCGTGGTCGCCGCGACGTCGTTCGCAGCCGTCGGCTTCGTGCCGCACGCAACGAGCGCGGCGCTCGATGTGCCGAGCCGCTCCTACCGCGATCCGGTCCACAAGTTCTCGTTCAAGATGTACGCCGAATGGGAGCAGGTACCCGTCGAGATCACCGAGAAGTACGAGGTCGCGAAGTTCTACGAGAAGGGCGATCGCGGCGACTGGTTCACCCCCGAGATCAATGTCTACCGACTCGACAAGAAGAGCGGCGCCGCCGGACCGGTCACCGGAGTCGACCCGAAGAAGATCAACGACGAGGAGGTACGCCGCCTGCTCGAGTCGGCGAACGCTCCGAAGTCCGTCTTCGATCTCGCGTTTGGCACCTTGATCCCGGGGAAGGGCGACAAGCCCTGCGACCCGGCGTCGTTCAAGAAGATCACCTCGTACGACAAGGTCGACGGGAAGCTCTGGACGCACGAGATCCAGCGCGGCAACAACCCCAAGGATCAATCGACGACGCTGTTGGTGATGCTGGTCGCGTTCGAGAAAGAGGGGATCGAGTACGGCATCCGCTTCACGGGGCCGGGACGCCGACGCAAGGAGTTCGAGCCGGCGCTGAAGACGATGGCCAAGTCGTTCGTCTTCTTCGACGACAAGGCCAAGGACGTGGTCAACCTCGACAAGGTGCTCGACGGCGTGAACATCTCGCCCAAGCGCCGCGGCGAGATCCAGAAGGGGCTCGTGAAGGGCTGGGGAGTCGAGATCAGCCCGAAGAAGAACTACGTCATCATCTACAACACGAAAGGCGCCAAGAACCGGCTGCTGGCGGAGACGCTCGCCAAGCGAATCGAAGGCATCCGCGAACAGATCTATGAAGTGCAGTTCCCGCCGGCCGAGCCGATCAAGTCGGTCTCGATCGTGCGCGTCTGCGGCGATCGCAACGAGTACCACAAATACGGCGGACCGGGCGGCTCGGCGGGCTACTGGAACAGCTACGCCGAGGAACTCGTCTTCTACGACGCGAGCCCGGCCAAGCAGATCGACGACGACACGCTCGCGGTGCTCTACCACGAGGCGTTCCACCAGTACATTTTCTACAGCGTCGGCAGCGTCGCCCCCCACTCCTGGTTCAACGAGGGCCACGGCGACTACTACGCGGGCGCCAAGTGGAAGTCGAACAAGTGGAAGATCGGCCCGTTCGATTGGCGAGTCGGCACGGTGAAGGCGGCGATCCGGCAGGGCCCGCGCGACTCGGCGGTGCAGAAGGATGAGAAGAGCGGCAAGGAACGCCGGATCTACGCCAGCGACAAGGGCTACACCCCGATCAAGGACCTCGTCGCCTTCAGCCAGGGCGATTACTACAGCTACCCGGGTGTGAGCTACGCGCAGGGCTGGAGCCTCATCTACTTCCTGCGCGAAGAGGTTCCGAACAACAAGAAGTACGCCGAGAAGTGGGGCAAGATCCTCGACACCTACTTCAACACCTTGAAGCGCGAGGTGAACAAGGAAGGCAAGCTCAAGCGCCGCGGTGGAGACGAAGAACCGCCAGCGCCGGACGATCCGAAGAAGCCCGGCGGCCCCGACGATCCGGACGAACCTGCCGATCCGACTGAACCGGCCGACCCGACCGAACCGGGCGGCGAAGGGGGCGACGAACCGCCGCCCGATCCGGGGTTCCAGCCGATGCAGGAGGGCGAGGTCTCCGAGTCGGCACTCGACACCGCGCTGCGGGAAGCGTTCGCCGGAGTCGACTTCGCCGAGTTCGAGACCGCGTGGAAGGAGTTCACGCTCAAGGTTTCCGGCTGAGTGAAGCCGCAGCGGGGCGAGCGCGGCGGCGCGGCCGAACGGGTCGCACCGCTCGCTCGTAGTGGCCGCTCCTGCCACGGAAGAGTCGTCGACTCGTGGCCTCGCTCCAACCAGGGATCTCCGCGATGGCAGGCGCCGGTCGCAAGTGCTCTTCGTGCGCAGGCAACCTCGCCGACGCCGCCGCCGATCGTTGCGAGTGGTGTGGCGCCGCGCTCGGCGGCATTCCAGTCGCCAGCCCGGCGCCGCCCATCGCGCGCCCGGTTGCCCCCGCCGACAGCGGCCGCTTCGAGGACGCGCTGCGGCGCCTCGAGTCGATTCAGCGGCCCGTCCACAACAGCGCGCGCGGCTGCAGCTTCTTCGTGCTGCTCGCCGTGGCGGTGCTCGTCGTCCTCGTGCTGCTGTTCCTCAGCGTCGGCGACCCTGAACCGACCGACCCGGCGCCCCCGAAGTCGACTCCGGCCGCGCCGTCCCAGGAACTCCCTCCCGTCGAGCGGCCAAGCGACCGCTAACCCTGCGCCACGAGTGGAGCCACCGCGCTCTCAGCCAACCGGCGTCGCGGGATCGTGCCGCTCGGGCAGCCGTCGATAGAGCAGCACGCTGCACAGCCCGACCGCGGCGATCGCCGCCCACAACACGTGCGGTCCGTAGTGCTCGAGCAGCGTCATGCCGAACTTCGGCCCCACCGTCAGCCCGGCGCCGAACGCGAGCGTCAGCGTGCCCATGTAGAGGCCGCGGCGATTCGGCGGCGCGAGCTCGTTGATGAACGCCAACATCGCCGGCATCGCGATCATCTCGCCGAAGGTCCAGATGACGACGGTCCCGACGATCGTCCACCACGTGTCGGCGAACGCCATCGCGCCGAAGCCCGCCGCGGTCAGCAGGCCACCCACCACCAGCGAACGGCGATGGCTCCAGTGCGCGAGTTGCGTGTTGACCTCGACTTCGAGCAGCACGATCAAGAGCGTGTTGACCGTGATCGTGAGGCCGTAGTCGTACTTGCGCATCCCGAGGTGATGCGTCATGTAGTAGGCCATCGTCGAGTCGTGCTGGAAGAACATGACCGCGTTCAGCACGGTCGCCGCGAAGAAGCAGAGCAACGCCCGGTCGCGCATCAGCACGCCCAGCGCCGAGCCCTTCGGCCGCTCGTGGCGAACGGCAGCCGGCAGCGGCGTGCGCAGCAGCACCAGCGCTGCCACCAGGCTCGCCGCCGCATCGACCCAGAAGATGACCAGGAAGTCCCATTCGGCCAACAGCCCGCCGAGCGCCGGGCCGATCGAGAGCCCGAAGTTGACCGAGAGGCGCGACAGGACGAATGCCTGCTTGCGCAGGTGATCGGGGGCGACCTCGGCCACCAACGTCATCAGTGCGGGCCGCGGCATCTCGTTGCACAGCGCGAAGGCGAAGGTCGCCAGCAGCACGGTCTCGAGCCGTTGCGCCAGCGGATAGCAGGTGACCGCAAGCGCCGCCGCCACCAGCGAGATCCGCAGCACCCGCCGCGGCTCGAAGCGATCGGAGAGCCATCCCGAGAGCGGCGCCGCCACCAGCGTCGTCGCGCCGTAGAGCGACAGCACCCAGCCGGCCGTCGCCTCCTCGAAACCCAATCGCTGCACGAGGTAGAGGACCAGGAACGGACGCACCATCACGCCGGCGCGATTGATGAAGGTGGCCAGCGCGATCAGGAAGCTCGCGCGCGGGAGACCGGCGAGGCCGCGCCAGGGATTCACGTCGGAACTCCACGATTCGATGTGCTACCGCGCCTTCGCGCGCCGCCCGATGGGGCGGAGCAACTTAGCGCGCGCGCGGCGATCTCATGCCACTCCCGATGGCACCGCTACACTCCCCGTCCCATGGCCATCGACCGCCCGATCTTCATCGTCGCCCCGCCGCGCTGCGGCACGACGCTGCTCTACCAGTGCCTCGTCGCGCATCCCGACGTCGGCTACTTCAACCGCGCTAACCGCAACTACCCCGACTCGCCGCGCCTCGCCCATTGGGTGACCAAGGTCGGAGGCCTCATCGGCGCCTATCGCGACACTCCACGCGAGTCGCGCAGCATCTGGTTCCACTTCTTCCCGCGCCGCGATCTCGACGTCGCCGACGCAAACGATGCGACGCCGCAAGTGCGCGCCTGGTACGAGGAGCGCATCGCCGCCGTGCTGCGGCTGCGCGGCGCGCGCCGCTACTCGAACAAGCTTCCGGCCCACTCGCTGCAGGTGGAGTTCCTGGCGGCGCTGTGGCCCGACGCCCTTTTCCTGCAGCCGCTGCGCGACTGGCGTGCGGTGGTGGCCTCCACCATGGTGAAGCGCGAGCGTGACTTCACCGGACAGTGGTTCGGGGTGCGGGCTCCCGGCTGGCAGGAGCAGGCGCGTCGGCCGCAGCACCTCGCCGCGGCATGGCACCACCGCGTCGTCCACGAGTCGCTCGCCGAGCAGGCGCGGGCGCGCCCCGGCCGCTTCCTGCCGGTGCAGTACGAGGAGTTGCTGGCGGCCCCCCAGGCCGCGATGCGCCGCGTCTTCGACTTCTGCGGACTGACGTACGACGACGCCTTGCTCGCGAGGGCGACGGCCGGAGTGCGCGCGACCCACGACAAGTGGCGCGAGACGTTGACGCCCGCGATGCTCGCTGAGATCGAGCGCGAACAGGGTGACGCGATGCGCCGCTACGAGTTCCGCGCGTCGGCCAGCAGCGCCGCTGCGACCGCCGCCGCCCCCTGAAGCACTGCGGGCGTGCCCTGGCCCGGGAAGATCGTGTCGCCCACCAAGTAGAGGCCGCGCAACGGCGAGCGCGCGCCAGCCCACTGCCACGGCGGCTTGGCGAGGCTGTGGCCGAGCCCTCCCACCTCGCCATCGACGCGCCCGGTGTAGCGCTCAAACGTCCGCGGCGTGCCCGGAAGGAACGGCGCGAAGGGCGTGCGACCGAGTTCCGGGAACGCGGCCACGATCGCTTCGCGCATCGCCTCCGCGACTTGCGCTACCGCCGTCGCATCGGCGCAATAGCGGCCTCGCGCCCACTCCTTCGGTTGAGCGACATGGGTGGAGACGGTCAGCGCGCGTCGACCCGGCGGCGCCCGCCCCGCCTCGCCTCGCCGCGAGAACGAGAGGAAGAGCGAGCGCGCCGGCAGGTGTGGCAACGGCCGCTCGAGCTCGAGCTGGTGGAACGGCGTGCCGAGATCATCGAAGTCGTCGCTCACCCCCGCGTAGAGCGTGAACGCGCCGACCGCAACGCCGCCACGCAGCTTCCTCGCCGCGAACGCCGACAGCTCGGGCAGCAACATCGCCAGCGTCGACAGCGGAGTGTTGGCTACCACCGCGCGCGCCTCGAGCGTCGCCCCGCCCTCGATGTCGATGCGCCACGGTTCGACGCGCGTGCCGCGTCGCAAACCGACGACGCGCGCACGCAGGCGCAGCTCGCCCCCGTCCTGCCGCAGTGTGTGGGCGAGCGCCTGCGCGAACGCTGACAGGCCGCCGTCGACCGCCCACGTATCGCGCGGATAGGCGAGTCCGAGCGCCCCGAACAACCACGGCGTCCGCTCCGCTTCGTGCTGCGTGGTGATGGCGAGCTGCTCGCCCACGAAGCGCGCGCAGCGGCTTTCGGACGCGATGCCGTGACGGGCAAGTTCCGTCGCCACGCTGCGACGCAGCGCCGGCAACAGCGGCAGCAGCGCAAGCCGACGCGGCGACAGCAGCGCGAGCACCTCCCGCCACGAACCCGGCGGCACGCCGCCCGCCAACGGCAGCAGCGCCCACGCCCGATCGGCAAGCGCTTCCGCGGAGGCGAAGAAGCCGGCGCAGTCACCCTCGCCCGCGAACGCGCGCGCTGCCTCCGCCTGCCAACGCTTCGGATCGGCGAAACGGCGCACGACCCCGTGCCGGTCATGGAAGACGACTCCCGGATCGCACGCGACGCGCGGCAGGTCGAGCGAAAGGTGTTCAAGCAACTGCGCCACCGGTTGGCCCGGCTGCAGTCCCGAGAGGGTCGTCGCACCCACATCGAAGCGGCAGCGATCGCGCGTGAACCAGGAGGCGCAGCCGCCGGGAAGCGCGTGCGCTTCGATCACGACGACGCGCAGCCCCGCACGCGCCAATCGGGCGGCGGTCGCGAGGCCACCAAGCCCGGCGCCGATCACCGCCACGTCGCAGCTTGGCGTCATTCGTATCCGAGCGCGCGCGCCGCCGGCCGGAGCGCCTGCTCGAGCTCGGCACGCAACGGCGCGTCGAGGTCGCGCCGCCAGCGGCCGATCGATGCCTGCGGCGACTCCGAAGTGAGGTGGCTCTTGCGCTGCGGCTCTTCGCGAAAGGCGCTCGCCATCGCGGCGACGCCGTCGACGGAGAGGCCCGCCCACTGCGCCACCTGCGTGAGAGCCGCCTCCGTCGCCGTCAGCAGCTCTTCGTAGCGCACGATGTGAACGGTGACGCCCGCTGCGCGCGCCGCGTCGAGCCGCGCGGGCAACCGCGTCCATGCCTGGCCGTAGTTGCCTGCGAGCAGCTCGGCGAGCGCCTGCGATCGCCCCGCGCGCGGCGCCGCGCCATCGCCCTCGCGATAGAAGAAGTCGGAGGCCGAGACGACGGCGTCGCGCGGATCGCGGACCAGCAGCAGCATGCAGGCGTTCGGCCATTGGCGCGCGAACTCGACCATCAAGTTGACGTAGACCTTCTCCGCGAAGCCGCGCACGGCCGCCTTGCCGAGCGATCTTGCGAGGCGCCGATAGAAATCGGAGACGCCGGCGCGCGCCGCGGCAGCGAGCGGCGCGAGCACCGATTCGGCGTAGTCCCGTTCGAGTTCTTCCTCGCGACTCGAGAAGGGCGAGCGACCATTCTCGTAGACGCTCTTCGCCGGCTCATGGCCGGACGGTTCGACCGCCTCGACGAGGCGCAGCGAAGCGTGCGCGAAGGCGACGTACGTCGCCGGGCGCTGCTCGTGCGGCCAGCGCGGGCAGACCACGAGCTCCGGATGGCGAGAGAGCGCTTCGAGCAGGATGGTGCCACCGCTGCGACCATTCGCCAGCACGGCCAGCGGTCGCAACGCCTCGAGCGACTCCGTCGCGGGCGGGTTCCCTTTGCGTCCGAAGATCACCGTGGCCTCCTTGCCGTTCGCTGTGCGACGACTTCCGCGTAGACCGCGGCCAACCGCTCGCCCTGGCGGCCGACGTGGTACTCCGATTCAACGTGGCGGCGCCCCTCGGTCACGAGCGCGAGCCACTGCGCCGGATGATCGACGAGCCAGCGCAGATGGCGCACGAGACCGGGGACATCATGCTCGCCGGCGAGCAGTCCGGTGCGGCCGTCGAGGATCACCGACGGGATGTCGCAGTGCGTCGAGCTCACGATCGGCATCCCGCTGGCGGCGACGTCGATCAGGCTCACGGGCGCGCCGCCCTCCGTGTCGCCGTCGGCTGCGGTCACGCTCGGCGAGACGAAGACGTGGGCGCGATACGCCTCGGCGAAGAAGACGGCGTGCGGCTGGTAGCCGAGCAGTCGCGTCTTCGCGCGCAACCCGTGGCGGTCGATGGCGGCGAGGATGCGCTCTTTCTCGGGGCCGCTGCGCGGGTCGGAACTGGCGTCGCCGATGACGGTGATCTCCAGATCCGCGTGATGGCGCTTTAACTCGCCGATCGCGTCGATGGCATCGGGGAAGCCCTTCTTCTCGCGAAACGAGCCGGCGATGAAGAAGCGCAACGTGCCACCGTCCCATCGACGCGGCCGGAACTCGATCGCTTCGACATCGACCCCAAGGTGCTGCACCACGACCTTCTCGGGGGGGCATCCCAACGCGACGAGGCAACGCCCCATGTGCGGCCCTTCGCAGAGCACGCGATCGACGGCCGCGAACATTTGCCGGTAGCGCTCCAGCCACTTCGGCTTCTGCCGCGGCAGGAAGTTGACGTCCTTGCCATAGAAGGTCGCGACATGCGCGAGGCCGGCCGAAGCGGCCGCCTCGACGTCGCGACAGGCGTGGTCGCCCCAATGCGAGTGGATCAGGCGCGCACCGGAGCGACGCGCGGCGTCGACCACGAAGCGGGTCCAGCTCGGCTCGCGCCAGGCACGCCAGAACGGGAGCTTCTGCCCGCGCTGCTTCCTCTGCTCGATCGCCGGCCAGGCGAACTGATCGAGGTTCTCGACGCCGTCGCAAACGACCCGGCTCTCGACCCGCGCCGCCGGAAGGCTCTTCACCTGGGCGAAGAGCCAGGTCGACGTCAGCGGCAACCAGTACGGCACGCTCTGCAGCGCGACGATCGACCGCTCCTGCACCTCACTCATCCTCGGCCCCGCTTCGCCGCACGGAAGTCGAGCAGATTCCGCAGCTGCCGAGTCCAACGCAGGCGCGGCAGCACGCGGATCTTGCCCTCGCGGTGGGCCACGAAGTAGCCGGCGCCGTCGCGCGCGACACGGCCCGCCGAACCGGTCGCCGCGAGCGAAGAGGCGCCGCGTTCGAGCGCCCCGATCCCCCACTTCGCGCCGCGCCAGCGTCCTTGCGGCCAGTCGACTCCATCGAGCCAGTTCTGCGTGCCGCGCAGCGCATGCCAGCAGTGGTCGAGCGGCCAGTTCGCGAAGTCGATCAGCTTCTCGTCGCGCCGCACCGCGCGCGCGCGCGGCGTCGGTCGCGCGCCTTGCGGCTGCGGCTGCGGCTGCGCGGTGCCTGCCGCCAAGGCGTCCGCCACCGCCGCCATCAGCCGCGCTCCGATCGGCTCGACGCGCGCGGTGAGCTCGGCGAGCGGGAGTCCGACCTCGACCGCGACGCGCTCCTGCGCATAGATCGGGCCGCTGTCCTCGCCGGCATCGAGCGCGTGCACCGTGACCCCGATCTCGCGCTCGAAGGCGAGGTACTGCCAGAGCCACGGGTAGGGCCCGGGCCAGCGCGGCAGCAGCGACGGATGGAGGTTGATCGCGCCGTGACGCGGGAGCGCGAGGATCGCCGGCGCGAGCAGCTGCGTCAGCGAAGCGATCGCCAGCAGGTCAGGCGCAGCGGCGCGCACGAACGGCTCGAGCGCGTCGCGATTCGCGCGATCGAGCTCGAGGTAGGGCACGCCGCGTTGCTGCGCGAAGGCCGCCAGAGCGCGGTCCCGCAGCGAGCGTTTCGCTCCGCGCCCGGCAGACTCGACGACGGCGACGATCTCATGGTGCTCGGCGAGCGCCAGGAGCGGCGCGAGCGAGAAGCCGTGGCTGCGGCCGAGGAAGAGGACGCGCATGGAATCGCGCGACCGCGTCAGGCCCGCAGCGAGCGGCGGACCGCCTCGACCACGTCGGCGACGTCGGCGTCGGTGAGCTTCGGCGTCAACGGGAGGCTCACCGTTTCACGGCCGAAGGCGAGCGCGTGCGGATAGGCGTCGGGCTTCCAACCGAGTTCGCGCTGGTAGTAGGGGTGCTCGGCAAGCGAGAGGTAGTGGACGCCGACGCCGATGCCTTGCTGCGTCATCCGCTCGAGGAAGGTGTCCCGCTCGACGCCGCACCGCTTCGGATCGATGCGCACCTGGTAGAGGTGATAGGCGTGCTTCTCGTGCGCGACGACTGGCGCGGGGAGGCCGATCGGGAGATCGGCGAAGGCGCGGTCGTACGCCTTCCAGATCCCTTCGCGGCGCTGCCAGCTCTGCTCCACGCGGGCGAGCTGGTGCAAGCCGATCGACGCCTGCAGGTCGGTCATGTTGTTCTTGAAGCCGCATTCGACGACCGAGTAGTGCTTGTAGCCCGAGTCGGAGAAGCGCTTCCAGGCGTCGCGGCTCATGCCGTGCAACGCGAGGATGCGGATGCGATCGAGATCCTCGGGCCGGCGCGCGATGACCATGCCGCCTTCACCGGTGACGACGTTCTTCGTCACATAGAAGCTGTAGCAGCCAAAGTCGCCGAAGGTGCCCGCCGGCTGCCCCCGCCATTCGGTCTCGATGGCATGCGCGCAGTCTTCGATGATCCACAGTCCGTGGTCGCGCGCGATCGCGGTCAGCGCGTCCATGTCGCACGAGCGGCCGGCGAGGTGAACCGGGAGCAGCGCCTTGGTGCGCGGCGTGATCTTGCGGCGCACGTCGGCGGGATCGAGGTTGCCGCTCACCGGGTCGATGTCGGCCAGCACCGGCGTCCCGCCCGCATGCAGGACGGCGTTGGCGGTGGCGCAGAAGGTCAGCGCCGTGGTGATCACTTCATCGCCCGGCTTCAGGTCGCGCGCGACCATGCAAAGGTGGAGCGCCGCGGTGGCGGAACTGACTGCGACCGCCGCCGGAACGCGTCGGTAGGCGGCGAAATCGGCCTGGAAACGGGCCGTCTTCGGCCCGGTGCCGATCCAGCCGCTCTTCAGCGTGGCGACGACCTCGTCGATCTCCGCCTGCGTGATCTCCGGCGCACCGAAGACGAGGAAGCGCTCGCGAGGGCGAACGGGATCGCGGACGGTCGACGGAGCATCAGGCACGGGGACCTTCTCCCGGAACGCGGGGGACGGCAAGCAACACGAACGGCACGGAGTTTCGCACAACGGCGGCGCGTTTGCATCGCGACAGCGGCCGCCACCCGCGGCGAGATTGTCCCTCCGCCGGTCGACCGGCAAGATCTCCGAGGCCATGACTGAACCGATGCGGATCTACTGCGGGACCGACGCTTCGCAAGACGTGCCGACGCGCGTCCTCGAATGGAGCTTCCGCAAGCACGCCTCGGGTCCGATCGAATTCCATCCGATGCGCGACCTCGCGATCCCGGCGCCGCGCGATCCCGCCAACCGGCCGCGAACCGCGTTCAGCTTCTTCCGCTTCTGCATCCCGAAGCTCGCCGGCTACTCGGGGCGCGCGCTCTACGTCGACGCCGACATGCAGGTCTTCGGCGACGTCGCGCCGCTTTGGCGCTTGCCATTCGGAGCGCAGCCGGTGTTGTGCACCGTCCAGTCCGAGGCGCCGCCCCACTGGAAGGGCCATGCCTTCTTCCGGCCGGGGCGCCAGTTCAGCGTGATGCTGCTCGACTGCAGCCGCCTGGACTGGGAGATCGGCGAGATCGTGCGTCGGCTCGATGACGGCCGCCTCGACTACCACGCACTGCTCCACGACTGCGGCCTCGTCGCGCACGACGCGATCGGCGAGACCTTGCCTTCGACCTGGAACCACCTCGACCACTACGAGCCGGGCGAGACCCGGCTCACCCACTACACGGTCGTCTCCACGCAGCCGTGGAAGAACGACAAGAACCACCTCGTGCCGATGTGGATGCGCGGCTTCGCCGAAGCGGTGCAGGACGGCGCGGTCGAGCGCGACCTCGTCGAGCGCGCGGTGTCGGCAGGCCACGTCAAGCCGCGCCTGCTGCGCGCCTTCGACCGCGCCAAGGCGGGCGACCTCGAGGACAGCGTCTTCGCGAAGGCCTACGTGAGGATGCGGCAGGCGCTGCGTGGCGCGGGTCGCACGAAGTGGGCGGGCGAAGCCGGCGCGAGTTGACGCTCGCGCGGGAGTCTCACGACCCGGTGCTCTCGTAGCGACGCACGCCCAGTCGCCAGCAGAACCAGGCCACCAGCGCGAGCGCGAGCGTGACCAGCGGCGCCGCGATGGCCAACCCCGCGAGCGGACTGCGTCCGAGCAGCGCCGTGCTCGGGTAGTAGGCGACGAAGCCGAACGGGATCACGAAGCGCAGCAGCCCGCGAATGGGCCACGGAAAGATCTCCTGCGGCCAGCGCCCGAACGGGATCACGTTGAACACGGGCGGGGCGACGCCGACGCGATCCTCGAAGTGGAACGAGACCGACGCCAGGATCGTGAAGACGAAGACGTAGATCAGCGCGCCGCAGATCACCGTCACGGCGACGAAGAGCCACTCGAACGGGCCGAAGCCGACGTGGAGCTGCCGCAACGAGTGAGCGACGACCCCGGCGCCGATGAACGTCTCCGCCAGCACGGGAATGCGGAATTGATCGCACAGGATCTGCGCGAAGCTCGACAGCGGGCGCAGCAGCACGCGATCGAAGCGCCCTTCGATGATGTAGCGATCGCCGAACTCGAAGAGGTTCCAGGAGACGGTCGCGAAGAGGCCGTAGCTCATGCTCGACAGGCCGACGATCAGCAGCACCTCGTCTTTCTTCCAGCCGGCGAGCTCGTCCACCGGGACGAAGAAGAGCAGCACGAAGAAGAGGCTCGACAACCCGCCGAGCGCCGTCGCGAACAGGTCCGCGACGAAGTCGCCTCGATAGCTGAGGCGCACCTTCAGCATCTGCGCGAAGAGGGCGGCGTAGATCCGGAGCGTGCGCACGCGATCACCCGCCCTGCACGGTGAGACGGCGCGACGCGAGGCGCCAGCAGAAGGCGCCGATCGCGGTCAGCGCGACCACCCACGCCGACTGCACCAGCAGCACGCGGGCGATCAGCGTCTTGTCGTCGCCCAGCCACTCGGCGCCGGCGCGCGCGCGGCCGAGCCAGATCGAGCTCGGGAGATAGGAGATCGCCTGGAACGGCAGCCAGGAGGTGAAGCCCTGCAACCAGCCCGGGAACATCGACACCGGGATCAGCAGCCCGGAGAGGAGCTCGATCAAGTAGTGCTTCGCGCGCATCACGCCGTCGATGTTCTTCAGCGGGAAGGCGCACAGCCCGACCAGGAAGTTCACTTGCGTCAGGATCGCGAGAGCGAGCACGCACGAGATCAGGAACGCGGCGGCATGCAGCGGCGAAGCGGGCGGCGCGACCGGGAAGAGCAGGAAGAGCAGGACGCTGATCGGCAGCGTGAAGAAGAGGAAGCGGAACAGCCCTTCGCCGAGCGTCGCGGCGACGATCGTGCCCTGCAACGAGACGGGTCGCGACAGCGCGACGGCGATCGTGCCGTTCTGCACCTGCTCGGAGAGTTCGCGGTCGACGTTGTTGAAGTAGAAGCTGCGCGCGATCCAGCCGATGGCGACGTAGGTGAACATCTGGTTGGCGGAAAAGCCCGCCAGCGAATCGCCCGGCGGACGATGCGAGTAGACCGCGCGCCACAGGTAGTAGTAGGTCGTGACGTAGACGAGGTAGGAGATGATCCCCGTCACGTAGCGCGTCCGGTAGGCCAGCATCTTGTGGAACTGGCCGACGAAGAACCCGGCGTAGGCCGGCAGATGGAGCGCGCGCACCGGGTTCATCGCGCCGCGCCGCTCGCCGCGCCCGCCGCCTTCGCCGCCACCATCGCGGAGCGGCCGGTCTTCTCGTAGATGCGGCGGATCACTTCCTCGATCGAAGGCTCGGGCAGCGCGATGTCGGCCACCTTGACCGCGCCGACGAGCCGCGACAGCAGCTCGGCCGCGGGAATCTCGCGCTTCGAGAAGTGCGCGCGCAGCTTGAGCGGGTTGTCCTGCTCGAAACGCACGCGCGGCAGCAGTCGCGCCAGGTCGGCAAGAGCCACCGGCTCGAGCAGCTCGATCTCCGCAGTCGACTCCTCGCCCGCCTCTTCGCGCAGCGCCTCGAGGCTGCCGTCGTAGACGATCTTCCCGCCGTCGATCACCATCACGCGCTGCGCCAACGCCTCGATGTCGCGCAGGTCGTGGGTGGTCAGCAGGATCGTCGTCCCGAAATCGTCGTTCACGCGCTTCAGCAACGCGCGGATCGCCTCCTTGGCGACGAGGTCGAGCCCGATGGTCGGCTCGTCGAGGAAGAGCAGTTCCGGACCGTGCAGCAGGCTGGCCGCGAGGTCGGCGCGCATGCGCTGGCCGAGCGACAGCTTGCGCACCGGGATGTGGAGGAACTCGTCGAGCGCGAGCAGCTCGGTCAGCCGTTTCAGTCGCGCCGCACCTTCGGACGCCGGCACTTCGTAGATCTGCAGCAGGAGCTTCAGCGACTCGACCACCGCGAGGTCCCACCAGAGCTGGGTGCGCTGGCCGAAGACGACGCCGATGCGTCGCACGTACTGCTTGCGCTGCCGGTGCGGCGAGAGACCGAGCGACTCGATGCGACCGCCGCTTGGCGTGAGGATGCCGGTCAGCATCTTGATGGTGGTCGACTTGCCGGCGCCGTTGGGGCCGATGTAGCCGATGCGCTCGCCGCGCTCGATCGAGAAGCTGACGCCATCGACCGCGCGCAACGCCTCGTAGTCGCGCTGGAAGAGGTCCTTGAAGGCGCCGGCGAGTCCCTCGCGGCGACGGAAGCGGCGGAACTCCTTCACCAGATTTTCGACGACGACGGCCGGCATGGGGCGCAATCTAGCAGCCGTTCAGATTCGCTTGCGCGCCGAGTCGGCGAGCGCAAGACTTCCGCGCCTCTCCGAAAGGCACTGATGGACCTCACCCAGCTCTTCACGCCCGAGAACCTCGTCGCGCTCTTGACGCTGACCAGCCTCGAGATCGTCCTCGGGATCGACAACGTCGTCTTCATCGCGATCCTCTGCGGCAAACTCCCGCCCGAGCAGCGCGAGAAGGCGCGCAAGGTCGGTCTGTCGCTGGCGATGCTGATCCGCATCGCACTGCTGCTGGCCATCGGCTGGCTGGTGAAGCTGACCGATCCGCTCTTCAGCGTCGGACTGCCCTCGGTGCTCGGAGGCTGGAGCCACGGATTCTCGGGGCGCGACCTCATCTTGTTGGTCGGCGGCCTGTTCCTGGTCGGCAAGGCCACGCTCGAGATCCACCACAAGCTCGAAGGGGTCGAAGGAGCGGGCCCCGTCGGCACTCCGCGCGCGAGCTACGGCGCCGTGCTGACGCAGATCCTCGTGCTCGACATCGTCTTCTCCCTCGACTCGGTGATCACCGCCGTCGGCATGGCGAACTCGAAGGAAGTGATGATCACGGCGGTGGTGATCGCGGTCGGCGTGATGCTGATCTTCTCCGGCCGCATCTCGACCTACATCGAGCACCGTCCGACCCTGAAGATCCTCGCCCTGTCGTTCCTGCTGCTGATCGGCGTGACGCTGGTCGTCGATGGCAGCGGCGGCCACGTACCGAAGGGCTACGTCTACTTCGCGATGGCCTTCTCGCTCGGCGTCGAAATGGTGAACCTCAAGATGCGGGCGAAGAGCGAGCCGATCCGCCTGAAGGACTCGCACCTCCCGCCGAGCTAGCCCGGTTTGTTCCCGAGCCCCTGCTGCGGCTCGGTCTGTCGACTCATGACATCGTCGGAAAACCGCGTTCCTTCCTCAGCGGGTCGGCAGACCCGCATCGTCGGAGCCGCGATTTTCCTCCTCGCCCTGCGCCGACATCCCGTCGCCTCGCTACGGGGCTCGGGAACGAACCGGGCTTGGGCCGCTTCGCTACGCTGCGGACCGCCGCGGCGCCCGCTCGGGACGGCTTGCGGCGCCAAGCGCCCTGGAGTCCGCGATGCCTGCGCCCACGTTGCCGACCGCCTCGCTTTCGCTCGTTGCGGTGGCCGCCACGACGCTCTTCGCGTGGCTGCCGATTCGCGACGACCTCGCCAACAAGGTGAAGGCGCGCGAACCCGAGGATCGTGTCGCCGCGGTCGACACCATCCGCCGCGATGGCCACAAGGACGCGGAGAAGCTGCTGCTCGATGCGCTCGACGATCGCGACTGGGAGGTGATGGAGCATGCGGCACTGGCGCTCAGCGAGCGCGGCAGCGCCGCCAACTGCGCGGCGCCGCTCTCGAAGCTGACGCTCGAAGGACCGATCCGCCGCGTGCGCCTCGCCGCCGCGCAGGCGCTGGCGAAACTGGCGCCCGATACGGCAGGCGACCTGCTGACCAAGGCCGCGAAAGGGGCGAACCTTCCGCGCGCGTGCGAAGGGCTCGCCGCCATCGCCGCCACCGTCGGCGAGCGGGCGCGCCCCGGCCTCGAGACCGGCCTGCTCTCGAAGGAGCCTTCGACGCGCGCGAGCGCCGCGGCCGGCCTGCACGCCTTCGCCGCTGCCGAGCGCGCCACCCACCTCGCCACCTGCCTCGACGACGAGGAGCTCACCGTGGGCGCCGCCGCGCTCGACTCGGCGTCGCGCCACCCCGACGCCGCGCTGCTGCCGGCGCTGCTGACCGCACTGGCGAAGAAGGGGTTGCCTGAGGTCTTCGAGCGCCGCGTCATCAACGCCATCGAGGCGCTCGTCACCGCCACGGCCGAGGCGTCACGCGGCTCGCTGCAGAGCTCGATCTTCGACGCGGCGCAGAAGATCAACAGCGATCCGCCGCTCTCGCGCTTCGTGCGCCTGGTCGGCCGCCTCGCCGCGAAACCGGTCGACGCTGCCGCGAAGCCGCTGCTCGCGGCCGACAGCGCGCTCAGCTGGCTCGAGCCGGTCGGCAAGCGCGGCAGCGATGGCGCCGCTGCGGCCGCAGCGCGCGCGATCGGCCTCGTCGCCACCAAGAACGCGCTCGAGAAGCTCGCCACGATCGCCAGCAAGAGCAGCGCACCGCGCGTGCGCAGCGTCGCGTTGCGCGGCCTGACCGCCGCCGCGGGCAGCGACACGGAGCTCTACCGGACCACGGCGATCGAGCTGCTCCGCGACGCCGACGCCGACGTGCGCGAGGACGCAGCCGTCGCGCTCGGCCGCCCGCTGATGAGCGGCGCCGTCGCGGCGCTGCTGCCGCTGGCGAAGGACCCCGAGTGGCAGGTCGCCGTCGCCGCCATCGTCTCGCTGGGCAAGACGCAGGAGCTCGACGCCCTCGCGCCGCTGACGGAGCTGGCCAAGCACAAGGACTGGAAGCTCGCCGGCGCCGCGCTGGTGGGACTTGGCCACATGAAGCAGAAGGGAGCGATCGCGCCGCTGATCGCCGGGTTGGGCGAGAAGGCGCCGACGCTCAAGTTCACCGCGTTCGAGTTCCTGCGCCGCATGACGCGCGACAAGGTGCCGGCGAAGGAGAGCTCCTGGAAGAGCTGGTGGACCAAGGCGGAGCCGAGCTTCCAGTTCCCCGATCCCGCCGAGAACGCCAAGCAACAGCAGAAGTACGGCTATGCGCCAAGCGCCTACGGCGTCTACGAAGACCTCGACCTGCTGGTCTTCCAGAGCCGCGGTGACCACATCGAGAAGCTGCTCGAGAAGCTCAAGATCGACCACCGCAAGACGCATGGCGGCGGCGTGCCCGACTCCGGCGTCTCGCCGCTTGGCATCTACGTGGCGAACTGCACCGGCGAATGCGGGCAGGACGATCTCGAGCAGGTGCAGTGGGCCGTGCACGCGGGCGGCTACCTGTTCAGCTCCTGCTGGGCGCTCACCCACCACGCCTCGTTGGTGCGCCCCGGCTTCGCGCGCATGCTGCCGACGCCCAAGGGCCAGGTGCTCGACCTCGTCACGGCCGAACCTTGCCGCGACAGCCCCTACCTCGCCGGCGTCTTCGATGGCGCCACTCGCCCGAAGTACGTGCTGGAAGGGGCGCACCTGATCGACGTGATCGACCACGAACGCGTCGAGGTGCTGATCGACAGCCCCGAATGCGCGACGCGCTGGGGCGGCGGCAACCTCGCCGCCTGGTGGACGATCGGCCACGGCCTGATCCTCGACTCGGTGAATCACTTCGACCTGCAGGGCTTCGAGCGCGCCCCGGTCATGAAGGAGCCGCAGGAGCGGATGGCGTACGCCGTCGACGTGCTCGGACTTTCCTACACCGACCTGCGCGACGTTCCGAAAGGCGCCTGGCAGAGCCAGCAGAAAGCCTCCGAGGAGGTCCGCGACCTCTCCGCTTTCCGTTTCATCACCAACTTCGTCCGCCAGATGCGCAAACGCGGCAGCTGACCCCTCGCGCCCCCCTCTCGCGCGACGCTGGTGTACCCACCAGCCGTCGCCACCACCCTCGCGCGAAGCCGTTGCGCGGCGCTGGCGTCCTCGCCAGCCGCCGCCTCCACCCGCTACCGCGCGACGGCGGCGCCGACCCGCGCTCGCTCCGCGACCCGCAAAGTCGCCGACCGTCGCCTCGAACCATTCAGCTGCGAGCCGCGCACCGCGCGGCTTCGTCAGCTGCAAGAGCAGATCGGCGCCGGAGCGCGCCGACTGCGGTGATCAGCTGCGAAGGCGCCGTTCGCGTCGCGCCCAACGTCGCTCGGCCGATTCGGCGCCTTCGTCAGCTGCATCACCGACTTCGTCAGCGAATGCGCCATCGCGCCACCTGCCCCCTCGCTCAACGCCGGCGTCCCCACCAGCCGTCGCCTCCACCGCCTACCGCGCGACGGCGGCGCCGACCAGCGCTCGCACTAACCGCACAGGCCCGGACGCGGCCACCCGCGTTTCCCAAGGAGAACATCAACTCAGCGCGAGTACCAAGCCGCGATCGGCGCGCCCATCCTGCCGAGCGCACCGGCGGGTTTCGCCGCGCCCCGGCTGTCGAGATCTCGACGGAAATCTTCGGAACGTCGTGGTGAGGAGCAGAGCTCGCGCCCGTCGTCCGATCAGTCGTCGGCCACCGGCGGATCGACGATGACGGTCACTTGTTCGACGTAAAGGCGGGTGGGCGGTCGCGGCAGGCTGGCCAGGATCGGGCGACAGCAGTAGGTCGGCACTCCGCGGGAGCGACCCGAATGCCGAACCGCGACCGAACCATCGTCCGACCGCAGAACGAACTGGCTCCCGGGATTAGTCGTCGCCGCACTGTCGGCCTCGCGCTCGATCGCCACGCCGCGCAGCAGCACCAGCACGTGATCGTCAGCAACGGGGAGCGGCGGCTCCGAGAAGTCCGCCACCCGGTCACGCTCGAGGAGCCGCCAGGGCTGCTCGGCCAACAGGGAGATCGCCTCGTGCAGATGCGCCCCCGTAACGACGGCGAAGCGGGCGCCATCGAGGTTCTCGAATGCTCCACGCGGCAGGTCGCGCGGCCGGCGCGTGAGCCACGACGAGGGGTCGGCAACTACCGTTGAGGATGAGACCGCGACCTCGATGCTCCGGCCCGGTTCGGACTCGTTCAAGCAGCCCACGCACGTCACGATTGGGACGATCGTGACCGGTGTGCCCGCACAGGCGGACAAGACAAACACAGTGGCGACGAGTAGCCGTCGCCGGAGTCCCGCGGGATGTCGAACCACGTCGGATGCACCTAGATTAGTTGCCGCCGGGCGTGTTCCTGCCCGACGCTTCCGCATCGGCACGGTCGTCGCCGCCACCTGCCCTCTCGCGCAACGCCGGCGTCCCCACCAAACGCCGCTTCACCCCCTCGCGCGAACCCGCGGGGCACCACTCCAACCTCACTGCCCGAGGAGCTCCCCCTCGCTCTGCGTCAGCTCGCGGTGCAGCGCCTGCAGGCGCGCGGTCAACGGCCCGCGCTGCCCGTCGCCGATGCGGCGGCCATCGACTTCGCTGACGGGAGCAAGCTCGCCGAGCGTTCCGGTCGTGAACATCTCGTCCGCGGTCCAGATCTCGGTGAGGCTCAGGTTCTTCTCGAGGCACGGGATCGCGTGCTTCGTGCACAGCTCGAGCACGATGGCGCGCGTGATGCCGGGCAGGCAGGCGTCGGCGAACGGCGTCAACACGACGCCGCGCCGAACGACGAAGACGTTGGTCGAGTTGGTCTCGGAGACGAAGCCCTGCAGGTCGAGCATGAGCGCTTCGTCGACCCCGGCGAAGTTCGCCTCGATCTTGGCGAGGATGTTGTTGATCAGGTTGTTGTGGTGGATCTTCGAGTCGACGCACTGCGGCGGATTGCGGCGGATCGCCGCGGTGATGAGGCGCTGACCGCGGGCATCGTCGACCGCGACGCCGCGCGTGTCGACGCGCCCCTTCCACTCGGGCAGCACGATGAGCGTCGGCCCGTACTGGTTGTTGCGCGGGTCCATGCCCGAGGTGACCTTGCGGCCGCGCGTCAAGGTGAGGCGCACGTGAGCGCCGTCGCGCATGCCGTTCCTCGCCAGGCACTCGACGATGGCGCGCTTCACTTCGTCACGGGTGGGCACGGCGGCGAAGGCCATGGCATGCGCCGACGCCAGCAGCCGATCCAGGTGGCGATCGAGCGCGAAGATGCGGCCGCCGTAGACGCGCAGCCCCTCCCACACCGCATCGCCGCCCTGCACCACGCTGTCGAAGACGGAGACCTTCGCCTGGTCGCGCGGCAGGAGCTCGCCGCCGACATGGACCCAGATCGACTCGTTGCGCGGATCGGGCAGCTTGGGGTTCGCAGGTTTCACGGCGGTCCTTTCGATCGAGCGCTCAGGAAGCGGGCACGCGCGCGCGAATCGCGTGCTGCATGAGCCGCGCGTACCAGGGACGACATTCGTCGGCGAGCGGCTTCAGGCTCTCCGGCATCGCCTCCGTCTTCGGGCGCCAACGGTCGAATCCCGTCGAGCGCTGAACGTTCTGGTACCAGTGAGGTGCCCAGACGCCGTCGAACGGCCGCGGGCCGGCCGGCCACGCCAGCATCGCTCGATCGAAGGGCAGCGCGATCCGGCGACAGAGCTCGCCGAGCACCCCTTCCGGGTCGTTCAGCAGCTCCTTGGAATCGAGCACCGGCGGCACCTGGCCGGCCGCATGCAATTCGTCCAGCAACTGCGACTGCGACTGGATGCCGACGTCGCGCAACGTCGGCGCCTGGATCTGGTGGCGCAGCGTCAACACCACTTCGGCCGGGTCGCGGATCAGCAGCACGTTCATCGTCTGGCGCAGGAACCCGCGATCGAGATCGACGAGGTGATGCGCCATGTGCTTCTGGAAATGGAGCGGCCGATCGCATGGACCGAAGATGACGTCGCGAACGACGGCCGCGCCATCCTGGTGCTGCGCGCGCAGCACGTCGTTGCGACCGGGGTGGTCGGCACCGCTGACGCGCAAGTAGTGGGCGTAGAGCGGCTCATCGACGCAGCGCGTATCGCGGCGCTGCCCGAAGGCGTACATGAGCGCCGTCGAGACGTTGCGCGGCCCCGACCAGAGACAGAGGCGCCGCACCGCGGACGCTTCGCCCGGCGCGCGAAAGAGCCCTGGTGGCGGCAGGTTGCTGCCCAGTCGATTCGGCCAGGTCGGACCACTCATCGCACGCTCGCTCCGTAGGCGCCGCGCACGACCTGCGGTCAGGCGCTGGCGGTCGCGATCGTAGGCGCAAAGAGGCCGCGTGCACGCGTCCCGCAACGCGGGCAGCGGCGGCCGTCGGCGAGGAAGCTCTGCGGCTGGCCGAAGAAGCGCTCGATCAGGACGACGTCACGGCACACCGGGCAGAAGGTGATCTCGCGATCGCCGCTCGCCGCTTCGGGAGCGTAGACGTTCTCGAGCCCGGCGCGCTCGCCCGCACGGACGGCCTGGGCGACGACGCTCGTGGCGAGCTGCTTCTGGTGCGCGACGAGCTGACGGACGCACCGCAGGTGCCACGGCATCGCGCCATCGATCGCCTTGAGCGAGAGCGCCGTCTCGACGAGGTCGCGGGCGGACGCGTTCCCATCGAGCAGCGTGACGACCTCGACCCACACGCCGGCGTGGCGCAGCCGGGCGAGCACTTCTCGCATCGGGTGCGACGCGTCGGCTGAGTCGTTGCGTGCGCGGAATGGCGCGATCTCGAGGACCACCGCGTCGAGGCTCGGCGCGAACGCGTCGCACTCCGGGACGCTGAGCCGCTCGCCACAGCGCAGCACGGTGGCGAGGCCCGACTGACGCGCGAACGCGAGCGCTGCGAGGAGCGGCCCGACCGGAGCGCGGGGCCCCTCGTGGGTGAAACCGACCGAAGCGCAACGACCGGTGGCGGCGAGCGAAGGCAGTGCGTCGAGCGGCCAGGAGGGCCCCTCGATCGCGTCCACGCTGCCGTCATCACCCTCCGCGTGGGCGAGCCCCACCACGAGCGCGCGGCTGCCGGGCAGAACGTGATAGAGGCCAAGCGATTCGATTGGCCGCGAAGCGACGCCGACCAGCACTGGTTCCTTGTTCGTCATCCGCGAACCCCCGTCCGCGACGGAGCGTCGCGCGTCCGCCTCTAGGACGGCTCACGAACGGGGGTAACCCCGGGGCAACCCGGTGAACGAAGGCGCGGCCAGCGACCTCTCAGCTGTTTCCCGCCGCGTTCAGCTTGTCGATCTCCGCTTGGGCGAACGGGAAGCCGGCGGCCTTGGACGCGTCGACCGCCTTCTGCCCGGCCGCCTTCAGTTCGGCGACGAGCTCCGGCAACCCCGCCAGGTTGTTGGCGGCTTTGATCGCGTTGCTCAACGCCTTGGCGTAGTTGGTGCTGACGGTCGCCCGCTCGCCCTTCGAGAGTTTCTCGGCCGCGGCTTCGAGGCTGCGGTTGATCTCGGTGATGAACGACTTCGCGTAGCTGGTGCCTTGGCGCAGCTCGAACGCGACCTCCTCATCGACGTCCTTCAGGTTCTTGTAGTTGGGGTTGTTGTCGCGGAACTTCTTGCGCAGCGTGTAGGCCTTGCCGTAGTGCTCGAGCTTGCTCTCGAACGTCGCGTAGATCTCGGTGTCCCACCAGATGTCGGGTCGCGGGAAGGGGTCCGCCGAGTTGTAGCGCCGCTTCAAGGACTCGGCCCACGCGCGCACGGTCCCGGCGTTGGCGCCGGTCGGGAAGCGCTGGAGGTAGTAGTCGAGGCGCTGCTCGACGAAGTAGCGGGCCGTCGCGGGATCGTTCAGGTAGTCCTTCCCCTTGAACGTCTTCGACTTCTCGTCGACGTACATCTCGTAGAAGGGCTTCAGGTTGGAGAAGAAGTAGGCGTCCTCCTGACGCTCGTCATGCACTTCGACCGTCTTCGTCTTCTGGAGCATGATGCGGTCGCGGATGACGGTGGCCGACATGTGGTCGCCACTGCCTTCCTTGACGCCTCGCAGCACGGCGTTCACCTCGGCGAGCGCCTCATCCACGTTGTTCTGCGCGGCGAGACTCTCCGCCTTCGCAAGGCGCACCTTGACGTCGTCATCGCTGTTCATCGCCTTGAACAGCAAGAAGATGAGGATGCCGAGCGAGACGACCGAGATGCCCACCGTCATCATCGGGTTGCGGCCCGACCCGCGGCTCAGCTTGCGTTCGGCGCGCGACGACCCCGATTCGGGCTCCTCCTCCTCTTCTTCTTCGCGGCTCCGGCGACCGCCGCGCGCCGCGGTCACCCGCGACGGGCGCCGCGCCGAACTGCTCGAGGCCGCACGACTAGGCGCCGGGCGCGGGGCCGGCGCGGGAGCGGCCGGCGCCGCGGCAACCGGACGCGCGGGAGCGGCGGCCGCAGGGCGCGGGGCCGCGGTGCTACCGCCCGCCTTGAAGCTGAGCTGAGTCGCGCCGACCTGCACGACGTCGCCGTCGAGCAGTACCTTCTCCTTCACCCTCTGACCATTGACCTGAGTGCCGTCGGGGCTGCCAAGGTCGATCAACTTCAGGTTGGCGCCGCTCTTCAGGATCTGGCAGTGCTTGGGGGCGCCGCCGGCGACGCGAATCTCGCAATCCTCGGCCGAGCCGATGAAGGTCACGTCATCGAGGAGCTCGTGACCACGCTCTTTGCCGCTCGCCAGCTTCACCATCAACCAAGCCATCACGATCTCCTTTGCAGCGGCAGGCGGCGCCGCGGTTGCGTCCTTGCTCGGAGCCGACAGGGTAGCCCGCTCGCAGCGATCAGTCGCGGATCAGGTTGCCCTTGTACTCGCGGCCGCCGCCGAAGCACTGGGTCCAATAAGAGCCGCTCTGGCCAGCTCCCATCTCGGTGTGACTTTCGTAGAGCAGGTTGCGGTGGTGGCCGGATGAATGGCACCAGCCGTCAAGCACTTCGAGCGGCCCGGACGAGCCGACCGCGCAGTTCTCCCCTGCGCCTTGGACGTACCCAGCCTGCTTCATCCGCAGCTCCGGCGAATAGCGCGCGGCGTCGCCCTCCTCGAAGTGGGAGAGCTGGCCGTTCCTCGCCATCCACTCGCTGTGGCTGTCCGCCGCCTTCCAGAGCTTCTCGTTCAGCGCGAGCACGCGTCGGCCGAGCATCACCCGATAGAGGTTGGTCACCCGCACCTGCTCGATCTCCTCGCGCGTCGGCCCGTCGTCGCGCGGAGCGACGCTCCCGTTCAGGATCCACACCTTGGCGTCGAGGTCGAGTCGCGCTCGCTCGTACTCGTCGAGAGCGAAGTTGCGGACACTCACCGCGCGCGCATGCAGCGGCAGCGACCAGGCCGGTCGCAGCTCTTGGTCGACCTCGTCGTTGGCCGCGCCAAGGTCGGACAGCATCGCGCGCACCAGCTGAAGCTGCTCGAGCGTCGTGCTGAGCGCCGCCCCGATCGCGACCTGCAGATCCGGCGGCGGATCGCTCTCCTTGCCCCAGTACGCGCGCACGGCGTCGACGCGCAGGTCGACCTCCTGCTGGACGGCCGGATAGAGCTGCGCACGCTCGGGAGAGCAGCCCGGCGGGTGGTAGGGATAGAAGTACTTTTCCTCGTCGAAGATCAGCTCGAGCGCGTGCCGGCGCGCCTCATGCAACGTCACGGCGCGCTCGTGCAGCTTGGCCAGACGTGGCTGCTCCGGCGCCTTCTCGAAGTCCGCCTTGAGCTTCAGGCGGCGCCCCTTGAGCTCGGCAATCGCGATCGCGGGTGCCGCCGCCGCGAGCTCTAGGATGCGGCGGCGCACGACGGACGGCTCCTCCCTCCCGCTCAGCGCCGCCGTCAGCGCCACGCGAATCTCGTTGGCCAGCGACTCGCGCGCCTGCTCCTCCCACGTCAACCAGCGGTCGCCGGTGCGAACGAAGCCGCGCGGCGGGACGCGGTCGAGCCCGCGCTGGAACGCCAGCGCGGAGTCGATCGAGCCCTGCCACTCCGGATGGTTGCCAACCTTGCTCAGGGCGCCGAAGAAGTCGTCCGTCGCACCGACGGCGAGCGCGAGGAAAGCGCGATTCAGCTGCTCTTCCCCCTCGAGCGGCAGTCGGCTGCTGACGCTGAGCAGCGACGCCGCGTCGAGTTCGATGGCGGGAAGCGCCAAGGTCTCGGCGCCGACCTGGAGCGACAGGAGGCGTCCGTCGCTGCCGAGGAGCCGCCCCCGACGTCCGTCGCGAAGCTTCACCTCCGCATGGGTCGGCACCTTGGTGGCCAGCAGCTCCGTCACGCGCGTCGCGAGCTTGAGCGGTCGCGCCGCACGTTCGTGATCGCGCGCGATCTCGCCGCGCGAGTCGCCCAGAGCGGGCGTGTCGAGCGCCTGTTCGAGCCGCGCGCGCGCCCCTTCGAAGTCGCCGCCGGCCAGCAGCGCGCGCGCCTGCTCTTGCAGGGGGGAGGTCGTGGAGCGGAGGGCAGGCGACGTCGACGATTCGGCCGCGGCTCCGTCGGCTGCCGCGACCGGCTTGCGGCCGACCAGCGAATCCTCGGTCAGTTCGAGCAGCGAGGTCTTCTTCGGCTCGCTGCCGGGTTTCTCGCGGTGGTGTTTGCGGCGCGGAAAGGGTCGGTTGTTGCCGAACTTCTTGTCGACGATGTCCTCGATCTCGTCCGCCTTGTCGAGCATCTCGTACCAGATGTCGGTGCCCTTGAAGGGGCGCATGTTGTCGTCGTCGAACTCGCCGATCGCCACGAGCGCCTGGCCGGCCTCGAGCTGCTCCTTCACTCGCGCCAGGATCTCCTCGCCGACTTTCCTCGCCGCGCTGTTCACGCGGGTGAAGGCCTCCGCGAGCTGCTTCTTCTCCGCCTCGCTGGTCGCCTCGACGCGCGAAAGGATGAAGTGAGCCTTGCCGAATTCCTGCTTGGCGAGCCAGCCATTGGCGTCAGACACGCAATTGGCGACGGTCATCTGCGCCGGCAGCGTGATCCCCTCGAGATCGAGCGCGGTGGCGACGGTCGGCTGCTTGCTGCGGATCTCGAGCTCGTCGACGAGCTTCTGCCCCTGATCCGCCAGCGGTGCGAGGTCGGAGTTGCGCGCGACGAAGCGGTTGAGGTCGCCGATCGAATCACCGCGCAGGTCGGCCGCGGCGCGACGCCGCAGCACGTCGAGCTCGTTCTTGCCGTCGGCGTAGCGCTGCTTGCGCAGCTTGATCAGCCGCTCCTGTTCGAGCGCGGCGTCCTTCTCGGGTCCAGCGCCACCACCGATGACCGCGGCGAGCTGGGTGAGCGCTTCATCGAAGCGGCATTGGCCGTTGAGCTCGATCGCCTTCGCAATCTGTTGCTGATTCAGGAGCGCGCTCGAGCCGCTGTCATCATCGCCGCCGGTGAACAGCACGAAGGCCACGATGATCATCCCGATCACCGCCATCACGCCGATCAACGTCCCCGCCGAGGAACTCTTTTGGGTGCGACCGCGCGGAGCGGCCCGCTCCTCGCGCGGTGCCGGGCGGGCGGCGGGCCGCGCGCGCGCGGCGGACGGCGCCGGCGTCGCCGCGACAGGGGCGGCGGACGCGGGCGGTTCGATGGGCGCGGAAACGGGCGCGGGCAGGACGGTGATCTGGTAACCGCCGATGCGAAGGACGTCGCCGACGTTGAGCGTGGCGCGGCCGACCGCGCGGTCGTTGAGCAGCGTCTCGTGGTCGGTTCCGAGGTCGACGACCCGCAGGGCTCCGTCGATCGATTCGACCCGGCACTGCTTCGGCGCGACGTCACCGCCGGGAAGCACGAGGTCGCAGTCGATGGCGCTGCCGATGACGAGCGCTGCGTCGGTGACGGGCACGGCACGCCGAGCACCGCTCTTGGTGTCGAATAGCTGCAGTTGGAACACGATCGCTCCCGAGCAGCCGCTGCGCGCCGGGGCGTCTGGAGACGGCGGTGGGCGGCACGAAAAAGAGGGCGGAGTGTAGCGACGCCCCCTTCCTACGGCAGGTCAGGCGCGCGGGTCACGCTCCGGCGCCAGCGCGGACCTCATTCGAGAGGTCGCGCGCCTCGACCGGGCGCCCGGGATCGGCCAGCGCGACCATTCGCTGCACCTCGTTCTGCAACTCGCGAACGTTCCCCGGCCATCGGTAGCGACGGAGGATCGCGAGCGCCTCGGGAGAGTAGATCGGTGGCGCCTCACGCCCCGACTTTCGGGCGGCGTCGACGCTCAGTCGATCGAGCAGCAGCATCAGGTCGTCGCCACGCTCGCGCAGGGGCGGCAGCACGATCTTGATCGGACTCAGGCGGAAGAAGAGGTCCTCGCGGAAGAGCCCCTTCTTCACCAGGTCCGCGAGATCCTTGTTGCTCGCCGACAGGAATCGCACGTTGATCTTGATCGCAGCGGAGGCGCCGACCGGACGGATCTCGCCCTCCTGGAGCGCGCGCAGCAGCTTCTTCTGCAGCGCCTGGCTCATGTCGCCGACCTCGTCGAGGAAGAGCGTGCCCTTGTCCGCCATCTGGAAGCGCCCTTTGCGCGTCCGATCGGCACCGGTGAAGGCGCCCTTGTTGTGGCCGAACAACTCGCTCTCGAGGAGCGATTCAGGAAATGCGGCGCAGTTCTCGGCGACGTACGGGCCGTTGCGGCGCGCCGAAAGCTCGTGGATCGAACGGGCGATCTGCTCCTTGCCGGTGCCGCTTTCGCCGTGGATCACGACGGTGGCATCGGTCGGCGCCACTTTCAGGATGAGTCGGAAGACCGCCAGCATCTTCGGCGAGCGCGCGATGATCTTCGGGAACTGCGCGCAGAGCGCGTCGTCGCCCACCGCCGCCACCTGGGCCGGCGTCGCGGCGGGCACTGCGGGTGCGCCGATCACCGTCGCGTCGTCGGGAACCATCGCCACGCCGCCAAGCGCGAGCAGGTCGGCGAGGTCGTGCTGCAGCGCCGCCGGCCCCGCCGCACCGAGTTCGCCGCGGTAATCGGCGAGGACTCCCGCGAGGCCGAGCTTGAGCGCTCGACGAACCGGATCGGAGCGGCTCTCAGAAGTCATGCGAGCGCACCTTCTTCAACCGCGCATAGTTGAGATCGAGCAGCTTCTCCCCGCTGCGGAACGCGACGCGCACGCGACTCGAGCGCCCACGCCCGATCACGTCGAGGATGCGGCCGATGCCGAACTTCTCGTGCTCGACCCTCTCCCCGGCCGCGAACCCTTCGCTTTCGGCGACGTCATCGTCGAGCACGACCTGTACGGCCCGCGGCGAAACATCGAAGGTCGGGTCGGCGCTCTCGCCGCCATCGAGCAGATGCGGCGGAATGTCGTGCAGGAAGCGCGAAGGGGTGGCGGGTTCCTGGCGGCCGAAGACGAAGCGTTGCCCCGCATTCGAGAGGTAGAGGCGCTCGCGAGCGCGCGTGATAGCGACGTAGAAGAGTCGACGCTCCTCTTCGAGCTCCAGCGGAGATTCGGCGCGCCGATGCGGCAGCCTCGTCTCCTCGAGCCCGGCGAGGAAGACCGAGTGGAACTCGAGCCCCTTGGCTGCGTGGATCGTCATCAGCGACACCGCACCGGCCCCCTCTGCTCCCGCATCGTCGGCATCCTGCACCAGCGCGCGCTCCTCGAGGAAGCGTTCCAGCCCCGCCTCGGGGTTGGTCACGTCGAAGTCGTTGGCGTCGGCGACGAGCTCGCGGACGTTGTCGACCCGCTCGGCGCCATCGACCAGACCGTACGCCTCTTCGAGGTACGACTCGTAGCCGATGGCCGCGGTCAGCTCCTGCAAGAGTGCTGCCACCGGACGATCGGGTGCCATTCGCAGCCAGCGCAGCATCAGAGCGAGCGCGACCGCACCCTTCGCGGCGACCCCCTTCAGGCGCGGCCGCCGGGACTCGTCCTCGAACAGCGTGAGGTAGTCGACGCCCGCCGCTCGCGCCGCCTGCAGCAGCTGCCCCTGGGCAACCTCTCCGATGCCACGGGACGGCGTGTTCACGACGCGCAGGAAGGCCTCTGGATCACGCGGATTCGCCTTCAGCCGAAGCCACGCGAGGAGGTCCTTCACCTCCTTGCGCGCGTAGAACTCGAGCGCACCGACCACGCGATACGCGATCCCGCGCGCGCGTAGCGCCGCCTCGAACGGCCGCGACAGGGCGTTCGTGCGGTAGAGCACGGCGATCTCGCGACTCGGCACTCCGCGGTCGGCGATCAGCCCGAAGATCTCGCGCGTGACCAGTTCGGCCTCGTCGTTGTCGGTCCAACCGAACAGCACACGCGGTCGCTCGCCGTGATCGAGGACCGGGACGAGCCCGCGCTCGACGCGATGGACGTTCTTCTCGATGACCGCCGACGCGACCGCGAGGATCGCCCCCTTCGAACGGTAGTTCTGCTCGAGGCGCACCAGCTGCGCGGTCGGATAGCGACGGGTGAACTCGAGGATGTTCGAGAGGTCGGCGCCACGCCACGCGTAGATGCTCTGGTCCGGGTCGCCGCACGCGGCGAGGTTTCCGTGGCCCGACGCCAGCAGGTCCGCCAGTTCGCTCTGCACCTTGTTGGTGTCTTGATACTCGTCGACGAGGACGTGCTCGAAACGGCTGCGCCACGGCGCTCCCGCGACCGGGTCGGCGACCAGGCGCCGCGCTTCGATCAGCAGATCGTCGAAGTCGAGCAGTCGCCCCTCGCGCAAGGTCGTCGCCAGCTCAGGCCAGAGCTCCGCGGCGACCGCGCCGAGCGCCGGCGCTCCCGGCCGCCACGACGGCTCGTGCGCCTGCTCGTGCGCCTGCTCGCGCGCCAGCTCGGGTGC
Organism: Planctomycetota bacterium; assembly: GCA_031409275.1. Lineage (GTDB taxonomy): Bacteria > Planctomycetota > B15-G4 > B15-G4 > SIAN01 > SIAN01. The sequence goes on from JANNXA010000050.1 coordinate 158,279, forward strand.
GAGACCGTGGTTCTTCCACAGCGAGATCTGCTCCACGATCCCTTCGGGGCGGACCTCCTTGGGATCGAGGCCGCGCGCCTTCAGCAGCCGGCGCACGATGGCGACGAGGTCATCGCGATCGCAGATCGTGAAGTCGCGCGGCAGGCCGATCGCGTCGCCGCCGAGACGCAGCAGCTTGGCCGAAGCGGCGTGGAAGGTGCTGACCCACGTGCGCGAGCCAGGCAGCAGCTGCTCGACGCGCGCCGCCATCTCGCGCGCCGCCTTGTTGGTGAAAGTGATCGCCAGCAGCCGATGCGGCGCCACACCGCGCGCGACGAGCGCGGCGATGCGCCGCGTGATCACTCGAGTCTTGCCCGAACCGGCGCCGGCGACGATCAGCAGCGGACCGTGCTGGTGCGAAACCGCTGCGCGCTGCGCATCGTTCAGGCCTTCGAGCAGGGTTTGCGGAAGGGGACGATCCACGCGCGAAACGCTCCAGATTGAGGAACCGCGCAGGCTAGCGAAGCGCGCGGTTAACGTGGCGAGCCGGAGGCCCCGGTGATCGTCGGAATCGGAATCGACGCCGTCGAAATCGACCGCATCGAGGAGCTGCTCGCTCGCCATGGCGAGCGTGCCTCGACTCGTCTCTTCACCTCACGAGAGGTGGAACTCGCCGCCACCGGGGCACGCCGCCGCGAGACCTTGGCCGCGCGGTTCGCCGCCAAGGAGGCGGCGATGAAGGCCCTCGGCGCCGGGCTCGGTCAGGGCGTCGCGTTCGCTGAGATCGAGGTCGATCGCATCGCGTCCGGAGCGCCGCGGCTTCTGCTGCACGGCGGCGCCGCGCAACGCGCCGCAGCGATCGGCGCCACGCGTTGGCACGTCTCGCTCACGCACACCGCGACGACGGCGAGCGCGATCGTCGTGCTCGAGAGCTGAAGCGAGACGCTTCGAAAACGGAGCCGGCGGCCCCCTCGCAGGAGCCGCCGGTGAATTTTCGATCCGGCGCGATCGCGGCGTAACTCGGTCAGCGGATGCGGATCTCGACATCGAACAAGGCGCGCGTGTCATCGGAGTGGAAGGCGGCCCATGCCTCGTCGATCCCGCGCGGCGTGACAGTCGAGAGCATCACTGCAATGTCGACGCCAGTACCCGCGTGCGTCGCCAACAACTCTTCCCGCAGTGCCAGGAGATCGACCGCACCATCCACGAGCGTGTCGGTCACCGTGGCGTCGATCTGCGTGAACGACGGACCAACGGCACCGGCGTGAGTCGCGCGCTGGCCGATGATCACGGTCAGCAGCGCCGGCTTGCGCTCGCGACCCACCAGTTCGAGCCGCTCCTTCGCGTCGAGCACTTCGAGTTCGAATCGGCCGTTCAGGTTGAGGTAGGCCTCGCCGCCGAGCGCTCCTGCGCTCGGAACGAATTCGCCGTAGCTCAGCTTGCGATTGCCCTTCGTGAGCAGATCGAGCGTCGTGACTGCGATTGGATCGGGCTCGGAACCGATGGTCCCGAGGAAGAGATCGGCTCGCTCGTGGCCATGGACGACCAAGCCGGTCTGCTGCGCCATCCCGTTGGCGTCGAGCGTGACCTTCTTGCCGTGGACCGCGATCCAGCCGAGTGGCGCGTGAGCCGGAACGGCCGCGCCGCTGGCTCCATCTGCGCCCGAACTCGAGGCGTTTCCGCCGCGGAACGACGGAAGGATGTCGACGCCCTCGTCCCCGCCGCCGGCGAACAGCAGCGGAGGAACAGCGAGAGCCGCAGCGCCGATCAGCGCCGCACCGAACCATCCACCGAGAAGATTCCGGCACCCCATGGTCTCTACCTCGCGTGCCTTGAACTAGCTGGCGAAGAGCAACGGGTAACGACCTCGCAAACGTGTCAGGAAGCTGCGATGGCGCAGCAAGACCTGGCGGAAATCGCGCGCCCGCCGGAAGGCGGGAGCGGTCATCGTCTCGAGGTGTTGGGGGAACTGCGTCGCAAGTCGATCGATCGCTTGCTCGGCGTCGTCGAGGCGCCCGAGCTTGACGCTGTAGATCGAGATGTTGGTCAGCGCTGCCGCCTGATACACGTCGTTGCGATCGAGCTCCGCGCGCGCGAGCACTTCACGCTCGAGTTCGACGGCGCGGTCGAATTGCTGCGCCGCCGAGTAGACACGCGAGAGCTGCTGCAGCGCGAAGAACTGGTGAGCGGCGTCGGCCTTGGAATGGAGCACACCGCGCAGCAGCTGTCGGGCCCGGTCGTAGCGACCGGTCATGCTGAAGTACTTGGCGAGATAGATCCGCGCAGCGTGGTGATCATGCTGCAGGCGCAGGCACTGCTCGAGGCAGGCGCGGCCGGCCTCGAACGCCGCGTCGGCTTCCACGTCGTCGTCCGACGCGAACAGCCCCTTCTTGGTGCCAAGGGTGTCGCGCGCGCGCGCGCCGGGCTGCTTCGCGAGGCCATGGTGCTCGCGAAAGAGCGCTTGCCCCTTGTGCGCGAGCTTGCTGATCGAACCGGGCTTCTTGGCGAAAAGGCGAACGCCGCGGAGCCCGGGGCTCGCTGTCAGCCCCTTCGCAACGAGCGCCTTGCCGAGTTCGTAAAGCACCGTCGCGAGCTTGCCGCAGTTGTCGTCGAGCAGGCGACGCGTGAGGTCGCCCCAGAGTTCCGTACCGCTCGGCAGCTCGCCTTCGCGTTGCGCCGCACCGAAGAGGTGCATCCGCGACATGCCCGCAAGCGCCTCGACGTAGGCGCGGCAGCCGTCGCAGCCCGAAAGATGGAGCGCGATCTCGTCGCTGTTGAGGGCGGTCTTCTCGCCGTCCACGAACGCGGAGAGGTCTGCCTCGAAGCGCGCGCAGGCCGACTGCGCATGGCGAGCGCGATCGTGCAGCGTCGTTTCGCTCATGGCCGCGCCTCCAGGGTGTCCGACATGGCGCGCAACAGCTTCTTCCGCGCCCGGCAGACGATCATCTTGAGGTTCTCTAGCCGAACCCCCATCCGCTCTGCCGCACGACGGTACTTGAGGCCCTTCACTTCGATCAGTTGCAGGGCTTTCTTTTCGCGATCTTTCAGTTCCGACTCGAAAACCGCGCGATAGGCCACCAGGCACAACGCGTACATCTGCGCCGCGCGCGACGATTCCTCGATGTCGGAGAGGACGGCATCGGGCGGCGCCATGCGCTCGTCCTCGACCACTTCCGCGAGCGGATCGAGGTCGACTTCGGCGCGCGGAACGTTGCGAAGGTGCTTCAACAGCGTGTTGCGCACGATCGAGAACGACCAGTTGCGGAACGAGCAGTCCTTCTCGTTACGGAAGCGATACGGATAGCGATAGATCGAAAGGAAGACGTCTTGCAGGACGTCCTTCGCATCGATCCCAGGATGCGCGAATCGCAATCGCTTCAGGATGACGAGCAGGATCTGCCGGTGGCAGAGCTCGTACAGCAGCGAGAAGCAATCGAGATTTTGCGTTCGGGTGAATGCCTCCATCAGGAGGCTCGCCAACGCTTCCGGGGAGTGCTGGCCTTGTTCGCGAAGCACCGCGCTGCGATCGCGGAACTCCTCGCGCATGCCGACTGGTAACGCCGCGAACGCCGCCGGAAGGCGGTTGATCACGACAGTCGGAATCGCGCCGGGAACGTCCGGCACGATCGCCACTGGCTCCTCGGATCGACTGGTTGTCGATCGACGCATCGCCACTTCCGATCCTGGAAAGGCTTCGGGGTCGGCCGCCTCCCGCTCGCCCGCGCGGAAGGGCCCATCGGCTCGACACCTCGCATTCGCTCGGACCGATCGCGAGAGCGTTGCTACCGGTCGTCGGCGGAAGCGCTACTCGAGCTCCCGAAGCCGGTCGGCGGCGCGCGCACGCGCGATTCCCGCAAAGCCGAGGAGCGCTTTGAGCCACTCCGCGATTCGCGGGACGCGCACTGAGATAACGCCGAAATCTTTGCGCGGCTAGTGGCGAAATCCTGACGAGCGGTTTCAGGACTTCCCCGGCCGGTCGTCGAATCGCCGTTCGTTCGACGAGCGTTCGTCATTTGTCGCCGCTTTGCCGAACGGGTCGACGTGACCGATCCAGGCTGGGGGCAACTTGGCTCGCTCCCCGGGATCACGGAGCGCCTCGCCGGGGATGAACAGTGGAAGACCGGAGTTGTCATCCTCGACGATGACGGGCAGCGGATCGCCCGGCCGCGGTGGCGGCGCCCCCCACGGATAGCTGCGCAACTCGTCCAAAAAACTTTGGCGCTGCATCGGCAGCAGTCGTTCGAAGCGAGTGAGTGCGGGCGGCTCGCTCACCGCGAAGAGGCGAACCCAACTCGACGCGTCGCTGAGCAGCGGCTCCGTTGCCGACTCGTCTTCTCCCTCCACCAACCGCACGCGCGAGAGCGCCTCCTCGAGCGCGCGCCCGACGAATGGCAGCTTGCTCCACTCGAACGCAGCGCCGAGGCGGCGCGCGATGCATTCGCAGAGTTCGTCGAGGCTGAGCGGCGGAGTGCGCCCGATGTCGACCGTCTGACCGACGACGCGATGATCATCGAGCGCGCTCGCCATCGCGATGGCCGCGTCGCCGGCAGCGATCGGCTGCACGCGGCCGCCGCGCAGCAACGGCAGTCGCAATGCGCCGCCGCTGCGAGCCAGTTTCGCGAGCGCCACCAGCGCAGGAGCCGCGGGCGCCGTGACGAGACTCGCGCGCCAGATGACGAACGGCACGCCGCTGTCGCGCAGCAGCGCCTCCGCTTCGCCCTTTGCACGCAGCCACGCGTGACCTGAATCGACGGCAGCGCCGCACGCCGACAGGAAGACGAAGCGCTCGACGCCGCGCGCGCGCGCGACTTCGAGCAACGAGCGCATGGCGGCAAGCTCGGCGTCGGGACGGGTCGGCTTCTGGCCCGGAGCGACGCCTGCGAGGTGAAGGATCGAACGCACTTGCGGCAGCGCAGCGAGGAGCGCTGGCGTATCGGCGACATCCTGCGTCAACACCGTTCGCGGACCGGAGTCCCATCCGGCGGCGCGCGGCCGCAACGACAGCTCGGTCCACGGTCGCCGTCCCGACGGCAGCAATTCGGTCAGCGCGCGCCCGACCACTCCGGTCGCGCCAGCGACGAGGATCACGAGGCAACCACCCGCGCCGTCACCGGCGACGCGAAGATGCCGCGTGCGCGTAGATGGTCGCGGAACTCGTCGAATCCATGCATCGTGTAGACCTCGCGTGGCCGCGCGACCTCGACGTATCGCATCAGCTCGTCGAAGTCCGCGTGGTCGGAGAGAGGGTAACTGCGATCGGCGCGGTAGGGCGGCGCGCCATCGCGCGCCCAACCGGTTGCCGCGATCAGCACGGGCCGGTGCGCCTGCAGCACGAGCTGCGATGTCGAAGCGTGCGGCGGCACCAGCACCACCTTGCCGCGTGTCTGGCCCGGTCGCGCGAGTTCGTACGGACCGAAGCGCACCCCTTGCTCCTCGTAGACCTTCACCATCGCGTGCAGCGCCGGCGCTAGCGCCAACGTGAAGTCGTACGGCTCGAGCAGCTTCATCAGCTCCTGCCCGCGGCCAACGGCGTACGCCAGCAGCATCGGCGTGCCGCCCTCCGCCAGCACGGCGCGCAGGTCGGCGACGATCTTCGGCACCACCTCGGATCGCGGCGGAAAGCGGTAGTGCGGCCGCCCGAACGTGCACTCCATCACCAAGACGTCGCACGGCACGATCACGGCCGACTCGCAGGTCTCCGACTTCTCCAGCCGGAAGTCGCCGGTGTAGACCAGCCGTTCGCTGCCGCGCACGATCTCGGCCTGCGCCGCGCCGAGGATGTGGCCGGCCGGATGGAGGCGCAATCGACAGTTTCCGCGCAGGTCATGCCACTCGCCGAACGCCAGTTCGGTGATGTTGAGCGGCCCCAACCGTGCGCGCGTCAGCGCTGCCGTCGCCTTGGTCGCGAAGATCTGCTGGTGGCGCCCGATGTGGTCGCCGTGCGCATGCGAGACGAACGCGCGCCCCTTGCGATGGCCAGGATCGAGCCAGAGATCGGCAGCCGGGACGTAGAGATCCTCGCGCCAGACGAACATCAGCGCTCCGAGTTCCACCACGTCAACTGCAGCCCGCCGCTCGCGCGCTGCATCGCGACCCAACGCGCCTCACCAGCGGCCGCGCCGGCGAAGCGCATCAGCGCACACGCCTTTTCCGGCACGTCGGCCGGCAACGCGTGCCAGTTCTCGGCCGGCGCCTCCAGCCGCTTCCACTCGCTGCGCACGACCGCGCTCGCCTTCGCGCCGACGGCCTCGACGCACCCGCCCCCTCCGCGCTGAACGGAGTAGAAGGCCAGCGCGCCCATGCGCAGGTACTGCATCGTCGCTTCGGAGAAAAGGCCGTCGAGCGTCGCGGCGAGCAGCGCTTCCGAGGAACGGTCGTCGCGCAGCTCCCCCCAGACGCGAGCGACCATCGCGCCACTCTCTTCGCCGCTCGGCGGCGACGGCGCTTCGCCCGCTGGCTCGCGCGCCGGACCAAGCCCCATGCGTTCGAGCAGGCTCTTCTCTTCCACCGCGTCGGCGGGCGGCGGCCCCACCGCAACCCAGAAGCGCCCGCCGAAGGAGTCGAGGAACGGGGCGTCGTCGCTCTCCACGGTCGGCAGCGCGGCGGCGCGCGCCGCCTCGCGCTGCGCGCGCCGCATGCGACGGCGGGCGCGCGCGTCGAAATCGCGCTCCCATCGATCCGGCAGCTCTCCGACCACCTCGGGTTCGACCGAGGCCGCCAGCAGGATCGGCACGTCCGAAGGCGCTCCCGCGAGCAGCTCCGCGACCGGCCGCTCGCGCCACAGCCCGCTGACCGAATCGAGCAACCTTCCCGCTTCCGAGCGCAGGAAGAGGTCGAAGCGCGGCCCGCGCTGCAACAGGAAGAGGTGCTCGACGGAGACCGCCGCGTCGAGCACGACCTGCGTCGCGTTCCACGCCGCCATCTGCAGATCGGAGTAGACGTCCCAGCGCTGCTCCCCTTCGCGCTGGATCAAATCCTGCGCGAACGATTGGTTCAGCACCATCGACGAGACCATGTTTCCGACCCACTGCTGCAGGTCCTGCTTCGCCTCGCTCACCGCGGCGCCGAGCTCGAAGCGCAGGCACGCTTCCGGACCGGTCTCCGCGTCGAGCAGGCCGGTCGTCGCGAGCGTGGCCGCCACGTGCGCCGCACCGTCGCGCGCCGGAAGCAACAGCGAGAGTCCATCGCGCTCGACGAGGTGGTAGCGCACCGTCGGCGCCGCGACGTCGGCCTTGTCGTCGTCGCGACGCATGCTTCCCATCGTGTCGAAGACGAGCGTCGCAAAATCTTCGATGCGACCACGTCCGGGCAGCGCGATGCTTTCGCCGTCCATTGCGAGGCCGGCGGCGCGCGCGATCGACCGGAACTTCTCGCCACCGCCGCGCCACGCAAAGCCAAGGAAGGCGCCGTGCACGCTCGGATCGAGGAACAGCAGCGCCAGCGACTGATCCGGAGCGATGAGATCGGCGTGGCGGGCGGCCTCCAGCACGAACAACGCCGGCCCCGCGAGCGTCTCGCGCAGCGCCTTCGGCAGCTCGACGGTTCGGTCGAGCCACGCGCTGACCGCCGGATCGGCCGGGCGCACGCGCAGGAAGCCGAGCACGTCGAGGTAAGGCAGAGTCTGGGCCAACCGACCGCCGAAGGGCGCTACCGCCGGCGTAGGAGGTCGGGCGCAACCGCAAAGCAGCGTCGTCGCCGCCAGCGTCCAAACTGCAACGGCCTCGCGCAAGCCGCGCAAGCGCAACGCCCTATGCTCGCGTCCCGTTTCCACTCCAGCACCCTCGTCGAGAGATCGCCGCACCGTGAGGCGCGCAGAAGACACGAACGCGCTCTACGGCGCAACCGACGATGCGGCTCAGCGAGCTCAACTGAAAGTCGAGCTGAAGGAGCAGGCGCGCGCGCTTGGGCTCGCCGACCTCGGCGTCACCACGAGCGAACCGCTGCCACGCGGCGAGTACTACGAGGCGTGGCTCGCGCAAGGCCGCAACGCCGGCATGGCGTGGCTCAAGCCCGGCGAACGGACGCGCCCGACCGACCTGCTCCCTTCGGCGCGCACGCTGCTGGTCGCCGCCCTGCGCTACGCCAAGCCCGCCGTCGAGCCAGCCCCGATCGCCGCGTTCGCGCTCCACGACGATTACCACCTTGTGATGCGCCAGGCGCTGCGTGCGCTGTCGCGGCGCCTGCGCGCGTTCGCGCCGGGCAGCGAAACGCGCGTCACCGTCGACAGCGCCCCGCTGCGGGAGCGCGAGGCGGCGCAACGCGCCGGCATCGGCTGGATCGGCAAGAACACGATGCTGGTCCACCTGCAGCACGGCTGCTACACGCTGCTCGGAACGCTGTTGTGGAGCGAGGAGCTGCCGCCCGACGCGCCCGCCGTCGACCATTGCGCCGACTGCCGCCGCTGCCTCGACGCCTGCCCGACCGGCGCCTTCCCAGCCGCCTACGAGCTCGACGCGCGGCGGTGCCTCTCCTACTGGACGATCGAGCAGCAGGGCGCGCTGCCACCCGAGCTGCACGCGCCGCTCGCGACGCGCGCCTTCGGCTGCGACGCCTGCCTCGCCGCCTGCCCCTTCGGCGGTCGCTCGCTGTTCGCAGAGAGTCCGCTCCTGCCCACCCTTGCGACCCACGCCAGCCTTTCGCTGCGCGAGCTGCTCATCCAGGCGCGCGACCGCTTCTGGAAGTGGTTCCGGCATACGCCGGTGTCGCGCGCACGTCGGCGTGGACTCCTGCGCAACCTGCTGATCGCCGCCGGCAACTCGGGCGACTCCACGCTGCGCGAAGTCATCGCACCGTTCTGCCAAGATGGCGACACGCTGCTCGCCGACCACGCTCGAATGGCTCTCGACCGCCTCGACCTCGCCCGCTGCCCCGCCCCCTCTGCCCCAAAGGAGCTCCCGTGATCGTCCACGGACTCGACCTTCGACACCTCGAGATCTTCGCCCGCGTCGTCCAGGAGGGCGGCATCACCCAGGCCGCGAAGAGCCTCGGCCTGACGCAGCCGACGGTCAGCGGCCACATCCGCTCGCTCGAAGGCGAAGCCGGCGCCGTCCTGCTCCATCGCGGTGGCGGCCGCGCCAAGCCGACCGCGGCCGGGGAACTGCTGTGGCGCTTCGCGCGCCAGATCTGCGAGCAGAAGGCGCAGGCGCAGCTCGAACTCGATCGCTTCCTCGGCCTGCATCAGGGCGAGCTGCGCGTCGGAGCCTCGACGACCCCGGCCACCTACTACCTCCCGCCGTTCCTGTCGCGCTTCGCGCAGGCGCATCCGGCGATCGAGATCGTGCTGACGGTCGGCGACACGCGCGAGATCCTCGAGGCGCTCGACCTCGGCAAGATCGAGCTCGCGCTGGTCGGCGACGAGGTCGATCCCGATCGCTACCGCACGCAGCGCGTGGCCACCGACGAGATCGTCCTGACCGTCGGCCGCGACCACCCGTGGTTCGCACGCAGCAGCGTCTCGCTGCTCGACCTGAAACAGACGGCGCTCGTGCTGCGCGAAGAAGGCTCGGCCACCCTCTCCTCGATGGAGCATGCGCTCGCCGCCGTCGGGCAGAAGCTCGGCCGCGACGTGAAGGTCGCGCTGCGGCTGCCCACCAACGAAGCGATCCGCGAAGCGGTGGCGCGCAGCACGTGCGCCGCCTTCCTCCCGAAGGTCTGCATCGCTGGGCGCGACAGCGACCTGAAGGCGCTCACGATCAAGGACCTCAAGATCGAACGACCGTTCGCGACCGTGCTCAGTTTGAGCCGCGAACCGGGCCCGGCAGCGCACACGCTGCTCGCGATGATCGGGACGGCCGCGCTCCCGAAGTGACCGGGAGCCGGTCGGGGCGCCCGTCGCGCGTTCACGCGCCGGCCGGCGGCGGATCGATTTCGGTCGGCTCGATCTGCGCCAGATGGCGTCCGATCGCCTGAGTCGCAGCGGCGAACGCGCCGCCTCGGACGTAGTACGCCAGCGGCGCACGCTTCGCATCCCGCCAGAGCAGGACGACTTCGCGCGCGCCGCGGCGCGCCGTGAAGGCAGAAAACTGCTCCCACGGGTAGCAACGCTCGTCGAGGATCAGGCCGGCGCTGCACGTGGCCAGCAACCGGAGCGACCCGGCCGCCGCGATCGGAGCGGTGATCAGCGCCATCACGAAAGCGATCGCCACTCCGCCCTTGCCCATGAAGCTGACCATCAGCGCGGCCACGATCCAGACCACCAATCGCGGCGCTCGCGGCGAGCGCACGAACCAGCCGCCCTCGAGCGTGCTGCCGGCGGCGTTCGCGGCGGCGGCGGCCTGGCGCGGCCGGCGCTGCAGCGTCAGGAGCAGCGCGCCGGGATAGATCAGCACGAGCGCGATCCGGACCCAGAACAAGGCGGCACTCCGAAGAACGTTCGCGGTCGACGCTTTTTCCCGCCCAAGGGGTCAGACAACTTCAAGCGGGACGACGGGATTAACCGATGGCGGGCTACGTGGATGTGCTGAATCCCGGTTCAGCCGTCACCGCTGGAGCCATCGCTTGGACCAAGGGCTGCTTACCACGCTCGGCCGCCGCAGCGCGCAGCGCATCTGCCTGCGCGCAGACGTCGGCATCCTCGATGAGGCGACCGGCGAGCGCACGCTCGGCCGATTGCGCGACCTCTCGGCCACCGGCGCCAGCCTCTCCACGCCGACCCTCCTGCCGATGGGCAAGCCGTTGCGCCTCGCCTTCGAGTTCTCCCAGACCGAAGCACCGATCCGGCTGCACGCCGAGGTCACGTGGACCGGTCGCACCGCCGCCGTGCGCGCCTCGGTGCTCACGGGACTGCGCTTCCTCGACCTCGCCGGAGCCGACTTCGCGCGGATGCGCGAGTTCATCGATGCGAAGCTCTGGGAGGTGCAGCGCTTCGTCTGCTCCCTCGACCTCTTCGCCGACCTGAACGATCTCGAGAAGCTGCTGCTTTCCACCGTGCTGCTCGACCGCTCGCTCAAACCGGGCGAGGCGCTCGAGGAGGAACTCTCCGAAGGCACGCTGATCATCGTGCGTTCCGGCACCCTCCACGGCAGCGAACGGCTGCCCGACGGCCGCATCCATCAGCGCAAGACGCTGCAAGCCGGCGACCTCGTCGGCGCGCTCCCCGTCGATCCGGGCGGCCCGACGCGGCTCACGATGCGCGCCATCACCGAAGGGGCGCTGCTGGTGGTGCCGATCGACGGCTTCGAGTACCTCCGTACGCGCCACCCCGAGACGGCATTCAAGCTGCTGTCGGCGTGGACGCTCGCGCTGCGCGATCAGCTGATGACCGTCGAGCCATCCGAGCCCGAAGCGAGCTGAGGATCGCGGCGCCTCGCGACTTCCGATCGATCGGACCGATCGATCAGGCGAAGACGTCGAGCAGGGTTCCGGTGCGCTCGTGCAGCGCGCGCAGTCGCGCGGCATCGACCGCGCCGCCTTCGCGCGCCGCGAGCAGCTCCCCCACGGCATCGACGAGATCCTCGCGCGCCGGATCGACCTGCACGCGTCCCCCGGCGGTGTAGAGCGCGAGCGGCTCCGCGATCTCTTGCGCGGGCTCGGGCGACGCGGTGCGCAGCGCGGCCCGCATGGCCATCGAAGCCACGCCGCGCGGGGCGGGAGGTGGCGACGCGCGCACCTCGCTCAGCAGGCGAGCGGCGAGCGCCGAGTCCGTGGTCGCAGCGATCGGAAACGTCATGCCGTCCGCATCGACGCGCGCGCCGCGCCGCCTTGAGCCTGCGGGGAACTCTTTTCCGCGGCGGCGCCCGCAGCGCTCTCGACCTCGACCGGCAGCGCGAGCACGGTCGATCCACGTCGCTGCACCGGAGCCCGCTCCCACTCATCGCCGGCCCAAGGATCCTCCATTGACGCTGCGTCGCCAGACCACCTGGACCATCGCGGTCACGCTGCTGCTGCTGGCGATTCCGTTGCAGTGGCTCCTCGATCGGATCCTGCTCGAAGGTTTCGGCCGCATCGAGCACCAAGCGACGGCGCGCAACGTCGAACGCGTGGCGGATGCGTTCCGCGCCCAGACCGAGCAGCTCCATCTGAAGGCCACCGACTGGGCATGGTGGGACGACGCCTACTCGTTCGCCGAGGATCGAAACGACGAGTTCATCGCCTCGAACATGATGAGCTCCGGTCTGGTCTCGCTGCGCGTGAACGCCATCCTCTTCTTCGATCCCGATGCTGAGCTCATCACGTCGCGCTGCGTGGACCTCGACACCGAAGCCGAGGTCCCGCTGTTTCCTGCGTTGGTGGCGCGGTTCCACCCAGGATCCCCACTCCTGCGCCGCACCGAGTCCGATCGCGCGAAGTACGGCTTCTTCATCCATGGTGACGAAACGTGGCTGTTCACGGCGGTAGCGATCCTCGATAGCAACCAGGCTGGACCGGCACACGGCACGCTGGTGTTCGCCACCAGATTCGGTCCCTCCAAGGTCGCTGATCTCGCGGCAGTCACCCATCTCGATCTCGCCTTGCATCTCGCAACCGACTTCGAGTCGCTCCCGCCTGACCTTGCGGCCGCGTTGCCCTCGCTGGAGCAGGACCACTCGGTCGTCGCCCCGCTCAGCGAGGACCTCATCGTCGGCGCCGGCGCGATCGAGGACGTCGACGGCGATCGCTCGCTGCTGGTCCGCATCACCGAACCGCGTGCGATCCACGCGCAGGCCCTCGCGACCTGCCGCACCGCGCAGGTGGCGTTCGCCGCGACGGCGATCGTGCTCGGCCTCGCGCTGCTGTGGCAACTGCGGCGCGGCGTCGTCGCCCCGTTGTCGATCCTCTCCACGAAGGTACGTGCCATCGAAGAGAGCGGCGACCTCGACACGCGCATGCCCGAGACGGGCGCCAGCGAACTCGCCGCGCTCGGCCACGGCATCAACCAGATGCTCGGCGCGCTCGGCCGTCAGCGGGCGGAGCTCGCCGAGCTGTCGACTTCGCTGGCGACCGCGCGCGACGAGGCACTCGATGCGGCGCGCGCGAAGTCGGAGTTCCTGGCCAACATGAGCCACGAGATCCGAACGCCGATGAACGGCGTCATCGGCATGACGGGAGTCCTGCTCGACTCGAAGCTCGACCCCGAGCAGCACGACTACGTCGACACGATCCGCGGCTGCGGCGAGGCGCTGCTCGACCTCATCAACGACATCCTCGACTTCAGCAAGATCGAGGCCGGGAAGATGACCATCGAGGTGGTCGACTTCGACCCGCGCCACCTCGTCGAGGAGTGCCTTTCGCTGCTGGCCGAACGTGCGCAGCAGAAGGGGCTCGAGCTCTGCTGCCAGCTCGCGCCGGAGGTGCCCGCCTTCGCCGCCGGCGACCCGGGACGACTTCGCCAGATCCTGCTCAACCTCGTCGGCAATGCGATCAAGTTCACGGCGAAGGGCGAGGTCGTGGTCCGCGTCAGCGTCGAGCGCGCCGAGGCCGACGCCGACGTGCTGCGGTTCGAAGTCGCGGACACCGGCATCGGCATCACGCCCGAGCAGCAGAAGAAGCTGTTCCAGTCGTTCAGCCAGGCCGACGCCTCGACGACGCGCAAGTTCGGCGGAACCGGGCTCGGGCTCGCGATCAGCAAGCGGCTGTGCGAGCTGATGCAAGGCACCATCGGCGTGCGCAGCGAAGCGGGCCAGGGCAGCTGCTTCTACTTCACCGCGTCGCTCACCCGCCGCGAGGGGGCGGCGCCGAAAGCCGCTGCGATCACCGCCGAACTCGTCGGCAAGCGCGCGCTGATCGTCGATGACAACGCCACCAACCGCTTCATCCTCGGCAAGCAGCTCGAGCGCTTCGGGCTCAAGTTCGCGGCGGCCCCGGGCGGCGCCGAGGCGCTGACCCTGCTGGCGCAAGAGCGCGCAGCCGGCCGCACGTTCGACCTCGCGATCCTCGACTACATGATGCCGGAGATGGACGGCCTGCAGCTCGCCACGCGGATGCGCGCCGATCCGGCATGCGCGACGTTGCCGCTCGTGCTGCTCTCCTCGGCGGTGGCGCGCAGCCAGGTGCGCGCGAACGAGCCGCGAACCTTCGCGGCCTACCTGCTGAAGCCGGCGCGCGTCGAGCAGCTCCACGAGTGCTTGAAGATCGTGGTCGGCCACGCGCAGGTCACGAGCCAACCGCCCGAATCTGGCGCGCGCGTAAGCACGACGACAGCCGCGTCGGCGCCGCCGGCGCCCGGCTCGCGCGGCCGACTGCTGCTGGCCGAGGACAACGCGGTGAACCAGAAGATCGCAGTTCGCCTGCTGCAGACGCTGGGCTGGCAGGTCGATGTCGCCAACAACGGCATCGAAGCGGCGCTCGCCGTCACGCAGCGCCGTTACGACGCCGTGCTCATGGACTGCCAGATGCCGGAGATGGACGGCTACGAGGCCACGCGGGAGATCCGCAAGCGCGAAGTCGCGACCGACGGGGGCGGACACGTCATCGTCCTGGCGATGACCGCCAATGCGATGCAAGGCGATCGCGAGCTCTGCCTCGCGGCCGGGATGGACGACTACCTCGCCAAGCCGATTCGCCGCGAGGAGCTGCAGCGCGCGCTCGATCGTTGGGTGGCGCCAGCTGCCAACCGAACCGCGCCCGTGGTCGGGTGATTCCGCTGGGTCAGCCCCTTGCCCTGCGCGGCGCCGGCCAGCCTTCGAACAAGACGTACGCGGCGAAGGCGATCGTGTAGGCACCGACCACGTCGATCGAGTAGTGCAGGTGCGCCAGCAGGACCACCGCGGTCGTTGCGAACTGGGCCACGAGCGCCGGCCACGCGAGCCCGCGCACTCGCCGGCAATAGAGCCACAACAGGAAAGTGCTGGCCACGTGGCCGCTGAAGTAGAGGTCCTTCGTCAGCGCGACGTGCGGCGCATCGGTGAAGAGCGCCTGCACCGGGTTCACGATCGCAAGCCACGCCGCGCGCAGCTGCTCGCCGCCGGCGCCCGCGTTGCGATCGACGCCATCGACCGGGCCGAGCCCGGTCAGCACCACGCATGCGCCGCGCGCGAGGCTCAACCAGCCGCCGAGCCACAGGAATCGCACGCCGGCGTCGCGATCGCGACGCAGCAGGAGGATCGTCAGCGGCACCCACGCCGCGAGCCACAGCCAGTAGTTGGCGTGCGCCACCCACTCGATGCGCGGCAACAGATCGAGCACGCGATCGGGCAGCGACGGCGCCGGCTGCGACTCGTGCCACAGCGCCGCGGCCACCATCGCGGCGTGCGTCGCGTAGCGCCAGGCGATGCCGAGCGCGATCGAGTCGCGCCAGCCGCGAGCCCCGCTCATCGCCCGCCCCGTCGCAGCACTCCGTAGCGGAAGATCGTCCAGAGGATCTTCCAGCTCGCGCGCAACGTGCCGCTCACCGTCCCGGTGATTTTCGAGACGCCCTTGCGCCTTCGGTAGCTCACCGGCACCTCGACGATGCGCAGCCGCTGGTGCAGCGCCTTCAGCTGCATCTCGACCGTCCACCCGAAGTTGGTGTCGACCATGCCGATGCGCGTCAGCGCCTCGCGCGTGATCGCGCGGAACGGGCCGAGATCGCTGTAGCGGAAGCGAAAGAGCAGTCGCATCAGGAAGCAGGCGAGCTGGTTGCCAAAGCGCGCCTGCGGCAGCAACGCTCCCGGCTCGGCAACTCCTCGCATGCGCGAGCCGACCACGAAGTCCGCCTCACCGCGCTCGATCGGCGCGAGCAACCGCGACACCTCGTCGGGATGGTCGGAGTAGTCGGCATCGAGGAAGACGACGACATCACAGTCGGCGGGGAGCGCCGCGATCCCGGCCAGGCAGGCCGATCCGTAACCCCGACGCGGTTCGCGGACGACGATCGCACCGGCCGCCTCCGCGACCGCCGCGGTGCGATCACGGGAGCCGTTGTCGACGACGAACACACGCGGCACCAGGGCGTCGGGAAGGTCGCGCAGCACCAGCCCGATCGAGGCCTCCTCGTTCAGTGCCGGAATGATGGCGCAGGCGCGCATGACGACGGGCGGCTCCTCCGGGGCCCACGGGGGAACGAAGAACATCGTTCCCGCCGACCTCCCCAGTCTGGGATGCGTGCTATATCCTCCGCGCCTGCATCCCCCCGGTGACTTCGCTTCCCTTCGACGGGTTCGATTCGCATGCAACTGCCCTGCATCGCCCCTCCATGCCTTGCCGCGCTCGCCTTGGCATCGCTGCTCGCCGCGCCGGCTCCCGCTCAGGTGTGGGTCAACGCCGGCCAGGACACGATGCTGCCGGCCGGTCATTCGATGATGCGCCTCGCCGGCAGCGCCGGAGGTTTCTCGCCCCTCGACTTCTGGGTTGCGGATGGCGACGGCCTGACGGAAAACCGCCTGCTCAAGTGGAACGACGTCACCGGACTCACCGTGGTCGGCCCTCTGCAGACCGCCGCCGGCCGCGTCTACGGCTGGCCGAGCGACTTCGAGCGAGTGCGCGGCACGGTCTACGGAATCGAGACCTTCGACAAGAAGCTCTACACGCTCGACGGCAACACCGCGATCTGCACCGACGTCGGGCCAGCGCTGTCGTCGTACACGCGCCTGTTCGGCTTGGCCTACGACTTCGGCAACGACCACCTCTACGCGGTCGACAACAAGACGCGCAAGATCATCAAGATCGATCGCACCACGGCGGTGTCGAGCGTGGTGATGACGCTGCCGAGCAACTTCAGCGACGTCCGCGGCCTCGCCTACCGTGTCGGCGACGGAAAGCTCTATTTCTGCGACGACGCCACCGAGACGCTGCAGCGGATCAACCTCGCGACGCTCGCGATCGAGCACGTCATGGACTTCAATGACGGCCCGAACGCGAAGGTCGACGAGATCGAGTTCTACGAGGGGCAGCTCTTCTGCTGCTACCGCAGCTATGACTCGCTCACCGACATCTGGTCGGCGCAGCTCGCTCGCCTCGACGTCGAAGACGAGATCGCGATCCCGTACGGGCCGCTGATCACCGACGTTTCGGCGCACAGCCTCGTGATCTTCTCGGTCCCCGAGCATGCGCGCTGGGTGCAGGTCTCCGGTCCCGCCACCGCGCAGATCCTGCAGCAGAACCAGCTTGACTCGCCCGTCACGTTCCCGGCGCCGGGCCAGTACGTCTTCGAATTGCGCGCGGAACTCTTCCGGAACGTCGTCACCGCCGATCAGGTGACGATTCGCGTGCAGCCGAAGCGCCCGCCGAACTCCGCCGGCGGGCCCGGTGGCAACGGCCCCGCGCCGGTACACTGACGCCCTCGCCGCGGCGACCTTTCCCGTCCGCAGCGCCGCGCAGAGCCGTCAGGATCCGATGACCGAACCGCCGATCAATTCGCCGACCTTCCTCGCGCTGCTGTCAGCGCACGCCTCGATGATGACCCTGCTCGAAGAGCACCAGGCGGCGCTCCTCGATCGCGACTTCGGCCGCGCGCTCGAGCGCCTGCTGGAACTGCGGCGCGAGTTCGAGCACCACGTGCGCGGCGAGGAGGAGCTCTTCACCCGTCTCTTCGCCCAGGTCGATCAGGTGCGCGGGACGCCGCTCGACCTCTTCACCGGCGAGCACAAGCACCTGCGCGAGATGCTCGGCGAGTTCGAGACTTCCTTGCGGCGCTTCGACGCCACGGCGACCGGCCGCAACGTGATCGAGCTGATCGAGGATGAGCTCGTGTTCAAGTCCTTCTTCCGCCACCACGACGAGCGCGAGAAGAACCTGCTCTACCCCGCCTTCGACACCGGGACCTCCGAGGCGAAGCGCGCCGAACTGCTGCGCCGCTTCCACACGGGCTGACCTACCGACGGAGCGCGCGGCGCGACTTCCACGGCCTGCCGCGTCACGCCAGCGCGAGCGCCCCCTCGATCAGCAGCTTGCCGCCGGCGATCAGCAGCACGACACCGAGCAGACGCCGCAGCCGTCGCGGATCGATCCGGCGCACGCCGAGCGAACTGCCGACAAAACCGCCGGCCAGCACCACCGCCGCGAAGAACGGCAGCTCGTGCGGCAGCGACTCCGCATGGACCCGGTGACCGACGAGTCCGGCCACCGACGTGACGAGGATGAAGACCGACGCGAGCGCCGAGATCTCCCGGACGCGTGCCCAGCGGCACAGCAGCGCGAGCGGCGACAGGAAGATGCCGCCGCCGGTGCCCGTGATTCCCGACACGAAGCCGATCGCGGCGCCGACCGCCAGCGCCACCGCACGCCGCGGCGGCCGCGGCGCTTCCACTTCCTGCTCGCCCTTCAACAGCAGCAGTCGCGTCGCCGCCGCCAGCAGCACCACGCCGAGCAGCGGCTTGTAGATCCGCGCATCGAGCGCGAGCCGACCGCCGAGGAATGCGAGCGGGACGGTCGCCACGCCGAACGGCCAGAAGAGCGACCAGGAGAAGAGCTTCGCGCGCACGAATCGCCACGCGCCGAGCCCCGCCACGACGATGTTCAGCACCAGTGCGGTCGGCTTCATCTGCTCCGGCGCGACGTTCAGCAGCGCCATCGTCGCGAGATATCCCGACGCTCCCGCATGACCGACCGACGAGTAGAGCGCCGCGACCGAGAAGAAGGCGACGCAGAGCGTGACCGTCGTGGTCAGTTCCATCGGGAGGGTCCCAAGTCGCCGCTCGCGCGAGTCATGCGTCGCGCCTCACTCGCGCCACGGCAGGCGCACGCCGCGCTCGTGCGCGACCTCGATCGCCATCTCGTAGCCCGCGTCGGCGTGACGGATGATCCCCATGCCGGGATCGGTGGTCAGCACGCGCTGTAGCCTCGCGGCCGCGGCCGCCGTTCCGTCGGCGACGATCACCTGCCCGGCGTGGATCGAGTTGCCGATGCCCACGCCACCGCCATGGTGCAACGACACCCAGGTCGCGCCGCCGGCGGTGTTGAGCAGCGCGTTCAACAGCGGCCAGTCGGCGACGGCATCGCTGCCATCCTTCATCCCTTCGGTCTCGCGGTAAGGCGAGGCGACCGAGCCGCAGTCGAGGTGGTCGCGGCCGATGACGATCGGCGCGCTGATGCGGCCGCTCGCCACCAGCTCGTTGATCTTGAGTCCGAGCCGCGCGCGTTCGCCGTAGCCGAGCCAGCAGATGCGCGCCGGCAGGCCCTGGAACGCGATCCGCTCGCGCGCCAGCGTGATCCAGCGCTTGAGGCCGACGTCGTTCGGGAAGAGTTCCAGCACGGCGTCGTCGGTGACCGCGATGTCCTTCGGATCACCGGAGAGCGCGACCCAGCGAAACGGCCCCTTCCCCTCGCAGAAGAGCGGCCGCACGTACTCGGGCACGAAGCCAGGGATGTCGAACGCGTTGGCGACGCCCGCCTTCTGCGCCTCGCCGCGCAGGTTGTTGCCGTAGTCGAAGGTGATCGCGCCGCGTTGGCGCAGCGCGAGCATCGCGCGCACGTGGTCGGCGCAGGTGGCACCGCTGCGCGCCTGGTAGCTCTTGGGATCGCGCACGCGCAGGTCGGCGGCGGCGGCGAGCGTCATCCCGCGCGGCACATAGCCATTCAGCATGTCGTGCGCGGAAGTCTGGTCGGTCAGCAGGTCGGGCGTGATGCCGCGCGCGATCAGCCGTTCGAGCAGATCGGCGGCGTTGCCCGGCCAGGCGACCGAGACCGCCTTCTTCTCGCGCTTGAGCTGCAGCGCGCGGTCGATCGCCGCATCGAGGCCGTCGACGCACTCGTCGAGGTAGCGAGTCTTGAGCCGCTTCTCGATGCGCGAGCGATCGACCTCGGCGGCCAGCACCGCGCAGCCGGTCATCACCGCCGCGAGCGGCTGCGCGCCGCCCATCCCGCCGAGCCCCGCCGTGACCGCGAGTCGCCCCTGACCGTCGCCGGCGAAATGGCGCGCGATGGCGGCGTGGAACGTCTCGTACGTTCCCTGCACGATCCCCTGCGACCCGATGTAGATCCACGAGCCGGCGGTCATCTGGCCGTACATCATGAGCCCGCGTGATTCGAGCTCGCGGAAGTGGTCCCACGTGCCCCACGCCGGCACGAGGTTGCTGTTGGCCAGCAGCACGCGCGGCGCGTCGGCGTGGGTCTTGAACACGCCGACCGGCTTGCCCGACTGCACCAGCAACGTCTCGTCATCGCCGAGCTTCTTCAGCGTCGCGAGGATCGCGTCGAAGCACTCCCAGTTGCGCGCCGCCTTGCCGCTGCCGCCGTAGACGATCAGCCGATCGGGATCCTCCGCCACCTCGGGATCGAGGTTGTTCTGGATCATCCGGTAGGGCGCCTCGGTCAACCACGACCGACAGGTGAGCGTCTTCCCGCGCGGCGCGCGGACGGGGCGAGGCTGCGACATGGCGTGATTCTCGGAAGGTCTCGAAGAGCCCGGAGCGGGCGCGCGATCGTAGCCCCAACCCGCGACGCCGCGACCGCTCACGCCAGGGCTATCGTTGCGGCGCATCTGGAGCCCGCGATGCGCAAGCTGCTTCCCGCCATCGCCGCAGTCACCGCGATCGCGCCCCTCGACGCCGGCCACCTCTCCGTCGTGATCCCGGGTTCGAGCGCGCGGAGCCGCCGTCCACCGCCTCGCGCTGGTGCAGGAGTGACGAAGCGTCGCGAGAGTTTCAAAAGGAAGTGAGCCATGCGACGGATCGCCGTTCCGTTGGTCGTCGTCCTGTCGATCGCGCTGCTGGCGTGGCTCTTCCGTGGTGAAAGGCCGCCGCGCCTCGCGGTGCAGCCGGCCGCGCCACGATCCGTCGCGGACCAGCCCTCCGAGCCGCCCGCCGCCGTCGAGGCCACGGCAGTCGCCGCACGCGAACCACTGCCCGACTCGCCAGCGGAGCGCGCGGCGCCGCCTCCAGTCGCCGACAGCGAAGCAGTCGCGCCGTCGACGACCAGTGACTACCCGGGCCGCATCGTGCTGCGCGACGTCGAAGGACACCCGATCGCGGCTGGATCAGGGATCCTGGAAGGCTGGCTCAAAAGCACCGGGAGCAGCTTCGGAAGCGGACCGATCGCGGTGCATGAAGGGAGCTTCCGCCTCCCCTTGCCCGACCGCTGCGGCTTCGTGCCGTCGCGCCTCGACCTCAACGACGAGCTGGTGTGGACCGATGCGACCGCGGTCGAACTCGATTCGCACGGCGAGTTGGTGATCGAGGCGCGCCGCGTTCCGCCGATGCGGCTGCACGTCGTCGACGCGAATACGCAGCAGGACCTCGAAGGAGTCGATGTCGTCGCGCTCGCCGGCGGGGTGTTCGACGGCGTCGACCAACCGGGCGAGATCGCTCCCGAGGACCGGCTGGTCGTCGACGGACGTTCGCCACTGACGCTCGCCCCGCGACTCCGCCACGGCGACATCCGCTGGACGCTGACGGTCGCCGTCCACGCACCCGGCTACGCATGGCGCCTCCTGCCGCTCGACTTCGCGCGCGGCGGCGACGAGATCGTCGCGCTCGATCGGGGCGCGGACCTCGACGTCACGATCGCTGGCGAGTTCGAGCGCGGCGAACCCGGGCCACTCCGCTGGGACGACTCGCGGCCGCAGCTGCGCGTGCGCCACCTCGCCGCCGATTCGGAGCCGGCGCTCGATCGCGAGAGGTTGTTGGAACGCGCCCGCGCGGCGATCGCCGAACTCGACGAGGAGGAGCGCGACGAGCTCTTCCCGGACGGTGTCGTGCCCGACGAATCGATGCTGCTCGAATTCATCGAAGCGCAACGCGAGGCGGCGCTGAACTTCCGCGCCATGGCGCGGCTCATCGCGCAGCGGCTCCCCGAGCCTGCCGGCGCGACCCGCTTCAAGGGGCTTCCGCTCGGACGCGTTCTCGTGGCGCTGGAGCAAGGCGAACACTGGTCGAACCCGAGGGTGCTCGCCGAGAGCGTGATCGAACTCACCGCCGGCACGACGTCCGCGGTGCAGCTTCAGGTGCGTCCCGATGATCGGCCGGCCGGCGTGCCCCTCGCCGGACGGATCCGCCTCTCGCCGAGTTGGAACGACAGCGACCCGCTCGACCTCTGTTTCGAACCGATCGCCGTACCGGGCGCGACGAGTGCGGAGGAGTTCAACATCGACGTGAAGCTGATCGGCTCGCCGGATGGGCCGGAGTGGCACCGCTTCGACGCCGGCCGAAGGCTGCCGGGTCGCTGGCTGGTCACTTCCTACGCCTACGACTTCCAGGTGATGGTCGACACCGGACCGGCGGGACGCAGCGATGCCGAGATCGTGATCGGCGATCCGGCCGATGCGTGGATCAAGCTGATCGACGCGAGCAGCGGCCAGACCATCGCCGTCGAGGACAAGCAGGGGCTCCACTGGTGGTGCCAGCGACCCGCCGAGAGCAACGGTGGAAGCCTCGAGAGTGCGCGCTTCAACGAACCGGCCGACGCGTGGTACTTCCGCGCGCCGGAGGGCCGCGTCGGACTCTCCCTTCGCGACGAAGCGGGACTGCGCTACCGCGAACCCGACGATTGGGTCGTCACCCTCTCGCCCGGCCGCAACGACCTGACGTTCACGCTGCAGCGGGTGCAGTCGCTCGAGCTGCGCTTCGAACTCGACGGGCGCCCGCTCCCTGAATCGACCCTCGCGTTCCAGTTCGAGATCGACTCGAGCTCGGCTCGCGCCATCAACACGGCCAATGGCAAGAAGCTGCGCGGCTCCAGATGGAGCCGCTCGAAGCTCTGGTTCACTTTCCCGAAGCCGGGCCGCTGGCGGATCGAGGTGGCCCCGCTGCCCGGCTATGCGTCGGTCGAGCCGTTCGAACTCGACATCGCGGAAGGAGAACTCGTCGTCCACCGTCTCGCGCTGGTGCGTGAGGAGTAGGCGCGCGAGTGCTACTCGCTACGGCGCCCCCGCCGGCTTGCTCGCGGCGCCGGCGGCCGCGGCGGCGGGCGCCGCCTTCAGCCGCTCGATCTGCTTGGCGAGGAAGTCGACGTCGCTGAACGGGTCGCCGCCGGTGCGCTTCCAGCGGACGCGGCCCTGCGCGTCGACGAGGATGGTCGAGTGGAGCTCGATCTCCTCGAAGTCGTCGTAGCTCGCGAAACGGCGCGCGTTCTCGTGGTTCGCGTCGGAGAGCAGCCGGAAGGCGAGCCCGCCGAGCTTCTCCGACTCGCGATTCTTCTCGGGCGGCGTGCTGCTGACGCCAAGCAGGACCGTGTCTCCGAAGCCACCCTCCTTCGCTTTCGCGTTCAGCTTCTGCAGTTGCTCGACGCAGTGGACGCACTCTTCGTCGAGATAGAAGACCAGCAGCACGTTTTTGCCGCGGAAGTCGGCGAGGCGGACGCGGGTGCCGGCGGCATCGACGACGTCGAGCTCGGGCGCAGCGAATGGTTCCCAATCGAGCGGCCCGACGTCGGCGTTGGTGTTGCGGTCGTAGGGCCGTTCCGGAGCAGGCGTCGCGGCCACCGGCTGCTCGCCGAGCGCCAGCGCCGCGAGCTCGCGCGGCCAGCGCAGCCCAGGATCGGCCGCTGACCAGACGTCGGCGAAGCGGCCAGCCGCGTCGCGCGCCGCCTCCTTCTCGCCGAGCGCGTGACGCGCCTGCGCGAGCGCCGCCAACACGAAGGCGTCATTGGGCAACGCGTCGAGCGCTCGCTGGTAGGCGGCGACGGCGAGGCGGAGATCCCCGTGGCGGCGGAAGAGCTCGCCGAGCACGTACCACGCAGACCACGGATCGTCGGGCGGGTCGTTCTCGTAGCCGTCCACGGCGCGCTGCTCGGTCTCGAACTCGCCGGCCTGCGTGAGGCGCTGAACCGCGCCCAGCAGGTCGCCGTCCGCCTCGCGCAACAGCCCCTCCGCGATCGCGAGACGCATCGACAGCGGCCCGCCCACGGCGTCCCCCTTCTCCACCGCCTCGACCCGCTTCTTCAGCTTCGCGAGTCGCGGACGCGCCTCTTCCGTCTTGCCCGTCGCGAGGAGGGCGATCGCCTCGGCGAACGCGCGCGAATCCTTGTCGCTGTCGAGCTCGCGCCACGGGATCGCGCCCGATTTGAGGATCTCGTCCCACCGCTCGAAACGCAGCAGTCCTCGCACCAGCGCCTTCATCCCTTCGTCGATGTCGCCGTAGCTGCCGTCCTTGTTCTTCTCCGGATCGCGCGGCGCATCGATCAGGTCGCGCGCGCCGGAGCGCGCCGCCGCCTCCATCCCGAGCTGCTCCTGGATGTGACAGAGGTAGTTCCTGTTGTGGGCGAAGTTCCACGACTCGAAGGGGAAGGCGAGGTGGTCGTTCATGTACTGCAGCTCGACGCGCGTCGCGCGGTCCATCGAGCGCGCCGCCTCATGCCACATGCCGATCTTGCTGTAGATGTGGCCGGGCATGTGGTTGGCGTGGCCGCTCTTCGGCGCCACCGGGCCGTAACGCGCGCAGCTCGCGAGCGCTTGCACCGGATCGGCGCGATCCCAGTTGTGGATGCGGTAGTGGTGGGCGCCAGGATGATCGGGCTGCTGCGCGAAGACCTGCTGCAGCACGAGCTCGTTGCCGATCGCGTTCTTCTGCCGGATCGAGAAGAGCGCGAACAACGCCTTGGCCTCGACGTCGTCGGGATAGGCCAGCACGACCTTCTGCAGCCTGGAGGCCAGCCTCTTCTGCGGCTCCTTCTCGCCGGCGCGGTAGGAGTCGGCCCACGCCTCGAGGTAGGCGCGCTCGCGCGGCGTCACCTTCGCCTTGCGCTTCACCGCCTCGGCGAGGAAGTCGCGATAGCGCTGGTTCTCCGGCTCTTCGAAATTGGCGTCGACGAACCAGGTGAGCCCCGTGCGCGCGAGCCCCCAGTAGGCCATGGCGCACTCGGGATCGAGCTTGAGGCACCAGCGGAACGACCGCTCCGCCTCCTCGAACCAGAAGTTGTGCAGCAGCGTGTTGCCCTGGTCGAACCACTGCTGCACCTCGGCCTGCACCGCTGGCACGTTCACCGTGATCGGGAAGTGCGTCGTGCCGATCCCTTCGAACTTCCAAGGCCGCTGGCGCATGCCCGAGTCGAAGGCGCTGCCGTGCTTGCTGTGGCCCGGGCCGTCGCTGACGAAGGGCGCAACCAGCGGCGTGGCGAGCGGCGCAGCGAACACGAGGGCGACGGCGGCGGCGAGCGCGGGGTGCATGGCGGCTCCGTGCGAGCGAAGAGAGGTGGCGACGGCACGATCGGCGCGGCAAGCTATCGAGCCGCCCGACGAAAGGGGAAGTCCCCGATGCGCGGACACTCGATCGGACGAAGCAGCCGGCGGGCCGCGCGCGCGATCGTCGCGCTGCTGCTGCTGATCCCGGCACTGCTCGCGTGGCTCCTCCTACGCGAACCGCCGTCGCGCCGTGCAGCACCGGCCGTCGACGACCCGACACCACGGGACGCGACGTCGCACGACTTGGGACACGACGACCCGACGAGAACGGGCGACGGCGACGCGGTGTCGAGCGCGCCATCGGTCGAAGTTCCCGATCCCGCGCGCGAGTCGGTCGTCGCCGACTTCGTCGAGACGATCGGCCCCACCATCGTCGTCCTCGAACGCGAGACGGGCCGGCCGCTGCCCGATGCCGGCGTCTGGTGGCTCGCGCGCGACGAGGTCGAGGCGGCTCGATGGCGCGAGCTGCAACGCGGCGACGCGGCGACGCTCGAAGCGCTGGAGCACGATGGCCACGCGGTCGAACTCGACGCGTTGGCCGGTGCCGAGCTGCCGTGGCGCGCGAGCCTCGCCCGTCTTTGGGTGCGCGACGGCGACCGCGAGGCGCTGCGCACGATCGCGCTCGATGAGCGCGCGCACCATCGGATCGCGCTGGCACGCGCCGAAGCGCTAACGCTTCGCGCCGTCGATGGCGACGGCCGCCCAGTGCGCGACGTGCCGGTGGCGCTGGCCGCGTGCCCCGTCGTCGACGGCAACCTCACGCCGCAGCGCGAGGAGCCGCTCCACCTCGTCGATGCCGTGACCGATCGCGATGGCGAGGTGCGTTGCGAACGAGGGAGCCGCTGGCTCGACGAGCACGTCGATGGCGACGGGCTGGCGACGCGACAAGCGCTGATCGCTGCGCTGGCGTTTCCGTGCCGCGACCGTCGCACGACCGCGATCGACCCGCGCGACGGCTGCAAGGCGCCCATCGAGCTGCGCCCGCCGCTTCTGGCGGACTTGCGATTGCGCGCGGCGCTGGCGAACGACGCGCCGCGCCTGGTGCCGGTGATCGTCCAGATCGCCTGCGCCGAGCCGATCGCAGGCCCGCTGCCGAGCTTCGTCGCGCAACGGGCGCTGCCGGCGGGCGAAGCGATCGAACAGGTGATCGAGGCTGCGGGCCGCTTCCGGATCGAGGCGGAGAGCGACGACGGGAAACTGGTCTCTGATCCGATCGTCGTGACTGCCGGTGCCGTGGCGACGACGACCGAGCTGCTGATCCGGCTGAAGCCGCGCCCGCCGCCGCCGCTCGGCACGATCGTCGTGCTCGATCCCGGCAACCGGCCGCTGGCGACGACCGAGGTCGCATGGCAGCCGGCCGACAAGGTCGACTTCCCGAAGCCAGCGGCGATGCTGCTCGGCACGACCGATCCGCGTGGCCGGCTCGCGGTGAAGCTCGAATCGCTGCCGCGGCCGCTTCCGGGAGAGTCGTCGGCGCTGCAGCTCTACGCCGGCCTGATCGACGGAGGCGACGGCGGCGCACGCCTGCGCGGCCAGCTCGTGCTGGTGAAGTCGAGCTACGCGGATGGCGAAATGCTGGGACAGGTGGTGATGGCCGAAGTGCCGCGGATCGTGGCGGGACGCGTCGTCAGCGGGAGCGGCGCCGGGCTGCGCGACGTGGCGCTGTCGATCGTCGATCGCGATCGTGCGTGGATGGACCACGGGCGGCTCGCGCTGGTCGAGCAGTCGCTTGGCCTGCGGGTCCATTGGAACACGCGCAGCGGCGAGGAGGGACGCTTCGAGGTCCACTCGAGGCCAACCTGCACCGATGTGGTGATCCGCGCCGAACTCCGGGGCTGGCACCATGTGGCGACCGTGGAGGAAGCCCGCCTCCAGCCGCACGACGAAGCATCGGTCGGGGCGGATCAGGCAACGGTCGTGATGCGGCGCAACGGTCGCGCGCGCGGTCGGCTGCTGGTCGAGCCGGGCGTCTCGATCGCCCGCCTCGCACTGCGAAGCGATCCCGACGATCCCGATGGCGCTCCGCTGTTGCGCGCAGAGCTCGCCGACGACGGTCGCTTCGAGGTCGAGGGAATCCCGGGTCGCTTCACGCTGCAGGTCGTGTCGCGCACCGACCCGGCCGTCGCCGGCCAATCGTGGACGAGAGCGGCACACGTGCTCGCGGAAGTGGCCGACCTCGCGTGGGTCGAGGATCAGTTCATCGTCGACCCGCGCCTCGATCCGATCGACCTGCGCGGCGCACTCGAGACGATCGAGGTCGTCGCGCGGACACCGGAGGGCGAGCCGATCGCCGGCGCGCGCCTCTTCCTCGTGGGCAGCCGGGACGATGTCATCGAGCTCGCACCGACCGCCGATCCCTTCGGCCGCGCGGTCGTCTCTGTGCCGATCGGAACGCCGCGCCTCGTCGTCGGCACTCGCGATCGGTTGGTGCAGTGGACGCGTTTCGATCGACCACAGTGGGAGCTCGTGCTGCCGCCAGCTCCGCGCGTGCGACTCGTGCTGCCCGGCGCCGACCACCCGCTGCGGGGCATGCCGGCGGTGCTCGAGCTGCGCCAAGCCGACTTCGGCGACGCCACCAACGACGTTGCGCGGAGCCTGGGCCCGTTCGAGTGCCGCCGGGTCGGTGACGACGACTCCCGCGAGATGTTGCTGGAGTCGGGTGTCCCCTTCTTGGGCACCTGGTACGCCCGCTTCCTCACCTCGCCCTCGGATCGCAGCGCGCTCTGGTCGGTCCGTGTCGAAGTCCGCGCAAACGATCCGATCGTCGAAGTGCGCGTCGAGCTGACCGCGGCGCAGGTAGAGCAGATCGAGCAGCGGAGGGGCCCGCTACCATCCCGCCGATGATCGAATTCCAGCGCTTGATCCTCGGCGATGCGCGGCGCAACGAGCTCTTCACCGAGGCGCTGCGGCGCGTGATCGTGCCGGGCAGGACCACGGTCGCCGACCTCGGCGCCGGGACCGGGTACCTCTCGTTCGTGGCGCGCCGGCTTGGCGCCAGGCACTGCCACCTCGTCGAGATGTCGGAGCTGATCGGGCTCGCGAAGCGGCTGGCAAAGGCGAACGGGATCGACGGCTGCACCTTCGTCTACGGCCACTCGACCGAGATCGACCCGCCGCCGCAGGTCGATCTCGTCGTCAGCGAGACGCTCGGCAATCTGGCGTTCGAGGAGAACCTGCTCGAGACGATGCAGGACGCGCGGCGCTGGCTGGCGCCGGGCGGGACGATCGTGCCGCAGCGCGTGCGGCAGTTCGCGGTCCCGATCACCGAGCCGCGCTACTTCACCGAGCTCGACGTCTTCTCTCGTCTCGGGTCCAGACTCGACTTCACGTTGGCGCGCACCATCGCCACCGACAACGTCTACGTGCGCCGCTTCGCGCCCGCCGACTTGCTGCAGGAGGGGCGCGCAGCGCAGTGCCTCGACGACGTCGACTTGCGCAAGCGAACGGGCAGCGTGCGACGCGGCACCGCGGAATGGCGGCTCCCGAAGGCGACGCCGCTGCTCGGCTTCGCGCTGTGGTGGGAGTGCGAACTGATCGCCGATGCGCCCGACCTGATCCTGTCGACCTCGCCGCTGGCGCCGCCGACCCACTGGGAGCAGATCTGGCTGCCGCCGCGCGCCACCCTGCAGGCCAGGGCGGGCGATACGTTGCGGCTCGAACTGGAATGCGACTCGCGGCCGCAGGTGAAGATCAACGTGAAATGGAAGACGACGCTGCTCGATCGCGCCGGCAAGGTGCGCGAACAGACGCAGCAGGACATGAAGAAGGGGTACATCGAATGACGTTCCCTGCGCTCGCCGGCGCCATCGCCCTGCTCGCTGCCGGAATCACGCTCGCGCCGCAGGAGTCGACCGCGGAGAAGGCGCGGCGAATCCACGCCGACCTGCCGGTGATCGATGGCCACAACGACCTGCCGTGGGAGATCCGCGAGAAGCTGAAGGGCGACGCGCAAGCCGTCGACTTCCGCCAGCTGCAGCCGCAGTTCCACACCGATCTGCTGCGGTTGAAGCAAGGCGGCGTCGGCGCGCAGTTCTGGTCGGCATGGGTCGCCTTCGACGAGGAGAAGTCGACCACCAGCCTCTTCATCGAGCAGATCCTGCAAATCCATCGACTGGTCGCCGCCTACCCCGAGCAGCTCGAGTTCGCGCTCACCGCCGATGAGATCGAGTCGATCCGCAAGCGCGGCAAGGTCGCGTGCCTGATCGGCGTCGAAGGCGGCCACGCGATCGACGATTCGCTGGCGAACCTGCGCGTGCTCTTCCAGCTGGGCGCGCGCTACATGACGCTCACCCACGGCGGCACGCTGTCGTGGGCCGACTCGGCCACCGATGTCGCGAAGCACGGCGGCCTCACCGCGTTTGGCGAAGAGGTCGTCCGCGAGATGAACCGCCTCGGGATGCTGGTCGACCTCTCGCACGTCTCGCCGGAAACGATGGACGATGCGCTGCGCGTGACGAAAGCGCCGGTCATCTGCTCGCACAGCTCGGCGCGCGCCATCGCCGACCATCCGCGCAACGTCCCCGACGCGCAGCTCACCGCGATCGGCGCGAACGGCGGCGTGGTCATGGTGAACTTCTTCCCCGGCTTCGTCGTGCCAGGCTCCGCGCAGACGCTGGTCGACGGCCTCGCCCATCGCTTCGAGCTGAAGGCGCAGGGCATGAAGGGCGAGGAGCTCTCGAAGACGATGGATGCGTGGAACGCCGACCATCCGCTCGACCGCGGCTCGCTTGACGACGTGATCGCCCACATCGAGCACCTTGCGCAGGTCGCCGGCAAGGAGCATGTCGGGATCGGCTCCGACTTCGACGGCATCCCGTCGGTGCCGGTCGGCCTCGAAGACGTCTCCAAGTACCCGGCCATCACCGCGCGGCTGCTCGAACGCGGCTGGAGCGAGAAAGAGGTGCGCGGCCTGCTCGGCGCCAACGTCCTGCGCGCCCTGCGCGAGGCCGAGCGCGTGGCGCGCGCCGCCCGCGACGCTCGCGACGTCCGCAAGTGAGCGGGCGGTCGCTGCGATGACCACCGCGCCGCGCGTGCTCGCGCTCTTCGCCCATCCCGACGATGCCGAGCTCCTTTGCGGCGGCACGCTCGCGCTGCTCTCCGAGCTGGGCTGGCGCGTCCACCTCGCCACGATGACGCCGGGCGACCTCGGCTCGGCGACGCTCGATCGCGAGGCGATCGCGGCGATCCGTCGCGAGGAAGGGAAACGCGCGGCCACGCTGCTGAAGGCGACGTGGCATTGCCTCGAAGCGCGCGACTTCGCCGTCCTCTACGGCGAAGAGATCTGCCGTCGCGCGACGGCGCTGATCCGCAACGTCGTGCCCGACCTCGTGCTGACCCACTCGCCGATCGACTACCTCGCCGATCACGAAGAGACCGCACGCATCGCCGCGCAGGCGTGCTTCGCCGCGCCGGTCCGTCTTTATGCGACCGACGACGACGCGCCAGCGACCGCCACGATCGCGCCGCTCTACTACGCCGATCCGGTCGAGGGGATCGACCGCTTCGGCGACGTGGTGCGACCGCGCCTCGTCGTCGACGTCGAGTCGACCTGGCCGATCAAGGAGCTGTTGCTGCAATGCCACGGCAGCCAGCGCGAATGGATGGCGCGACAGCACGGCTCCGCAGACTTCGTCGCGACCGCGAAGTCATGGGCCGCGAAGCGCGGCGCGTTGGCCGGGATGGCGCTCGGCGAGGGTTTTCGCCCCCACCACGGCCACGCCTTCCCGCGGACCGCGATCCTCGAGACGACGCTCGGCCGGAGGTGTCGGGTGCCGATGTCGTCGTGACACGCGCCGCGAGTCGCGGCGTCGGGAGGAAGTCCTTCTCAGGCCCTCAGTCCACTCGCCCCCCCGCCGCGCGGGCGGCCGCGACCAGCGCGCCGCTCTTCACCAGCTCGGTGAGCGCTTCGAGGTCGGGGGCGAGGTAGCGATCGTCGGCCAGCGTCTTCACGCGGCGACGCACCAGCCGATGGACCGCCTGCAGCGGGGCCGTCGTGCGCAGCTTCTTCTCGAAGTCGAGCCCCTGCGCCGCGCACAGCAACTCGATGGCCACGACACGCTCGGCGCACTCGACGATCTGCAGCGCCTTGCGCGCCGCGATCGGCCCCATCGAGACGTGGTCCTCTTTGTTGGCCGAGGTCGGAATCGAGTCGACCGAGGCGGGAAAGGAGAGCGCCTTGCACTCGCTCACCAGCGCGGCGGCGACCACCTGCGGGATCATGAAACCGGAGTTGATGCCGGGCCTGGGCGTGAGGAACGCGGGCAGGCCGGAGAGATCGGGATTGACCAGGTTCTCGGTGCGCCGCTCGCTGATCGAAGCGAGGTCGGCGATGGCGGCCGCGATGCGATCGGCGGTGGCGGCGATCGGTTGCGCGTGGAAATTGCCGCCCGAGAGCATCTCGCCCTCTTCCGCGAAGACGAGCGGGTTGTCGGTCGACGCGTTGATCTCGATCTCGACCACGCGGCGCGCCTCGACCAGCGCGTCGCGACAGGCGCCGTGCACCTGCGGCGCGCAGCGCATCGAGTAGGGATCCTGCACGCGCCCGCAGTCGGCGTGCGAGGCGAGGATCGGGCTGCCGTCGAGCAAACCGTAGAGGTTCTTCGCAACGCGAAGCTGGCCGGGATGGGGCCGCGCTTCGTGGATGCGCCGATCGAACGCCTTGTTCGTCCCCTTCAGCGCCTCGATGGTGAGCGCGCAGGCGAGGTCGGCCGTGCGCGCGAGGTTCTCCGCCCGCAGCAGTGCCTGGGCGCAGATCGCGGTCGTCACCTGCGTGCCGTTGATCAGCGAGATCCCTTCCTTCGCCTGCAACCGCAGCGGCTCGATGCCCGCCTTCTTCAGCGCCGCCGCGATCGGCAGCGAGCGACCGCGCAGGCGCGCGTCGTCGCCTTCGCCGATCAGCGCCAGCGCCAGATGGGCCAGCGGTGCGAGGTCGCCCGATGCGCCCACCGATCCCTGTTCCGGCACCGCCGGGACGAGGTCGGCCGCGAGCAGCGCCGCGAGCTTCTCGACGACCGCCAGGCGCACGCCGCTGCGACCGGTCGCGAAGGTGCGCGCGCGCAACACGATCAGCACCCGCACCAGCTCGGGCGAGAGCGGACGGCCGACGCCGCACGCATGGCTGCGCAGCAGGTTCACCTGGAGCTGCTCGAGCTCGGCCGCGCCGATCCGCTCGCGCGAGAGTTTGCCGAAGCCGGTGTTGACGCCGTAGACGGTGGCGCCGGAGCGCAGCATCCGCTCGACCACTTTGCGAGCGGCCTTCACCTTGCGCCGGACATCGGCACCCACGGCGAGCGTGACCGCTTCGCCGGCGAAGATCGGAGCGAGGTCGTCGAGGGTCAACGGCGTGCTGGTGAAGGTGAGCTTCATGGTGGGCCGAGAGCGTAGCAGCCGTCCGCAGCGAGGGCGTAAGCTCGCGCCCCGCGTCTCGTCCTCCCGCCGTCCCCTGCCACTCCCCTGACGGAACGCCACGCCTTGAGCGCCAAGCCAAATCGCCCTGTTGCAGCGCCGGTTCGTGAACCGGCCCGCGAACCCGCTCGCCCCGAGTCGGCCGAACCGTCGCGATCACGACGCTTCGTCGCCCACCTGCCGCGCGCCGGGCTCGTCCTCTTCTTGATCGCGATCGTCATCGTCTTCCGCGAGGTGCTGCTGCCGTTCGTCCTCGCGATCTTCGTCGCGTACCTCATCTATCCGATCGTCTCGCGCCTCGAGCGCATCCCCGTGGGCAAGCGCCACCCGCCGCGCTGGCTGGCGGTGGTCAGCGTCTACGCGCTGCTCTTCACGCTGGGTTGGTTCGGCGTGCCGCCGTTGGTGGGCAACGTCTCGGCGCAGCTGCGCAAGCTCGGCAGCGACCTCCCCAGCCACTTCCAGTGGGTCCAGAAGCAGCGCAAGGGGTTCGATGAGTGGGTCGCCAACAAGCTCGAGGTCGAGCACCTCACGGCGCCGACTCCCGAACTCCTCTACGCTGACATCGACGACCTCGCCACCGACACGCTCGAAGCGCTTCCGGCCAACGAGGAAGAGCTGCTGCTGCCGCCGCCACCGAAACTCGATCCGCCGCCGGCCAAGGGCGAGGCGACCAGCGCGCCGACGATCGTGCAGCTCTTCGCCATCAATTTGACGCTGGGAGATGGCAGCAAAGTGCCGCTTGTGCCAGCGGCCGCCGGAGGCGACACGAACGCCACGGATCCGCCGGCGCCCGACGCCCAGAACGGTGGCGAGACGATCGAAGAGGGTGACGACCACCGCGACTCGTCGAGCTTCAACGCGCCGGCCACCCTGCGCTTCGACGCCGAGCGCGGCACGGCGCTGAAGAAGGAGCTGTTCGACGCGATCAACGCCGAGCTCAAGCGCCCCGGCCTCGCGAAGGGCGTGGCGGCGAAGGTCGAGCGCGAGATCGTGCCTGCGCTCGCGGCCAAGCACCTCGGCCTGCCAGACGGAGATCCCGGGATCGCCCGACTGGCTCGCAACGTCGGGCTGCGCGTTCGCGATGCGGTGAAGCAGGAGGACTACGCCAGCGTCGTCAACGCCTACGTCGTCGCCGGTCTCGAAACGGCACGGCGCTGGGTCCAGGCAGAGCTCGCTGGACTGCTCGGCTGGGTCACCGGCCTCGCGCACGGCGTCTTCGACTTCTTCATGGTGCTGATGCTCACCGCGTTCTTCCTGATCTTCTTCCCGACCATCCGCGACTACATGCGCGATCTCGTCGCACCGCCCTACCGAGAGGACTACGGCGCGGTGCTGAAGCGCATCGACACGCGTCTGTCAGGCGCCATCCGCGGCCAGGTGCTGATCTGCCTGGTGAACGCGATCCTGACCTTCCCGGGCCTCTGGTTCATCGGCGCGCACACCGATGCCACCAACCTCGCGAGCTACTCGGTGCTGCTCTCCTTGCTGGCCGGCGTGCTGTCGATGATCCCGATCTTCGGCGTCATCCTCTCGACGGTGCCGATGGTGGTGCTGGCGCTCGCGCAGGGGTCGCTCGGCGGCGCGCTCGCAGTCGTCGCGTGGATCTGCGTGATCCACGCGATCGAGGCCTACATCCTGAACCCCAACATCCTCGGCCACAGCGCCAGCATGAACCCGATCATCGTGGTCTTCGCACTGCTGGCCGGAAAGCACGTCGGCGGCATGCTCGGCGCGCTGCTGGCGGTGCCGGTCGCATCGGTGGTCGTATCGCTGTTCGGTTACTACCGACGGCTGGTGGCCGAAGGACATGGCGAGGCGGCAAGCGGGGATCCAGCCGATCGCTGGGGCGACTGAGAGCGTTCGAGGTCCGACGCTCACCGCGACGGCGGGTGGAGCAGGCCGCCGTCCATCGCGCTGTAGAGCAGGCCGGCGCCTTCGCGCTCGTCCTTCAGGAATGCCTGGAAGAACCAGCCATCGCCGGGACGCGCGTCGTCGCCGGCGGGCGGTGGCGTGATCGACTGCTCGCCGCTGGCGGGCAGCTCGAACGGGAAGAGGATCTCGCGGCCGTCGAACTTGCAGGCGCGCAGCTGCCCGACGTTCTTGCCTTGCAGCGCTTTCAACTCGAAGTCGCGTGCGACGATCAGCGTCCCCTTCGCGTGCGGCGGGCCGCGCATCACGAGCAGCGCCGTGCGCCCGTCGCCGTAGACGGAGGTCAAGTGCAGCGTGCAACGCCCGTCGCCGAGCTCGAGGTAGGAGGAGGTTGCGTCGACGTCGAGCGGAACGACCCGCTCCCGCTCGAACTCGCGCACGGTGGCACCGTCGCGCAGGGTGATCCGCTCGCACGCGCTGTCGTTCAGGACCAGCGCGGAGCGGGTCGCGACGAGGCCGGAGTCGCGCGCGTCCACGTCGCCGAAGCGGACGCGCGCGGCGTGCAGCGTGCTGTCGACCAGCTCGGTCGCTCCGAGCGGCAGATCGAAGAGCAGCACCTCCCCGCTCTGCTCGATCCGCACGAGCGACGGCAGGTGAGTCGCGAGCGCCCCTTTGGCGACGCCCCCGAGCCCCTGCAGCACGATCGAGCCGGCGCAGCGAAGGATCGAGAGCGATCCGCGCTCCTGCGGCGGGACATCGGGATTGGGCAGCGGCGGGACCTCGCTCCCGAACACGACTCCGATCGTCGCCACCCGCTCGCCCGCCGCGACGCCCTCGATCCGCAAGTCGCGCAGTCGCGCGCCACCGATCGGATCGGACACCAACGTCAGCCCGCGCCGGATCGTGGCACTGCCGTACTCGCCCGATTCGAGCCGCACCGTCGCGCCAAGGGGCGCCGCGTCGATCGCCTGCTGCAACGCCTGCGGGTCGCCGCCTGAAGTCACCGTGATGGCGTCGTTGCGCCACGGCACGATCGGCGGCGACGCTCCGCCCGGAGCGCGAGTCGCGTACCAGCCGAGCACGCCAACCACCAGCGCCGCTTGCAGCGCGAGCGCCAGCACGTCGGCGCGCAGCAGCGGACGCTGCGGCCGCTGCACGAACAGGGCGGTCAAGATCGGCCGCGAAGAGGAGGGCGAAACGGGTGGCAACGGAGTTCCGGAGGCCGCGGCTGCGGCGACCGCGCGCTCGCGCCGCAGCCCCACCCGCCACGCGAGCACGACCACCAGCGCACCCAACGTCAGCAGCGCGCCGGCAGGGATCGACTTCGGCGTGAACTCGAGCTCGACGCGCCACTCGCCCTTGCGAACCGGCAGCGCGATCAGCCCCTTCTCGGCGTGGCACGTCTTTCCGCTCGTGGCGTCGCGCCAGCCAGGGAAGAAGGTCTGGTTGATCAGCAGCGTGTCGTCGGCTTCGAGCGTGCCGGTGACGACGATGCGGCTGGGGGTGAACTCCGCGGCGACCTTGCCGTGGCCGCCCGCGAGGTACGCCTCGCCGCGGTAATCGAGATCGCTCTTCGCCTTCGCCGCCGCGAGCGACGGCACGTCCGATTGGCCGCTGATGTTCCCGGTGTTGCGCAGGATCGCTTCGTAGAGCGGCCCACCCCATTGCTGCGGCACATCGGCGAAGCGCGCCTGCGTGAACGCGGGCCGCTCGAGCGAAGCCGCGGCGGCGGGCGGCTCGACCGGAAACGCCCCCTTCGCGATCGGCGCGTTGAACCAGAGCAGCGGCCCGGCCACGGCGCCGATCAGCAGCGCCGTGAAGTTGCGACCGAAGCGCGCGCCGCGGCGCGCCGCCCATCGCAGCACTCCTTCGCTCCCGAAGCCCGCCAGCAGCGCCAACGCGAAGGCGACGTAGCCCATGAAGCGCTCGGGCGCTTGCATCGACGCGTAGACCGGCAAGCGGTGGAGCGCGTCCCACAACGAGGGCTGCACGCTCGAACCGGCCGCCAGCCACGCAAACGCGAACGCGAGCCCCGCGAAGGGCCACGCGCGCCGCCACGCGCACCCGATCGCCAGCAACGCCAGCAGCACGACCAACGGCCCGACGAACGCGCCGCAGTCGACCCAGTAGAGGACGCTGCCGCCCTGGACGCTCACGCGCAGCCCCTCTTCCACGCCCGGCGGATGCGGCAGCAGAAGCGACTTCGCCATCATCTCGACCGGCATGAATCGGCCGCTCGCATCCAGACGACGCGGGAATTCGGAGAAGAGCTCGAGCAGCGGCACGAGTCGCACCAGCGACAGCGCGATGCCCGCGATCCCGATCGCCGCGCTCGCCAGCAGCGGCCGCACGCTGCGCTCTCGCAACGCGCGCGCGACCGCCTCGACCGCCAGCACCAGCGGGAAGAAGACGAAGTGGTGGACGCTGCCGGCGAACAGGATCAGCGCGAAGAGCAGCGCCCCGCCGACGATCCAACCGCGGCTCGCGACGGCGCGGCGGCTGGCCAGCAGCAGCCACGGCAGGATCGCCATGCCGAACAGCCAGTTCGGCAACCCGCCGTTCACGTAGAGCGAGAGCGGGCTCGCGGCGACGAACGCGACGCCGGGAATCAGCGCGGCGCCGCCGCGCAGGCCGAGGTCGCGCGCCAACGCGTAGAGCCCCATCCCGCAGGCGACGAAGAGCGGCACCAGCAGCGCCTTGAACGCGAGCGGCGCCCCCAGCCACAACGCCAGCGGCGTGACCGGCGTGAGGAGCATCGACTCGGGCTGCGCGAACGAGACCTGACCGCCGCGTCGCCACGGGTTCCACGACGGGAACTGACCGTAGTCGAGCAGCGAGGAGACTTCGGCCGCCGCCTGGCCGAGGAAGGCATTCCAATCCTTGCCGCCGAGCCGAGCGCCGCTGGTGAGCGCCGGCCACAGGAGCGCCAAGGCGAGCCCGGTGAAGAGGAGGAGCGCCCCGAACGTCGGCACCGCGCGCGGCGCCGGATCGGTGGTCACTGCCGAGTTGGGCTCTAGATCCATACGGCGCGAAACGTATCACTCGCGACGTGGAACCCGAAGAGTACGCCCGCATCCATCACCACGAGCAGCGCCACTTCTGGTACCGCGGCGTCCACGCCCTCTTCGTCGGCGCGCTCGCGCGCTCGCTGCCGGGCGGGCCGCAACGGCTGCTCGATGCTGGCTGCGGCACCGGCGGGCTGCTCGAGTCGATCGGGAAGCGCTTTCCGCGGGCCCGCCGCTTCGGGTTCGACCTCTCGCCGCACGCCCTGCGGTTGGCGCCGGCGCGCGCCTCCGCCCCGTTGGCGCGCGCCTCGATCGAGCAGGTGCCGTTCCGCGACGCCAGCTTCGACGCCGTAGTCTCCGCCGACGTCCTCTACCACCGCGCCGTCGCCGACGACGCTGCCGCGCTGCGGGAGCTGGCGCGAGTGACGCGGCCCGGCGGCGTCGTCCTGCTCAACCTGCCGGCGCACCGCGATCTGTACGGCGCGCACGACGCCTTCGTCCACACGCAGCGTCGCTACGAGCGAGCCGACGTGCTGCGGATCGCGGCGGCGGCCGGGCTTTCCGTCGAGCGCCTCTGCTGGTTCAATTCGGCCCTCTACCCGATCGCCCGCGCGCGGCGGCGCAACACGCGCCACTCCGCGGCGAAGTCGGACGTCTCGCTGCCGCCGGCGCCGATCAACGGGCTGCTCGCCGCGTGGCTGCGCTTCGAGGCGTGGTGGACGCTGCGCGCGCCGGCACCGGCAGGACTTTCGCTGTTCGCCATCCTGCGCCGACAAGGTCCCTGACAGGCGCCGCGCGCTACACTCGCGCGCCCGGCCAATCGAGCCCCCTTCCTCCGGACGGCACAGCACCGCGTGGGCGACACCCAAAAGACGGCGAACAACAGCGCTCGGCCGGGGATCTCGGTCTTCTTCCCCGCCTACGGCGACTGGGGCACCATCGCCAGCCTCGTCGTGCTTTCGGAGGCGGTCCTGCGCGAGCTGACCGACGACTGGGAGATCGTCGTCGTCAACGACTGCAGCCCGGACCACGTCGGGCAGATCCTCGCCGAACTCGCCGGGCGCTACCCGCGACTCAAGGTCGTCACGCACGAGAAGAACCGCGGCTACGGCGGCGCGCTGCGCAGCGGCTTCGCGAACTCGACCAAGGAGTGGGTCTTCTACACCGACGGCGACGCGCAGTACGACGTGCGCGAGTTGAAGCTGCTGGTCGAGGCGCGTGACGCCGCGGCGGCGCGCGGGCAGCCGGCCGACATGGTGAACGGCTGGAAGATCGCGCGCCACGACCCGATCCACCGCAAGCTGATCGGCAAGCTCTACCACTGGTGCGTGAAGCGGGCGTTCGGGCTGCGCATCAAGGACGTCGACTGCGACTTCCGCCTGGTGCGACGCAGCGTGTTCGACAAGATCGAGCTGACGCGCAACTCCGGCATCATCTGCGTCGAGCTGGTCACCAAGATCGAGAAGAACGGCTTCCGCGTCGAGCACGTGCCGGTGCACCACTACCACCGCATTCATGGCAAGTCGCAGTTCTTCAACTTCGCCCGCGTCGCGCGCGTGGCGCTCGACATGGGCCGCCTCTGGCACGAGCTGATCTGGAAGAAACAGGTGACGCGCGCGGGGAAGCCATGACTCAGCCGGTCGATCTCGCCGCCGCATTCGCCGGCAAGGATGTGCTGGTCACCGGCGGGCTCGGCTTCCTCGGCAGCAACGTCGCGCGCCGCCTCGTCGCCCTGCGCGCGCGCGTCACGGTGCTCGACTCGATGATTCCCGGCTACGGCGGCAACCGCTTCAACCTCGCCGGGATCGAGGATCAGGTCACCGTCAACATCGCCGACGTGCGCGACCGCAACGCGATGGACTACCTGATCCGCGGGCGCGACTACCTGATCAACCTCGCCGGCCAGGTGAGCCACATCGACTCGATGAAGGATCCCTTCACCGACCTCGACATCAACTGCCGCAGCCAGCTCTCGATCCTCGAATCGTGCCGCCACTTCAACCGCGGCGTGAAGATCGTCTTCGCCGGCAGCCGCCAGCAGTACGGCCGGCCGCAGTACCTGCCGGTCGACGAGAACCACCCGATCCGACCGGTCGACGTCAACGGCATCAGCAAGGTGGCCGGCGAGTGGTACCACCTGCTCTACCACGACGTCTACGGCATCCGCGCGACTTCGCTGCGTCTGACCAACACCTTCGGCCCCGGCCAGCTGCTGCGCCACAACCGGCAGGGCTTCGTCGGCTGGTTCATCCGCAAGGCAGTCGAGGGCGCGACCATCCAGCTCTACGGCGACGGCAGCCAGCAGCGCGACTTGAACTTCGTCGAGGACGTGGTCGACGCGCTGCTGACCGCGGCGGCCGACCCGCGCGCCGACGGCCGCATCTACAACCTCGCCGGTACGCCGCCGGTGAGCCTGCGCACCCTCGCCGAGTCGATGCTGGAGCTCGCCGGACACGGGCGTCTCGAACTCGTCCCGTGGCCGCCCGAGAAGAAGGCGATCGACATCGGCAGCTACTACGGTAGCGCCGAGCTGATCGGCCGCGAGCTCGGCTGGACTCCCAAGGTCGCGCTGCGCGACGGCCTCGAACGGACGATCCGCTACTACCAGCGCCATCTCGCCCATTACGTCGACGGCCCGCAGTTTGGCGGCGCCACCGAGGAACCGCAGCCGTGAGCCAGCCCGCGAAGCTCCCGTTCCACGACCTGCGGGCCTCGTTCGTCGCGCAGCGCGACGCCATCCGTGCCGCAGTCGAGCGCGTGCTCGACGGCGGCTGGTACATCCTCGGCCGCGAAGTCGCCGCCTTCGAGGAGGAGTTCGCCCGCTTCTGCGGCGCGAAGCACGCCATCGGCATCGGCAACGCAACCGAGGCGCTGCAGGTCGCGTTGATGGCGCTCGACGTGAAGGCGGGCGACGACGTGGTGGTGCCGGCGCTGACCGCCGCCCCCACCGGCATGGCGGTCTGCGCCGTCGGCGCGCGCCCGGTCTTCGCCGACATCGACCCCGCCACCTTCACCGTCACCGCCGCCAGCGTCGAGCGGGCGCTCACGCCGCGAACGAAAGTGGTGATCCCGGTCCACCTCTACGGCCAATGCGCCGACATGGACCCGCTGATCGAGTTGGCAGGCGCGCGGGGCGTGCGCCTGCTGGAGGACTGCGCGCAATGCCAGGGGGCGCAAGATCGCGGCCGTCCCGCCGGCACGCTCGGCATCGCCGCCGCGTGGAGCTTCTATCCCACCAAGAACCTCGGCGCGTTCGGCGACGGCGGCGCCCTCACCACGCAGGACGACGCGATCGCCGCGCGCATGAAGCGGTTGCGCAACTACGGCGCGATCGAAGGCTACGACTTCGCCGAACCTGGCCTGAACGCGCGACTCGACGAGATGCACGCCGCGATCCTCCGCGTGAAGCTGCACACGCTCGCCACGAACAACGAGCGGCGGCGCGCCACCGCGGCGCGCTACCACGCCGAGATCCGCAACCCGCTGGTCAAGCTCCCCATCGAGCGAGCCGGCGCCTTCCACGTCTGGCACCAGTTCGTGGTGCGCTGCGCCACACGTGATCGCCTGCGTGCCCACCTCGCCGCGCGCGGCCTCGAGACGCTGATCCACTACCCACGCGCCATGCACCAGATGCAGGCCTTCGTGCGCCACGGCTTCGCGCCGGTCGAGCCGCGCGAGGCGGCTCGCGCTGCCGCCGAGATCCTGTCGCTGCCGATCTACCCCGAGGTGCCCGCGACGCAGGTCGACGCCGTGATCGCTGCCGTGAACGAGTTCCGCGGCTAGGCGACCGAAGTGCAGCCCCCGCCATCTGCCGCGGATCGCCGCCGTCGCGCCCTCATCCTCGCGCTGCTCTTCCTGGCGACGCTGGTCAACTACGTCGATCGCCAGGTGCTGTCGATCCTGAAAGGCCCGCTCTCCGACGAGTTCCACTGGAGCGAGCGCGACTACGCCAACCTCGTCCTCTGCTTCCAGATCGCCTACGCGATCGGCCAGGCCGCGTCGGGAGTGCTGCTCGACCGGATCGGACTGCGTTTCGGATTCGCGCTGGCGGTCGCGGCATGGTCGCTGGCGGCAGCGGGCCACGCGTTCGCGGCGTCGCTCGCCGGTTTCGCCTTCTGCCGCTTCCTGCTCGGCCTTTCCGAAGCGTCGAACTGGCCCGCCTCCGCGAAAGCGACCGGCGAGTGGTTCGGGCCGCGCGATCGCGCGTTCGCCACCGGCGTCTGGAACACCGGCAGCGCGACCGGCGCGGTGATCGCCGCGCCGCTGGTCACCTGGATCGCGCTCCACTTCGCGCGAGCGCGACCCGAAGGCGGCGAGAGCCACAACTGGCAGCTCGCGTTCCTCGCGACGGCAGGCTTCGGGGCCATCTGGATCGTGCTGTGGCTGCTGGTCTATCGGCCGCGCTCGGCGGCCGCGACGGCCGTGACGGCAACCGCGGCGGACAGGGCGGCGGAAGCGGACGTGACGCGCGCGCAGCTGCTGCGGCTGCCGGAAGTGTGGGGCCTCTTCTTCGCGCGCCTGCTCACCGATCCGGTGTGGTGGTTCTATCTGCTGTGGCTGCCGGGCTACCTTTCGAAGGAGCGCGGCCTCACCTTGGCGCAGGTCGGGCTGGTCGCCTGGATCCCCTACCTCGCGGCTGACCTCGGCAGCCTGCTGGGCGGCCTCACGTCGAGCTGGATGATCCGCCGCGGCGTGCCGGTCCTGCGCGCGCGCAAGCGGGTGATGCTGATCGCCGCGCTGATCACCCCCATCGCGATGGGGGCGGCGCGCGCCGAGACGACCACCACGCTGCTCGCCTGCATCTGCACCGCCACCTTCGCCCATCAGTGGTTCGCGAGCAGCATGCTCACGCTGCCCGCGGACCTCTTCCGCGGAACCGTGGTCGCCACGTGCAGCGGGATCTCCGGCGTCGGCGCGACGATCGGCGGCATCATCGCCACGCTTGGAATCGGCCATTTCGTGGGCCGGATCGGTTACGGTCCGCTCTTCGTCCTCGCCGGCCTTGGCCATCCGCTGGCCGTGGCGCTGATCTTCCTGCTGGTGCGCCGCCGTGAGACGGCGCTCGATTCTTCGGAGCGTGCATGAAGGCTCGACTGCTTCGCGATCGGCGCCTGGCTCGCGCCGGCGTGCCGTTCACGACGTTGCTGCTGGCCGCCTGCAGCGTGTCGGGCGGGCCGCGAGTGCCCCCACCCGCGTTCGCCGGCCACGCCCCCGATCGCCTCGAACGGCCCGCCGAACCGCCACGCTTCTTCGCCTTCGGCGACTGCGGCACCGGCGGCAAGGGGCAGGCGCGCGTCGCCGCCGGCATGGTCGCGCGCGCGCGTGCGGCGCCGCCCTCCTTCTTCGTGCTGCTCGGCGACAACTTCTATCCCGACGGCGTCGACGACCTCGACGACTCGAAGTGGCGCACGCACTTCGAGGAGCCTTACGCCGACGCCGCCTTCGCGCGTCCGTTCTATGTCACGCTCGGCAACCACGACCATCGCGGCAACGTGCAGGCGCAGCTCGACTACGCGCACGGCCATCCGCGCTGGCTGCTGCCCGCGCCGTGGTACGAGTTCCACGTCATGCTTCCGGGTGGCGCGATCGCCGACTTCTACGCCCTCGACACCACGCAACTGATCGACGAGACGGCGGTCGCC
Source organism: Planctomycetota bacterium (assembly GCA_031409275.1). Lineage (GTDB taxonomy): Bacteria > Planctomycetota > B15-G4 > B15-G4 > SIAN01 > SIAN01. Next base: position 201,127 of record JANNXA010000050.1, read on the forward strand.
GAGCAGCAGTTGCAGTGGCTCGCCGACGCGCTCGGTCGTTCGAACGGCCGCTGGCAGATCGTGCTGGGCCACCATTCGGTGCGCAGCACGCAGAGCCGCAACCTCGGCAACTACCGCGAGCGGCTCGAGCCGGTCCTGCGCGGATTCGGCGTCGACCTCGCCCTCTTCGGCCACGACCACTTCTCGCAATGGCTGGTGCCGGTCGGCGAGTTGCACGTCGCCATCGCGGGCGGCGGCGGCGGCACCGACAACGCCAATCGCGCCAACCCGAACGTGCTCGCCGAGTGGTCGGCGAGCGGTGGCGGATTTGCCGATGTGACCGTCACCGACGAGCGAATCGTCGTCGAGTTCGCCAACGCCGATGGCGCCACCCAGTCCCGCTTCGAGATCTCCGGAGGAACGCCGTGATCGACGTCGAGTTCGAGCTGACCCAGGATGAACTGCGCGGGGCCGCGCGGACGCGCGCCTTCGCTGCCGTGACCGCGCTCGGCGTGAAGCGGATCGCCCTCCTCGCAGGTGACGAAGTGGCGGCGAAAGGAGCGATGGTCGCCGCACGCGAGGCGAAGCTCGCGGTCGTGGCCATCGTCGAAGGCGGCGCGCCGGCGGGTCGTTGCCCCAATGACGCGAAAGTGCGAGCGGCCGCGGTCGAGCGCGCCGGAGTCGCGGCGACGCGATTGGCGCCCGCGGCGGTCGAGCTCTGCGGCTTCGGGTTCCCCGACAGCCGCGCCGCCGCGTCGGGCGCCGCGCGCTTCCTCGAGGCGCTGTGCACCTGCGAAGGGTGCGCGCGACGGCTGGCGACCCGCCAGCTCGATGCGACCAGGATCGCGAGCAAGGTGAAGAAGCTGATCGAAACGGCGCGCGCCGAGGCTGGCAAGGAGAGCACGCCACTCGAGCGGCCCGAGGAGATCGGTCCGTGGCTGGTGAAGCAGCTCGGCGCGATGGAGTCCGCGGCGCTGCTTTCGGTGCGCCGCGAATCGCTCGTCGCACTGGTGCAGGAGGTGCAGAAAGCGCTGCCGAAAGGCGTCGTGCTGCAGGCGGTCGCTCACCCATCGCCCTTCGCCGGCGGGCGCGCGTTGGGCGGCGGACTGCTGGCGCTGACCGATTGGCTCGAGAGCTTCACCCTCGAACTCGCCGCCACCGACGACCCGCTCGACGCGCCGCGACTCGCCGCCATCGTGAAGAGCGCGCGCACCGCCGCGATGCCGACCAGCCGCTTCACGCTGCGCCTGCCGATGCCGCCGCTCGAGCGGCGCACCGAGCAGGTCGCCGCGCTGCGCGCTGCGGCCAAGGAAGGTCTCGCGGGCGTCCGACTCGTCGGCGCGGCGAGCTGGCCGGACAACGAGCTCGTCGCGCTACGCGGGGCGCTTTCGCGCTGACTCGCGGCGATCTTGGTTACTGCGGCGGCGTCGGCGGAGCGCCGGTGGCGATGTCGCGTCGGATCGCCTCTTCGGCGCGCTTCTGCGCCGGCGGAATGACGTCGGGCACCGAATAGACCGCGTAGCCGTAGATCGGCTCGCCGCGTCGCAGCATCGCGTCGTAGGCCGCGCGCCGCTCGGCCGCGTCGAGCGCGAGCGCCTGCTCGCGCAGCTCGCTCAGCGGCCGGTCGTAGGCGTCGTCGTTCAGCGGATCGAAACCGAAGCAGCCGGCGAGCGCATCCCCGAGCTCGGCGAGCCGCAACGTCGCGTTCAGCCCGATGTAGGCGAGATGGAAACCGATGCCGACATCGGCGACCCCGCGATCGCTCTCCATCTGCCAGGAGAGCGGATGCTCGCTGTAGCCGGGATCGGCGAAATAGGGCTGACGCAGGTCCAGCAGCGCGCGGCTGTCCCGACGGTACTCGTAGGTGTGCAGCAGCGACACGCCGAGTTCGCTGCGCTGTTCGCGCGAGCTCGCGAAGCGGCCCTCGACCAGCCCCGCCGCCTGCCCGTCGAACGAGCCGGCTCCGATCTGCGCGAGCTCGGTGACGCGCGCGTGCACGGCCAGCCCGGGACCGACGGTGACGCCGGCCTCGACCACCTGGGCGAAGTCGTGGGCGCGATCGCGCCACGCCGCCGCGGTGCATCCCCCACTCGTCGCCACCAACAGCAGCGCGCCCAGACGTGCCTTCATGCTTCGCCGACCTTCCTGTGCAACGTGCCGCGACCGTTCAGCGATACGCGGGAATCCCGGTCACCGCCTCGCCGATGGCGAGCGTGTGGATGTCCCAGGTGCCCTCGTACGTGTTGACCGACTCGAGGTTCACCATGTGGCGCATGGTCTGGTACTCGTCGAGGATTCCGTTGGCGCCGAGCATGTCGCGGCAGATGCGCGCGATGTCGAGCGCCCAGCCGACGTTGTTGCGCTTGGCCATCGAGACCTGCGAGTGCGTCGCCTTGCCGGCTTCCTTGAGTCGCCCCAGGCGCCACGCGAGCAGCTGCCCCTTGGTGATCTCGGTCACGATCTCGGCGAGCTTGGCCTGGACCAGCTGGAACCCCGCGATCGGCTTGCCGAACTGCACGCGCGACTTCGTGTAGTGGAGCGCCTCGTCGTAGCACGCCATCGCGGCGCCGAGCGCACCCCAGACGATGCCGTAGCGCGCCTGCGTCAGGCAGGAGAGCGGACCTTTCAGCCCCTTCACGCCCGGCAGGCGATTGGCGTCCGGGACGACGACATCCTGCATGACGAGCTCGGAGGTCACCGACGCGCGCAGCGAGAGCTTGCCCTTCATCTCGGGCGCGCTGAAGCCGGGACTCCCCTTCTCGATGAGGAAGCCCTGGATGCCATCGGGAGTCTGCGCCCAGACCACCGCCACATCGGCGATGGTGCCGTTGGTGATCCACATCTTCGCGCCGTTCAGCACCCAGTCGGCGCCCTTCTTGACGGCGCGCGTCTCCATGCCGCCCGGATCGGAGCCGTGGTCGGGCTCGGTGAGGCCGAAGCAGCCGATGGCCGCGCCCTTCGCCATCGCCGGCAACCAACGCTGTTTCTGCGCTTCGGTGCCGTAGGCGTGGATCGGGTACATGACGAGGCTGCCCTGTACCGAGGCGCAGCTGCGCACGCCCGAGTCGCCGCGCTCGAGCTCCTGCATGATCAGGCCGTACGCGACCGGGTTCAGCCCGGCGCAGCCGTAGCCGCTGAGGTTCGCGCCGAAGACGCCAAGCTCGCCCATCGCCGAGATGAGCTGGCGCGGGAACGATCCGATGCGGCACTGCTCGGCGATGATCGGGAGGATGTTCTCGTCGACCCACGAGCGGATCGTGTCACGGATCAGCCGCTCGTCCTCGGAGAGGAGATCGTCGAGGACGTAGAAATCGACTCCCTGGAACTTGCGCATCGGTAGCGAAACCTCGGTTGCGGCGGACCCGGTCTGCGGGCGCGCGAAGGGCAGGGATCGTAGCCCGCTAGCGAGCGGCGAGCCAGCTCTGCCACGCGAGCGGCTTCAGACCGAAATCCTCGCCCGAGATGAAGCGCAGCGCCGTCAACGCGTCCTCGCGGGCGAGCTCGGCGCCGTGCGCCACGACTTCGATCAGCGCGGCGAGCGCGGCGTCGCTGCCGATCTCTCCCAGCCCGTAGGCCGCGGCCAGGCGCACCTCTCCGGCGCGATCGAAGCGCAGCATCAGTTGCAGCGACTCGATCGCCTCGTCCCGTCGCGTCGCGCCGAGCGCCACCGCGCACCGTTCGCGCAGCGGAGCATGCCGCGATCGCTTCATGATCCCGGCCAGTTCGAACAACTCGCGGGTGCCGAGCTTCGCGACCCAATCGGCGCCGCTGCCGTCCGCGCACGGATTGAGTGATTCCGCGACCAGCTCGGCGACGCTGCGCAGCACGATCGGCGCCCGCGGGAGCTCCGGCTCGAAGGGGCGCGTGCCCGGCAGCGGCAGCAGCGTGAAGACGAAGTCGAGCGCGACGCCCGCGGGCGGCAGCTTCTCCTCGTCGACGTCGGCCCATGTGTATGGCTCGTCGTCCTGGGCGTAGACATCGAAGAGACAGTTGTCCGCGCGCGACTTGTCGGGATGGAGCGTGAGGATGTTGCCTTCGTAGTCCGCGAGGAAGACCGACTTCTTCTCGGTCCCGAGCAGCACCTCGTCGAAGCGCGAACCGAGGTAGACGTAGCCACGCAACGGCAGCGGCCGCGTGGTGCGCAGGTCGACGAAGAAGTCCTCGAAGGCGCGCGTCACCGCGGTTCCGTCCGGCTCGTTCCAGCGCACGTAGAGGAAGACTCGATCGCCGCTCGGCGCGAGGACCTCCCACGGCTCGATCAGTCCGGCGTCGACGTCTTCGCGCGAGGGCAGTGGATCGCGGAGCTGGCGGCGGCGCGCCATCCCTGGCTGCAACCCCATCGCGAGGAAGCAGGCATTCAGCAGGCTCGGCGTGCACGTCACGATGCCGAACGCCTCGTGCGTGAAACCGCCTTCGATGACGATGCCGTACTCGACGGGGTACTCGCGCGAGCGCTGCCGGCGGATCAGGTCGCCGCGCACATGCACCTCGCGGCGCGCCCGATCGAAGGTGATCCCGTCCGCTTCGAGACGCTTGGCGAACTCGGCGGCATCCTTCGGTGGCGGCGGCGTCTCGCGGCCCGCGCGCGAGCCGGCGTGGTCATGGTCCGTCGGATCCTGCGCCGGAAACGCGGCACTCGAGAAGGCGAGCAGCAGGACGCAGGCGAACAGAGGGTGGGCGCGCATGGCGGTCATGTTGCGCTCAACGCCACGCGAAGCAAGCGGTTCGGCGGCGGCGCCCGTCAGCTCACGAGCGCCCCGCTCGCGGCGAACCCTGCGTTCGCGCGTGCAAGGCACTTCTGCGCCTGATCGGGCTGGCCCAATCGCGTGAGCAGCGCGCCAAGCTGCTGCCAGACGCGCGACGCGTCGGGTCGCGCCTTCGCTTCGGCGAGCAGGAACTTCACTGCATCGCCAGCGCGTTGCGCGACGACGAGCGCATCGGCCTTGAGCTGCACCGCCGCCGGATATCCGGGCCGCGCTGACAGTGCGCGCTCGGCCGCCGCGATGGCCGCCGTCGCGTCCCCCTTCTTCAACCACAGCCGCGCCGCAAGCGCCTCGGCCTGCGGACCGGCAAGCCCCGGCCGCCACGCCGTCTGATGGGTCCGACGCCGTGCTCCGGTGCATTCCGCGACATGAGCGAGCGCCAGGTCGATCTCGCCCGCCGCCTCGCGCGCCAGCGCCGCGACGTAGGAGTACGCGGGCGAATCCTGCGCGAGCGGCGGATGCAGCGCGACCAGTTCCAACGCCTGGTCGCGATCGCCCGATTCGAGGCGTGAGGCGCACGCGATCGCGAGCAGTTCGGCCCAATACGGCGGCGGCGACTCGCCGCGCGCCATCGCCGCCTCCGCCAACGCGAGCGCTCGCTCGGCCACCGGTCGCGCCGCCTGCTTGTCCTGCGCTTGGCCGCGCAGGAAGTCGGCGAACTTGTACCAGAGGTAGGGCTCCTCGGGGTGCTGGGCGACCCCCTTCTTGAAGAGCTTCAGGTTGCGTTCGACCTTCCCATGCGCGGCGATCGCGTCGGGCAGGTAGCCGTCGTGCACGACGCGTAGATCGTCCAGCAGGGCGAAACGCTGGCCCGTGCGCGCGCGCATGCGCTCGAGGTCGGGCAGCACCTGCTCGTGGATCGGGAAGCGGAAACGCACGTCCGGCGCGTGCCGCCACAGTCGCAAGATCGTCGAGTCGAGCCGCTCGCCTCCCGCAAGATCGCTCGCCACCGGAAGGAAGTAGCCGAGGTACTCGGCACGCTGCAGCGCCGCCCGCAACCCGGCCGGCCGCGGCGGAACGAAGTGCTCGTCGCAATCGAGCAGCAGGATCCACTCGCCACGCGCCACTTCGAGGCCGGCGTTGCGCGCGGCCGCGAAGTCGTCGTCCCATGGTCGCTCGATCACCGTCGCGCCCGCAGCCCGCGCCCGCGCCACGCTGTCGTCGCGCGACCCGGTATCCACGACGACGATCTCGTCGACGACGCCGCGCACGCTGTCGAGGCAGCGAGTGAGCGAGGCGCCACCGTCCTTCACGATCATGCAGAGGCTGAGCAGCGGCTTGGCCATGGCGAGACGCGCCGGGCAAACCGCTTGCCGTCGTCGCCTCCGCCTTTCCCGGGCGCGGCTCCTCTCGCGTCGCGGCCACCCCTCGTTTTTTTCCGGGTTGTGCTCAAGCCAACGGAAGAAAACGCCCGAAAAGGAGCCAGCGAGCTCGTTCCGGAAAGTCGTTCCCGGAAGGGGCTTCGCAGGGCGTGAGCGAGGCGAGGACCATGGCGGACAACAAGAGCCAGGAAGCGGCGACCGCGGCAGCGCCCGCGAAGAAGCCCCCGATCGACAGCGTCGAGCGCAAGCTCGACCCGGTCGACTTGATCGAAGATGAGTTGCTGGCGGCGACGCCGTACGCGCCGATCGTCGAGGCGATCGGCGGGTCGCGCGACTTCCAGAGCGGAGACGGCTACGGAGCGCGCGGCTCCTCGCGCGCCCTCTGGTTCTTCGGCGCCGTCGTCAGCGCCTTGTTGATCCTGCAGACGACGCAACTCTTCCTCGACCGCGAAGAGCGACTGGCGCCGTCTTCTCCGACCGCCGCCGGAGAGGAGTCGACCGCGACGGGCGAGTCCCACCGATCGCCTGAGCAGGAGGTCGACCGCCTGCTCTACGAGTCGCGCATCAAGCTGAATCGCGGCGTCTACGAAGACGTCATCCGCATCCTCGAGCCGCTGGTCGCCGATTCGACGTTGACCGGCAAGGAGCAGCGCTGGGAGAGCTACCTGCTGCTGGCGCGCGCCCATCGCGCGCTTGGCAACGTGGAGCGCGCACAGTCCTACTACCTGCGCGCCACCGACCAGAGCATCGATCGGCAGGAGCCGGCGCTGGTGCTGGAGGACGCGAGCGACCTGTCGGCAAGCGGCCGCTTCCTGGAGGCGCGCGAGACCCTGTTCGGCCTTCTCGCTCGTCGCGATGGCCTGCCCAAAGCGGCCGCACCGTTTGCGGCACTCGCTGAAGCGCGCGTCGCCGACTCCTGGTACGCGCAGGCGCTCGCGACCGGCCAGATCGCGCCGCTTCCCGGCGAACCGATGGAGGCATCGCATTGAGCGCGAGCCTCGTCGCCCTGCTCGCCGCGCTCCTCGCGCAGGCGAATCCCGCCGACGAGCGCACCGCCGACGCGGCGGAAGCGCTCGAGCGCGAGGTCCTCGCGCAAGACGACGCCTCCGAAGTGAGGCTCGTTTCAGCGCCCGACGATCCGGAACTGCTCGACGTGGTCGCGCACGGCGTGCCCGCCAGCGTCCTCCTGCAGAAGATCGCCAAGGTGACGCAACGCGAGCTGCGCCTCGATGCTGGCGAGGCCGCGTTGCGGTCGGCCGCTCCGCTCGACGTCCACTTGAAGCGCCGTCCCACCCATGAAGTGGTCGAGTGGGTCGCTGGCGCCGCCGGTCTTTGCGCCGAGCTGCTGCGCGCCTCGATCCGCGTCCACGCCGACCGCATCGAAGGGCGCGCGGCGGAGGACGCGCTGCAGCGTGCGATCGACGGCTGGCACGCCTCCCTCCTGCGCGATCCGCTGCAACCCGACGCCCCGCGCCTGCGCTTCCAGATCGGCAACGCGCTCTACCAACTCGGCGACTTCCAGAACGCGATCCTCGTCTGGAAGGAGCTCGAGACGAACACCAAGCCGGGGCGGCCGACAGCGTCCGGCTCCGTGGGCGCGGACGACGACTTCGGCGACCTGCCGATGGTCTACTTCCGGTGCGGCCACGCCTACGCGGCGATGGGCGACGAGCCCAACGCGCAGGAGCAATGGCTCACCATCGCGCAGAGGTTCTCCGCGAGCGAGCTCGTGGCGAGCGCCCGCCTGGCAGCGGTGCAATCGTTCCGCCGTCAGCATGACGAGACGAACGCGAGCCTCGTGCTTCGGATCGTCATCGAGGGGATGAGGAGTGGCCTCGCGCCGCTCGACCTCGTCACCGCGGCCGAACTGCTGAACGAGGGTGGCAGCTACGAGCGCGCCTCCGAGGTGCTGCGTTACGGGATGCCGTCGTTCACCGATCCCAAACTCGAGAATCGCGCCGCGATCGCGTTGGCGCGCAGCCTCGCCGGCCAGCACGACTGGCACGGCGTGATCGACGCCGCTCAGCGCTTCGCCAAGGAGAGCGGCGATGGCGACCGCGCTGCCGAGATGTGGTTGCTGCTCGGCGAGGCGCACCACCAGCTCGACGATCCGTTCACGGCGTTGCTCGCGATCCGCCGAGCCCGCGAGCTCGGCCCGCGGATGGAGGTCTCCTTCGCCATCGACCTGCTCGAGGGCCGGGTCTGGGCGCGCTCCGGCATGCTCGCCCGCGCGCAACCCTGCCTCGAACGCGCCGGTTCGTGCGCCTTCCCGAGCCTCGCGGCGCCAGCGCTGGCGTTGCACGCGCAGTTGCTGCGCGACGACGGACAGCTCGAAGCGGCGGCGCGGGCGTGCCAGCAGCTGCAGGCGATTCCGGGCCACGAGGTGGAGGCCGCGCTGGCGCTGGCTCGCATCTTCCTCGAGCAGCGCAATCGCGAGCGCTGCCTCACCCTGATCCGCGACACCTTGCCGCTCGCCGATGGCGAACAGCGCGCGGCCCTTTCTGAAATCGCCCACGAGGCGCTGCGCGACGCGCCGCCCGATCTGAAGTGGCCGGAGTTCCTCGACGCCGAGGCGAGCACGACCACGCCGTCCGAGTCCGACCCTGTGAAGGAGCCCGCTCATGGCCGCTGAGAAGCTGTTTGCCGCTCTCCTGGCGCTGACCGGCGGCGACACCATCGAGGAGATGCTGCGCGCCAACGAGTTGCTGGTGACGCAACTGCTCGATCTGCAGCAGCGCGTGCGCTCGGGCGAACTCGTGCCGCTCGCCGAGCTCGGACTCGCGGCGCCGACGCGCGAGGAGATCCTCTCGGGACTCGACGTGCGCGCCGCATTGAAGCTCGGCATCGAGCCTTCCGCCGTTCGTGATCGCCTCGCACCGGGATTCGACGCCGAGCTCGATCAGCTCGCGACGCAACGTGAGAAGCTCCTGTCGGGCCCGCCGTCGGACCCTTCGCCTCTCCTCACGCTGATGCTCGACTTCGAGGTCGAGATGAAGGCGCTGCAGGATCGCCGCCGCCAATCGCTGCGGCTGAAGAACCCGCTCGACTCCGGACCGCTCGCCTCGACGCTCCAGCCCGAAGGTGCTCCCGGTCCTGCGGTGGTCGATGGAGTCGACGCCGCGGCTCCGGCAGACGGTGGCAGCTCGCACCGCCCACGGCCCTCCCCCGTCGACGCTCGCCTTGCCGCCGCCGCGCTCTATCGGGCGGGCCGTTGGCAAGAGGCACTCGACGCGTGGGGCCGCATGGCCTCGGACGCGAAGCCGACGATCGAGGAGGAGTACCAGCGCGCCGACTGCCTCATGCGCCTGACGCGTGCCGACGAGGCGATCGAGATCTGGGAGAAGATCGCGGCCGAACACGCCGACACGCCGTGGGGCGCGCAGTCGACCTTCTCGCTCAAGGTGGCGCGCGCCCTCTCGGCGCTGCAGCGAGCCAAGCAGCCCGCGGCGGGAGGCAAGTCGTGAACGCCGCCGTCGCCGTTCGCGATCCGCAGGCGCTGGCGCGCAGCTTCGACGCCTTCACCCGCATCTCGCGCGAGCTCGAGGTCGCGTACGACCGGCTGCGCGAGCAGGCGGCTCGCATCGACCTCGCGCTGGCCGACACCAACCGTCGACTCGCCGCCAAGGTCGCCGAGCTCGATGCCGTGCTGTCGAGCTTGAAGGGCGCCGTCGTCGTGACCGATCCGGAAGGCCGCATCACGCTGGCCAATCGTTCGTTCGCCGAGCTCGCCGGCTCCGAGCCCGACGCCCTGGTCGGCCGTCGCAAGGCGGAGCTGCGCGACGAGCAGGGGCTGCCGCTGTGCGAGCCGAACGGCGAGGACGCTGACCGCGTCGCCCTCCCCTGCCGCACGCTCGCCATCGAGGGGGCCACCCGCGTGGTCCGCTCGTCGCGGGCGCCGGTGGTCGACGCCGATGGCCGCGCGCTCGGCGAGGTCGAAGCGCTCTCGGACGAGACCGAACTCGAGGCGCTTCGAGACGAGGTGCGCCGTCGCGAGACGCTGACCGCGCTCGGCGAGATGGCCGCCGGCATCGCCCACGAGATCAGGAACCCGCTCACCGCGATCGAAGGCTTCTCGCAACTGCTGATCGCGGTGCTGCCGGACGGCAACGACGACTGCGCCAACCATGCGCGACGCATCAGCCAGGCGGTCCGCAAGGCCAACTCCATCATCACCAACCTGCTCTGCTTCGCGCGGCCGGACCAGTTCCGGCCCCAGCGCTCCCGCCTCGCACCGCTGCTGGCCGAGCTGCGCGCCAGCTTCGTCGACGGCGCCGAAGGGCTCGCGACTGTCGAAGTGCGCGCGACCGAACCCACCGATCTCACGGTGGCCTGCGACCTCGCGCTGATCGAGCGCGTGCTGGTCAATCTGGTCGAGAACGCGCGCCGAGAGGCCGGCGCCGCCGGTCGCGTCGTCGTGCGCGCTCGCGGCGGCGAGGACGAGGTCGTGCTCTCCGTCGAGGATGACGGCCCCGGGATCCCGACCGCGCTGCGCGGGAAGCTGTTCCGACCGTTCGTCACCGGCCGCGCCGACGGCACCGGACTCGGCCTGTTCCTCGTCCACCGCATCGTCGAGCTGCACCACGGCCGCGTCGTCGCGCAGGACCGCGTCGGCGGCGGCACGACCTTCACCGTCCACCTGCCCACCGGCGCCGCGACGGCGGCCGCCTCCGCATCGGTCACCGCCTTCGCCAATCTCCGAGGGATCGAAGCATGAAGCTCGAACGGGCGCTTGTCGTCGAGGACGACCAGCTCGGCCGCGAGTTCGTCGCGGAGGCGCTCGAGCGCCTCGGCATCGCCGCACGCGTGGCGAGGAACGGCCGGGAGGCGATCGCGCTCCTCGAACGCGAGGAGGTGGACTTCATCCTCACCGACTTGCGCATGCCGGAGGTCGACGGGCTCGGCGTCCTGCGCGCCGCGCGCGAACTCGCGCCCAACACCCCGATCGCGCTGATGACGGCGCACGGCACGCTCGACATCGCCGTCCAGGCGCTGCGAGAGGGCGCCGACGACATCCTGCTCAAGCCGTTCGGACCCGACCAGCTCGCGCTGCTGCTCGAACGGATCGGCGGCCGCATGCAGCTGCGCCACGAGAACCGGCGGCTGCGCCTCGAACTCGAAAGCGATGCCGGCACCCGCGAGATCGTCGGCAGCTCGCCAGCGATCCGCTCGGTGCTCGACCAGATCCGGCGCGTCGCGGCCAGCAAAGCGACCGTCTTCATCCGCGGCGAGAGCGGCACCGGCAAGGAGCTCGCGGCGCGCGCGATCCACCAGATGTCGCCGCGCAAGGACGCCCCCTTCGTTCGCGTGAACTGCGCCGCGCTTTCCGAGACCCTCCTCGAGAGCGAGCTGTTCGGACACGAGCGCGGGGCGTTCACCGGCGCGACGCAGCGGCGCGAGGGGCGCTTCGAACTGGCCCACAAGGGAACGTTGCTGCTCGACGAGGTGAGCGAAGTGTCGCCGCGGATCCAGGCCAAGCTGCTGCGCGTCCTCGAAGAGGAGGAGTTCGAGCGCGTCGGCGGCACGCGCACGCTGCAGGTCGACGTGCGCGTCATCGCGACCAGCAACCGCGACCTCGAAGCGGCGCTGCGCGACGGGTCGTTCCGCGAGGACCTCTTCTATCGACTCCACGTGGTGCCGCTGCAGCTGCCGCCGCTGCGCGAGCGGGCGCAGGACGTCCCCGAACTCGCGGCCGCCTTCCTCGCCCGCTTCGCCAAGGAGAACGGCAAGGTCGTGCGGCGGATCACTCCCGAAGCGATGGGCCGGCTCGCCGCCTATCGCTGGCCGGGCAACATCCGCGAGCTCAGCAACGTGATCCAGCGCGCCGTCGTGCTGGCGCCCGGCGACACCGTCGAAGTCGAGCAGCTGCCGCTGCCGGCCGTCGAACAGGGCCGCGCCGACGCGATGGCGGGCGCGGTCGGCATGCGCGCCGAAGACGTCGAGCGCGAGCTGATCCTGCGCACGCTGCGCTCGACCGGCGGCAACCGGACGCGAACCGCCGACCTGCTCGACCTCACCGCGCGCACCATCAACAACAAGATCCGCCTCTATCGCACGCAAGGCCACGCGATCCCGGAACCGACTCGCGGCATCGCGCGCCCCAAGCCCCGCGAACTCGAGGCGGCGGGAGAAGTGACATGAACGATTTCGACAAGAGCTTCGCGGTCACGCAGAAGATCCTCGACTGGACCACGGCGCGCGCACGCGCGTTGACGACCAACATCGCCCACGCCAGCGAACCGGGCTACAAGCGCGTCGACGTCAGCTTCGCCGACCTGCTGGACGCGATGCGCGCGGAGCGCGATCACGGCCAGAAGGGCGCGCTCGCCCGCGCCACGCCCAAGCCGGAAGTCGACCTCTTCGCGGCGCCGAGCGCCAACGGCAACACGGTCGACTTCGAGCGCGAACAGGTGCAGATCGACAAGAACTCGATGACCCACGAGCTCGCCACGTTCTTCGCGAACTCGAAACTCAACTCGATGCGTTCCGCGATCCGCGGCCACGCGAGCTGAAGGAGGTTGCCATGTCGGAACCGCTGTCGTTCCAGGTCTTCGACATCACGGCGTCGGCGCTCGCCGCCGAACGCACGCGCCTTGCCGTGATCGCGCAGAACATCGCCAACTCCGAGGTGACGAAGGCGGCGAACGGCCAGCCCTACCGCCGGCAGCGCGTGCAGTTCGAGGGCGTGCTGGCGCAGGAAGTCGCGCGCCGCGGCAAGGGCCAGGGCAGCCTGCCGGCCGGCGGCATTCGCGCCATCGTCGGCGACGCGCCCGGCGACTTCCAGCGCGTGCGCGACCCCGGACACAAGGACGCGGACAAGGACGGCTGGGTGCAGAAGCCCAACGTCAACGTCGTCGAGGAGATGGTCGACATGATCGACGCCTCGCGCACCTACGAAGCGAACCTCTCCGCGCTGCGCACCTGGAAGCAGATGCTGTCGCGCACGCTCGAGATGACCCGGTGAGCGGGCTCGACGTCAGCCAGGTCCGCTCGCTGCTCGAGCAGGCCCAGAAAGGCGCCGCCGGCAAGTCGAATGCGACGCCGGCCCAGGACTTCGCCGACCTGCTGGCCGAGACCAGCCAGAAGCAGCGCGGGGCCGAGAAGGCGTTCGAGGACTACGCCGTCGCCGGCAAGGGCGAACTGCACGACGTGATGGCGCAGATGGCGAAGGCCGACGTCGCGTTCCGCTTCCTGCTCGAGGTGCGCAACAAGCTGACCGACGCCTACCAGGAGATCTCGCGCATCCAGGTCTAGGCCCTGATTCGTGCCCGATCGAACCACCGAAAGCGAGTGATCCATGAACTTCTGGCAGGAGATCCTGAGCCGTCCCCGCGACGTCTACGCGAAGCTCTCGCGCGGACAACGCTTCGGCGTGCTTGCGCTCTTCTCGATCGGTGTCGTCGTCGCCGTGCTGTCGAGCCTGCTCGCCGGCCGCCAGAGCTACTCGATGCTCTACAGCGGCCTCGAGCCCGACGCCGCCAGCGAGCTGGTGACCAAGCTCGCCGAGCTCGGCGTCCCCTACACGATCTCGCCCGACGGCGGGATGGTGTCGGTCCCCGACGACCGCGTCGCCGAGATCAAGATGCAGCTCGCCGCGGCAGGGCTGCCGAAGATCGGCTCGAGCGGCTGGGACCTCTTCGACGGCAACCAGCTCGGCCTCACCGACTCGCTGTTCAACGTCAACCTGCAGCGCGCGATCCAGGGCGAGATCGAGAAGTCGATCACCAAGTGCGGCCCGGTGAAGCAGGCGCGCGTGATGGTCTCGCTCAAGGAACCGGGCGTCTACTCGAAGGACAAGTCGCGGGCGTCGGCGTCCGTCACGCTGTGGCTGCGGCCCGGCATGCCGCTGTCCGACTCGCAGGTCGCCGCGGTCGCTCACGTCGTCGCCGCGGGCGTCGGCTACGGCATGCGTCCCGAGGACGTGAAGATCAGCGATTCGAACTTCAACCTGCTCTACCCAAGCGGGAACGGCAACGACCCGATGTTCTCGACGGAGTACCTCCAGAAGGCGCAGTCGCTGGAGCGCGCGCTGCAGGAGAAGGCCGAGTCGCAGCTGCGCACGGCGTTCGGCGAGAACAAGGCTTCGGTGCGGGTCAGCGTCGAGCTCGACCTGAAGCACCGCGAGAAGGCGATCGAGAAGGTCGACGACAAGAACAAGGTCCCGGTGAAGCTGTTCGTCGACAAGGAGGAGCTCGCCGGCGGCAGCGCGACCGGCGGCGACCCGAGCCTTTCGAGCGGACCGAAGAAGAGCGGCGAGCCGAAGACGCTGCGGTCGGAGTCGCAGACGGAGTACCGCGAAGGCGTCGAGCGGTCGCTCGAGATCGAGGCGGCCGGCCAGATCCTCCACATGTCGGTGAGCCTCCTCCTCGACGAGAGCCTGATCGCGCCCGGAGCCGACGGCCAGCCCGCGGTGAAGGCCGAAGACATCGAAGCGATCGTGAAGAACGCGGTCGGATTCGTCGAGGGCAAGGGCAAGACTCGCCAGGACTCGTTCAAGACGATGACCACCGCCTTCGCGAAGGCGGCGGCGCCGGAGGAGCCGGCGGGCCCCTTCGCGATCGAGAACCTGCTGCCGCTCGCCGGCCACCTCGCCGAGGCGATCACCGTCCTCGTGGTCCTGCTGACGCTGACCCGCATCGTGCGCGGCGGCGCTCCGAAGGCCAAGAAGAGCTCGGCGACGACGGCGATGAGCGGAGCGAACGGCGCCGCGATGGCGGGGAAGGCCGGCAAAGCCGGCAAGCCCGCGAAGAACACCGGCGTCGAGGACCTCGACGAGATGGAGGAGCTGGTGCTCGGCGCGGAGCGAGGCATCGACGTGCGCACGCGCCTCGCCCGCTTCGTCCAGCACCATCCCGACCAGGCGCGCGAAGTGTTGGTGGCGTGGCTCAAGGAAGAAGCGGCGGCCTGACGGCCCGATCCGGATCGGAGGAACTCCATGGTCATGAAGCTGCGCGGTGCCCAGAAGATTGCAGCGGTCCTGCTCGGTCTCGACAAGGACGTCGCGGCGCGGCTCATGCAGGCGTTGCCCAGCGATCGGCTCGATCCCGTCACGGAGGCGATGGTCGAGCTCTCCGATCGCCGTCTCACGCCGCAGGACACCGAGCCGGCGCTGGACGAGTACGTGAAGCGCATCGCGGCCGGCGCATCGGCCACGAACGACTTCAAGGAACTGCTGCGCCAGGCCCTCGGCGCGGAGAGGGCCGACGAGCACCTCCACAAGATGCAGGGGCTGCGCGAGCGCGGCAATCCGCTGGCGCCGCTCGAGCTGCTGCCGCCGCAGGAAGTGGCGGAAGTGCTGCAGGACGAGAACGAGCAGGTCTGCGCCATCGTGCTGACCGGCATGAAGGCGACCGCGGCGGCGCGCGTGCTCGAGTGCTTCCCCGTCGAGCGCCGTCCGCTGGTGATCGGCCGCATCGCCAAGTCGGCGACGCCGCGCCGCGAGCTGCAGGAGGAGATCGCGGCCGCGCTGCTGATGCGACTGGCACCGGCGCAACCGACACGTCGCGGCGACGCCCGCGGCGTCTCCGTCGCGGCGCAGATCATCAACTACCTCTCGCAAGACACCGAGGCAGCGATCACCGAGTCGCTGCAGCAGTCGGAGGAGACGCTGTTCCAGCAGATCGACGAGCAGCGCGTGACGATGGAGGACCTCGTCGGCATCGACAAGCGGGCCATGCAGAAGATCCTCGCGGCGATCGACACGCGCGTGCTCACCGTCGCGCTCAAGAGCGCCTCCAAGGAAGTCGAGAGCGCGATCCTCGACAACGTCTCGAAGCGTTCGCGCGAGACGATCCTCGAGGAGCGCGAGCTGCTCGGCGCGCTGCCGATGACCGAGATCCAGCAGGCGCGCATGGAGCTCCTGAACCAGGTGCGCGCGCTCATGAAGAGCGGCGAAGTGAAGCTGCGCCGAGCGGGAGGCGACGATGTCGTCGAATGACGCCGCGAACGACAAGGTCTGCCACGCGCTCGCCGGAGTGGGCGCGCGCGCGGGCGGCGTCTCGATGCGCGCCGGAGCGACCGTGCGCGTGGTCGATCGCACCCCGGCGCTGCCGCCGCCGCCGACCATCGATGTCGCGCCGCTGGCGCGCGCGCTCGAGGCCGGCTTCAAGTCCTTGAAGGTGCAGGTCGAGATCAGCTTCGCCGAGATCGAGCGCGAGTGCGTCGAGCTCGCGCTCGGCGCTGCCGAGGCGCTGACGCGCGCGCGCTGCGAGCGCGGCGAACTGGCGCTGGAGGCGCCGCTCAGCGCGCTGCTCGCAGCCAAGCGACGCGAGCTCGAGACGCTGCCCGCGCTGCTGCGACTTCACCCCGCCGACGCCGAGGCGATCGGCCCGAAGCTCGCCGAGCTCACGCCGCCAAACGCCCGGGTCGAGCTGCTCGCGGATGGCGCTTCGCCGCGCGGCCAGCTGGCGCTCGAGATCGGCGCGGCGCGCGTGGTCTGGTCGCTCGGCCAGGAGATCGCGCAGATGCGGCGCGCGCTCTTCGACGGAGGCAAGAGCTGATGCCGGCGCTGCGACTGGCCCGCTTCAAGGAGCGGATCCCGACGGGGCTCGCGCTGCGCCGCGAAGGGCGCATCCGTCGACTCGTCGGCATGACGCTCGAGGCGGAGGGGCTTCCGGGCGAGATCGGCGAGCTCTGCTTCGTGCAGGGCGCGCACGGCGAAGTGCCCGTCGAGATCGTCGGTTTCCATGGTGAACGCACCACGCTGCTCCCGCTCGAGCGGCTCGACGGCATCGCCGATGGCGCGCTGGTCGTCGCCACCGGCGGTCCGTTCTGCGCACCGGTCGGCACCGCGCTGCTCGGCCGCGTGATCGACGGCCTCGGGCGGCCGCTCGACGGGAAGGGCGAGCTGCAGGACGTCGGCCGCCGCCCGCTGCTCGCGCCGCCGCCCGATGCGATGAGCCGTCCCAGCATCGTGCAGCGCTTCGAGACCGGCGTGCGCGCGATCGACCTGCTGAACACGCTCGGAGAGGGACAGCGCGTCGGCATCTTCGCCGGCTCCGGCGTCGGCAAGTCGACGCTGCTCGGCAAGATCCTGCGCGAAGCGAAGGCCGACGTGACGGTGCTGGCGCTGATCGGCGAGCGCAATCGCGAAGTGCGCGATTTCGTCGACAAGCAGCTCGGCGTAGCCGGACTGCGCCGCGCCGTGGTGGTCGCCTCCACCTCCGATCGCCCCGCTCTGCAACGGCTGAAGGCGGCGCACCTCGCGGCCACCATCGCCGACCACTTCCGCGACGAAGGCAAGCGCGTGCTGCTGGTGATGGACAGCGCGACGCGCTTCGCGATGGCGCTGCGCGAGGCGGGGCTCGCTGCCGGCGAGCCACCGACCACGCGCGGTTACCCGCCGTCGCTCTTCGCCGAGCTGCCTCGATTGGTCGAGCGCTTCGGAACCAGCGCCAAGGGCTCGATCACCGCATTGCTCACCGTGCTGGTCGAAGGCGACGACATGAACGACCCGGTCGCCGACTGCTTGCGCGGCCTCCTCGACGGCCACCTCGTGCTGTCGCGCACGCTGGCGGAACGCGGCCACTATCCGCCGATCGATCCGCTGAAGAGCCTGTCGCGTCTCATGGACCAGGTCAGCGGCGCGCGCCACCAGGCCGCCGCGCAGAAGCTGCGCCACTGGCTGGCGCTCTACGAGGACCACCGCGACCTGATCGAGATCGGCGCCTACCGACGCGGCAGCGAACCGATGCTGGACAAGGTGCTGGAGAAGCTGCCGCAGATCCATGCGCTGCTGAAGCAGGCGCCGGACGAGCGCGCGCCCTTCGACGCCGCGCTCGCCGCGCTGGTCGCGCTGACCGAGCCGACCGAGCCGAGGAGCTCGCCGTGAAGAAGAGCGGGCTGGCGAGCTGGCACAAGCTGGTCGACGCGCAGGTGCGCGAGCGCAAGCTCGCGTTGGCGCGGGCGCGGCAACTGGCGGCGCGCTGCGCCGACATCGAAGCGGTGCTCCTCGGCGAGAGGGCTCGGCGAGACGAGGAGGAGCGGCGCCTGCGCGCGGCGGGCGAGCTGCCCGACTTCGCGCGCGAACGGATGAACGTGCTGCTCGAGCAGACACTCGAGCGCGCACGCGACAAGCTCGCCGCCGCACGCGTCGGCGAGGAGCGCGCGCTGGCCGGGCTGCGCGAGGCGTGGCAGCGCGCGACCGCGGTGGAGCGACTGCTCGACCGCCGCCGCGAGCGCGACGCGACGCAGCGGCTGCAAACGGAACAGAAGGAAATCGATGAGGTCGCGACGCGGCGTGCCGCCGCTTCGCTCACGGAGACGCGGCGATGAAGAAGCTGATGCCTTGGCTGCGATTGGGTGCGTTCTGCTTCGCGCTGTTCGGCATCTCGGCGTTGGCCGTGCTGCTCAAGCAAGGGCGCTTGCTGCAGCACGAGAAGGGGCCCGACGAGCAGGTCGGCGAGCACCCCGAAGGTGAGCCCGAAGAGAAGGAGGAGGCGGTGAAGGCCTCCCTTGGCGGCAGCACGAATCCCGCCGCCGGCACCGACGACGCCAAGCGCGCGAAGTCGCTTGCGACCGGTCGCGCGCTGTTCGACCTGCCGGCACCGATCTCGATCGCCGAGGCGAGCGACCTGCTGAACGAGCTCAAGCGGCAGAAGGCCGACAACGACGTTCGCCGCGCCGCGCTCGAACAGCGCGAGCGTGAAGTCGCGGCCATGGAGAGCGAGATCGAGACGCGCCGGACCGAGGTGATCAAGCTCATCGACAAGCTCCAGCTGAGCACGCCCGTCGCCCCTGGCGACGCCGCCGAAGAACCGCTCGATCCGAAGGCGCTCACGGTGCTTGCCGGCATCGTCGCGTCGATGCAGCCGGATGTCGCCGCGCGTTGGTTGGAGCAGACGGAGGCCGGCAAGGCGGCGATGATCCTGCTGCGGATGGAAGAGGCGAAGGCGGCCGAGGTGCTGGCGCTGATCGCGCCCGACAAGCTCCTCAAGCTCACCGACATGCTGCTGCGGACGAAGGTGGACACGGACGCGGAGAGCGACGGCGGCTGACCCCGTCGACCGGCGCGCGCGTCGGTCGATGACGGAGAGGAGCGGCGGTCCGGCGCCGCTCGGAACGAAGTTCCCGCTTCTCCTCAAGCGTGGGCCGATCGTCGTCCGATAGGTCACCCGGCGCACATTCCGGCCGAGCGGCTCACCCCGACCGGTCAGGGAACGACGGGCGTCTCCGGAGGGGGAAGCGCGCGACGCGTGCAGGAACCGCATTGGCATCTCGACGGAAGCGTCGGCGCCGAGCGCTGACGCAGGAGATCGGCAGATGTCCGAGGCCGAAAAGAAAGAACCAGCCAAGGACGGCGCCCCAGCCGCCCCAGCCGCCCCAGCCGCCCCAGCCGCTCCGAGCAAGCTCAAGTCGCTGCTGCCCTATCTCCTCGGCGGCCTCACGTCGATTGGACTCGGCCTCACGGCCGCGATCGTCACCGCTCCCGTCCACAGCGATCCGACGGTGATCGAGGAGCACGAAGAGCCGCCGCCGACGCCGCTCGACTCCTTCCTCCCGCCTTGCAAGATCGCCCTCGGCGAGATGACCGTGGGGCTCGCCAGCGCCGGCAAATCCTCCGGCGCGAACATGAGCCTCGTCCTCGAGGTGCGCGTCAAGGACCTGCTGAAGCAGAAGGAGATCGAGGAGGGTTGCGCCAAAGGCGGAGGGCTCGCCGCGCCGGTGCGCGATGCGCTGATCACGCTGATGTCCGGCAAGCAGGCGACCGACCTCAAGTCCCCGCATGGCCATCAGCTGTTCAAGCTCGAGGTCCTCGACAAGCTTGCGCCGATCCTCTTCCCCGACCAGGCCGAGGGCGCCCTCACCGGCGTCTACTTCGAAAAGTTCCTCGTCGAATGAAAGGCCCCGCGAAGAGCTACGACCTCTCCACGCCCGCGCCGCTCCCTCGCGAGTCGGCGCGCCGGCTCGAGACGCAGCGCGAGTCGCTTGCCGAGGAGATGCGCATCCACGTGCGCCGCCTCCTGCGGATCCGCACCGAGGTGTCGGTCGGCGCGGCCGACGTCGCGCGCGTGCGCCACTTCTCGGGATTCCACGACGGCAAGGCGTGGTGGTACAGCGGCGCCAGCAAAGCGGACCCGACCGCACGCACCGTGCTGCTCGGCTGCGCACCCGACCTCGTCTATGCCGCGATCGACCGCCAGCTCGGCGGCCCCGGCCAGGCCAAGGCGACCGGCAAGGCGCCCACCACCATCGAGTTCGAGCTCGGGATGCGCTTCCTGCGCGATCTCTTCCTCGGTCTCTCGCGAGCGCTCGAACTGCCGCCGTTGGCGCTTTCGCTGACGCCGACGCGACCGCTGCCCGAGCCGCTCCTGACCTTCATGCCCGACCTCGAAGAGCCGTTCGCCCGCATCCCGTGGAAGGTGAAGCTCTTCGATCAGGAGCACGAGCTCCTGCTTTGCGTCTCGCGCCGAATCCTCGAAGCCGCCGAACCCAAGCCGACCGAGAACCAAGGCGGCGCCTCCGAGGTCGATGGCCCGATCGCGGTCACGCCGCTCGAACTCATCGTCGAGCTGGCGCGCTGCCGGCTCACGATCGACGAAGCCGCGGCGCTGGCGCCGGGCGATGTCGTCCTCTTCGAGCTGCCGCCGGGCGAACCGATCGACGTGCACATCCAGGGCAAGGCGCGCTTCCGCGCCAAGCTCGGCACCCACGAAGGCCGCTACGCCATCGAGGTCGCGCAAGTGCTGGAGCCGCTGGCGCCAAAGAATG
Organism: Planctomycetota bacterium; assembly: GCA_031409275.1. Taxonomy (GTDB): domain Bacteria; phylum Planctomycetota; class B15-G4; order B15-G4; family SIAN01; genus SIAN01. The sequence goes on from JANNXA010000050.1 coordinate 221,897, forward strand.
CGGCGGTGGCTCCGACGCCACCCGCCGCCCCGGCGGCCCCGGTGGCCACGGCGACAGCGCCTGCCGCGAAGGCTGCCAGCGCCGGCGCGCCAGCGGGAGGCGGGGGCGGATCTGCGGGAACTCCGCGTCCAGCGGCGGCACGGCCAAAGCCGAAGAGTCCCTGAGATGGCCGACAGCGACACTCCACCCACCGACGCGAGCGCCGCACCCGGCAGCGAATCGGGCGCCGGCACGGCGAGCGTCGCACCGGCGCAGGACGAGCCGGTCGAGCCGCAGGAACCGTCTCTCGCGTCGATCGACGTCTCGAGCCTGGGCGACGAGCCGTCGAGTGCGGCCGCGCAGGTCGCGCTTCCGGAATTCGGCACCAGCCACCCGAGCACTGGCCAGAAGCACCTCGGCATGCTGCTCGATGTCGGCGTCGAGGTCGCCGCCGTGGTCGGGACGCGCGAGCTCAAGCTCGAGCAGGTGCTCGCGATCCAGCCGGGCACGATCATCGACCTCGACAAGCACGCCGGTCAGCCGATCGAGCTCTACGTGAACGGCAAGCCGATCGCGCTTGCCGAGATCGTCGTCGTCGACGGCCGACTCGGCGCTCGCGTCGTCGAATCGCTCAGCGCCCGCAAGCCGCGCTGAGCGTCGGCGCCGCGCTCAGCGCACGGCGCGGTCGATCGGCTGGTCCTTCGTCTCCGGCAACAGCGCTCCACCCACGACCAGCGACATCAGGCAGACGGCGATCGGATAGGCGAGCCCAGCGTAGGCCGCGTTGTCGCCGAACCGCTCGCGCACCCAAGGCGACGTCGTCAGCGCGGTCGCAATCAACGGCAGGAAACCGCCGAACCAGCCGTTGCCGAGGTGATAGGGCAGCGACATCGAGGTGTAGCGGATCGACGTCGGGAACAACTCGACGAGGAACGCGGCGATCGGCCCATAGACCATCGCCACCCACACCATCTGCAGCGCCACCAGCAGGATCATCCCGACCACGTTCGCCACCGGCAGCGACTCGACGTTGCCGGTGAAGTCAGGATTCGCCAGCGCCGTCAGCGCGCGATAGATCGGCAGGTAGCTCAGCGCGGCGAGCGCCATGCCGGCCAGCATCACCTTCTTGCGGCCGACCTTGTCCGACCAGCCGCCGAAGACGAGGAAGAGCGGCGTGCCGAGCAGCAGCGCACCCGCCACCACTCCGTAGGCGAGTTGCCAGGAGAGGTGCAGCGTCGCCTGCAGGAACGTGAGCGCATAGAACTGCCCGGTGTACCAGACGACGCCCTGCCCGGCGGTCGCGCCGAACAGCGCCACCAGCACGTAACGCAGGTTGACCGGGTTGGCGAAGCTCTCCTTCAGCGGATTGGCGACCACGCGCCCTTCGAGCTTGAGCTTCGCGAAGAGCGGCGATTCGCGCATCCGCAGCCGGATCCACAGCGACAGCGCCAGCAGCACGAACGAGACCAGGAACGGCAGTCTCCAGCCGAACTGAGCGAAGCGCTCCGGCCCGCACCACGCGCGCGTCGCGCCGATCACTCCGAGCGAGAGGAAGAAGCCGAGCGTCGCGGTGGTCTGGATGAAGCTCGTGTACCAGCCGCGCCGAGCGTCGGGCACGTGCTCGGCCACGTAGGTGGCGGCGCCGCCGTATTCGCCGCCGAGCGCGAGTCCCTGCACGAGGCGCAGCGTCACCAAGGCGATCGGCGCGAAGAGGCCGGCGTCGGCGTAGGTCGGCAGGACGCCGATCAGCGCGGTGGCAAGCCCCATCGTCACGATCGTGACGAGGAAGGTGTACTTGCGGCCGATGCGGTCGCCGATGCGACCGAAGACCAGCGCGCCGAGCGGCCGCACGCCGAAGCCGGCGCCGAAGGTGGCGAGGCTCGCGAGCAATGCCGTCCGCTCATTGCCGGCCGGGAAGAAGAGACCGCCGAAGAAGACCGCGAGCGATCCGTACAGATAGAAGTCGTACCACTCGAAGAGCGTCCCAAGGCTCGACGCGAGGATGACGCGGCGAATGCCGGCCGCGTCGAGTGCGGGCGAACCGGGACGCTCGACGGCAGCGGCTGAGGCGACGGGTTGAACCATCGCGGGAGCTTAGCCCGCCTGATTCATGAGCCCCTGCTGCGGCTCGGTCGGTCGCCGCAGCCCGTTCGCGCGCCCGCTCACCCGGCGCGGCGCTCAGGCCAGCAACTTGTCCTGCAACGACGAGTGGATCAGCAGGAGGCAGCCCTCCTCCGTCCACTGTTTGCCGTGCCGCGAATCACCCTCCACGCGCTCGAAATCACCGCCGCGCATGACGCGCTGCTCGTGATGCAGGTCGCCAGAGAGGACGAAGCACTCCTCGAAGCCGCCGTGGCGATGAGCCGGATAGCTCGCGCCTGGCTCCATGCGCACCAGCAGCGTCGCGCGCGCCTGCGCCACGTCGACATGGAGCCGCTTGACGAAGACTCCGGGCCAACCGATCGCCTCGAACTCGCCGCCGTCGTGCCGGATCAGCGACGGGCCAACCCCCGCGCCCCACTTCTGCCACGGCTGGACCGATTCCGCCGAGCTCCCGGTCACCGGGATCTCGGCGCGGGCGCGCGCCAGCAAGCGCTCGCGCAGTTCCGGTCGCGGCAATGACGGCGGCGACGCCAACGCCAGCTCGCCGAGGAAGTGCTGCGCCGCGCGCAACGCCTCCAGCTCGGGTGCCCCCGCCGTCGCGAGCTCGCGCTCGAAAGCGATGCGCTGCTCGTCCTCGAGCGCACCGAGCACGTACTGCTCCGCACGCCAGCGGAGCTGTTCTTGCTGATTCATGGGCTCGCTCATGCGGAAGCCTCCAGCGCCTGGAGGTGTTCGCGCAACCGCAGCAGGCCGGTGCGGATGCGCGTCTTGATCGTTCCCAGCGGCTGACGCAGATGCGTCGCCGCTTCCGTGTGGCTCATGCCGAGGAAGAAAGCACAGTGCACCGCCTCGCGCTGCTCTTCGGGCAGGCAGGAGAGCGCGGCAACGATGCGTTCGCGGCGCTCCGTGAACCAGGCGAAGTCGGCCGGCGCCGCCGCCGTGGTCGCCCGATCGGCCGCCGCGTCGAGCGCGGTTTCGCGCCGCCGCAGCGCGCCGCCTGCCTGGCGCAGCCGATCGATGGCGCGCGACCGCGCCATGTTGAGCAGCCAGCCGAGCGCGTTGCCGCGCGCACCGTCGAAACGCTTCGCCTCTCGCCAAGCCTGAGCGTAGGCGTCGAGCGTCGCCTCTTCAGCGCCGCCGTGATCGCGCACCACCTGCAACGTGAGCCCGAAGACGAGCGCACGCGTCGAGTCGTAGAGCGCCGCCAACGCCGCCTGTTCGCCGGCCGCCATGCGGGCGACGAGCGAGGCGAGGTCGGGCGGCGGAGTCGAAGCGCGTGCGGCCAAATCGAGCACTCGAGGCGAGGGCGGCGAGCGAGCGTTGGAGCGCATGCCTACCTTCGACGGCGGAGGAGCGCAAGGGTCGCGCCACACCGCCCCGCAGGACGACTCTCGCACGTGCTTGCGCGAGGGCAGTTCCATCAACGCGCAGCCGCGCCGCCCGTCACGGACGCCATCCCGGGCACTTCGAAGGTCAGCGAAGCCCAGAAGCTCTCCCAGTCGAGCCGCGTCTCCGCGGGCGCCGGCGCCATGTGGACGCACTTCACCAGCCAGAAACCGCCGTGCGGAAGCGCCAGCTCCACGCGACCGTGCTCATCGCTGCACGCCGTGATGGGCGCATCGCGATGGTCACGTTCGAGCGCGACGACGTTCACGCCCGCGAGCGGCGTCTGCCGCCACTGCACCGTCAGCGCGAGCTTCCCTCCCGCGGCGAGCGGTGCCAGATCGCCCAGGGCCACCAGCTCGAGCGGCAGCCCGACGGCGCGATCGAGCAACGGCGCACCGGGCGTACGCACCAGGGCCTTGGCGCAGCGGGTGTACTGTTCGAGCCCCATCTTCTGCGACTCGCCGCGCTGCGCACGCTGTGCGACGATCGCGTCGAGCCCCTCTTCCTTCAGGTAGCGCTCGAACTCCGGAGCGCGCAGGAAGAGGCGCGCCGGCTCGCTTTCGAAAACCAGCGTCGTGGTTCCTTCGGCGCGCACGACGAATCGGCCCAGCGGATCGCTGCCCGGCTCGCCACCCACGGCCTGCTCGCCTTGCGCGTCCAGCGCGACGAACCGGCGGATCCGACGCGGATCGCGCGTCACGCGATCACCTTGAAAGGCGACGCCGACCGTCGCCGTGACGGCCACTTCACTGCCGACGGGCGTGCTCGACGTCGCCGCCTCGAGCCACCAGTCATGCGCCGAGGCGCGCGACGTGACGATCGCCGACAGCAGCAGCAGTGCAGTCAATGCGCGAAAGATCATGGTCGGTCTCTCCATGCGAAACGAGAACACCGGCTCCGTCCGCGCGCCACGCGCGTCCCCCGTGCGCGACGCACGGAACGGAGCCGGCCATCAAACGAGGGCAGAAATCAGGAGTTGGGAGCGCCCGGGTGCGGCAGGTTCACGTACGGGAAGGCGTCGAGGAACTGCGTGGAGTCGACGTAGGCACCGTCCGTGTAGGGCAGCTGGCCGTCCGGCGCATCGGTCGCGTTCAGCAGCACGCCCATCACCGCCCGCAGCGAGATGTCGACGACGTCATCACCGAGGCGACGGCCGTTGGGGTAGCCGGCGAGATCGCCGCCGACCACTCCGAGGTTGTTCTGCAGCGCCTTGGGCGTCGCGGGGATCGAGGTGTTGAGCCGCAGCATCTCGCCGACGCCGCCATTGCTGTTCACGCCCGTGACCCCGGTGACGAAGATCGAGACCAGATCGCTGCGCGGGAAGAGGTTCGGCGCGCGGACGCCGAAGAGCGCTTCGAGCAGCTCGGGCAGGACCGGGTTCGTCACGTAGTCGAGGAACTGCGCGTCGTCCTTCGGCTCGCTCGCGTTGAACTTGTCCTTGTCCTTCACGCCGATGACCAGCTCGTTCACGAGCGGGCTCGACAGGCGGGAGACCTGCATCCACTTGCCCTTGCGGCCTTCCGGCTCGGCGAAGGTGGGCTTGTCCTTGAGCTTGCCTTCCTGGCGCAGCGACGCGGTGGTCCACGCGCCGATCGTCGTGCCGCGACCGCCGGTGAGGTACTTCGCCGGGATCTCGAGGATCAGCGAGGTGACGTTGTCATCCGCGATGATGTCCTCGGCGCCATCGACCGCACCGAGCGGATCGAGGTTGAACAGGTCGAATGCCTCGCCGAGGTTGACCACGAACGGATCGTCGCGCTGGCCGACGAACATGCGGCCGATCGAGCCATCCGGAAGCTGGATGTCGTAGGTGCGCGCGGCCGCGTAGCTGGCGTAGTCGGGAATCGACTTGGTGCCGATGTTGTCGACCGGCTTCTCGAACGTCGCCGAGCCGGACTTCGCGTTGAGGACGGACTTGCTCGGTCCGGTGCGACGCGCGCCTTCGATCACGTTCAGCGAATAGGTCTCGCCGACGTTGAGGCCGGCAGTGTTGCTGGCATCGATGGGCGCAAAATTGATCAGCGGGATCGAGATCGACTTCTCCTGGCCCGGCGGGCCGACCGGCAGCGCGACGTCCTTCAAGTTGTTGGAGAAGCGGAAGGAGAAGGTCAGGTCCTCCACCGCGTCGCCGTTGTTGTCGACGTGGATCTCGTAGAGGGCGTTGGGATCGAGCGAGAAGTAGTTGGGACCGCCGTAGGCCGCCTGCAGCGGCAGGTAGTTGGCGATCAGAGTCACGTAGCCGTCGCGACCCGGCTCGTAGCTGTTGAACATGTAGAAGTCGGTGGCGTCGACCTTCGGCGTCTCCGTGACGAAAGGTGCTTCGCGGTGGCTCGACGGCGCAGGCAGAGCCAGCGCCGCGAGCAACGCGAGGCCGCCAGCTCCGGCGGCTCCATGACGGACGGTGATCATCGTGCGTACCTCGTTGCAGGGGCGATGCGCCGTGCGATTCACAGGCGCGCCGCCACCAACGCTCGAATCACCCGGGGGGACCCTCCGCACGGAGGTGGTCCAAGCCGCCGCCGAAGCGGCCGATCGGACACTCAGGCAGCTCGAATGCCCGCTCTACGGACCGACCCGCTCGACCAGATGGCGCCGCTCCGGTGAGCCTGCGCGGCGCGCAGCTCACCTCTCGGGTCGTGGAGCCGACGAGCGGCACATGGCGCCACTCGCGGCTCAAGCGGTGCCACCGGGGTCAAGCGCTCAAGAGAACCGCGTTGCCCCGATGCGAGCACCCGCTCTCCCCAGCGCGAGTCGCCCCACCCGAAGCGAATCCGGAGGCGGCGCCGCGCCGCGGGGTCAGCTGCTAGGAGGAGCGCCCGAAGCTGTGTCCGAAAGGACACTGCGATGGGCGCTCCGACAACGCAGATGACCCTGCGCCGCAAGCCGCCAAGCGGCGCAGCGCCGGTGGGTCAGTTGCGAGGAGGGGCGTCCCGAAGCTGTGTCCGCAGGACACTGCGATGGGCGCCCCGACGAAGCAGATGACCCGCCGCCGCAAGCCGCACTAGAGGATTTGGGTCAGGCTCGGGAGATTCGCAATCCTGCCGCTGATGGCGACACCGGCCTGCAGCACCAGGTCGGCCTGATTGAGCTCGATCGTCGCTTGGGCGAAGTCGACATCCTCGAGGCTCGACTGGTTCTGCGCCAACAGGAGGTCGAGTTCATCCGCGCGCGAGCGCGTGGTGTCGGCGAGCCGCAAGCGCGCGCCAAAGCTCGACAACGTGGCCAGGAGCGTGTCCTCGCCGCGACCGAGTTCCGAGATCGTGCCGCGAATGCGATCGAGCTGGATGTCGAGCGGTTCGTCGTCGACGTTGTTCAGGCTGTCGCGCAGCTCGATCAGCGACGAGAAGAGGTCGTAAGCACCCGCGAAGCGCAGGACGTCCGCGCCCGCGCGCTCGACCCCGCGCATGTCGACGAAGATGCTGCCGCCCGTCTCCGAGTCGACGACGAGCTGGTTGGCGGCAGTGAAATCGATGGCGCTGCGGGTCAGTCCGCCGTCGAGCGACACGGTGCCGGTCGCCTCGGCGGCGACGTTCCCGTTGAAGCCGGCCGCGATGGCGGCGAAGTCCAGATGGACGATCGTGCCGTCGGCGGCGGTGACGGCCAGATCGCGGTCGGCCGCCGTCCAGCTGATCGGCGGGCCGCCGTTCAGCGAGACCGTTCCCGCGGCTCCGCTACCGCTGGTGTCGACGAGCGCGAGCGACCAGACGCCGGCCGGTCCGAGCAGCGTGTCGTCCGCCGCCGACGAGGCGCCGAGCGCGAGGCCCGACACCGAGTCGCCGCCGCCCGCGAGCGCGCCATCTCCCAGCGTGGTGGCCAGATGCGCGAGGGTGAGACGATCCGTGCCGCGCGCGCTGTCGTTGCCCGCGCCCGCCGCCGCACCGGTGATGCTCGAGTACGTCGTCGTGCCGCGCGCGCCGATCCCGAAGATCGACGAGCCGGGGATGTTGAGCTCGAGTTCGAGCGAGTCGCCGAGATCGACCGACGAGGTTGCGCCGTCGCCGCGATAGACGACCACCGTGCCATCCGCAGTCTCGACCTCCTCGAACGGCGCCGAGTTGCGCAGCCCGCCCCCGAAGAGGTGGCCCGACAAGCCGCGGCTATTGGCGAGGCTCACCAACTGCTTCAGGAGGCCATCGACTTCGATCGCGAGTCCGTTGCGGTCGCTCTGGTTCAGCGTGCCGTTGGCGCCGGAGACGGCGATCTCCTGTGCGCGCGAGACGATGTCGGACGCGTTGCGCAGGATCCCTTCGGCGGTGCCGAGCTCGCTGCTGGCGAGTTCCGCATTCTTCTTCACTTGCTCGAGTTGGCGACGGCCGGCGCGCGCGTCGAGCGCAGGGCGGATCGACGACGGATCGTCGGACGGCTTGAGCAGCCGTCTCCCGCTCGAGAGCTGCGCCTGCACGTCGAACATCCGCAAGTACGCCGCCGTGAGCGCGTCCGCCTGATGGCGATAGAGGAGCGACTGGGTGATGCGCATCGATCCGCTCCGAAGGGCCTACAGCAACTGGAACAACGTGTCGCTCATGGTCTGCACTGCCTGCAGGTAGCGACCGGCGGCCTGGTAGAGGTGCTGGTATTCGAGGAGGCGCAGCAGCTCCTCGTCGGTGTTCACGCCGGAGATCTCCTCACGGCGCGCCTCGAGCGAGGAGAGCAGCTGCTGCTGCGCGTCGGTCGCGCTCTGGTTGCTGCGCACCTCGAGGCCGATGCCCGCCACGACGTCGCCATAACCCTCGGCGAAGGTGCGTCCGGAGAGCGCCTCGACCGCGGCGTCGCGCAGGCCGACGATGTCGAAGAAGACGCCGGCATCGCCCGGCTCGCCGTTGCGGCTGCCGGCGACGCGACGCGGATCGTTGACGATCTCGGAGTTGACGTCGAGGTCGGCCGCGCCGCTGCCGGTGAAGAACGCGCCAAGCTGCAAGGCGACGAGCACGTCGGAGGTGTCCGACTCGCCGACGAGGTCGAACTCGAAGACGTCGCCGGCACTCGCCTCGACCGAGCCGGCCGTGAGCGAGAGCGTGACACCGGGGAAGAGCTCGATCGGATCACCCGGAACGTAGCCGGCGCCGACGTCGAACGTGGCGAGCTGGGTCCCTTGGTCGTCGAGCAGCGCGACTTCGAGCCCGGGCGTGAGCCCGACCACGCCGTCGCCGAGAGCGCGAACGGTGAAGTGGCCGGTCGCGCCGTCGCTCGGCGTGCCGGACAGCGCCACCGTCACCGCCTGGTCGTTGCCGACGTCACCGCTGCCGGCGGCGAAGAGCGCGCTGCTCGAGGCCGCCGTCACCGAGAGCGAGCTGGTCGGCCCGGCCGCATCGGATTGCAGGACCAACCGGCCGTCGATCGCCGCTGCGCCGACTCCGGCGATCTGGGCGTTCAGCACCGCAGCGACTTCGGCGGCCGTCGCTTGCGTGATGTCGACGAAGTCGGCCGAGCTGAAGGTCACAGTGACCGGAACGCCGCCGTCGACGGCGAGCGAGAGCGTGTCGCCGTTCGTGAGCGCGAACGGGCCGGTGGCCGTGGTCAACGTCGCCTGGTCGGAGCCGAAGGAGCCGCCGTCGTCGGGATCGACGTCGAGGCGTCCGCTGAAGTCGAAGCCGAACCCGCCGTCGGCGCTGATGCGCAGCCGGCCGACCGAATCGAGGCTCGCGGCGACGTGCGGCAACGCGTCGAGCGCGTCGGTGAGATCGCTGAGCGACATCGTCTGCGGATCGACGGCGAGGAAGTGCTGGGTGACGCTGCCGGTCGCCGTCTCGACGACGTTGACCGTGAGCCGGCCGCCGACGGCGGGGAAGGGCAGGTCGATCTGGGAGAGCGGCTGGTTGACGTCGGCCGCCGTAACGGTCACCGCCGCCGACAGCTGCGAGTAGGGTCCGGCCGCGCTCACCGCGGTCGAATGGCGCTTGTTCACCTCGTAGATGAGGTTGCGCGCGATGGCATCGAGCTCGCCCTGGCGATTCGGGACCGTGACGCGCGCGAGGTCGAGGTAGCCCTTCAACCGGCCGCTGCCGATCTCGAGTTCCTGGAGGTTGTCGCGCAGCAGCACCTGCACGGTGCCGTCGCCCGGCTGACGCGTGGTCAGCTCGCGCGCACGATCGCCGGAGACGAGGAGCAGCCCGTCCACCAGCACATCGACGGTGCCATCGGGCCGATCGAGGACTTGCGGATCGGCCCAGTCCGCCAGCTCCTTCAGCAACCGGTCGCGAGCATCGAGCAGGTCGCCCGGCGTGCTGCCGAACGTGCGCGAATCGATGACGCGGCGATTCACCGCGGCCACTTCGGAGAGCAGCCCGTTCACCACGTTGACCGCCGCGCCCACGCCTTGCCGCGCTTCGTCGCCGATCGACTGGACTTGCGCGGCGACCTGGCGGAAACCGGCGCCGAGCGTGAGCGCCGACTGCACGAGACCGTCGCGGAAGGAGGCGTCGCCGGCCGAGCGCGACACGTCGGAGAAGGAGTTCCACAGGTCATCGAGGCGGGCCGCCAAGCCGTTGTCGCTCGGCTCCTGGAAGAAGCCTTCGAGCTGGCGCAGCAGCGACCCGGTGGCGTCGAGTCGGCCGAACACGTGCGTCTGCTCGCGCAAACGCGTCTCGAGCAGCGAATCGTGCACGCGCCTCAGGTCGGCGACCCTTACGCCGGTGCCGACGCCGAAACGCCCGAGCATCAGCGGCTCGGTCGACTGCAACAGCGAGAGACGGCGCGAGTAGCCGGGGGTCGAGGCGTTGGCGACGTTCTGCCCGACCAGATCCATCGAGCTCTGGGCGGCGTGCAGAGTGCGCAGTCCGATGGAGAACCCGAGCATGTCAGGCCTCCGCGGCGAGCGCGCCGGCAGCGCGCGGAGCGAGGTCGCCTCCACGCGTGTAGGTGCGCGCGCTCGGGCGGCCGGCCGAGACGAGCCCCAGCAGATCCTCGATGAAGAGCACCGAGTGGCGCAGCAGCAACGCCACCTGCCGGTTCGACTCGCGGATGCGGGCGATCCGTTCCTTCAGCGCCGCGCCCTCCTTCATCAGCGGCTGTGCCGCCGCGCCGACGTGCTGCTCGATGCGTGCGAGCGTCACCTCGCGGCCGGGGATGCCGAGCTCGGCACCGACCTGTTCGAGCAGCGCGGTCCGCTCGGTCTCGAGGCGAGCGCTCTGTGCGAGCCCCTCCTCGGCCTGCGCCAGCACGCCGCCGAACTCCTTCGAGCGCCCCTTCATGAGGATCTCGAGCTGGAGATCGAGCAACGACTGGATGCGCTGCTGGACGGCCATCTCGGCCGCGATGTTGCGCTCGAGCGCGCGGAGTGCCGTGTCCATCACTTCGCCTCCCCGAGCGGTGACGCGAGAGGCGCCGCCGCGGCAGCCGATGCCGCACGTTCCTTCGCTGCGCCCGCGGCCGAAAGGCCGCGCGCGAGGTCCTCGACGGTGACCTTGTCTGCCGCCAGCAGCGGCTTCATCGACTCGACCACCATGCGTCCGATGCCAAGCCCCTTGCCGGCCGCGAGGTGGTCGGCGAGGTTCGACTGGATCATTCCCTGCACGACCGACGAGCCCGGCCCGCTGCCGCCGAAGCCAGCGCCCTGCAGCGGCTTCATCAGCTCGGCGAGCAGCGTGTTGGCGAACAGCGCGTCGAAGCCGCGGCCGACCTCTTCGAGTGCTTTGAGCTGCTTGTTCGAGATCTCGCCGCGGCGCAGCTCGAGCGTGCGCGCGTCGCCGGAAGCCACGCGATCGGCGACCGCGGGGGCGGGAATCGATGCGTCACCGAGAGTCGTCATCACTGGATCTCCAACTTCGCGTGCAGGGCGCCGGCGCGGGCGATCGTCTGGAAGATCGCCACGAGATCGCGGGGTGCGACGCCCATGCGGTTCAGGGACGCGGCCAGCTCGCTGACGCTGGTGCCGCCGCCGACGACCTGCAGTCCGCGCTTCTCGATGTCGGCGTTGATGCTGGTGCGTTCGGTCGTCGCGGTGTCGCCGCCGCCGAAGGACTCCGGCTGCGAGACGTTCTCCGACTCGGCGACCGAGATGGTCAGGTTGCCGTGCGTGATCGCGACGGTGGAGAGGCGCACGTGGGCGCCGGCGACGACCGTGCCCGTGCGCTCGTTGATGACGACGATCGCCTCCTCGGCGGGCGCCACCATCCGCTCGGAGAGGCCCGCAATGAACGTGACGACGTCCTGGCGCGCGCTCGGCGGCAGGACGACGCGCACCGTCGCGGCGTCGAGCGCACGCGCCGGCAGTCCGTAGCCGCGGGTGATCTCCTTCGCCACGCGCAACGCGGTCACGTAGCTCGGCGTGCGCAGATGGAGGTGCACCGCGCCATCCGCCGAGATCTGCTCCATCGGCACCTCCTGCTCGACGATGCCGCCGCCGGTGAGGATGCCGACGGTCGGGTGGTTCTGAGTGACCGTCGCGGCCTTGCCGCCCGCGGTGAAGCCGCCGACCGGGATCGCGCCCTGCGCGACGACGTAGACCTGGCCATCGGCGCCATAGAGCGGCACCTGCAGCAGCTGGCCTCCGAACAGCGAACTCGCTCCATTCATCGACTGCACCGAGACGTCGACGCGCGTGCCGCTCTTAGCGAACGGCGGCAGCTTGCAGGTCACCGTCACCAGCGCGACGTTGCCGATGTCGACATCCTGGGCCGCGACGTTCATCTGATTGCGGCGCACGAAGTTGGCCAGCGCCTGGCGCGCGGCGTTGCCTTTGTCCCCGGTCGCGTTGAGGCCGGTGACGAGCCCGATGCCCTGCAGCTGGTTCTCCCGCACTCCCTCGATCTCGACGAGGTCGAGGATGCGGACCTGCACGTCGTCCTTGGCGATCGCGTCAGGTGGCTGCGCGGGCGCGCGCTCGATCGTGGTCGAGGTGACGGTGGCGGTCGAGGGCTCAGGAGCCGGAGCCGCCGCGGCCGGGATCGGCAGGTTCGGCGTCACCGGAACCACGGTCGGCGTGGTCGGCGGCGTCTGCGGCAGCAGCAGCGCGCAGGCGAGGAAAGCGGGCGACAGGAACATCGGCAGGCTCCAGAGGATCGACGAACGGAACCGCGGCGGTGACTCGGGTCAGAACGGCCAGAGGAAATCGAGAGCGCGCTCGAACCAGTTCTTCTCCACCGCGTCCGCGCGACCGCCCGCCGCCTCGTAGAGGATGTCGGCGTTCGCAATCCGGTCCGACGCGATCGTGTTGTCGGCGTTGATGTCGATCGGACGCACCAATCCGCGCACGCGCATCTCCTTGACGTCACCGTCGAGGTGGACCGTGCGGCGCCCCTCGATGAGCAGCGTGCCGTTCTGCTTGACGTCGAGGACGACGGCGGTGAGGCGCGTCTCGAACTTGCCCTTCTGCGAGTACTTGGTCTCACCCTCGACCGAGCGCGAGCTGGCGTACTTGAGAGCGGGCAGGGTGTTGAAGGCGTTGGGCTTGACGTCGAAGACCTGCAGCGCCGAGTCGAGCGAGGAGTCCTTGCTGACCGCGACCTTGCCGTCGTCCTGCACCGTCTGGCCTTCGCTGACGATCACCGTGACGACATCGCCGACCTGCGTCGCCGTGTGGTCGGCGAGCGTCGCACGCGGAGTGGCGCCGCCGCGATGCCAGAGCGAGTTGCTCTGCTGCGCGTGCGCTGCGACCGTCACGCAGGCCAGTGCGAACCCGGTCGCGACAGCGCGGCGCGCTGTCCCGAGCATCGTTTTCTTCATTGAAGCCCCTCCTCCATTTCCATCGATCGACCGTTCATGCCGTGCCGCTTCAGCGAACCATCGCCACCGCGAGGCCGCCCGCGCCGCGCGCGATCAATTCGGCCTGGATCACCTTCTGGGTGGTCGGATTCAGGACCGGCACCACCTCGCCGCGGCGCCCGGCGCGCTGCGCGGTGCCGATCACCACGATCTCGAGCGCCCCGATGCGCAGGACGAGCTGCACCGAGTCGCCGCGCTCGGCGATCTGCGGCGGCTCGAGGTACTCCTTCAGCAGCGCGCTGCCCGCCTCGAGGTCGCGCGTCGCCACCATTCCTTGGACCTCGGCGAGGGCCATCACCGGAGTCCCGCCGAGCGCGGTCCATTCGCCGTCGCTCGCCAGCACCTGCGTCGGCGCGATCGTCTCGCCGCGGCGCACGCCGGTCAGCAGCAGGAGCTGCTTGCCGAAGCGGCGCACCTTGAAGCCGACGACGCGTTCGCCGACCACCATCGCCCCCTGCCGCACGACCACCTTCACCAGCAGCCGCGCCGCCCCGCGCGCCTTGGTCACGAACGCGCAATCGAACTCCGGTTCCGGTGCGCCATCGAGCAAGGGCAGCGGCGCCGGCGTCTGCACCCGCTCGAGCATCACGCGATCGCCGAGCTCGGCGGTCTGCGCCAGGATCCAGATCTGGGCCGCGGCGTAGAGATCGTCGGAGGGCAGTTCGCGCCAGTTCGCGACCACCTCGACCTGCGGCGCACCGACGATCGCATCGCTCTCGATCACGAGGCCCGCGAGCCGCGCCGCGAGGCGGACACCTGCGGGCGTCACCAGGCGCGGCTTGCCGGCCGACGGCGCCGGGCAGATCTCGAGCTTGCCCAGGCGTTCGACGTCGGCCTTCGGACCGTGCAGGTCGGCGACGTCGGCCAGCACCACCGGCGAGTGGGTGACCGCGACGCGCGGCTTGAGCTGCACGAGCAGCGAATCGCCGGCGCCGAAGAACGCGAGCAGGAGGACGAGCAGGGGGCCCATGTCAGCGCACCAGATTCGAGGCGGACGCGAGCATCTCGTCCCCGACCTTGATCGCCTTCGAGTTCATCTCGTAGGCGCGCTGCGCGGTGATCAGGTTCACCATCTCGTTCACGACGTTGACGTTCGAGCGTTCGAGCAGGTTCTGGCCGACCGTCCCGGTCCCCCCGGAGCCGGGTTGCGCGAGCGTCGGCTCGCCCGACGACGGCGTCGAGTACTGCAGGTTGCCGCCACCGGAGCGCAGGCCGGCCGCATTGGCGAAACGGGCGAGCTGCAACGTGCCGAGATTCGTGGTCGCGCCGGTGAGCTGGTCGCGCACCGTCACCGTCCCGTCCTGCGCCACGGTGATGTTCTTGTCGGCGGCGTTATCAATGACGATCGGCGGGGAGATCTTGAAGCCCTGCGACGTCACCAGGTTCCCGATGCCATCGACGCGCAGCGCACCGTCGCGGGTGTAGCCCTTCTGTCCGTTGGGCAGGTCGACTTCGAAGAAGCCATCGCCGAGGATCGCGAGATCGAGCGCGCGGTCGGTCTGCTCGAGCACGCCCGGCGTGTAGACCTTCGTGGTCGAAACCAGCTCGGCGCCGGAGCCGATCTGGATGCCCGATGGACTCGTGAAGCCGTTCTGCGTCTGCGCGCCCGGCTCCTTCATCACGACGTAGAGCAGATCCTGGAAATCCGCCTGCGTGCGCTTGTAACCCGACGTATTCACGTTCGCGAGGTTGTTCGCGATCACGTCGACGTTGACTTGCTGCACCTTCATGCCGGACGCAGCGGTGAACAGGCCCTTCATCATCGGAGCTTCCCTTTCCTTGGCGGCGGCGCGCGTCAGCGCGACATGTCGTTCAGACGCTGGCGCAGTTCGTTCTCGGTGGAGAGCGCCTTCTGCGCCGCCTCGTACTGACGTTGCACGACGATCATTTCGATGAGCTCGCGCACCGGGTCGGTGTTCGAGCGTTCGCGGTAACCCTGGAGCACTTCGGTGTTGGTGGCGGCGACGAGTTCGCTGCCTTCGGGAGCGGCGTAGCGACCGCCCCCTTCCGCCATCAGCTCGTTCGGATCGACGAAGGTGACGACGCGCAACCGGCCGATCGGCTCGTTGTCGGAGAGCACGGTGCCATCGCGCTCGATGCGCAGCGCGCTGTTGGGCTCGGTCGTGCGAAGCGGCCCCGACTCCCCGAGCAAGCGCGCGCCGCGGCTGTCGATCACGAGTCCGTCGGCGTCGCGCGACAGCGTCACGCTGCGCACGAAGTGGACGCGATCCTCGACCTCGACCGCGAAGAAGCCCTCGCCCTTCAGCGCGAGGTCATCGAAGCTGTCGGTCGCGATGAGGTCGCCCTGCGTGAAGTCGTGCTGGACGGCGGCCTGCTTGCCGGAACTTGCGCCTTGAGCGGCGCCGCTTTCCTCCGAAGAACTCTGCGAGTACGCGATCAACCGCTTGTGGCCCGCCGTCTCGACGTTGGCGAGGTTGTCGGCGACGACTTCGAACCGGCGCTCGAGCCCCCGCATGGCGGTGGCGATGGCGCGGGTCGTGCCGCGGATGTCGATGGAGTTGGTGGTCATGGCAGCGACCTCTTGGCAGGTCGCGTGCCAGTGCCGCCGTTTCCACCCAAGTCATGGCGCACGCACGACTTGCGCGCGATGCCACGAGGCCGCCGTCAGGCCGGAGTCGGAATCTCGTTCCGAGTGGCGCGACGCGCGGCGGAAAGCGCTGCGCACCGTTCCAGCAGCGCCTGCGCCAGCGGGTCGTGCGGGCAGCGGGCGAGGTAGCGCTCGACGAAGCGCTGCGCTTCGTCGGGACGCGCGAGCCCGGCCGCGGCCTGCGCCGCGTGGTAGAGCGCGTCGAGGTCGCGCGGCTCGCGAACGAACGCCGCTCGCGCGAGGCGCAGCACGTCGCGCCAACGTCCCTGCTCAGCGCACAGCCGTGCCAACAGCCCCGGGTCATCGCGGTGACGCTCGGCGAACAGCTTCCAGTTCTCTTTCTGCTGCTGCACGAGGTCGACGGCGAGCGCCTGGAACGTCTTGTTGCCGAAGTGATGGACGTAGGCCTCGCGTGCGATGATCAGCCGCTGCCCGCGCCGCCGCTGCTGGCGGCAAAGCTCGTCGTCCTCGAAGGTGCCGCGGCCGTACGCGTCGGCCAGACCGCCCACGAGGTCGGCGCGCCGGCCGGTGAAGCAGAAGCCCGACAGGAAGGCGACGTCCTCCTGCCGGCCGCGCTCGCGCGCCGACCACGCCTGCGCGCGGGCGCGGAGCTGGTCGAAGTCAGCCAGCGGCTGCCCCTCGCCGAGATCGATCTGCTGGCGCCCCTTCGCGTAGCTGGTGCACGGCCCGACCAGGCCGATCGACGGATCGCTGGCCAGCGGCATCACCTGCGGCGCCAGCCAACCCGGCAGCGGCACGGTGTCGTTGTTCAGCACGCAGACGAACTCGCCCTTCGCGGCCGCGAGTCCCTGGTTCACCGCGCCGGCGAAACCGCGATTCAGCTCATTGCGGATCACCTGCACGCGCGGGTGGCGGGCCAACACGGCCGTCGTGTGGTCGCGCGAACCGTTGTCGATGACGATCACTTCCTGCGCGCCATCGTCGCCGCGCGACTCGAGCTCGGCGAGGCAGCCGGCCGTGTAGTCGGCGGCGTTGCAGACCGGAATCACGATCGACGTCGCCGGCAACGTCGACGCGCGCGGACGTGCCGCGACGCGCGGCGCGGGCTCGACCGGCTCGCCAAGACACGTCGCGACCGCCGCCTTCGCGACGAAGAGCCACTGATGCTCGCGCGCCTCGGCGGCGAGGTCGGCGACCGCGAGCCCCGCCTGCGCCAGCGCGGCGATCAGCGGCTCCGGCATCGCCCCCTGATCCCAATGGACGCCCTGGCAGCGCTCGACGGCGAAGCCGGCCGCAGCGAAGAGGCGCTGCGCCGACTTGCGCGTGAAGAAGCGCAAATGGGTGCGATCGAGGATCCCGGCCGCTTCGTAGCGGAAGTCACCTTCGAGCAGCTGACGCAACACCGACCAGTGGCGGACGTTGGGCAGGCTCGCGACGACGACGCCGCCCGGCGCCAGCAGACGTCGCGCGTGCGCCAGCGCTGCTTGCGGATCGGCGAGGTGCTCGAGCAGGTCCGCGAAGACGATCGCATCGAAACTGCCGCTTCGCAGCTCGGCGAGGCGCGCGATGGCGTCGCCGGTCAGGACGCGATCGAGCTCCTCGCCGGCCCGCTGCGCCGCCGCCGCATCGAGCTCGATCCCCACCACCTCGAGACCCGGCTCGCGCTCGAGCTTCAGCGCGGTCCCAAGCGCACCCGCGCCGCAACCGACGTCGAGCACGCGCTGCGCGTGCGCCGGGATCAGCGCCCGAACCTCGGGCCGATCGTGTTCGAAGTAGCCGAGCGCCTTCTCGCGCTTCTGCGCCGTCCCTGGCTCCGCGATCGCGGTGACTGCATCGAGCGTCTCACGCGCCGCGTCGTTCCAGCTGCGCGCCAGGCCACGCTCGCGACGCCGTTGCACTGCGGCAGGGTCGCGCTCGGCCAGCGCCGCGCGCACTCCCGCGACGAACGACTCGCCGTCGGAGGCCAGCGTGATCACATCGGCATGGTCGCGAGCGCCGGCGACCGGGGTCGCGACGATCGGACGACCGCTGCTCAAGTACTCGTAGACCTTCTGCGGATCCATCGCGTCGGTCTGCGGCGACACGACGTGCGGCATCAGCAGGACGTCGGCGTGCTGCAGCAGACCCGGGATCTGCGCACTTGGCAGCGCGCCCAGGAATCGCACGTTCGGGAACGCGGCGAGCTGCTGGCCGAGCGACTCGCCGCCGGTGCCGGCGATCAGCAGCGTCGCCTGCGGGAAGGCGCGCGCGACCGCCGCGAACAGCGCCGGCTCGAGGCGCAATCGCAAGCTGCCGGCGTAGACGAGACGCGGGCGCGCGACCCCCGCCAGCAGCGACGGCTCGAGAGCCTTCGACTCGTAGGCCGCGCCGTCGACCGCGTTGCACACCAACTGGGCGTGCGGCTGGAAGCGGCTCCATTCGCGCAACAGCGTGGCGTTGTTGCCGATCAGCAGGTCGGCGCCACGAGCCAGGCGACGGTATCGGCGCTCGAGGTCGACGCGCGCCGCGCTTCGCGCCGCATGGTAGGCGCGATGGTCATCCTCGATCTCGCAGACGATGCGGCCGAAACGATCGCCGATCGCGGCGAGCAACCGTTCGCCGAGCTGCGAGGGCGCATTGATCCACAACACCGAGTCGGGGCCGAGCGCCTCGGCCTGCTGCAGTACCGCGACGACCTGCTCCAGCACCTCGCGCCACGGGTTCGCGGCTCCCGCCTCGAACGTCGGCGTGAAGCGCCACCACTCGCCCGCCTTCGCCACCGTCGCGCGCGCGCGCGCGGCCGCGATCACCGGCGAATCGGCGGCGCTCGCGAGCTGATCGCGGCGCACCGGCGGTTCGAGGTGCACGACCCGGCGCACACGGCGGTCGGCGAGCCACGCCTGCGACAGGCGTTGATCGCGCAACCCCGTGTCGAGCGGGTCGTTCTGGTACCAGACCTTGACGATCGTCAGCGGGCGCATGCAGTCGACTCGCGCGCGGCGGTCGCGGTGGCCAGTCGGTAGCCACGCTTCACCAACCGCTCCAGCAGCGGGCCGGCTTCGCCTCCATCGCTCTCGAGCACATCGCGACGCAGCGCGATCATCGAACTCTGCAGTTGCGCGCAGAGCTGCGCCTGCGCCAGCAACCCTTCCTGGCGATCGTCGACGTTGCACGCGCCGACCGCCGGCAAGGTGGCGAGCGTGAGCCGCATCGCCTCCCACTCACGCCGCGTCGGAACGCAGCTGCCATCGAGGAGCACGAAGAAGTCGGCGCCGAAGCCCGTCAGCAGCGCCTGCTTCAAAGTCGCCGCGTTGGAAGCCTTCGGCAGATTGAAGCGGCGGATGCGGCGATCGTTCGGAAGCGGGCGCTCGATCGTCCCTTCCTGGATGCCGACGGCGAGCTCGGCCCATGGCGGCAGCTCCGGGAGCGCGAGCTCGACCGCCTGGACGCTCGAATCCGAGGAGAGCACGATCACGGCAGCGCCGCGCTGCGTCCCGACGGCGCAACGTTCGAGCGGCGCCTGTTCGCCGCCGGCGATGGCATGGACGAAGCCGCGGATCAGCTCGTGGCGCGTCGCTTCGAGCAGCGTGCCGGCGAGCTCAGGGCGCAGCTTCTCGAGGATGTCGCGCGCCTGCGCCGGACGCCGGGCGACGACCTGCTCGATCTCCTGCAGCGAATCGCGCAGGGCGCTGACGCAGCGGTCGTGACGATCGGAACCTGCAAGCAGCCGCGCGAACAGCGCTTCCCGATCCGACTCTTCGAGGCCGATCGCCGCCAGCCACGACGGCGGTGCGCCGCCTCCATGCAGGCGACGCAGCTCCTTCCAATCGGCCCCCATCGCGCGGCAGCGCGCGAGCCAACCATCGAGGTCGACGTTCGGGGTTCGTCGCCCGCCGAGCGCGGGGTCGAGCACGATGCGCCAGCCGGATGCAGCGAGGCGCGCGCCGAGTTCGGGGCCGGCGAAGGCGGAGAGGCCGGTGTGGAGTCCGCCGGCCGCGACGAGTTCTTCGCGCGGGAAGCTCACGTGGTCGAGCAGGAGGCACTCGGCCGGCACTTCGCCCGCGGAGTCGATCCCTGCCTGCGCTCCCAGCAAGCCCAGCCCATCCAACGCGAAGGCGAGCGGGCGAAGCTCGAGGCCTGCCCATTCGATCGCGCCAAGCAGCACGCACGGCGGCGCGCCCACCGCATGCGCGGTGAGGTGGCGCAGCAGCGCGTCGGGCCGCAGCGCGACGTCATGGGCCAGCACGACCACGACGCGACCGCGCGCCGATCGGAGTGCGGTCGCGCAGGCGCGCGCATCGCCGCCATCCGCGACCAGCACTTCGAAGCGACTCGGCGCCAACGTCTGCGCATCGAGCGCGCCGAGAGCCGGTGACTGGCATACGGGCTCGGGCACGCCGAGGACGATCACGCTGAGTTCGGGGCACGCGGGCGAGGTCGACGCCTTTGCGGGCGCCGGACTCGGCTTCGACGGCGCGGCGACCGCGGCGACCGCGGCATTCGTCGGCTGCGTGGCGGCGGCGAGCGCTCGCGCGATCGTCGGATCGAGTTCGGCGGTCAGCAGCGAGAGGTCCCGCAGCACCTGTCGGGCCAGCTCGGCGCGACCGGCGGCGCGCGCGTCGCGCCACAGCGCCTCGTAGTCGGCGAACGTGCCGGCATGCGCACCCTTCTGGGCCTGCGCGCGGATCGACGCATAGCGCTGCTCAAGCGATGGCGACGGGTTCATGAGTTTCCTTTTCCGTGGAAGCGGCGGCGTCGGAGCGCTCGTCGCTGCGCCGAAGGACGAAGAGCGAACCGCCGCGCCCCTTCGGGTCGAGCGTGGCAAAACCGCGGCAGGAACCGGCGCAGCCGCCATCGACGAGGCGGATCGCCTCCCCGTGACGTGGCCGGATCGATTCGAATTCGATGAGCAGTCCTTCATCGGCGGTGGCGACGACGCGCTCGGAGCAGCGCTCGACCCGCCCGCAGCGCACCGCCTCGTCGGCACCATGCCAGCCGCGGCGGACGCTCCACTCGCGATCCTGCATGTGCTTCAACACCCGCCAGGTCATCGCGCCCAACAGCAGGAGCGCCAATCCCAGGCTGGCGAAATGGAGCACGTTCAGGTCGATCCCGCTGCCACCGCGCGGCGTGCCGCGGCTCGCCGCCTCGATGCGTTCGGCAACCGACAGGCTCGGCTCGCTCCCGAACTCGAACATGTTCTGGATCGTCATCGCCGGCTCCGATCAGACGATGTTGACCAGCTCGTTCAGGAGCTCGTCCGCAACCTTGATGACGCGCGCATTGGCCTGGAAGCCGCGTTGCGCCTCGATCAGGCGCACGAACTCCTCGGCCACGTCGACGTTCGACGACTCGAGCGCACCGCCGAAGATCGAGCCGGCGCGGCCGGTGCCTGCCGTCTGCACCTGCGGCACGCCCGAGTTGGGCGACTCCTCGAAGAGCGAGCTGCCGCTGCGCAGCAGGCCGTTTGGGTTCGAGAAGACCGCGATGGCGATCTGGTCGAGCGCCTGCTGTTGTCCATTGCTGTAGGAGCCGGTGATGATCCCGTCGCTGTTGACGGCCATCGAAACCAGCTCGCCGACCGCGTAGCCGTCCTGCGAGAGCGCGCGCAGGCTCTGCGAATCGCCGAGCTGCGTGACGCCATCGAGCTGACCGCTGGTCCCGAAGTCGAGCGCAATCGACTGCGTCGCGGTCAACCCATCGAACATGATCTCGATGTCGCCGTCGCCGCTGCCCGTGCCGGTGGTCGCGAAGAAGGAGCCGTCCGGATTGAAGCGGATGCCATCCGCGGAGCCATCGACGAGGACGTCGTTGGGATTGTCGGTCTGGGCGGAGAGGCTCCACTCGGAGCTGCTCACGCGAGTCATCGTCAGGGTGACCGTGTGCCGCAGTCCGCGCGAGTCGAAGACGTCAAGCGAGGTGCGCACCTCGTCGGGGCCCTGCCCGTTCGTCGTGGCCGAGAAGCCGTGGCTGGCGAAGGTGGTGCGCCCGACGTTCGCCGAGTCGTCGATGAACGACAGCGAGAGCGTGGCCGCGCCGGTGTTGTCGGCCGTGACCACGAGGTTGCCGCTGGCGTCGAGGGTGACGGTGGCGTCGGAGAGCAGGTTGTCGGCGAAGCTCGCAAGGTCACCGAGCGTCGTGCCGTCGGTGCCGTAGACGAACGTCCCGGAGATCGCCTGCCCGCTGGCGTCGGTGCCGCTGATCTCGATCTGGTCGCCGTTCTGATAGTCGATCAGGTTGTCAGCCAGGTCGTTCAGCGCGGTCGTCAGCGTCGCTGGCGAGGAGACGCCGCGCACCAGCGTCGTCGACAGGCCGAACAGGCTGGCCGGCGAGTTGATGCCGTCGTCGATCTTGATCGTCGAGCTGTCGCCGGTGCGATCGGAGGTGATGACCACCGCTCCGCTCGAGCCGTCGACGGTGACGCCGCTGACCTGGGCCGCGATGATCTGCGCCACCTCGGTCGCGGTGGCCGTCGCGATGTTGCCGCCGAGCGTCGTGAAGTCCGCGGCACGGAAGGTGACGGTCTGGGCGCTGCCACCATCGACGCGCAAGTCCATGGTGTCGCCGTCGTTCAGCGCGAACGGACCGCTGTTGGCGCCGGTGACCACGCCGTGCGTGCCGCCCTCGTAGATCGAGGAGCTGGTGAGGACTTCGGCGACCGGGCCGCCGACCTTCGCCGGCAGGTTGCCGCCGAGTCCGATCGAAGCGGTCGCGCGCGCCGGCAGCAGCGTGTTGAGCGGCAACTGGATGTCCGCTCCGAGCACGCTGCGCACCCGGAAGCCGGTCGACGTGTCGACGAGGTAGCTGTCGCGATCGACGCCGAAGGTGCCCGCGCGGGTGAAGACGTTGCGCGCGCCGGAGTTCAGCACGAAGAAGCCGTCGCCCTGGATGCCGAGGTCGAACGGACGGCCCGTGTCGTCGAGGACGCCCTGCGCGCCGCGGATGTCGACGGAGTGGACCTGGACGCCGAGCCCGATCTGCACCGGGTTGACGCCGCCGAGCGTCGACGTGGGCGCCGAGCCGGAACGCAGCGACTGCGCCAGCACATCGGAGAACGTGACGCGCGACGATTTGTAGCCGACGGTGCTCGCGTTCGCGAGGTTGTTGCCGACCACGTCGAGGAAGAACTGATGGACGCGAAGTCCGGAAAGGGCTGACGTCAGTGCGCTCGACATCCGGTCACTCCTGGCTGCGAATGGAGGTGAGGTTGGGCAACGGGACCGCGATGCCATCGACATCGAGGACGACGAGTCCGTCGATGGCGCGGACCGCATCGACCTGACCGCTCGCCGCGGTGCCGGTCGACGGGTCGATGTAGTCGACCGTCTTGCCGATCAGCGCCGCGCTCTGGGTCATCTGCTGCAGCGCCGCCAGCGACTCCTGCAGCGAGACCATCGACTGCAGGCGATCGTTGGTTTCGAGCGACTGCTCGAGCTGGCTGTACTGGGTGAGCTGACCGAGGAACTCGGTGTCCTGCATCGGGTTCAGCGGATCCTGCGCCTGCAACTGCGCGCTGAGGATCCGGAAGAAGTCCTCGCCCGTCGCCAACGAGCGCGCGTCGAGGTTGCTGCCGGTGGTCTCCACGGCGCTGCTGCCCGCGTCCTGGATCGAGGTAAGACTGGACATGGTTCGTTCCCCTTGCCGGCCCGCGCCGGTCCACTCCCTGGACGTCGCCCGCTCAAGCGAGCAGGTCGATGCGCGTACCGTCGCCACTGCGCGCCCGCACCGGCGTCGACAGCGATCGCTCGCCTGCCAAAGTCGGCGCCGGGTGCTTCTCCTCCTCCTTCGCCCTCCCCGAGAGGTCGAAGGACGCTCCACCGCCCTGCTGCTGCAGGGTCTCTTGCCAATCGCGGAACAGGTCGCCGAGCTGCTGCTGCAACTGCGCGTCATCGCAGCGCGCCACCACCCGCAGGTGGTTGCCCTGCATCTCGAGCCGCACGTGCAGCGAGCCGAGCTCGGCCGGATCGAGTCGAATCTCCGCTTCCCAGCGCGCGCCGTCGCGCCGCATGCTCACGACTCCGTCGATCGCCGCGTCGAGCAGCGGGGTCACCGCGCTTGGCGACAACGGATGGGTCGGTGGCGTCGGCAGGCTCGGCGCTGCAGTCACCTGCGATTCCGGCGCGCGCATGGCCGTCGCGAGGCGAGCCGCCTCGGCGACATCGCGCGCCAGCGCGGCCTGGATCTCCGAATCGTCGGTCGCGGCAGCCGGCGCAGGAAGCTCGCTTCCGGCCGCCGAATCGCCGCGAAACGCTTCCTGGCCGGCGTCGTGCGTCAGTGCGGCGCCGTCGGACGACGGCCCGAGCAGTGCCGGCGCGCTCTCGTCGCTCGCCATTCCGGCAAGCGTCTCCCCCTCGCTCGCAGCGGCGCTCGCGCCCTTTGCCGGCGCTGGCGCCACCGTCGCCGCCTTCGCTTCGAGGCCGCTGGTCGCGATCGCGCCGACCGCGACGGTTCCAGCGGACTCGGTGGCGAACAAGGCGGGCGTGGGAACGGGTGGCGGCGATGGTGGCACCGTGCCGAAGGCGAGGAACGCCTCGAGCGCCGCCCATTCGTCGCGCACGGCGGAGTCGTCCTTCTCGACCTTGCTGGCGTCATCGTCGAGCGGCGCCGGCGCGTCCTCGACCGGTGCTTCGTCGTCACGCGGCGCGTCGCCGCCATCCGACTGGTCTCGTTGCGATCGGGAAGTCGCCTCGTCGCGCTCGACCTTCGTCTCGTCACCCTGCGCCGCATCGCCTTGCGCGTCGCGCGACTCGCTGACGTCGACCGTGTTCGCTTCGGAGCGGTCGACTGGCGCTCGCGGCTCGAGCAGCGCCGTTTCGCGCCCGAGCTCGTCCGCAAAGCGAGCCGACCGTGAGGACGGCTCAGCCGACGGCGATGCGTTCGCTCGCGGTGCAGACACGGCAGAGGTGGGGAGCATGGCAACCGGCACGCGATCGAGCCTCCGCGTCGAGGCGACATTGCCTGCGACGACGGGAGCACTTGGGCAACGCGAGTGCCGAAGGGAACTGGCGCCGCGATCGCGCGGCGGTCGACTTCACGCAAGTCCCTGGGGGACAGCGGGTTGCGCCACGATCACGAGTCGGCGCGGCAGCTCGGCTGGGCGCGCGGGCTCGAAGCGGCGCTCCGAAACGGATGCCGGGAACCGAGCGCGCCACTGCGCATTCGATTCCGCGGGACGACCCTGGTCGCCGTTCACCCGGGCGACGCGCGATGGGTCGATTTTTTCCTCATGACGAGCCTTCAGCCGGACGAAGAGTCCGACGAAGGTCCTGATGGCCATCGTTCGCAAAGCGAAGAGGCAGCAGTCATGGATGTTTCAAACCTGGTCCCGAATCAACCCCCGGCACGCTCGGAAGGCGCCGAAGCGCGCAACCGCCCGCTGGGACTCGCCCCTGGCCCGACCGCACGGCTCGATCAGGCGGCGCGCGCCGCAGCCACGGCGCGTCCGACGACCGCGGCCAACTCGGTCCGCGACCGCATCGAGCGGTCCGACGAAACCGAGCAGCGCCTCGCGCAGCTCAAGCACGAACTCGGGCGCCAGCCGGAAGTCCGCAAGGACGAGATCGAAGCCTTGCGAGCCCAGATGAAAGAGTCGCTCAACGCGTCGCATGAGACGCTGGTGCGAGCGGCTCTCGCCATCCTCCACGGCGAGCTCTACTTCCTGCCGAACTCCTGATCGATCCCGACGCGCGAGCGGCGCGTCCCCTGCTCCGAACCGCCCCGAGTCGATCTCGATTCGCCGCGGGGCAGGTTGCGTGGCCTGCCCCGCGACGTCGAGTTCGAAAAGACGGTCCTTCCCGGAGCCGGGGGCCGAGGAAGCGCAGGTGGAGGGGCTTCGCGTCCCCACGCACCCCGACCCCGGGAACGACCGGCCTGCTTGCTTTGCTTGCTTACTGCTGCAGGAGGCTCAAGGCGACCTGCGGCTGCGTGTTCGCCTGCGACAGGATCGAGATCGCGGCCTGCTGCAGGATCGAGTTGCGCGTGAGCTCGGCCGTCTCCGCCGCGACGTCGACGTCGCGGATGCGCGACTCGGCCGCAGAGAGGTTCTCGACGCTCACCCCGATGTTGTTGATCGTCGACTGCAACCGGTTCTGCAGTGCGCCAAGGTCACCGCGCGCGGCGGCAACGTTGTCGATCGCGAGGTCGATGCTGGTGATCGCGGTCGTCGGGGCCCCCGCCGACGAGATGTCGAGCGAGTCGATCCCGAGGTCGCTGGCCAGGACCGACCGCAGCGCCACCGCGATGGTGTCGACTCCGGTCACGACGTCGGAGCCAACCTGGAACTCGATGCTCGACGTCGAGCCGTCGAGCAGGTTCACTCCGTTGAACTGCGTCGACAGCGAGATGCGGTCGACCTCCTGGATCAGGTTGTCGAACTCCTGATCCAGCGTGTCCTTGTCGGCTGCGGAGTTGGTGCCGTTGTTCGCCTGGATGGCGAGCTCACGCATCCGGATGAGGATGTTGCTGAGCTCGTTCATCGCCCCTTCGCCGACTTGGACCAGCGAGATGCCATCGTTGGCATTGCGCTGGGCCTGCGAGAGGCTGCGAATCTGAGCGCGCATGCGCTCGGAGATCGCCAGTCCGGCTGCGTCGTCCGACGCCGACACGATGCGCAAGCCGGTTGACAACCGGCGGAAGTTGGACTGCAACCGGTTCGTGATCACGTCCAGGTTGCCGCGAGCATTGATGCTCGCCACGTTCGTATTGATGAACAGACCCATGAACGATTCCTCCACTTACTGACGAGGCGTTCGACCTCGCACGTCAGAGTGATTCGGAGGATTCGTCCGCCGCTTGAGCGGGATTCCCGGAAGAAAGGGACTGCACTGCCTCGATCGGGAACTTCTTTCCCGGAACCGTCCGCCCTAACGAGCGGCTGCGGAAGCGCTGTCCTGGAAACCGCTTCCCGGCGATGGATAGAGCGTCCGCACGAACGAGGTGGCCACGAAGCGCGCGAAGCTCTCGGCCGGCACCTGGGCGACGTCGGTCGCCGGCGCGACCTCATCGGCCACCGCGGCTTCGTCCGACCTGAAACGCAGCAGCGACGCACGCGTGGCCGGCGTGCGCGCATCGACGACGTCGCGCGCCGTCCACAACAGGTGCCCGTCGCGCGCGTCGACGAGCGACAGCTCGAGCCCGGCGGCCGGCTCACCATGCGCGCGGCTGAAGGCGACCCGTCCGCAGAGGATCGCGTCGCACCCCCACTCACGATGCAGGCGGATCAGCGACTCGGTGGTTCGCACGCGCCCGAGCGCGAGTTCGTCGCGCGTCGTGCGCGGCAGCTCGGCGGCATCGGGCGCGACGACCTCGAAACCGCAGATCGCCCGCAGCGACTGCGCGAACGCCGATTGCAGCAGCACTCCATGGCTCGGCGGCGCATCGGCCGAGATGAATGGCAGCAACAGCACCCGGTGCACCGGTGCACCGGGCGGAGCCGCCGACAAGGCACCCTGCACCGGCGCCCACGGGAGCGCGGTGTCGAGAGTGGCCATCGTGCAACCGCTCGCAGTCAGCGCGAGCAGCAGCATCCACGAACGGGGGTCACGGGCCGTCACCTTGGCTCTCCGCTTCAGTCACCTTGGCGAGGATCAACTGGCGCTCGACGCGCACTCGCTTGATCCGTTCCGCCAGCAAGTCGTCGGCGAGCTGACGCGAGCGCAGCTCGAAGTCCTTGACCTGGCCGCGCAGCTTCTCGATCTCGCCGTTGACGCCGGCCTGCGATTCCGTGCCGGCCTGGACCAGCTGCGAGAGTCCGGCGTTGTCGCGGCGCAACTGCTCGATCACGGCATTGAGCGACGCCACCTGCGCAGTGAGCGCCTGGTTCTCGCCCTCGAGCGTCTGGTTGCGCGCGGTGGCTGCGTCGAGCTGCTCGAGCGTCGTGCCCTGGCCGAGCATGGGCGCCGGCGCCGCAGCACCGGACGGCGCGCCGTCGGTTCCCTTCGATGCGGAGGCCGAGTTCGCGGCGTTCGCCGGCTCACCCGCGGGTCGAGCCGCTTCGCCGCCGCTCTTCGCCGCTGCCGGTGGAGTCGCCCACGGATCGCCGCCGACCCGATACGCCTCGCCGCCCCCACCGCCGCTGCCGGCACACGCCGTCGCGAACAGCGCCACCGCGGCCCACCATCGCACCCGCTTCGTTCCGTTCATCTCGCACCTCCCGTGTCCGCGCGCGCGGTCGGCAGGAGCTCGAGCTCGTGCGTACGACCGCAACCGCAATGCAGACTGATCCCGACCACGACGCCCCCTTCACGCACCACCTCGACCGCGACCGGCGGAGCGTCTTCCACCGGAGCACGCGGCTCCCATGCCACCGGCGCCGAAGTCGACGCCACGCGGCTTGCCTTGATCACCTTTCCCCGTGCGGCCACCATCGCCTGCCCTCCCCGCTCAGCTCGCGCCCAGCTTGCGCGCGATGCGATGGTTCAGCTGCACCAACGCGTGCTGCAAGATCTGTGACACGCGCGACTCGGTGATGTCGAGCACGCGACCGATGTCCCGCAGCAGCAACCCCGCGTGGTAGTACAGCAACACGACCTCCTTCTCCCGGCGCGGCAACGTGTCGATCGCCGCCGCGAGCAGCTCCTTGGCCTCGTTGATCTCGGCGACCCGCGCGGGATCGTCGGCGTCGGCGCTCGCGAACGACTCCGGATTCACTCCCGTCGAGGCTTCGCCAAGCCCGCGCTGATAGGAGTCGGAAAGGGCGCGCGAGCGCAGCACGTCCTCGAGCTCGGGCGCCGTGAGGCCGAGCTCTTCCTGGATCTCCAGGAAGTTCGGCTCGCGGCCGGTGCGCTCGGTCAACTTCGAACGCGCCTCTTCGAGCGCGCGCACGCCATCGCGGCGACCGCGCGGCAGCACGTCGAGTCGGCGCAGTTCGTCGAGCACCGCGCCCTGGATCGCGATGTACGCGAAGGTCCGAAACGACGCGCCGCGCGTCGGGTCGTAGTTCTTCGCCGCGTTCAGCAACCCGAGGATGCCGACCTCCTCGAGATCCTCGCGTCCGACGTTCGGGGGCAGTTGGACGGCGAGGCGGCCGACCACGCGCCGCACCAGCGGCAGGTGGCTCTTCACCAGCGCCTCGGCCGAGTCCGGGTTGCCGGCGCGATAGGCATCAAGCAGATCCATGCTCATCGACGCGCCTCCGCCAGAGCCGATCCGGGTGCGACGGAGGCGGCCGATCGCGCGGCGGGCTGCGGCGATGGCTCGCGAGCGCCGTTCGCCACGCTCGCGGCGCTCGAGGTCCCTTCCGCCACGCCCGCGCCTCCATCCCAGCGTTCGCTGATGCGGTCCAGCACGATTCGCTCCAGGACGAACCCGATCGCGGCGCCCGCGAGCGCACCGAAGAGCGCTGCGAATCCGGCCGAGTAGAGGCGCGAGCGCGGCGCGTGATGGCACCACACTCCCACCAACCAGGCGCCGGCGAAGGCGACCATCGCGAGCAAGGCGGCAACGCGACGCGTCATGCGACGGCCCTCCCTGGCGCTTCGGCCAGCGTCACCACCGCCACCGGCTCGACCTTGCGCGCCGCCGCAGCCTCGGCGTAGGAGAGGACCACCGCGCGCGGCGCCACGCTCTTCAGCAGGTCACGCAGGAACGTGCGCGCCTCGGCTCGCACCAGCACCACCGACTCCTGGCCTCGTTCGGAGAGCTTGCGCACTTCCGCGAGGATCTTGTCGAGCGCGACGCGCACGACGTTGGCGCCGTCGCCACCATCCTGGTTGCGCGCCACGTCGACCAACGTGCGTTCGAGCGTCGGATCGAGCGTGACGACCGAGAGCTTCCCGTTCTCGTCGAGGTAGGGCTCGACGACGTTGCGGGCGAGCCGGCGGCGAGCCAGCTCGGCGAGCGCGTCGGGATCCTTGGTCTGCCCGACCGATTCGGAGACGACCTCGAGGATCGCCGAGAGGTTCTTGATCGACACGCGTTCGGCCAGCAACGCGCGCAGCACGCGATGGAGATCGCCGTAGGAGAGCTGGTTCGGGATCAAGTCGTCGACGACGGCAGGCGAGTCCCGGCGCACGTTCTCGACCAGCGTCTTCACGTCGTCGCGCGTCAGCATCAGCGACGACTGCTCGCGGATCGACTCCGAGAGATGCGTGACCAGGACCGAGACCGGCTCGACGACGGTGTAACCGGCGAGTTCCGCCTCGGTGCGGCGCGCCTCGTCGATCCACAGCGCCGGCAGCCCGAACGTCGGCTCGCGCGTCGCCTCGCCGGGGAATCCCGGCTTGCCCTTGCCGGGATTCATCGCCAGCAGCATCCCGGGACGCAGCTCGCCGGCCGCGACCACCTGGCCGCGCACCAGGATGCGGTAGGCGCCGGCGGCCAGCTTCACGTTGTCGGTGACGCGGATCGGCGGGACGATCACGCCCATCTCGCCGGCGAAGCGCTTGCGCACCTGCGAGATGTGGGCCAGCAGGCCGCCGGCGCGATTCTTCTCCACGAGGTGGAGCAGGCGATAGCCGAGCTCCACGTTCATCGCATCGATCTTGAGCAGGCGCTCGAGCTCGGCGCCCTGCTCCTCGACCGCGCCGGCAGCGGCGTCGGCCTCGGAATCGTCGGCGAGCGGCACCGCGCGGCGCATGCGCGCCACCGCGATCAGCACCGCGGAGAGCACCGCAAAGGGCAGCAGCGGCAGCCCGGGCGCGAGTCCGATCACGCCGACGATCACGCCGGCCATCATCACGCCGCGCTTCTGCTCGGTGACCTGCAGCGCGAGCTGATCGCCGAGGTTCGACTCGATGCTCGCCTTGGTGACGATGATCGCGCCGGCGGTGGCGACGATCAGCGCCGGGATCTGCGCGACGAGGCCGTCGCCGATCGACAGGATCGAGTAGGTCTTGAACGCCTGGCTCACGTCCATGCCGCGCATCAACGCGACGCAGATGCCGCCGACGAGGTTCACGCCGGTGATGATGAGCCCGGCCACCGCGTCGCCGCGCACGAACTTGCTGGCGCCGTCCATCGCGCCGTGGAACTCCGCTTCGCGCGACACCTCGTTGCGCCGCGCCTTCGCCTCTTCCGGCGTGATGGTCCCGTTGTTGAGCTCGGCGTCGATCGCCATCTGCTTGCCAGGCATCGCGTCGAGGGTGAAGCGAGCGGCGACTTCCGAGATGCGTCCGGCGCCCTTGGTGATGACGACGAACTGGATCACCACCAGGATGAGGAAGATCACCACGCCGACGACGAGGTTGCCGCCGACCACGAACTCGCCGAACGACTGGATCACCTCGCCCGCGTGGCCATGCAGCAGGATCAGGCGGGTGCTGGCGACGTTCAGCGCCAGCCGGAACAGCGCGCTGAACAGCAGCAACGTCGGGAAGGTCGAGAGTTCGAGTGGCTTGCCGCTCGCCAGCACCAGCAGCAGCATGAGGATGCTGCTCGCGAGGTTGACGACCAGCAGCAGGTCGAGCAGCCAGGTCGGCAGCGGCACCAGCAGGATCATCAACAGGCCGACGAGCCCGACGGCGAGACCGACATCCGCGTTGCGGAAGACCGGGGCCGCGGGCGGCGGCGCTTTCCAGACCGCGGCGGGTGCCGGACCGCGCTTCGACGCGGACGTCGATGCCGCGGCGCCGTTGGCAGCGCCGAGGCTGATCGGGGCAGTGGCGCTGGGAGCAGCGGCAGCCATCGACTACTTCTTCCCCGCCGCGGCCGCGCGGGCCGTCGGCGTCAGGCGCTGCTTGCGCTGCTCGCGCAGGCGCCAGACGAGGGCGAGCACGCTCGCGACCGCGCGGAACAGCGACTCCGGGACGAGGTCGCCGACCGCCACTTCACGGAACAACGCGCGCGCCAGCGGCGGCTGCTCGATCACGGTCACGCCGGCGTCGCGGGCGATGCGACGGATCTCCTGCGCCACGGCATCGGCGCCCTTCGCCACCACGCGCGGCGCCGAGGAGCGCCCCTCGATGTACTCGAGCGCGACGGCGAAGTGCGTCGGGTTGGTGACGATGACCGTCGCTTCGCTCACGGCCTGGCGCAGCGGCTTCTCGACGATCGCACGCATGCGCTCCTTCATCTTGCGCTTGATCTGCGGATCGCCGTCCTCGTTCTTCGATTCGTCGCGCACCTGCTGCTTGGTCATGCGCAGGTCGCGGTTGTGCTGCCAGCGCTGATAGAGGTAGTCGCAGCAGCCCAGCACGACGAGCGCGGCGCAGACGCGCAGGAAGATGTCGAGCAGGAGCTTGCCCAGCAGCGGCGCCGACTGCTCGAAGGCCAGCGAGGAGTAGTCGGCGATCTCGTTGAGACGCCCGCGCAACGCCGACGCCAGGAGGCCGACCACCAGCGCCGTCTTGAGCAGCGTGCCGGCCACCTTGGAGTAGCCCTTCAGGCTGAAGATCTTGGCGAAGCCCTGCACCGGATTCAGGCGCGCGAAGTCGAGCGTGACGGCGTCGCGCGCCACGAAGAAGCCGCCCGCCTGGACGAAGTGGAGCGCGACGGAGACGGCGGCGGCGGTGCCGAGGAAGGGCAGCACCCAGCGCAACGAGATCAGCAGCTGGCCGCGCAGCATCGACGTCGCCGCCGACAGCGTCGTGGGGGGCTCGTTGAGGCTGCGGATCGCGGTGACGATGCCGACGCGAAAGGAGTCGAGCAGCGCCGGCCCGGAGCTCACCAGCACGGCAGCAGTTCCAAGCAGGACCAGCGCCGTGGAGAGGTCGGTGCTGCGCGCGAAGTTGCCGCGCTCATGCGCATCACCGCGCTTCTTCGCGGTGGCTTCCTCGGTGCGATCGCTCTTGTCCTGGAGTTCCTCGGCCACGTCACGCCCCCACGAGCTTGAGGAGGCTGCCGCGCAGCACGGCGATCAGCCGCAGGCCCGGACCGAGC
Source organism: Planctomycetota bacterium (assembly GCA_031409275.1). GTDB lineage: Bacteria > Planctomycetota > B15-G4 > B15-G4 > SIAN01 > SIAN01. The sequence goes on from JANNXA010000050.1 coordinate 254,430, forward strand.
GTGAAGGGGAAGAGCGTGATCGCGGCCGCGAGCGCCGAGAGGAGCCGCAACGGATAGCCGAACGTCATCACGTGCAGCTCGGGCACGGCGCGCGAAAGGAGCGCGAGCGAGAGGCTCCCGACCATCAGCACCGCCAGCAGCGGCGACGCGATCATCACCGCGAAGCGCAGCAGGACGCCGATCGAGTCGGCGAGGCTCGCGAGACCCGATGGCAGGTCGTGGCCGCCGATCGGGAACGAAGCGAACGACGCGTGCAGCGCGCGAATGACGTCGTGGTGGCCGTTCGCGGCGAGGTAGACCAGCAGCAGCCCGGTCTCGTAGACGCGCGCCGGCGCCGTCGACGCGATGCGCGTCATCGGATCGACGTCCTCGGCCATCTTGAGGCCGAGCTCTTCCGCGATGAGGTCGCCTGCCAGCGCCGGCGCCGAGAGCAGCACTCGGCAGAGGAATCCCATGGCGAGCCCGATCACGAGCTCGCGGCCCGCCGCCAGCACCAGGCCGGTCGTCGTCTCCGGCATCGAGCCCGTCGGCACGCCCGCCAGCACCGCGCCGAGCACCAGCGACAGCAGCACGCGCAAGATGCCCGGCACGCTCTCGCCGCCGGCCACCGGCAAGAGCAGCAGCACCATGCCGGCGCGCAACGCGCCGAGCACGATGCAGATGATCGCCTCGAGGGGGAGACCGAGCGTCACGCGCCGCCTCCCAGCCGCCCGAGGCTCATCAGGATGCGCGTGGTGAACTCGACGAACTGGCGCAGGATCCACGGCAGCAGCACGAACAGCGCCGCCACCAGCGTCAGCAGCTTCGGGATCATCGCGACCGTCTGCTCCTGCAAGCTCGTCAGCGCCTGCAGCAACGCGACCACGACGCCCACCACCAGGCTCACGCCGAGGATCGGCGCAGCGATCAGCAGTGCTTCGAGCAGCACCTCGCGCGACAACGCGATGGCGGTGTTGGTATCCACGTCAGGTCGCCAACCCGCGCCAGATCTGCTGGATCACCAACCCCCACCCATCGACCAGCACGAACAGCAGGATCTTGAGCGGCGTCGCGATCAGCATCGGCGGGAGCATGTACATGCCCATCGCCAGCAGGATGCTCGACACGACGAGGTCGATGACGAGGAACGGGAGGTAGAGCACGAAGCCCATCTGGAAGGCGGTGCGCAGCTCGGAAACGATGAAGGCCGGCACCGCGACGGTCAGCGGCATGTCGGTCGGCCCCTCGACCGGCTCGGTCTCCGTCAGCTCCATGAAGAGCGCGAGGTCCTGTTCGCGAGCGTGGGCGAGGAGGAAGCGCTTGAGCTCGCCGCTCGCCGCGTCGGCCGCCTCGGCGAACGCCATGCGCCCCGCGAGGTAGGGCTCGATCGCCTTGGCGTGGATCGCCTTCCCGGTCGGAGCCATCACGGCACCGGTGAGGAAGAGCGCCATGCCGATCAGCACCGGATTGGGCGGCAGCTCGGGCGTCGACATCGCGCGCCGCACGAACGACATGACGATGATCACCCGCGAGAAGCAGGTGACGGTCAGCAGCAGCGGCGGCAGCAACGACAGGAACGTGAGGAGGACGACGATCTCGACCGCCGTCGAGAGGTCGCGTCCGCCGCCTTCGCCTTCGGAGCGCGAATCGGTACCGACGCGCACCGGGAAGATGCGGGACAGCAGCGACTCGGGCCGTTGCGGCGTGGCGGGCACCGCCGCGCCATCCTGCGTCGCCGTCGGCTCCGGCGCCTGACACGGCGCCACCGCCGCCAGCGGGCCGGCGGCGAGGAAGGCGAGCAGCAGCAGGCGCACGACGAGGTTCACCGCGGAAGCTCCGAGGTGACTGCCCGCGACGATGACGGCGCGGACGCGGCGGGGACGGCGAGTTCCTCCGCCAGAGCGCGAGAGAAGGGCGCGCCGCCGAGTTCGCAGAGCATCGAGAGCCCCGCCTCAGACGAGCCCACCAGCACCTGCCGGCCGTCGACGCGCACGAGGAGCAGAGCGCGACGACCGCCAAGCGGCCGCGCCTCGACCACCTCGATCGCCCCGCGGCCGCGAGCCGCCGAAGTGACGCGGCGCGCCACGAGCGGGAGCGCGGCGATCAGTCCACCCACCACGAGCAGGGCGCCAGCGAGCGCACCGGCGTCGATCGGAAGGGGGTTGCCCGTCAGCGAGCCGATCGGCGCCGTTGCCACTGGCGCCGTCTCCGTCGCACGATCCGCCGACCCCTTCGTGAGCTGGAAGCAGAGCGCCCCCGCCAGGAGCAGGGCGAGCGGCAGGACGAAGCGCCAGGCGCCGGCGCTCTGGCGCAGGCGGGCGAGCCGCGGCGCGGCAAACAGAGCCGTTCCTGGTACAGCGAAAGCCATCTCTTCCTCCCTCGCGCCGCGCAGTGCGCGGCGGTCGCGACTCGCCCGAGGGACGCGGCGTCCACCGGCTGAACGAGTCGTGAAGAAGAGGTCGGAAGTTCCTGCCTCTGGCTTTAGAAAAACGTTCCGAGCGGGCGGTCTGCGAGCCCTCGCCCCCCGTGCCACACGTGGCCGCAATCGGCCGAAAGGCACCACACTCGGAAAGAAGCTCGCGCTTTGACCGGTCGACCCGCGTTCGAACAGGAAAAGAGCGAGCGCACCCCTGAATTCGCCCTTGCACCCCCCTTGATCCCGATTGGACCCCACCGAACAACTCGGCCGGTTGGGGCGGCGGAACCCCACCTTCGGAGACCTGGTCGGTCCTCCGGACATTGGTCCGCGGGGGGTTTGGTATCCATGGCACTTCGAATCAATCAGAACATCGGGTCGATCAACGCCCAGCGCGGGCTGGCCCAGGTTGCGTCGCGGCTGGACAAGAACTTCCAGCACCTGACCACGGGCTTGCGCATCGCGACGGCGTCGGATGACGCCGCCGGTCTCGGCATCTCCGAGCGGCTCCGGGCGCAGACGCGCTCCCTCGGTCAGGCTCAGCGCAATGCCAACGACGGCATCTCGCTGGTGCAGACGGCCGAAGGCGCCCTGAACGAAGTCAGCAGCATCCTGATCCGCATGCGCGAGCTCTCGATCCAGTCCAACAACGGCACGGCCTCGGCCGGCGACAAGGACACGCTCGACCAGGAGTTCCAGGACCTCATCTCCGAAGTCGACCGCATCAGCCAGTCGACCGAGTTCAACACGATCAAGCTGCTCGATGGCTCGCAGTCGACCGTCGCCTTCCAGATCGGTGCGGGCACGGCCGGCAGCGACACCATCTCGGTCGACCTCAACTCCGCGCTCGCCTCCGACCTCGGCATCGGCTCGCTCGACATCAGCTCGGCGGGTTCGCCGACCGGCGCGATCACGGCGATCGACAGCGCGATCGACTCGGTGAGCTCGCTGCGTGGCGACCTCGGCGCAGCGCAGAACCGCCTGTCCTCGACGATCTCGAACATCGGCGTGAGCATCGAATCGCTCTCCGCCGCTGAGTCGCGCATCCGCGACGTCGACGTCGCCTTCGAGACCGCGGACCTGACGCGCAACTCGATCCTGCAGCAGGCGGCGCTCTCGATCCTGTCGCAGGCCAACCAGCAGCCGCAGTCGGCTCTCTCCCTCCTCCAGGGCTAAGAGTCGCGCTGAGGCGGCAACGCCTCGAGGTCGCGTGACGGGAGAGCGGGGCCGATCCCCCGTTCCTCCGTCGCGCGCTCCTCCGCGGGAGAACGGCCTTCCGGCGCTTGCGCGTCGGGAGGCCGTCGTCGTCTCCGGCTCCCGGGGCGCGCGGCGGCGACAAGGAATCTCTTTCCGATCGCTTGAGCGCCGGGCGCCGCGACCGAACAACGAGGTGGACCCGTGGCGCTTCGCGTCGTGGCGTCCACCGTGGAGTTGGCGAGGATGGCAAGTCCGATCACGTTCGGGGGCCTGGCTTCAGGGCTCGACACGCAGGGAATCATCGCAGCACTGGTCGGCGTCGAAGGGCGCAAGGTCGACCTGATGCGCACCAAGAGCAGCGGCTTCCAGCAGAAGATCAACGCCTTCGACGACCTGCAGAAGAAGCTCACCTCGCTGCAGAACGCCCTGAAGAAGCTCGCCGAGCCGGACGAGTTCGTCGCCACGCAGGTGAAGCTGCCCGACGGCGCGTCCGACTACCTGTCGTTGACGACACGCAGCAACGCACGGGTCGGCACCTACGAGGTCGAGGTCCTCTCGCTGGCCCAGAGCAGCTTCATCCGCTCCGACGGCTTCGCGGCAACGGACGCGGATCTCGGCGTCGTCGGCACGCTCAGCATCGACGTCGGGGGAACGGTCACCAACCTCGACATCGACGGCACCAACAACACGCTGAACGGCATCCGTGACGCGATCAACGACGCGGAGATCGGCGCCGTCGCGACCACCGTCTTCGATGGCACTGACTGGCATCTCGAGCTGCGCGGCAAGGACGCGGGCGCGGCGAATGCCGTGACGATCGTCTCCGAGCCGGGACTGCCGCCGCCGCAAGGCAATGTGCTGAACCTCACTTCGCTGCGCACCGCCACCGATGCCAGCTTCGAGATCGACGGTGAGAGCTACACGTCCTCGTCCAACACCGTCGAGGACGCGATCCAGGGCGTCACGCTGCAACTGCTCGACTCGCCGGTCAGCGGCTCCTCGCCGTTCAAGATCTCGATCACGGAGGATTTCGGGACGATCGAGCAGCGCCTGAAGGACTTCGTCAGCGAGTACAACAAGGTCATCGACTTCCTGAACGAGCAGTCGAAGCCGCGCGAGGGCGGCGACGACGCGGTCAAGCCGCTGGCCGGCGACAGCGCGCTGCGCTCGCTGCGCTCGTCGCTCGGGAGCACGGTCAGTGCCGAGAGCAGCGCGGTCACCACCGGCTACACGTCGCTCGGCTCGATCGGCATCAAGACCGACAACACGGGCAAGCTCTCGCTCGACTCGACCAAGCTCAAGGCGGCGCTTGCCGACGACCTCGACTCAGTCACGAAGATGGTGAGCGACTCGACCACGGGCATCGGCGCCAAGCTGCTCGACGTCGTCGAACGTCGCACCGACTCGGTCGACGGGGCGATCAAGACGCGCAAGGACGCCTTCCAGGCCTCGATGAAGGACCTCGCGCGGCGCATCACCCGCGGCGAGGACCAGCTGACGGTCTTCGAAGACACCATGCGCCGGAAGTTCGCGGCGATGGAGACGCTGGTCGGACGCCTGCAAACGCAGGGCAACTCGCTCAGCTCGCTCAACCTGGGCAACAGCAGCAACCGCAACTGATCGTCGTCGCACGGCGACGACCGCTCCACCGGAGGAATGGATGACGACGGCCTACCAGGCGTACCAGCAGGACACGGTGTTCGCGATGCCGCCCGAGCAGTTGCTGCTGCGCATCTACGAAGCGCTGCTGCGACGCATCGAGGAGGCGAAGCGTGCCATCGGCTCCAACGATCGCGCCCGCGCCGGTGTCGCGATCAGCAAGTCGCTGGCGATCGTCTCCGCCTTGCGCGAGGCGCTCGACCCGTCGCACGGCGCGGAGTGCGTGCCGAAGCTCGATCAGCTCTATCGCACGGTCAGCACCTGGCTGGTCGAGGCGAACATGCACCAGTCCCCGCAGCTGCTCGATTCGAGCCGCCGCGTGATCGGCACGCTGAAGGAGGGCTGGGATGCCGCTGTCCTCTCCCTGCGCTGAGCTCGAACAGCTCGCCGGCGTCGAGTCGGCGTGGCGCGACGCACTCTCGTTCGTCGGTGCCGGCGAAGTCGAAGCGGCCGCCGCGGCCGTCGAGGCCGCCGGACGCGCGCTCGCGGCGCTGCCGTCGTCGGCGGAGCTGCGCGCTCGCCTCGACGCCGATCAGCTCGCCGCGTTCGCCGCGCGAACCGAGCGGCTCTTCGCGCTGCATGCTCAGCTCCTGAAGCAAAGCGATCAGCAGCTCGAGAGCCTTGCGAAGGAGATCTCGGGGGCCGGCCGCGGCCGCACCACGCTCGCCGCCTATGGAGCGAACGTCCCCGCTCGGCACTGCGCCTGCGACGCCACCGCATGAGCCGCCGGCCACGCGACGGCGATCAGCGGCGCGCGTAGAGCAGGACGACCGCCTCGCGGCCATCCTCGAGCTGCACCAGCAGCGCGAGGCGGCTGGATCGCGCGAAGGCGCGACCACCGAGCCGGATCGCCCCCACGCGGCTGCCCGCGAGCGGCGCCCCGACTGGCAGCAGTTCGGTGATGTGGAGAGCGTCCGGTCCGACGCAGAGTGCCGTGCCGCCATCCTTGCGATGGCCGACGAAGGCCACGCGGCCGGCGCCGTCGATCGCAATGCCGGCGTCGATCGCGCTGAACCCCGCGCTGCCGTCGATCGCCACCTGCGGCTGCGAGCGGCCGGCCCCGCCGCGGTAGATCGCGGTCGCGCCATCGGCTCCCCAAGTGACGAACGCGCACTCGCCAGAGTCGTTCAGCGTCGGCGGCCCGTAGCGCTCCGCCGGCTCGCCGCGCGTCGTCGCCAAAGACTGCGCGAACGCGCCGGCGTCGAGGCGCACGCTCCAATGCGCCACCTGGCCGCACGCTCGATAGGCCAGCGCGCCGGCCGAATTCAGCGCGAAGCCGTCCTGCACGTCGAGCAGCAGAGCGCCGCTGCGCGCGACCACGCGCAGCTTGCCACCGCGCTCGGAGAAGAGCCCAGCCTCGAAGCTGGGCTGGCGCCCGCCGTAGGTGAGCCGCATCGGCGGCGGCAGCCGATCGGGCGCGTGGAGGGCGTCCTCCTCATTGGCGGGTTTCAGGCCGTCGTCGCGATCGGGATGGCCGGGCGGGTCGATGGTCGCATGGAACGCGACCTCGCCGGCACGGTTGATCTCCACCTGCGGACCGAACTCGCGGAACGCCTCGGTCGAGTTCGCCACGAACTCGAAGCGTCGCGCGAAGGCGTCGGCCACCACGATCGCGGCGAGACCGTCTGCGAAGCTCGCCCGGAAGGCGACCTGGTTCTCGTCGTTGACGCTCGGCAGCTCGCCGATCGACTCGAGAGCGAAGCTGGCGTCGGCCGTGCGCAGCGTCGTGCCGGTGGCCAGCAACGGCTGCGCGGGGCCGCCCGAAGAGGTGAGCAGCGCCGCGCCGCCCCCCTTCTTGCGCGCATGGAAGACGACGAATCCCGCTTCGCACGTCGCCGGTTCGGAGAAGCCGACGAACTCGCCGCCGCTCGCCGCCAGCACGACCGTGTCGATCCGCAACGGTCGCGGCGGCTCCGCCTCCTGGGCAGACGCCGCCGCATTCGCGATCAGCAAGAGAAACGCGGCGAAGGGACGCCCCACCGCGATCCGCATCATCAACCCTTCGCCGTCTCGACCGGCTTCTGGGACTCCATCGCCTCGAAGTGGAGCGTGTCGCCAACCAACGTCACCCGGATCAACTCCTTGCCGCGGAAGTCGCCGCGCAGGATCGATTCCGACATCGGGTCTTCGAGCATCCGCTCGACCGCCCGGCGCAACGGACGCGCGCCGAAGTCGAGGTTGGTCCCCTTGTCGATCAGATGCTCGCGCGCCTCGGCCGTGAGCTCGAGGAGGAGCCCCTTCTCCTGCAAGCGGTCGCGAACCTCCTGCAGCTGCACGTCGAGGATCGCGGCCATGTTCTCCCGCGTGAGCGGATGGAACACGATCACTTCGTCGAGGCGGTTCACGAACTCGGGGCGGAAGAACTTCTCGACCTCGCCCATCAACTGCTCGCGCATCGCGTCGTAGGCGTGGTCCGCGCTGACCTTGTGGAAGCCGAGCGAGCTCTGGTTCTTGATGATCGAGGCGCCGATGTTCGACGTCATGATCAGGACGACGTTGCGGAAGTCGATGTTGCGGCCGAACGAGTCGGTGAGGTGCCCCTCTTCCATGATCTGGAGGAGCATGTTGAAGATGTCGCCGTGCGCCTTCTCGACCTCGTCGAGCAGCACCACGCTGTAGGGCCGGCGGCGGACCTTCTCGGTGAGCTGGCCGCCCTCCTCGTAGCCGACGTAGCCCGGCGGCGCGCCGACGAGCCGCGAGGCGTTGTGCTTCTCCATGTACTCGGACATGTCGATCTGGATCAGCGCGTCCTCGTTCCCGAACATGAACTTGGCGAGCTGCTTGCACAGATGCGTCTTGCCGACGCCGGTGGGCCCGAGGAAGAGGAACGAGCCGGTCGGCCGCTTGGGGCTCTTCAGCCCCGAACGCGCGCGGCGGATCGCCCGCGAGATCGACTTGATCGCCTCGTCCTGCGAGATGACGGCGCGGTGGAGCTCGTCCTCCATCTTGAGCAGGCGATCGGCTTCGCCCTTCTCGAGGCGCGTGACCGGGACGCCGGTGATCTTCGCGACCGTCTCCGCGATCACGTCTTCGTCGACGGTGCCGTCGACTTCCTTGCTGTTGGCGCGCCACTGCTTCTGCAGCTCGTCACGCTGCTTGCGCATCTTGTCGGCCTGGTCGCGCAGGTAGGCGGCGCGCTCGAAGTCCTGCGCCGCGACGCACTCCTCCTTCTCCTTGTCGAGGAGCGCGATCTTCTCGGCGAGTTCCTTGAGGTCGGTCGGCTGGGTGAGCGCCTTGAGGCGGACGCGTGCACCGGCCTCGTCGAGGACGTCGATCGCCTTGTCCGGCATGAAGCGGCCGGTGATGTAGCGGTTGGCCAGCTCGACGGCGAGCTCGAGCGCGCCATCGGTGATCTGCACGCGGTGGTGCGCTTCGTAGCGGTCGCGCAGCCCCTTCAGGATCTCGAGCGTCTCTTCGCGCGTGGCCGGTTCGACCATCACCGACTGGAAGCGCCGTTCGAGGGCGCCATCCTTCTCGATGTACTTGCGGTACTCGTCGAGCGTCGTGGCGCCGATGCACTGCACCTCGCCGCGCGAGAGCGACGGCTTCAGGACGTTGCTGGCGTCGATCGCCCCTTCGGCGCCGCCCGCTCCGACGAGCGTGTGGAGCTCGTCGATGAAGAGGATGATGTTCTTCGCGCGGCGGACCTCGGTCATCACCGCCTTGATGCGCTCCTCGAACTGGCCGCGGTACTTCGTGCCGGCGACCATCATCGCGAGGTCGAGGACCACGATCCGCTTGTCGGCGAGGATCTCCGGCACGTTGCCGGCGACGATGTCCTGCGCGAGCCCTTCGACGATGGCGGTCTTGCCGACGCCCGCTTCGCCGAGCAGCACCGGGTTGTTCTTGGTGCGACGGCAGAGGATCTGCATCACGCGCTCGATCTCGCGCCGGCGACCGATCACCGGGTCGAGCTTGCCTTCGCGCGCCATGACGGTGAGGTCGCGCCCGAACGCGTTCAGCGCAGGCGTCTTGCCCTTGCCGCCCGCGGCGCCACCGGCGCTGGCAGCGTCGCCGCCCGCGGCCTCGCCGCCGCCGGCGTTGCCGCCACCGGCCGCTTCGTCGTTCGCACCGGAGCCGCCGCCCTCGCTGCCGCCGCTGTTGCCGGGGGCGTTGCGCGGATCGGCGCCGAGGAACTCGAGGATCTCGTCGCGCACTTCCTCGAGCTTGACGCCGAGGTTCAGCAGGACGCGCGCGGCGATTCCCTCGTTCTCCTTGATCAGCCCGAGCAGGAGGTGCTCGGTGCCGATGTAGTTGTGGCCGAGGTTCGCGGCCTCTTCGACCGCGAGTTCGAGGACCTTCTTCGCCCGCGGGGTGAAGGGCAGGTTGCCCTGCGTCACCATCGTCGGGCTGCCCTTCACGATCTTCTCGATCTCGGCGCGGATGCGCTTCAGGTCGATGTTCATGTTCTTCAGGACGTTGGCGGCGACGCCGCTGCCCTCCTGCACCAGGCCGAGCAGGATGTGCTCGGTGCCGATGTACTCGTGGTTCAGGCGCTGCGCTTCCGCCTTGGCCAGGCCCATGACCTTGCGGGCACGGTCAGTGAATCGGTCGAACATGAGTTGCTCCGTGCGTCGTTGCGCGAACCATCAAGGGCTGTCGGCGCCATAGCGTGGCGAGCGGAGGCCCGCTGCTCAACCACCGGGACGAAGAAGAACGCAACGCGCGCGCCACGGCGAGAAGGAGGAAGCCGCCGGAGCGCACCCGCGTCGCCACGCCAAGACGGCGGGCGGCGATGCGCCATCGCGACGAAACGTCGGCGTCCATCGACTGGACTGCTCCACCCTCTTGCCGGACTCTGGTGCGGTCTCCTCGCTAACCCTTCTCGGCACTCGCCGCGCGCGGCTTGAGGCGGGTGGTCGCGGCAGCGGGGTGAGCGCCCCAGCGGCGACGCCCTCCGCTTCGAGGAGGCCGAGCAGCAGATGCGCCGCGCCGATCGAGGGCTGGCCGAGGCGCCGCGCCGCCGCGCCGCCACGCCTCCACGCCGCCACGAGGCTCAGCTGCCGACCGCCTCGATGCGTTGGCGGATGTAGCTCGCGCGGGCGACGTCGCGCTCGTCGTCGGTGAGGACGCGGCCGGCGAGGAGCTGCACGTGAGCCGGCTGGCTCAGCACGAGGAGCTCGTTCACCGTCTTCAGCGCCGGCCGCGGCAGCAGTCCCACGCAGACGCCCAACCGCACGTGCGACAGCAGGTCGAGCGCTTCCTGCGAGGAGAGTCGGCGCGCGTGCGAAAGCACGCCGAAGGCCCGCCAGATGCGATCTTCGAGCCCTTTCCCAGCTTCCTGCGCGATGGTGCGCCGCATGTCGCGCTCGTAGTCGACGAGCTTCGGCAGCACGCGATTCATGTCGGCCAGCAGCTTGTCGACGCTGCGGCCGAGCGTGACCTGGTTGCTGACCTGGAAGAAGTCGCCGAGGTAGGAAGTGCCCTCGCCGTAGAAGCCGCGCACGGCGAGCTTCATCCCCGACGCGGCGTCGAAGACCTTGTCGATCTCCTTCGAGTGGACGAGCGCCGGCAGGTGCAGCATCACGGAGATGCGCAGTCCCGTGCCGACGTTGGTCGGGCACGACGTGAGGTAGCCGAATCGCGGGTGGTAGGCGTAGCTGACCCGCTCGCTCACCAACTGGTCGACGTCGCGCAGTTGCTCGAGCAGCGCATCGACGTTGCAGCCCGGACCGAGCGCCTGGAGGCGCAGATGGTCCTCTTCGTTGACCATGACGGAGACGTTGCGGCTGCGGCTGAAGAAGACGGAGCGCGGCCCGTCGAGCTCGCGCGCGAGGTCCTTGCTGATCAGGTGGCGCTCGAAGAGCAGCTCCGTATCGAGCGGGTCGAGGTCCGCCAGCCGCAGGTAGGCCTGATCGGTCGCCAGCGCCAGCGAGCTCAGCCGCTCGGCAAGGTGCGCCTCCACTTCCTTCGAGCGCTTCTCGTCGAGGCGGGCACGGAACGGGAAGCCGGCGACGTTGCGCGCGAGCCGAATGCGCGTCGTAACGACGATTTCGTGGTCGCGCCCGTCGCTGGCCATCCAGTTGCCGGCGGTGGCAGGCGCGGAAAACCAGTCGCGTGGGGTTTCAGCCATCGAGCTGATTCCCCTGGGCGAGCTGATTCTCGAGCGTCTGGATGCGATCGCGCAGACGCGCCGCCTCCTCGTACTCCTCGCTCTTCACCACGCGCTGCAGGTCGCGGCGCAGGCGCTTCAGCTCCTGCGCGACGCCGTCCGACGCCGTCTTCTTGGCGCGCGCGGCGTCCGACTCGCCCACATGTTCCGAGGCGCCGTGGATGCGTTCGAGCAGCGGAACGACCCGCGCCTGGAACACCTCGTAGTCGTTCGCGCAGCCGAAGCGCCCCTTCGCCTTGAACTCCGCGAAGGTGATGCCGCACTCGGGGCATTGGCGGTCGCGCGTGCGCGCGACGGTGTTCGCCTTGTCGACCAGCTCCTTGAAGACCGCGAGCACCGTCGGCGCAGGCTGCGTCGGGACGCCGTGCCCTTTGGCGCACCCCTCGCAGAGGTGCAGCAACGCCTTGGCGCCTTCCGCGTCGATCTCGGTGACGTGGACCTTGGCGGCCTCTTTCTGGCAACGCTGGCAGTACTCGGTCATGCGGCTCCTAGCTGGCTCGCGATTCTTGCCCTCGGGTCGGGTCGATCAAGCACGACGCTGCGCGTGGTCGGCGACCAGCGCACAGAAGAGATCGCCGCGCTCGGTGAAGTTCCTGAACTGGTCGTAGGACGCGTAACCAGGGGAATAGAGGATCGTTTCGCCAGCGCTCGCCGCCGCGGCCGCCGCCTGGAACGCCGCGCGCAGATCGGGAAAAACCGCGTGCTGAAAATCGGGGCGCGCGGCGCGGTGGCGCCCCTCCTCGAGGCGGCGCGCGAGGCCCGGTCCCACCGCCCCATAGAGGTAGACCGAGCGACAATTCCGCACCATCGAATCGAGCAGTGGTTCCGGGTCGATGCCCTTGTCGTAACCACCTGCAATCAAATGAGTTGAGCCGGAATAGGCGCGCAGCGCGACGGCCACTGCCGGCGGCGAGGTCGAGACCGAATCGTCGACGAAGAGGACGCCCGCCACGCGCGCCACCTCGTTCAACCGGCGTGCAAGCGGCGGCGCCGCGAACCCGGCCGTCGCTGCGCGGGCAAACGGCACGTCGAAGAAAGTCGCCGCCGCGGCCGCCGCCATCAGGTTCTGACGGTTGTGAACGCCGCGCAGTTGCAGCGGCTCGAGGTCGACCGTCTCGTCCGCGCCGCCGTCGCGCTCGAACGTCGCGAAGCGCTCGGCCCGCAATTTCACGCCGCGTTCGCCCGGCTGAAAGGCCGACTCCTCGCCGTACCAGACCACCTTCGCGCGCGTGTCGCGACCGAACTGCTGCGCGACGAGATCGGCGCGCGGCAGCAATGCGATCTCGGCGCGGGTGAGGATCTGCCGCTTCGCCTCGGCATACGCCTCGAACGTGCCATGACGATCGAGGTGGTCGTGCGTGACGTTGGTCAGCACGGCGACGTCAGGACCGAGCCCGATCTCGCCGAGGTGCTCGAGCTGAAAGGAACTCAGTTCGAGGACGACGGCGTCCGCCGCCTTCAACTCGCGCCAACGATCGAGCAACGAGCCGCCGAGGTTGCCGCCTCCTTCGACGCGCCGCCCGGCCGCCGCCAGCGTGCGCATCGCCAGCATCGTCGTCGTGCTCTTGCCGTTGGTGCCGGTGATGCCAAGCCATCGACATGGCAGCAGGCGTACCAGCAACGTGATCTCGCTCTCCACGGCTTTGCCCATCCGCGCGGCGGCGCGCAACGGCGGCGCGCTCCACGGCACGGCGGGCGACGCGACGATCCAGTCGGCGGCCGCCACTTCCGCGTCGCTGGCGTGCTGTCCGAGGCAGTAGCGAATGGGCAGATCACGCAAGGAAGCCAGCGAAGTGGTCAATTCAGCAGCGTTGCGCGTGTCGGCGATCGTGACGTCCGCCCCCTCGCGAACCAGGTGGAGCGCCGCGCCAAGCCCGCCACCGAAGGTGCCCAGTCCAACCAAGAGCACTCGTTGACCGCGCAGATCGAGCGGCCGAAAGTCGCGCGGCAGTCGCGGCAGCAGCGGCACCGTCACGTCAGCGCGAGTCCTGGCGCAGCGCTTCCGCCCGATCGAGGAGCTCCGCGCGCGGAGTGGCGGCGCTCGCCGGCGGCAGCTCGACCGTCACCGTGTGGCGATCGACATGCGTACGCGGATCGAGCAGCTCGCTGGCGAGGTCGATCGGGAAGTGCTGGTACCAAGGCGCATCGATCGATTCGAAGTGCGTCGCGGCCGGCTGTTCGCCGCCCCAAGCGTCGATGCGAAAGGTGCCGTAGTGAGTGAACGGGACGGTCACCGGCGCAACCCCGACGTCGCGGCCGTTGACGGCGATCCGCGCACCGGTCGGGTTCGAGTTGATCTCGAGGTAGCGCTCGACACAGCCGCTGCTGGCGAGCGCCACCCCCCACGCGAGCAGCGTTCGATGCGGGTTGCGCATGGGCTTCACTCGCAGCATCACCGACTCAGGACACGACATTGGCGGAGAGGGCGGGATTCGAACCCGCGGTACGGGGAAAACCCCGTACAACGGCTTAGCAAGCCGCCGCTATCGACCACTCAGCCACCTCTCCGCAGTCGTGTCGTCGTTCGTCTCTTCGGGCGTCACTGCTGGATGCACTCCGCGTGGCGGAGGGGGAGGGATTCGAACCCCCGGACCCTTGCGGGTCAACGGCTTTCAAGACCGTCGCATTCGACCGCTCTGCCACCCCTCCAGTTTTTTGCACGTCGGCCGAGCCGTTCGCGACGCCGATTCGGCCGGCGCGACGACCCTGCTTCCAGCTCTCGTCGACCTAGCTGCCCCCCTCCCGCTGCTTCTCGGTCGCGGCGGTCAGGACGTGGTCCTCGACCGCGATCGGAGCGTTCTGCGCCACCGCCAACGCGATCGCGTCCGATGGCCGGCAATCGATCCGAACGGTGCGTCCGTCCTGATCGACGACGAGGTTGGCGAAGAAAGTGCTTTCGCGCAGGTCGTGAATCTCGACGCAGCGCAACTTGCCGCCAAGCTGCTCCATCGCGCTGCGCAGCAGGTCGTGGGTCAGCGGACGAGCTGGCACCTGACCGTTGGCTTTGCGGTGGATTTCTGCTGCCTCGAAGAAGCCGATCACGATCGGAAACGCCCGGTTGCCCGCGCGTTCCTGAAGAAAGATGTACTGCTGATCGCTGTCCTCGCGGAAAACGATGCGCGACAGCCGACATTCGACGAGCACGATCTTGGCCCTCGTGGAAGCCGCGGCATTGTAGCGCCAGCTTCCATCGTCTTCGGTGACTCCTCTTGAACGCCCCTCCGTTCCTCACGTTCCTGACGCGCGGCGGCCAGCGCGAGAGCCAGCACCGTGGTCACGTCGTGGTCGCCGGCGCCGATCGCCTCCATTTCTCGATCGGCAACCCCGAAGAGCGCGTCTTTCCGCGCTCCGCGCTGAAGCCGTTCCAGGCGCTGCCGCTCCTCGAGGATGGTCTCGACCGCTCGCTGTCGCTCACCGACCGCGAGATCGCGCTGACCACCGCTTCTCATGGCGGCGACGAACTGCACGTTGCCGTGGCGCGGGAGCTGCTTCGCAAGGGCGACGTGCCGGAGAGCGCGCTGCTCTGCGGATGCCACGCGCCGATGGACGAGGCGGCCGCGCGTCGCCTCGTGCACGCCGGCGAACGGTACGGCGTCCTCCACAACAACTGCTCCGGCAAGCACGCCGGAATGCTGATCCAGGCCCGGCACCTCGGGGCGCCGCTCGCGGGCTACATCGATCCGAACCACCCGGTGCAGCAGCGCATCCGGGCGCGCATCGTCGATTTCTCCGGGGTTCCCGATCGTGCGATCGGCATCGCGGTCGACGGCTGCAGCGCACCGGCGTTCTCCTTGCCGCTCGCCGGCCTCGCTCGCTCGATGGCACGTTTCGCCGATCCGAGCGGCCTGCCGCCACCGGTCGCCAACGCGGCGCAGCGCCTCTTCGACGCCGCCATGGCGGAGCCCCACTACGTCTCGGGTCGCCGCCGTTTCGACCTCGCGGTCGCCAAGGTCAGCAGCGGCCGCGCCTTCTGCAAAATCGGCGCCGAAGGAGTGGTCGCGCTGGCACTGCGGCCGCCGCGACCCGGACTGCCAAGCCTCGGGATCGCCGTGAAAGTCGAGGACGGAAACGCGCGCGGCTATGCGTTGCCGGTGCTGGCGCTGCTGCGCTGGCTCGGATTCGATCCGCCCGCCGACAGCGCCGAGCTGCCGAGCGGGATGCTGCCGACGCAACGCAACTACGCCGGCCTCGAAGTCGGCAAGATCGAGGTGTCGGAGCTCTTCGCGCAGCTGCCTCCGTCGCCCTGGAGCTGAATCGGCTGCGCCTCGCTCAGGATGCCCCATGACGAGCCACGGTGAGGTCCCGCTCGAACTCCGGAAGCTCCCGCACCGCTCGCCCACCTCGCACAAGGGGAACTACGGCCGACTGCTGATCATCGGCGGCTGCTACGGCATGCACGGCGCACCCCTGCTGGCAGCGGCCGCCGCCTTTCGCAGCGGCGCCGGCCTGGTCACGATCGCGCTGCCGCGGTCGCTCTACACGGTCGCCGGTGGCGCCGAACTGCGCGCCACTTGGCTGCCGCTGCCCGACCACGATCACGGCCACCTCGGCCATGCTGCGCTGACCCCACTGCTGGCCGCTTGCGGGCGGGCGGACGTCGTCGCGCTCGGGCCGGGACTCGGGAGCGCGCCCGAAACCGTCGCCCTGGTGCGTGAGCTGGTGCCGCGAATCGAGCGCCCGTTGGTGCTCGATGCCGACGGGTTGAACGCCTTCGCCGGCGAACCTGCCCACCTCGCTGGCCACCGGCGCGTCACCATCGTGACTCCGCACGCCGGCGAATTGCGCCGCCTGACCGGCCAGGAACCGGGCGATTCCGATGAACCGCGGCGCCTCGCCGCCGTCGACCTTGCGATGCGCGCTGCCGCCACCGTCATCTTGAAGGGCCACCGCAGCGTCGTGAGCAACGGCATGGAAAGCCACTTCAACCCGACCGGCAATCCCGGCATGGCGACCGGCGGCTGCGGCGACGCGCTGACCGGATGCCTCGCGGCACTGCTGGCGATCCTTCCCGACGAGCTGCTCGTGGCACGCATCGGCGCGTTCGCGCACGGTCGCGCTGGCGACCTCGCCGCCGCGGAGTTCGGCGAGATCGGGGTGACGGCGACCGATGTCATCGCGCATCTCCCGGCGGCGCTGGCGGCCCACCTCGCATGAGTCGCGCCCCTCGCGCACGACGGGCGCTGCTCGCCGTCTGGAGCGCGAGCGCGATGGCGCTGCCGACGCCGGCACAGTCGTCCGCGCCGGCGGCGAACGGCGACCTCGCGGCCCTGTCGAGCGACGACGCCGTCGCCGTCGAGCGCGCGCGTCGCCGCCTCTATTTCGACCGCGCCATCGACTCGCTCGCGCAGCGGCCGACGTCCGAGGACGATGGCGCCTGGCGCGCCCGCCTGGAACTCCTGCTCGCGCTCGATCCGGCGGCGGCGCAACCACTCGCGATCGCGCGTTGCACCGACGCCGATCCGAACGTGCGCGCGGTCGCTGCAGCCGTCCTCGCGCGCAGCCCGTCGGGATGGCCGAACGCGCCCGTCGCCGCGCTCCTCGCGGATCGCGACTGCAACGTCGCGCAGACGCTCCTGGATGGACTGGAAGCGATCACGCTGCCGATGCGGCGCCGATTCGCGGCCCAGTTCGCGGACGCGCTGCGGGAGTTGGCGAACGGCGCCGATCCGGCGCTGCGCCTCCAGGCGCTCGAGCTGCGGGCCTCCGATGACCACGACGCGACGGGTCGCGAACTCGTCGCCCTCGTGCCGCGACTGCCCGAAGCGCTGCGCAACCATCTCGGCGAACGAGTGGCCACCCTGGCGCCGACCTGGGACGAGCCGACGTTGCGCGCCTTCGCGGCGGCGTTCGCGCAGACCGCCGCCGCCGCCGCCGACACCGCCGCCGCCG